>NZ_QAAD01000017.1 GCF_003046625.1 Mangrovibacterium marinum
TTTCAGGGCGTGTTTGAGAGGGGTAAATGATACCGCTTTCTTCCTGTATCGAATCTCTAAAATTTATGCCTAAAAAATGAAGCTCCACAACTTTTCGGAATGATCCAGAACAGGTAGGGATATAGTCTCGTTTATTTTGCGATTTGGTGCCTGTCTTAAGATCTACCGCAAAATAAAAAAGCGCCTAAATCAATGATTTAAGCGCTTTCAAGTCTTTTTGACTTTCTTTTTGGTGACTCAGCTGGGGTTCGAACCCAGGACCCCATCCTTAAAAGGGATGTGCTCTACCAGCTGAGCTACTGAGTCATCCTCTGTATGTGTAGCCCTTTTTGTTAAAGGCGTTGCAAAAGTAGTTTTTTCTTTCAAGATTACAAGAGTGCGTGCCTATTATTTTTCAAAAAAAGACCACCCTCGACCCTATGCTTTTGATATCAACCTCGTTAAAAAATTTGCATGCTTCTCAATTTTAAGGCAGCTGCATTTTTTTACCGTTAAAAATGCAAATCCGCCGAAGGTAACAGGCAAGCGGGCTGTCTCTGGTCGCCGATTTGAGACGCGTAGCAGCTATGATACAAAATAAAAAAGCCCCACAAATCATCGATCTGCAAGGCTTTTAGTGACTCAGCTGGAACTTATTTAATATAAATCATTTAGAACTGTTTAAAACTCGCTTAACACTCCTTCCCTTTATTCATAAGCCATTCCATAGATTTGAGTTGTCAATAAGTTTAAGCCGATTTAAATTGATTAAACAAAATTTGACACCATATTTGACACCATATTTGACACCTCAATCCTAAATGGTATATGAAAAAGTACAACAAAGAACTGATCAAATTTAACCTAAAGAGCTACGCTGACGATAAAGCAAAGACTCAAATTTTCCTCGTTTACAACTTCGATGGAAACCGATTAAGGTACTACACCGGAAAACGGATTGAACCTAAATATTGGGATAAAGAGAAACAGCGTGCAAAGCCTAACTACTCGAATGCGGTATCACTAAACCAATTCCTCAAGACGACTGCAAATTTCTTAGAGGACAAATACAACGAACTTAAGATTCTCGGTAAACGAATCACGATTGAACTTCTCAAAGATGAGCTTAACAACCGCTTTAACATCGGCGACGAAGCCGATCTTCTTGAAAAGTATGATGAATTTCTCGAAGCTTCCGTTAACGAACGAGCACAAGCCACCATTCGAAAGATCAAAACAACCTTGTCCAGACTAAAAGAGTTCCAAGAAGAAAAGAAGTTTCGAATCTCGTTCGATACCGTTGACCTCAACTTTGACGAACGTTTCAAAGACTTCCTCATCAACGATAAAAAGCAAACAAACAACACAGTTGCAAAGCACTATAAAAACCTAAAAGTCTTCCTCAATTGGGCTACTGAAAAAGGCTATAACACTAACCTTGAGTTTCAGAAGTTCAAAGCCAAACAAAACGATGGAGAGATTTACTTCCTTACTTGGGATGAGTTGATGAAACTTTTCGCTTTGGAAATCGAGAGTCCAAAGCTTGACCGAGTTCGGGATATATTTTGCTTTGGTTGCTTTACCGGACTTCGTTTTTCTGATATCCTTAACCTCAAGCAAGACAATATAAGTAACGACACAATACAGATTCAAACCCTAAAAACCAGAGGTAAAACTATCATCCCTTTAAACAAGTACTCTCGTGCCATTTACGAGAAGCACAAATCAACCGAGACTTACAATCTATTCAACGCCATAAGCAACCAAAAAATGAATGAATATTTAAAAGAACTTGGTCAACTCGCAGAGATCAAAGATCCCGTTCAAATCATTCATTACAGAGGCACGGAACGAATTGAAAAGATCGTACCCAAATATGAGGTTTTAACCTCCCATGTCGCCCGAAAAACATTTATCACGAATGCTATGATGAGGGGAATGTCTACCGAGGTCATAATGGACATAACCACTCACAACTCATATAAGAGTTTCCAACGCTATTTTAAAATTGTAGATGACCATAAACGAACACAAATGACTAAAGCCTTTGAATAATGGAAAAACCCAAACTGATATACGAATACGAAGAAGAGATTGATTTGCTAAGAAATAGAGCAACTGAAGAAGGACGAGAATTTAATTTTGAAAATGAAGTAAAGCTCAGCCTTGAAAAATGGATATTATCTATTCGTGCCGGCACTCCTCCGACTCCTAGAGTAAGACAAAGACGAGGAGTATCTTTAGGCGTGAAATACGGTGTTTCAGTACCATATGACATTCCTCAACTAGAATACGCACTTGAATACATCAAGTTTGTTCAAAAACAAAATGCTGCTAAGTCTATTTCTGCGCCTGGCACTGCCCGTCAATCAGCCCTCGCATTTTATTATATGCAAAAAGCAACAGCATTCCCACGAAAATCAGGAACGGCCAAAAGAGATGCTGAGTTTATCAATTTCCTTAGTGGTCACAATGTCGACACCATTCGAAAAACATTAGGTACTCCCCTAAAACGATCAACAGAAAAAACAGGCAAAGCAACTCAGGAACTACTCAAAGACCTGACAACAGTATTAAAACAATTTGAATTGATACAATTTCACAAAGGGATAGAACTCGTTGAAAATGACATCAAAACAGTTCAAAATGATTTAGACTCATTCAATCCGGTGTAATTTCTGGGTATACCCAAACCCCTACCCACGCTCTAATCCGCCTTCATTTTCGCAGTGTAAAATTTAAAACACTGAAAAATGAAAGTCGAATTAAACATGTCGGATGAGTTCAAAAGCGAACTCGAAAAATTATTAAAAGAAGTAGTAAAAGGAGAAATCATTGCTTTTGGATTCTCCGAACCTAAAAAAGAAAAGAAAAACGAGTATTGGTCTAGAAAAGAGACTGCCAAATTTATTGGTTGCTCTATGACTACCCTGTACCATTACCAATGCAAAGGGATTCTCCCTTTTGCCAAATTGGGTAACAAAGTATTATTCAACAAAGCCGAAGTATTAAAGGCTCTGGAAGGAGGTAAGCTATGATAGTAGCTTGCCTTTTTTTGTTGCCCTTCGGGTTGGGTTCAGCTAGTCTATTAACAACGCTGAACCTGTGCAAAATTTTCACAACGCTAGTTTCTAACCTTCTTAATTCCGGCTCGCTATGATAGACTCTATTGTTTTGCGCTTTCACAGCCTGAGCCAATACCCCGAAATCATTCAACGACTTCGGAAAACCGGAGAGGGAACCAACTTTTACGAACGCTCAAACCCACACAAAGACGACCTCGTTGATTCCGAAACCGGAGAGGTTATTGACAAAGACAGCTATCTGCGTCTTTCTGAGATTGAATATTCCGATACCGGAAAAGTCTGGACACTTTATAAAAACAAAGTGCGGACAAAATCTCACTACGACCTGAGTTATCGGGTTGATATGAAACAGGACTTTGTTGAGTTCAACTTCTCTGTTCCCAAATACCTATTCGGAACGAATCTCAAACAGTTTATCCCCCATCCGAATGAGAAGTATCACAACTTCCCGATTGATCTGCTTCGGACAATGGAATTTCATTTGTCGAATACATTCGACTGGCTGACTCGTTTTCTCAATGAGTTCCTTTTGGATTGGTTTGACGGAATCGAGATAGACAAAAAGGATATCGAGATAAACCGGATTGACATTGCCTACAATCAAATTTTCAACTCAAAAGAGGATGCTTTGCAATACCTCGAATTTCAAAAGCGGATTAAGAAAAGCTATATCCGTGAAAACTCGAATTACAAAGCCGATTGGAGTACTTCCATTTTCCTTTCTACCGAACGTTACGGAGCAAAGATTTATCACAAAGGCTCAGAGTATAAAGGCAAAAATGGAGACAAAAGCAAACACCTGAGGGTTAATCGGGAAAAGAAGGAAACTATCTTTCCGGTTAATGATGAATTGGACAAAGACGGTAATGTTCTCAAAGAAGGTCTTCAGAGCTTCGCTGACCGGATTCTTAGATACGAAATAACGTTTCGCAAATCCTACATGAGTTATCTCTTTAAAAAGCATTTGTTTGCGAATAAATGCCCTTTCTTGAAAGCTCTGCACAAGGAATACAAAGCCGTAAAGAAGATCAAATCTAAATGTGAACGGGAAATAGAGAAGGCTCAAAAAGGAAAACAACTTACCGAAAAAGAGAAGCAAATCTATATGACTGCTTTTATCAGTCTTCCCAGAGAGAAAAAGGATGCCTTCTTTCAATACGAAGGAATTCTCAACAAGCGCAACTCCTTTAGGCTTACCATAACCGAAGAAGACGTAAAAGGCAATTCAACTATTGAGAACATCTACTTTAAAACGGGCTATAATCCGGTTATTCCGGTCAATGCTTTGTTCTCTCGTGAACTCCTTCACGAGATGTTTAAAGTCTTCATGTCTTTCATGGAAGAATTCCAACTCAAGAAGCTTGACAAATACGAAGACAACATTCAAAAAGTAATTCTTTACAACCGAGAGGTTGATCGGCTCAACGCTTCGATTGAAGACCCGAAGCAACACAAAAAGCGGATTAACGAAACTCTGGCAAACCAGATACTTTTTAACCTTCAACACCACTCACTCGATGAGATGGTACAATTGAAGCTAATTAGTCGACGAACGAAATACAACTATTTGAAAGTGCTTGAGAGGTTGGACATTTCAAAGAATACCATTCTTTCAAGAAACTTATTTGAAAGCAATGAAGTCGATTTTACTCTGTATTTTGATCTACTGCTTTGAGATCATTAAATAGCAAATAATCAGAATAAAGAAATTCCTTAACTCGGTCACAATCCGAGTTAACGTATTTTATCTGGCAGCTATAATAGTTTTTAATCAAACAGCAGTGCGGTCTAGCAACTTTAACACCACAGTAGAAAGAAATCAGCTCTGCAACCTCCTTAATAAAAGATTCACTCCGGTAGATGATTTTAAAGCCATAATTACCCGCTTCCTCCCTAAAAAAACTCCCTTTCCCCTGCATAAATCCAAGAGTGAAAGCCTTTCTACACTCATCATCCAGATCAGGCACACAAAGATTAGTCTTGTCTTTCTGAAAACCGTAAGCTTGAATTGAACTGACAATATCTTGATTACCAAACCGAATAAAATAAACTGTTGTTGTCTGGTTCACCTGTTTAGTAACCTTATTAGGTAGCCCAAAATATTCGACTATGTTATCCAGCAACTCTTTATTTTTGTTATAAAGACGAATTACTGTTCTTCCTTGGTGCTCACCAATTGTGGAATCTGAAAATATAAATCCTAACAACCAAGCAGCTTCTTTATCCAGTTTCGACTGCTCAAAAAGAGCAACATTCCTCACATTCATAGACTTAATGACATAGCATACGTAACAAAATTCCACAAACAATATATTTGGGAAATTAATATCCTAATCAGCGCTAAGATCAATCTGCTTAAAAAGCTCCTGAGCACTCTCTGGCAGTAACGCCCACCTAAACGCTGGGTGGATTTCCCAATCGTAACCAAAATTCACGACCTGACTAGTTAGCAACCTATTCTCTTCGAAATATTTTCGATCTATCTCCCCACTATCCAACCTCTTCCTCGCTGTAATAAAATTCACTTTATACAGGAATTGAATCAATTCTGTTTCGGAAGCTTGTTTTCCATTTTGAAAGACAAATTGACCTCTTGTTGAAATATTCCTCAATTTTTGCTTTAAACGACTCGTATCATACATATATCCAAGCCCTTCTCTTTGCTCCTTACTCGACGGCTTCATATTCAATAACAAACGCTCAATTTGTGGAAGTTCTGACTTGAATTCATTCACAGTATCTTGAATTCGCCCATGTGAATAATCTTCAAAAATGGCTTTCAAGTCATCCGTAGTAATCAAATTATTGTTGTTATCATATGCATGTCTTGCTGCTAAAGTGCACAACTTCACTAAATCTCGAGGTCGCTTTCTAATCAATGACATCAATATCCTATACATCGCAGCATTTGACCATTTACCAACATCGGAAAACCTCTTCTCAAAGACTGTGTCCAAATAAAAAGATAATTGCTGTTGTCTAAGGTTTTTTAATCGCTCAATGTCACAATCTCTTCCGAAGAATGATTCTATTCGCTTTATGAGAAGTAATAAAATTTCATGATTAGTCCAACTATGCCAAATCACTGATCCTTCTATTTTATCTGTTGATTCATCTGAAGTTCTGACAAGAAAATAAACATCAGATCTCAGTGAAATCCTGAATTGTATTCCTGCATTCTCATTACTAATATCCCTAACTGCATTTAGCAAAGCAGAAATTCTTGTAATGTCCGCTTTCTTACTCTGCCAACCTCTATCCAGATCATCGATATAGATAATAATCTTCCGAGAAGACAAAAAGGCTCCTATTAATTTCTTTCTAGCAGGATCTAAATCAACTTCACCCACAAGCTTTTGTGCGGATTCTGTAAGCAGACTCATCAATTGTCCACCATAGCCAACAATTTTTTTGAATTTACTTTCTTCGCCGTTTTTCCCAAAACACTGCAATACTTTATTGGCAATAATATTTATTAATCCATGTTTCCATTCTCGGATAATTAAATGAAAATCACTCGAATCATGTGCAAGATCTGCAATATCATCAGGTTTGATTAAAATCGGCAATCGACCATTTTCTTCTTCCTCAGACATCGCTATCTTAAATAGTGCCGATTTTCCAATCCCTTTATGCCCAACCAAAACGCGAAGCGGCAAATCAGCCACTACTTTATCGTGAGTCTTGTTCTTAATATAATAAGACTGTAGCCTTTCAAAGCTCTCATCTTCTGCTGCTTCATGACCGAAAAGCTTTTGTATATTTTCTTCTGAAAAAGTAATTTTAGGGCTCTGCATTGGTTAGTTTGTTTTTATTTTTTAGTAACTCTTTTTGTCTTCGTCTGGAGATTGTGCTAAATAACAAATGTATACAATAAAAATATTTTTAACAGTATAAAATGAACACATTTCAGCTTTCTTCTAATCGTAAACACCAAATTTCTAATTCGGAACTGCTTTGAAAAAGGAAACGGAATAAAAAGCGTAGCGGCTTTATGCCGTAGTCTTTTTCAAACCCGCAGGGCTTGGCGGTTTCGAATTGGAAAAACTTTGTTTAAGATTGGAGAAAGAAAAACATTATATTCGCTAGCCTGTATCACACCCCATAAAAAAAATGAAAGTTTTAAGTACTACCGAAACTTCGTACCATTTAGAGAAGTTAGTTAAAGAAGCCAAAGAGAAGCTCACTATCGTTTCTCCCTATCTGAAAATAAACAAATTGATTAGAGTTAGTTTGGAAGATGCATTTAAACGTTGTTCTGAAGTCAATTTTGTGTTCCGGACGAATCAACTAAATTTCTCAGAAAAAAAATGGCTCGAAGAATTCAAACATGTCAATTTGATCGATGTCCAAAACCTTCACGCAAAGTGCTATTTAAATGAAAATATAGCAATCCTATCCTCCATGAACCTCTATGAATACTCACAAATCAACAATCACGAAATGAGTGTATACATAGAACGAAATCAAGAAGAGGATGCCTACAACGACATTATCGACAAAGTAAATGCTATAATTCGTGCTTCTGACTTCCTTAAGAGAAGAGCTATGAAAGAAAAAGCTCTTGCTGAGAAAGAAGCAAGGATTACAGAACGAAACAGACTCCAAGCCGAAAGGATGGCAAAAGCAGAGGAAAGAAAACGACTTGCTGCGGAGAAGAAAGCTCAATTAGCTTCTTCCCAGAAAACGCCAGACAGAACCTATACAATGGGGACTCTAATATTCAATCTCCAACAAGAGTATAATTTCACAGTTCCTCTGTGGGGAGATGATAAAGTATATCGTTATCTCTGCCAAAAAGCAATGGAGATAGTTGAATTCACAAAAAACGAATTATATCAAGACAAGGATGCTGTTCTCCGTTTAACTCAATTAGGAGAAGAGAGGTATGCATTTTTATACAGAGAATTAAAGAAGTTCGGGAAACCTAAAGAAATGTAATACCACTCAAAAAGATATTAACACCAGATTTGACACCACTAAAAAACAAAAGCCTTACAAGTTACTCACTTGCAAGGCTTTATCGTTTTTCGGTGTGACTCAGCTGGGGTTCGAACCCAGGACCCCATCCTTAAAAGGGATGTGCTCTACCAGCTGAGCTACTGAGTCATCCTCTGTAGTGTTGCCCTTTTTGTTAAAGGCGCTGCAAAGGTAAGAACTGATCTTTTTCCTGCAAATTTTTGATTCTTTTTTTTGAGTAAAATCAGTTCGTAGTTATTAACATCGCTTTGTTAAATGCTGTTTTCGTTCTGATCTCAAAAAATTCTACATTTGTGCATTCTTTCTACAAAACAATGAAAAATAAAGTTGTCGTTATTACAGGCGCTTCGTCAGGAATCGGAAAAGCGTTAGCCTTTGAATTTGCGAAAAAAGGAGCAAAGCTGGTGCTGGCTGCTCGCCGTATTGAACTTCTTCAGGAGCTGGAAGCCCGGCTTACAACCGATGTAGCCATTAAGCAAACAGACGTAAGTAAGGAGGATGATTGCCGCGAACTGATGGAACATGCACTTGCCTGTTTCGGCCGAATCGATGTCTTGATTAATAATGCAGGAATCTCGATGCGGGCTAATTTCGAAGATGTCGAGTTGTCGGTACTTCAAAAGCTGATGGATGTAAACTTTTGGGGAACGGTGTATTGTTCGAAATATGCACTTCCGCATCTTTTAAAAGCAAAAGGTTCATTGGTTGGGATCATCTCCATAGCCGGCTTTGTAGGCTTGCCGGGACGAACCGGCTATGCTGCCTCGAAGTTTGCCATCCGCGGATTTTTGGACACCCTGCGGATCGAAAATCTGAAAAACGGCCTTCACGTGTTAGTTGCTGCCCCCGGCTTTACCTCGTCAGAGGTGCGCAAATCGGCCTTAACAGCCCATGGCTCCAACCAAGGCGAAACACCACGCAACGAAGAAAAAATGATGTCGGCCGAAGAATGTGCACAACACATTATTAAAGCCATTGAAAAACGAAAACGCCAACTTGTGTTAACCTTTCTGGAAGGTAAGCTGACGGTATTTTTAGGAAAATTTGCACCAACATTGCTCGACCGGCTAACCTTTAAACACATGGCTAAAGAACCCGATTCACCCTTTAAATAAAACCTATGCTGACACACGACACACAATTGCGAGTATATTACGAAGATACTGACAAAATGGGCGTTGTATACTACGGCAACTATCCCCGCTACTACGAAATTGGCCGCACCGAATTAATCCGAAGCCTGGGCATTTCATACAAAGCCATGGAAGAGTCGGGCATCATGCTGCCGGCCTCCAACCTGCGGGTAAACTACCTCAAATCGGCCTATTATGACGACCTGCTGACAATTCGGACAATCATCGAAAAAATCCCCCAGGTAAAATTCCCGATCCGAACCGAGATCTACAATGCCGCGGGTGAATTAATCAACGAAGGAGAAACAGTTTTGGCCTTTTTCGATGAAAAAACCGGAAAACCCTGCCGGGCTCCAAAATTCTTTACCGACAAACTTCAGGAGTTTTTCTAAATTTTGAAGCGCTCAACCAAAGCAAGTACAAACGAAATCACCACCAGCAGTACAATAACAACACCGGCAATTTTATTAAACCACCACAATACCCGAAGGTTAAACTTGTGACGAAACAAACTTACCAGGCCGGTTAACAGCAGCCACCAGCTGTTGGCTCCCAAAAATACGCCACCAACCATCAATATGGCCTGTGAAGGGGCATCCATCTGAAAAACAATTCCTGAGCTGGCAAAAACGGCCAAAAAAATAAACACCACCATCGGGTTGGGAAAGGTGATCAAAAAGGTGGATACAAAATCCTGAAAATAGGAACTCCCCTTCCGCCTGTATTTCCGCAAATCAGCTACCGGATTTTTAAAGAAAATATGAATGCCCAACAAAAGCACCATCAAAGCACCTACAATCTGAAAGACAAGCTGATGCAAACGAATAAAATCGATAATATAGGTTAAACTAAAGCCTGCAATTACTGCATAGATCGCATCCGACACCGACGCTCCCATCCCGGACAAGAACCCACTTGTGCGATCCTTATTTACGGTACGTTGTATAATTAATATCCCGATAGGTCCTAACGGTACCGAGACTGCCAATCCGATTATAATTCCTTTGATAAATAATGCCAAAAACATACTGCAAAAATAACACAAATGGTCTCTGCGGAAAGTCCTTCCTTCTTTTTACTGAAATTTTTAACAAATTGCCGCCTCCTCCGACTTTATTGTTAACTTTACGCGTATTCAAAAACTACTCATTATAACTTTAAAGACACAACAAATGAAACAACTAACATTTCTCGGCCTTTTTCTCCTTCTAATCATGTCGGGCCAGGCTCAGGATTTTCAACTCAAACTTTGGCCCGAGGGCGCTCCCAACAGCACCACCGTTCCGGGCGATGAGCAATATTACCAGCAAAACGGCACCTACCGGTACTCCAACGTCTCGGAGGCAGAGCTGTTTGTTTTCCTGCCCGAGGAAAGCAAAAACACAGGGGCTGCCGTTGTTATTTGTCCGGGAGGTGGCTATTGGGTGGAAGCCATCGATCACGAGGGCTTTCAAATTGCGGAATACCTGAAAGCCCGGGGCATTGCAGCCATTGTTTTAAAATACCGGCTTCCTTATGGCAATTCCGAAGTTCCGCTGACCGACGCCTTGCAAGCTATGCGCTATGTTCGCTCAAAAGCGGCCGAGTGGAAAATAGCACCCAACAAAATCGGTATTGCCGGAGCATCGGCCGGTGGGCACCTGGCATCAACAGCCGGAACCCATTTTACCGAAGGAGATCCCGATGCTACCGATCCGTTGCAACAATTAAGCAGCCGCCCCGACTTTATGCTCTTGCTCTATCCGGTTATCAGCTTCGACGAACAGATCACCCATGTCGGATCGCGCGTCAACCTGATCGGAAAAACCAACGACTGGAAGCAGGTATCGCGGTTTTGCAACGAACTGCAGGTGACCAAAAATACACCACCAACTTTCTTCGTTCTGGCCGACGATGATCACGCCGTTGTACCCGAAAATTCCATTCGCTTTTACCGGGCGTTAAAGCAATTTGACATTCCGGCCGAACTGCACATCTACGCCAAAGGCGGCCATGGTTTTGGCATGAAAAAGCTGGATCTGCCAACCGCTCAATGGCCTGAAACCTTTACACAATGGCTTCGGGTGATGAAATTCATCGACTAACATCCGTACGACCGAACTACAGATAGGAATCTACCCGTTTGGCACCGACGATCCAAAAGTCGAAGGATAATCCTTTGGCTTTTATCAATTACAGCGGTAAATTTGATACCCCAAACAAACAACACATCATCAGCGAATTTTAACCCATGAATTCAAATACACATCCGACAAGTGTTTTCAACTACTGTCCTCGCTGCGGATCCGCCGATTTCGTGCAATCCGGAGACCGCTCCAAAACCTGCAACGACTGTTCATTCAGCTACTTTTTCAACGCTTCGTCGGCCGCAAGCGCCTTGATATTTGATGAGCAAGGTCGCCTGATGTTAACGCGCAGGGCCATCAACCCACACTTGGGCAAACTGGACCTTCCCGGTGGATTTGTAGAGTGGAACGAAAGTGCTGAAGAGGCCATCGCCCGCGAACTACACGAAGAACTGGGAGCCGAAATTGCCCAAATGGAGTACATCGGCAGCTTCCCCAATCAATACGAATTTTCAGGACTGGTCGTGCACACCCTGGATGCAACTTTCAAAATTAAATTGAAAAATCCGGACAGACTGCAGCCTCAGGACGACATCTCGGCTATTGAATTTTACCATTTAAACGAAATTGATTTAGACGAAATTCCATTTGAGTCGATCAAAATGACGATCAACCGATTGAAAGAGTCTGTCAACAAAAAAATATAAATAACAATGAAAAACAGGATTAAAGAACGAATCAGCAAGCTAAGGGCTGAAATGGAAAAATCCGGCATCGATGGCTGGTACTTATCCGGCACCGACCCGCACCAGAGCGAATATCTGCCCGACTACTGGCAGATTCGCAACTTCATTAGCGGCTTCAACGGCTCCATGGGTTTTATGGCTGTCACACAAAAGCATGCCGCCTTGTGGACCGACTCTCGCTACTTTTTGCAGGCTGCGGACCAACTAAAAGACACCGGCATCAACCTGATGAAACTACGTGTCGAAGGTACGCCCAGCCCGGCGAAATGGCTTGGTGATCTTCTTCCGAACAAGGCCATTATCGGCACTGATGCAAGCTGTATGTCGACGGCTCAATACCAGGACATGCAAAAAGATCTGGCTTCGGAGCAACTGCAACTAAGCGATTGCGGCGACCTGATGGAGGCCATTTGGACCGAGCGCCCTCAGCTTCCGGCCGATCCGGTGTTTGAGCACGACACCAAATACACCGGGCAAAGCCGACTGGAAAAAATTGAGGCCATCCGCGCAGTGATGAGCACAGCCTACTGTGAGGCCTGTTTGCTTACCGCGCTCGACGAAATCGCCTGGACCTTCAACCTGCGAGGAAACGACATCTCCTTCAATCCCGTTTTTGTATCGTTTGCGCTGATCACCCACAAGCACATTCATCTTTACCTGAATCCCGAAAAAATTGCGAGCACGCTCAATACGAAATTAACGTCCGAAGGAATCACCATCAAAGCCTACCAGGCCGTTTACGACGACTTAAAAAACATTAACAGCCTGTTAATCGATCCGGATCGCACCAACCAGGCACTGATTGATGCCATTGCTCCGGAGGCTCAAATCAACTTTCAGCTTTCAGCAGCCACCTGCCTGAAAGCCATAAAATCGGATCACGAAATTAGCATGTTCCGCAAAGCCATGCGCAAGGATGGCGTGGCTATGGTGAAATTCCTCCACTGGCTGTACGCCAATGTTGGCAAAACAGCCATCAGTGAATACGACGTGCTGCTCAAGCTAAACGAATTTCGTGCACAACAGGAAAATTTCATGGGCCCGAGCTTTCATTCCATTGTCGGCTACAACGAAAACGGGGCTGTTGTACACCGCTCCGTCAGCCCCGAAACCGCAGCGGCAATCCACGCCGAAGGCATTCTGCTGATGGACAGCGGCGGTCAATACCTTGAAGGGACAACCGACATTACCCGAACAGTTAGCCTAAGCGAACCAAGCCAACTGGCCAAAGAAGATTTCACGCTGGCCCTGAAGGGCACCATTGGGCTGGCAGATTTAAAATTCCCGGCCAACACGGCTGGCTGCAACCTGGATCTGGCAGCACGACAGGCCATGTGGAAAACAGGTCGGAATTACGGTCACGGAACCGGCCACGGCATCGGATTTTTCCTGAATGTGCACGAAGGCCCCATGAGTATTCGTCAGGAATATAACAACCGGGTAATTGAACCGGGGATGGTTCTGTCGGACGAACCGGCCTTTTACCGCGAAGGACAATACGGTATCCGCACCGAAAATGTTATTGTTTGTAAAGAATGGCAAACCAATGAATACGGGCATTTCCTGCAATTCGAGACCTTAACCCTCTGCCCTATTGACACACGGCTGATTGCAAAAGAATTGCTAAGCCCGGACGAAATCGACTGGTTAAACAACTACCACAAAGCCTGCTTCGAAGAACTTGCCCCCGCCTTAAACAACGAAGAGAAAGCGTTTCTGCAAGAGCTTACAAAAGCAATTTAATGCGCGCAACACGAAGTACGCTGCGCAAAAAACAGACATACGCAAAGAGGCTGCCTTTCGCAAGACAGCCTCTTTTTCATATATCGTATGCCATTTGTGCTTACTCGTTCATCGAGATCAAAAACTCTTCAATTGAGCCAGCTCGCATAATGCGGGTTTTGATGAACTCCATGGCTTCCAGCGAATTCATATCCGCCAGGTAGTTCCGCAGAATCCAAATTTTATCCATAATTGGCTTCGGCATCAACAGATCTTCACGACGTGTACTTGACGAAACAATATCCACAGCCGGGAAAATCCGTTTGTTCGACAATTTCCGATCCAACTGCAATTCCATATTACCGGTACCCTTAAATTCTTCGAAGATCACATCGTCCATTTTCGATCCGGTCTCCGTCAAGGCTGTAGCTAAAATGGTTAATGAACCACCTTCTTCAATGTTACGGGCAGCACCAAAGAAACGCTTGGGCTTGTGTAAGGCATTGGCATCAACCCCACCCGAAAGCACTTTACCCGATGCCGGCGCTACGGTGTTATAGGCACGGGCCAGACGGGTGATGGAGTCGAGCAGAATCACCACATCGTGACCACACTCAACCAAGCGTTTCGCCTTTTCGAGCACCATACCTGCTACGCGAACGTGGCGGTCTGCCGGTTCATCAAAGGTTGACGAAATCACTTCAGCATTTACACTGCGTGCCATATCGGTCACCTCTTCCGGACGTTCATCGATCAACAATACGATCATATAAACTTCAGGATGATTAGCTGCTATGGCATTGGCAATTTCCTTCAGCAACATGGTTTTACCTGTCTTGGGCTGAGCTACAATCAAACCACGCTGTCCCTTACCAATGGGCGAAAACAGATCCACCACACGGGTCGAGATATTGTCGTGACCATTTCCGGTGAGATTAAATTTCTTATTGGGGAAAAGCGGCGTTAAATGATCGAAAGGCACGCGATCGCGAATATAATCAGGCGTGCGGCCGTTAATTGAAATCACTTTAATCAGCGGGAAATACTTTTCGCCCTCTTTGGGCGGACGAATCGTTCCGGTAATGCTGTCGCCTGTTTTTAACCCGAAAAGCTTGATTTGCGATTGCGAAACGTAGATGTCATCGGGCGAGTTCAGGTAATTATAATCACTGGAGCGCAAAAAGCCGTATCCGTCAGGCATAATTTCCAAAACCCCCGAGTTGGTAATAATCCCCTCAAACTCATAAGGTTTTTCGTTTTGTTGCTGGTTGTGCGTTTGCTTTTGTCTGTTTTGCCCTTGCTGATTATCCCACTTTTTATTTTTCTGGCGGAAATCTTTCTGGATCTCCCGTGGTGCCTCTTTTCGTGCTTCGGCCTGAGGTGCTTCCGGAGCCTGTGTCGGAGCGGGAGACGGCGTATCGCCCGGCTTTTCAGCCTTTGCTTCGGGAGTCCTTTTCTCGAGCTTCAATTCAGGCTTACGAACAGGCTCCGCGGGAGCTTCGCTCTTCTCAACCTGAGGTTCGTCGGCCTTTTGATCGGTCTCTTTCAGCTTATTTTTTTTCGCAAATTCGAATGCTGAAGCTGCCTTAATGGCGACCGCAGTGCGACGTCGGCGCTTGGGCTTATCATCACTTTCCTCTTGCTCTTCGGCAACCGGTCCGGTCTTTTTCTGCTTAACAATATTATCGCCGCCGATCTGTGTTCTGGATGATTTATCTTTTGTAGCATCTGTTTTCTTTTCAGACGCCAAAATTGCTTGCGTATCTAATATCTTATAAATGAGATCCTGCTTTTTATAGGACTCTACTTTTTTGATTTTAAGCCCCTTTGCTATTTCCTTTAAATCAGGAAGTAACTTTCTGCTTAATTCAATAATATCATACATATTTTGAAAATTATTTTACAACCCAAAAATATCTGGAGAAGTGTGTATTGTAAAAAGGATTAAGATTCTTGGATGATGTTGTTATGAAATTCCTGTGCAATTATATATTAATAAGTGAATAATACCAAAATAAAAGCATCTTTTTTGACGAAATTCAGTCGAAACGGAGATAAATTCGGCAAAAACTAAACCTGCAAAATGTTCGTTCGTATAGCCAAAGTGCTCTTTCGTCACTCAAAACCATTCGTTCCTAAAATTAATGAAAACTTTCTCCTTTTAAAAACTTAGAATCATTAAATTCGGCCTTGTAAACAATATTGAGAAAATATGGTTTACGTTTTAACTAACACAACTCGCTATTAACTAACATAACTCAGACCCAACATGAGGCAGCTTAAGATTACAAAACAGGTAACAAACAGAGAAACGCTCTCGCTGGACAAGTACCTCCACGAGATTGGGAAGGTTGATCTGCTGAATGCGGAAGAAGAGGTTGAATTGGCCAAACGCATTCGCAAGGGCGATCGACAAGCACTCGAAAAGTTAATAAAAGCCAACCTTCGGTTTGTGGTCTCGGTTTCCAAGCAATACCAAAATCAAGGACTAAGCCTTTCCGACTTAATTAACGAGGGTAATCTGGGCTTAATTAAAGCAGCTCAACGGTTTGACGAAACCCGTGGCTTTAAATTTATCTCCTATGCGGTTTGGTGGATTCGCCAATCCATTCTGCAAGCTTTAGCTGAACAAGCGCGAATTGTTCGCCTGCCGCTCAATAAAATTGGGAACATCAACAAAATCAACAAAACCTTTTCGCAACTGGAACAGGAATACCAGCGGGAGCCTACGCCGGACGAAGTCGCACATATTCTGGAGACTACCCCGGAGACCGTGGAGGAAGCTATTAAGATTTCGAACCACCACATCTCGATGGATGCCCCACTGCGCGATGAAGACGACAACAGCCTTTATGATGTGATGTTGAACAACGAATCGCCAAGCCCCGACAACGGACTGATTACAAACTCATTGCGCAAAGAGATTGAACGAACACTTTCGACTCTTGGAGAGCGCGAAGCTGAAATATTGCGCCATTATTTTGGATTGAACGGTTACCGGCAGCATACGTTGGAAGAAATCGGACAACTCTTTGAGTTAACCCGGGAACGTGTTCGGCAAATTAAGGAAAAGTCGATCAAGAAACTGAAAAACAACTATCGGAACAGGCTGCTGAAAGCCTATCTCGGAAAATAAAAAATTGGCGATTTCCCGTTGACATTTTGTTTCGATCGGCATAAACGCCCCATTAACCACTGAGCTACTATCTCTTACAGTCATCGAAAAGTAGCAGTTTGGTGCTTCGGAAACCGCATTATTTCATGGTGTATCTCGTCTTTTGTTGATCGAATCATTACTTTTGGGGCAAAATCTTATTTATGTCACAAATTTATATTGCTCCTTCAATACTTTCGGCCGATTTTACCAATCTTGGCTCCGACATTGAAATGCTCAATAACAGCGAGGCTGATTTCATTCACTGCGATGTGATGGATGGCGTTTTTGTTCCAAATATTTCGTTCGGCATTCCGGTAATTGAGCATGTCAGTAAAATGGCAAGCAAGCCCCTGGATGTCCACCTGATGATCGTCAACCCCGATCAATACATTGAAAGTTTTCAGAAAGCCGGTGCCAGCTACCTGACAGTGCACTACGAAGCCTGTACACACCTGCACCGCACAATTGGACGCATCAAGAATGCCGGCATGAAAGCCAGCGTCTGCCTGAACCCACACACACCAGTCCATCTGCTCGAAGATATTATCCAGGATCTCGATATGGTCTTACTCATGTCGGTTAATCCGGGTTTTGGTGGTCAAAGTTTTATTGAAAATACCTACGAGAAAGTACGGAAACTGCGCCAACTCATCGATCAAAAAAATCCATCCTGTCTGATTGAGATTGACGGCGGAGTAAACTACCAAACCGGCGCTAAATTAGTGGACGCAGGCGCAAACGTACTGGTTGCGGGAAGCTTCGTATTTGGTTCCGAAAAGCCCGCTGACACCATTCAGAAACTGAAACTAGTGTAGCTTGTGAAATTTAACAGCAGAGGGGTGGTGAATTTTCACCCCTGCTGACTTTTTCAGGCCGCAGGAAGCGTTGCATGACGAGCAGTTCCCGCTTTCGCTTGTCTTATTCTGCGGCTTAGGGCTCCGCCACAAACTTTCAACAAGCCTGTAAAAGCGTAAGCAGGCCAAACCAACGGCGACTGCCAGAATACAATATGTTATTACTTCCTGAAGCATTCCTATTAAAATAAAAGCGCTGCAAGTCTCCAATTGTTCATCCCCAAAACATCGAGCTGGCCACCAACGTTGCAAAAGCCAGCAACCACGCCAGTAAAGTGGTATACAACATCGTGAACACGGCCCAGAAGGTCTTGCCCGACTCATTGCGGATTGTAGCAATAACACCTATGCAAGGGAAATAAATCAACACAAACACAAGAAAAGCTAATGCTACGGGCACGGTAATCACTGTCTTTCCCTTCATTTTACCCGATGGGTATTTTTCCAGCTTCAACTTATCAGCCAGCCCCATCGAACTGTCATCCTCAACTTGGTACAGCACTCCTAAGGTACTTACAACAATCTCTTTTGCCGGCAATCCGGCCACCAGGGCAATGCTCATTTTCCAATCGAAGCCCAGGGGGCTCATCACCGGTTGAATAAACTGGCCAATCTGCCCGAGGTAGGAATTTTGCAAGCGCAGCGACTCCTGTTCGGTGTGAAGCAGCTGAATTTGCGTTTCCTTATCGCCATGGTCGCTGTTTGCGAGCTGCTCAATTTGTCGCGCAATTTGCTCAGTCTGTTCGTTATGGCGCGGGAAATAGCCCAGAGCCCACACAATGACCACTCCAAGCAGAATCACTCCGGCAATCTTGCGTAAATATTGGTAACTTTTATCCCACATGTGCACCAAAATGTTGCGAAGTGTAGGAATCCGGTATGGCGGCAATTCCAGAACAAAAGGCGTTTCCTTGTTTCTAAAAATCGTTTTATTGAAGATCTGCGCCATCAACAGAGCTATTAATATGCCGGCCAGGTAAATCCCACCAAGCACCAAGGTGGGCGACTGCGGGAAAAAAGCCGATATAAACAGCACATAAACCGGCAAACGGGCACTGCACGACATGAACGGAATGATGAGCATGGTCAGCAAACGGTCGCCGGGATTTCGCAGGGTACGCGTAGCCATGATTGCCGGCACGTTGCAACCGAAGCCCATGATCATGGGAATAAACGAGCGTCCGTGCAGGCCAAAAAAGTGCATCACCTTGTCCATAATGAAGGCTGCCCGCGCCATATAGCCCGAGTCTTCCATCAACGAAATAAAGAAGAACAGAATCAATATATTGGGCAGAAAAACCAACACACTACCTGTTCCGTCAATAATACCATTGGTGAGTAAATCGCGAAGCATGCCCGCAGGCATTGCCCCTTTTACCGATTCGCCAATCCAGCCCACAAGGCTTTCGATCCACGCCATGGGATATGCTCCCAGGGTGAAAGTGGCATAGAAGGTCGTCAGGATCAACAAAACGAAAATCGGCATTCCCAATAAAGGATGCGTCAAGAACCGGTCTATTTTTTCCGACGAACTGGCTTGCTTTTTTATCCGATGTGTGAACGTTTCTTTCAGAGCACCGGCAATAAAGCCATATTTTGCGTCGGTAATAATGGTCTCGCTATCCTCGTTATACAGGTTTTCGATGCGGGTGCATTCTTCCTTTGTAACCGCCTTTATTTCATCGAAATTGGCATATTTCGATAGATTAAACAGTGTTTCATTATCTTTTTCCAGCAGTTTTAAGGACAAAAAGCGAGACGATATTTTATCGGTGATCGGTCGGTTTTGACGAACCTTCCCGCGAATACGCCGAACTGATTTCTCAATCTCCTCGCCGTAGTTAATGTGAATATGGCGAACAATAGGATCACGATCTTCATAAACGTCGATTGCTTTGCGCAACAGATCGTCAACCCCCTTCCCCTTTGAACTAACTGTCGGGATAAACGGAATGCCCGTTAACTTGCCCAACTTCTGGTAGTCGAAATAGCTTTTATTGCGAATTAGCTCATCGTACATATTCAAGGCACATATCACCTTAATATCCATATCGATGAGCTGTGTTGTTAAAAACAAGTTGCGCTCCAGGTTCGATGAGTCAATCACATTGATGACAATATCGGGAGTTTCCTTCCAGATATACTTACGAACATAAATTTCTTCGGGAGAATAGGCTGTCAGCGAATAGGTGCCGGGCAAGTCAACCAGGTTAAACTGGTAACCATCCTTTCGGAAGGTGGCCCGCTTGGCATCAACAGTCACACCGCTGTAATTCCCCACATGCTCCTTCGACCCGGATAAATAATTAAACAGGGTTGTTTTGCCGCAGTTCGGATTACCAACCAGCGCAACGTTAATCACTTTCCCCTTTTCATTGGCCGAGCGCTTGAGTTCATCTTTATCGATAACCCCCTCATAGCCAATCAGGTTTTCAGCAATCACATCATCCACCGACACGACCTCTATCAAATTAGCCTCCGAGCGTCGCAGCGTAATGCTGTAGTCCATAATCCGAAATTCAATCGGTCCTTTGAAAGGCGTGTTTTTAACCACCCGCACTTCCTTCCCTTTCACAAAGCCCATCTCGGTAATACGCTTGCGGAACGACCCGTGCCCCAGCACCTTGGTTATGATTACTGACTCATTATTTCTAACTTCTGAAAGCCTCACCCGTATCTATCCTTGTGCTAATTTGAATTAAATAAAAATAGGATGCAAAGATAAATTAGTTTTTAGAATTACTTTAAAAAAAGGCAAAAAGCCCGCCGGTTATAGCCTTTAGTTTATATTTGTAGCTTATACCGTGAGATATGGAGGAAAACAATAACCTGAAAAAAATACAGGAAGCGATCGATTCGCTGCCAGAGAATTTCAGCATTCTGGAGGAGCAAATCGATGTGGAGCTTCAGGTCGAATATTTTGAATATACCAAGGACAAAAACAATAACCAGCCCATTGACGATTTTGAGGCCGTAGAACAGCAGCTATACGACAGCGAGCTCTCGGAAACCCTCAAAAAGCAATTACTGGTTCGCCTGGCGGGTCACGACAATGTTGATGCCTTCCGGATGATTGAGCGTTTTAAGAACCAGGCTGAAGGAACACTGCGCAACTGGGCCATTCTGGCACTTCAGGAAAGCCGCATGATCCTGCAAAGCTCTTTGCTCGACGAACAACAGGTTTTCATCTCTACCGGTCTGGGAGGTAAAGGGCAAAACATTCGCTATTTTATTGCTTTGCTAAATTCGCAAACCGATCAGGAATTTACCGAGCCCCAAAAGAAAATGATCACCGATGAGTTCAACTATTTCCTGACAAACAGCGAAGGAGAACTCGAAAAGATGGAATTTTCGGAGGGTTTTGCCACAGGCTTATTCCTCTTCCCGCTGAAAAAGAACTTACAAGATATTTTCAAATCGTTTATTGATGAATGCAATCAATATGGCAACTTTCTGAAAGAAGATGTCATCATTACAAACGTCAAACAACTGACAATCGACGAGATTAAAGAATTTTTAAAACAAGACAACTCCACAAACAAACACGATGAACAAGAAGATTAATTTAGCACTTCAGGTACTCCCGCAGGCCGACCATATTCACACATACGACCTGGTTGATTCCGCCATCCAAGAAATTCAGGCTTCCGGCTTAAAATATAAAGTATGCCCTTTCGAGACCGTAATTGAAGGAGAATACGACGAAGTGATGGCTTTGGTAAAACGTGTCCACGAAATTTTGGAAAAAAATGGCACAAAAAAACTCATGACTTATATTAAAATACAAACTGTCTTTCAGGAAGATGTGAAAATTGAAGACAAAATGCACAAATACGAATCATAAAAAATGGCATTTTTGTTTGCTATTCTAAAATCAAAAATACTATATTTGCACCGCGTTTAACGAATGGCTCCGTAGCTTAATGGATAGAGCATCTGACTACGGATCAGAAGGTTGCAGGTTCGAGTCTTGCCGGGGTCACGCAAAAAGGTTGTCAATTTCTGACAACCTTTTTTAATATCCATCATCCCTCTCAAAAACTAAAGAGGGTGGCACAATTTAGGACAAAATACATAAACACAATTCATAAAAAATCGCATTTTTTATTTGCTTTTTTAAAATCAAAATACTATATTTGCACCGCGTTTAGCAAATGGCTCCGTAGCTTAATGGATAGAGCATCTGACTACGGATCAGAAGGTTGCAGGTTCGAGTCTTGCCGGGGTCACGTAAAAAAGTTGTCAGTTTTTGACAACCTTTTTTTTTGTTTGTAAAAGAGCAAAAATACAACTAGCGGGCAAGCCTGAAATCCTCAAGCTCCATACTCAATTTCCGCCCGCTGATTAACTCGCTCAAAAGTTTACCCGTAGCAGGCGCTAAGGTCACGCCCATCATCGAATGACCAGTCCCTACAAATACGTTCGAATAATCGGGAGCCTTACCAATATAGGGAAGCCCGTCGAATGAACAGGGGCGGTGTCCCTGCCAGATTTGCTTCTCGCTTACGTCCATTCCCTGTTCTGATGGGTAGAATTCGCCAACAGCCTTTACGATTTGGCTGACACGAGCTTGCTGGATCTTGTAACCACCATATCCAATCTCCATTCCACCACCAAATTGTGTTATGCCACCTCCCAACGGAGTAACAGCCACATTGGCATCCGTTAATAATGCCGGGTGTTGAATGCGAGACTTCGTTTCAACCTTAAAACTATATCCTTTCCCCGGCTGCACGGCAATGCTGGTTTTTAGTTGTTTCAGAATCTTGCTACTCCAGATTCCGGCGGTAATAACCAGTTGGTCGAATCGGAACTCCCCGGCGTCAGTTTCAACAGCGACTGCTTTTGAGCCAATCGTCCGAATTTGCCTGACCGGACAATTACGAACCAGTGCCACTCCTGATTTTTCCAGTGTCGACACCAAAGACTGCATCAGTGCTGCCGGGTTCAGATGATCGTCTGACAAATAGTGCACACCGCCGGAGATGTCCGGTAAACTGTGTGGTTCCAGCTGATGAACAGCAGCCGCTGTCAGATCATTAACCTTCAAACCCCACTTACGGGCCAGTTCCGCTTCTTCCAACAGTTCTTCTCCCGCCTGCTGCGATTTGTATAACATCAGCAAGCCATTTTGCCAAAACGGGAAATCCAACTCAGCTGACTTTTGTAAATCGACATACAAACTTTTGCTGAACAAGCTTAACTCTTTCAATACAGGAATCGACTTCTCGACCTGCTTTTGTGTTGCTGCACGCGTGAATTTTAAATACCAACTTATCAAATCGGCATCCGGTGCGATACGGGCAGCAACCGGCGACGCCGGACGAAAAAAGTTCTTCAATCCCTTTTTCAGCATTCCGGGCGATGCCATTGGTACAAGATGACTGGGAACAATTAAGCCGGCATTCCCAAACGAACAGCCGTCGGTGAAATCACCGCGCTCGATAACGATGACTTCGGCTCCTTCTTTTTGGAGATACCAAGCCGTGAACAAACCAACAACTCCTCCGCCAACAATGACTATTTTACTCATTTCAGTCCGTTATTAGATCCTTAAAATCGTTATGACAATCAGATTACCTGGAAACCGTATGCATACGGATCATCCTCGTTATCGATAAAAATATTGTTGAAACCGGTGATCTTTGCCCAACCTTCAATACTCGGTATGATTGCGTCGATCGATCCGATGCTGTTTTTTTCTTCAACCCGCCCCAAAAACCGGCTTCCGATAATGCTTTCGTGCAAAAAGCTTTCGCCAACGTTCAGTTTACCGCGGGCAACCAACTGCGCCATGCGTGCCGAGGTTCCCGTACCGCAAGGTGACCGGTCGATCGCCTTGTCGCCGTAAAAAACAGCATTGCGGCCATCAGCTTCTTCCGAAATCGTTGCGCCGGTCCACTCCAGGTGACTGACACCCGTAATTTTCGGGTTTTCGGGATGCGCAAATGTGTACTTCTCATTGATCAACTTCCGGATTGGCCGACTAAAGGCGATGAGCTCATCGGCCGAATAGTGTTCCAGTCCTTTGAAGTTTTCCTGCGGATCAATAATGGCGTAAAAATTGCCACCGTACGCGACGTCAAATTTCAAATTGCCCAAATGAGGCGATTCAATCTCCAAATCTTTTCCGGCTAAAAACGAAGCGACATTGGTCAGCTTCACCGAAGTCACCTTCTTGCCTTCCATTTTATAGCTGATCTTAATCAATCCGGCCGGGGCCTCCACCAACAGTTCGCCGGGCTTCTTCGGAGTCACCAGTCCCTGTTCGATGGCAACAGTCACTGTCCCAATCGTACCGTGACCGCACATCGGCAAGCAACCGCTCGTTTCGATAAACAGGATGCCCATGTCGTTCGCCGGGTCGGACGGCGGGAAAATAATGCTTCCCGACATCATATCGTGCCCCCGAGGCTCGAACATCAGCCCTTTTCGAATCCAGTCGTAATCTTTCATAAAATGAAGACGACGCTCAAACATGTCCTTTCCCACCAACACCGGCCCGCCACCGGCAACAACCCGCACCGGATTTCCACAGGTGTGGGCATCAACACAAAAAAATGTCTTCGCAGTCATGGCTTTGCTTTTTAGATTGTTTTTCTGGTCAATTCACCATCAACCCGCCTCCAAATATTCAACGGGTTGGCATTCTTCAATTCGTCCGGCAAATAATCATCCGGTGCATCCTGAAACGAGACCGGGCGAACAAAGCGCTTGATCGCATCAACGCCAACCGAGGTAAACCGACTGTCGGTCGTTGACGGATATGGCCCGCCATGGTGCATGGAATAGCAAACCTCAACACCCGTCGGCACTCCATTAAAAATCAATCGGCCAACGACTTCCTGCAAAACCCGGATGTGACTTTCGAACTTCCGGAAATCATCGCCTGCACCAAGAACAGAACCTGTCAGCTGGCCTTTAAATTTCTTCAACACGTCCATCAATTCGGCCTCATCCGCACATTCAATTAAAATGGAGAACGGGCCAAAAATTTCTTCAACCAAGTCGGGCTTAGCCAGAAAATCAGCTCCGGTAATGTTTGCAACTGCTGGCCTTCCTTTTAATGTTGATGCGCCTGTTGCTGATTCGGACAACTTCACCACGGCAGTTTCTGCAAAGATTTCAGCAGTCTTCTTTGTATAGTTTTTGAAAATATTCTCGTGCAACATCGCTTGCGGAGCCAATGCCTGAACCTGCTTCACCAAGGCCGATTTAAACGCATCGGTTTCGTTTGATTTTAAGGCCACCAACACGCCGGGGTTTGTACAAAACTGTCCCGCACCCAGGTTGACGGATCCGGCAATGGTCGCGGCCAGGTTTTCCGTTTCGCCTTTCATCTTTTCAGGCAGCAAAAGAACCGGGTTCACACTTCCCATTTCCGCAAAAACCGGAATAGGTTCTTCTCGACTTTGGGCAAGCTCGTACAAGCTTTTTCCACCGCCGAACGAGCCGGTGAACGCCACCGACTT
This sequence comes from Mangrovibacterium marinum, assembly GCF_003046625.1. Classification (GTDB taxonomy): domain Bacteria; phylum Bacteroidota; class Bacteroidia; order Bacteroidales; family Prolixibacteraceae; genus Mangrovibacterium; species Mangrovibacterium marinum. The sequence goes on from NZ_QAAD01000017.1 coordinate 25,196, forward strand.
CACGGCAGGGTGGAGCACCAGACGCTGACCAACGGTAAAATCGGACGAGTTCAGCGACGAGAACACGCCATCGGGCATCCCGCATTTTTGCGCTGCGCGGCTGATCGCACCGACCACCAGCTCGTTCGTCCCGGCATGATACGGGTGAACTTTCACAATTACCGGATTACCGGCGGCCAAAGCAGATGCCGTATCACCTCCTGCTGTTGAAAAGGCCAGCGGAAAATTGCTTGCCGTGAAAACCACAACCGGCCCCACCGGCTGCAACATTTTGCGGATATCAGGGCGAGGCAGGGGCTTCCGGTCCGCCATGGCCGGATCAATCGACGCTTCGACCCAACTGCCGTCTTCAAGTACCGAAGCAAACAAACGCAACTGATTGACCGTGCGCCCGCGCTCGCCGGTGATACGCCCTTCGGGCAGGCCCGATTCGGCAGAGGCACGTTCGATCAGCGCAGTTCCTAATTCTTCAATTTCGTCGGCAATAGCGCGCAGAAAGCTTGCTTTTGCTGTCCCGCTTGTCTTCTTGTACGTCCCATACGCTGCAGTAGCCTTTTCAACAGCCAGGTCAACCTCGGCGTCAGTTGCCTGAACAAACAGCTCAGGCAACTCCCGAAGGTCGGCAGGATTATACGTTTGGAAAGTTTGTGTTCCGTTGGCGAACTGTTCAAATCCGATCAGGTTTTTTCCGTGTATCATGTTCAAATATTTTCTACAAATTCAAATAATCCGGTAATTCGGGACGGGTTTCCATCGCCTTTTCCAAAATGGCAACGATGCGGGCGCGTTCGTCACCAACCAACGGAAGACGAGGTTCGCGTACGATTTCATTCCCAAGGCCGGTAAATGTCTCAGCTAACTTGATGTTTTGAACCAACTTGGTCGACACATCCAATTCAAGAACAGGCAGGAACCAACGATAAATCGCCAAAGCTTCCTGAATTTTACCGGCTTTAATCAGTCGGTAAATTGCAACAGTTTCGCGAGGGAAAGCGCAAACCAAACCGGCAACCCAACCATCGGCACCCATCAACAAACTTTCCATCCCCAGCGTGTCAACACCTGTCAGCACCGCAAAACGATCGCCAAAGGCATTCTTCATGCGGGTAATGTTTGAAATATCACGGGTTGATTCTTTGACAGCCTGGATTGTTGGCAGGTCTTCCAACTGGCGGAACATATCGGGCGAAATCCAGATCTTGTAATCAGCCGGGTTATTATACAGGATAATCGGCAATTCGGTAGCCTGGGCAACAGCGCGCAGAAAGGCCACTGTTTCGCGATCGTCAGAAGTATAGCGCATCGGAGGCAGTAACATCAAACCGTCGGCACCACAATCGCGGGCACGAATGGCAGCGTCAACAGCTACTTTGGTCGATTGCTCTGCCACATTCATCAAAACCGGCACCTTGCCGGCAACCGATTTAACGGTATGCTTCAACAGGATGTCTTTTTCTTCCAGTGTTAACGTGCTGGCTTCGCCCAACGAGCCTCCCAGGATAATTCCATCCACTCCGGCTTCGAGTTGCGCTTTCAAATTCACATCAAAAGCATGCAAATCCAGTTGATCATCGGCTGTAAATTTCGTCGTAACTGCGGGAAAAACCCCTTTCCATTCAAACTTCATTTTTTTGGGTATTTATAAGTTATACAATCTGATTTCTATATTTGAGAGTTTCTTATCTCTTACTCTGCAAATCTATTTGGATTCATTCTGAATAAATACCCTGATCTTATCTTGAACTAATACAATCTTATCATTGTTTGACTAATTTGGCGAAATAGATGGAATATTTCCTACCAAAAAGATTTAAACCGAATACGAGCGCGCATGAAGATATTGCCTTTCAAAATAGCCAAGCCGGTCAACGAGTCATTCTGGATACAGAATGATCACTTGCCCCATTTGTACGACATTCTTCACCAGCACGATGAATTTCAAATCACGCTCATCCAGGAAAGTACCGGCAATGCCATCGCCGGAAACCGGATTTGTGAGTTTAGTCCGGGGGATATTTTTGTATTTGGAGGTAAGCTTCCGCATGCCTTCCGAAACGACGCCGTTTATTACGATCCGGCGAATTATCTTCAGGCCAGAGCGCTATCGGTTTATTTTGAATGGAATGTGCTGGGAGCTTCGTTTTGGGCACTTCCAGAGACAAAAGAACTGCAGGATCTGGTCCACCGGGCCGAGCAGGGAATCTTCTTCCCGGCAAAAGCAAACCGGGCAATCGCTGCCAAAATTGAAGAACTGGCTACTGCAACTGCTACCGACCGCTTGATTCTGTTGTTAACGGTGTTGAAGCAATTGACAACAACGGAACATTTTGAGATTCTTTCAACCGGAGGCGCCTACAACAACCTGAATGAAACCGATGAGATGCGTTTGGATGCGATTTACCGCTTCACGCTGAAGGAATATTACCGGCCAATCAGCCTGCAGGAGATTGCTGACGTCGCGCACATGACGACCAATTCGTTTTGCCGCTATTTTAAAACGCGAACGCGCAAATCCTACCTCGACTTTCTCACAGAATTCCGGATTGGGCAGGCCTGTAAATTGCTGCAACAAGAGGAATTCGGCATCGCCGATATCGCCGTGCAGGTGGGATTTGGCAACCTGTCGAACTTCAACCGAAAATTTAAGCAACTGAATGACTGCACTCCCAAAGAATACCGGAACAAATTGCGTCTGACTTCCAGTATATAAGCCAGCGACCAGGCCAGCCACAAACAAAAAAAATCTGCTCCCCTCATCGGGCAGCAGATTTACCCTTAGATCAATCAACCATTATAGTGACAAAAATCGTTACTAATTTCTGACCGAATAAACATCGGCGATCGTCTTCGGTTTTTGTTTTCCAAGGCGACGACAGCCTGTTTCGGTTATTAAGAAATCCTCTTCGTTGCGGATACCGCCAAAATTCCGGAACTTACTGATCTCGTCCCAGTTCAGGAAATCATTGAATTTTCCCTCCGCTTTCCAAAGATCCATCAAATCCGGGATAAAATAAATTCCCGGCTCTACTGTAAACACATGCCCGGGGCGCAACTGCTTGGCCAGCCGTAACGACTTTAATCCAAACTGACTGCTTTTGGGCTCGCCATCATAACCAACCCACACTTCGCCCAAATCTTCCATATCATGTACATCCAGTCCCATCTGATGACCGGTTCCGCAAGGAAAAAATAAGGCATGTGCGCCAACTTCGACGGCCTCATGAATGTCTCCTTTCATCAGCCCCAAAGCTTTCATCGATTCTGCAACCGACAAGCAAGCTGCCCGGTGTACCTCTTTAAAAGCAATGCCCGGAGCGATAGCCGCAATGGCTGCTTCGTGGGCTCTTAAGCTTGCTTCGTAAATCACCGTTTGGATGTCGGTAAATTTATCGGAAACCGGACAGGTGCTCGACAGGTCGCCCGCATAATGCATGTTGGTTTCGGCACCCGCATCGAGCAAAAACAGATCACCCGCTTTCAACATATTGTGATGCGAGTGATTATGCAATGTTTGACCGTTAATCGTCGCAATGATCGGGAAGGCAATGTTGCCATCTTTGGCCAGTGCGATTTCGGCGACACGGGCAGCAACCTGTGCTTCAGCAACTCCCGGGCGTGCTGCTTTCATGGCAGCCACATGCATATCCACCGAAAGATCCACGGCAATTTCAATTTCAGCGATCTCTTCCGGCGATTTAAGCTCGCGCTGGCTCACCACCGCTTTTATTAAATCCACCGAAGCGCGAGAATTTACCTCCCCCGCAGGAACATGTAATAATTCCTGAAGTTTCAGCAGATTCCCGGGGCGATAGGCCGGTAAAAAATGAATTGTTCGTTTCGAAGCCGCCGCTGCTGCGATCACCGAATGCAGTTTCGCAGTCGGTTTCGTCTCGGTAATTCCGGCGGTCGCGGCCCGGTCTGCAATGGTTGGCATCGATCCCATCCAAACAATATCGTCAATGGTGAAGTCGTTTCCGAAGATGATCTGTTGCTGATTGTCCACATCGATTACTGCCGCCAGCGACGGAAAATCGACCCCGAAATAATACAAAAACGAACTGTCCTGCCGAAAATGATAGGTATTATCGGCATAATTCATCGGCGACTCCTCATTTCCTAAAAAAAGAATCAGCCCCGATCCGATTTTCCGACAAAGCGCCTCCCTGCGTTGCGCATAAACTTCTGGTTTAAACATGATCCTGTATTTTTAAAAATCAGGCTCAACCCAATAATACAACGATTACCCGGTTAAGCCTGATTTGTTTTATTCGTTGTTTGCCGCCTCTACTCCTGGTCGGGCAGGAAATTCGGATAACTATAATTGCGGGCCGAAACAAAGGTTTCTTTGATGGTCCGGATGGATGTCCATCGCAGGAAATTGAAAATCGATCCTGCCTTATCATTTGTCCCTGAACCGCGCGAACCGCCAAAAGGCTGTTGCCCGACAACAGCTCCGGTTGGTTTGTCGTTAATGTAGAAGTTTCCGGCTGCATTTTCAAGCATCCGGGTCATCTTCTCAATCGCATAACGATCCTGTGAGAAAATCGCGCCGGTCAGTGCATATTCCGACGTCTGATCCAACACCTTCAGGGTTTTGTCCAACTCCTCATCTTCATAAACAAAAACAGTCAGCACGGGGCCGAACAGTTCTTCAACCATGGTGGTGTAATCCGGTTTTTTCGCCAGAATGACGGTTGGCTCAATAAAATAGCCCACCGATTTATCACAATTTCCACCAAACAAAACTTCGGCATCAACGTCTTCCTTCGCCCGTTCGATATAGCCAGCCAATTTATCGAACGAATTTTCGTCAATCACGGCATTCACAAAATTGGTAAAATCTTCGACCGGTCCCATTTTAACCGTTGCCAGTTCATTACCCACACGTGTGCAAACGTCGTCCCAAATACTGCGCGGAATGTAAGCGCGTGACGCAGCCGAACATTTTTGCCCCTGGTACTCGAACGCGCCCCGGATCATGGCAATGGCCAAAGCCTGAGGGTCGGCAGTCGGATCAGCAAAGATGAAATCTTTCCCGCCGGTTTCGCCAACAATCCGCGGATATGATTTGTACTTGAAGATGTTTTCACCGATGGTCTTCCAGATACTCTGGAAAACACGGGTTGAACCGGTGAAGTGAATCCCGGCAAAGTCGGGCGAATTCAATACAATATCTGCGGTTTGCGGGCCTCCCGCGTAAACCAGGTTAATCACGCCATCGGGCAAACCGGCTTCGCGCAAAACTTCCATGATAACTGCCGCCGAATAAATGGCTGTATGCGAAGGTTTCCAGACAACCACATTCCCCATCATGGCCGGTGCGGCAGGCAGATTCCCGGCAATTGAGGTAAAGTTGAACGGCGTTAAAGCGAAAATGAAACCTTCCAACCCGCGGTATTCGTTGTAATTCCAGATTCCGGCTGATGATTCCGGTTGCATTTTGTAAATATCGGTCACACATTTGACGCCAAAACGGAAAAAATCGGCCATTTCGCAAGCGGCATCAATCTCCGCCTGAAAAGCATTTTTCGACTGTCCCAACATGGTTGCCGCATTGATCTTTGCACGGTAAGGACCGGCAAATAAGTCGGCTGCTTTCAGGAAAATAGCCGCCCGGTGTTGCCAGCTCATGGCGTTCCACTTTACGCGAGCCTCCAACGCGGCATCAATGGCCATCTGCACGTGCGACTGATCGCCCATGCAATAATAACCCAGTGTATGTTTTATATCGTGAGGAGGCGCGATGCGAACACGTTTATCCGTGTAAACTTCCCGGCCTCCGATAACCATTGGCAAGTCGAGTTCAACCGACCGCATCTCCTCCAACATCTTCTTCAGTTCAGCACGTTCCGGGGAGCCCGGACGATAACTTTTCACCGGCTCATTCACGGCTAGCGGTACATTAAAAAAACCTTTTGGCATAATCTTTCTTCTTTTAAAGGTGATATTTTGTAGTTGACATTTTTTTGAATGAAAATTGAAGATGAGCATCAGCCACCCTCAATTTATTTTATCGTTTCATTGTCCGGACACTAAAAACAGGCCCGGCCCGATGTCCATCATGAGGAACCAGCTTCACATTGACTTTTCCGCCATCGACGGTTAAGCGATCGGGTAACTCGTAAATCTTGTAAAAGAACTCTCCCGGACGGGCATTCGACAAGTTCTCTGTCGCTATTTTCGTTCCGTCAACCAGGATGTCGAAGGTTAACGAACCGGGGAATCCGCCCCAATATTCGAAGGCCAGCGCCATGGGTTGTCCGGCGTAAACGCCCATATCGAAAGAGAACCAACCGCCGCGGTCGGCTTGCCGGTAGTGTTTTCCTTTCAACTCGTCGTTAAAGGCTTTTTCAGCCTGAAAGTTATGATCGCGCTCCGGCTGCATTTCCCCCAACTGGATGAAGTCGATCGTCATGCGCTCGATTTTCTTTTGCTGCTCCTGTTTGGCCAGGTATTCCGCTTCGCGTTCGTTCCAATCCTGTTGGTTAAACAGATCGAAATACACCGAGTACCGGCGTTCGTGTGTTTGGTAGAATGGTTTGAAAACCACATCGCGCGGACGGCCAATATTTTTTGTTTTGAAGGTATTGGGCTCCCCGGGAACTTCCTCCAGCCAATCGGCCGGATTGCGCGATTCGGCCATCAACACCGGTACATACATCAGCTCGCCGGCTTCCGGGTCGTCCTCGGGCCCTAGGTCGCCTGCCAACACCAACGGTCCGTACATCACAGCCACGCGACCCGAATCGTCGGGCATGCTTTCCAGGCGGAGTTTGAAAGGTATTTTCAGTTCCACCACATCGCCGTCCTTCCACTTACGGGTCAGGGCGACAAAGCTTCCGGGACCGGATTCCACCTTTTGTACTTTTCCATTGACGAGAACTTCAAACCCTTGCGTTGCCCAATAGGGGTATCTCAGCTGCAAAGTCAAATCGACGGGCTTTTCAAGGTGGAAGGTTAACGAAGTTGCCTGCTCGTCGGGGTATCCGGTTTGCTGGGTCAGCTTCAAACCTTTTTCCGCCCAATTTAACTCCGACGCGATGAACTGACTAACATACAGTTCATCGTTATTGTGGTAATAAATATTTCGTCCGTATTTCGAGTGATTCTCCATGCCGGTTCCAACGCAGCAGGTAAACCACATCGGGTCCTGGTACACTTTGTGCCCACCCATTTCGAGCGACAGGTTGTAGATCACGCGCCCGTCGTACGGGTTTTGCGACGAAAGAATATGATTGAACAGGGCGCGCTCGTAGAAGTCGGCGACTTCCGGCTTTGCGTCCCACTCAAACAAATGGCTCGAAAGCTTCAGCATGTTATACACATTGCAGGTTTCGGTAGTGCCATCGCTCAATCGGTTTCGTAAGGTATCCGGTGGCCCGAAATATTCGTGGTCGCAATGCCCTCCCGTCACGTAAGAGTGATGATGTACCACGCGGTTCCAAAAGAATTCGGCGGCTGAACGATCACTTTCATTGCCTGTTAATTCGTAAATCCGGGCTAAACCCACCAATTTCGGAATCTGCGTATTGGCATGCTTACCGGGGAGAATATCTTTTTCGTGAGCCAGTGAATCCAAAATGGATTTATGGTAGAAATACCGGGTCATGCCCATGTATTTGGGGTTTCCCGTCACCTCGTACAACTCGGCCAATGCTTCGTTGATGCCACCATGCTCACAGTTTAGCATTTCCTGAATCTGCTCATCATTCAGATTTTCAACAATTGTGTACAACCAATCGGCAAATTTTTGATCGATGACCAGCGCTTTTTCGATACCACAAAGTTTGTAAGCGTCCATCAAGCCCATCATCACTTTGTGTTGCGTGTAATAAGGCACCCAGATTCCGTTCAGATCGAAGCCGTGCGAACGAATGTCGCCTTTGGCAACTTCTTCTTCCAAAATACGCTTACCATCCGGGAAAGCGCCGATGTATCCTTCACCGTCGGCATTCTGACAGGCTTCCAATTCATCCACAATGTACTTTGCACGATCCAGAAACCGTTCATCACCAGTCGTCTTATACATCATGCAAATTGCTGAAAGGTAATGCCCCAGGCTGTGCCCCGCAATGGTGTTATCCTCCCACCCGTGGTAATGCTCCGCCTTTGGTTCCAGGCCTGCTTCAGTGCGGAACTTCGCCAGCAAGCGATCCGGCTCAAAGCTCAGGAGCGACTGCACATTCAGCTCCGTTGCCTTTAAAAAAGGACCATCAAGCAATTTTACATCCTCCAGCGGAAAGGTCAGCACCTTAAAATCGACAACCTCACGGCCATCAGCGTGGATGCGAGACTCCCCTTGGGAGCTGCAACTTGTCATCGCACAAAAAATTGAAACGGCAAACAGGCTACTGAGTAGTATTTTCTTCATATTCAGCTGGATTTATTCTTTGTACAAATTCCCCGCACTGTGACACGACGGGCTGATTTCGAACTTCGAGAAATAGCGACTGACAATTTCATACAGATCCGGATCGTACTTTTCCAGATCCTCGCGTGTGTTCACCCAGTTATGCTTGCCGTCGGGTGCCGGTACTTCGGCATTCACGTTGAACCAATCCTGCACACCTTCAGCCCAGTACTCGTAAAGGTTCGTCTTCGCGTAGGTTCTCACATACTTTCCTTCGGCTACCGCTTTGTCCAGTTTTTCCTGCAGCAGAGTGTTGAAAGTTGAATCCAGCGGTGCAATGCCAATCAGGTGAATGGCGTGGGCAAATTCGTGAATCGTAATATCCTCAGCGTGGTATTTGTCGATCTGGTAGCAAAGCAGGTTTTCCTCGGCACAAGTCGTTAGCGGCAAGTCCATATCACCTCCCAAACCACGGGCGCGCAAGTCCCAGTTCAGCGTTGTGTCATTGGCCAAATCAGCATGTTCGGGGATATCGGTTGTTCCTTCGTAACGCGCCATAATTCCCAGTCGGGCTTTCTGGCTGACCATTTGTGCCAGCACGTTCTCCGGCAAATCTTTGGTCATGAAATCGATAATCCGGCAGGCCTGTACAAAGGCAGAGTCAGGCACCCGCCACGAACTCATGATTGCAATACCGTTTACATCTGCATATTTCCGGTAAAACGGGTCCAGCCCCAGCGAATCCGGTGGCGTTGTAATCTGATAGATTGGCGATCTGTCGTCACATTTTTGTTTGTCAGCTGCCCGAAGCGAACGGACGGGCCCAACAGCCATCAAAACTCCGCAGAGAATGACGATTACTTTTATCTGTTTTTTCAAATTCATAATTGACTTTCTAATCGTTTTTAGTTGTTGTGCTTTGGTGGTTCCTGCTTCAGCAAAGTTCGCACAAAGAAGTCGCGACGTTTCATCTCGCCAAACTCGCCTCCCAGTGTGTGATTCGTTCCCGGCAGCACAACCAAATCGAAATTCTTTTTTGCTTTTATCAGGGCATTAACAACCTGCATGGTCGATGCCGGATCGACGTTGTCGTCCACCTCGCCCACAATGAGCAGTAAGTCGCCTTTTAACCGGTAAGCATTTTCAACGTTGGAACATTCGGCATACTGTGGCCCGATAGGATAACCCATCCACTGTTCGTTCCACCACATTTTGTCCATGCGGTTATCGTGGCATCCGCAGGACGATGAACCGGCCTTATAAAATTCGGGGTGAAATAACAAACCTGTCAGGGTATTCTGCCCACCGGCAGAACCACCAAATATTCCGACGCGGGTTGTATCCATATAACTGTATCTTTCGGCGGCTGCTTTCATCCACAAAATACGGTCGGGGAAACCGGCGTCTTTCAGATTTTTCCAGCACACATCGTGAAAGGCTTTGCCCCGGTTCGAAGTTCCCATGCCATCCATCTGCACAACGATGAAACCGAGCTCTGCCAAGCCGGCAAAACGGGAACTTACCGCGTAAAAACTTTTTTGTGTAAATGAATCCTGCGGACCGGCATAGATGTACTCGACGATCGGGTAAGTTTTCGTGGGGTCGAAGTTAACAGGGCGATAGATGTTTCCCCAAATATCGGTTTTGCCATCGCGTGCTTTCGCCACAAACGGCTCGGGAGCAACCCAGCCTTTTGCCAGCAAACCGGTGATATCCGCCTTTTCAAGCTCCAGAATAACCGAGCCATCCGATGTTTTCTTCAGCACCGTTGTTGGTGCGGTTTCCACAGTTGAATAAGTATCGACGAAATAGTTGAAATCAGCAGAAAAGCTCAGATCATGATTTTGCTTTTCAGGCGTCAAATCCTGCAAACCGGAACCATCAAAATTTACCCGGTAGCAATGAATTAAATACGGGTCTTCGCCTTCGTTTTTACCGGAGGCTTCAAACAAAATTTGCCGTTTCTCTGCATCAACATGAACAACTTTGCGAACAACCCACTCCCCTTTGGTGATTTGCTTTTTCAGCACGCCGGTGTTGGCATCAACCAGGTACAAGTGGTTCCAGCCATCGCGCTCCGATGCCCAGATCAGTTCACCGGTCTCTTCCAGGTCGTGGCGGTAGCGTTTTCCGCTATAATCAATGAAGGTTTTACTGCGCTCATCAACAATCACCGTCATCTTGCCCGTAGCTGCGTCAACTTTTACAACTTGGTAAACCTGGTGCCCGCGCTGATTGAACTCGAAGGTGAAAGCAGAGCTGTTTTTCCGCCATTCCGGGTAAGTCAGATCATATTGATTTTCGAACGCTTCGGTGTCGAGCGGGATTTGCGTTTTCGATTCCACATCGAACAAAGCCGGGCGTTTGATGGGCAAGGCATCACCCGGCTTCAGGTAATATTGTTTATGCAGAATGGGCTGCAACTGGCTTGCAGGCGACGATTCGACAAAATAGATGTAATGATCTGCATTATCGCGAACCCGGTTCACTGCCAGTTTCTTCGAATCGGGCGACCAGCTCAGGTACGACGAATAAAAATCGCCCGCTGAACCGTCGAAGCTCAACTGTGTTTCAGCCTGGGTTTTCGCGTCCTTCACGAAGACATTGTAATTTTTGATGTAAGCAGTCCAGGCTCCATCGGGCGAGCTCACCGGGTCATTTCCCAGCTCATCAAATTTATTGGCCCAGTGCTGTTCCGGTTTTGGTTCGGCCACAACAGAATCCTTGTTAAGCGCCTCATTTTTCAGGCTCAAAGTCCAGTAGGCCTTATCAAATACAAAATGAATTTGTTTGGCTTTGGGGTCAAGCTCCAACCGACTTAAATCCAGCTGATCAGCTTTCAGTGCCTTTCCCGTTTTTTCATTCAGCTGCTGAACCAGTTTTTCCGTCTCGAACAGGGATTTGCGGCTCGCCTTTTCAGCATCGACCAAAAAGTATTGAAGCCCGCTCTTTGTTTTTGTATTGTACCAAAAGGAGGACGACGAGTCGACCCAGCGCAGCTGTTTAACCTGGTGGTAAACCAGATCATTCAGTTTTACAATCGAATCGGCACGCTCGTAATCGGCCTGTGTTACCTGCGCATTTGCCTCTGAAGCCCAAAGGCTTGCAAAGGCAAACAACAGGATTGAAGAAATTTGTTTTATCATATCCTGAATTTTTGAGGCATGACGAACAACAAAAGGCCGCTAACAGCCGGCATGCCGATCACACCCTATCTTTTTCTAAATCTGAACTATCCTTTTCCTGCGACTGTCCACGGTTAAGTCTCGCTCACCGCCGGCAGCTATTTTACTTTCGACAATGTGACCATCAACACCCCGTGCGCCGGAATCTGATGTTCGAGCCGTTCGTTGGTTTTCCCGATGACCTTGTGTTGCCAGAGGTCGTACACCTGATAGGTGTATTTGCGCAAACTCACATCCTGAACAAAATACATGGTTTGCTTGTGCCAGTCGTAGTCCAGCTTCCAGGGCTGGTCGGTCCGGTTCAGGAAGCAAACAGCCACCTGCCCGTCGGCCAGCGGCTTGGCCCAAATCTCGTGTTCGCCCATGTCCATGAACTTGCGGGCTTGTTCACCCTTTTTATCCTGATTCACGGCAATGACATCCTGATTAGTCAAAATCTCGCGGGTGAGCTGATCCATCTCGCGCAAATCGTTGCCGGCCATCAGCGGTGCTGCCATCATGGCCCACATCGAAAAATGAGTGATGTACTCGTCGCGGGTCATCCCGCCATTTCCGATTTCCAGCATGTCCGGATCGTTCCAGTGGCCCGGTCCCGCATATTGGTACAGTTCGGCTTGTTTGTCGATGATGTCCAAAACACCGACACCGCCCCAGTCGAAGGTACATTGGTAACAATCGCGGATGTCGGCCGTGGTGCGCCACAGGTGCCCAACACCTTCGCCCCATTCCCAGGGTTTGCTTTCGCCCCACTCGCAGATGGAGAACACAATCGGACGTCCGCTGGCTTTCAGCGCATCGCTCATGGTTTGGTATGCAGCTTGCGCTTTCTGGCCTTCATCGTAACACCAGTCGTACTTCAGGTAGTCAACGCCCCAGGATGCGTAGGTGCGTGCATCCTGAAACTGGTAACCGCGGCTTCCCGGCCTCGACTGGCAGGTCATCGATCCCGCACAGGAATAGATGCCGAATTTCAAGCCTTTCCGGTGGATGTAGTCGCCCAAAGCTTTCATGCCGGAAGGAAAGCGTTCCGGGTCAGGAACAATGTTCCCCAGGCTATCGCGGCCAACCTGCCAGCAGTCGTCGATGACGATATACTCGTATCCGGCATCCAGCAGGCCATTCTCGACCATTGCATCCGCCATTTCCATGATCAGTTTTTCGCTGACATCGCAGCCAAATTTATTCCAGCTGTTCCACCCCATTGGTGGGGTTGGCGCCAGGTCATTAAAATCCTGGGACATTCCGCTAAAACCAATAAAACAAGCGATGACAACCGCTATAAGTTTCGAAATCGTTTTATTCATATCTGCCTAATTTAATTTCCATTCCAAAATACCGGCCGACTCCCCCTCCTGCAACTTCGCCTGCAAGCGGACTGCTGATGTTTTTACCGGTTTAAAGTTGACGGTATTGTACTGATCCAAAGCAACACCATAAGCATCGGTTGTTTCAACCGGCACCCAATTACCTTTGCTGTCCTTTACTTCTAATTTCCAGCTTTGGGGAACGCGATAGTTGCCATCGTAATGAGTCATGTCCAGCCAGTAAACATCGGATCGGGACAGCGTGACTGGCTTTTCAAACTCATATTGCACCCACTCTTCCGAGCCTTCTTTCAGCCACCAGTAGAAATAAGATTTGTCGACATCTCCCGAGCTTTTCGGATCGAAACCATCATTCAGGCCGGGAGCCCAGCCACTTGAAGCGCTTGCATTTGCGTTGGTTGAAACCGAAGCTTCCGGCTTCACCACAACGGCATCTTCTTCATCAGCCAGCCAAACCAACATGTTGGATGTTCCCCGGTTGTCCCAGGCATAATACGGGATGGCAGTCAGGCTTACCGGTTCCAGTTCTTTCTCACCTTCATTCAACTGTACGCGTTCGCCTTTTAGTTGAAGTTTCACAACACCGCCAAGCAAGTCGGGCTCAAACTGCGCTTCAACCGCCTCATCCGTTTTGGCAAAACAGTCGAACAGGAAGCCATTGCCGTTGTCTTTATCTTCGAAACAGTAAACAACCGGCCCCCGTTGGTAAGCCAATTTGCCTTTATCATTTGGCACGTTTTCGTTGGCAACGATTTTGCGCACCGGCATTGGGAAGTTCAGCGTAATTTCATCGCCGCTCTTCCATTTTTTTGCCAGGCTGACGTATCCGTTTTCAACCGTTGCATTTTCCTTTTCGCCGTTAATTTCCAGCGTAAATGAATCGGCCAGCTGGTTAGCAAAATGATACAAATCGGACGGCACCGGCTGGTTTTGCGCCCATCCGGGGATCCGGATTTTCAGCTTCATCTTTTCGGAGGCTGCCTGATCGATTTTAATCACCACATCGCCGTTCCACGGGTATTTTGTTGTCTGGCTGATGGCAACAGTGTCTCTTCCAAACGGAACTTTCGCATTGCTTTCGGCAAACAGGTTGACGTACACCGCCTGCGAGTCGGTGGCATACATGTAGCCCGGAATGGAAGCCATAAAACGGGTAATATTACCGGGGCAGCAGGCACAGCCAAACCAGGGTGCGCGGTCGTGATTATGGAGCGATTCCAGGGGGTTGTCGTAGAAAAACTTATCGCCGCTCAACGACACACCCGAAATAACGCCGTTGTACAAGACCCGCTCCAGCACATCGTAATACTTCGCATCGTGTTCGTTCAAAAAGAGGCGATAGTTCCAGTACACGTTTGAAATTGAAGCGCAGGTTTCGCAATAGGAAGTCATGTTCGGCAGTTCGTAGTTGGGTCCAAAGCCTTCGCCCTGGGCACGCGAACCGATACCGCCGGTGATATAAAGTTTTTTGGACACCACATTTTCCCACACGCGTTTGGTAGCGTCCATAAGTTGCGCATCGTGTTGCAACGAGGCCACATCGGTAACACCCGAGTACAGGTAGCCCAGGCGAACGGCATGTCCCACAGCCTCGTCCTGATCAACAATCGGCTTGTGATCCTGGCTGTATTCACTCAGTTGGTGCCCGTCGGTTCCTTTACCGGTTTCATCGATAAAGTACCGGGCCAGCTTCAGATATTTTTCATCGTTGGTTACCCGGTAGAGCTTAACCAAGGCCATTTCGATAATCGGGTGACCGGAAGGAACGTGCTTTTGATTTTCGCCCGGCCCAAACACCTGGTCCACCAGATCGGCATTTTTCAGGGCAATATCCAGCAAAGTTCGTTTTCCGGTGGCCAGGTAGTGCGCAACGGCAGCCTCGTAAAGGTGGCCGCTGTTGTACAGCTCGTGACTGTTCAGTCGTTCCCAGCGACTGCTGCCCCACCAGCCTTTCAGGCGCTCTGCTTTGTTGGTCACGCAGGTGGTCAGGTAACCGTCGTCTTCCTGCGCGGCGTCAATCAGGTTGATCACGCTGTCGAGGTAATGGTCCAGCTGCGGGTCGTACTGAACGGCTAAGGCGTACGAAGCGCCTTCGAGCACTTTGTACACATCGGTATCGTCGAAGGGAAAGTCGCCCTGCTGTTCACCTTCGATCAGGCCACCGGCCAGTGCAAAGTTGTCCAGGCGGCCATTTTCCTCACACTTTTGAAAGGCGGAAGGAATGGACACCGTGCGGTTTATTTCAATTTTGGGAGCCCAGAACCCGTCGGTAAAATGTACCGCCGTAAAAGGCACCGGCGTCAAAGGTTCGCTCGGTTTGGGCTGCTGCTTTGTGCAGGCAAAAGCCATCGCTCCGGCACAAAGCAAATATCCTATCGTTTTAATTTTCATCATGATTTCAAATTACATCGCTGTGACGAGCAGGATCAGTTAAGCTCCCACTCAAAAATTCCGGTCGCATTTTTTTCCGGCAACTTAATCTCGATTTTGATAGCTGTTGTTTTCACCGGCTCAAAGGATACTTCGTTTGCCACTCCTTTGGTCACCGTGTAATCGCTTGTGTTTTCAACCGGAGTCCAGTTACCGTCGCCGTTTTTGTAGTACAGCTTGTACCATTCGGGAATGCGGCAGCCGCCCCAGGGACCGTCGTCGTACCAGTAAACCGTTGAGCTGCTCACCGTTTTCTGAGAATCAAATTCGTAGCTAATCCACTCCGTTGTGCCTTCTTTGGGCCACCAGTGGTAGTAGGGCACCATTCGGTCATTTTCGTCCTTCGGCACCAGGCGGTCGTTGATGGCGCTGATAGCTTTCACCTTGTGCGAGGCATCAATTTTACTTTCCGAAGCAATAGTTGGTTGTTGTACCGGGCGGCTGGCGCTGATATCGTTGGGCAGCCAAACGGCCATTTCGCCGCTTCCGCGATGCGCCCAGGCGTAGTAAGGAATCATATTCAGATCGACATCCTTCACTTCAATTTTTCCGGCTTTGTTGTAAAAGAGCAGCTGCGCATCCAGGCTGATCATGTTCAGACCATACAACATTTCCGGTTTACTTTCAACCTTAAATTGCGGTTTTTGCGGAATAATGGCATTCAACACACTGAAATCGTTGTCGGGCCATTCGGCACAGTAAACCACCGGCCCACGTTCGATCGACACTTTTCCGCGATCTGCTTCAACCTTCGGATTGGCTTTCACCAGGCGTGGTTCCATATCGAAATGAACAGACACCTGGTCTCCTTTTTTCCACGTACGGGAAATGGTGAAATAGCCATTTTTCAGCTCACTTTCAATAGGTTCACCATTCACCTTGATGGCATACGACAGTTTCTTCTTATCGATGAAAGAATACAAATCGCTTGGAACAACATCGCCCAAAAGCCATCCGGGAATACGAATTTTCAGGTTGAAATCTTGCTTCTTCTTTGGAGCCACATCGATGGTGATATCGCCATTCCAGGGGTATTTTGTTTTTTGGGTCAAGGCAACGGCCGTTTTCCCCACTTTTATTTCCGAGCTGTTCGACATGAACAGGTTCACATACAAATCGTGGTCATGCACGGCATAAACATAGCCAGGCACCGATGGAATGAAACGCGCAATGTTCGACGGGCAACAGGCACAGCCAAACCAGGGTTGGCGCTGGTGCTGACCAATCGATTCCAAGGGGTTCGGATAGAAGAAACCGTCGCCATCCAAGGACACACCGCTGATCAGGCCGTTGTACAGCGTACGTTCCAGTACATCGTAGTATTTCGACTCGCCGTGCAATAGGAATAAGCGGTAGTTCATGTACACATTGCCGATTGCGGCACAAGTCTCGCAATAAGCCGACATATTGGGCAGCTCGTAGTTCTTGCCAAAAGCTTCGCCATGGCCGGTTGCCCCGATACCACCGGTGATGTACAGTTTTTTACCAACAATGTTATCCCAGATCCGGTCGATGGCATGAATGTATGAGGTGTCGCCGGTTAAGGCAGCCACATCGGCCATACCGGTGTACATATAGGCCGCGCGCACGGCGTGCCCAACCGCTTCGTCCTGTTCCAACACGGGTTTGTGCGATTGGCTGTACTCCGACTGAATGGTGGTGTGGCCTCGTTCGTCAAGCAAATATTTGGCAAAGTCGAGGTATTTTTTGTCGCCCGTTACAACATAGAGTTTTGCCATGGCCATTTCGGCAATCTGGTGCCCCGGAACCACGGTTGCCTGCCCGGGATTTGGCCCAACTTCGCGCACGGCGCAGTCGGCGTATTTTTTGGCGATATCCAGGAAATTTGTTTTCCCGGTAGCCTGGTAGTGGGCAATTGCCCCCTCGATCATGTGCCCCAGGTCGTAGAGTTCATGACTGAGGTCTTCTTCTTTTTCCCAACGGTGTTCGCCGGCCCACTCGTGCGGGTGCGCGGGGTTCATGGTGCGCGAGGTGTACAAATAGCCGTCCGGCTCCTGCGCTGCGGCCACAATGGTCAAAACACTGTCAATGTATTTATCCAGTTTGGCATCGGGATAAGTTTGCATCGAGTAGCTTGCTCCTTCGATGGTTTTGTACACATCGGTATCGTCGAACGAAAGCCCGCCGACCTGGATAGTATCGCTGGGGTGAGCCGCCTTAACAAAGTTGGTATACCGTCCAGTCTCTTCACATTTGCTGAAAGCTAAAGGAATGGTCACTTCACGGCTGGCTTTTAAACGTTGTCCCCAAAAGGCATCGTTCACTTTAACCGATGTGAATGGCACCGGCGAAATCGGATATCCGGCATTCGGATGCTTCTGTGCTTTTGCTGTCAAACAAGCAAAACCGAGTAACAGGCATAAAATTTTTTTCATAAGTAAATTGTCAATTATATTACAAAATTGGCTCAACGCAGATGACGATGTATCATGCGGACGTTGTGATCGTAAATGTCGTAGGTTCTGATCAAAATCACCGAAATATTTGTTCAGAAGAATCGTACAAATGTCTATTAGCGATCAGCTAAACCAAACTAAGCCAAATAAAACGGGACAAACTGTCAAAAATTCGACAAAACCTGACATTTATAAACTAACGGCATAAGACTTTCTAAAAAAACGGACATGATTGCCGGGAAATCACCCACAGGAATGAACGTTTAGTATTTCTCGACGATGCTGTTGTCGTTGTTCTCAAAAGTTGTCAGCTTGTCGTTCCACCTCTAATCAAAACCAGTTATTGGCATTGCACCTTCGCGCCTCTATCTGCTTCGACTTTCAATGAGCGGTCCGGATTGCCAGTTCGAACCAGCGGGGGATTTCTTTTCTTCTGTGAAAGTCTTCTTCTGCTTTTACCTTCTATCTAATGTACCCACCCTGGCCCTCCCTCACGAGGGGGAAATTCCGACTTTGTCGGAATGGGAGGGTCAATCTAATTCAAAAGAATCCACATTCATCCTTGTTGGTAATTTCCAAGGGAATCATGTATGTTTGTTCTGAACCCAAGCAGATTAATTACCGTCTGGATAATTTGAAATCACTCCGTCGAGGTAGCTGATTCGAAGCGAAAGCCAATCCCCCATTCGTTGTATTTCATGGGCATGATCCTTATCAATTGGCCACTTTTGAAAATCACGACTCATGGCGTCTGAAAATCCACCAGCATAATCCAACGTGACGGCCCAATAGGTTGACAGGATTTGATCCCTGATTTCCAGCCATCGGGCTTTATATTCACTCACAAACTGACGATTTTTAAACAGATCGGTAAAGAACTCCGGAACGTAATAACCTCCGGCATGTATCGATGGCGAGGTTCCCAGGACCAGCTCTTTATAATTGGAGAAGAAATTGTGCCCTGTGTACATGGTCGACCAGTCAAAGTCGTACCCGGCATCAAAATCCCACAAAGGCCCCATCACCCATTTTTGTCCCTTATCTTTATGCAGGTACATACTCCGGGGAGCTGCCAGCTCAACGTTGTAGACAAGTTCCTGGATCAGCAAAAAATCGATGAACGAAGGGATATCTAAAAGTGCGTCAACCTGATTATAATCAGCACTCTTGACAGCTTCTTCCAACAACGCAAATTCTGCTTTTATTGCGAACAAATGAGCTTCATCAATAATATCCGGATCTTTTACGCGAACCGGCATTCCGTATTCTTCAGACCAAAAATTGTCTTCTTCCTCCGGAGCAAGTCCGGGACCGTCATCAACGTCAAGCGAGAGCAGCAAGCCTTCATCTTCATCAATAGCTACGCGGTTTTTACCCTGTTCAACCTGTTCGGTCAGGGTATACAACCCCATGTAATCGCCGTTTAAGGTCAGTTCCACATAACGCGAATGATTGGTATACGGCAGTCCCAAACCTTGTCCCACTGTAAATACAAAAGTATTCATCAGGTGAGTCGGATCACGGTAGTCAGCCAACAGAACCCAGTCTTTATCGGCTGCCAGCCCGAGGATTTCAGCACTTTGATCCAGCTTTATCCGGTAAGGCTTTTTCGGATACCAAAGCCAAGTTGAGTTTCCTCGTCCCCGGATGCGACCGGAACCAGAGTAATCCCAATCTGAATTACGGGCATCAAGAGAGATCGAGCAGTTTACATAGCTTTCTTTGGAATCGACTTCAGTCGCATTTTCGGTCGTAATTTCAATCTTGGCTACCGAGTATACTCCATCGAAAACCTCATCTTCATCCGGGTTGACTTCCTCATCGGAACAACTTGCAAGAATGAATATGAGCAGATAAATAAATGCCGGAAGAAATTTCTTTCCTACCGGCATCTTTTTATTGAAAATCATCGCTAACACGCTGACTAATTAATGGTGACATTGAAAACAAAGGTGACCGTGTATTGCGTTCCATCTTTAGTGTAAACGAAAGCTTCTTTCACGGTATAAGTATCTCCCGCCTGGCTTCCATCCGGGAATTGCCCGACATTAAACTCGAACGTACCTGCCGTAAATTCGGAGAATATTTTGGAGTCAAACTCGGTTCCCCACGCGGTCACGTCGCCCTGGCTGTTGTACCAAAAACCATAGCCGTTAGCCGTAGTTTCGTAGTTCAGCGAACCGTCGGGCTCCACTGCGGCAAAAGCGATTTTTCCTTCCTGCGGACTAGCTTTTGCTGCCAGCAAGTTAGCGGCAATAGCCGATGGTTGCATGGCCAAAGCCTGTCCTACCCGGGCAATATCGCCGTTGGTATTCAGGTTCACCAGTTTTCCGGTATAATCACCGGCCGTGGTTGCCGGAAAGGCTAAATCGTAAGTCAGTGTCAGATCCTGCGGCACCGCATTCTCGTCGATGGTAATGTTGCCCAACAAATCTGTATTGCTAAACTTCACGGTATAAGGCCACTGATCGTCGTTGCTCTCTTTTTCGTCCCAAGCATGCGACTTGTAAGTTGAAGGAGCCCCAAGCACCACGAACCACAGGCGCTCACATCCTTCAGGCACGGTAAATTCAACATCGGCAGAGCTGCCTCGATTCATTTCGCCGTAAACCCGTTCGCCACTTTCCAACAGGGCAACATAGCCATACCGCCAACCGGCACGCGTAGTTTCGCTGGCATTGTAGCTTGTTTTGGTCTTCACATCTTCGCCGTCGGTATACTGCCCCGGGTCGTCCGCGGCCAATGGCGATCCCGGCAAAAGGCCGGTGAACTGGGTCGTTACCACCGTTCCGGCTTCCGGCACGTTCAGTGGAATTACGTTGTAGCCTGTTGTTCCGGGACATTTGGCATAGGCCACCTGGTAAGTGCCGTCTTCCAACTGGTAGAACTTGTAGGTGTACTTACCGATATAGTCTTGTCCGTAAGCGCGAATGGCATCCAAATCCCAGGTAACCAGCTTACTGACAGCATCGAACAATTCATTGTTCATTTCGTCAACCGACAAGCTGTTCATGCGCATATAGGCCTGAATCGGATCTTCCGGGCTTTCGGCTTCGCGCCAGATTTTGCCGATGTAGTCGATACCATGTTTTTCGGTCCAGTAGTACTGCAGGAAATAGCTGGCATAGCGTTGCCACTCGTGGCAAAAATGCCGGTGGTAGTTGTCCATATAAACCGGGAAGTTGTAGCTGGGAAAAATCTGCTCGGGATAGCTTTGGAAAGATTGCCACTGCGCACATTGCTCCCAAAACGCATTTCCACCGTTACCTCCATAGCCATAGCGAAAGCCGCGGGTAAAATCATCCGCGATTCCACTGTAAGCCAACAAATCGGAATAGGTTTGATACTGAAAGCTGTGGCCAATTTCGTGAGCGATAGTCGATCCGACCGGCTTACAAGTACTTGGGTTTACCCAGAGGGCGCCAACCACATTGTCGTAACCACCTCCTGTTGCCAACCATTCGGTTTGGTAAAGCAGATAGATCTCCATTTTGTATTGATCCAGGTTTGATTTTCCGGCTCCAAGCTCTGCAAAACCCAAGGTATTGACATTCACTTCGAAAAAGCTTTCGGCTTTAAGCAACAGGTCGTCAATATCAACCCGCAAAGCAGACGGAATGGTATCCGCATTGGGATTCAGGCCAAACCCCTCTTCCCAGAAGACGATAAAGTGATCGGACTGTTTGCTGCGAACGAAAGACCATTTGGAATCGCTGCGTAGCAGATCCATGTTGGCCAATTCTGCCGGCTTGTAAAACTTCTCAAAATCGGGAATGTCCGACTCCTCCAGGATTGTCACCTCAGGTTCTGTGGTATCCTCTTCATCGTCATCCGGATCGGGTTGGTCGGGTGTCGGCTTGGCCCAGTGCACCGGGTCGTCATCGTCGCTGCAAGCAACAAAAGCCGGCGACGAAACACCTAAAAACAAGAAGAGCAGCAGCAATTTGTATAAGCCAGCAACCGCTGGCTTATACATGTTCAGAAAATTTATTCGAGTGTATCTCATAACTAAACTATTCGATATTATAAGTAATATTGAAGGTCACCGATGCACCGTTCAAGGTCGCAATATAGGTTGTGGTTACCGAGTTGCCGGCGACTGCATTTTCCGGGTGGTTTCCGGCAAAAATATACAACTCTGTTTCGTTGTATCCAAGGCCGGAATACACCAAACCTTCGCCCCAGCCGCCTGCGATACCATCAACGGTTAACCAATAAGCGGGGTGTGGTGTTGCTGTATACTCGGGATCTTCTTCGGTCACTTCTCCCTGGTACAATTTCAGTTCACCTCTCATGATTGCCCGGCCAATCTCGTAAGTCGTCAATTTGAAGGCATTACGCAAGGTCTCGGCAACATCAGCGTTTACGCTCGCATAATCGTCGCTGTACGTTTTGGTAATAGTAAGCTCTGCCGAAAGATCTTCCGGATCGCCTGCCGGCGCTGTTTCCGGATTATCGTAAGGCACCACTGTTACCGCCAATTGCAGCATCACAACCTTATTACCGGCCAGCAAACCATATTTGAGGGTGTAAGTTTCATCCTCGGCAATGGCGTCGGGAATTTGGCCCAGGCTGATTTCATTATCAGAGAACTCGCCGTAATAGGTATAAAATTTGGCCCCGTCTTCGCTAAGCAGCGGATTGCCGTTTTCGTCGTAGTAAAAGCCGATGCCTTCAATGGCAGCTTCCTGTGCATACGAACCGTCTTCATTGATGGACACAAAACTCACTTCCTCCATGGAGCTAACGCCCAAGTCAGTCAAGGCTTGTGTCAAATCGAATTCAATCGAATCAGCGTCGTAATTAAGTCGTGGAAAAACATCGATACTCAAATTCTGTGTACTTACAATATCTGCCGACAGAGCTCCGGGAGCCTTGGCCGTTACGTTAATCACCACGGCAACGCGGATATCATTGTATTTCAAGGCCTCGATAATGGTGATTTTTTGACCATCTTCTAAATGGCCCGGAAATTGGCCAACATAAAAGCCGCCGTCTTCCGACCAAAACTCGGCAAACACCATGGCCGATTCACCCCAGTCAATAACCTTGCTGTCGGCGCCCCACCAGTGACCCCAGGTAGAACCTGTATTTGTTGCACCGGAGTAGTCTGAGTGTGTTGCTCCCTGCATGGCAAAACCCTTAATATCGGGGGCTCCGCTTTCGCCGTCGATACCTGCCAGGAGGTCTTCTTCCGACAGGCCGAACTGGTCCGCGATTTGGGTGATATCAATCGGCACCTCAACCCCATCGTATAGGGTAGCGCTGGTTGTAATTTCAGCGTCGTAGCGAAGCACCAGGTCGGCGTTGATCCGGTTCTTTGCAGCTTCTTCAATAGAGTCCTGGCGTGCCATCTCTGCGATTTCGTCTGCCGTAAGATTGTGCAGTGTGCTAAAATTCTCGTTATCGGCACAACTGATAAAGCCAGCTGTGAATAAGCAAAGAATTAGGTATAAATAGATCTTTTTCATACTTGTCAAATTTTATTAAGCTGATTTTTAATCGTTGGCTGCAGCCGTTTGGTAACCCTCGTTTTGTTTCAATGAGATGTTGGCATCCAGTGCTGACTTCGGAATTGGGAAATAGTCCCAGTGTGTCTCCGTTGTGGCATCTTTACAGAACCATGATTTTCCGTTGAACACGTTGCGGCCATCAGCCATTTTGAAACGCACCAGGTCCTGACGACGGTGGTGTTCTCCGACAAATTCCCAGCCCAGGTCGTCCAGCAAACCACCCAACTCAATATCGTCGCCACCTTCATTGGTAACCAGATGCGAAGCCGGATCGAAGTTATTATAGCCTTCGCTGGTGTACTCGCTGTGTCCGTAAGCATACACGCTTCCTCCGGTAAGGTCGGCAACGGTACGTTGTGCTTTAGCCGCAGAATCGAACGAACGCGAGCGAACCTCAGTGATCAAATCAGCGGCAGTTTGCTGATCGCGATCCAGGCGCAACAAACACTCGGCTTTCATGAACAACACATCGGCATAGCGGAAGAAAGCAACATCGTTGCCATAAGTTCCGTAATCGCCGGCCACAATTTCACTTTTTACAAAACGGTAACCTTCCTGTTGATAAGCACCGGGATTATCGATTGAGTGCACTGCTAACGAGTAGTTCAACACGCCCTCGCCGGCCCAGTCGTCGGTGGTAAACGGAATCGGATCGCCCGACTGAGGGATGTACTCGCCACTTGCATCTTTCACAGCCATGCGCTGAACGCCGCCGGCCCAGGTATCGCTTAGGCGGTTGTCGCCATCCTGATAGCTTTCGATAAACTGAGGGATTGCACAGCTACCGTTCCAGGGAGAGCCATTGTAGCCATAAGCAGCTGCTCCGGCACCCACCAGGCATTTATTCACCAGGTAGTTGTGCGATGCATTTTTCCCATCGAGCGGCAAGGCAAAGATGATCTCCGGCGAGCCGGAAATATCCGCTTTAAAGTTGTCCAGGTAATTGGGGGCTAATCCGTAGCCTCCGTCGGTAATAATTTCATTTACCTCGGCCAAAGCCAGTTCGTAGTAGTTGTTGTCGTCGGTTTTGAACCAGGCGTTATGGTTCAGGTAAAGCTTGGCCAACAACATACAAGCAGCAAAGCGGTTTGGATAACCATGGATTTTTTCGGTACCCAGATCATCTTTAATCGCATTCAACTCGGTTACGCAGAAGTTAAAAATAGTATCTCCGGCAACTTGTTCCGGCAGATAGCCCGCTTCCACCTGCTGTGTTTTTTCCAGGGGCACATTGCGGAAAGCATCCAGAAGCACGTAATAATTCAAGGCGCGCATAAACCGCATTTCCGCCTGGGCTTGTCCTGTTTCGGGCAATACATCCAGGGTTTTGTTGGCATAGCCAATTCCAACGTAGGCGTAATACCACAATCCTTCAATATGTCCCTGGGTTTCATTCCAAGTATGTTTGTGCATATTCACATACAAATCGCCCCAGCCAATACCAATGCGCTTAGGTGTCATGTAGGTATCGGCACATTCTTCGTTCAGGTCAAAATAGCCATTCCAGCCCCAATACAGGAAACGAAACTGGGCATAAACTTCTCCCATCATATAACCCACGATTTCGGGGTCGTTTACGTCGATGGTTTCATCGGTCAGCGAATCATAAACGGTCTCGTCCAGGTTGGTACAAGCGCCCAATCCCAGCAACAGACCCAGTGCAAGACTGATATATAGTTGTTTCATGAATTTCATAAATCGTCGAGTTTTTTAAAAGTTAACAGAAAGTCCGAAAGTGTATGAACGTACCGTTGGATACTTATCGCGATCATCAATACCCGGTGCCAGGAAGTAGTTTGACACTTCAGGATCGAGACCGGAATAATTGGTAATGGTGAACAGGTTTTGGCCCGATACGTAGAGGCGCAGGTTTTGGAGGTATTTCCGGGTTTTATCCGAAAGCGGGAACGTGTATCCCAAAGTGGCATTGGTCAACTTCACGAAGTCGCCGTCCTCGATGTGATCACTCCAAACGCCTTGCGACATCGAACTGGACAGCGCCACCATCAGGCGGTCGCCGTTAGCGTCCAGAACGGGAGCACCGGTGACATCGGTTGCGGGGTGCAAATCGGCAGCTGTTTTCAGTCGGTTGTAAGCAATCGAGTTGTTCTCGTAGAAACTGCGTTGAACATTCAGGATCTCGAAGCCAAATTGAGCGGTAAACTGCAGGCTCAAATCGAAACCTTTGTAGCGGAAGGTGTTGTTCCATCCGGCGTACACCTGCGGCAGCCCGTTACCCAAACGCTGACGGTTGGACTCGACATTGAGGCTGGTGTCAAATTCTTTCACGGTCCATTCGCCGGCATCGTCTTTTACTTCAACCAACACAAAACCGTCTTTACTGACGCCGACTGAGCGCAGCCCCCAGAAATCGCCCAGGCGGTGGCCTATTTCCATGGCGTGGGTTGGAACCGAAATCGGGTCACCTACGCCACCAACTTCTGCAAAATTGTCGGTTTCATACAAGTCGTTCGACAGCGACAGCAGTTTGTTGGCATTGTGCGACAAGGTCAAGGTGGTATTCCACTCGAAATCACCTTTTTTTACCGGAATGGCATTCACCATCACCTCAATCCCCCTGTTGCGCATCTGGCCAACGTTTGCTCTTGTTGTTCCGTACATATTGGGAGGTACCGGCACGGCGTAGTCGTACAAAAGGTCAACTGTTTTCTTGGTATAGACATCCACCGAGCCACTCAGGCGCGAATCCAGCACTGCCCAGTCCAAACCAATATTCCATTCCCGGGTTGTTTCCCATTTCAAATCCGGGTTCGGGTTTTGAGCC
Source organism: Mangrovibacterium marinum (assembly GCF_003046625.1). GTDB lineage: Bacteria > Bacteroidota > Bacteroidia > Bacteroidales > Prolixibacteraceae > Mangrovibacterium > Mangrovibacterium marinum. The sequence goes on from NZ_QAAD01000017.1 coordinate 51,201, forward strand.
ACCATCAACGAAGGTGTCCATTCACCGTCCTTGCTTAAATGTTTGCCCCAGGTATCGTAATCGTACATATTGAGAGAGGTGTACGACTCGTTTGGAACAACACCGGTAACACCGAAGCCTGAACGAAGTTTCAGGTTATTCAACCAACCGGCATCTTGCATAAACGATTCGTTGCTGATGGTCCAACCCAAGGATGCCGAAGGGAATGTTCCCCATTTGTGGTTATCGCCAAACTTGGAAGAACCTTCGCGGCGAACACTGAACATGGCATTGAACCGATTTTCGAAGCCATAGGTTACCCGACCGAAGAAACCAATCAGCTTGTTGTCGTTTTTGTAGGATCCCATACTGGCAGTGTGATCTTCATCTGTCAAGTACAGACCTTGCCCCAGGTTGTTGTACAGGTACGATTCCGAAGGAAACTCGCCGTTGCCGGCATTAAATCCATCGTATATATTGTACAGGTAACTGTAGCCCGCCAGTGCTGTTACGCGGCTTTTGCCAATCTCGAAACTATAGGTTGAAGTTAACTCCAGGTTGTCATTACGACCGCTACCGGAGCTTTTTGAAGCATAGCCACGTGTTTTAGGAACCGTTTTGGTCTGCGACTCATCGCTACCTTTACTATTTCCGAAATACTTGCTGGTGGTATATGTTTCACCAGTGCTTTCAGTCTCTTTGCGCGACAACATCAAATTGGTTTTCCATCTTTTGATGGGCTCAAAGGTAATATTACCGGTTATGCGCGCCATTTTTGACCGGGTATCGCCAATTAACTCATTCTGGATTTCAACAGGATTGTAATACTGAAACTTACTGAACTCCTCGTAGTAAGAACCATCATCTTCGTTGTACACCGGCGAAGACGGGTTACGGATCAGCGCCTGACGATAAGCATACGAGTTGTTGTTATTCGTGTTTTTATGTGTGGTATAAAGAACATTCACATTGAACTTCAACACATCGTTCAAGGCATATTGGCTGAAGTCGAGTTGTGCGCGAATGTCGTTACTGTCACTTTTGCGCATAATTCCTTCCTCATCGCTGTAAGTTACGTTTGCCGAATAAGCAGACTTTTCAGAGCCGCCTTCCAGTGTTAACGAATGGTTTTGGGTATAACCGGCTTTACGCGAAATGGCCTCCAGCCAATCCGTGTCATAACCTTCGTACTCATAGTTTGTACGACCGTAAATAATGTCGTGTGTATCCATGAAGTCGGCTTTCTTAAACCATTGCGACAGGGATGCATAACTGTTGTAGCTTGCTTTTGTAGGCGAATTGCGCTTTCCGGATTTGGTTGTAATAATAATGACACCATTGGCACCTCGGGTACCGTAAATTGCAGCAGCCGAAGCATCTTTCAACACGTCGATTGATTCAATATTTTCGGGAGCAACGGTTGTCAACGAGCCTTCTACGCCATCAACCAGCACCAGTGGGGAAACACTTCCCATGATGGTTGTAATACCACGAAGCATAATACTTGAGGTCGCGTTCGGGTCGCCCGAAGGTTGGGTAATGCTTAAACCGGCAATTTTACCTTTTACCAGCTCGGCAGCGTCGCCGATTTTACCGACCGAGAAATCTTCTGATTTTACACTGACAACGGCACTGGTAACATCAGCCTTACGCTGCGTACCGTAGCCAATGGCTACCACTTCATTCAAGCCGACAGTTTCTTCTACCAACTGAATTTGAATTGAAGACTGCGTGCCCACCGGAAATTCCTGCGTTTGGTACCCGATAAAAGAGATAACCAGAACATCGGCAGGTTCTGCCTGAAGCGAAAAATTACCATCCCTGTCAGATATAGCCCCATGGGTTGTACCTTTAATTAAGATGGTGGCTCCCGGCACAGGCTCACCGCTGTCGGTCGTCACCTTACCGGTTACGATTTTTTCCTGCAATAATTCTGATTGATTTTCCACAGCACTTGCAGTGGTGCTAACTGTAGCAAACAGCATTAAGAGAAAGACAACCTTTAGGGTTGACAAGAGTTCTTTTGGTAACCTTAGGTGGCCACCAAGACAACAACGTTTTTTCATACACTCATTTTTTAGGTTTTTAATCCGAGAATTTTGTTTGGTTATAAATGAAACCGTGATAATTGTGTGACTCCCAAATTCGACAATAATCCCCTCGCCGACTTTCACCATTGTTTTTAAAAGTGATACAAATGTGTATCAATGGCTTAATTGAAATTAAATCAGAAATACACACCCCCTGAACAAACTCAAAACAAGCAACTTAGCCTCCGAATCATGCTCTACATCATATTTCCACAAACAATGCTTCCCTACATTCAATTTGCCATGATTTGAAAACAAAAAACTACATTTTGCTCACACATCCCAAGCATGTACTGTGGTTAAAAACACATATATGACAATGAATGACGTGCCACTAAATTCATCCGGAAATAAGGGGAAAGGTTACACTCCTGGCGAAAGCAAATCTGACTCTAAATTCAAAAAAGGCTCGGATGAAAACAGTGAAAACTGTTCATCAAACTCGAAACGAGACATTTTCAACATCGTCCTTTAAACGTTAAAATACTCGCGGGGCGATTTGCCGTAAAATTCGCGGAATCGACGGGTAAAATAGGTCGGGCTGGAGAAGCCTGTTTCGTAGGCTGCCTCCGAGATATTGCATTTCCCGCTCGAAATCAGCTTAACAGCTTCTTTCAGGCGTATTGCCCGGATAAACTCAGTGCTCGAACACCCCACCAGGCTTTTCAGCTTCACATGGAGCAGCGACCGGCTAACCCCCAGCTGCTGGATGAGGAATGTAACATCCAGGTCGGGATTACTGATATTCTCCATAATGATGGCGGTAAGCTTCTCGATAAAAATCTTATCGGACTCGGAATGGGCCACCTCGCTTGCTACGATTGTTTCGTCGGTTTTAAAACGTTCGATCAGGCGCTTGCGGGTGTTGAGAATATTATCGATGTTTTGCTCCAGAATTTCGGGATAAAACGGCTTTTCGATGTAATAGTCGGCCCCCGAGCGCATGCCTTCCAACTTACTCTCGGCTCCACTTTTCGACGTTAACAGGATGATGGGGATATGCGAGAATTTTAAATCCGACTTCACACGGCTGGTGAGCTCCATGCCGTCCATTTCGGGCATCATCACGTCGCTGATGATCAGGTCGGGAGTTACAGTTTCCAGCTTGTCGAGTGCTTCGCGGCCATTCAGCGCTGCGGTAACCTGGTACCGGTCTTCCAGGGTTGTTTTCAGGAAATCCACCAGGTCGGGATTGTCCTCGACCAACAAAACCCGGGGTTTGGACGATAAGGCTTCGAGATTCAGATTTTCACCTTTGCCCCGAACCACCTGTTTCTCTTCGGGCAAGCTCATTGAAGTACGGTACTGCACCGGCTCGGTATCAATCTCGCCGGGTGTAAAATCGCTTTTACTAACCGGCAAGGTAACGGTAAATATTGTTCCTTTATTCACAATACTATCCACCGAAATCGATCCCCGCATCAGGATCACCAGGCTTTTCACATAGGCCAGGCCAATTCCGGTGCCAACATTGGGGGTACTTTCATCCTCGATGTGGAAAAAACGGTCGAACACCTGCCCCACCATTTCGGGCTTGATGCCCTTGCCGGAATCGGAAACCGTCAGGACAAGATCGGTCAACTCATCGGAGCTGCGTGGCGATCGCCGGACCAGCTGAACCGCAAATTTAATTGTTCCCCCGTCGGGCGTAAACTTAAAGGCATTCGACAAGAGGTTAAAAACGATCTTGTCGATCTTATTCACATCGAGCCAGGCCAGCTGATCGGCGTCTTCAAATTCGAGTTGAAAATCGATATCTTTTGTTTCGGCCAAATTGTTGAACGAGCTTGAAAGCGCTTCGATCATCTGACGAACATGGCAGGGCGACACGCGAAGATCTTCCTTGCCGCGTTCGATCTTCCGAAACTCGAGCAGCTGATTGATCAGCTGAAACAAACGATCGGCACTTCGTTCAATCCCGGCTAATTTTTTGTGAATCGCCGGACTTAATTGCTCCTCTTGCAGCAGCTTGTGAATGGGAGCTAAAATCAGCGTAAGCGGCGTTTTCAGCTCGTGGGATATGTTGGTAAAAAACTCCAGCTTCACCTGATGCAGCTCATCGGCATGAATTTTTTCGCGATGTTCCAGCTCTGCCCGGGCCTTGGTTTTCTCAAGACGGCTACCCACCAAAAATACCAGGATGAAAATACCAATGATGATCAAAACATAAATGAAATAAGCCCAACCGGTGAGCCAAAAAGGCGGCAAAACGGTTATCTTCAGCTGACGCTCCAAGCCGGTCTGATTATCTCCCAAGGTACCTTTTACCCGGAAGGTATATTTCCCCGGGCTCAGGTTGGTATAGGTTGCAAAGTTCCGGTTGCCCACGTTATTCCATTCCGACTCAAAGCCTTCGAGGTAGTAGGAATACTGAAATTTTCCGCCGGTGGAATAACTGAAAGCCGTAAAGCCCAAGGTGAACACATTCTGGTTATACTTGAGAACCAATTCGTCGGTCTGATTGATCGACTGATCCAGGCAATTTAACTCGCCCGGGCTGACAGTCTGGTTGAAAAGCTCCAGCTCGGTGAATGCAATAGGCAACTGCTTTTCAGCGATCGTTTCATCATCTTCATTGAAAGAAACCATGCCGTTATTTCCACCAAAATAAATATTCCCCTTGCTGTCGGTAAACGATGCCCGGTAGTTAAACTGGTTAAACGGAATCCCCGAGTTACTGTCGTACAGGTAGCTTTCGTTGGTTTCCGGGTTTAGCTTAATTAATCCGCGATCGGTGCTCACCCAGAACCAGCCGTTTTGCCCTTCCTCCAAACTAAAAATCCATTGTGCCGGGAAACGATTCGCAGCATCGAAATGTTTCACTTCGCCGGTTGGCTCATCGACGCAAAACAAGCCCGAATAGCAGGTTCCAAACCAACTGCGCCCTTTCGAATCGGTCTTCACAAAATTGACCACCCGGATGCCATCGTGCAGCTGAAAGGGAGCAATCAGATCGTTTTCCGGATCGTAGCGGAAGATTTGCTTCGAGGAAGTAAACCAAAGGGACTTTCCGTTTTGTGCGATGCTTTCGAACTGTATATAATTGGTAACGTCGGGCTTTAACCTCGAAAAGGCTTGCGTTTCCCGATCGTACACAACAATCCCTTCCGAGGTGGCGATATACACTTTGGTGCCCACCTTTTGAAACTGGTAGATCACATCGGGCACAACATTATTCGTGTTTAGGCGATTGTAGTATTTTACGCGATTGGTTTTTGTGTTTAACACATTTATTCCACCAGTATAGGTCCCAATCCACAATTCATTGTCATCAACAAACAGGAGGTCGTGCACGTTGTCATAACTAAGGCGGATTGCCCCTTCGGTTGAACAATAGTGAGTCATTTCGCCGGTTTTCATATCCAACTTATTCAATCCTTTGTCCTCCAAGCCAATCCAAAGATTGCCCTGCTTGTCTTCTTCGAGACAACTCACCACGTTTCCGCTCAACTGCCATTTCCCGAAACCGGAGGTCCAGGTGCGAAAAAACGACTGTTGTCCGCTCCAGAAATTGATGCCTCCAAAGTAAGTTCCCAGCCAGATGTTCCCCTGCTGATCGCAAAAAGCATCATAAATAGGATCGGTATTCAAGCCATGCGGTTCGGACAAGCGGTAACGATGCAGTTTGAGCGTGTCGTTGTCGGGGTCGTAGATGGCCAGGCCCGCTTCTGTTCCAATCCATACACGACCGGTAAAGTCTTCGGCGAAACAATGCACCAGGTTATGCGGCAGATGGTAACTATCGTTTCGTTGGTTGGTGTAAAGGCTAAAATGCCCGGTTGCCAGGTCGAGGCAGGCCAGCCCGTAATCGTTGGAGTGAATCCACAGATCACCTCTTGAATCGATAAAGCGAAGCTCGAAGTTGGCGGCATTTAAGCCTTCGGGCACGGGATAGCTTTTAAGTCGCTTATTGTGATAAGCATAAATCGCCCCTTGTCTGCTGGCAAACGCGATCCACTTGCTTTGAACGACCAGCGAAAATAAAGCTTCATTTGGCGGAAGCTGAAAAAGATCCAGCTTTTCGCGTAACGATTTGCGTTTTCGGGTAAGCTTGTTCAAGAAAAAAATCTCATCGTTCTGACAAATCCAAAAACCATCTTTTTCGGGAACAACCGTATTGGTTGGTCCCAAGTCGGTTAACAGGGAGTACGGGTAAAAACGTTCGAGCACCTTGTCGTAGTAAAAGTACTCCTCGTTGTTGGAGCGAACAATTAAATCGGAATCGGGAGTGAAAAACAGTTTGTCGCAATACTCCTCAATCGGATTATTGTCGGCATCGTAAAAAGAATAGTGCTGAAAGTTGCTGCCATCGAACCGAACAACAGCCGAGCGTGTTGCTGCCCAAATAAAGCCATCGGCATCCTGCACAATACTTTTCACGTAGGTCGAAGGCAATCCATCTTCGCTTGTATAGTGAATAAAATGAATCGGGTCCTCAGCCTGCGCCCAACCACGCTTTTGCACGGTTAACAACGCAAACAAAAACAGTACTGCGAAACAAATTTCCCGACGGTATTTTCTCAATATTCCTTGCATGATTTTTCACTCCTAACACCTGTTTGCCGCCTCAACAAAGGCGGTGCTCCGAAAATAATACTTCCGGTGATAAAACCGAAATCGAATCGAAAACAGACGATGACCTTCCACCAAAGGGCGCGCCCCTGTACTTCGGGTATCAGGGGGCTTTCGGTTTTTGCATGCTCTTCAAACGATGGTCGCATCCGGCTAACCGATTGAGCCGACCGGCGCCCGATCTCCATCATTTTTTGTTGAAGCCCTTAGGCTTTGTTTCCAAATACAATTGCGAGATCTGATCAGCAGTCATCGCCTTGTCGTACAAGCGAACATTGGCAATTGCCCCCTTTAGGTTTTCGTGCTCCATGCCCGAACTGCCGATCAAAATGCGGCTACTCTTCACGAAAAGCATCAGCGGCAGTTCGCGATCCGGACGGCCATCCACAAATACACTTTCCTTCATGCCGTCGAAGGTCACCACCAGGTGATGCCACTGCTTAGCCTGCGGAACAGTCTTAAAGCCCAAATCAACACTTCCGTCGCCATGAGCAACAGCGCCATACGGACCGCTGCCGATCATCATGGCCGCGTAGGATGCCTGTAACATATTCTCGCGCGAATTCCAGGCAACAATGCAGGCGCCATCCTGCAGCTCGGGCACAAAAACCCAGGCCGAAGCGGTAAAAGGCGAATTCCAGTCCAGGCTTTGAGGGGCTTCCTCCGACAATTCGAAAAAGCCTTCTCCCCCGAGATCAACAGCCTTCACTCCGGCAATCTTTTTCACCGTGGCCTGTCCGTTCAGCCCGAAGGTTCCGCCCAGCAGTCCTGTATTTTTCAAGCGGTTCACCGGACCTTTTTTCAGTCCCGAAGCATCGAAGTTAACCAACAGCCCTTTCGCCGCAACACTTCCGACAGCCCCGGGAATTGCATGGTTTTTCGTTTCGGGCGTATCGAATAATTCGCCGTACACTTTCACATTCCAGATTGCCGGGAACATTCCGGCTTTTTCGGTTCCGGTTACGGTAATCCGTATAAACCGGGCAGTTGCATTTCCGTCATCTATCATCGGCGAGCCACTTGTTTTGTTTGCCGTTTGATCCGAAAATAGTTTCCATTCTACTGAATCAGAAGACACTTCAAGTTTATACTGATAGTAGAATGTTGGATATTCAAACTGCGTAAAAATCCGCTCGATTGCTTGTTCTTTTCCCATATCGACAACTAACGACTGCGGCAACGCACAGCTGGCAGCTTTCCACATTGTTCCGTTGTTGTCGTCGGTCGCGAATGTTGGTGAGTAGCTGTAGTCAACATCCTGGCGGGTGTAACGATTGGCATCAGCCACCAGCCGATAGCTTGATGTTGCCGAAGCCTTTGCGCCCAACGCCAGGTTGGCAGGCACACTGTTCCCGAAACAAATGCCTTCGTGCGTCGGGTTTACTTTTGCAATTGTATAAGGCCCGGTAAATTCCAGTTTATCAATACAAACCTGGCGAAACTCGCCACCGGAGCTATGCGGATTATCATGCCGGTGATAAACAATGTAGTACTCGCCATCTTTTTCCAAAACCGAATGATGCCCGGGACTGTCCACCAAACCGTCGGCTGTTGTTTCCAGAACCGGACTATTCGGACCATAATTCCACGGTCCTTCAGGCGAACGCGACCAGGCATAATGAACCGCATAAGTGCTTAAGCGGCAGTCGCCCGAGGAATACATCAAAAAGTAGATGCTGTCCTTCTTGATCGGATAAGCCGCTTCGAAAGCCTGCGGAATTTGCTCAATCGGGATAAAGCCTTCTTTCTCAATGGTATGCATATCGTCTTCATTAATCTTCACCCAGCCCATTCCTTTAAACGAGGTACACCAGGTGCCAAAGTAGTTGTAGAGCGAGCCATCGTCATCGCACAAAAACTGCGCATCCAGGGCAGGCAGGTATTCCTTCGACGTGCCGACCGGGATTACCGCTTCTCCGTTATTCAACGGTTTCCAAGGCCCCACGGGTGTATCGGAAACATAACCGTAAATGTTACATCCAAACTGGCAATTTCCCATATAATAATAGTATCGGCCATCCTTACCGTGCACCACATCGGGAGCCCAGCAGTTGGTTAAACCATCCGGCAAGTCAATATCCATTTCCTGGTTATACCAGTTGGTTAAGTCTTTACTAATCCACACCTGGGGTTCGCCCGACGCCAGCTTGATACCATCGGTTGTGGCATACAGGTAATAGCTGTCGCCGAACTTTTTAATTGTCGGATCGGCAAAGTAACCGGGCAATACCGGGTTTCCGTTGGCTGGTGCTGTTGGGCTTTGCTGGGCAAAAGCCATACCGGGTACACAAAGCATGATGCTTGTAAGCAATTGTGCAACGTGTTTAGTTATGTCTGTCATATTTGCGACTGTTTTTTCTGTTACGAAAGATTAGCTTTTTTAGGTAGAAAACCATGGCGCCTGAAAAAGCACCATGGTTACAAAAAAGAATTGATTGCTTATTATCTAAAAAATTAACTCTCTGTTTCGTCATGAATCGTGCGAACAGTGAACACCGGACCTGCCCGATGGCCATCGTGAGGCAACAATTCAACTTTGATTCGCTTTTTACCATTTGTCAAGCCCAAAGGCAGTTTATACGTTTCGTCGATAAATTTGCCGGGGGCTTTATTGGTGATGTTTTCGGTTGCTATTTTTTGCCCTTCCACAACGATATCAAAGGTGTGCGAACCTGCAAATCCTCCCCAATATTCAAAAACAAGGGTTACCGTTTTATTGCCGTCGATCTTCATTTCGAACGAGGCTTTTCCGCCACGATCCACTTCGCGATACTTTTTCGACTTATACTCGCCGACCCACGATTTATCTTCTGTGAAATTGTGGTCACGCTCCGGTTGCATTTCGCCCATGCGGAAGATATCGATGGTTTTGCGTTCCAACTCATTCTTGCGGGCCTGTTCGGCTTCATATTTCTGCTGGTAGCGTTTCCAGTCTTCTGCGGAATACGAATCCCAATAAACCGTGTACAGGCAGTCCTGCGTGCGGTAGAACGGCTTCAGCGTTACCTGCCGAGGATACGAAACACCGGTTAGCTCGAAGGTATTCGACTGTCCTTCAATTTTCCGAAGCCAGTTTGAAGGGATCGTATCTTTGGTCATCAGCACGGGAACATACAAGGGATCATTGGCCTTGGGATCATCCAACGGCCCCAGATAACCGGCCAGCAGAACCGGACCGTTGAACACGGCAATTCGGTTTTTATTGTCGGGCATGGTCTCGGTGTACAGGCTGAAGGGAATATGAACCTCAATTTTGTCGCCATCCTCCCACTTGTTGCCCAAGCTGATAAAGCTTCCGGGCTGGCCTTCCACCGGCCGATCCTTTCCGTTTACCTTAACCGAAATGCCGTTGCGGGCCCAGGCCGGATAACGCAGCTTCAGGTCGAATGCGGCTGCTTTCCCGGATTCCGTTTGTATTTCGAAAGAAGTTCCTTCTTCTTCGGGATATTGCGTAGTCTGAATCAAGCTCACCCCCTTCTCCTTCCAGCTCAGCTCTGAACCTATAAACTGGCCCACATAAAGCGCATTGTCCGAATGATAATAGATGTTGCGGCCGTATTTACTGTGGTTTTCCATGCCCGAGCCCACACAACAGGTGAAACCGTAAGGGTCCTGGTACTCTTTAAAACCACCCATATCGAGCGAAAGGTTGTAAATTACATGCCCCGTTTCGGGGTGCTGCGACGACAGAATGTGGTTGATCAAGGCCCGTTCGTAATAGTCCATCACCTCGGCCGATGCTGTCCATTCAAACAGGTGACGCGACAGTTTCAGCATATTGTAAACACAGCAGGTTTCGGCAGTGCTGTTGCTTAACTGATCATTTAACTGATCCGGCTCGCCCAGATACTCGTAATTGTCGAAATTACCGGCAACATAAGCATGGTGATGCACCATCATGTTCCAGAAGTTGACGGCTCCGCGAAAATCGGCACTGTCGCCGGTCAACTCGTAGCGGCGGGCCAACCCTACAAACTTGGGCACCTGTGTATTGCAATGCTTGCCGGCCAAAATGTCCACGCCGCCAACAATGGGGTCGATAATGGCATCGTGCTTAAATTTATACGAAAGCGTCAGATACTTTTCATCGCCAGTTGCGCCATACAAGTCAGCAAAGGCCTCATTCATGCCGCCAAACTCGCAATTCAGCATCTGCTGGCGTTGCTCATCGGTGAGGTTTTGCACGATTGTTCCGACCCAATCGCCCAACTTTTGTTCAACATCCAAAGCCCGCTGATTGCCCACATATTTATAGACATGATACAAGCCATCCATGATTTTATGAATCGTATAAAAAGGCGACCACAAACCATTCAGGTTAAAGCCCTGCGCTTTAATAATCCCCTTGGCCACTTGTTCCGAAAGCACCTTTTCGCCATTCTCGAAAGCGCCAACATAGCCGGTTCCGACTGCCTGCTGACATTCAGCCAGCTCATCAACAATGTAATTTGCACGCTTGCGAAACTCTTCGTTTCCGGTTGTCTGGTACATAAAGGTCAAGGCCGTGAGGTAATGCCCCAAGCTATGGCCGGCCAACGACTCGCCTTCCCACCCTTCGTAGCTTTCGGCTTTGGGCTGCAATCCGGCCTCTTTTCTGAACTTCGACAAGAACCGATCGGGCTGGTAAGTCAGCAAGGTTTGCTCATCCAGCCGGGTGGCATGCTGATAGGGACCATCCTTCAAGCGCACATCGTCCAGTGGAAACGACAGAACTTTAAAGCCGACAATTTCGGGGCCTCCGGTTGTCATTGTTTTTTCCGCTGTGCCCGGTTTGCACGAAACCATCATCACACAAGCCAAAACCAAGGAGGCAATAATCCGTCGTCCATCGAAAACAGGATTGATTTGTTTCATTCGCATTCTGCAATTTTTAAATTGAAAAATCAGAATGTGAACTAAGCGAAACTCCGGGGCGAACACCTGAACTAATGTATCGGGAACTTGCACAAATGTACAACCACCACAGGTCCAACACCATTTAAGCGTTTTTTTCAGCCTGAAGGCGGCAATTTTTCAAAACTATCCGCTTTCTGAATGGGTGAATGCACCAACGTCAAAAACAAATACATCCACGCTTATTTATAATTTGAATTCATTGCCCCCCGATTGGATCTCATAAGAAATTCCGTTCCAAACGAAACTTCCGGTCAAACCTTCCGGAAGTTCAATCCGAATCGTCCACTTTTTCTTATTCAACGCATAACTCACGGTTATCGCACCTTGCGGGTGAGGCATCGAACCACTTGCTTTTTTCAAATCGCCCAAATGCGGTTCAATTTTCACTTTCGAAAAACCGGGAGCATCGGAATCGATTCCCAGGACGGTGCGGAAAAATTCGATATTCGGACTAGCTCCCCAAGCATGACAATCCGAACGGGTTCGTTCAACTTGCGAATCTTCCCCCCAGGTTGTCATGCCCAGTTGAATGTTCTTTTTCCATATATCCAGGTGATTCAAATACTCATTGCCAAGCCCTGCTTTTATCATCGCCCGATTCAGGTAATATTTGAAATAAATAGACGTCTGAGTCAAATCCGGATTATAGATTATTCGCTTGAATAAGTTAGTTGCATCATCACCTGAAATTGTTCCGGTTAAAATGGCCAACACATTGGCATGCTCCGAGAAATAGTTACGTTCATCCGTATCAGCGAACATTTTTCGACCATCATCCCAGTATTTATCCTTGATTGTTTGTTGTAAGTGTGCAGCTTTCTGCTGATACTCATCTGCCAAACATGCCATACCTAAATCGCGCTCCAGTTCGGAGGCAAGTTGCATAGCCCATAAAAGTTGAAGATCGATAACCGAAGAATAGCCCTGTTTACTTACAGGCGGAGCGCCTACCCGCCATTTTGATGACTTATTTTCAGCCCAGTCCGTAAAATTCCAGTAAGGTAAATCTTTCACACTGCCGTCTTCCTGCTGATAATTTGCATAGAAGGCTAACACCTGCCTTATCCCCATCAACTTCGATTTCACAAAATCTACATCCGGGCGATAGTGGTAATAATCGGACACCATGCCGATCCACAAAAGTGAAAATGGCGTGATGATTTGCAATTGTCCTCCTGGATACCTGCTTTGGGTGATTCCTTCCGGCAAACGTGATTTATCAATCAGGTTAATTGCACGGCGGGCCAACCGGTCGTCGCCACTATTGAAGTACGATACCATCATCTGAATACGCGTATCACCTATGTACTGTAATTGTTCATAGTACGGGCAGTCGAAATAAGTATCAACAGCACATAAACGAGCTGTACGCCAACCGATCTGCAGAATACTGTCCAACACCGGCAAGTCCGACTGAAAAGCCGTATTGTTCTTAAACGGATATCCAACAAAAGTACCATAGATATCGTCCAAAACAAGTGCTTCATTTTTGGTTTGGATATCAACTTGCAGGTAACGATAGGTGCGCCACGAAAGCGGAGTGTACTGCTGGTTGTCCAATCCGTTACAGACAATACGATCCTCTCTTCCAATTAAGCTCTTCCCTTCAATTTCATTTCTGTTCCCTTTTGCCATTGTACTGTCGTACAAGGCTTCAGCATATTTCATTGAAACAACAGCATCTTTTCCTTTGCTGTATTCCAGGGTTGGATAAGCGTTTGTCAAAAAGTTTTGATCCAACAATAACTGAACCTTGCTATTGGCAGGAACAGTGATTTTGGATTTTTCTGCCGGGAAAGTTTTAGGAACTGAAATGCCCTCTGCCCTGCGGATGATTGCAAGTCGCTGTTGTGTTAATTCAACCGGAGGTATTTCAGACGGAACTAAAAGCCAAGGACTTGAAATAAGTGTAGCCGATGCTTTGGTCACTCCGGGAGTAATTTGTTCAGCTTCAAACCAATTTTCCATCGAGAAGTCAGGCTCCATCCAATCGGTCGGCGACTGGTTCATATCCACCATTTCTCCCGGTCCAAGTGCAAAATAACCTACAGGCTTTTGTTCCAGTGGCTGATAGGACACATCTTTACAACACAACCATTTGGAGTTTGTATTAAAATCATACTCTTTGCGACTGTTACCCTGCAAAATAAAACCTGTTGTTTGTGATGTTTGCACAACAGCTCGGTATTTCCCCTCATTCCAAACCACAGCGGCAATTACATTAACTCCCTCTTGCAAAAACGGGGCAATATCCACTGTTTCAAAATTCCAGTTATTCTTATCGCCCCCAGCTGGGCCAACCGCTACCAACTGTCCGTTTACAAACAGTTTATACCGGTTGTCTCCTGAAACGTGAACAATATATTCTTCCGGGTTCTCGGTTAATGTAACATCTTTTCTGAAACGATATACGCCATATTCGCCTGGTATTTCATTCGGGACCGTAATCCAGTAAGCCCGCCATGCTTTGGTCAATAAATCCGGATTGATTTGCTGTGCATTTGATCCGATGACCACGAACAGTAGCAAACTCAGTAAGATTGATTTTAGGTTTGTCATATTTTTATTTTTTTGATTTATCAATAGTCGCTAACCACAAGGTCAATTCATCCAGAATAGCCTGGTTAAACTGATAACTCCGACGATATCCCCAGCCATGATTTCCGGTGGGGTAAACATGCAGCGTTGCATATACCTTATTGTCAATCAACGCTTCGAAATAATTAATTCCGTTGGCCGGAGGTACCACCTTATCATCAGCTGCAAGGACAATAAACGCAGGCGGAGTGTCTTTGGTCACCTGCTTTTCATTCGAAAACCGGTCTTCCAATTCTTTGCCGGCATCATTTCCCAGAAAATTATCATGCGAACCCAAATGGGTATATGATTTATCCATGGTTATGACCGGGTAAAACAGTATCTGAAAGTTTGGCCGTAAAGGAGGCCGGGTATGTGTAGCAATGGTCGAAGCCAAATGTCCTCCGGCTGAAAAGCCCATGATCCCTACATCATCCCTATTGATGTTCCAAAAATCAGCACTGTCCTTCACAATCTGCAAGGCCGTTTCCGCATCACTTACGGGAATTTTGTTATCCCCATGCGGCAACCGGTATTTCACAACAATAGCCGCAATGCCCAAATCGTTGTAAAAACCAGCCCAACGAGTTCCTTCGTGGCCAAAAGCTACCATTCCGTATCCTCCTCCCGGGCAAATCACTACTGCACGGCCTGTAGCCTTTTCTTTTTCGGGAAGAAACACCTTGATGTAAGGGACAAAAGGCTTGTTTAATTGAAAGTCTTTCTCGACAGGCGGCGCATATAACTCCCTGGCTTGTAAACTAATGCAGAATGATCGATCCTGTGCAAATGCCATACTTGACAGCAGCATTATCAACCCGAACAGAATACCTGCTTTTCTTAAGAATTGATTCATTGCCATTGTTTAATCATTACTATTTCCGTTGTATTTACAGATAAAAGTGTAGCTGCCTGAGCCAATCTCAAGCTGAATCCTACTGCTGGTTTTCCCGACATATTCAGCTCCTTCTATCTTCGTTACCGGAGTGCCGCTTACGGTAATTTGCTCAACCGATTGGGCCGGAATAAGTACATTGGCTTTTGTATTTGGCGGTATCGTTACATGCCAGATAAACTGCCCCTTTTCCAGAGTCCAATCGCTTGTTGCCTTACCATACGGCGTTAAAGTTGAAGCTTTAGCTGAAGTTAAATCACCGGCAACCCGGGGTTCCATCCAAAGTTGTTTAAAACCGGGATAACCGTCCATACTTTTCAATCCGGCCAAATCCTGGTACATCCAAGCAATTAAATCACCCAAAAGCATGACATGATTGCGGGAGTTCATCGAAGGATCGGCCGTATCGCCGTTCCAAAGTTCCCAAATAGTTGTTGCTCCCTTTTCCACCATATATCCCCAACTTGGATAATCTTTCTGAGTTGCAATGGTAAAAGCCAGATCGACACGGCCCCTTTTTGTTAATTCGCGCATTAACCACTGAGTGCCAATCAAACCTGTACTTATGTGGCTATTATCCTGATTGATTACCCTATGAATCATCTGCTCAAAAACAAGGCCTTCAACATCTTGATCAACCATTCCGAAAGCCAGAGGCAACAAATTCGAGGTTACCGTATTATTTCCGTACTGGTGCTTGCTGACATCAAAATATTCTGCATTAAATGCTTTGCGTACGTCTGCTGCCAGGGTTTTGTATTCTTCAACATCAGCTGTGTCTCCACTTACTTCAGCAAAAGAGCTCATCATTTGCAGAAAGTGATAAAAATAGGCAGTACCGATCAACGCTCCATCAGTCGTTCGCGCAGTGTCTTTTGAGTGAACCAGTTCCATAGACTCGGGAGGAACACACCAATCGCCAAATCTATCTGCGACCATGATATGCTCTTTCAGATATTTCCCTTTCATATACCACAACCACTTTTTCATAGAGGGGTAATGTTTCACAATTACCTCTTTGTTTCCGAATTGCGTCAGTAGCAAATTTCCAATCAGCAGGTAGGTGCCCGGCCAGGTCATATTGTCTTTAATACCTGTCCATCCGGGCTCCGGGGTAATATCGGGCATTTGCCCTCTCGGACGCTGCGAAAACTGCATGTCATCCATCCATTTAACGTAAAGCCTTTCAATATCGAACGTATAACTTGCCCCCAACGAAGTGGTTGCCCAGTCGGCCAACCACGGGTCACGTTCATCGCGTTGCGGACAGTCAACAGGCATTCCCTTATAATTATTCCGTGTCGTTCGGCAGGCATTGGCGTAAATCCGGTTTAACAAAGAATCAGAACACGAGAATGATCCAATCGTCGGGAAACCATCATAGATAATCTCTCCCTCAAAATCATCCAAAGTAGGAATTCCCGGGAAACCGGTTACTTCAACGTATCTGAAGCCGTGGTAAACAAATGTGGGTTCCCATTGCTCCAAGCCGTTCCCTTTCATAACATAGATATCTGTTTGCCTGGCACTGCGAAGGTTAGCAGTGTACAAAGTTCCATCCGGCTTCAATGTTTCAGCAAAGCGCATTGTAATTGTATCACCTTTGGTTCCGGTGGCTTTGAGTTTGAGCCAGCCCGCCATGTTTTGCCCCATATCCAGAATAAAACTTCCGTTGGAAAGCGAATTGATTGAAACGGGCTTCACCACGTCCTGAACGATCATATTCTCGTTAATTTGAGACAGGATGGTTTCGCAGGGCGCAGCTACCAACTCTGCATTCAGCCAGTGGGAGTCGTTATACCCGGGCTTTGTCCAGCCTGTCAATTCCTTGCGGGCATCATATTCCTCACCATCGTATTCGTTATTGCTGCGTATTGGCCCGTCGGCTGTAACTTTCCACGAATTATCACTCACAATCAGTAAACGACTTCCGTCGGCATACTCAATGTCGAGCTGAAACAACATTTTAGGAATTCTTTCTTTGGATTGCTGGAAGCTGACCCCCTGCCGCATATAAAAGTAACGGCCATTTCCTAACACAGTCCCAATCGCATTTTTCCCTTTCAGAAGATTATCCGTTACATCGAAGGTGTTATACCGGACATCTTTCGTAAAATCGGTCGGACCGGGCGATAAAACATGATTGCCAATTTTTTGCCCGTTGATATAGAGTTCGTACATGCCGATACCAATGATATAGGCGGTCGCTTTTCGGACTTTCTTTTTAGTTGCAAACTCTTTCCTGAAATAACGGGCAGCCAAACGGGAATGCGTTGCCAAGGTATCACCCGGAAAAAATTTGGTGAGTCCAATCCATTCACCTTGCCAATCCGACTTTTCCAACAGTCCCATGCTCCATTTTGCAACCGGACTCCAATTGGATTCGCCTTTATTTGTCCACACTTTGACTTTCCAGAAGCATTGTTGACCGCTTTCTAGTGAATCCCCATCATAGCTTACAAATACTGATTCATCAGACTCGACCCTCCCTGAATTCCAACAATCGGCATCTTTTGGCGTAAGTTTTTCGGGAGAAGAAGCGACCAAGACCTGATAGGCTGTCTGTTCCAGATTCCTTTCATCGGAAAGAATCATCCAACTTAAAGCCGGATGTTGTTTTTCGATTCCAATCGGATTTATCGCTGACTCAACCCGAAGATGATATACTTGCTGTGCCTGAACTGGCAAATCACACAGTATTATAATCCCAATTATAGACAAGATTTTTATCAATTTCATTGCTGGTTTGTATTTTAAAAATTAACCTCTTTTGTACCACTCGTTCATAAAAAAACAATACAATCGATGCTTTATGACCTTGTAATCTAGCTTCTATGCTGATAAACCTTTTGTATTTTAAAATTCAGGCTTAACTAAAATCCACTACATCTATTGAGAATTTATAATTAAAGAGACATCCTGAAGTCCAGGAGAGCTTGCTTTCAGAATTATCTGACCGGGGTTTCCAGTGCTTTTTATAACGACTAAGGCCTTGCCATGCCATACTTTCCGGGTCTCACTAAAATAAGGAGTAACATCTCTCAGGTTGGCATTATCTGTTCCAGCAATTATACCTGGACCTTCAACATTAAACGTAAGCTGATTATTCGCATTCGGTTGAATATTCCCGAATTTATCGGTTACCTCTACCCTAACAAAAGACAAATCTTGATTATTCGCCAAAATAGTAGAACGATCTGCAGTCAATCGAATACTTGTTGCTTCACCTGATGTCTGCAACACTTGTTCGTAATGTTTTTCTCCATCAATACCAATAGCTTTTAGTTCGCCCGGACTATAGGGCACAGTAAATGTTGTTTTATACTCATTGTCTAAGGACATTTTTCGTTCACCGATAAGTTTGTTGTTTAAGTAAAGTTGAACACCGGTGCATTTTGAATATACGTCGACTTCCAGGCTGTCTCCTTCGTGCCTGGGCCATGTCCAACTTTCCCATGCCGGCCATACCGCCCAATCTGTAAGCCTTATTTCTCCATCAATTGGGTTTGGCTCCCGAACTGCCATATACAATTTTTCAGTATCATTATACAATATATTCCGGTAATGAGAGATCGGTTTTCGCCATCCAGTCATGTCTATATCCCCACTATATCCCCCGTGAAAAGGAAATGAATTTTTAGCACCATGTTCACCCCCCTTCTCTTGAGGATAGTAGTAATAACGACCGATACCTGATTCGCCTAAATAATCCATTGCTGTCCACACAAAATCTCCAATGATATAGTTGTTATTCTTGACTAAATTCCACATTTTAAAAGCCTCTTTCGGATATGATTCAGTACCCAAAATAATCCTCTCGGGAACACGTTTGTGATCCGAAATAGCATTGTGCAATTGATAATTATATCCTCCAATGTCGAGGGGTTTAAATGATGAATCAAATAAATTCCACTCTTTTCCCCATGTTGTTATTGCGCAGGTTACTGGCCGCGATGGATCGAGCTGACGAACAATATTGGCCAGTTTTTCTATTCTTTCAACAGATCCCGGATCCAACCAAATTGTTTCAAAAACTTCATTCCCAATACTCCACATTATGACTGACGGGTGATTTTTATCTCGTAAAACCATTGATTCTAAATCCTGTTGAGCCCAATCATCAAAGTACATGGAATAATCATAAGGAGTTTTGGGATTTTTCCAGCCATCAAAAGCTTCTTCCAAAACTAAAAGACCGAGACTGTCGCAGGCATTTAAAAAGGCTTCTGATGGAGGATTATGTGATGTGCGCACCGCATTGAATCCTGCGCCTTTTAGCAATTCAACTTTTCGAACTTCGGCTCGGTCATAGGCTTTCGCTCCCAAGCATCCATTATCATGATGGACACATCCTCCATTTAAAAGCAGTTTTGTTCCATTCAATTCAAATCCATTTTCAACACTGTATTTTATTGATCGTATCCCAAATTTATTATCCGTCTGATCGATGACTTCATCTCCCATGAGCACATCAACTTCTGCGTTGTACAGGTTTGGGGTATCTGGAGTCCACAGACACGGCTTTTTCACAATAAAGTTCTGAACAACTTCCCTTTGACTTTGGGCCTCTATCTGTAAGTTTAGTTGTCCTGTACTTACATTTATTTTGTTCTTATCTACTATTTTTGTTAAAACTGTAATAAATTGTATTGTATCCGTCTCATTTTTTATAAGGGATTTAACCTGTATTGTCGCTGCTTTTTGAGAAACTTCAGGTGTTGTTATAGATACTCCCCACTGATCTATATGAACACGATTTGTTAATTCAAGCCACACGTGCCTATAAATACCTGAGCCACTATACCATCTGCAATTTTCTTGTTCCGAATTATTCACATAAACAGCTATCGTATTCCTTTTCCCAAAATATAAGTAAGGTGTCAGATCGTAACGAAATGATGTATAACCATAAGGGTGAGTTCCTACTAGATTTCCATTTACATACACTTTTGAATTCATATAAACACCTTCAAAATAAATAGATACCCGCTTGCTACCCCAATCAGATGGAACATGAAACGTTTTTCTATACCACCCCTCACCGGCCGGAAAGAAACCACCATCATAACCTGTAGAGTTTTCCTGCTTAATTAATCCTTCAATGCTCCAATCGTGAGGTAAATCTACTTCTCTCCATGTTTTCTCATCTGCAAATCTTTTAGCTCCTGCGCCCGGGAAGTGACCCAATTTAAATTTCCAATCATTATCAAAAAGCAGTCTCCTACCGGTTAGCAATCTGTGATCTTGAGTGACGGTTACATCATTTTCCTGATAATTATCGATAGTATCCTTTAAATTATTTGCAAGCACACTTCCCAATGAAACTGCAAAAAACAATAAAGTAATAGGTATTAATTTTTTCATTCGATATTCAATTTTTGATTAGTTACTCAGCTTTCATATCCAGTAGTTTTTCCTTTCCATCGATGGCATCGAGGCATAGTTTTACCGAATCGCCGATGGCTGCGTCGATATCGTCCCCGGTTACACCAAGTTCATTTTTGATAATATCGTTATTGATGAATGTTTTCGCCGTTTGTATTTCGGCAAAGTGCACCATGTCTAAACCGGAATCGATTCCCCTGGCCTTAAAATCTTTCATTATTTTTTTACCATTCATCCGGTAAAGAAATGTTGGGATGGTAATTGTTTTGCGGCCGGGCATGCCCATGTGTTTGTGGAAAATAGCCAGCATTTCCTTCCAAGTCATGTTGTACCAGCCAACCGGGTAACAGGTTCCGCCTTTGCCTTTTTCCAATGCCCCGGCAACGGCCTGTGCAACCTGTTTTACGGTAACCATGGTGGTGCCGCCTTTGGTGTACATGGTAGCGCCTTTCATGCTGCGGATGGTTTCAATCAGAAATGTCCAGACTGGTTTCCGACCGGGTTGCGTACCAAAAATATAGGGTAACTCAAGCACCATCACATCCATGCCATTACCGGTGTGCGACATGGCCACTTCCTCCTGCAAAATACGGCTTTTGATGTAGGGATGCTTTTCAGTCAGCTTCAGTTCGGGCCATTCTTTGGCAAAGTGAGCAAAGTACGAACCCATGATGACCGCACGTTTAATACCAACTTCGCGTCCAATTTTCAATAAGCGGTCGACAGGTGCGACATTGTATTTCTTGTAATACTCCAAAACAGGAGCCGGAAATTCCACCCGCTCATCAACCCCGGCTGCAAACACAAAAGCATCACACCCTGTCATTTGCTCCCGTATCTGGTCATTGGTCATGGTCATATAATTACCAAATACTAATTCCATTTCTCTTGGAATACCTGAATTTTGAGGCACTGGTGGTAAGGCCACCGAACGGACACGATGCCCTCGATTAATTAATTCTGATGCACTGGCCGAGCCTAGTAATCCTGTTCCTCCAATTATATATACTTTCATTTTTGTCTTCCCTTATTTCATTCGTTTTCCTTTGGCCTTGTATTTCTCCTGCAAAAGGCCTGTCACATGTGTGTCGTCCTTTTTTTCAAGTTGAAGGTTGACTTTAAAGAAGAGGTGCTTGAAGTAAACTTTTACTGTATCCGGCTTTTCCTCAATTTTGAAGAAAGGTTTGACATCATCGGTCGGCCCGACAATGGCACCTTCGAGTTTGCCATCGACTCGTTTAAGCTCAATTATCATTTGTTCATCACCGCCAATCGTACCATAGATCATCACATCCCATTTGCCGACGAAGTAGTCTTTCGGTCCTGCTGCTGCAACTACAAAAGACGTAATTGAGAATAGCAACGCAGCTAGAAAAATCTTCTGTTTCATTTGATCGTTTTCTGGGGGCTAAAATTTCAAAATACTTTCATCATAGACATTCGCTTCGTCATCATCGTGCAAAGGCTTCCATACCTGAGCGAAAAAAGGATTGTGCCTGGCCTCTTCGTCGTAATTCCAAGGCAAAGGCATACAGTCCGGGCACCAGTGGCCACCTAAAAGCACTAAAGTTGGACTTGCTTCAAACTGGTGGCTGAAAGCACATTTCCATCTCAGTTTCGTTTTCAGATCTCCTTTGGTCATGCTTTCCGAGAGACACTTTCCACCCCGGAATTCGGCGGCCTGTTTCATATCTTCAATATCCAATTCCGATTTCGGCTTGCTCTCGTCGTAGCCATGATTCAGTTTTACCGACTCTCGCGAAGCCTGTTCAAACTTGAAATGTTCCCAATCCGGAATCGCTTCCCATTTTTCTTTCGACCCAAAAAATGCTGAGATTCGCTGCTCGTTGTTGTTTTTAATCCAGTGAAGTGTTCCAAATGGCTTTTTGGCTTCCTTTTTAAAAACGGCATTTTTCAAAAATTTCTTGGGTAGATATTTTGCAATCTTGGTTGAAAACGGAGCTTTGGCCTTCATTTCATTCAAAAAATCGGGAAGCGTACCACTTCGGAAATGAAGATATTTCTCCAGCTCATCCGAGTCGGTATACCATTGCCCGTGAAAATTGCGGATCGCAAACCAATTCGATTCGTAAACTTTCTGAATATCTCCGAATCCCAACGCTTTGTTGGTCATCTGCATAAATTCCCAGTTCATAGTGCGATATTTTTCACCGCCACCGATGTTGTAAACGCGGCACCAGAATTCGTCGGGAACATCGGCTTCGCAGGCATTAGCCAACAGCACGCCCGAGTCTTTGGCGGTCACCCACTCGAACACACCATTCAGTGGTTCGTGAAACATAATCGGATCAAGGTTATTTAGAATCTCAGGATACAACACTCCGGTTTGTCTCAGTGAAACCCAATATTTCAAGCCCGATTCAATGACTTCCCGTTCGGCAATAGCCTTTGTCAGGGCGTAGTTATCGTAAATGCTGATTTTGATCGGGTCGCCGGCGCGTCCCCAATGAACAGGCGCATTCCGGTCGCCGGTTTCGGCCACTGTACCGATATAGACCAGTTTCACTTTATCCGGATCAGGCTGCGCTTTTATCGCTTTTACAATATTTTTTGCAGCGCCGATGTTCACTTTCCGGGTTAGTTCCGGCAAATAATCAGCAGCAGGAGAAACCATGCCGCCAACATGCAACACATAATCGGCTCCGTTAACACATTTCAGCACATCGTCGTAATTGGTCAAATCGCCAAAAAAAACCTTTACACCGGGCTGATTTTGATAGGGCTCAACAAATTTTTTGTCTTTCTCTGTCGGCAATACCAACAAAGTAATGTTAAACTTATCGCGACGGCGAAGCAACTGCTTCAGACCCTCTCTTCCCATATTACCGGTTGCTCCGGTAAGAAAAACGTTCTTTTTCATTATAGTTTGGGGGTTATTTCCGTGATTGTTTCCTGAGGCATTAATACCTGATGTACTTCCTCTGTTACAATCTCATTTTCGAGTGTGAATGTCTTCGAGATGTCAAATTTTCTGCTGGATGTACCAATTTTCAGGGTATAAATCCCGGGATCGGCCACCCAAGCTGACCGGTCGGTATTGAATGATGCCAAATCCGAAGCTTTGATGGAGAATGAAATCGTCTGCGTTTTACCCGGTTTCAGCAACTTTGTCTTTTTAAATGCCTTGAGCTCCTCCAAAGGTTTATCCATCGTTTCCGCAGGAGCCGCCAGATAAAGCTGTACAACTTCCTTTCCGGCTAACTCTCCGGTATTGGTTACATCCAGCGTCACGGTTAGCTCGTCGTCAAACGTCTCGCTGCTAATTTCCAAATCACTGAACTGAAAAGTCGTGTAGGAAAGTCCGTAACCAAATTCATAGGCAACCGGCTTGTTAAAAGTGTTGTAGTATCGATAGCCCACATAAATTCCTTCATTATAGATGGTTTGTTTCGGTCTGCGAGCTGGCGTACCCGGGAAATGGCTTGCCGATGGGACATCTTCGTAACGCAAGGACAAGGTTGAAGTCAGGCGTCCCGAAGGATTAACTTTTCCGCTGACAGCATCCGCAATGGCGTAACCGGCTTCCTGCCCTGGTTGCCAGGCCACAATAATCCCGTCAACATCATCGCGCCAGCTGGCAACATCAACAGCAGCCCCGATATTGAGGACAACCACAACCGGTTTTCCTTTGGCGTGAAATGCTTCAGCTGTATTCTTAATTAAGCTTAGTTCATCAGGAACTAAATAATAATCGGTTTCAATATCGCGATCGCTACCTTCGCCAACCTGCCGGCCAATAGTGATTATGGCAGCGCCATTTTCATTGGCCAACTCATCCAGTTCGGATTGATCAAACTGAATTTCATCCAGCGGTTTTACTGCTGCAAAACTTTGTTCGGCATCATCACCAGTTGATGCTGATGTAATATAGTCCTGATATTTCTTTTGCAAATCTGCGTCGACGATATAACCGGCTTCTTCCATTCCCTGCAAAAGCGAAATGGTATAGGCATTATTCACCTGACCGCTCCCCTTACCGCCTTCTATTAGTTTATAGGATGTATTGCCTAGCAAAGCAAGCTTCTTCGTTTTTAGCGGAAGGGCTTCTTTTTCATTTTTCAACAAAATCATTCCCTCGGCAGCTGCCTCACGGGCAAGAGACGCATGAGCCTTTAAATCCGGTTTGTCCGAATATTTATAGCCTTTAAATGTTGGCGATTTTGTCACCAGGTTCAGAATTCGCTCAATATTGCGGTCCAGTTCTGCTTCTGTAAGCCGACCATCGGATAAGGCTTCCTGAATTTTCGTTTTCTCGTTTACGCGTCCCGGCATGAGTAGGTCGTTACCGGCCTTTACCTGCCCGGCATAGTCGCGACCGGCAAGCCAATCGGTTACGACGATCCCTTGATAGCCCCACTCATCACGCAAAATGGTCGTTAACAAGTCGTAACTTTCGGAGGCATACGTCCCGTTGATCTTATTGTAAGCAGACATCACAGTCCAGGGATCCGATTCCCTGATGGCAATTTCAAAGGGTTTCAGATAAATCTCGCGGGCAGCGCGTTGGCTAACCACCGCATCAATGTGGTACCGGACAGTTTCCTGATCGTTTACAGCGAAGTGTTTAATTGACGTTCCCACCCCGTTCGACTGCACACCGTTTACCATGGCAGCTGCCATTTTACCGGTCAGCAGCGGGTCTTCCGAATAGTATTCGAAATTACGGCCTCCCAAGGGATTGCGCTGAATATTCATTCCCGGCGCTAATAAAACATCAACGCCATATTCGTGCACTTCATTTCCCATTGCCTGACCAACCTGCTCCACTAATTCCGTGTTCCAGGTAGAAGCCAAACTGGTACCAGTGGGAAATGCTGTTGCATAGTAGCGTTTCGAATCGTTTTCCCTTTCGGAATCGATACGCAAGCCCGCAGGGCCGTCGGCTAAAGAAAGCGCGGGTATTCCCAGACGAGGAATCGGATTGGTATTCCCGGCTGCTCCGGGAACTTTTCCGGCTACATGACCAACTACGGGAGCATCGCCGTTTGCTGTTGGCATTCCCGCCCCGCGTATGATATCCAGTTTTTCATCGAGTGTCATGGCGTTTACCACATCCGTGATGCTTTCCTTTCCCAATTGCGGAACTGTGTTTTTCGGACTACAAGCCGATAATAGCAATGCCGTTACACCAATCCCCCAACACCAAATCTCTTTCATATTGCTAATTCTTTTATTTGCCAGCTAATGGCTTGTGTTTAATTTCATCAATCGTTTCCTTCGGAGCCAATACCTGATGAGCTTTCTCAACTACAATTTCATCATTCAGGGTGAAGGTTGCGGTTCGCAAAATATTTTTACAGGAAGTCCCGATTTGAATTGTATAAGTTCCCGGTTCGGCGACCCAAGCTGTGCGTTCTTCATCGAACGATGCCAGATCTGAGGCTTTCAATACAAATTGGATATCCTGAGATTTTCCAGCTTCAAGCAACTCTGTTTTGACAAAAGCCTTCAGTTCACTTTCGGGTTTATCCATTGTTTTCCCGGGAGCCGTCAGGTACAGCTGCACCACTTCTTTACCAGCCAGTTCTCCGTTATTTTTAAGCTTCACGTTTAGGCTAATCTCATCATCAAAGGTGTTGGAGCTAAGTTTCATCTTTTTAAGCTCGAAACTGGTATATGACAGTCCAAAGCCAAACTCATAGGCCACCGGAACGTCGAAGCTGTTGTAGTAGCGGTAGCCAACATAAATACCTTCATTATAAATGGTTTCCTCCGGGCGTTCAGTGGGTGTTCCCGGGAAATGCCCGGCAGATGGGACATCCGTGTAGTGCATCGGGAAACTTGCTGTTAAATGCCCCGACGGGTTGGTTTTTCCGCTAATGACATCTGCGATTGCATGCCCGGCTTCCTGTCCCGGCTGCCAGGCCAGTAAAATGCCATCCACCCAATCGCGCCATTTCGTCACATCAACAACAGCATCAATATTCAACACAACAATTACTTTCTTTCCTTTGGCATGAAATGCTTTAGCAGTGCCCTCAATTAATTCTAATTCAAGTGAATTAAAGTAATAGTCTGTTTCTGCACATCTATCACTATTTTCTCCGGCATTTCTTCCTATTGTAATTAATGCAATATCATTTTGGTCAGCTAAAAGCTCTAATTCGGAAGTCTTCAGATGCATTTCATCCACCGGTTTTATCACATCCAAAACAGACTGTCTTTTCGGGCGCGCTGCATTCTCCTTTGAAACATAATATTCATACTTCTTCTCTAAATCTTTATCTAATACCTTACCGGCATCTTCTAGTCCCTGAAAAAGTGAAATCGTATAAGCTTTGTAAACTTCACCGCTTCCGGTGCCGCCAACAAACAAATCATAAGAAGCATTCCCCAACAGGGCTATTTTTTTGCTTTTGATAGGTAGGGCATTCGCTTCGTTTTTAAGCAGAACCATACCTTCGGCTCCAGCCTGACGGGCAACTGCGGCATGGACTTTTAAACCGGGCTTGTTTGAATACTGATAATTTCTGAAAGCAGGCGATTTCAAAACCACATTCAATATTTTCTCCACATTCCGATCTAGTGCTGCCTCTGTCAATTCTTTATCCTCCAGGGCCGATTTAATTTTTCGCGCCTCCATGGTTCTACCCGGCATCAGCAAATCATTTCCGGCTGCAACCTGTGCCGGATAATCACGCCCGGCAAACCAGTCGGTCATAACCAAGCCTTTAAATCCCCACTCGTCTCGTAAAATAGTGGTCAGCAAGTCGTAATTTTCAGACGCAAAGGTGCCGTTTACCTTGTTGTAGGACGACATGACGGTCCACGGATTGGCTTCTTTAACGGCAATCTCAAAAGGCTTCAGATAAATCTCGCGTAAAGCTCTTTCACTCAACACAGCATCTACACCATTGCGGTTCGATTCCTGGTCGTTAACAGCAAAGTGCTTGATGGAGGTTCCGACGCCATTCGATTGGATTCCGTTGACCATTGCAGCTGCCATTTTACCAGTCAGCAGCGGATCCTCCGAATAATATTCAAAATTGCGTCCCCCCAGAGGGTTGCGCTGCATGTTCATTCCCGGCGCCAATAACACGTCCACGCCGTATTCCAATACTTCATTTCCCATTGCCTGCCCCACTTGCTGCACAAGATGTGTATTCCAGCTTGAAGCCAGAGCAGTGGCGATCGGAAAGGCTGTTGCATAGTATTTATTGCAATCATCATAACGAACCGAATCGATTCGCAGGCCCGCCGGTCCATCAGCCAGGATCATCGCCGGGATGCCCAAATGAGGGATGGCGTGGGTGCTACCGGCTGCACCGGGAACTTTTCCGTCGATATCTCCGGCAACCGTTCCCTGTTCATTCGGAGCGGTATATTTCATTCCGGTGCCTCTTATGAGATCAATTTTCTCTTGGGTTGTCATGGCGGCAATCACCTCCTTTACCGGAGCTTTCCCCAACTGCGGCAAACCAACATCCTGCGCCGCAACAAGTTTACTAAGCAATATTACGCTCAAAAAGAGCATTCTTTTCATCTTCATTTCTCTCATTTTATTGTTTAAAAACCTGCACCGGGCCCATAAGTCCCTGGCTCATTAATTCCTGTTCCTTGTAATTTTTGTATTCCCGGACTCCCCTGTTTGCTTTTCCAATAAATCCGTTCAGCAAGGTTGGCGTTACGGTCACCTTAATTTCGTTCTGCCCCTTTTTCAGATAATCGGATATTTTAAAGTTGAAGGGTGCATAAATGCGGCTGCCTGCTTTTCTTCCGTTGATCTCCAGGTCGGCGCTGAAATACACTTTCCCCAGGTCGATATAATAGTCTGCTTTCGGATCGTACTGATCAAGCTCGAAGCTCGTAGTGTAGGTCGCTTCCGACAGTTGATATTTCATTTGATCGTTGTTCTTCCAATCAAACAGGCTACTGTTTTCAATGACCACCGAATCGCAAGTCACGGTCCACTTATCAATGGTTAACAACTTCGTTGTATTGGTTTCCGAAAATTCATCAGCCTTCTTTTTTGCAGCGCCGTCGATGCCGTTTTCGCTGGCATACAGAAATACGGTACTCAGCGGGGGCAACAAGTACTCAACGGTATTTTGCTTCACCAAAGCCTGAATTATGCTACCATCTTCGGCATTTAACCAGGCCGCTTTTTTAAATTTCCGATCCAGCTTCAGTTCGATGTGCTGCCATTCGCTGCTGGTATTCCATAAAAACTGGGCTACCGTTCCATCGTCCATCACCCGGCGAATTTGCCGGATAAAAGGGTACTTACCCGTATTCGCAATTGGCAAGGCAATGCCTGAACACCAGTCTTCAATTTCGTTACTGTGCTGAATGTGTTTAACCGAAGTTCCGGAAAGAGCTTGTTGAATGGCCTGTGCTGTAAGCTTATCATTCGCCTGATAATTCAGATAACTCGGTTGCTTCTGCGGCAGATCACCAACGACTAATAGGTCGGCTCCCTTATCGGCTATATCGCGGATATGTTCAGCACTTTTCAGTTGGATATAAGGTAAATCGAATAGCACCAATGACTGGTAGCAATTTCCACGAACGTTCAGTTGGTTATTGTTATCCAAGGTGATTTCCTGCAACGAATTGTCGTTCACCCAGTCCCAGGTAATTCCACGGGCGTTTAATTCATTGATCAGCGGCCAGATTTTATCGAGCCATTCGGTATTGATGTGCGGACTGTATGACGAAGTTACATTCTCGGCAGGCAAAGCCGGCTCCACATCTTTCATGTAACCATTTAATAAAATTTCATTCGGGTTGGCGCTGTGCTCACTGTAGTTCAGGAAAGGATAGTAAATCAGCACATCGGCCTGTGGCTTCCCGCTGCGAAGCACATATTGAGCCCGTTGAGCGTAGCTGTTAATGTCTTTCATGTACTTCCAAAACGGATTGCTTTCATTCAAATCCGACGAAAAGTTAATCGGCACATAGGCATTCATAAACGGATACCATCCTTCTTCGGGATAGGCACCCGGAAAATAGCGGTAGGCCGTTCCGTGCCAGACCACGTGGTTCACACCAGCGCTGAACACTTTATCGAGGGTAATTTTCAGTTTCTGCGGAGTTGTCATGTATCCCCGATTGATATATACCGCAGACTCGCATGAGATTAACGGGCGGTTATATAGATGTGCTCCGGAAGTAATCAATTTATAAGCGCCTTCCGAGCCTTTGTTAAATTGCATGGTTTCAACTTCGGGAATGGCAATTCTGCCAGCCACCGCCATATTGTCAATATTCAAGCCGTAGGGTTGACTGCGGTGCAAAAGACCGCGTTCTTCAGTCCAGTTCCCGGCAGCATCCAGAAACTGTTTTCCAATCACATCACTCAGCGTCAGATCATAATCGTAGCGCAAGCGCCAATCATCGTCGCCAAACGAAAACTCCGGTTGCTGAGCTGGATTCTCCATGCGGTAGTACATGTTGTTGTAACCATACCAAACATTGGCAGGCAGGTACGGTGTAATATCGTAGCCCCGGTTCTTTTTAAAGGTTGAGATAAAATCATCCGAAAAATGCCGGTCGGCTTTAAATTCGTAGCTGTCGTCGAAAACAGCGCGAAATGGCTGTCCGAAATAAGCTTGCAAACCGGTTCGTTCGCCAAAAAAATACTCGTAATTCTTAAATACTTTTGTTGAATCGAAGTGGTTCATCACAAAACCGGCATCACGCTTGGCAATCAGCATCGGTTTTTCCATCGAGGCAACCGACCAAAAGGCGATCGCTTTCCATCCTTTTTCCTTCGCAGAATAATGGAAAGTTGTGTCAACTACTTGTGCAGTAATATCAACAACCGACTTGGGATCGAGCAAAAAGGTGGGATTGACAGCCGACGTGTCCTGCAGTACTTTGGCAGCCAACAGGGCAACCAGTCTGGCACCAAGGCGATCTCCGCGTTCTGCACGGGGAAGCGGGTAAACGTTGTCAGCTCCGGGCAACAGGTCCGTCATCCCGTATTCCAGTGTCAGGTTATTATCTTCTTCCGACAAATGCGGTCCACCGGCAGGCCATCCGCTTCCATCGGTCATATCCACGGTCAGGCCGCGCTTTTGGGCTTCCTCCATCACCCGGATCAGGTTTTCATAATAAGCAGGCGTGTCGTAGGTCATAATCCGGTCGCCCCTGCCCTTTCCTTTGGCGGGCATCACCAGGGCGAATGCCTGAATTTCGACTCCGCCGATGTTGTTGTCGGCAAACAAGTTTATTTCTCTCACCAGCTCGTCCTGCTCAACATCGTTACCCGGCCACCACCAGCGCGTAAAAGGCGCATAGTGCAAGGATGGCTTTTCAAAATTGGCGAAATCCAAATCATACGGATTAAACCAGCTTTTTTCACCGGTAGTTTGAGCAAATGTATGCGTGAAGAATAATAGGGTCAGGGTGATTGGCAAAAACAGCAGTCGGAATCTTTTCATTTTTTGGTTTAATTAATTTAAAACAAGGAAGAAAAACATCGGTCGCCCTCGCCCGAATGAGCAGCGGGAAACCGATGAAATAAGCTTACTCTTTCACTTTTGTGCCTTCAACATCGAACATGTCATTCATGCTACCCACTACGGCATCATCACCATCTTTATCCAGGTACATTGGCACATCCCAGCCACCTCCAAGGAATCTCACATACAGTGTCTCTTTTTCAATTTCAACTTTTGTAAACTCATTGGGTTCTTCACCGTTTTCGCCACCAAGCCAACCGGCAAGCTTACCGTCTTTCTTTTCAATCATCATCAACATCTTGGCATCGCCTTGCGGTAAACCATAAACATCCAATTTCCATTTCCCAATAAAGAAATCTTCCGCTGGTGTGTTTGCTACAACTGATTTTTCTGGCGTTGCTGCACTTTCCTGTGCATTAACCTGAAACGCGAGTGCTCCAACCAACACGACAACCATTACCAATACTTTTTCTAATCGTTTCATAAGTCTTACTTTTTATTGTGAATACTATAATTAAAAGGAATAGAGCCACCGAGGGTTCCGGCAGTGCAGAACTCCCGGCGACTCAATATTTACGAATTAAAATTTGAAGTTTGCAGTTAATTCAAATGTTCTGGGGCGAATACCACTGGCTACAATTTTACGCCCGATATAACTTGACGCATCGGTAATTTGGTCACCTCCAACCAAAGCACCTTTCACCCCGCGCTGATTCAGGAAGTTCACAACCTGGAACTTCAAGGTAACATTACGACTCACGTTGTAATCAACACCGCCGAAATTCTCCCACCAGCCGTTGTAAAAAATGGTATTAGTTTTATTGGCCTGTTGCTCTCCAAAGTACCGGAAACTTGCCCAAAGACGAACATCACGGTTAAACAAGAAGTAGCTGCCATCAATCTCGGCCAACACTTTCGACAGGTCCGGAATTACCTTGTTGCTGTAATCGTAGTTTTGGACACTGTTGTTGAAATGCGTGCTATAAGCGTAGTTTTTATATTTCGGATTTTGCAAGGTAAACAACAGGTGTAAATTGAAATTTTTGAAGGGCTCGGAGATAATATCCGTGCTCCATCCCATGGTCTCGATATCGTAGAAAATTGGATAGACTCGCTCTGATTCACCGGCAGCATTCGTAATCGTTTCTTCTGCGATATTATTCTGTTTTTTAATCCGGGTTATTTTCGACACAAGGCTAAACAGCTTCCCGTGGTTCCAGTAAATACCACCACCGAAATTGGTAACAACTAAGTTTTTGTCTTTGGCTATGTTTTCTGCTCCATCATCACCCCTTTCCCAATAACGATTGTACCAGGAATTATAGGTTGCATCGCCCAAAAGCCCAAACTCGTTCGTTAGTTTCACAACCGCATTGCCAATAAATACCCGGTTGTATTTGTTTTTAAATTTTTCGGTATACAAACGATCCTGCACAAACTCATTTGGGTAAATATTTCTTGTCACCTCATCATTCTCATGCTCAATTCGGGCTCCCAAACCAAAATTAAAACGCTTACCAACAGAAAAATCGTCCGAAAAATACAAAGCTGTTTTACTATAGGTATTGTCGCTATAAGTTCCGGCAACAGCTAGACCTCCGTTTGTGGGGTTGGTTACCGGATAATAACTTGTTCCCATACCGTAGGCACTCAAATCCATGGCGTAAATACGGTTCAACAAACGAGGATTTGGCTCCACTGTTTGATAATATACGGCACTATTATAAATAATTGGGGCACTGTAATACTGGTAGGTAAACCCGCCACGAAGATCGTGATTCTTGAATTTTTTAGACAATTCGGCCCGCGCTGTAAATGTTTTTATATCAACCTGTGGATAATACTGCGTAGAAACCAGCTGAACTGAACCATCATAAGCCTCACCGGTATATCCATAAGCACCAGTTGTACCATCAACGCTCCCTTGCGTACCATAGATCGTATACAGTTCGGTCGCATCACGATCGGATGCTTCCGAGATATTAATACTTAGCGGATACTGGAGTGTTAGTGCCGCTTTTGATTGCATATACATGGTAGAGTAGGTTAGTTTCATTTTATTTTTAAAACGATGCTCGCCGTTAAAATAAAATGCGTCAGTCAGGTTTCGGGAAGCGTCATCACTGGTTATGTCTCCCATTTTTGCCTCGCCGGTATTATAGTCAAAGTATGGGAACAAGCCACTTCCCAGAATATAGGAATCCTGCCCTAACCGGAATCCGTCAACTTCTTCTGTTTCACCATTTCCTTTATACACAAAGGGCGAGTAACCTCCCATCACGTAAGGTTTTACATCGGCATGCTTATACAAAAAGGCAAAACTACCGCTCTTATATCGCTTGTTGATACCAGCTTTAATAAAAGTCGCTTCTTCTGTATAAGTTGTATACTTCAGATTAGCTCCCGATCCGCGTTCAAAGTTTTGGTATCCGCTTAAGGTATATCCCCATCCCTTCTTGCCTATCGGACCTGAAACGTTTGCATCGTACCGCACGGTTCCGTAATTTGTGGTATAAACTGATGCATAGCCCTTAAACTTGCGGCCTGCCTGGCGGTCAGTCGATGTTACCATATATCCAACCTTACCAAAAGTCAGTGCTCCCTCCTGGAAGGACATTAAGCCAATCGGGCCAATGCTATTATCGTATCGCCATGCAGTTGTTGGCATTTGTGTCCAAAAGGAATACACAACCGGGAGATCGTTTTCCAAAATAAGAATATCTCCCTGAAAGGGAAGGCCAATGTTTAATTGACGGGGCATTGTAGCACTTTCAGCACTTAACATCACATTGCGGTTATTTTCTTCTTTCTTACTGATAACCACCGTTGAATCTGCTGTTTCAGCTGAATTACTCTCGTGGCTACGGGCAACTACTGGCAGCCCCATGGCCAATAGACCAGCCAGAATTACAACTCGATTCATTTGAATCTTCAAAAACGTCATTCTCATAAAATCAGGTTTAAGTTTGAATTAGAATTTCCTATTCCGTAATTTTTACGCAATATTAATCATCCAATTGCACTATTCCGTAATTTTTACGTATTAAATGTCGAATTCCTGCCGTACAACATATTTCCCGGCTTCGCCTAATTCTTATTACTTTAATAAACGACAGGTCTCTCTGCCCTCTTTAAATTCCACTATACCGTCCACTTAGCAACCATCCTTCATTTTTACGCTAACGGCTAATCAATAGACTTACACGAAATAAGCCGTCCTTCTTAATCGATCGTTAAAATGCCTTTGAGCTGGATAGCGAACAAAAAACACAGATGATTCCGGGGAATCTCCAACAGGGATGAGAGACTGCTGTTGAATTGTTGATTGGGGCTGCTCTCTTTCTTCGACTCACGACTCACGACTCACGACTCACGACTGGATATTGAAATGTTGAATTATTGAACCGCTGATTGGGGATACTTCGAAACAACAAATACCTTCGCACCTCGGCGTCTTGGCGTTCATCGACTTTTACCGAAAACAGACAGGTTTCGACAAAATAAGTCTTTGCGCTAGGTTGAAGCTGAACCGATATTCAAAGGCGTCCCCGATGCGGTTGAAAACCACATCACCCGAAGAGACTTTTACAAAAAAATAGTAACATGCATCCTAATACGTTATAATTACGGAATAAATATTTACCTTTGGCTACTTCAAGGCTTAACAAGCCAGCATTTATGAAACGAGCATGTTGCTTCGCACTCAAATACCAATAGAAATAGTTCTCAGCAACATCCGAGTTTCCTGTCTACCAACAAGCAGACAGCAGATGAACAGAAATCAATTTATTGACGGATGAAAATTGAAATAAAAGATTTAATACAGGACGGCCCCAAGTACGTATTGCCAAACATATCGGTCGACAGCGTCATTTTTGGCTACCACGAAAAAGAGCTAAAAGTGTTATTACAGCGTCCTCAGGGAATCAGCAAATGGATGCTTCCGGGAGGTTACGTACACCGGGATGAAACCATCAAGCAAGCGGCAGAACGAGTCGTTAAAAACAGAACTGGGCTGGACAGACTCTTTTTAAATCAATTCCAATCCTTCGGAACTCCAACAAGAACCAAAGACTCTGAGTTGACTCCAGCGCTATTTGCTGAAATCAACCAAATGGAGCTGGATGAAAACCATTGGATGTTCGACTATTTTGTCTCCATCGGGTTTTACTCACTAACCGAATTTTCAAAGGTTGTTCCCAGTGGCGAGTTTTACCTCGAAGAATGTACCTGGTGGAATATTGGGGATCTGCCAAGCTTACTTTACGACCACCAAGAGATAATTGAAGCAGCCTTAAAGGCCCTTCGCTTGCACATCTACCATTATCCGATCGGTTACGAGCTACTTCCTGAGAAATTTACCCTTCCGGAAATCCATTCCTTATACGAAACAATTCTCGATAAAACATTCGACAGCCGAAATTTCGGAAAGAAACTCATCGCGACCGGCATCATCAAAAAATTGGATGAAAGACGAAATATTGGAGCACATCGCGCTCCCTTCCTTTATGTCTTCGACATGGAAAACTACAATCAAGCGCTGGAAAACGGCTATGCTCTTTTTGTTTAGAACCTAACACTGCATTTTCATTATCCTGACGTGCTGCGGCAACGATAAAAACCGAAGAAGTTTGGCCCCTAAGGCAAGCACAGCTGGAACGGCTGTCCTGCTATCCGCCACAAGGTTTACACAACCAGGCACGAAATGCGATTATCTTTGTACTTGCCTTAAGACGATGTTCAACAAAACAAGACAGCCCCTCGGGGCACAAAGCGTATCCGAACAAGCCC
This sequence comes from Mangrovibacterium marinum, assembly GCF_003046625.1. Lineage (GTDB taxonomy): Bacteria > Bacteroidota > Bacteroidia > Bacteroidales > Prolixibacteraceae > Mangrovibacterium > Mangrovibacterium marinum. The sequence continues at coordinate 86,813 of NZ_QAAD01000017.1, forward strand.
TTCACAAATCTGCAACTTGATTGGGCTCGCTGCTGAAACGGCCGAAACAATTGAACCGAACTTCACCAGTTGCGCCCACAACGCCTCCACTTCAACGCTTTCCCCGCACTAACTTCGATCTCCTATTTTCAAACTTCAAACGCGATTTTTTCCGCTTCGCGCACTTTTTCAGGCTATCGCTTGCCGCGCGCGTTAGTTTTGGCCGTAAAATGATTAATGTTCAAAACTATGAGAAAAATTTTTATTGGATTAAGCCTGTTACTGAGCGGCTCACTGGCCCTGAGTTCATGCAGTGAAAAAAAACAGACCGAAGCCAGCCCACGATATGTGAAGGTTACCAATGTCGGTTCTGCCAGCAAAGTTGAAAGCTATTCATTCAGCGGCCAAATTCACGAGAAAAACGAGATCAACCTGGCCTTTAAGGTAGGCGGGCAACTTGAAAAACTCCTGGTAAACGAAGGTGACTATGTAGCTAAAGGCCAACTAATAGCCGAGGTCGACTCGCGCGACTACCTGGTTCGCCTGGATGCCGCCAAAGCCCAATACATGCAAGCCAAGAGCGAATACGAACGCTACCAACAGCTATACGACCGCAAAAAATTGCCCGTGAACACACTCGATAAACTGAAGGCTGCCTATCTGGCAACCAAAAGCAACTTCGATGCTGCCCAAAACGCCGTGAACGACACGCAGCTAAAAGCTCCGTTCAGCGGCTATGTCTTTCAGCGCACCGTGGCAAACTACGATAACATTGCGCCCGGGCAAACCATTGTTACGGTAATTGATGTCAGCAGCCTGGAAGTTCGCTTCAACATCTCGGGTAACCTGCTGAGAGCGGTTCAGCATGCCGACAGTATCCGTTGCGATTTTTCGGTTGAAGGCTTCAACAATGTGCCGGCAAAACTATTGGCCATCAACCAAAAGGCCAACACAACCGACCAATACGAGGTCCGCGCACAGCTGCAGGCCCAGTCGCTCCACCTGAAACCGGGTATGACGGCAAAAATTCGGGTCACCGATCACCTGGAAAGTGCCCAACCCATGACCGTGCCGGTTGGCGCCGTGTTTTATAAAGCCAATCAGCCCCGGGTATGGACTGTTGACCAAAGTAACATGAAAGTAAAAAGCACGCCTGTAAAACTGGGCAACCTGCGCGAAAACGGACAGATTGAAGTGCTTAACGGAATTTCGGACAAAGAGCCGGTTGTTATTGCCGGGGTAAACAGTTTAGTCGAAAACCAAGAAGTGAAAATCCTAAATCTCTAACGACGAATTACCATCATGCTTCAGAAAATACTCTCGCAAAAAGCGATGCTCAGCTTCGTGTTTTTTGCGCTCATTATCGGGGGAATCCTTTCATTCGACAGCTTGCCCAAACTCGAAGATCCGGAGATTCCGGTAAAAGCCGCCGCCATCATGACGGCCTATCCCGGGGCCAGTGCCGAAGAAGTTGAAAAAGAAGTAACTGATGTGCTGGAAAAAGCACTTCAACGACTGGAAAACATCGACTACATCGACTCCAGATCTCTTCCGGGGATGTCGCAAATCACCGTAAACATTAAAACAGGCACCAAGACCAAAGATTTACCCCAGCTGTGGGATCACCTTCGCCGAAAAATACACGATGCGGAAGGCGACTTGCCACAAGGGGCATACAGCCCGGTTATTAATGATGATTTCGGCGATGTCTCCGGAATATTCCTGGCCATCACAAACGATGGTTACGACCCCATCGAGTTTCGCCGGATTGTTGAAAATGCCAAGCAACAACTGCTGACCGTCAAAGGGGTAAAACGGATCGAAGAATTTGGGGCAACACAGCAAGTTGTCAACATTAAGTTCGATAACGATTATTTCGCCACCTTCGGCATTAATCCGGGAATGATCTTTCAATTTTTCAACGACCAGGGCAAACTGGTCAACCCCGGAACGGTGAAAGCCGGCGACGAGCGGATCCGCATCAATATTGGTAACAAATTTCAAAGCCTGGATGAAATCCGCAATTTCGAAGTAAAACTTCCTAACGGAAACCGCTATCGTTTGGGCGACATTGCCACCGTAACCAAAGAGGATCAGGATCCTTACTATACCAAGCTCAAATACAACGGCAAGGAAGCAATGAGCCTGGCCCTGTCGATGGAAAAAGGCGGAAATATCATGAAGCTTGGCGAGGCCGTTGAAGCCGAGCTGGCACAAATACAAAAACAACTCCCCGTTGGGATCGACGTTCATCCCATTTTCTACCAACACGACAAGGTCGATGAATCGATCAACAATTTTGTGGTAAACCTGATTGAATCGGTATTGATTGTGATCGTAGTTCTGCTGCTTGCCATGGGTTTACGGGCCGGCCTGTTGATTGCCAGCGGTTTGCTTTTCACCATTCTGGCAACGTTTATCGGGATGAACATTTTTGGCGTGGAACTGCACCGCGTGTCCCTGGCAGCTATCATTATTGCCATGGGGATGCTGGTGGATAATGCCATCGTTGTGGCCGACGGGATCTTAGTGGACATGAGCCGCGGCATGGAGCGCTCCAAGGCCTTCATCAACGCCGCCATCAAATCGGCCGTTCCCTTGCTGGGCGCCACGCTGGTGGCCATTCTGGCCTTTATGCCTCTGGCGTTTAACACCACCGGGGCCGGCGAATTTCTGCGTCCGCTCTTCTATGTGCTGGCCATCTCGCTCTTCGTCAGTTGGATTCTGGCCATGATCCAAACGCCCTTCATGGCGCAGTATTTTTACCGGGAAAAGAAAAAGAAACCGGGCGAGCAAAAAGAAGCCATGTCCGGAAGTTTTTACCGCTTCTCCAAACAAACCATCCAATATGCCCTTTGGCACAAAACACTGGTAACCATCACCGTTGCAATCATCTTGGTTCTCTCATTCTGGGCCTTCGGATTTGCAAAAATGGATTTCTTCCCTACGGCAACCTCCGACCAGTTTATTCTGGAATACCGACTGCCACAGGGAAAAGATATCACAACGGTTGAACACGACCTGGACGAAATTTACAAGCATATCAGCCAATGGGACGAAATTAACTATGTGGTGACATCGCTCGGGGCAACACCTGCGCGCTATACCCTGATGCGTCCGATGAACTCGCTGAGCTCCTGCTACGGTGAATTGATTGTCGCCCTGAAAGACAAAGAATTTGATTTCGAAATCCGCGACCGCTTGCAGCATTATGTCAGCGAAAACTACCCACAGGCCGAAGCCCGCGTGCGCACTTACCAAGCCATTGGCGGTGACTATAAAATTGAAGTCAAATTCGCCGGACCCGATCCTGAAGTGCTTCGCCAATTGGCCGATCAGGCACAAAGCATTATGCGCGCTAACCCTCACTCTGCATTTGTCACCAACGACTGGCGTAACCGCGAGAAGGTGCTCAGTCCGGTTTACTCGCAGGAAAAGGCCCGCGGCTTGATGATCAATCGCAGCGACGTAGCCAACGCCCTGGCTATAGCCACTACAGGAACACCTGTTGGTGTTTTTCACGATGGCGAATACCAAATTCCGGTGATGCTCCGACTGAAAAAGACCTTGAATGACGACATCAGCTTATTACCAACCATTCCTGTCTGGTCAAGCAATTCGCAAACCAGTGTCAACCTCTCTCAGCTCACCGATTCCATTACAATGATCGGGGACAACTCCATCATCCGCCGATACGACGGACAACGGGCCATCCGAGCGCAGTGCGACGCTGCCGCGGGCTATACGGCAACTGAGGTACTAAATGAGATTAAACCGGCAATCGATCAAATTGAATTACCCCAAGGATATACCATTGAATGGTTGGGTGAAGTGAAAACGAGCAAGGAAGCCAACGACGGGCTAGCCGAGAATTTTCCGCTGGCCATGCTTTTGATGATCATCATCGTTATTGGCTTGTTCAATAACTTCCGCCAGCCCGTGATCATCTTCCTGATTATGCCACTCGCCTTCATCGGGGTAATTATTGGCGTTCTGGTAACCAACACCCCATTCGGCTTTTTCTCCATTGTCGGCACCCTCGGGCTAATGGGGATGATGATTAAAAATGCAGTGGTTCTGCTCGACGAAATCAACATTCAGATTGGAGAAGGAAAAGACCAGCTGCAAGCCATTGTCGACTCCACCGTCTCGCGTGTGCGCCCGGTGATGATGGCCTCGCTGACCACCATACTGGGGATGTTCCCGCTGCTGTGGGACGAAATGTTTAAAACCATGGCCGTAGTCATCATGTTCGGGCTGCTGGTTGGAACACTCATCACCCTGCTGGTTGTACCAGTACTGTATGCGATGTTTTATAAGATAAATACCAGACAATTACATCCTGTTCAGAAGTAAGTGAACAACAGAAAACCAACAATTAAACAAGGCACACAATCGCGCAACACAAGCGATTGTGTGCATCTTTAACGCGTAAAAAGATGAAACATTATATTTTACTTTTCCTGCTTCTGGCAGGTGGTCAACTTCAGGCGCAGCGGGTACTCCGGTTAGACGAGTGCCGCAATATGGCACTTGAATACAACAAAAACCTGAAAAAAGCAGCCCTGGATAAGCAAAAAGCCGTAGCCGGGCAAAAAGAAGCCCGAACTGCTTACATGCCTGCTATCGACGCCAGCGGAACTGCCACCTTCATGCCGACGCTGGATGCTATTGAAATTCCGGGGTTCCATCTGCCGGCAGCCGATGCCGACGGAAATATTACCGGCGACAGCGAAGCCTACTTTCCGGGACTATCGCTGGATACCGAGCGTCTTCGTCTTTACCAGGCACAACTGGCCATGACGGTTCCGATTTACGCCGGGAGCCAAATCAGATATGCCAACAAGATGGCCGACCACGGAGTTTCCATTGCCGAACAGGCCTACGCCCTGGAGAGCGACCAGGTGATTCAAACCACCGACGAAGCTTACTGGCAAATTATATCGCTTCGCGAAAACCTGAAGGTTGCCCACAGCTACGTCGCCATGCTCGACAGCCTGGAAGGTCAGCTATCGGACATGTACGAGTTGGGGCTGGCTCCGAAAAGTGAGCAACTCAAAGTTACCGTGCAAAAAAACGATGCAGAGCTGGCTCTGCTGAAAGCAAACAACGGCCTGAAAATCCTGAAAATGCACCTGTGCCAAATCATCGGTCTGCCGTTGGATACCGATGTGGAGCTGCCGCTTGAGTTCAAGCAGGATGTCGAACTGCCGGATATGACCAATGCATGGACCATTGCCAGTCAAAACCGCAAGGAGTTGCAGATTATGGAAGACCAACTGGCCATAGCAGGCTACCAGAAAAAAACGACAGCTGCACAATACCGCCCCACCGTTGGCGCACAGATTTCTTATGGCTATATCGACATTCCAAACTTCAACGAAGGACAATGGAACACCACCATTGCCGGGCAAGTCTCAGTTCCGGTATTTCACTGGGGCGAGAAAAAACATAAACTAACCAGTGCGCAAATGGACCTGGAAAAAGCGCAGCTTGATCTGGAGAATTCACGGGAGATGATCCAACTGGAAGTGCAACAGCTCGTTGTACAGGTACAGGAAAGTTACGAGACAATCCTGCTGCAACAAAAGGCCTGCACCGAAGCCACCGAAAGCCTGGAGGAGGTAAAAGCCAGCTACGATGCCGGACTGAATTCGACCACCGACTTGCTGAACGCACAAGCTTCGTGGCAACAAGCCCAGGCCAATTTAATTGAAGCGCTGACAGCATACGAAATTGCACAAACAGCCTATCAAAAAGGAATTGGTATGTTGAATGTCAATAAAGGAGAAAGATAAAAGGGGTATAAATTAACGGACAGATTGGAATTTCAGGTCTGTCCGCTTAAATTTAGAGCACGCAATTTTAAATGATGAATAAACCCACTCTTCCTGTCCACTTTTGGATCCGCCTGGCAATTGAAGTGCTGCTGGGTAGCCTGTTAAACATCCTGGTTTGGGAGCTACTGTTACTGAATGCCCCCTACTCGCCAAGCGGCTTTTTCTTTATGATCGGGATGTTTGTCTTCGTCAGCGAAGGGATCTTCGTATGCGACTGGCTTCTGAATACCAAACTTCCCTGGCATAGCCACACCCGCCAACGGGTGATCGGCCTGGTGCTTTTCACAATAATATGGGTCATTGTTGCCAAAAAACTATCGAACCTGCTACTTCCTTTCATCAAAGACGATCGGGTACCCATTGATCCCGGCCAGTACAATCTGGCAATCATGTTGGGCATCCTGGTGATCATCATCTATGTGATTGGGCTGATCGCTTATAATTACCACAAAACACTAAGTGCGTTTACGGCTGAAAACCAACACCTGAAACAAGAACAACTTGAGCTGAACTACCGCTCTCTTCAAGATAAACTAAACCCGCATTTCCTGTTTAACAACCTCAGTACCCTGATTGCCATCATCCGCCAGGATAAAAATACCGCAATCACCTTCACCGAAAACCTGTCGGATGTGTACCGCTATGTGTTGTTAAAAAAAGACGACACCCTGGTGCCGGTTCAGGAAGAAATCACCTTCATTGAAACTTACATAGCGCTGCACCGCGAGCGGCTGGGCGAGGCATTGAACTTTACCGCGGAGGATATTCCTCCCCATTATTTCATACCACCGCTAAGCCTCCAACTGTTGATTGAAAACGCCATTAAGCACAATATTGCCAGCAGTCAGTCGCCCTTGCACCTTAAAATTTACAGCTCTGGGGATTATCTTTGTGTCGAAAACAACCTTCAACTGAAACAATCGTCTTACTCGACGCAAACAGGCTTGGGTAACCTGATTAAACGCTACCGTTTTTTGACCGACAAGCAGGTAAAGGTGATTGAAGATGACGATCGCTTTATTGTGAAAATCCCATTATTGCAAAAAGAAAGTCTATTCCGACCATGATTAAAAAGCACTTTATAATTGTTGAAGATGAAGTTAGAAGCGGAGAAATGCTTCGCGATCTTTTTCTGGACTTGCGCCCCGAATGGAAAATGCTGGCTCATCTGAAATCCATTGAAGAAACAATCGCCTGGTTTCAGAACAACCCGCAGCCCGACCTGGTATTTATGGACATTGAACTGGCCGATGGAAATTGTTTCAGTATTTTCAACACCATCACCATTACCGGCGCCATTATTTTCACCACCGCGTACAGCGAATTTGCCCTCAAGGCTTTCGAACAAAACAGCATCGACTACCTGCTGAAACCCATCAAAGAAAAAGAACTGGGACGGGCAATCTGCAAGTTCGAGCAGATCTTGGATGCCATCCAGGAGCAATCGGAAGCGGTATTCGATTATCAACACCTGGCTAAACTGCTGACAGCGCCAACAGTTTACCGGCAACGCTTTATCATCTCGAAACGGGAATCCTTCTATAAGCTCGATGTGAAAGACATCGCCTATCTCTATTTCGATAACCGCATCACCTTTGCCGTCACCTTCAGCAACGAGCACCATATTATCTCTCAATCGCTCGACAAAACAGAGCAGGAACTTGATCCGGCCTTATTCTTCCGGGCCAACCGTCAAACCATTATTCATATTGAAGCTGTCGACCATTTCGAAAGCTATTTTGGGGGTAAGCTTGTCGTAAAACTGACGAACCCTGCGGCCGAAAAAGTGATCATCAGCCAAGCCAAAGCCGCAGCCTTTAAAAGCTGGCTGAACAGTTGAAAGATCAATCGGAAAAGTTGTGGGGAATAAATAAAAAGATGAGCTTTGTGTTTTAATGCAAATAGAAGGATGAAGACACAAAACGAGCAATACAGCA
>NZ_QAAD01000018.1 GCF_003046625.1 Mangrovibacterium marinum
GTTCAATATCGAATAACCAATTGAAACGCTCTGCGGAACTCTGTGCGGTCCTCAGTGTCCTCTGTGGTAAAAAATGTGAAGGAATGAATGCCTGAAGAACCAGTAACCAGTAACCAGTAACCAGCAACCAGTAACCAGCAACCAGTAACCAGCAACCAGCAACAAATCGCCCGTCCTTGTTTTACCCTCTGACTCCCTAAAGGGAGAACCAACAAGGACTAACAATTCAAGCTTCAAGCTTCAAGCCTCAAGCCTCAAGCCTCAAGCCTCACACTTCACCCCGCCGGGGTATTTCTCTGCGTCTTCTCCGCGTCCTCCGCGTTTTCGTATTTTAACCGCGAAGAACGCAGAGAAGATGCTGATTTCCACAGAGATGACGGATGATCAGCCTTTCGGGCTGCTAACCCCCTCGCTGTGCTCCTGGCTATCTTATCTCACGACTCAAGACTGACCACTGGACTCTCGGATTGTTAGATTACCGGACAGATGAACTCCCCGACTTGTTGAATCGTTGTTACGACTGACTTTGAATTTTCAATAGCCAATGTTCAATATCGAATAACCAATTGAAACGCTCTGCGGAACTCTGTGCGGTCCTCAGTGTCCTCTGTGGTAAAAAATGTGAAGGAATGAATGCCTGATGAACCAGCAACCAGCAACCAGTAACCAGCAACCAGTAACCAGTAACCAGTAACCAGCAACCAGTAACCAGCAACCAGCAACCAGTAACCAGTAACCAGCAACCAGCAACCAGCAACAAATCGCCCGTCCTTGTTTTACCCTCTGACTCCCTAAAGGGAGAACCAACAAGGACTAACAATTCAAGCTTCAAGCTTCAAGCCTCAAGCCTCAAGCCTCACACTTCACCCCGCCGGGGTATTTCTCTGCGTCTTCTCCGCGTCCTCCGCGTTTTCGTATTTTAACCGCGAAGAACGCAGAGAAGACGCTGATTTCCATAGAGATGACGGATGCTCAGCCTTTCAGGCTGCTAACCCCCTCGCTGTGCTCCTGGCTATCTTGTCTCACGACTCAATACTCACGTCTCATGTCTCAAGACTCCCGCCTCCCGCCTCCTGTTCATCAAAAATTCACCACCACCGGTTTGGACTTTTTGAAGGTTAGTACAGCCTGTTTGCCATGGGGGTCGCAGGTGATGGACTTTACCGGGAACAGCTCATCGTTGGTCCATTTTTCGCCGGATTTTTTCCACAGCATCAGGCAGGCATATATTCCGGATTCGTTGTTGGCCGGATCGAAATTGGCCGACAGGTTGATGACACTGCTGTGCTCTGCCTGGGGGTGCAGTCCTTCGGTTTCCACCACTTCGGCTTGTTGCCAGCCGTGGAGGGGAACCATGGCCAGCTGGTACTCGCCATTGTCGATGATTGTAGCCTCGAAGGAAGCTTTTTTGCGGGTGGTCGTTGTTAGCTGTCCGTGCAGCTTGGGCAGGGCATAGTGGCCCAGTCGCATGGCAATGCTTTCGCTGCTCTGGTTGCGGTCGACACGCAAAATGCCGTTGGGCAGTGGTTTTTCGGCAAGCTGAAGTTGTACCTGCTCGTTGGTTTCCAATACCGCATCGCGATAATAGATTTCGTTGTCAAACTTTTTAAAGGTGAACAGGCGCAGGGCTTCCCATTGTCCGTCGTGGTTTTTTAACCGGTAGTTCATGGCTACCTCGCCGTTTTCGCCATCGGCCTGCCAGGGGAAGGCACTGTTGTACGACAGGCGGTTGTAGTTTTCGGTTGAGCGGAATTTCTGCCAGTCGTCGGCCACTTTTTCATGGCACCAGGAGCGTATTTCGGAGGCGCCGATGTTGGGGTAGTTGGTGATCAGCAGGTTGGTGGCCGGGGAGAAGTGATTGTAAACCTGTCCTTCTTTCATTTCAGTGCCCCAGGGGCCTTCATTTTCCACAGCCGTCCAAAAGGGATTGTCTTTCGGTACCAGCAGTCCCAGAAAGGCTTTGCCCATCCAGTACACGCTGCCGCGGCAACTGTAAATTTGCACGGCCGGCTCAAAAGGGCCGTAAAAACCCAGGGTGGGGACGCCGTCTTTCAGGAAGTCGGGATGCTGCACAAACTGCAGGATGGTGCTGGAGGAAATATGCCGTAACCAGCCCAGGTTGGCTTGCGACTCGTCGAGCATTCCCCAGAAGGCAAAGGGAGCAATGGCACCCATGCGGTAGGAGATACTTCGGCCCCACATCACCATTTTACCATCGCGGGCAAACAGGTAGGGGTAGCTCTGGTTCATCTCCTTAAAATTTTGCGTCAACGCCTCGGCATAGTCGGGGTAGTACTTTTTCCCGAACACTTCGGACCAGATGATTCCGTACAGCTGATAGGCCCACATACTGTAATAATCGTAGGCCGGATGGTCGTTGTACCAGCCCTGGCCGCGGTAGTCGAGCAGCGACTTGCGGAGGTATTCTTCCAGCAAGGAGTCGTTGACCGCATAGCCCTGATCCTTGAAGAAGCTGAGCACGAAGATGTTGAAGAACTTCCAGTTGGAGTCTACCGTGGGGCCGTCTCCATAGCTGAGCATCAGCTCTGCCAGCCGATCTTTTTGGGCTTGCGGCAGTGGTTCCCAGATGATGTCGGGGGCCACGAAAAGGGAGATGGCCAGTGCCCCAAATTCGACCAGGATCTGACTGGGGCCTCCGTTTGGTGCACGATGGCGGATGAACGACGGGTTTTGGGGATCCAGCAGGTTTTCAAGTTGATGACGGTAGTAGTCGGCAACGCGGACATTGTTGATCGTCAGACTCGGGTCTTCGCGCAGTAGTGGAGCCGCCACAAACAGCGTGCGGCACAAACCTTCGAGTTTTTCGGTGGGTACCTGACCCTCGTTGCGGGGGTAGCTTTTGCCAGGCTGCTTGGGAAACTGCATGGGGTCGTCCAGCTGGTGGACATAGCTAAAGGCGCCCTCCAGCAGGTATCGCGCTGCATCCACCCAGTGCTGGCGGGTCATGCCGGTATAGGGGCTGGTTTTAAAGTCGGGGTCGACCAGTTGAAAGACATTCGTTGTATCGTTTTTATCGGCTGCTGCAGGGGCCGAAGCCTGGGCTGTGAGCCAGCCTGTGATCAGCAACAGTAGTGTGATGAATGGTTTGATTGGTGTTTGCATCTGGTGCTATTTTTTTGTTTAAATGATTGTTCGGATTGTAAGATAGTCAGATTTTCGGACGGGTTGAAGGATTGAAGGATTGATGGATTGAAGAAGTCACAGCCAGTGATAATTTACAATTTAACGATTTACCATTGACGATTGGAAGAAATCGCAAGCGCAGACTGCTGGATTGATTGAAGGATTGAAGGATTGAAGGATTGATTGATGAACCAGCAACCAGTACCCAGTAACCAGCAACAAATCGCCCGTCCTTGTTTTACCCTCTGACTCCCTAAAGGGAGAACCAACAAGGACTAATAACTCAAGCTTCAAGCCTCAAGCCTCAAGATTCACACTTCACACTTCACCCCGCCGGGGTATTTCTCTGCGTCTTCTCCGCGTCCTCCGCGTTTTCGTATTTTAACCGCAGAACGTGTCCCGAACTTGCTTCGGGAGGGCGCAAAGAAGACGCTGAGTTCCGCAGAGATGACGGACGCTCAGCCTTTCAGGCTGCTAACCCCCTCGCTGTGCTCCTGGCTATCTTGTCTCACGACTCACGACTCACGTCTCCCGACTCACGTCTCCCGACTGATCACTGGACTCTCGGATTGTTAGTCCATGAAGTCTATCAATCCAGTGATCCGGCAATTCGAAAACCTGAGCATCCGAACATCCGTCTTCTTTGCGTTCTTCGCGTTTATTTCTTGGTATCCAAAAACTTCAGGTACTCGGTGGCTGCCAACAGGAAGGCGCCCACCCCAAAGTCGGCTGTTGAGTTTTTGTCGATCACCTGCCCGGGGATGGCACGCTCGCCAATGGGCTGCACATAGCCCAGGCGGCCGTCGTCCTGCAAGGCCACGGTGGTCAGGTAGTTCCAGCTTTTGGCTACCACTGGTCCGTATTCTTCCTGATCCAGGATACCGTTGTTGATGCCCCACAAAAAGCCGTAGGTGAAAAAGGCTGTTCCGCTGGTTTCGGGGCCCGGTGCTTGCGCGGGGTCCAGGATGCTGCGGGTCCAGTAGCCTTCGGGCTGTTGGCTCTGTTTCAGCGCGGCAGCCAGGCGTTGAAAGGTTTTCACATACTCGCTGCGGTGCTCATCATCGGCGGGCAGGTCGTTGAGCACCCGCGGAAAGCCGGCAAAGATCCAGCCGTTGCCGCGCGCCCAGAAGTCTTTCAGGCCACTGTTGGTTTGGTGCTTGGGATAAATGTATTTGGCATCGCGGAAAAAATAGCCGGTCGCCGGATCGTACATCAGCTCGCGCGCAAAGGAATAGTACTCGTACAGCTTATCCAGGTATTGGGCATTGCCGGTGATGGCGTGCAGCTTGGTCATGACTGGCATCACCATATACAAACCATCTACCCACCACCAATAGTCGTTTTTATCGGTCGACATCTGGTACTCCATCACTTCGCGGGCGCGTTTGATTTTTTCCGGATCGGGATCGAGCTGGTAGAGCTCGGCATACACCTGAAAGCAGATCTGCCAGTCGCCAAACAGCACATAATCGGCCGACTCGCCGTAGTGGTATTTCCATTTTGATTTGTCGTCGGATGGTGCGCCTTTCCAGTTGTTCTGTTCGGCCCACCTGAGCGAATAGTTCAGATAGTCCTTGTTGCCGGTAGCGCGGTAGGCCGCCATATTGCCGGTGTGGTAGGCCGCCCGGTTCCAAAAGGCATTGCCCGGATCGGGATGCTGCGCCTGCCAATGATCGTTTACCCGCTCAATCAGCGAACATACTTTTCGGTATTCTTTCTTGTTTTTGCCCGACCGCCCAAAGGCATTGCCCATGGTGCCGCAGAGCAGCAAAAGCAGCACGAACTGCAGTTGTCTGGTTCTCATCATCTGTTTGTTGGTGTTTTTCATTGGTGATGCTGTGTTTCTGTTAGTTGGTTTTAAAAGAAATGGGAGAACGGCCGCGAAGGACTTCTCCCATTTCGAGTTAGGGTGTTGTGTTTTCGTTTATGCTTCGGGGTCGTAGGTCTGAATGTCGACGTCGTAGAGCCGGAACTCAGCTAAGTTAAAGTAATTCTTCGACCCGTAGGTTTGCACACAATTGAACCGGAAGTGGGTAAAGGTTTTTCCGGGACGGAAGATCTCGGAAGTGTACTCGGCACCTCCGGCCGATGGTAAGCCTGCACTGATTGTTTTAATGGTTTCCCAGGTTTCGCCATCGTTGCTGATTTGTACTTCCAAAATTTCGGGGCCTACTTGCGACCAGGCCCTGTTTTGGTAGTAAAACTGAAAATCTTCGATGGGTTCCGTCAGGTCGATCTGCACATACTGTGGCATCGGAATTTGCGGAGATGACCAGCGGGTGTGAAAGAAACTGTAAATATCGCCATCCAGCAGGTTGGCAATTGGTCCTTCTGATGGTTCCTGGTTGTTTGTACTCAGCTGATCAGCAGTCAACGGAATTGTTGACGTGGAGATTGTTTCGGTGATTGTCGCCCGGCCCGACATGGCGCTGAAACTTTGTGTTTGGCTGCCCACGTTGGCTTCGTTAAAAGTTTGAAACGAGAAGTCGTAGTTGCCGAATTTTCGCAGGGTATTGTCAATCAACATCGAGTCCTGATAAACAGAAGCAACACGGAAGACGTCTTTCCCGCTTAAGTGGTCGTAATACTTCACTTTAAGCAGGTAGTAGTTCGAGTCGCTCGGCACCTGCCAGTGCAGAATGATTTGCCCCGGTAGCGAGTCGGCAGAGATGGCCTGAATCGCTGAAGGAGCCGCAACATTGGTATCGTTGCCGGCCAGGGGCTCAAAGTTATCGTCGCAACTGGCAAAAGCCAATGCAGCGAGGGCTATGGTTGCATATTTTGTAAATACTTTCATAACTTCAATTTAAAGGTTACTAATTCCACCCGGCGTTTTGGCTTAGGTTCGGGTTTTTACGTCTCTCGCTATCCGGTATGGGGAAGAAGTACATTTTGTCGTCCCAACCTCTTTCTTTCACGTAACGGGTATAGCTGAAGCTGTCGTCGCTGTTTTTCTCGATTTGCATGCAGCTGATCTGTGCAAAAAGTGCTCCTTCTTTCCAGCGGCGAACATCCCAAAAACGATGACCTTCGAAGGCCAGTTCGACCATCCGCTCGTTTTTATATTTCGTTTCAAAGTCCGCATTGCTCAAGCCTGTTTCCAGGGCGGGCATGTTTACGCCGGTGCGTTGGCGAATTACATTCACAGCATCCACAGCCGACAGGGTTAATTCGCCATCGGTGGCATCGGCCGATCCCAGATAGTTGAACGCAGCCTCGGCGTAGTTCAGGTAAAACTCGCCCAAGCGGTAGGTAATCCACGAGTGACGTTTGCTGTTGCTGGTATTGGGACGTAAGTCAACCGAACTGTCCAAATACTTTTTCAGGTAGTAACCAGTAGTGGTTGCTCCCGACAGAGGTGCTCCGTTTAGGCCACCCACATAAGTTTGCAGCTCGTTGCTGTTATACGAAGGCCAACCCGTGTCGCCGTTTTTAGCAATGGTCATTTCAAAGCGCGGGTCGCGACCTTCGTAAGGTTCGGCGGCATTGTAGCCGCTACCTTCCTCGTTCCAGCGTTTTCCGGTTGCTTTCATTTCGTAGGCATCAACCAAGGTTTGCGTCGGGCAGTTACCGGAGCTTCCCCCTTCAACGCCAACCGGAAAGTTGTTTGATTCCAGCCAATTCAGGTCGCCGATGCGGCGGGCAAAGATTACTTCCGAGGCATTGTAGTTTTCGGTTCCCCACAGAGCGGTGTAGGCACCCAGGCTTTTGCCGTAATGTGCACAGCTGTCGATCACGGCTTTGTTAGCCAGGGCAGCATCTTTCCAATATTGGGCATTGTTGCTGGTGTTAAACAAGGGACTTGCGCGGTACAGCAGGCTGCGCGCTTTTAGGGACAGCACCGCCAGTCGCGTTACCCGGCCGGTTTCGGTGTAAGGTAAATCCTGATAGGAAGCCGGCAGCTCGTTGGCAATGGCATCGCATTCAGTGGCGATGAAGTCGAACACATCGCTGGCAGCCGTTCTGCTCAGGCTGTTCGCTTCATCAGCAGTCAGCACCTCAGTTATCAAAGGTACATCGCCGTATTGGCGTACCAGGTTGAAGTAGAAGTAAGCCCTTAGGAAACGAACCTCGTACTGGTAGCGGTTGAAGCGATCCATCTGATCGTTGTAGTCCTGATTGAATTTGAAGTCGTCGTAGGTGTGCCCCTGCGATGCAGTCAGGTAAAAGTTGGCTGCGCGGATGCCCGCATAGCTGTTGTTCCAGATATCAGCCTTGGGGTTACTGGGACTCCAGGCGCCATTGTAAAAGTCGTGTACGTTCGACGATTTCCAGACATAGTCAGCCTCGTCGCTGGCCGACGCCAGCATTCCTCCGCCAAAGTTGCCGAAGTCGTAGTCCAGGTAGCTGTAAACATTGGTTACAAAGCTTTGGGTCCGGTCGAAGCTCGCAAAAATCTGTTCTTCATCGTAGCTGACAAACTCGTTGTAGTCCATTTCTTCGGTACAAGCGGAGAATGCAGCCAGCAAGCTTAATGTAACGAGTATATTTTTTAGTTTCATGATTGTCAATATTTAATAATTAAAATCCAACGGCCAGGCCAAGGTTAAACGAGCGAGTCATTGGGTAGGCAATACCTACTGATTCGGGATCCGACAGGTCGATTTGATCGATCGAGAACAGGTCAACACCGCGCACATACACTTTGGCTGATTTCATTCTCAGTTTCGACAATAATGAGGATGAAAACTTGTAATACACTTCAGCGTTTCTCAGTTTCAGGAAGGAGCGGTCGGCCAGCCAGATTGAGTTTGTCCGGAAGTTGTTGTCGTTGCTTTGAGCGGTCAGGCGCGGATACTTGGCAAAAGGTGTTTCCGGAGTCCAACGGTTGTCGTAATAGTTCTGCGAGATGTTGGTGTTGTTGATCAGGGGCCAGTACATGCTGCTGGTGTTTAATACAGCCGTATAGTTTTCAGCTCCCTGAAACAGAGCGCTTACACCAAATCCTTTGTATTCAACACCAACGTTGAAGGAGTAATAAATTTCGGGAACGGTGCTGTTGTAGCCCATCGGGATGGCGTCGTAGTCGTTGATGATGCCATCGTTGTTCTGATCCTTGTACTTAATGTCGCCGGCTTTCACCTCGCTAAACTGTTGTGCCGGGCTATTGGCAATGTCGGCTTCGTCGATAAAGTAGCCAATTGCCTGCAGGCCAAAGATCTGGTTCACCGGGTTGCCCGTTTCGCGCAGGTAGTCGTAAGCCCGGGGTTCTTCCAGCTTTTCTTTCACCTCGTTTTTCGCTAAGGTGAATTTGGCGCCCAGGTCCACTTTCAGGTCACCCCATTGTTTGGTGTAATTGGCGCCCGCTTCAAAGCCCCAGCTGTCCACCACGCCGGCATTCACATAAGCCGAGCTAACACCCAGTACGGCCGAGTTGGCACCACCGGCTGACACCCAGATGTCTTTCCGTTTTTCGTAGAATCCGTCAACGCTTGCTGTAAGCCCGCCAAACAGGCCGGCATCAAGCCCCAGGTTGTATTTGATGGCTTTTTCGCGCGATGAATTCATGCTGGCCAACCGACCTTCGGCAGTACCTCCGTACCAGCTGTAGTTGTTTCCCAGGTTGTAGCCGCCGCCGCCACCAAAGCTTTGTTCCCAGTAGTCTTCGGCCGGGATATTGTCGGTGTTGATAATCCCCCATGAAGCTCTTAGTTTCAGGAAGTCAACTTGACGGGCATCTTTCAGGAAGTCCTCGTTAGAGAGCACCCATGCTGCCGAAACTGTTGGCGAATATCCCCAACGGCTACCCGGCGCCAGTTTGTTGGATGCTGAAGCCACCAGGGCAATATCGGCAATATAGCGGCTGTCGTACGCATAGTGCCCGTAAAGCGCTACATTTTGGCGGTAGTAGGTATTGTTTTGGTTGTTTTTATTCATATTCTCGAAGGAATAGATTAAGGAACCAAAGAGTTTGTTCTTGCCGAGTGAACGTTGATAGTCTGCATTGGCAATGAAATTCATGTGGCGGTTTTGCCAGTCGAGTTTATTGCTGAAGCCGAGTTCACTGTCGGCACCTGCCGAGTAGCGGCTTGTGGCCACCGGCACACCGTCCTGCCAATCAGTTACCGCATCGCTGGCGTAGGCGAAATCTTTGTTGTGCCCTTCCCAGTAGGCGGCAATATTATCGTAGCCCAATCGTACCGAAGCACTTAAGCCTTCCAGGATTTCTTTTAAGTCCTGTGTTAACTTCACGTCGGCATACAAGGCGCGGGTATGTCCTTTGGAGTAACCTCGGGCTTGCGACAATGCAACGGGGTTGCTTCCTCCCCAGGTGGCATTCCCGCCCCATATTCCGTCGGCTGTTTTAATCGGGAAAGCTGCCGAAGGCGTGTTGTAGAGATTCGACATGATATTGTCCGAGCCAAGTCCCGGGCGCGAGAATTCGTTCAGCACCCCCATCAGGTTTACCTGAACTTGTGTGGTTGATGTCAGATCGATATCCAGGTTTGTGCGAATGTTACCTTTCGAGAATTTTTCCTGTGTTGAATAGCCGTCATTCATTTCGGCATTATCAAAGAAGCCTTGGTTGCCCTGTAGGTTAAACATGGTGAAATAGCGCATTTTCTGGCCCCCACCACGGAAGTTAACATTGTAAATGTTCGACATACCGTTGTCGCGGAACACTTCGTTAAACCAATCGATATTGGGGTACAGGTCCGGATAGTTGCCACTTTGAAAGGCATTCAGCTCATCCTGTGAATAACGGGCCGCTTCACCATCGTTGGCTAAGGCCTCGTTAACAGCCTGAGCGTAGGTATAGGAATCCACCATCTCCGGCATCCGGGTTTGCGTTTTAAAACCGTGATCGAAACTCACGTTTACATCGTTGGTTTTGTATTTTCCGCGAATGGTTTTAATGGAAAGCACCCCGTTAATACCCCGGTAGCCGTAAAGAGCCACCGCCGCCGCATCGCGCAATACCGACACGGACTCAACCTCTTCGGGAACAACATACTTGATGTCGCGTTCCAGTCCGTCAACCAGCACCAGGATGCCATTGGTGGAAAGCGTTTGCAGTCCGCGAATATAGAAGGAAGGTTCCTGATCCCAGGCCGGGCCGCTGTTTTGCAGGGTCGACAAGCCCAGAGCATTGCCGTATAGTGAGTTGGCAATACTGAATGCCGAGCGGTTGTTCACATCCTGCGAAGAGCTTTTGGAGATGGCTGCCGTTGATTCGGCCACTGTTTGACGGATACCGAAGCCGCGGTCGACTGACTCGGAAGCCAAGTCCATTTTTATACTCATTGCGTTTTCGGTGTCTACCGGAATCACTTTCGTACTATTGTCGGAAGTCACAATTCGCAGCTGATCGTTGGCCGTGACGAACAATTGAAATTTTCCTGCTTTGTCGGTATATACCTTAATCGCAGGGTCTGCCGTCGAAACAACTAAGGCGCCCGACACCGGGTTGCCATAGCGGTCGGTTACCTGGCCTGAGGCACTCAGGTTCTGAGACCAGGCGTTTATGCCTAGGAGCATAAACGTGGCTAAAACTATAATCTTGTATCTTGTAAGCATACTAATCTGTTTTTAATGATTTACACCCTGGTTTACCATCCCGGATTTTGAGTCAGGCCGTAACCTTTGTTCACCTCAACCGGCGGGAAGGCCGCTAGATACCATTTGGGGCTGAAGCTGGTCCACCAGGCTCTTTTGGCATTTGTTAACTCGAATTTGCTGTAGGTAAATTCCGTTGGACGCGGACCGCGTGTTGAGGCGTCTTTGTCGGACCAGGAGTCTTGTACACCGTCGGCCCGGTAAATACGAAGACCGTGGAGTTGTTTTTGGAACAAGTCGGCTCGTTTGTTACGGATCAGGTCGAACAGGCGAACATCTTCCAGCCCTAGTTCGCAGGCCCGTTCACGAAGGATTTCTTCCATCAGTACATCAGCATCCGACAAGTTTTTGTCCGGGTTACTGGCCTCCAGTCCACCCATTCCTACGCGGGCACGCACTTGGTCGACCATGTTGATGGCTTCGCCGGTTCTGCCGGCTTTTAACAGGGCTTCAGCATAAATCAGGTATACTTCCGAGAGGCGCAAATAAGGCCACAAGGTGGGTTTGTTCAGGTTGGCCGAGAAATCCAGAATGAATTTGTAGTTGGCATAGCCGGTAGCATATTGGCCGGTTTCCAGTTCCGAATTTTGACGGGCTTCGCGGCCGCCAACCCACAATTCAGCCTGGCGTCCCTGGTAGCTGGCGCCTTCCACCAGGATGGTTTCGAAGAGGCGCGGGTCGCGTTGCGTAAACATGTTGGCCACATCATTGGGGTCATCCCAGTCAAAGGGCGTTCCATCGGCCATGGGGAACATTTCAACATATTCCTGGGTTGGAGTGAATGCTCCGTTCATGTTCGACTGCGGAAAATAATAGTTCCACTGCCAGTTGCTGCCGTAGGTGTAGCGCACGCGGGTTGAAATCAGCATCTCGGGGTTGGCTGCACCACTACCACGGGTAAAGTAGGCATTGCGGAAAGCTGTTCGATAGTCAGCGGGGCTTGTTCCAGCGGCTTGCACCAAACCATAAACACCTTTTTGATTCAGCTCGGTAAAGAAGCTTTCGCAGGCCTGCAATAATTCAGTCCATAGTTCGGGTTTGTAAGCTCCGTACCATACCTGCAAGTTGGTAACCGCTTCCTGTGGGCCTTCGGTGCAGTAAGGTTCACTGTCGTTGAACAGCGGGCTGGCCGCAAACAGCAGCACTTTGCATTTTAGCGCCATAGCAGCAGCGCGTGTAAAGCGCCCGTCCCAGTTGGAGATGTCGGCAGCATCGAGCGACCAAGGGAGGTCGGCAGCAGCCTGATCCAGCAGTTGGGTCATGAACGTCACGGTTGCATCAACCGTTCCGCGTTCAAACTGATAAGCCGAAGCATCGTTGCTCACTTGAATGGCGTGATCCAGGATGGGAAGTCCTCCGTAGTGGCGGAACATGTCGAAATAGCGGGAGGCAATAATGACTTTGGCTTCAGCCTTCAGTCGTTTTTTCTCGGCTTCATCCATATCGGGTACGCGATCTACATTTTCGATGAAGATCCAGCTTTGGCGAATGGCCTCCCAGGTTTCTTCGTTAGTGTAGCCAAAGCGGGTATCGCTTCCGCTTTCGGTTCCGGCGCTGTAGCTGCCCGAGTAGTAGTGGCGGTTCACACCATCCCAGCTTAGGTGGCTGTGCCAGCAGTCGGAAAGGGTCTCGAACATGCCCATGTTCATTTTATTGTCAATGCTGTTCCAGTAAATTGGCAGCCCGTAGTATAATTTGCTGTAGTCGTTCCACAAAAAACGACGGGCATATTCGGCACTATTGAAGATGGTGTCCTGGGTGACGTCTACCCCCGGTTGTTTTTCCAGGAATGAGTCGCCCACTGCGAAGTCATCCACGCAGGATGTCAGAGCAATACCTCCCAGCAGGATGGCAGCACAAAATATTTTTATTTTTTTCATATTTATTAGCGTCATGGTTTACAATTAAAAGCCAACCTTCAAACCGAGGTTGAACACACGGGTAAGCGGATATTGGGGGCGCGAACTGGTTCTTGATTCGGGGTCGCCCAACTTGAATTTCGAGAAAGTCAACAAGTTGTATCCGTTCAGGTAGATGCGGCAATTTTCGACACCGGCACGTTTGAGTAACGGGAAGTTCATTTTGTAACCGATTTCAACGTTTTTCAGACGAACATAGTTTGAATTAACCAGGAACAGGTCTGAACTTTGGTAGTTGTTGGTTTTGTGGGCCAGTGTTGCCCGAGGCAATTTGGCTGTTGCTGCCGTTTCGGGTGTCCACCGTTGTTCGTACTGGTAAAGCAAGAGTCCTTTACCGTTGGTATCGCCCAGAGGTTCGCGGAAGGTTTCCTGCAGCAAACGGCTGGTGTTGAAAGCGCCGGTCCATTGCGAGCTGAAATCGAAGTTCTTCCACTCGAAGCCCACTTGCATTCCGACAACATATTCGGGAACGTCGGTGTAGCCAGCTTTGGTGATATCGTCCGAGTCGATAATTCCGTCTTTGTTCAGGTCAACATACACCACATCGCCGGGTTCCAGTCCGCCGGCATGTTCGGCAATGTCAATCCCGTATTGTTTTTTGTAGCGTTCGTTGGCGGTGTCGTCATAAAATCCCCAGAATTTACGGATGATGTTCGATCCCAGCGGACGACCCGTTTCCCACATATAGTTTTCGTTGGGCTGTACTTCGCCCTGCTCGATGATTTTGTTGCGTGCAAAGGAGAAATTGCCATTGACCCAGTAGCGGAAATCTTTGCCGACGTTGTCATTCCATTTCATCGATACTTCATAACCATGATTGTCCACAACTCCCAGGTTAATCACCGGCAAGGTTACTCCAACAATACCGGGAACCGTTTCGGAGCGTAACAGAATGTCTTCGCGATGTTCTTTGAAAACATCCACCGACAGTTTAAAACGTTCGCGAAGGAAGGCCAGGTCAATTCCGTAGTTTTGTTTGTGGGCTTTCTCCCAGGTTACCAATGGGTTGGATTTGGCTGCTTCGTAAGCTCCCGACTGGCTCGAACCTACGTTGGTCCCAAAGTTGTAGCCACTGCCGCCAAGTACGTACGAGTCGGGGATATACAGGAAGCGGCTGTTGCCGAATTTGTCGTTACCAACAATCCCGTACGAAGCACGAAGCTTCATGTAGTTGACGATGTGTTTTACATTGGCCATGAAGTTTTCTTCGGTAACTACCCAGCCCAGCGAGCCGGCCGGGAAGAAGCCGTAGCGTTTGCCCGGAGCAAAGTTTTCGGATCCGTTATAACCCACGTTAAACTCGGCCATGTAGCGGGTTTTATAGTCGTAGGTTACACGACCAACCAAGCCTACATAACCCGAAGGAATATCGGTATAGGATGCCGGATAATAGGTTTTCGATTGGGTGTAAAGGGCGAGAGCACCGATGGTATGGTCGCCGAATTTCCGGTCGTAGTTCAAACTGGTTTCAGCATACCAGTTCCGTCCCTGCGAATAGCTTTCGCCATATCCCAGTTCGCCGTCGTCGCCGCTCTTGCGGTATTCGATGGTGCCATTTGTCTCAACCGGTGTGTAATAGGCAATTGATGAACTACGTGATTTAAGCTGTGTGTAACTACTGTTGTATGCTCCTTTCATTTTGAAAGACAGCCCTTTGGTTACAAAATCGAGTTTTTGACGTAAGGCGATGTCAACGTTCAGGTCATTCACATTGCGGCGATTATAACCTTTGCCGTAGTAAGGACTTAAACCATCGGTTCCCACGCCGGGGATATAGTCGGGGTTGCTCACAATACGTTTTCCATCAATAATACCGGCTCCACCAAAGGGCGTTGCCCAGTACAGCTGGCGAAACAACTGATTTTGATCTTCGTTTGAGATGGGCGTTGTGCGGGTTGATGTGTTACCACCAAGGTTTACCGACAGCAGGGTCGAATTGGTTAAATCGAAGTCGAGGTTCGCCCGGTAGTTGTAGCGTTTATAATCGAAGTTGAAGTTGTAGCCTACGTCGAAGGTTTTGAAAAGCCCTTCCTGTGTGTAGGCACCTATCGATACAAAATAGCGAACCTTTTCAACACCTCCCGAGATGCTTACGTTGTGTTGCGACTGCATGGCGCCATCTTTTAGCAAGTAGTCCATCCAGTCCATATCCGGGTAGAGGATCGGGTTGGAGTGGGTGCGGAAGGCTTCCAGCACTTCAGGTTGGTATCTTAAGGCATCGGTCGATACGCCATCGTTTTGTTGTGCTTCGTTATAGAAGCTGGCGTATTGGTAGCTGTTGGCAAACTCCAGCAGTTTGGTTGGCACCTGCACCCCAACCGACGTTGAGAAGTTGATTTTTGCCTGCCCTTCGGTACCGCGTTTGGTGGTAATTAAGATAACGCCGTTGGCACCACGCACCCCAAATACCGCTGTTGCCGAAGCATCTTTCAAAACGGTAATACTTTCAATTTCGTTGGGGTCGATTGAGTTGAAGTCGCGCTCAACACCGTCGACCTGAATCAACGGGCTGGTGCCGTTTGAAGTTGCCACCCCGCGGATATAGATGTCGGCCGCATCGGCACCCGGTTCCCCTGAATACTGAACCGATGATAAACCGGTGACTGCGCCCGACAGTGCGTTGGCTACTGATCCGGTCGGGGTTTTTAACAGGTCGTCGCCGGTCATGGCCGAGATTGCCCCGGTGATGGTTACTTTTTTCTGTGTCCCGTAGGCCACAGCAACCACTTCGCCGATACCGATCGTCGATTCTTCCAGACTGACATTAATAACGGTCTGCGAGCCAATCTCGATTTCCTGCGTGCTGTAGCCAACAAATGACACAACCAGGGTTCCGCCATTATCGGGAATCGACAGGTTGTAGTTCCCGTCAATGTCGGTAACTGCCCCGATCGTCGTTCCCTTAATGGTGACGGTTGCTCCGGGGACGCCAACCTTGGTTTGGTCGACTACTTTACCACGAATCGTTCGTTTTTGTTGATTCTGGCTTGTCAGGTTTTGAGCCGTTTGGCTGGAGGCTGAGGGCTTCTGCTCATACCTGTTGCCGGTATTCTTTTCGGCAGCCCAAGACGACATCGAACTTACTCCCATGACCCATAGACTCAGAAAAGTCATGCGGAGCAAGGATTTTGCGTTGCTTCTCATTCGGAAGCTACTCCTTGTGCATCTTTGTTTCATAGATTAGAGATGATTTATTTATTGTTTAAAATTCTGTGAGAGCTTTCGTAATTCGTATCTGATGCGTTGGTTTAATTGATCTTGGTATTACTGATATACACGAACATAATCGACCTCGTAGCGCAGGGGGAAGCCCGAGTCGATGGGGGTTCCGCCATTGGCGCCGATGGCCAGGTTGAGCAGCAGGTAAAATTTTTGCGGGTCGACAAACGGATTGCGGCTGTCGGCATTTCGCGTTTTGGTCAGGTCGGTTTCGTTCAGCAGCTCGCCATCCAGATACAGGCGGATGCTGTTGCTGTCCCATTTCATGGCCCAGATATGGAATTGGTCGGCCCACTGGGGATCGCGGCTTGTAAAATCGCTCAGCTTTTTGGTCACGCTGTCCCAGGCTGCTTGGTAGCGTTGGGCCGTTCCCCAGGCTACATTGGCCAGAATATGAGGCTCGTCATTGATTCGGTAAAATTCCATCATATCGATTTCGCCGTTATCGGGCCATTCGCCATCGGTTCCCAGCAGCCAGATGGCCGGCCACGAGCCGCTTCGGGGGTCAATCTTTGCGCGCACTTCATAATAGCCGCCGGCAGGCCACTCGTGCAGCCCTTTGGTGATCAGGCACGATGAACTGTAGTGGGCGTACTCGCGGCTGTTGCGCCAGTCGTGCGCTGTTGGACTGTAGGAGGGGTTGGCAATTTTTTGCTGGCGGCCTTCAATAATTAGTGTGCCGTTTTCGCATCGCGCATTATCGGGTTGGTACCATTGTAATTCCTGGTTGCGGACAAATCCGTATTCGTAGTTCCAGTTGGCCGGATCGGGGGTGCCGATATGGTCAAACTCGTCATTCCAAACCAGTGTTAGTCCTTCTTTGTGGCGGGGAATCGGATCGGTTTGCACGTTTTGCATGCAGTTGGCAGTAGCGCAAATGGGAAGCCCGCAGCAAAGCAGCAAGGGGGCTGTCAGCCTAATTTGTTTTTGAATGCGAATTACAGTTTGGTTCAGTTTGGATAACATGATCTCAAAAGTTTAGTCGAATGATTGTCCTCATGTCAGAGGCACAAACAAATGTGGGTATTTCAGATGGCGGGGGATAGAATGAATTCGATTTATACTGATACGGATTTGCCAGGAGTGCTAATTATTCGATAAAGGCTATCAATTATTCGATTCCTTCGCTTGTGAAATTTGATGATTGACCTCTTTTTGGTCGTTGTAAGTTGTTTGAAAAGAGTTGTGTATAGTTGTTGTGGAGGGCTGGTGCAGAAAAAGCATACTTTACGAGGCGGATTGCGCTATTTTTGCAGTGATAAATAATTCGATTACTTTTTCGAAGTTTAACTGTTGTATCAAACCTAAGCCAGGAAGCCATGAACCGTTTATTTTTGTCATTTCTGTTTGCCATAGTGGCGATTATAAGTCCTGCTCAGAATGAAATTCATTTTGCTCATCTGGGCATGCAGGACGGGTTTACCAACAGCCGGGCCAATACCATTATTCAGGATCGAAAGGGCTTTATCTGGGTGGGCACCTGGAATGGCTTGAACCGTTACGATGGATATAACTGCATCAACTATCAGCCGGGATTTCACGACTCGGTGTCGGTAGCCAACCGCGAGATTGTGGCGCTGATGGAAGGCAAGAATGGCGCGATCTGGATTGGTACCTCCGTTGGGTTGAGCCGGCTAGATCCGGAGACCGGCGTCTTTAAAAACTACGAATTTCGTAATCGCATACTTTCCCTTTGCGAAGATCCGTCCGGAGCGATTTGGATTGGCACCTGGGGAGGGGGCTTGTACCGCTTAAATCCCGAAAGCGGCGAGAAGGTTCACTTCCTGGCCGCCGATATTGTGAGCGATGTCATGATTGATAGTCGCGGCATTTTATGGGTGGCCACCTACTATGGTCTGCTGCGCAAGTCGGCGGAGAACGATTCGTTTGACCGCTTTATACACCAGGCATCGGGCAACTCCATTAGCAATTCGGTTGTTACGCAAATCACCGAGTCGGCCGATGGCTGCTTGTGGGCAGGTACCTGGGGCGGTGGTCTTGACCGGATAAGGGTACTTGACGAAGGACAGCAGCTGCATTTTACCAACTTCAGCCTCAGTGCTTCAGGCGATGGGCAGCCAGGCGGAGTGGTCTCCAAGCTTTATTACGACCAGTTTCACAATCTGTGGATTGGTACCTGGAATGATGGCCTGCGCCTGTTGCGGGCCGATCAGCAGCAGTTGGCGCCGACCGAGGCCCGGATGATTGCTTATCAGGCCGAACTTGAAAATTCCGCCAGCCTCTCATCTGCCAGTATTTCGGCCCTCTGGGTTGATGCCAGTGGTTTGCTGTGGGTGGGCGGAGCTACTATCGATCGTGCCTCCATTACCGAGCGCGGTGTGGATCGCTATCGCTTGCCTGCTGAGTCGGGGCAGTTGCCCGGAAATGGCCCCGTGCGTTGCTTTGCCGGGCGTGGTGAGCAGCTGTTTGTTGCTTCAGGCAATACGGTTTTTCAATACCGGCGCCATCAAAAAGAATACCTGTTTCGAAAAAAATATGGCTCGTTGGGTTATCCCCTGGCAGGGGGCAAGGTTGGCGCCAGCTCGGTGCTGGACCTGGCGGCCGACTCCGCCGGTTTGTGGATTGGCACCGAAGATGCCGGTTTGATCTTTTATCCATACAACAGCGATGGTCTGCTCGATCCGGCGAAGGCACAGTACTTCAATCATCAGAGCAGAAGCCCGATTGCGGGGGACAAGGTTTGCAGTATTGTCTTGAGCAAGGCCTATCCCGGAACAATTTGGCTGGGAACCCTTCAGAGCGGGATCACCAGGCTCCGCAAAACGGGAAAGGGGCAATTTGTCAGTGAAAATTTCAAGGCTGCAAACGGCTCCTTGTCCGACAACAATATCCGCACATTGTACGAAGACGCGGCCGGAAAACTATGGATTGGCACGCAGGATGGCTTAAACTGTTATGATCCGCAAATCGAGCATTTCGAGTCGTATTTTTATTCAGTTGAGGATAGCAATTCGTTGAATGATAATGTGATTAATGCGATCTTTGAAGACAGCTCCGGTGGCCTGTGGGTTGGCACCAACTCGGGCTTGAACAAAGCTTTAATAGCTTCGGATGGGGACGAGAAATCGCCGGTTCAGTTTCGGGGATTTCCCGATAAGGCCTATCTGAGCAACGAAATTGTGACCAACCTTTTTGAGGATGGCAGCGGTAATCTGTGGGTGCGTATGTATCGGGGGTTTATAAAGATGAATATGGGCAACGAAGAGGTCGTTGGCCAGTATTTTTCGCGCGATTATGAAAATCTGATGTTGGCGCGAAATTCCAGTTTGCAGCTGGCGACCGGCCAGTTTGTGCTCGATGCCCAAAATGGATTCTTAAGCTTTTCACCCGATAGCATCGTTAAGAATGCCCGTCCGCCGAAGGTTGTTATTACCAGTTTCAAGGTGCTTAACCAGCCGGTTGACGAGAACCGGGAATTGCAAAAGCGAATGGGCATATTGCAAAGTATCCCTTACACGTCGCAGCTGGAATTGTCGTACCGCGATAAGATGATCACTGCCGAGTTTTCGGCCATGGATTACAAAAATCCCCAAAAGAATGAATACCAGTACAAGCTGGAAGGTTTTGACAATCAGTGGAATCAGGTAGGTGCTCAAAATACGGCTACCTACACTAACCTGCCGTCCGGGAGCTATACGCTGCGCGTGAAAGCCAAAAACAGCGATGGCCAGTGGAGCGAACAGGAAGCCGCGCTGGTGTTGCTGGTTTCGCCACCCTGGTGGAAGAGCATCTGGGCTTACCTGGTGTACCTGGCAGCAGTTGGCGGCCTGCTCTATTTCTTCAGCAAGTACACCTTTATCCGGGCGCAGGTGAAAAGTGAACTCAAGTTTGAGCAAATGAGAAACCAGGAGATGGCCCGCCTGAATGAGCTGAAGTCCTTCTTCTTCACCGATATTACCCATGAGCTGAAAACACCTTTGACTTTGATTCTGGGGCCTGCCCGCGAGCTTACGGCCGACAAAAGTCTGAATGCTTACGCCGCCAAGCAAGCCGAGCTGATTAAAAACAGTGCCTACAAGTTGCTGCGACTGGTCAATCAGCTGATGGAGTTTCGGAAGATTGAAAAGGGGGTGGATGAAAAACTATATGCCCAACCCTGCAATGTTGATCAGATGCTGAGCGAGGTTTATGCTTTTTTCAAACCCATGGCCGACTCGCGGCGCATTCATTTTAGTCTGAATGTTGATCCGGAGTCGATTGTGGCTTATGTTGATCCGGATAAGCTTGAGAAAGTTATTTTCAACCTGATTTCGAATGCCTTTAAATACTCGAACGACAACAGTAAAATTGTGGTGAGCGCAAGGTTGAGGGCTCCGGAAGGTGAAGTGCTGCAAACGCTGGTGCTGGAGGTGGAAGACAGCGGAATCGGTATCCCGCCCGAGTATCTGGACAAGATCTTCGAGCGCTTCTATCAGGTGCACCAGCGGCGCACGCAAAGTACGGGCGGTATTGGTTTGTTCCTGGCCAAAGCGCTGGTTGAGCAGCATGGCGGTACCATCAGCGTTGCTAGTGAACCCGGCAAAGGGAGTTGTTTCAGGGTTGAAATCCCGGTTAATCCGGAATTGCTGGCCAATGCCTTGCAGCATGAGACGATCAACAGCTTGCCGGCTGATGCAGAGGAGGAGACGGCCGGGGAATCTGTAAGCCTTTCGCTATCAGCCAAAGCGGCAGCGGGCAAACAACTGATTTTGGTGATTGAAGATGATGCCGACCTGAACGACTTTTTAGCAACGGGCCTGGCTGCCGACTACCGGGTAATCACCGCTTTTAACGGAAAAGAAGGATTGGAGAAAGCGCGCGAACAGCTGCCCGATCTCATTTTGTCCGACATCATGATGCCCGAAATGGATGGATTTGAGTTCTGCCAAATTGCCCGGCAGGATATTAACCTGTCGCACATACCGCTGGTTTTCCTGACGGCCAAGACCATGCAGGACGATGAAATAAAGGGCTTGAAGCTGGGGGCTGTCGATTACATTTATAAGCCCTTCAACCTGGTTTCGCTCAAGTTGAAGATCAACAACATCCTTTCAGCCCAAAAGCAACTGCAGGATCGCTTGCGGACCGAGCAGATTCTGGAGCCCGAAACGGAGGAATTATCATCGCTGGATGAAATCTTTTTGAAGGATGCCGTTGAAGCGATCCAGCAAAATCTGGACGATCCGAATTTTGATGTTGAGGCGTTTAGCCAGGCCCTGAAGATGAGCTCCAACCAGCTGTACCGGAAAATCAAGGCGCTGACCGGTCAAACGGCCAAAGAGTTCATCCGCACGCAGCGGCTAAAAACGGCCGCCGGCCTGTTGGTGCAGAAAAAACGGAATATCTCCGAAATTATTTACATGGTTGGTTTCTCCAGTCCCTCGTATTTTACGCGCTGCTTTAAGGAGTTTTATGGGTGTACCCCGCGGGAGTATATGGAAAAAGGCCTTCCCGTGGATGTTGGCGACAAGTCGTAAGCTAAGTGCTTTACCGGGTGTTGAATGAGGGCTTTGTGCCTGGTGGGCGGATTATGCCCCGAAGTTCGATTTTGTACCATTAACTTTTAAATTTCTGCCAGCAATCGCGCCGGCAGCAGCGTATGTTTGGGCTCCAATAAATGGAAATACGATTCGACAACCGATTAATTTCAACTCAAGCATGAAGCGAAAACAAGGATTAACAGGATTTTTGCATTTTTTAGGGGCTGTTGCAGCAGCTGTATTGCTGGGCAGCTGTTCGCCGGGAACGGCTAAGCAGGCTAAAAACACCGGTTTTAAACCCGGCGAGCTGTGGCTCGATACCGACAGTGTACACATCAACGCCCATGGTGGCGGTATTTTATTCTTCAACAATACTTATTACTGGTTTGGCGAGTTTAAAACTGCCGGCGTGGCAGGTAATACCGCCCAGTTTGGGGTGAGCTGTTATTCGTCAACCGACCTGTACAACTGGCAAAACGAAGGCATTGCCCTGGAGGTTTCCGACCAGCCGGGATCGGATATTGAAAAAGGCTGCGTGATTGAACGCCCCAAAGTGATTTACAACCAGCAGACCGGCAAGTTTGTGCTATGGTTTCACCTTGAGTTAAAAGGGCAGGGCTATGCTGCGGCACGAACGGCTGTGGCTGTTGCCGATCGGGTGACAGGCCCCTACACTTTTGTGAAATCTTTACGCCCCAATCAGGGACAGTGGCCGCTTGGCTATCCGGATGAGCTGAAAACGAAGAAATATGCCGACAAGCTGGAATGGTGGACGCCCGAGTGGTACCAGGCCATCGATGAAGGTTTGTTTCTGCAGCGTGATCTGGAGGGCGGACAGATGTCGCGCGATATGCAGTTGTTTGTCGATGACGACTGCAAAGCTTACCATATTCACTCATCGGAAGATAACCTGACCCTGCACATCTCGGAGCTGACGGACGACTACCAGGGCTTCACCGGGAAATACAGCCGCATCTTTCCGGCGGGGCACAACGAAGCACCGGCGCTTTTCAAACACAACGGAACCTACTATCTGATGGCCTCGGGATGTACCGGCTGGGAGCCCAACGCGGCACGTCTGTTCCGCGCCAGCTCGATTTGGGGCCCCTGGGAAGCGCTCGGAAATCCCTGTGTTGGCGCTGATGCCGGG
The DNA here is from genome assembly GCF_003046625.1 of Mangrovibacterium marinum. Classification (GTDB taxonomy): domain Bacteria; phylum Bacteroidota; class Bacteroidia; order Bacteroidales; family Prolixibacteraceae; genus Mangrovibacterium; species Mangrovibacterium marinum. The sequence continues at coordinate 22,470 of NZ_QAAD01000018.1, forward strand.
CTAACCTTTCATTCGCAAAGCACTTACATTGTGCCGGTACAAGGCAAAAAAGATGCGTTCATCTACATGGGCGACCGCTGGACACCGAAAAATCCGATTGATGGACGTTATATCTGGCTGCCCATTCAATTTGAAAACGACCTTCCTGTTATTCGCTGGCACGACGCGTGGGATTTGTCGGTCTTCATCGATTAATGGCGGAGGTTTCTGTTAATTGAGAACGGTTCTAAATTGAGGGCTCTACGCGAACGGCCCGATTGTTTTGTGGACGGCCGGTTTTTCAGGCTTCCGAATTTCGAGTATCTTGTAACGCCAAATACGACTAACTCAATTACAAAAAGAATAAGCAATGAAAAAAACGATTTTATCCATTCTAAGCCTTCTGCTGCTGGTTGTATGCGCAAAGGCGCAAAATGCCGATGTTTTAAAAAGTGACGCGATCAGCGCCGAATCGCAGGAACAGTATGCCGATGCAGCCCGGTTGTTTGAAGAAGCCCATGCTGCCTATCAGGCGCAAGATATGTTGGATACGGCTTGCGTCTATCGGGCCGGGATGAACTATGCCAAGCTGGATCAGTACGATAAGGCGAAGCCGCTGCTGGAAGAAGCACTGGCCCTGAATTACAACTACGGGCGCACGGCTCGTTTGCTGGCTGATACTTATTATGGGTTGAAGGATCCGGTGAAGGCCGAAAAAATACTGCTTGCGGGAAAAGAAAAACTGCCCGAAGAAGCGATCGAGTTCGACAAAAAGCTGGCTTATCTGTATTTCAATACGGCGCAGTACGCCAAGGCGGTGGAAAGTTTTAAGACGGTTAACGAGGCTGTTCCCGGAAAGAAAAACTACCAGTATTTGTATGGTTTCAGCCTGGAGCGCACTCAAAAATACGACGAGGCAATCGCCGTTTTTCAGGCTATGCAGGAGCAGTTTCCCGGCGATAAACGTTCGAAAAAGATGCTGGGCGTAACCATGTTCGAAAAGACTGATGCTGCCAACGAAGCGGAAGTTGCCCGTTACGAGGCTGCTAAAAAAGCCAACAAGGCCAACCTGGAATCTTATGTGGGCACCCGCGAACGCCTGGAGCAAATTAATAAAGGCTACGAATCGGCCCGGGTGATACTGGAAGAGTCGCTGCAGGAATATCCGAAGGATCAACTGTTAATCGGGTCGCTTTATAAGTTGTATAAGAAGCAATTTAAAGAAGATAAAGCCGAGCAGATGAAGAAGCGGATGAACTAGGGGGCATGCGCTTATGAACAGACAAGAGGCTGTTTAACCAATGGGTTGAGCAGCCTTTTGTGTGTCGGGCTGTGAACTGAAGCTGTTGCCGGCTGTTTAGCAGTTCAGAAAAGAACAGATTATGAATAATTACGAAGCACAAACCTGTGAATCCTGCGGAAACGATGTTCATTGTCACGGCGACCTGAACTGCGAGTGCGCCGATCTGCTGATTCCCGAGCATGTTCAGGATCTTATCGGTGCAAGCTATGACCGTTGCCTCTGCCGGAAATGTATCCTCAAGTTAATGGCCGAAAGGAGGGAATAGCCTCAAGCCACAAGCTCCAAGTACCTCAGTTGTTGATCGACGATTAGTGAATTCTAATCCATTAGTGCATAGGTCTATGAGTCCAGTGGTCAGTCGTGAGTCGTGAGTATTGAGTCTTGAGACAAGATAGCCAGGAGCACAGCAAGGGGGTTAGCAGCCTGAAAGGCTGAGCATCCGTCATCTCTGCGGAACTCAGCGTCTTCTTTGAGTTCTTTGCGGTTAAAATACGAAAACGCGGAGGACGCGGAGAAGACGCAGAGAAATCCCCCGGCGGGGTGAAGTGTGAGGCTTGAAGTGTGAGGCTTGAAGCTTGAGTTGCCAGTCCTTGTTGGTTCTCCCTTTAGGGAGTCAGAGGGTAAAAACAAGGACGGGCGATTTGTTACTGGTTACTGGTTGCTGGTTGCTGGTTGCTGGTTGCTGGTTACTGGTTGCTGGTTGCTGGTTGCTGGTTGCTGGTTGCTGGTTACTGGTTACTGGTTACTGGTTACTGGTTCATCTGGCATTCAATCCTTCAATCCTTCAATCCCTCAATCAGTCCTTCAGTCCATCAATCCTTCAATTTGTCCATCAATCCAGCCATCCAGTAATCTGAATATCCAGTGATCCGTCAACTGCGATTTCTTCCAATCGTCAATGGTAAATCGTTAAATTGTAAATTATCACTGGCTGCGACTTCTTCAATCCTTCAATCTGCGACAGCGACTGATCACTGTTGCCTTCCTGCTTTTTACTTTTGCCTTTTACTGCGCTTTCCGTAGGCATACCAGTACAAAGTACCCACGAAGAAAGCTCCGCCCACAATATTGCCCAATGTGGCACCAATCAGGTTGTGGAAAACAAAATCGGACCAGCTAACGCTTGAACCTTCGAAAATAGCCAGCGGAATGAAAAACATGTTGGCAATGGAGTGCTCATAGCCCAAGGCCACGAAAGTCATCACCGGCCACCAGATGCCGAGGATCTTACCGGTGGTGTGTTGGGCCGACATGCCCATCCACATGGCCAGGCAGACCAGCCAGTTGGCACCAATGCCCTTCAAAAAGGTTTTGTAGAAGGGATTCGACGTTTTACTTTCTGCAATATTCAGTACCGTTTGATGCCAGGGATCGTGACTGACCAGATCGGTGAGGTGCACCAAAAAGTAAGCAATAACCAGCGAGCCGATCAAGTTGCCGAAGTACACCAGCATCCAGTTGCGCAGCGGGGCGATCCAGCTTTGTTTGCCGCTGAGCACGTTGGGCATAAAATAAGCATTGTTGCCGGTAAACAGTTCCGCGCCGGCCATCACCACCATCATCAGTCCAACGGGGAAAGTAGCGCCGAAAATGAATTTTGCCAAACCCGGGTTGCTTGCTGCGATTTCGGGAATACCTCCGCCGACAATAATGGAAAGCAGTCCGCCGAAGGCAATGTAGGCCCCGGCGAGGAAGCTCAATACCAATATTTTTTTGACATTGTAATTGTCTTTTACGATTGCCGTTTCGCCGGCAATTTCGAGTATCCGTGGTGGTGTGTTTAAGCTCATCGTTTAGAAATTAGATTTTAGACAAAAGACGATCAGACAATTGTACATCAATGTCATTTCGCTAAACATTTGAAAAGAACGCTGTGTAACTCTGTGATTTCCGTTGTGTCACTCTGTGGTGAAAAATACAAAGACAAACGATTCAACCATAGAGATCCACGGAGTCTTTACACGGAGTTGCACAGAGACAACAACGATTTTATAAAGTCATTTTCTTTAACTCAACGGCATAGCATAACAAGTAGTCAATGCCGTCATTTTTCTTGATCAAATTATCATGCTTTTCAATTAGCGTTGTTATTTACTGATGACTTCTTTGAAATGCGGTTCGAGCATCAGTCGGGCTTGATCAATTTCTTCGGGGGTGTTTTCCCGCACATCTTCCAGCTGGTATTTTTCACCCAGCGCTTCCCATTTGTATTGACCCAATTTGTGGTAGGGAAGAATCTCAACCCGCTCGAGATATTTGTTTCCCGAAAACTGATCGATCAGCCATTGCAGGTACTCCGGCTTGTTGGTGTAGCCCGGAATAAGTACGTAACGCAACCAGTAAGGCTTTTGACTTTTCTCGCGCAAGGAGATCAGTTCAATGGCCGTTTGCAATCCGTTGCGTCCGGTCAGGCTTTCAAAGCCTGCTTCGGTGGTGTGTTTCATGTCGAACATCACGAGGTCGGAAAGCTCACTGATCAGCTTTTGCGCATCAATGCCTGCCACCGTCGCGTTTGTATCGATGTTGGTGTGAATGCTTTCGGCTTTTAAACGTTCAAACAGCGGAATCAGCCTTTTACTCTGAAGCAAGGGTTCACCTCCCGAGATGGTAACGCCTCCCCGGCGACCGAAGTAGGGCTTCATGTTCACTGCGCGGCGGACAATCTCATCAACCGTCATCAGTTGTCCTCCTTTCGTCTGGATGGTATCCGCATTTTGGCAATACAAACACTTCAGGTTGCAGCCCTGCAAAAACACAACCAGCCGAATGCCCGGTCCGTCGTGGGTGCCAAAGGATTCGATGGAATGAACGTTTAATGTTGGCGAAGCTTCAGTCATGGAGCGTGTATCGGGCGTTAGTTGAAAATAGAGGTCGTCCAAAAAGTACGGTTAACTTTATTTGAAATGATCAAATTGTATGCTTCGCCGAAGTTTCTAACCCCTAAATCCCCTGAAGGGGACTTTAAGTCATCCGGCATCTGCCGGAGAGATTGGAGGGGTATACCTGAAAAATACTTTCATTTTGCAGGGTGCTAAAGCCAGCAAATTACTTTTTGGACGTCCTCTTAGTTTATTTGTTTTTCGTTGCAATTACATGCTATCGTGGAAGGAGCGGGTGAGCACTTCCATCTGCTGTTCGCGCGACAGGCGGACAAAATTCACCGCATAGCCCGACACACGAATGGTCAGCTGTGGGTATTCTTCCGGGTGAGCCATGGCGTCTTCCAGCAAAGCACGGTCGAGTACATTGACGTTCAGGTGCTGGGCATTCTTGGCAAAATAACCATCGAGCAGGCCAACCAGGTTTTCAATGCGTTCGTCCTCGTTAGGTCCCAGCGATTTGGGCACAATGGAGAAGGTGTTGGAGATGCCGTCCTGCGAGTCGTGGTAGTTGATCTTGGCTACCGAGTTCAGCGAGGCAATGGCGCCGTGGGTGTCGCGTCCGTGCATGGGGTTTGCTCCCGGCGCAAAAGGCACTCCTTTACCACGACCGTCGGGTGTTGCACCGGTCTTTTTACCGTACACCACGTTCGAGGTGATGGTTAGCACCGACATGGTTGGGTTGGCATTTTTGTAAACCGGTAATTGTTTCAGCTCGTTGCTGAAATGTGCCACCACATCGCGGGCAATATGGTCCACGCGGTCGTCGTCGTTTCCGTATTTGGGGAAGTCGCCTTCAATCTGGAAGTCGATGGTCAGTCCGTCTTCGTTCCGAACAGGTTTCACCTTGGCATGTTTAATAGCCGAAAGTGAGTCGGCAACAATCGACAAACCGGCAATACCGTACGCCAGGTTGATGCGCGGGTTGGTGTCAATCAGCGCCATCTGGCCTTTTTCGTAGTAATATTTGTCGTGCATGTAGTGAATGATATTCATCGATTCGTTGTACACGCGCGCCACTTCTTTCATGGCAATTTTGAAGTTGGCAATCACCTCGTCGTAATTCAGGTAATCACTTTCAACAGCTGGAATGCCGTTAACGACCTGCGTTCCTGTATTTTCGCAACGTCCTTGGTTAAGGGCTAGCAAAAGGGTTTTGGCCAGGTTGGTGCGGGCACCGAAGAACTGGATGTGTTTACCCAATTCCTGGAACGACACACAACAGGCAATACCGTAGTCGTCGGAGCAACTGGTGGTCCGCATCAGGTCGTCGTTTTCGTATTGAATAGATGAGGTGTCGATGGAAACCTTGGCACAGAACTCTTTAAAGTGAAGCGGCAATTGTTGCGACCACAAAATCGTGATGTTCGGCTCGGGCGACGGTCCTAAGTTGTATAAAGTATTCAGGAAGCGGAAAGCAGTTTTGGTCACTTTGCTACGTCCGTCCATCAGCATCCCACCGATGGATTCGGTTACCCAGGTTGGGTCGCCCGCAAAAATTTGTTCGTAAGCTTCCATACGCAGGTGACGTACCATGCGCAGCTTCATCACAAACTGGTCGATGTATTCCTGAGCTTGTTCTTCCGTGATTAGTCCGGCTTGCAGGTCGCGCTCGATGAAAATATCGAGGAAGGACGATACACTTCCCAGCGACATGGCAGCTCCGTCCTGTTCTTTTACGGCAGCCAGGTAGGCCATGTAGGTCCACTGTACGGCTTCCTGTCCGTTTTCGGCAGGGCGTGAAAGATCCAGACCATAAGCTTTGCCCATCTCGATCATCTCGTGCAGGGCTTTGATCTGCTCGGCCACTTCTTCGCGCAAACGAATGGTGGCATCGGTCATGGGACCGGTAATATTTTCGAGGTCTTCTTTTTTGCCTTCAATCAACCGGTTGATACCGTACAGCGCTAAACGACGGTAGTCGCCAATGATCCGGCCACGGGCGTAGTTGTCGGGCAGGCCGGTGAGGAAACCCAGCGAACGGAAGGTCCGGATCTCGGTGGTGTAGGCATCGAAAACCCCGTCGTTGTGGGTTTTAGCATACTTCTTAAAGGTTTCGGCAATATGCGGATCGGGCGTATATCCGTGTTCTGTTAGCGCTCGGCTCACTACTTTGAAGCCACCATAAGGCTTCATGGCTCGTTTCAACAGTTCGTCGGTCTGCAGGCCTACAATCACTTCCTTGTCCTTATCGATATAACCTGCCGGGAAGGAGGCAATGGTCGAAACGATTTTGGTATCAACACTGCGCAGGCCTTTGCGAGCGCGCTCTTCTTTTAAGGCTTGTTTGCAGATGTCCCAAAGTGCTTGGGTATTGGATGTTGGCCCGGCCAAAAAGTGGTAGTCTCCGGTGTAGGTGCTAATGTTTTGTGAAACAAAATCGCGTACATCGATTGTTTTGTTCCATCGCCCTTCTTTAAATTGTGGTGTCGTCTTCATGATGTTGATTTTTATGCTTGCTGGCAGTCGAGGGGTGTGGATGACCGCGCCTTAGTTATCTGATAGTTGAAAATCCATAGAACGGGTGGTGACCCACCTGAAAGCTGTTCTCCCTTGTTGGGTGGATGAAAGGAGGTTTTTGAGCTCAATCAGTTCGCCTTTGCTGAAACTCAGCAGCAGGTTTCGGTGGTTGATAGGGATCATAATCTTAGGTTTACCCGATTGTCGCTCATTTTGTTGCAGCCAGTAATCACCATCGAGCTTTTTCATGTATTCCTTGAAATTCCGGTACTCCGTTTTGTTAAAGCTGAAGCTCAGATTCTTGAAATCGACATGAATTTTGTTGCAGCTTTGGCAGCGGTAAACCTTTCCGTTGATCGTTTGATTGATAATCTCTTGCTCTTCCCCACGAATCATTTGAATCTTTTTTATTTAAAACGATTCAAAATAACAAATGTTTTTCGACCTGTGCAATCGCTAAATGTTGGGATTTTTAGCTATGGAAGATGTGTGGATTGTCAGACTACTGGATTTTTAGATTGCTGGATTGTTGGATGGACAAATTGACGATTGGAAGAAGGCGCAGCCAGTGATAATTTACAATTTAACGATTTACCATTGACGATTGGAAGAAGTCTCAGTTGACGGATTACCGGATACTCGGATTGCTGGATAGTCGGACTACCGGATGCTTAGATTACTGGAGTGATCGACAAATTTAAGGATTGAAGGACTGATGGACTAGCAACCAGCAAAAAATCGCCCGTCCTTGTTTTACCCTCTGACTCCCTAAAGGGAGAACCAACAAGGACTAACGACTCACGACTCACGACTCACGACTCACGTCCCACGTCTCACGGCTGCTCACCGGCTGCTCAGCCTGTTCAACAACCCATTGGCCATCCACAATCGTTCCCCGCACATCCGACGAATCGGAGTTGTAGATGATGGCAGGTAGCAAATGCTCCGACCCTGCTTGTTGCAACACGGGGTTGTCGGCCCGGTAAACAACGGCGTCGAAAGAGGCACCAATACTGAAATACTTTTCGTTGTTCGTTCCCATTGCTTTCCGCCCGTTCACCAGGGATTGGTGCAACAAGGTCCTTCCTCCGTCGGAGAAGGTGTTGCGTTTGTGGCTCACCAGCCGTTGCGCATAATCCATCCAACGAAAATCTTCGAGCGGGTTGAGGCTGATATGGCTGTCGGTTCCGATTGACCAGTTGCCGCCTGCAGCGTGAAAATCGCGCAACCGGAAAATACCGTCGCCCAGGTTTCCCTCGGTTCCCGGGCAAAGCACGACGTTGGCTTTTGATTTGGCCACCCCGTGCAACTCCTCATCCGACAAGTGTGTACAGTGAACCAAATGAAACCGTTCATCCAAACCAACTTTATCCAATAGCCAGTCGACCGGTGTTGTGCCCAAATGATTTTTACAGTCATCCAATTCTTTCAGCTGTTCTGCCGCGTGAATGTGAAAAGGTAAATCTTTGGGTCCCTGCGCAACCGTCGCGATAATATCGCAGGCATCGACAGCCCGCATGGAGTGCACGCCAAAACCCAGCTGCGCATTTTCATAATAGTCAACCGCTTTTCGGCTGCTCTCCAAAAGCTTGAAATAATCTTCGTAAGTCTTCGAAATGAAACGTCGCTGTTGCGGATAGAAGCTGGTTCCGAAATTCCCTTTCTGGTAAAAAACGGGTACGAGCGTGATTTTTATTCCGGCTTCGGCGGCTGCCTCGATCAAGGCTGTTCCTGTTTCGGCCAGGTTGGCGTAAGGTTTTCCGTCCTGGTCGTGATGCAGGTAGTGAAATTCGGCAACCTGGGTGTAGCCGTTTTTCAGCATCCGGCGGTATAAATTCAGTGCGACTTTTTTCAGCTCATCCGGCGAAAAGGACAAAGCGCAACGATACATCGCCTCGCGCCAGCTCCAGAAATCGTCATCAGTTCCGGGCTGATGTGTTTCAGCTATTCCGGCCATTCCGTATTGGAAAGCGTGCGAATGCGCATTTTGAAAACCGGGCAATACATAGCCGTCAATCTTCTCAAAATCGGTAAAAGGTTCACTCGGTTTAGTCTTGTTGATGGAGGTGATCTGTCCTGTTGAATTGACACCGACATAAGCCGGACTGATCCAACCCTCTTCGGTAAAGAGTGCGGTAAATTGAAAGAGTTTCATATTGAATGTTGGCGGATAGATGTTAGACTTTAGGAATCAGATTAGAAGATTGTTGTCGAGTTCTTGCAGTGTTTCGCGAAGCAGTTGCTGCAGTTTGGCGGCTCGTGCCGGATGATATTTTGTTTCGCTGTCATCCATGTAAATATCTTTCGACATTTCAAGCTGAATGGCGTATTGTTTTTGCTGAACCAGTCCGAAACAGCGAGTGATGTTTCCACCTTTGAATGGTGTATTTAAGCTCAGTTGATAGTTGCCTGAAGCGAGTTTTCGGCTGACCAGTTGCTCCAGCTCAACCGGAACAGTTGCGCCGTCAGCCGTCCCTAATATCAAATCCGGAAACTTCTCCGTGCGAACTCCTGGTACATAACGCCGAATGGAATGACAGTCCCACAGCAGGGCAACGCCAAACTTTTGGTGCACCTCGTCCAATAATGATTGAACAGCGGCGTAATACGGGCTGAAGTATTTCTCTTTTCTTCGTTTAATTTCTTCTGAGGAAACGCTTATGCGTTCGTCAGTGTAAATTGGGGTACCGTTAAAATCGGTTGCCGGACAAACGGACGTGATTACCCGACCATCGCTGTAAAGTGGCACGCCGTCCAGATTCCGGTTCAGGTCAATCAGCAGTCGGCTGTAGTTGGCTTTAATGGTGAGTATGCCCAATTCCTTTCCGAAAGCGTAAAGGTCGTCCACAAACCAATCGGTATCATCGGCTGGTAACATTTCGGTTTTGAACTCCTCGCGCAGTTCCTCCGGGATTTCAGTTCCGCTGTGGGGGATGCTCAACACGATTGGCGAGTGGATTTCCGCCGGTCGTGTGATGTTAAAAAGGTTATCGTTGTTGTTCATTAAATCAGGTATTAAGCTTCAAGCTGCAGGCCTCAAGACAGGATTTTGCTTGAAGCTTGTCGCTTTTTACTTGTGACTATAGACTATTTAAAATCTCGGCATCCACCAGATTTGGAATCGTTACTTTCAGTCCCGGTGTTTGCTTCATTTCTTCGGCAATGGCAAACATGGCTTCTTTGTTACGTGCCCACGAGCGGCGGGCAATGCCGTTGTTGACGTCGTACAGGAGCATCATCCGCAGCTTTTCATCAGCCTCCTCGGTGCCGTCGAGCACCATGCCAAACCCACCGTTGGTGACTTCGCCCCAGCCAACACCACCGCCATTGTGTAGCGATACCCAGGTGGCGCCGCGACTGGCATCACCAATGACGTTTTGCACAGCCATGTCGGCCGTAAAGCTGCTGCCATCGTAAATATTGCTGGTTTCGCGAAAAGGCGAATCCGTTCCGCTCACGTCGTGGTGGTCGCGGCCAAGCACAATCGGCGCTGAAATTTCTTTATTTCGAATGGCTGCGTTGAAGCGGAAAGCGATCTCAATGCGGGCCTCGCAGTTGGCGTAAAGAATTCGGGCTTGCGAGCCAACCACCATGTTATTGTTGCCGGCCTCTTCCATCCAGTGGATGTTGTCGGCAAGTTGCATTTTAGTTTCCGCCGGCGCTTTTTCGTGCATTTCGCGTAATACGTCGAGCGAAATTTGATCCGAATATTCCAGGTCTTTTGGATCTCCGGAACTGCAAACCCAGCGGAAAGGACCAAAACCATAATCGAAATACATCGGTCCCATGATGTCCTGGACGTACGATGGGTAGCGGAATTTACTACCGTCTTCGGTCATCACATCGGCGTTGGCCTTGCTGCACTCGAGCAGGAACGCGTTGCCGTAGTCGAAGAAGTAAGTTCCTTTGGCAGCGTGGCGATTCACGGCTGCTGCATGCCGGCGTAACGAGGCCTGCACTTCGACTTTGAATTGTTCCGGGTTTTCGGAAATCATTTTTTGCGCTTCCTCAAAACTCAAGCTGACCGGGTAGTAGCCGCCTGAATATGGGTTGTGCAGCGATGTCTGGTCAGAGCCAATTTCCACATGCAAACCAACTTTGTCGAAATGTTCCCACACATCCACAATGTTGCCCCAATAGGCGATCGATACAGTTTCTTTTTTCTCTTTGGCCAGGGAAACCCGTGTTACCAAATCGTCGAGATTGTCGATAATCTCGTCAACCCAACCTTGAGAATGGCGCTTCTTGATCGCTTGGATGTTGACTTCCGCACATACCGAAATACAGCCGACAATATTCCCGGCTTTCGGTTGGGCGCCGCTCATGCCACCCAGCCCAGCGGTCAGAAATATTTTACCTTTCGGACTTTCATTCAACGCTAGTTTCTTTCGGAAGGCATTCATCACGGTGATGGTTGTTCCGTGGATGATTCCCTGCGGGCCAATGTACATCCACGAACCAGCCGTCATTTGTCCGTATTGCGTAACTCCCAGCGCATTGTATTTCTCCCAGTCGTCGGGTTTCGAGTAGTTCGGAATCATCATGCCGTTGCTGATGATGACACGAGGCGACGATTTGAAGGACGGAAACAGCCCCATGGGATGGCCGCTGTACATGTGTAGTGTTTGCTCGTCGGTCATTTCGGACAGGTATTTCATGGTGAGCAGGTATTGCGCCCAGTTTTGAAATACGGCACCGTTGCCGCCATAAGTGATCAGCTCGTGGGGATGTTGTGCGACAGCCGGATCTAAGTTATTCTGGATCATCAGCATCATGGCCGCAGCGTGTTGTGACTGAGCCGGGTATTCACCAATCGGTCGGGCGTACATTTCGTAATCGGGGCGAAAACGATACATGTAAATACGCCCGTAATCCTTCAGTTCCTGCATGAATTCGGGAGCCAGCTCGGCATGCCATGCTGCCGGGAAGTAACGAAGCGCGTTCATGACGGCCAGTTTTTTTTCTTCAGCAGAAAGAATGTCCTTGCGTTTTGGTGCGTGGCTGATTGTTGGGTCATAGGCCCTGGGAGCCGGCAATTGGGCGGGGATTCCCTGTACTATTTGTTCCTTGAAAGTCATGGTGCTAGTTGATTTTTTGTCCGTTTTTATAAACTTGTTCAGGCTTCAATTTGCCCTGGTTGTATAAAATCTCCCGGTAATCGGAAGTCGGGAAGAGCATGAAATCCGCTTTTTGTCCTCTTGCGAGTTTCCCGCGATCGGTTAGCTTGAGGGCAGCAGCTGCGCGATCGGTGATGGCCGCGAAAATCTCGGCAGCGCTCAGTTTTTCGGCAGTGCCCAAAATGGCAGCCTGGCAGAGCAGATCGCCCATGGGGGCCGAGCCGGGGTTCCAGTCGCTGGCAATGACCAACGGCAAACCGGCATCGAGTAGTTTTCGGGCAGGTGCGTAGTTGCAGCCCAATCCAAGCGATGCACCCGGCAATACCACCGGCGCTACGCCGGATTCTGCGAGCAATTGAATTTCTTTGTCGGTGCTGGCTTCCAGATGGTCGGCGCTTACCGCGCCGTGTTCAGCTGCGACCGCACTTCCGGTTGCTGTAAACTGGTCAGCGTGAATGGTGATGTCGAAGCCCAGTTCTTTGGCTGCCTTGAAGTAGTTGGAAACATCTTCAGCCTGAAAAGCTTCCTGTTCAACAAAAGCATCTACTCGCGAGCAAAGATTTTCATCTTTCAAAATGGGGAATAATTTTTCAATTACTTCCGCTAAGTATTCTTGTTTGGTTCCGTCAAAGTCGAAAGGATGTGTGTGTGCTGCGAGACAGGTGGCGATCAGGTCTGCCGGAGTTTTCGAGTTTGCCTGTTGAATGGCACGCAACATCTTCAATTCCTCGTTCACAGAGAGTCCGTAACCGCTTTTTACTTCGCAGGTGGTGACACCTTCGCTCAAGTGACGGGCAATTCGTTTTAAAATACCGGCAGTCAGTTCTTCCTGAGTGGCTTTGCGCGTTTGGCGAACCGTATCCAAGATGCCGCCACCTTCGGCAGCTATTTCTAAATAGCTTTTCCCGGCTGTGCGCATCGCATAATCTCGGGCACGCGAACCCCCAAAGCAGATGTGGGTGTGGCTATCGACGAACCCAGGTAAGCAAACAAAGTCATCTTTCAATTCGATGATTCCGATCGGTTGCTCGTTCGATTTTGCTTTGAGCAATTCAAAGTCTCCAGTTTCCAGAATTCCGTTTTCATCAAACAGAATTCCTGCGTTTGGAACCGGTTGCAATAATTCATCGGCGATGGGGCCTTTGTCGGGCAAACCGTCCATGGTCAGCAATTCGCGTATTGGTCCGATTAAATAGTTCATTTCAGCTTTCGATTTAAAATTCATCAAATAAGTTGCTCAGTGATGTTTGGTAAGGCGCCGACGTTTCTTCGGAAATCTCCTTCGCCGTGGCAACCAAGTTGGCATTTTTAACCATGTCGATGGTGTGATGCATGTAGTCGTTGATCAATTCATCTTCGGTGATGTGGGGAACCTGCTTGCGAACTGCTTTTTGCAGTCCGTCCAAAATCGGTGTTGGTCGGAGTGGCGCATGGAAGTCGAGCGCTTGGGCGGCGCAGAAAAGCTCCAGCCCGAGGATGCGTTCCACGTTGTCGATCACCTGCAGCAGTTTGCGCCCGCTGATGGAGCCCATGCTCACATGATCTTCCTGTCCCATGGAGGTGGGGATGCTGTCGGCGCTGGCCGGGTAGCACAAACTCTTGTTCTCGCTGGCCAATGCGGCCGATGTATATTGAACGATCATGAAGCCCGAGTTGAGGCCGGTTTCTTTCAGCAGAAGCTTCGGCACTCCGGGAAAGTTGCCCATGAGTGACAAATAGATGCGCCGGTCGGAAATGTTCCCGATTTCGGAGGCGGCCAGGCAGGCGTAGTCCATGGGCATGGCGATGGGCTGCCCGTGGAAGTTTCCGCCACTGATTGTGGAGCCGTCTTCAAACACAATCGGGTTGTCGGTCACCGAGTTAATTTCAATTTCAATGGTTTCTTTCAGGTGCAGCCAGGCATTCCACGATGCTCCGTGAACTTGCGGCATACAGCGCAAAGAGTAGGGATCCTGAACGCGGGTGCAGTGTTCGTGCGAATGTACAATGTCGGAATTCGTCAGCAGGTTGTTGACCGTTTCTGCTGTGTGGCGGTTTCCTTTGAATGGACGGATTTCGTGCAATTGTGGCAGGAACGGGCGGGCCGATCCGGTCAAACCTTCGATCATCATCGCGCTAATCAGGTCGGCCGAGGCAATCAGATTCTGCATTTTGATGATGGCGACAACCGCATGGGCGGCCATGAACTGCGTGCCGTTAATCAGTGCCAAACCTTCCTTGCCATTCAATTGGTGTGGTTCCTGACCGAGTTCTTTTAAAACCTCGGAAGTTTCCCGCCGTTGGCCTTTGTAATCCACTTTCCCCAATCCAATAAGTGGCAGAAACAAGTGGGACAGCGGAGCTAAATCGCCCGATGCGCCAACCGAGCCCTGTTTGGGGACAACCGGGGTGACACCGCGGTCGATGTGCCAGATGATACGATCGAGGGTTGCTTCCTGGATGCCCGAAAAACCTTTGGCCAGGGCGTGAACTTTCAAAACCAGCATGATGGCTGCTATGGAAGTCGGGATTGGATCGCCGGTTCCAACGGCATGGCTTTTCAAAATGTTTTCCTGCAGCTTCTTGGTGTCGGGCGCAGAAACCCGCGTTGTACAAAGCGGGCCGAAGCCGGTGTTGATCCCGTAAACTGCCCGGTCGGATTGGATGATCTCTTCTACAATTTGTTGCGATTTTCGGACGCGTTCTCTTGTTGCCGGACTTAAAATGCCCTTCAGTTCGCCGCTGCTCAATGCCAGCGCTTTCGAAGCGGTCATGAAATCTTCGCCATAATGAAATACCTCTGTCGACATATCTAATGTTTTTCTTTTAGTTCAACTTCAATTGTTTATACGTTCAGGAATTCGTTGGATGCAGGAAGGTCGCATATTGATAATTCAAAATTACGGCTTATATTTGATAATTATAAATACCAATTTTGTCAATAAATAATAACTGTGGGTTATCAAATTGAATTGCGGCATTTGCGTTATTTCCAGGTTTTGGCTGAAGAGCTGCGTTTTCGGAAGGCTGCCGAGCGCCTGTATATTTCGCAGCCCGGCTTGACGCGCCAGATCAAACAAATGGAAGAGTTGTACGGTGTGCAATTGTTTGAGCGGACGAAGCGTAACGTAGAACTGACGCCGGCAGGGAAGTTTCTGAAGGAGGAGGTGGACTTCATTTTTAACCACCTGAACATGGTGCAGCATCATCTGGAGAGCATCGGGATGGGAAAGGAGGCGGAACTTCGCATTGGTTTCATCGGATCGGCGGCGCAAAAGGTGATTCCGGACTTATTGCTCAATTTGAAACAGCAGTTTCCGGATATTCAGGCGGTGTTGGAAGAAATGTCGAACAGTCTGCAATTGGAAATGTTGCTGAAGCACAAGCTTGATCTGGGCTTTGTTCGCATGCCGAATGTGCCTGTTGGAATCAAAAAACTGCAGGTTTCAGAAGAATCTTTTGCCGTGGTTTTGCCCGAGAATCATCCGCTGAATAGCGATAATTTTGAAAGCTTGACCCAATTGAAGGACGAGCAGTTCATTCTGTTTTCGAGTGAATACAGTTCGTACTACTACGATTTGATCATGAGCATTTTTGAGGATCATGGTTTTCAACCCAAAGTTCCCCATAAGTCGGTGAATGCCCTGACGATTTTCAAACTGGTGGAAGAGGGCATCGGCATTGCGATTGTGCCGAGTTCGTTGCAGGAAGGTTACGATTTGAAGATCAAGCAAATTCCGCTGGATAAACTTCGGCAGCGCACCGGTTTGTATGCTGTTTGGAAGGAAAATAACCGCAATCCGGCGCTGAAGAATGCACTGAAATCGTTGACTGATGAATAAAAGAAAGAGGTTGTCTCAAAAATCTGAAGAGTTTTTCCTAAACTATCAAATTGTAAGTCCATTTAGTTACTGACCCCTAAATCCCCTGAAGGGGACTTAAAGCCATCCGGCAGCTGCCGGAGAGGTTTGGAGGGGTAAAATTAGCAAGAGCTTGTAAATTGTAAATCTGAATTTCTCCTTGTCGACTTTTGGTACAGCCTCTTCTGTCCTGTATCGGGCCATAAATTATTCTTCGCTAAAATGCAATTGTACGTGTTTGATTTTTGACCGGTTGTAGGTGTAAGTGATGTGCAGGCTGCCATCCTTCGCCTGGATGATTGCCGGGTAGCTGAACTCACCTTGGGGCTGGTCTTCCAAGTCGTATATTTTCTCCCAGTTAATGCCGTCTTTCGAGGCGTACAGGTAAAGTTTGTTGCGGCCCATTTCCCACGACTCGCCACTTTTTAGCGGGTTGTTCACGAGGAAGTACCAGCCTGAAGTTGTTGAAACGGCATCGATGCCCGAGTTGGGGTGAACGATTTTGGTTGGGCTAACTTCCGACCACGTGAGGCCATCGTCGTCCGACCAGCTTTGCATGATCACATTTTGGTTGCTCCGTAGCAAAGCCTGAATTTTTCCGTCGGGGTGAACCAGCAGCGTTGGTTGAATGACTTTGATGCTGTCGTTCGCCGGAATATCAATTTTTGTCCAGGTTCGCCCATCGTTGGTCGAGCGCTCGATGTGGGCTTTCCAAAGTTCCGGCGTGTATTCAATACTTGAAGGACTCAGGATAACGCCCGACTTCAAGCTGATTGGTTTGTTACGAATGGGGCCGAGAATATTTTCGGGAAGCTTTTTCGGTTGTGACCAGCTTTTTCCTTCGTCAGTCGAATAGATCGACATTCCCCACCATTCGGTTGGGCTGGGGCCAACTTTGTAGTACAGGTACAAGCGGTCGCCAACTTCAAACAAAACCGGGTTCCAGGTCGGGTAAGTCAGGGTGTCGTTTACAAATCCGTCGGCTACTTTTTCGGGTGCCGACCATTGTTCGCCGTCAACTTTACGGGTGGTGTAAATGCACACATCGTTGGCCCGTTCGTGGGTGCCACCAAAGAAAGAAGCCAGCAGACCGTCTTTGGTCTCAACAATGGTTGAGGCGTGGCACTGCGGAAAAGCCGCTGTGTCGTACAGGAACTCGGTGGTTACGACTTCCAGTTCTACACCTTTAGCCGATGGTTTTGGACTGCAAGCGCTAAATGCCAGGATGATCAGACATCCGAAGAGATAGATTGGGAAATTCTTCTTCATGAAATCAAATTGTATTTTTCGGATTTAGTGTTTTTGTGGTTCGGGTATTGTGTTCTCCGGAGGTAAAAGTAATTGTTTCACGGGACAGTAAAGGTCTAAAATTGCCCTAAACGAAAAAAGCAGCCCGGTTGAGCTGCTTTTTCTGTTGACCCGCCAGGGCTCGAACCTGGACTCTTCTGAACCAAAATCAGACGTGTTGCCAATTACACCACGGGTCAATCATTCTGTGTCTTTTTGATAAAGACGCGGCAAAAATAGATCTTTTTTTTTATTCTGCAAATTCAGTCCGTAAAATTAGTTGGAAAACCAGTAACAGTGCCGGGTGGGGGACTTGCAATTGGCGACCATCCGGGCTGTTGGCACTATTTCGCAATTGCGATAGACGATCGTTAGACCAATGTTTTTCAGCGTGACGAACTTTATATCGTCGTGGCGTTCCTGGCCTTCCTGAAAACAAAAAGAGGACTCCGGTATTCCGAAATCCTCTCGTTGCTTGGTTGACCCGCCAGGGCTCGAACCTGGACTCTTCTGAACCAAAATCAGACGTGTTGCCAATTACACCACGGGTCAATCATTGTTGGTCTTTTCTGTAAAGACGGATGCAAAAGTAGAGAAAATATTTAATCCTCAAAACGGTTTTTGAGATTTTTTAGGTTGAAGAACATACTTTTTCTGGCGGTGATTGATTTTCAGCAAAATAGAAAAACAGCAAAAAATTGCAAAATCGGGTCATCGATTGGTTTGCTTGCAGAGCTTTCGCAATAGCTTGGTTCCCCTTGATTTTATCCCCGGGCTGGGGTGTATCTCCAGTTCATTTTCAATTAAAGAAATCAGTTCCGGTTTCAATTCGTATTCCATTTCTGAAATTTCGAATAGAATTTGCATGGCGTGTACGCGGATGGCAATGGCATAGTTTGGGTTGGTAAATACCGAGAAGGCATAGTCGAAAAGTTTTCCCGCTTGTTCGCGGGGAATCTCATGCAGACTAATAATTTTGAGTAGGTGCCGTAGCTTGGAGCCGTTTTCGGTTGAGTAAGCGAAATCAATGATTGGAGGAATAAACTCATGAACCTGGATCGGATCTTTCTCATTGATTTTATCCAGCAACCAGGCAGCCCTCCAGTTCGAGGAGTGGCTTTCGCTGAAGACAATTTCAACCAGTTTGTGCATTTCTTCCGGATGGCGATGAAAATAGTCCGGCAGGTAACGCACGTCTCCCCATTCAATGATGAGTTGCTGAATTTCTTCCGAGGTCATGATCTTTGTTTCAAATGAAAGGCTAAATTTAGGCATTACACCAAAGTTATTCACGATGATTGAGGTTTGTTGTGCGTTAATTTTTCATCAGGGACGACTGTTGGCCGTGCAGCGGCATGCCGATACCGACCATCCGAATCAATGGGAGTTTCCGGGCGGAAAGATTGAAGTGGGGGAGACCGCGGTTGAATGTATCGGGCGCGAAATTCAGGAAGAGCTGGGCATCGTTGTGCGGCCCGAGGCTTTTTTATATCCGTTGGTGCACGATTATGGCAGCAAGCAGGTTAAGCTGTACCCTTTTGTTTGCCAACGGGGAATGCAGGAGCTGTGCTTAACGGAGCATCAGAGGTACATCTGGCTAAATGCCAGTGAGCTTGGGCAGCCGGACTGGCAGGAGGCCGATCGCTTACTGATCGCCTTAACCCGCCTGGAACAACTACATTGGTTTGGGCAGGATGATGAAGATGGAGGAAAAAAGCAGTGCCCAGCCCAGGATTGAAAGGGTCATGTAGGTCACAATGTGTTTCTTGCGCGAGTAATATTTTTTCAGCAAAAACGCGCCGATGGGAATGCTCAGTAAGCTGGGGGTCATGATGATGATGCCCCAAAAGCCGTATTTCTTCTTCAGTTTGGCAATCAACCGGGCTTTCTTGTTGATCTTTTGTCGCGCCGGTTTTTCCTTGGCTTCGATCATCCGGTGCAGATCAACCCGAAGTACTTTCTTGATGGCTGCCAGTAATTTGTGGTGATGCTGATAGTAGAAATGAATGAGATGACCGCTCAGATAATAGAAAAAATAAAAACCGCTGATGCCGCCAATGGTCACCACAATCAGGCTTTGTAAAAAATCAACACCTAGCAGCATGGCATAGGGGAAGGTGATGAAATATTTTACGGTAGCCATTAAGTAAATATGAAGTAGTTTGAAAACAGCAGCGAAACTCATACCCGACAATCCTCCTTTATATAACTTGAACTCAAAGTTTATAAAAAAGTTTGGCAAGTGGCTGATTTTTTAAGCGCAGATTTAGATTTGTTAACGATTCTTTTCCGACGACCTCCTGCTTGGAAGATGAGGGGCTTCGTTTTCGCGCAACAATGCGTACATTTGATCATTCAATATAAAAATGCCAAACAATGTGTACAATACAAGAATGGTTTGATTCAAAAGTCTGGGCCGACGGATTAGGCCTCAGTCTGGATCCCTCGGTTGACGTTGACGAGTTTTATAAACAATATCATGCCAGCCCCGAACGCTGGAAGGCTGTCTTCGCGTTTATGAAAAAAGATCTCTCATCGTTGGAGGTCGGCAAGTATCCCATCATTGAAGGCGAGCTTACCGCAATTGTTTCCGAATACAATACGAAGGAGCCCGAAGATGCCCGTTGGGAGGCACACCGCCGATTTATCGACTTGCAGTACCTGATTTCGGGTGAAGAGCAGATGGGTGTGATGCCGCTGGCCGATGCAAAAAATGCCGGTGCGTACAACGCTGAAAAAGACCTGATCTTTTACGGCGACAATGACGGGCCTTTGTACCGGGCCACTTCCGCGAATTATTTCCTGTTTTTCCCCGGCGATCTGCACCGCCCGGGTGTAAAGAGCGGAGAAGCTGCTCCGGTGAAAAAGCTGGTTCTTAAAATCGCCGTGGCCGAATAGTCCGCCCCGAAGCCGGGGGCAGAAGCTTTGCGGCTTGTGTCTCCGGTTTTGCTTATTTGCTAGCTGGGCTTTTCGCTGGCAATTGGCAGTTGCAGCCGGAAGACAGTACCCTTGTTTTGCTCGCTCTGAACGCGGATCTCTCCCTGCATGGCCTCGGTAAACTCCTTGCAGAAGGATAAGCCCAGCCCGGTACTTTTGCGTCCCTGTGCATCTTTGCCGGCTTGCTTTTGGTTGTTGTCGAACAGTTGTTGCACTTGCTGTTTGCTCATGCCCATGCCGGTATCGGCGATGGCAATTTCGGCCCGGCCGTCGTTGGCGGTGCAACTAATGGCAATGCGCCCTCCCGGTGGCGTAAATTTTATGGCGTTGTTCAGGATGTTTCGGTAAATCGTGTTCAGCATATTTTGGTCGGCCAACACCGAAACTTCATCCATCTGCGGATAGTCCAGAATCAACTTTTGTTCTTCGGCCAGCTGTTGGTATATTTCATGGTGCTGTTTCACCACTTCCTTCACCGATACGGGCTGGATGAACGGACGGATGTCTCCGGCCTGTGTTCGGGCCCAGTTTAGCAGGTTGGTGGTTAGGTCGAGCACCGATCCGGCCATCTTGCTGATCTCTTTCGATACGGACTTCAGTTCTTCGGTTTGGCCTTCTTCGGTCATAAAATCGATAATTTCGCTGAAGTTGAAGATGCTGATCAGGGGGCTTCTTAAGTCGTGCCCGATAATCCGGAAGATCCGGTTTTGTGTGTCCAGCGATTGTTGCAGGTTTTTATTTTGCGAGGCGATAATGTTGCGCTGGTTGGTAAGCCGTTTTTTCTGAATGGAGATCAGCTTGTTTTTTCGTCGGTTGACAAAGTAGATGTAGATGAATAGCAGTAAGATGCAGCTGATAAACAGCGACAGCAAAATCAGAAAACGGCTGTGGGCTTTTTGTTGAAGAATGATGTTTTCCTGTTGTGCATTTTCTTTCGAGAGCTTTTCAATCTCGTGGTTTTTTTTCTCGTTCTC
This sequence comes from Mangrovibacterium marinum, assembly GCF_003046625.1. Taxonomy (GTDB): domain Bacteria; phylum Bacteroidota; class Bacteroidia; order Bacteroidales; family Prolixibacteraceae; genus Mangrovibacterium; species Mangrovibacterium marinum. The sequence goes on from NZ_QAAD01000018.1 coordinate 43,245, forward strand.
GTATTTCTTTTCCAGCTCAATGATTTTGTTGGTCGTCTCGGTTTGGTAAAGACTGTCCTTGAGCTCGTAATACTTCGTCAAGTAGTCAATTTCCAGCTGCTGGTAGTCTGCCCGCCGGCTGCTTTTTGCCAGGTCGGCATACACCAGGTACAGGTTGTTGTAATTGTCCTGAATTGCTTTGATGTTGCCGGTGCTTTGGGCAGCCTCCAGTGCCCGCTGGTAGTAGTCGATGGACTGCTCGTAGTTGCCCCGTTCGTAATCGATGGCTCCCAAAACCCGCAGACAGCGCTCCAGTTGGGCTTTCTCGCCGCTGGCCTGGTAAAAAGTCATGGCCTGCTTTATGTTGCTGGTGGCTTTGGCATAATCCTGTTTGCGGTAGTTGATGCCGCCCATATTGTAAAGTACCAGCGCCTTTTGGCGGGTGTAGCTCGTGTTTTCCAGTTGTTGCGAGGCCTGACTATACAGCGTTTCTGCCTCATCGTATTTTTCGCGCATGGCGTAAACATTACCCTTGTTCAGCAAGGTTTGGTAACGATTATAGGCCGGTAGCTCGTCGAAGTAATTCGCGATGATTTGGTCGTAATACTGAAGTGCCAAGTCAAATTTCTGAAGTTTTTTGTAGATGATGGCCAGCTCGTTGGCTATCCGGAAGCGCAACAAGACCGGGTCGTCGTCCTGCACTAATTGCTGGGCTTTTAAAACATAGTCGCCGGCCTCGTCAAGTTTGTAAATTTGTACTTTATTGATGCCCAGCTGAAGGTAGGCTTTGGCCGTCATCAAGCGGTTGGCCGAGCGTTGAGCCTGCTCCAGTACCGTTGCGGCAAGCTGGTTGGCCGAGTCCTGCTGGTTGAGAAAACGACGGATGTTGCTTTCCTCCAGCTGAAGCTCCCAGCGTGCTTTCTGCTGCCCATTCTGCTGATAAAGTTGTACTTGCTCGCGGATGGTTGCCAGTGCACTGTCCGGGCTGTTCTCCGATTGCTCGCGGATATGCTCCAGCAACGATTCAATGGTCAGGCTGTCGCGGACGGAAGGTTCTGCCATGCTCGGGGCGCTTAGCAAGAGCAGGAGAGCGATAAGGGTGAGCCGAAATCGGCGGCCGGGATTAATATCGTTTCTATACATAAGGAAGTCAGGATGGCTGGGGATTGATTGAAAGCTGCCGGGATTTTTATCTGCGATTTCAAACCTCCCAATGAGATGAACACTGGCGTTAACAAGTGCTGGTTGGTGGTAGTTGTCTTTTAGTCAGCATCGCTGAAGTCGATCTTGGTATCTCGGGCATTAGCGGTTTCATTCTCTCCGGCAAGATCCTGCTGAATAAGGCATTTGATCGTTGTATACTGACTGGCAACAGCGCTGTCGATGGAGATCGTTCCCGAGATAACCGGCTCGTCGGGACCATTCACAATTTCAATTCGGGACGATAAACGAATGGTTACTGCCCAATAGTTGTGGCTGTCGTCTGTGACAGGAGCCTGGTCAATCCCGATAATTGTTTGCTTGCTGTCGGCCTGGAAAACAAAGCCCAGCTCGTAATGTCCCGATTCGTGTTGGCTTAGCCGGAGATAGGGGGTGTATTTTAGCATTTTCAATGATTTGTTTGGCCCTCTGCCGGGCAGAGGTCGTTAGTTTTGCCTAAAAATAATCAATGAAACTGAAAAATGATCCGATTCAGTTGATTTTTAGTCGAGAGTTATGAGACATTTCGTGTTTGTCCCAAAAAACGGTAATCCGCCACTTTTTTTACCACAGAGGACACAGAGGATTGCACAGCGTTCCATAAAGGGAGCTGGTTACTTGTTATTAGGCCTTGTTGGTTCTCCCTTTAGGGAGTCAGAGGGTAAAACAAGGACGGGCGATTTGTTGCTGGTTACTGGTTGCTGGTTGCTGGTTACTGGTTGCTGGTTGCTGGTTACTGGTTGCTGGTTCATCAGGCATTCAATCCTTCAATCCTTAAATTTGTCGATCACTCCAGTAATCTAAGCATCCGGTAGTCCGACTATCCAGCAATCCGAGTATCCGGTAATCCGTCAACTGCGCCTTCTTCCAATCGTCAATGGTAAATCGTTAAATTGTAAATTGTCCCTGGCGCTTTTCCCAAGATCGAAGGGGTGCGGGGCTGTTCTATCCCGGGGTGCCGCTTCTGGCCTACCAAAGGCAGGCTTCGTCGCTCTGCCCCGGGCTGAATTAACCTGGCCTTTCAGGCTGGTGCTCTCTTCAACTGGTTGCTGGTTGCTGGTTGCTTGTTACTAGTTACTGGTTACTGGTTACTGGTTCATCAGGCATTCATTCCTTCACTCCATCAATCCTTCAATTTGTCCTTCAATCCAAACATCCGACCATCCAGCAATCCGAGTATCTGGTAATCCGTCAACTGCGCCTTCTTCCAATCGTCAATGGTAAATCGTTAAATTGTAAATTGTCCCTGGCTGTTCCTCCATCAATCCATCAATCCGTCAGTCCTTCAATCCTTAAATTTGTCGATCACTCCAGTAATCTAAGCATCCGGTAGTCCGACTATCCAGCAATCCGAGTATCCGGTAATCCGTCAACTGTGCCTTCTTCCAATCGTCAATGGTAAATCGTTAAATAGTAAATTGTCCCTGGCAGTTCCTCCTTCAATCCTTCAATCCTTCAATCCGTCAATCCATCAATCCGGTCAATAGTATTTCCCTTCTTTTAAAGTCTCGTAGATGGTTGTGTTCATCAGTAAGAGCAGAAAAAAGTATCCAAAATCTTCCACCGGAATATGGAAGATGCGCAGGCCCAGGATGTGTTCCGGATGATACTCCACAACAGGCAGGCCGGTTAGAATGCCGTTAACGATCAGGAAGGGGAGCAGCCCGATTAAAAAGCAGAGGTAGAATTTGGTCAGATGGGCTTTAAAGCGGTTGCGGAAGATGGTGTAGCCCAGGTAAATTGCCAGAAACAGGAAGTTGAAGAAGGTATAGAGCTGTGCCCGGTGAAAGTAACTGATGGCTGCTGATCCGGCGATGATGAACAGGCTGAGAGCAAGCATCAAATTGGGCATTTCCAGGCGGGGCAGGTAAGCTTTCATCACCTCGTAAATAAATAAACTGGCATAGGGAATGCACAGGAAGAACAGCCATTCTTCGACGGGCAAGCCCAGATAGCCATAGCCGGTGACATAATCCGGGTTGAAGCTCCAGATTCCTGCATCGGTAAAATGAACGTCCCACATTAGAAAAACAGCGGCGCTAACCAATATGGCCGGAAACAGGTATTTCCAGTGGGTGTAAAAATGAACCTTTCGGTCGAAGCTTAGGGCCAGCGGAATGGCAATGGTTCCCAGTAAAAGGGCCGCATAAGTAAACTGTGCTGCTTGCATCTACAAAATATTAAAAGCATTTTTCAGATAGGCATTCGCCAAAAGGTACATCTTCCGGGGATTCGACAGCCGGTAGCGTTGCCGTAAAATGTCGGCAGGACGGGCCCGCTTGATCTTGCGGAACAGACGCAGGTAATAGATGTACGCCAGATATACCCCAAAGCGAACTTCCTTTTTGAGCGCCCGGATTCCCTGGTAGGCTGCTTTGAAATCGGCGTCAATCTCGGCTTCTATGCGTCTTTTACTGGCCAGGTCGAACCGGCGAAAATCGATGTCCTGAAAGTAGATTCGCCCTTTGTTTTCGAAATCATCCTGCGCATCACGCAGAAAGTTGACCTTCTGAAATGCAGCACCCAGCTTGCGGGCCGGCTCAACAAGCCCGGCATATTTTTCCGGCTCGTCGAAATAGAAAACACGCAGACACATCAGCCCCACGGCCTCAGCCGAGCCGTAAATGTAGCGTTCCAACAGCCGGGGATCGTACTCACTTTGGTAAAGATCCATCTCCATGCTGCTCAAAAAGGCTTCGATCAGATGGTGGTCGATGCTGTAGTGGCGCACGGCTTCCTGAAAGCTGTCGATAATGGGGTTGATGCTGAAACCCCGCTCGATGGCTTTCCAGCTCTCGGCCTTAAACTCGTTGAACAGCAGCCGTTGATCCTGCTCAAAGAAGGTGTCGACAATCTCGTCGGCATAGCGCACATAGCCATAGATGCTGTAGATGCCCGGGCGGTACCTGGCATTCAACATGCGCACCCCCAGCGAAAAGGAAGTGCTGTAGTTGCGGGTGGTGATCCGGCTGCAATCGAGGTTGTTTTTACGATAAAGTTCCATGATCATTTAAAATTCGTTCGGTTACAAGTCGCGATGAGATAACAGTCATGGGTAGCCCCGTTCCCGGAACGGTGGAAGCTCCCGCGTAGTAGAGGTTTGTCAGCTGCTCGTCCTTGTTTGAAGGACGGAAACCGCCAACCTGGTTCAGATCGTGAGCCAGCCCCAGGCCACTGCCCCGGTACAGGTTGAAAAGGCTTTCCCACTGTTGCGGATCGTACACCGTCCGGCTTTCGGTATGCGCTGCAAAGTCGAAGCCGGTGCGTTCGCTCAAATCCTGGACGATGGCATCGGCAATTGTTTCGGCATCGTCCCAGTTTGGCTTGAAACGCAAATCGGGCACCGGACAAAGGATGAAAACACTTTCCTTGCCCGGGGGCGCGTAGTCCGGATTGTGCATCGACTGAATGTTTACATAGTAATACGGCTTGTCGAGCTTGATGCTGTTTTTAAAAATCTTATGGGCGTATTCTTCGAAATTTCTCCGCAGAAAATAGTTGTGATGGTACATATTTTTCACCTTGGTGTTCAGTCCCAGGTAGATGGTTAGCGGCGCTAAAGTCCACTTTTGGGCATCCAGCTTTTGCGGACTGAACTTTTTACGGCCGAGCACTTGTCCGCGGAAGGCAGCTGCATCGGCGTTCACCACAAAAAGGTCAGCCTCCCAGCGCTTGCCGGTCGTGTCGATAAAAGCACTTAGCCGGTCGTTTCGCTCTTCAAAGCGGTTAATCTCCACGCCGAAATGCATCTGCACCCGGCGTTTTCCCAGCTCTGCAACCAGCCCTTCCACAATCTTGTACATCCCTCCTTTTACGTTGTGGTAGCCGTCGTGTACCAGCTCGGTGTAATTCAGCATGGCATAAACCGCCGGTGTGTCGAAAGGCGTGGATCCCAGGAAGAAACCAACCAGCGAAAAAATCACTTTCACTTCAAACGAATCGAAATTGCGCTCCATTTCTTTCCACATCGAATAGAACATCTTGGGAGCGTGTTTCAGCGGAACCCGGGTTAGTTGCAACAGGTAGCCAAGCAGGCTGTCGAAGTTCTGCTTGATGACAATGTGCTCGGTGTCGTGAAAAATTTCACCGGCAGCTTTCAGAAATCGGCGCAGCTTTTCCTCCAGGCCAACTTCCAGCTCTTTAAATTCTTCGGCCAGCTTTTTTAGATCTTTATAAATCAAATAGGAACGTTGGTCCCCCTCGAAATGAACCGCATACAGCGGATCCAACTCAACAAATTCAAAGGGCATCGGAATCCCGCAGTAGTCGGCCAGCTCCTTAAATTCGTAGCTCATGCTGAAAAAGGTTGGGGCCATATCGAATTTAAATCCGTCCTTCTCCAATAGGTTTAACCGACCTCCCGGACGATGATATTTCTCTACCATCTCCACTGCGTAGCCTTTGCTGCTTAGTCTGAGGGCTGTCGACAATCCGGCTAGTCCGGTTCCGATGATTAGTGCTTTTTGAGTCATGTTGTTTAGGAAAAATGTTTATTCATTAAACAAATAAGCGGTGAAAAGTTTTTATATTGAGTGATATTTTTTTGGGATAGCCTTGTTTATTAATTTATTGAACGCGAAGCTATGAAGAAAGTTGCTGTGATCGGAGCCGGTGTTGGCGGCCTGGCGGTTGCCATTCGTTTGGCGCGGATGGGCTATGCTGTCAGCGTGTACGAGCAGGCAAGTCATGCCGGTGGTAAGTTGAATGAATCGCGAATGGGAGCTTATCGTTTCGACCGGGGGCCCTCGCTGTTTACCATGCCCGAGTTGCTGGATGAGCTACTCGATCCGGAGCTGCGTATTGCGTATCGGAAGCTCGAGCTGGTGACCCGCTACTTTTACGAAGATGGAACACGGTTGAATGCTTATGCCGATCAGCAACGATTTGCCCGTGAGCTAAAGGCTAAGCTGGGCGTGCCGGTACAGGCTGTAACCCGTTATTTGCAAAAAGCGGCACAGCTCTACCGGATCACTGCGCCAATATTCATTTTTAACAGTTTGCACCGCTTGTCGGGGCTGCTGTCGTGGAGCAATTTGCGCCGGGCGATGCAGCTTCCGCAGATACAGGCTTTCACGACCCTGCATCGAAAAAACCAGGCGGCATTCAACGATCCGCGGCTGGTGCAGCTGTTCGATCGCTTTGCAACCTATAACGGCTCCAACCCGTACCAGGCGCCGGCAACGCTGCAAGTTATTGCCCATCTGGAGCATAATCAGGGCGCTTATTTCCCCGATCGGGGGATGTATGCCATTGCAGAGGCCTTGCAGCAGCAGGCTGAAAAGCTGGGGGTGAAGTTTCATTTTAACACGCCGGTTCAACGGGTGGCGCCGGGCGATCGCGCAACTAAAATCGTACAGGTCGGAGGGCAGCAGATCGCTTATGATTTGGTGGTTAGCGATGTGGATGTGCGGTATTTCTACGATTCGCTGTTGCAGGATGGTGCCCATCGCAAGCCTCGGCGCAAGGAAGAGCCTTCGAGCTCGGCACTGATCTTTTATTGGGGCATGGACGGGGTGTATGATCAGCTTGATCTGCATAATTTGTTTTTCAGTGCTGATTATGAGGCTGAGTTCGACTGTTTGTTTCGCCAAAAGACCATCAGCAACGATCCCACGGTTTATGTGTATGTGAGCAACAAGATGACAGGCAGCGATGCTCCGCCGGGAGCCGAGAACTGGTTTGTGATGGTGAATGCTCCCGTTGATGAGGGGCAGGACTGGGAGCGGCTGAAGCTGCAAACCCGGGCCCGTATTGTTGAAAAGCTGGAGCGCATGCTGAATTGTGAAATCGAATCCCGCATCGTTTGCGAAGAATTGCTCGACCCGCAAGGAATCGAACAGCTAAGCTCTTCGGTTGGAGGAGCTATTTACGGCACGAGCTCCAACAGTCTTTGGTCGGCTTTTCGGAGGCATCCCAACCACCGGAAAACGATGCCGGGCCTCTACTTTGTGGGGGGAAGTGTACATCCCGGAGGAGGTATTCCGCTGTGTTTGTCATCGGCCAAAATTGTTGCCGACTGGATCGGAGAAAAGGAGGAAGGCCATGATTAAAGCAAGCAAGCTGCTGTGGCCGGTGCGCATCGGCCTGGCGATCCTCTATCTGGTGGGTATTGTTGGTTTTAGCTTTCCCCAAACCGAAGGACTATTTAAACAGCTCAGTGCCTGGAATCTCTTCCTGTCCTTTGGGGTACTGGTGCTTTTCCATCAGCCGCGCAATGCCCGGGTGTATGGCTGCCTCTTGCTTGTTGCAGTTGCTGCTTTTGTTGCCGAGCTGATCGGTACTCAAACCGGCTACCTGTTTGGTTCGTATACCTACGGCCCGGTGTTGGGACTGAAGCTCTGGCAAACGCCGCTGTTGATTGGTGTCAATTGGCTGGTACTCTGTTATGGCATTTATGTGGCGCTTTCGGCTTTCAACTTAAAATGGTGGATGTCCGTAATTGGCGGATTGCTGATGGTGGCCTTCGACCTGTTGATGGAACCCGTGGCTGTTCGGCTGGATATGTGGACCTGGGAAAACGGACAAATACCCCTGCGAAATTATATCGACTGGTTTTGGCTGTCCGTTTTGTTTTTATCCGCCATGAAATTTGCCCGCTTAAACATTCGTAATCCGTTGGCTGTTTGGATTGTTGTTTGGCAACTGATCTTTTTTGCCGGTTTGAATATTAGCTTAAATCTACTTTGATGGGAGTTCTCGTTGCGCTGTTAATCATGTTTTGCTGGCTGGGGCATCTGCTGTATTGTTTGCTGTGGGCTCCGCTCGAGCTTTCGTCTGTCGCTACTTACTTGCATCTGGCTCTGCAAACTTACCTGTACACTGGTTTATTCATTACCGGTCACGATGCCATGCATGGACTGGTGAGCCCCAACCGAACTGTGAACATGGCTTTTGGCTGGGCGGCATCGCTCTTTTTTGCCGGCTTGTCGTACCGGAAGCTGAGCAGCAATCACTACCGGCATCATCTGTTTCCGGCTACCGAAAAAGATCCGGATTATTATGTCCATTCGCAAAATGTATGGCTGTGGTGGCTGGTCTTTTTGAAACGCTATGCTACAATCTGGCAATTCCTGTTTATGGCCGTTGTATTCAATTTGCTGAAGATTTGGGTTGAAGTACCTCGACTGCTGATCTTTTGGATCGTTCCGGCTGTGCTGGCCAGTTTTCAGTTGTTCTTTGTGGGTACCTATCTGCCACATCGCAAGCCGCACAGCGACGATATGATGCCACATCGGGCACGTAGTCAGCAGGGACCGCATTGGTGGGCCATGCTCAGCTGTTATTTCTTTGGCTACCATTGGGAGCATCACGAGCTTCCCCGAATTCCATGGTGGCAGCTTTATCGGACAAAAGCGGAACGAGCCCACCGAAAGGAGGAGCTATGAGCAGACCGTTGTTTCTACTCGGCTGGTTGCTCCTGCTGGTTGCGGCGTCGGGCTGGGCGCAGGTGACGGCCGACTCTATTCGCTGTCGGTTGTACCACAGTTATGTGAACGACCGGATGGAACAATGGCCTGCCCTGATCCGAACGATGAAAAGCAGGCCCGATACGAGTGCTTCCTGGCAGCAAGAGATTGCTCTGGCACGCTACGGACTTGCCGGCTATTATGTGGGTAACAACCGGGCGGCCGATGCGGAGCTGGAAATCACTAAGGCGCTGGCAGAGCTGGAGTTGGCTCAAACGATCTACCCGAATGAGGCGGGCTTTTGGGGGCTTGAGGCTGGCTTCCGGGCACTGCAAATTCGTATGTTCCCGATGAAAACCCCTTTTTTCTATGCCGCGCACCAGGCAGCGATGAATAAGGCGCAGGAACGGGAAGCCGACGACCCGTTCTTTCGGTTCGAGCAGGGGATGATGCTACTGCACAAGCCACGACTGCTGGGGGGCGACAAGCGAAAAGCCCTTGAGTTGTTCGAGCAGAGCCGGGCTATGCTTAAGGCTCAGCCATTCAGCACTTGCTGCTGGTTTGGTTTGATGGTTGACCTGTTCCGTCTGAAAGCTTACGACCGGCTGAACGATGAGGAAGCTTACCAGGCACTCTACGATGCGATTACCCGCGAGCATGGTTCGCTGACCTGGCTGCCACGCTTTTTGAAGATGTAGTGATTGAGACGTGAGTCGTGAGTCTTGAGTCGTGAGTCTTGAGTCTTGAGTAGTGAGACGTGAGTCTTGAGTATTGAGGCGTGAGATGTGAGTTGTCATTTTGTTGTCAGTTGTTGTCAATCATTGTCATTTGTTGTCAGTCCAGTAATCCGAACATTCAGAAATCCGGGAGTCCGGTAATCAGTCGCAGTGATCAGTTATGAGTCGTGAGACGAGAGTTGTCATTCATTGTCATTTGGTTATTAGTCCTTGTTGGTTCTCCCTTTAGGGAGTCAGAGGGTAAAACAAGGACGGGCGATTTGTTACTGGTTACTGGTTGCTGGTCCATCAGGCATTCCATCCATCAATCCGTCAATCCTTCAATTTGTTGATCACTCCAGTAATCTAAGCATCCGGTAGTCCGACTATCCACCAATCCGAGTATCTGGTAATCCGTCAACTGCGATTTCTTCCAATCGTCAATGGTAAATCGTTAAATTGTAAATTATCACTGGCTGTGACTTCTTCAATCCTTCAGTCCTTCAATCCTTCAGTCGGTCCATCAATCCGAAAATCCGAGCATCTAATAACCCAATAATCCACAGATCCCCGCACGTCGTTAATTGGCCAACAGCAGCGAGGATCGCGTCCGCTCCGGATGGTGTTCCACGGTCTGCCGGACAAGCTGCCGGAGGATAGTGAAGGTTTCATCGGGGTAGTTGATGTGCAAGGGCTTGTTGCTTCGCAGCCATTGATCGATCATGTCGGCTGCGTGGTGCCAGTCGCTCAGCACGCGGATGCCCATGCTGCGGAGAAATTCGGCGTTGCAAGCCTGCTCATATTGGTTTTTCATCGGAATCACACAAAGCTTTTTGCCCATATAGATGGCTTCGGCCGGTGTTTCGAAGCCCGCCGTGCAGAGGATGCCGGTGCAGTTCACAAACGAGTTGGTGAAGGCTTCCAGCGATACAGGGCGAAACCAGATCGATCCCTGGCGGTAATCCTCGCGGCAGTGTTTCGAGAATACCTGCCAGTTATACTGCGGAAACAGGCGAAGGATATGGGCTATTTCCGCATTGCTGTAGGCTGGCAGGTATACCGTATAATGCCCGAGCTGGCGTGGTTTGGCCTGGCGAATCGATGAACGGATCACGGGGGCGAAGTTTTGCGCATCCAGTGGTTTAAAGTGAAAGCCGTAACGGATGGTAGCAGGTGCATAGTGTTTCAGAATGAAGCGTCCAATCCGGTCAGCTTGCGGTGGCGCAGGGGCGTGTGGGTGAAGCACTGCGTTTTGGTGGCTCAGCCCGATGCAGGCCTTGCCGCGCAGTTTGCAGGCCCAGGCCGATACCGGCTCAAAATCGCTGATCACCAGATCGTAGTTGTCAACCGGCAGGCTGAGGATATCGCGCAGCAAACGGAAGGGGCGCGATTGGCGGATGGTCTGCCCGATGCTCACGCCTCCGTGTTTGCCAAAGATGAAGCTTAGTCCGTAGCGTTTGTACTTCACCCGAAAAGGAAGGGCAAGGTCGCCCTGGGTGCCGCTGACCAGCAGGTCGGTTTGCCCCAGCTTGTTGAGCAAGGGGATGATCTCGGTAGCGCGTGCCAGATGTCCGTTTCCGGTGCCCTGGATGGCATATAAAATTTTGATTTGTTGGTGGTTCATACACGTTGTGTTTTAAGGTTTACAGACAGTTTGCCAGAGCCAGCTCCCGGATCAGCGATTGATAGAGTTGTTTGTTGTCGGGCATCTCCGGGTCATCCGGGGCATTTTCCTCCTCCGGATCTTCAAAATAGCAAAGCTCCCATTTGCCCTCGTTGTACTCTGCCGCCGTGAAATGCTCCACCCAGTCGCCGCAGTTGATATAGCGAATGGTCTTCCCCGGCATCATCACCCGCTTGTCCTTCGGAAGGTGGGTGTGCCCGCAAATTACCGTATCGTAATTGTTCAGCGCGGCAGTGCTCGCTATGGCCTTTTCGAAAGCTGTCGGTTGGTTGCTCTTGTCTTTCTTTTTCATGCGCTTGTAGAGGATGACCTCCCTCAGTCCGAAGGAACGAAGCAGCAGATTGATGCCGTTGTTCAGCACCGTCAGCAGTCCGTAGGCCGCGGCTCCGATTTTGGCCAGCCACTTGGCTTTGTGAATGATATGATCGTACAGGTCGCCATGGAAGATCCAGGTTTTCCGGCCATCCAACTCTAAAATAAGTTGGTTCACAATCTTCAGCTTGCCAATCTCGGTTTGGTTGAAACGGCGTAAAAATTCATCGTGGTTGCCGGTGATGTAGAAGATCTGCACCCCCTTTTCCATCATCTTGATGAGTTGCCGGACGACTTTCAGCTGTGGCTTGGGGAAGTAGTTGCGGCTAAAGCGCCACGAGTCGATAATGTCGCCGTTGAGCACCAGTATCTGTGGGTGGATCGATTTTAGATAGTGCAAAATCTTTTTGGCCTTGCAGGCACGCGTGGCCAGGTGGAGATCGGATAAAACGGCGATCTCAATTTTTCTGGATTTCATCATCCGCTAACATTTTATACGGCTAAAATCGGCTTTCACAATTACGCATCGATTAAAGGATGGTCAATTGCCCGTGAATTTGTTTTGTTGAAAATTAAGAACTTATGAAGCGTGTTGTTCGGTTGCTTGCGCAGGCCCAGATTGGCGGATTGGCGGATTGGCGGATTGACGGATTGAATGTCTGATGAACCAGTAACCAGTAACCAGTAACCAGCAACAAATCGCCCGTCCGTGTTTTACCCTCTGACTCCCTAAAGGGAGAACCAACAAGGACTGACAACCAATGACAACTCAAGACTCACGACTCACGACTGACGACTGAATCTCCCTTCTCGGCACCAAAAACAAGTCCCGGAATAAAGTTCTGACAGCAAGTAGGGCTGAAAACTCATTGGAAAGCCCTATTTTGGGGCAAATAAACCAGATTGAAAAGTTTATGACGAAATTGTTGGGTTTTGTAGTGCTGTTGTTTAGTTTGATGGCCTGTGGTAAAAGTCCGCTGCCGAAAGTGGAAATTGAAAGCTCGATGGGAAATATTATCGTAGAGCTGGACACTGTTCATGCTCCGGTAACGGCCGGCAACTTTTTAAAACTGGTCGATCAGGCTGTTTATCTGAATGCCCGGTTCTACCGGGTGGTACGTCCCGATAACCAGCCGCAGAGTCCGGTGAAAATTGAAGTGGTGCAGGGTGGCTTGCAGGACGATGTGCAGATTGCCCGCTATCCCGCCATTCAGCACGAGACAACCGCCCAAACGGGAATTAAGCATCGCGATGGGGTGATCTCGATGGCCCGCAATGAGCCGGGGACAGCATCAACCGAATTTTTTATTTGCCTGGGTGATCAGCCTGAATTGGATTTTGGCGGAAAACGAAACCCCGACGGCCAGGGCTTTGCTGCTTTTGGTAAGGTGCTGGAAGGAATGGATGTGTTGCGTCAGATTCAGCTGCTGGAGGACGATGAACAGTATCTGAACGAGCCGGTGGTTATCTATAATCTGAGACGCATTCGTTAGTCTGCGTGCTTGCCTCCAGGTTGTCGACGGGCGGAAATATTCGCTGTAAACAATAAATTGGACTTTGCTGCGTATTTAGCTCATAGCAGTTGGTGTCGGGTTGAAGGCCTTGATTCCGTTTGGTGGCTGTCAGTCGCTCAATTAACAGTTCGGTGGATTTCCGGATGCTCCCTGCTCAAACAATCGGAAGCTTTGCCGGATGTGTAGTTGCTCCCGGGCGAAACTGCTGAAAATTGAACAAATTCGACCTATGATAAAAAGAATACTATTGCGAAAATCCCTGATCTGTTTGGGGCTGCCAGTCCTGTTCTTGGTTTATCCGTGCCGAGGCAGTGTGCCCACAGTAAATAAGGGGCCTGAGCAATCTGCCCTGTCCGTTTCGGCACCAGCAGCGAAAGCTCATCGACAACGCTATAATATGTGGAATGGTTATGCCGGAGCGCTTTATCTGTCGGGTGGCTTTTCCAAAGAGTTTAAATACGAGAGTGTGGTAGGCGGAAAGATGGTGCTCGATTACCTGCTGACCGAAAAGGTATCGGTGGGAGCCCAAGCCTCTCTCTATCGGCAGAGTAAGGCCGACGGACAAGCTAAAACGCCGTATCTGGGGGCACGCTTAAGTTATCATTTTACCGAAGCCGGCTGGCGACCGCGACAGAATCATTGGAATATTTATGCCGGTGTGAGTGCCGAGATTGAAATGGGTGGCGGCAGTAAGGACTGGCACGAGAAAAGCTTGGTTGGTGATTTGCACCTGGGCCTCCGCTATCGCGTTGGCCAGCGCTGGTTTATCTGGGCTGAGGCCGCAATAAACAATGTTACCGGAGGGCTTACGTTTGCACTTTGATCCGACTCGCCGGCAGAATAAAACAGACCGGGTGAATTCGGTTCACCCGGCCAGTTGTTTATAGTCAGATGACTAAATCAGTTTTTTGACCACGGCCAAAGCAGTTTCGTAGTCTGGCTCGTCGGTTACTTCGGGACAGATTTCAACATACTGAATAGTACCTTGCTGATCGATGATGATTGTACCGCGGGTCAGTAAGCGTAGTTCCTTGATTAAGAATCCGTATTTTAAGCCAAAGTCAACATCTTTGTGGTCCGAGAGGGTGATTACCTTGTCCAGGCCTTCGGCGGCACAAAAGCGGCTTTGCGCGAAGGGTAAGTCACATGAGATGGACAAAACCACAGCGCCATCCAGTTTGTCGGCTTCGGCATTGAAACGCTTGTTTTGTAATTGACAAACACCCGTGTCGATGGATGGATAGAGCGCCAGAATACGAACTTTTCCATCGTAATCGCTCAGTTGAACAGGGCTTAAATCAGCACCCAGCACCGTGAAATCAGGGGCTTTTTGCCCAACTTGAACCGGCTCGCCCAATAAAGTTAACGGACCTCCTTTAAATGTAATTTTTCCAGTTGTTTCTTTCATTGTAGTTTTTTTTATCAAATTATACAGACCATCGGCCTGTCGGTTAATATGCATTTTGTCGGTCGCGCAGCCTTCCCAGGCTGCCTCTTTAGACCAGTCTGACAATAAAACAATGCTGTGCCCCGCTTGTTTGCCGGCATCACGATTTTAACGATTTTTTTTTGAACACAGAAATGCAGGGAGGAGTGGTGAGTGGTGAGTGGTGAGTGATCAGTGTTCAGTCGTGAGTGATGAGTCTTGAGTCTTGAGTAGTGAGTCGTGAGACGTGAGTTGTCATTTTGTTGTCAGTCGTTGTCAATCATTGTCATTTGTTGTCAGTCCTTCAATCTGTCTATCCAGCAATCTGAAAATCCGGCAGTCTGTCTACTGTGACTGTGACCGCGATTTCTTCCAATCGTCAATGGTAAATCGTTAAATTGTAAATTATCACTGGCTGTGACTTCTTCAATCCTTCAGTCCATCACATTATTTACCACAGAGTTCCGCAGAGCGTTTCTATTGGTTATTCGATATTGAACATTGGCTATTGAAAATTCAAAGTCAGTCGTAACAACGATTCAACAAGTCGGGGAGTTCATCAGGCCGGAAATCTAACAATCCGAGAGTCCAGTGGTCAGTCGTGAGTCTTGAGTCGTGAGTATTGAGGCGTGAGATGTGAGTTGTCATTTTGTTGTCAGTCGTTGTCAATCATTGTCATTTGTTGTCAGTCCTTCAATCTGTCTATCCAGCAATCTGAAAATCCGGCAGTCTGTCTACTGTGACTGTGACCGCGCCTTCTTCCAATCGTCAATGGTAAATTGTCAAATTGTAAGTTATCACTGACGGTGACTTCTTCCAATCGTCAATCATAGCGTGCCAATCGTTCATTTTTTTAACAATTCTTAAGGCTTGCTAACTGCCTTATTTGACGTGTGGTATTATGTTTTTCATCATATTGCAATTATCAAATGTTGAAAAGTAGTTATCAGAAAGGGGTTACTATTTATCAAATTTAGTGATTAAGGATTGGAAGAGAGAAGATCAGTTCCCTGTTTTATACCCTGTTTCTAAAAAAAAACGGAGGCTGACACCCTGGCACGGGCCGGAAAGAGCTTTGCTCTTTTCGGCCTGATGCGCTCCGAAACCAGACTGTTTTGTGTATAAAAAAGACGACGAATATATGAAAAATTGCGATTGCCGTATTGTTGAATCTGTTCATGCCCCGACGTTCCTGCCCGGTCTGTTGCCTGAGAATACTGTTTGTTGGAAGTTTTGTGCCAAACAAGCTTTTCGTTTCGCCCGTTAGCCCTGATTTTTAACTCATCCCCAAAAGCAGCCTGTGCCGGCAGCTGAAGGTAATCCTTCTGTGCCTGAGAATGGTGTTATGACAAAGAGTAGAAATACATACCGCAAGCCTGAGCTCTTCGGAAAAGCGATGAAGATCGTTTTTCTGGCGGGGATTTTTTGCCTGATGTCAATGCTGGCGGGTAATTCCGTCTTGGCTGCCGGGATGGCGCTGCCCGCCAATATCGAGGCGGTTGCCAGTCAGGATTGGAGCGATGCCACTAGCTGGAGTCCGCAGGGGGTGCCGACTTTGGATGACGATGTGATCATTCGAGCCGGACAAACGATCACCATCCGAGGAACGGCCAACTGTCGCAGCCTGACTGTTGAGGTCGGTGCCAGCCTCATCCTGGAGCCGACAGCCAGCCTGACCATTGCCGGCAACCTGACGGTCAATGGTACCTGGTCCGATCAGGGAATAACCCGCCTGACCGGTGCCGGAAGTTCCGTTGGGGGAGCATCATCCCTGCTATTTAATCATTTGCAGATCGATGTCGCAGGTGGAATCACGTCGGTGGTTACGTTGAATGCTGCGGTTAGCGCCAACAGCTTGAGCATACAGTCGGGACTCTTGGAGCTGAAGGCCGATCTGGTGGTGACCGGAAGCTACAGTCAAACGGCCAATGTCAGCGGATTGCTTCTGCACGACAATTCACTGACGCTTCCGGTAAGTGGTAGTGCGCTCACCGTCGATCTTTACGACTCGAATAGCGCCCAGTCGACCATGGCTTTTTCGGAGATCCAACAGGAATCGGGCAGTGGCTCCATTCGCCTGGCAATGCATGAACAACAGCATCCGAACGACGATAATACCACCAATTATATGAACCGCTACTGGGAGATCAGTACCGAAGGGCTAACGCGCTATGATCTTATTGCGATGTATCCCCAAACGGTGTTCGTGCCCGATCTTGCTGTTCGCAGCAACCTGGTGCCCGCCCATTGGGATGGAGCCAGATGGACGCCCCTGACCGCTTCTGTAGGTGTCGGGCGATCGAGCTTGTTGCTGGATAATGTAAGCTATTCTGACCTATCGCTGGCAGCCATTGCCGATATTCGGCCAACTGCCACGATATCGGGCGATGATACGATATGTAAAGGATCGACCGGGAATCTGTCTGTCGCACTGACAGGAACCGGACCTTGGAATCTCGTGTACTCAAACGGGACAGAGGAACGCCATGTTGATGGGATTGCTGCTTCACCTTATAATTTTACGGACAATCCTGCGGTTACGACCACCTACACCTTGGTTTCGGTAACGGATGCTTCCGGAGTAACGGTCAACTTGGCGGATAGCCATCAGTTAACCGTTGAAGAGTTGCAGTTGATTTTACCTGCTGACGAGCCCGTCGTATGTAGTGGTGAACCATTTCGTCTGGAACCTGCATTTACTGCTGAAGACGTTTCATTTAGCTGGTCCCGATCAGAAGTTGCCGGAATTTCCAATGTGGCTTCTTCCGGCAGTGGGTCGGCAATAATAGAGCAGCTAACCAATACTGGTTCGAATCCGGTTACCGTTGTTTACAGTCTGGTTGTGTCGACAGCTTCCGGTTGTAGCGAAACCTTCACTTACCCTGTCGTTGTCAACCCGTCGATCGATTTTAGTTTTACCGTGCGCAATCAAGCCGGTGCAGACACGCTCCGCTATTGCGAATTCGACGATGTCTATGTAACGGTTGACCAGCCGGAGGCCTGGAGATATGAACTGGAATATCGGGATGGAACTTATGATGCAACAGGCCCGGAAATTTATCAGGATACACCCGGAAATTTCCGCGTGCAGATGATTGCCGGTGTGCAAACCTTGCGATTAACGGCCTATTCAACTGATGGAAGTTGTAGTTTGAGTGAAGATATTCCGATTAAAGTGTTTGGCAATCCGGTTATCGGAATTTCCTTAAACTGTACCGAACGTTCCTTAAAAATGCGGGGTACTTTGGATGGTGATCTCAACAATCCGTTGAATTTCACCGGTGAAGATGTTGGGTATATTGAATATTCTTACGATAATGGTGCGAGCTGGACAACGGTGGATGAAGCCGGCCCCGGTTTGCCTTTCGGTCCGGTTACGGTATACGCCCGAAATAGTGCCTCCCCCGGTTGCTACACGTTGATTACCGCCGATATGGGACTGGGCTTTGTGAACTCGGCCGATGTGGAGATTTGTCAGGGGCAGCCTCACTTACCATTTAGCGCAGAGGCCACCTGTTTCGACTGGTTGGATGAACCTCACGTGAAAGACCTAGCCCCGCAAGAAGATCAAATCTATGTGGTTACGAAAAAAGACATCACCTATGAGGCGGATGTTGAGGTGGCTTATGCGGTGACCGATATTTTTATCGTCGACGAAGACGATCCGGTTTTGGCATTTAACGATAACAACAGTAGTAAAAGTAAATTCAGCTATTCAATATACGAGTACCCTTTCGATCCGGCCAAACCGGCTCAGGGCTTTGTGCGGTTTATCGATGTTGGCGAAGCGAAATCCACGGCAGTTATCGTTCTGGATCCCGATAAATATTACCAGATGGTGGTAAACGATTATGATATTACCTCCGACAATACGGTCAATTTTCAGTTTAATAAGAGCAATAAGGCCAAGTTCATCAATGCCATCAATAATGATGTTAGCTGGTATGATGAAGATATGAATTTTATTACCACTGGAAGTGAGTTCGATCCGGTCGAAGAAGGCATTATTCCAGATGTCACAACTCCCGGCGAGTGGATCTTTTATGTAGGCTGTGCCAATACCGAGTCCTGTATGCAGGAGGTGCGGTACGTTATTAATCCCTATCCGGTAACATCAACCGCTGGCGATCTGGTTTATTGTTCGTCGGAACAGACCGATATTCGCTTAAGTAGCGTGGATGCGCTGCATGAAGAGCCGATCGATCCCAATAAGGTCAATTATAGCTGGACTGCTGTTATTCGCGACAGCAATCCGGATGTTCAGATTAGCCGGACGAGCTGTGAGGGTTCTTGCGGATCGGTCATTCGCGAAACGGTACAAAATACCGGTACTACAACCGGCTATATCGATTTTACGGTTAGCCCGTCTTCGGGCAGCTGTGTGGGCGAGCCACTTCACTTTACGGTGGTCGTGGAGCCCATGCCGCAATTTACAATCGTTGATAACAACGGTTTGCTTTGTCCCGATAACGCGCAGATGTTGCTGGTGATCGATCCGGATAATTCATCGGCAATCAGTGGACTTTCTTTTGAATGGTCGCGCGATAATCTGGATTACATCCCCGGCAATGTGGCAGCAACAGGAACCGGCGATGCCACAGGCTTTGATATTAGCGGACAGCTCGTGAGCCTGATCCCTAACTCGGTACAGAAAACGGCGTTCACCGTGAATGCTTTGGTGAACGACCATCTGTGTGCAACAGAGCTGGCCACAGTGCAGCTTGGCGACACCGTAGCTCCTGATTTTGACTGCCCTAAAAATCTGGAACTGAAGTGCTACGAAGAAATCCCGGAGCCCTCGCCCGAGGCGCTGGGGGCAACCGACAACTGTACCGCCCCGGAGGAGATCAACATTCAGATTAACGACCAGCTTATTGGCGCATCAGTCTGCGATGACTATATCCTGCGCACTTATCGCGCTACCGACTTTGCCGGTAATTATACCGAATGCCAACAGAAAATTACAGTAGATGATAACACCGCTCCGGTTTTGCAGCCCGTTCCCATTCATACTTATTGTGTGGATCGGCTCAAAGACTTCTTCGTGTCGGGTGGAGAGCTTGTCTTTGCCTACTCTGATTATTACCGATTTCAGGCAGGGAGCACGGATCTTGATCTGAACCCAACGGCTTATTTCTCCGATAATTGTACGTCGGCGGACGATCTGGCTCTTCACTGGACGATTGTCGATGATCATGGCGATCCGATCAAGGACGCGGACGGAAATCTTCTGGACGATGAAACTGGTCAGCCAAGTGAATTGAGCGCTGATATCCTTTTTGTGAACGAAGGGCAGCAAAACAGATATTTCACCATTCGTTACTGGCTCGAGGATTCGTGTGGTAATATGTCCGAGGTCAGGGATGGAGTGATCGAAATTGTAGCTCGTCCGGAGATAGAACTGCGGTATTAGGATTTGAATCGAAAATTAGAAGAAAGAAAATAAAGTTTAACCGAATTTCTAACAAAAAATGATTATGAAAAAGCAACTTTTAACCCTCGGTCTTTTCCTGCTGGCAGCAGTTGCAGGAATAAACGAATCAAATGCCCAGAAAGCAGTAACCTGGTCGAAACCAACGAAATTGGACTGTACGACTGATGAGTTGCATCCGGTGGCCGGTAAGGAGTACACCTACGAAGCGGAAGCAAATGACCCGACTGGTGATGGTAAGTGGCGTTTTTGGGCCACAAAAGATCCCAATTTCATCGATAACGGCCAGTTTAACGTTGATAAAGCCCTTGAGGAGGGTGCGGATGGCTTGCTTAAAGCTTCTGATGACTACAACGTCGAAATCGATCCTGATGATGTTAACGTGAATACCGACGGGACAGTCCAAATTTCCTGGACTTCCGGTTTATTAAACTCGATCATCAATACCGACGACAGTTTGTATGTGGTGGCTTACTACGAGAATGCTGCAGGTTGCACCGACCAGGCGAATGTGTGGCTGATCGATCCGAAAAACTACTTTACGGTCGATATTATTGCGATGGATCCGGCAAAACCAGCTGATTCCCAAGATGATTACGGCGTTACGCCAACGACTTGTGTGGATTACATTGAATCGATGAAAATGCGAAGTGGCAAGCTGGTTTACGACTATGGCGATAACTACCTTTATTTCGAGTTTATCGCGGCCAATTTTACCGATTACTGGATTCCTGAGTTTCGTTTAGATGGATTGAACGCTGTTCAGGGTGTTGAGTACGAATATACTTACGCGCTGCCGGGGAGCTGGAATGCTACAACAGTATGGTCGCCATTGGTTTCCGGAACCACTCATATTGAGCCCGACGGTACGTATACCGATGCCGGTGTTTCGGTGTTTGTTCGTGTGAAAGTGGATCACAACACCTATGAAACCCTGAACGCTCAAACCCTGACCATGTACCTGGATGGTAAATTGGCGGATGGTATGTATGATACAGTCAATGAGACCTGTACCGATCCAAAGGCTGCTGATGAAGGCGACTCGGCTTCAACAACCATTACACCACGACCGGAAAATACAGATACCGCTATGCCGGATCCACATTTCATCCTAAAAACTTCGGTCAACAACTAGTTTGGCTTCCTGCTTTTTTCATAATCAAATACCCTCGTCAAGCCCTCTTCCGAAGCAACGGGAGAGGGTAGGCCGAGGCCTTTGATGGGAGAATGACAGACTGGAGCTGATCAGACAAGGGCTCACCGGAGGTTGTTGAGTTGGAGGATTATTGAGCTGTGTACACGCAACGCACGATTCGAACCCTTCCCTGCGTCCTCCCAACGCTGGTTTTAACTGCCAGTTAATTGGAATAGAACAAAATTGATTCATGAACCGACTTGGATACCATATAAGCAGATGGATACTGGTAATGCTACCGGTATTGCTGGCTACGGCTTCAGCCATGGCCCAGCTTACGGTGTATTCAGGTCAGTCAACAACGTTGCAGATCGAGCCAAAGCCCGGCGAAACTTATGCGTGGGAGTTGTATGCCGATTCAACAGTCGATTTCGCCGTCGACCAGGGGCAGGTGACTGCCGATATGGCTGAATTTGTCAATGGGATAAATACAGGATCACGGGTTGAGGTGATATGGCATCAGCCGGGAACCTATTATTTCAAGCTTACCCGCTGGAATGCTTCGCAGTGCACCAATAATATGCAGGCCGGAATAATTCAAATTCTGGAACCCAAAGACGAGCTGATACCGCCTGAGGCGGTGCCCGACAGCTATACGGTCGATTGTGATCCGCTGTTCGATAATGTGACCGAGAACGACCACTGGGATTGGGAGAACTTTCCGATTCGGGTCGACATTGTGGAGGAGCCGACCCTGGGAGTGCTGCATCTGGAAGACGACCAGGGATCTATCCGCTATCTAGCCGACCTGGATGTGTTTGGTACCGACTCGTTCATTTACCGGCTGTGCCTCGATGTGGACCAAGGGCTCTGCGATACCGCTGTGGTGCGCATTACCATTCCCGAGGGGCTCGACTGCGAGCCGGCCAATTCCGATACCAGCTGCCACTTTTTTATTCCCGAAGGCTTTTCGCCGAACGGCGATGGGGTGCACGACTATTTTGTAATCGACTGTATTGAGCAGTATCCGCAGGCGAAACTGATGATCTTCGACCAGCAGGGTTACCTGTTGTACAAGAAGGAAAACTACGGGAATACAACTGTTTGGGGGTATCAGAAAGCCGATTTGTGGTGGGGCGGGCAAACCAGCAGGCATCATCATAATAGCGACGGTATGGTAATCCCGGGCGTGTACCTCTATTTGCTGGATAAAGGAAACGGCGATTTGAAGCGGGGCTTCGTCATGGTGGCCTATGGAAATACAAAATCAGGCAATTAGGAAATGAGAAAGGAAATGCGGGCTTATGGATTGAAAAGGGTCTTCTTACAAAGAATGATTCCGGTCGTGCTGTGCATGTGTGGCGTCTCGTCCGTTTTTGCACAGATCGACCGCGATCGCTCGCATAAAATCTATACCGACCCGGTATTTACCCAGTACATGAACGGCATGCAGACCATCAATCCGGCCTATGCCGGGATGTGGGAAAAAGTGGGGGTGCAGGTGTTCACCCGCCGTTACTTTATGGGCCAGGAAGGAGCTCCCCTGATGACAGCTGCCAGCTGGTACAAACCGGTGAAAAACGATAATAATGGCATCGGCCTCAATATCAATAACGAGCATATCGGCTACGAAAATAAACTGACCATTGCAGCTGACTATTCCTACCAGGTTCGCCTCGACTGGAAAACCGACCTGCGTCTGGGCCTCAAGGTGGGCATTATCAACTACGACAACCTGCTAACCCGCTACGACCTGGATTGGGGGACCGATGAACCCGACCAGGCTTTTGCAACCGATGTTCACCAGCATCTGATGTTGAAATGGGGCGTTGGCGCCCTGGTTTATACCCGTGAATACTACATTGGTTTGTCCATCCCGCAGATCATCTCCAACAAGTTTCGGTCCGATATCGCCAACTTCTCCTCGCTGGCCGATGTTCGCTACTGCTACCTGCTGGGAGGCTACTTCTTTGGTCGTCAGCGCCAAATTCGTTTTAAACCAACCCTGCTCGTGAAAGGTGCTGTCGGTGAACCCATCGTTGCCGACCTGGCAGCGAACTGGCTGTTCTGGGACCAGTTTTGGGTGGGAGCGATGTACCGAACTAACAATACCGCTGCTTTGCTCACCCAGTTTGTGATGATGAAAAATATCCGCTTTGGTTATGCCATGGAGTTTCCCTTTGGCCGCGAAATCTTTAAATACCAACTGCAAACCCACGAAATCCGCGTTGTTTACGAGTTCGACTTCTACCGAAGACCCTATACCCGGAAGCAGTATTTTTAGTTCAAAAATCCAAATACCAAAATCCAAATACCAAAGTCCAAGTTCCAAAGAGTTTAACCGCGGAGAAGACGCAGAGAAATACCCCGGCGGGGTGAAATGTGAGTCGCGAGACGTGAGTATTGAGTCGTGAGTCGTGAGTCGTGAGACAAGATAGCCAGGAGCACAGCAAGGAGGCTAGCAGCCTGAAAGGCTGAGCATCCGTCATCTCTGCGGAACTCAGCGTCTCCTTTGCGTTCTTCGCGGTTAAAATACGAAAACGCGGAGGACGCGGAGAAGACGCAGAGAAATACCCCGGCGGGGTGAAGTGTGAGGCTTGAGGCTTGAGGCTTGAGGCTTGAAGCTTGAATTGTTAGTCCTTGTTGGTTCTCCCTTTAGGGAGTCAGCGGGTAAAACAAGGACGGGCGATTTGTTGCTGGTTGCTGGTTACTGGTTGCTGGTTGCTGGTTGCTGGTTGCTGGTTGCTGGTTGCTGGTTGCTGGTTGCTGGTTACTGGTTGCTTGTTTCTGGTCCGTCAATCCATCAATCCTTCAGTCTAGCCATCCAGTCTCAGTGATCAGTCTTGAGTCGTGAGTCTTGAGACGTGAGATGTGAGTTGTCATTTTGTTGTCAGTCGTTGTCAATCATTGTCATTTGTTGTCAGTCCTTCAATCTGTCTATCCAGCAATCTGAAAATCCGGCAGTCTGTCTACTGTGACTGTGACCGCGATTTCTTCCAATCGTCAATGGTAAATCGTTATATTGTAAATTATCCCTGGCTGCGACTTCTTCAATCCTTCAGTCCACCACATTATTTACCACAGAGGACACTGAGGACCGCACAGAGTTCCGCAGAGCGTTTCTATTGGTTATTCGATATTGAACATTGGCTATTGAAAATTCAAAGTCAGTCGTAACAACGATTCAACAAGTCGGGGAGTTCATCAGGCCGGAAATCTAACAATCCGAGAGTTCAGTGGTCAGTCGTGAGTATTGAGTCGTGAGACGTGAGTATTGAGTATTGAGTATTGAGACAAGATAGCCAGGAGCTCAGCTAGGGGTTAGCAGCCTGAAAGGCTGAGCATCCGTCATCTCTGCGGAACTCAGCGTCTTCTTTGCGCCCTCCGAAGCAAGTTCGGGACACGTTTTGCGGTTAAAGGGTTGCTGGCTATTAGTCCTTGTTGGTTCTCCCTTTAGGGACTCAGCGGGTAAAACAAGGACGGGCGATTTGTTGCTGGTTACTGGTTACTGGTTGCTGGTTGCTGGTTGCTGGTTGCTGGTTGCTTGTTACTGGTTACTGGTTACTGGTTACTGGTCCATCAATCCTTCAATCCTTCAATCCATCCAGTAGTCTGCGACTGTGACTTCTTTAATCGTCAATGGTAAATCGTTAAATAGTAAATTGTCTTTGACTGTGCCTTCTTCCAATCGTCAATGGTAAATCGTTAAATTGTAAATTATCCCTGGCTGTGCCTTCTTCCAATCGTCAATGGTAAATCGTTAAATTGTAAATTATCCCTGGCTGTGCCTTCTTTCAATCGTCAATGGTAAATCGCTAAATTGTAAATTATCACTGGCTGTGCCTTCTTCCAATTGTCAATGGTAAATCGTTAAATTGTAAATTATCACTGGCTGCGACTTCTTCCAAGCCATCAATCCTTCAGTTTGTCCTTCAATTTGTCCGACAATCCGACGATTTGCTCCTCCGGATGCTGCTATTTTCGGCTGATATGGGGTAATTAGACCTGTTTTTGAGCAGATGTTCGTTGTTTTTGTCGATAAAAAACCGCTGTTGGTCGATAAAAATGCCGTTGGGAACCTGAAATGTTTAACAACTATTAACAAAAATGATTTGGCATTGCACTTAATTGGTTGAGATGTCGTAACTTGTTAGGAAATGTTAAAGAGACTAAACGTAAAGTGCTAAATCTTAGTGCGGATCGGTATTTCTTGGTGTATGATTAAACGCGTAGTCAAATATATTGGCAGGACGGGTAGGGGATGCTTGCTGGCTTTTTCATTTTTTATAGGAGCATCTGTGCTAAACAACGGAGCGGAAGAAGGATTCGCTTTGAAGGCTAGCAGTCTGCCCAATAGCGTTCATGCCTATTTACCGCCCGCCAGCCCTTTTTACGAGTCCACAACAGCTGTTTCTTTCGCCTTGCCGGCACAAAGCTCCGCTCCGGGATTTACCGCAACGAACAGTCAGGAGCAGGCTGCTCCGCTGCCCACCCGAAGCCGAAATACCCGAAATACCACCAATACCGAATACCGCCGCCGACTCTCTCCGCTAATCCTGGCTTTGCCGCCACCACCGACTGCAACCGGAGGTGATTGGAATACAGAAACCAATTGGAACCCGACCGGTGTGCCGACATCCGGCGACGTGGTGACGATACCCTCGACTGTTACAATGAGCATTAGTGGCGATGCTTATTGCAGCGATTTAATCATCGAGAGTGGAGGAACCTTAAATATATTAGATGGCGGCAATCTGATCGTTGCTGGAAGCATTTCCATCAATAATGGGGGAACGCTCACAACCTATACCGGTTCTACCATTACAGCGCAGGGGAATTGGACCAATAACGGGACTTTCGATGCCCGAGGAGGAACGGTAACATTTAATACTGCTGGTTCCCAAATTACCGGCAGCTCCCCAACGGCCTTTGCGAGTCTTCGCATCAATGCCGGATCGAATGTTGGCAGCGTGATAACAGTCTCGTCGGATATCACGGTTTCAAATCTTTCGCTTCAAAATGGCTTATTGTCGATTATCGGAGGTACGACGGATATTTCAAATACTTTTTCGATACCTCGGGAAGCGGGTCTGGAAGTGAAAAACGGCGCAACACTTAATACCGGCAATTTCACGATCAATAATAAAGGGTTGATTCGGGTTGACGGGGGAACGGCCAATTTCGGCGATTTTGACGGCAATAGTGTTGAGATCAACACGGATGGTGCTTTCGTTGTACAGAATAGCAGCACTGTAAATGTTACGGGGCGTCTGCATAACTCGGCAGGGGGAACGTTGCCTGACGGAGGTAGCGGCATTCCATCGGGGATCACTGTTTCAGGTGGTACAGTCAATCTGGCTACGGTTGGAAATGGACTTTCAGGAGCCGGGGCTTTAAATGTAACCCAGCAAGGCGCTTTCAGTTTTACAGGCGGAACCATTAATATTATCAATGCCAATAGCACCAGCGGAACGGCCGTTGATTTAGCCATTGCAGAAGAGGATGGCAACGGAACCAAAACCATAACGAATGGGGTCTTTCATTTTGGAGACGGCACAGCCAACACTTACCAAATTATTAGTGCCATCGATATCCCGCACATTACCACAACGAACCTAACCGAACTTGAGATTACCCGAACCATCGGTGCTAATGGCACTTATACCTTTAACCTAAGCGATGGTTCCGGCAATGAAATTCCTGTAGAGATAACCATTTCAGCTGATTCCTACGCCTCGGATGCTTCCATCAAAGTTACAACAACCGATGGTGTTTTTGAAGAGAACGAAAGTGATGTCAATTATCTGTCGCGCTACTGGACAGTGGAACTAACCGGGATAACAACCCCGAACTATAGCTTTACTGCGGATTATCGTCCGACCGATATTGTCGGAACAGAGTCAGAAATTGCTGCTGGCGCATGGACCGGAGCACTTCCCTGGACAAAAGGCAATGTAGCCGGAGGAAATACAATTACATTCAGTGGCCTAACCGGTGATGTTAACATTACCGGAATTACGGCTGATGATCCTACGGTAACTGCATCGGTTGCTCCGAATCCGGTATGTGAGGGAAGTGACATAAGCCTAAGTGCCATCCCAACTGGTGATGCACCATTTACCTATGAATGGACGGGGCCAAATAGCTTTACATCAACTGATCAAAACCCAACACGTACCAATTTATCCACGGCAGATGCCGGAGACTATACGGTTACAGTTACGGATGGGAATGGATTTACGGCTAGCGATGCTGTGAGTGTTACGGTAAATACAATGCCTGCTTTTACTGCTTGTCC
This sequence comes from Mangrovibacterium marinum, assembly GCF_003046625.1. Classification (GTDB taxonomy): domain Bacteria; phylum Bacteroidota; class Bacteroidia; order Bacteroidales; family Prolixibacteraceae; genus Mangrovibacterium; species Mangrovibacterium marinum. Next base: position 70,346 of record NZ_QAAD01000018.1, read on the forward strand.
TTCAAGTCCAGTCACAGTAAACACTATTGCAGGAACGTGTGCTGCAACTGCTATCTATACTGTTGCAGCAACTGGTACACCAGCCCCTGATTTGACTTATTCCTTCTCTGCCCCAACATCAGGAAGTGGAAATGGCACGGGCTCAGGTTCTACGTTTAATTTAGGAACTACAACGGTTACAGTTACTGCTACGAATAGCTGTGGTAGTGTGGATTGTGTTTTTGATGTGGAGGTGAGCGATGATGAAGATCCGAACGCCAATTGTCAGAATCTCACGGTTCAGTTGGATGGCAGCGGCAATGCTACAATCACGCCGGCACAAATAAACAATAATAGTAGTGATAATTGTACGACAGCAGCTAACTTGACTTTTGCTTTGGATCAGACCAGTTTTGATTGCAATGATTTAGGAGCCAATATAGTTACCCTAACCGTTACCGACGAATCCAATAATTCTTCCACCTGTACTGCCACGGTGACGGTTCAAGATCAGATTGATCCGGTTATCACCTGTCCCGGTAATATTAACCAAACAGCAGATGCCGGTAATTGCGGTGCTGTTGTTAATTTTACAGCCACAGCTACCGACAATTGTTCTGCGACTATAACTTACAGTCAAGATCCGCTCACTGTATTTCCGGTAGGCACAACTACAGTTACTGCCACGGCAACTGACCCGGCAGGCAATACAGATCAATGTAGTTTTGATATTACCGTTACAGATGACGAAGATCCGGTAATCACCTGTCCAGCCACCATCACCGTCAATAACGACGCCGGACAATGTGGTGCTATTGTAAACTATCCGCTGCCGGTAGTTTCAGACAATTGTAGCGGAGTTAGTACTGTTAAGTCCGACGGGCCGGATTCCGGCACGCTGTTCCCTGTTGGAACAACCTCGGTGACTTATCGGGCGACGGATGCGGCCGGCAATGTTGCAGAATGTAGTTTTACCGTTACCGTTAATGATAATGAGGATCCAACCGTAAATTGTCCTTCTTCCTATACCGCTACCGGAAATTCGGCCTGTACTGGTACGGTTGATGTAGCGGCTCCCGATTATAGTGATAATTGTGAGGTGACAAGCTTCAGTTGGACAATGAGTGGTGCGTCAACTGGTTCGGGAAACACAGCAATTGGAACTTACACCTTCAACCGGGGAACAACGACCATTGAATATACCGTACGTGACGCAGCAGGAAATCAAGATCAATGCAGCTACGATATAACAATACCGGATCTTTTAACAGCATCTGCCACCACTCCCGCATCAGTTCTTTGTGCCGGCGACCTGCTGACTTTATCAGCCGCTCAAACCGGAGGAACATCAAATTATACTTATTCATGGAGCGGCCCAAACAATTTCAGTTCAACCCTGCAAAATCCGACCATTAATAATATTAGCACGGCAGCAAGCGGAAGCTACTCGGTTGAAGTTACAGATGCGAATAATTGTACAGCAACTGCTTCGGTTTCCGTTACAGTTCGTCCAACCCCAACAGCCACCATCAGCGGAACGATTCAGGTTTGTCGGGGGACTTCACCCTTACCGATGGTTACCATCAGTAACCCCATGGACTTGGCGGTTGTGGTTCGTTATAATGTCAATGGCTCGGTAACAACAGTGCCGATTGACCCGCATGATGATGCAACCATTTCGCAGGCAACAAGTGTGGCCGACGATTTTGTCTATACACTGGAGAGTGTGGAGTATTCCTCCGTTCCGGCCTGTCCTAATCCCATAACCGGATCGGCAACGATTACGGTTTATCCAACGCCGACTGTTGATGTCATTAGCGATAAGACCTACTGTAATAATGTTGGAGTTCCGGCAATCAGCATAACAGGGCCTGTTGCGGGAACAAGCTTTAGCTGGACGAACAGTAATCCTTCAATCGGCCTGGCTGCGAACGGCTCCGGTAATATCCCGACCTTTACGCCAACAAATGCAACAAACAGTCCGGTAACAGCTACCATTACGGTGACCCCAACAGCAAACGGTTGTGTGGGAACACCCCGAACATTCACCATCACCGTTAACCCAACGGCAACAGCTACGATTGGTGGAACCACCACCGTTTGTCAGAATGATGAGTCGCCGGATATAACATTCACGAATCCACTGCCATTGCCTGTTACGGTAACTTACAGGAAGAACTCGGTTGATCAAACGCCGATAAATGTAGCAGCAAATGGAAGTGCAACTGTCGCGGTAGCAACAAGCACAGCGGGAACTTTCTTATATGAACTGGTTACTGTTGCGTTCCAATCCAATCCGGCATGTTCGAAGGGCGTTTCGGGTTCGGCTACCGTAACGGTTACCCCAAGGGCAAATGTTGTTGCGACACCTGCCTCGCAAGGAATCTGTTCAACCGAGGCAATTGAGACCATCGTCTTGACTAGTAGTACGCCCGGAGTAACTTCATTCGACTGGACCCGAAACAATACGGGTACTGTAACGGGTATTGCAGCTTCCGGTTCCGGAAATATTTCAGGTACATTAACGAATACAACCTCTTCCCCGGTAATCGTTACCTTTACAATAACGGCAACTACAAATGGCTGCGCCGGAACTCCTGTTAATGCAACGGTGACGGTTTATCCCACACCAATTGCGACTGTTTCGCCGCTGACACAAACCCGGTGTTCCGGTATTGAGACTTTAAGTACGATTACCCCGTCAAGCACCACGGGAAACACAACCTTTAGCTGGACAAGGGACAAATTAACTGAGGTAACGGGACTTGATGAATCGGGTACGGGAAGTGTTCCTATTGTGAACTTAACCAACACCACCAGCGCTCCGGTAACGGTAACCTTTACCTTTACGCCCACGGCGAATAATTGTGAAGGCCCTCCGGTGACTGCAACGGCTGTGATTAACCCAACGCCGAATATCAATGACTCCACCATAACGATCTGTAATTCGGGAAGCTTCGATGTGTTACCCGTTGACGGGCCTAACGGCGTGGTTCCTGCGGGAACAAACTTCAGCTGGAAAGTTCAGTCGTCAACAGCCGGTATTACCGGAGCTACAAGTAGTGATGATACTGAGCCCAATTTAAGTATCACCGGAACCCTTGGCAATACAACCAATACGACACAATCCGTAACGTACTCGGTAACTCCATCTTTCAATGGTTGTATTGGCGGAATATTCAAGTTGACGGTAAACGTGACTCCAGAGCCGGATATCAACGATATGAGCCGGAGTTTTTGCAGCGATAATGGTTTTAACGTAGCACCTGCCAATGGTACAAACGGAATCGTTCCTTCGGGTACAACTTATGTTTGGGATGTAGTTTCTGCAGGGGGCAACATCTCCGGCGAGGGGGCGGGCAGTGGTTCATCCATTAGCGGATTGTTGAGCAATTCGGGCAATACCGCACAAACAGTTGTTTATAATGTTACCCCAACCGCAGGAAGCTGTGGCGGCGATCCGTTTACGTTGACTGTAACCGTTAATCCGGTTCCCGATATTGATGACCTGACCGAAGCGGTTTGTACCAATGCTCCCTTTTCGGTGACCCCGGCGCATGGAACCGATGGAAATATTCCATCCAATACAACGTACAGTTGGGGGGCACCGGTTGTGACAGGAGGAATGACCGGTGGAACAATTGGCAGCGGAGCAATAAGTATCAGCGGTACGCTTACCAACGTGACAAGCTCGCCACAAACAGCAACTTATACGGTTACTCCATTGTCGGGAAGCTGTGCCGGGACGCCCTTTGATCTTGTCGTGACCGTCAATCCGAAACCGGCCATCAGTCCGCTAACCGCCACAATATGTAGTGGCGAAAGCTTCGATCCGACTCTGGCGGACGGGACAAACGGTACGATACCCGACAATACAACGTATACCTGGTCTGCACCAAGTGTTTCGGGGATTAGCGGAACTTCATCGGGAACGAATGCTTCCGCTTTTACTTCCGGAACGCTGGTTAATTCAACCACCACGGCCAAAATTGTATCTTATTCGGTAACGCCAACTTCTGCCGAAGGTTGTCCGGGCAGTGACTTCACCGTGAGTGTAACAGTTAACCCGGAACCGTCAATCCCGGATATGACCGCCATGGCCTGTAGTGGAGTCGCTTTTTCCGTGACACCGGTGAATGTTACGAATGGGATTGTGCCATCCGGAACTAGTTACAGTTGGGTGGTCTTGTCGGATAGTGGTGGTACAGGTGCGGCCGCTGGAACCGGATCGACTATTGGAGGAACTTTGGTTAATTCATCAACCACTGTACAGACTGTTGTTTACGAAGTTACCCCAACTGCGGGGACTTGTGACGGATCAACTTTCGAGTTGACTGTTACGGTGAAGCCTGTTCCGGATGTGGAAATCAGCGGGGGAGCTACAGTTTGTGCTAATGTTGGAAATCCGCAAATCACTTTTACCAATAATGTTAATTTACCGGTAACCATTACGTATAATATCGATGGTGGTACGGATTTTACCGTCGATATTGATGCCAGCAGTAGCGTATCTATACCGGCAACTATAAATGCGGAAGGTACTTTCGATTATAACCTGGTGAGTGCAGAATATCAGGATACACCCGCTTGCTCCACACCGATTGGCGAATCAACGACAATCATTGTTGAACCTATTACAACTGTCGCCATATCACGGACTCCGACCGGAACAATTTGTTGGGGTGAGTCGGTCACTTTTTCATCGAACGTAGCAAATGAAGGAGCAGGTGCTACTTATCAATGGCAGATTTCAGATGATGGAGGTGTAAGCTGGAGCAATATTCCCGGAGAAAACGGGACAACTTTTACATCAGCTTCACTTGATAATGCGGAGAAAATAAAGCTGGTTGTTACCACATCCGATACCCCTTGCCCGGGAGCGATCGAGAGTAATGTCATCACCATGACGGTGAATCCGTCGTACACCACCTCGGTTACGATTTCGGAAGATGCCAACGATATTTGTGACGGTACTACGGTTAACTTTACTTCGACGGTTGTTAATGGAGGTGCAGCACCGAGCTATCAATGGAAAATTAACGACGTTGATGTTCCAGGTGCAACAAGCAGTACTTTCTCTTCCAGTTCGTTGAATGAAGGAGATGAGGTGACTCTGATGGTGACCGCATCAGGCGATATCTGTACCTTAAATAATGGGGAGGCGACTTCAGATCCGGTTTTGATGGTGGTTAATGCGAACCAGACAGTTAGTGTGGACATAGCAGCCAGTGCCGATCCTGTTTGCTCGGGCTCTTCGGTTACCTTTACCGCGACACCAACCAACGGCGGACTTATCCCAACTTATCAATGGTATGTCGATGGCTCGCCGGTTGGGACAAATAGCAGTACCTATACTTATACACCTTCAGATGATGATGTCGTGACTGTTGACTTAACCGCATCGAGTGAGATTTGTACGCTTGATGAAGAAGCAACGGACAGCTATACCATCCAGGTTGATCCGCTGCCAACAGCCAGTGCCGGAGGAAGTGCAGCTATTTGCGAAGATGATATTTACACATTAAGTTCGGGTGAAGCAACAGCCACGAATTATTCAACAATTTCGTGGACCGAAAACGGAGCCGGAAACATTACAGCTGATGTAAATACGCTGACACCAACCTATACTGCAGCTGCAGCTGATGCCGGCAAAACGGTAACCTTGACGATGACCGTGACTGGCGATAACACATGTGGAACTGCTACGGCAACCGCTACTTACAGCATCCAGGTTGATCCGCTGCCAACAGCTAGTGCCGGTGGAAGTGCTACGATTTGTGAAAATGGTAGCTACACTCTAAGTTCAGGCGAAGCAACAGCGACCAATTACGCTTCCGTTTCATGGGCTCATGATGGTAATGGTTCAATCAGCAACGGAACAACTTTAACACCAACCTATACGCCTGCGGCAGGTGATGTTGGAACTCCGGTGACTCTGACGATGACGGTGACCAGCAACAATACCTGTGGATCGACAGCCACAGCAACTTACACCGTGAATGTAGATCCGTTGCCAACAGCCAGTGCTGGCGGGAACGCAACAATATGTTCCGATGAAACTTATACGCTGACCAGTGGAGAAGCAAGCGCTGCATACGGAACGATTTCATGGACCGAAAACGGGGCGGGTAGCATAACTGCTGGTGCGACCACCGAGACTCCGACCTACGAGGCAGCAGTAGGTGATGCAGGAAAAACCGTGACGCTCACCATGACCGTGAGCAGTAACAATGCTTGTGCTCCTGCTACGGCGACTGCCAATTATACCATCAATGTTAGTCCGCTGCCGCCTGCTACCCCCGGCATTATTGCCGGTAATAGTGATGTTTGTAACGATAATACCGAATTTACTTATAGTATTGCTGCAGTAACAGATGCAACGACTTACACTTGGACTGTTCCTTCCGGCTGGACCATTACCGGGGGGCAGGGAACAACTTCAATCACGGTTGAAGCGACAGCTACAGCTGTTAGCGGCAATATTAGCGTGACAGCCGGTAACAGTTGCGGAACCAGTACAGCCAGTCTTTTCCCGGTAAATGTAGTCACATCACCGCCTGCTATTCCTGGAGCAATTGACGGATTAACGGCTATTTGTCCGACATTGACGACTGTTTATACCACATCCGGTGCAACCGGTGCCGATTACTACACCTGGACTGTGCCAACAGGATGGACTATTGATGCAGGACAGGGGACAACATCGATAACCGTGACTGTTCCCATCGGAGCATCAAGTGGAAATGTTACTGTTACTGCGAATAATGTATGTGGTCCAGGGGCAGTACAAACGCACGCGGTAACTGTTGCTGCTGATGCCTCGGTTTACGCCGGTCCGGACCAGATCGTCTGTCAGGGGGAAAGCTCGGTTGAGCTGAATGGACAAGTTGACGGTGCTGTTAGCCCGAACAAAAAATCGGAATGGGATTGGGTACTGATATCGGGAGGTACTCTAGGTGGCGATAAATTGCAGACAACCTATAATTTCCCGGATGGTTTTACCACCGGAGTTCTTTACGTTGTTTTGCAGTCCAATTTATCTGTCGTTGGTTGTGAATTTGTGTCCGACACCATGAAAATTACAGTTCTGGCTTACCCAACAGCCGAAGCCGGAGGTCCTGATGTTGTTTGCCAGTCCGCCACACCGTCGCCTATTACATTGTCTAGTTCGAGTGTTGGAGGTGGAGCGACAACAGGAGCCTGGTCGATCGATGCTGGTGGAGGATCGTTAAGCAGTACAGCGCAAACAGCTTCTCCTGATGCAGTTACTTATACACCGGCTGCTAATTTCAGTGGAACGGTTACATTGAGGCTAACTACGAATGCCCCGGGAGGTTGTTCAGCGGCAACTGATACAAGAACAATAACGGTTGATCCGTTGCCAACAGCCAGTGCCGCAGGAAGCGCTACAATTTGTGAAAATTCGGCTTACACCTTGAGTGCAGGAGAAGCGACAGCAAGCAATTATACTACCATTTCATGGGATCATGATGGTAGCGGTTCAATTACGAACGGATCAAGCTTGACGCCAACCTATACTGCAGCAGCAGGCGATGCCGGTAAGACAGTAACCTTGACGATGACCGTAACGGGCAACAACGCCTGTGGTTCTGCTACGGCTACGGCTACTTATTCCATTCAGGTTGATCCGCTGCCCACTGCTTCTGCTGGTGGTAGCCAGGCAATTTGTGTGAACGAAACAGCGACGGTCAGTGGAGCATCAGCCAATAACGGCAGTATCTTGTGGTCCCACGACGGCTCCGGTTCTTTATCAAATGCGAATACTTTAACACCGACTTACACGCCTGCAGCGGGAGATGCAGGTGGTACCGTGACGCTCGAAATGACAGTATCAAGCTTGAATAGTTGTTCCGGTGAGACTGCAACTGCAAGCTATACGGTTCAGGTCGATCCGCTGCCTGTTGCCATAGCCGGCGGTAGTACTACAATCTGTGTCGACGAAACAGCGACAGTGAGCGAAGCATCTGCCAATAACAGTGATGTGTTGTGGACGCACGATGGAACAGGAACGCTAACCGATGAGACCAGTTTAACACCGAGCTACACTTCTGCGGCTGGTGATGCCGGCAAAACGGTAACCCTGACAATGACTGTAACCAGTACGAACAATTGTGCCGGAGAAACGGCTACTGCAAGCTACACGGTGAATGTCGATCCGCTTCCAACGGCTTCTGCGGGTGGTAGTGCCACCATCTGTGTTGACGATACCTATACCTTGTCATCGGGAGAAGCCACGGCAAGCTATGGAACCATTTTATGGACAGCGGACGGGGCTGGATCAATTACTGCGGGGGGGACCACTTTAACACCGACTTATACGCCTGCAGTCGGAGATGCCGGTGAGATTGTCACGCTGACGATGACCGTTACAAGCAATGGTAATTGCGGAACGGCAACAGATACTTATACCATTACTGTCGATCCACTGGCTACCGTTGATGCCGGGCCCGATCAAACCATTTGTCAAGGCGATGCAGCGCTATTAGCAGGTGGCTTTGGAGGGAGTGCTGTTTCGGCAAGTTGGACCGGAGGAACAGGAACGTTTAGTACAAATCGTAATGACCTGAATGCAAGCTATACGCCGAGTAATGCCGAAATTACTGCCGGATCAGTTACCTTGACGTTGACTACAAATGTCGGATCAAGCCCCTGCGACCCGGTTAGTGACGCAATAACAATTACCATCCGTAAAAAAGTGGTTATTACCAGCCAACCGTCTAACACCGGTGTCTGTGTGGGCGAGTCGGCAAGCCTCACAGTTGTTGCTGTTGGTGATGGCTTAACTTATCAATGGTATAAAGGTAGTTCGCCAATTTCAGGTGCAACTTCAGCAACATTGACTTTTGGCTCGGTGGCTTTAACTGACGATGGCTCCTATTATGTTGTTGTGAGCGGTCTTGCTCCTTGTTCTTCTGTGCAATCGGCGACGGTTACACTGAATGTTGATGAGGCCATCACCATCACAACGCCACCGGCATCAATCACCCGCTGCGAGGGCGCTAATGTTTCCTTTGGTGTTGTGGCCGATGCCGGTGGAGTTCCGTTAACTTACCAGTGGCGGAAAGGCGGAGTTGCTATCGGAGGTGCTACCGCATCGTCTTATACCTTAACGAATATTTCGACAGCCGATGCCGGAAATTACGATGTGGTAATCTCTGGCCCATCCGGTTTTACCTGTTCGTCGGTCACATCAAATGCGGCAACACTGACGGTGAATACCAACGGGACGATCAGTGATCCTGCAAATAAAAACCAAACCGTTTGTATCGACGTTGCCATTACGGATATTGACTTCACCGTTGGAGGCTCAGCAACAAATGTGAGCTTGTCAGGGGCTTTGCCCGATGGTGTTAGCGGATCTTATAACTCAGGGACTAAAACTTATACCATCTCGGGTACACCGACCGAAGCGGGAACATTTAATTATACGGTTACAACCACCGGTAGTCCTTGTGTGAATCCTTCTGTTAGTGGAACAATCACTGTTGATGGTGTCGGGACGATCAATCTTGGTGGAGGAACAGCCACACAAACGGTTTGTAAAAACACGCCGATAGGCAATATCTCGTATCTGATTGGTGGAAATGCCACAGGAGCCGAAATTACAGCCGGTTCATTGCCTGGAGGAGTAACCGGATTATACAGCAGTGCGACCGGATTATTTACCATTAGCGGCACACCTACCGTTGCAGGTACTTTCCCATTCACCGTTTCAACAACCGGATCTCCATGCGCTAATCCATCGTTGAGCGGTAGTATTTCGGTAACCGATGATGCAACGATTGCTCTAACCAGTGGAGATGCAGGCCAGTCTGTATGTATTTATAACCCGATTGAAGCTATTAGTTATACAATCGGAGGTTCAGCAACCGGGGTTGTTTTGGGGGGCAATCTGCCCGACGATGTTTCCGGAAACTATGACTCAGCCACTAAAGTTTACACCATTTCAGGTGCACCATCGGAGTCAGGAAGCTTCAATTATTCACTAACCACGACCGGACCTTGTGCAAATACATCTTTGAGTGGTTCTATTCAGGTTGATGACCTGCCTGACGGAGGCTTCATTTCTCCTGCTATCTCTACTGCATGTACAGCAGATAACACGGGAACTTTAACATTGGAAAGTTATGTTGGAAACGTAATCCAATGGGAAATGTCGCTGGACGGAGGAGCTACCTGGGATACAATTCACGTTACGACTGACACGTATACCTACAACGACATTCCGAATACCGCGTTGTTTACAGCATTAGTCGGAAATGATAATTGTACGCCGGTTTATTCGGGGCTTGCAAAGGTGGGAGTTGTACCCGAGTTTACGCCTGTCATCACAGCTTCCGGTGGCGATGTTTGTTCCGGGGAACCGGTGACACTAACTGGGACTGTACCTCAAATAGACTTTGATCTGGACATTATTACTGGTGGTGACTTTAACAATGCTAACCCGAAGGGATGGGTTGTGTACTTGGATGGAGTGCCTTATAAGAACTTCCCAGCTTCAAATGATAATGAACGAATAGGCCCCTGGGCCGAGACCAATGGGCCAAAGACATTCTGCGGTGGACATGAGTTTGATACGGCCGATAATACGAAATTTGCGATAACCAGTGGTGGTGTCAATTCCTGGATGGAAACACCAGTGTTCAGTCTGCCGTCTACCATGTCGTCGGCCGAGCTGACCTTTAAACACGCCTATATGCTGGATGTGGATGCAACAGCAAGGATCATGCTTTCAACCGACGGTGGAAATAACTACACTATTCCATTGGCCAGTTATTCCGGTAATTTGATGAGCGGAATGCCCAATGTTATCAACGATGTGGGAGTAGACTTGTCATCCTATATTGGAACGGACAATCTGCGAATCCGCTTTGAGTTTGATAGTCCTACCGAATGTAGCGTTTGGGCAGTCGACAATATTGGGTTGCCCTCTCCACCTCCCGATATTACCTATCAATGGGGACCGATTGACCAAATTCCGGGTGGATCCGGGGAAGTTGTTGTTGTTCTCCCGCCGACAACGACCGAATATACCTTAACGGTTTTTATTGCCGGATGCCCGGGATCCGCTACGGAGTACATTGTATCGGTAATCAACAACCCGGTGGTTACTACCACTAATGCTTGTGTGGGCGGCGATCCGGTAACCTTTTATCAGACAGAAGCGCCGGATGGTGGTACCTGGACTGTTACCGGTGGTGGTTTCATTGATAATAACGGGGTATTTACGGCCACCGAGCCCGGTTGTTTTGAGGCGACCTATACCACCCTTGCCGGCGGTTGTGAAGGTACGGCCAGTTTTGTTGTCTTCCCGGCAGCACCCACTCCAACCGTAAATGAAGGTTGTGGCCCAATCGTGGTTACGCCTCCAACACCTGTTTACGGGTTTGATGTCGAATACAGTTTTAACGATGGAGCAACCTGGGGCGCCAATACGCCACCTACGGCCGATAATTGTGATGGCTATCGGATCAGAACACGCTATAGACTGGCAATTGCCTGCGATACTATTCCTGCTAATGAAGTAAGCGGAGATCCCGTGTGTAGCGCATCGCCGGCCGTTACGCGAAGAATCGATTCTGAAGCACCGATTTTCACCGTACCGGCAGATAAAATAATCACCAAGGATGCAGACTGTAATTACGATGCGTCAACCGATGTGACCGGCGATGTGACCGATGAACATGACAACTGCTCTACCGGATTGGAGGCCACCTATTCTGATGTTGTGATTCCCGGTTCATGCGATGGCGAGGTGATTATCGAACGCACCTGGTTCCTGGAAGATGACTGCGGAAACCAAACGGTGCAAATACAAACCATAACAGTTGCCGATAATAACCTTGGACCGACATTCACCGCTCCGGCAGATATTACAATCTATCGGGATGCGAGTTGTAACTACGATGCCACGATAACGGCTACCGGCGATGTGACCGACGAAGCTGATAACTGCGATACCAGCCTCGATGCAACATTTACCGATGTTGTTGATAATTCAGATCCTTGTAGTGTGATCATCACCCGTACCTGGAGCTTGACTGACGACTGTGATAATACAACAACGCATGATCAGATCATCACGGTGGCCGATGATATTGCCCCAACCATTAGCTGCCCGGCAGATGTTACCGTTCAGTGTACGGCAGATATTCCTGCGGTGAACACGTCTGCTGTTTCAGCGACCGATAACTGTGCCGGCCCCGTTACGGTAACTCATATTGGTGATGTTTCGGATGACAATAGCTGTCCTGAAGTTATTACCCGCACCTACAGGGCGACCGATGGCTGCGGCAATTATGTGGAATGTACGCAGACCATTACGGTAGATGATACCACGGCGCCGGTTTTCTCTCCTCTGGCAGCCAACGGACAGTCTAATTGTGTGACTGCTGATCCGAATAATGATTCCGGCTATCAAAACTGGTTGTCAACACGAGCAGGAGCGGCAGCAACCGATAATTGTGATTCCTCATTAGATTGGACCGACAACAGCGCAAGCCAAACATGGGGTGGTACTCCGGCCAACCAACAAATTACAATAACCTGGATTGTTACCGACGATTGCGGTAATTCAGCTTCAACTTCGGCGACCTACACCATTACCGACGATGTGGCGCCAACAATAACTTGTCCGGGGAATGTTCAGGAAGTTGCTGCTCCGAATAATTGTTCTAAAACGCTGGCCAGCCCTACGAATGCAACGATGAGCGATGATTGTTCGACCCCAACATTGAGCTACTCACGCTTATTGCCTGATGGAACAACGGATAGCGGTAACGGAACGGTAACCGGCTTAAGCTTTCCGGTGGGCGTAACAACAGTTACCTATACGGCAACGGATGCTGCCGGATTGACTGCAGATTGTAGCTTCACCGTCACAATTGTGGATGTGACACCACCGAGTATTGAAATTGCCGGCTGCCAGGATGTGGAGGGTACGATGGATGCGACCGATTGTTATGCAATTCCGCCCACGCTCGTTGATCCGATATATAGTGATGATTGCTGGCCTTTGGATTCGCTGGATTTAACCTTCGAAATAACAGGAGCCTGGGATACGACCGGTGTTGGATCGGTTGCCGGATTTAGTTTCCCGGTAGGCGTGTCGAATGTCGAATATACAGTGACTGACCCGGACGGCAACGATGCAACCTGTTCGTTTACAGTCACCATGTTGCGCGATGAGATTCCTTACGCGTTTATCGATTGTCCTTCAGATCCGGATCCGGTAACCCTTGGTTCAACAGACTGTGAAGCGACCTTGTCTTTAGATCCACCAACGATCGATGATTATTGTGTTACCGCCACCTATACCATTACCAATGATTACAATAATGGCCCGTCCATCGTAAACGAGACATTCCCGGTTGGAACAACCGAGGTGACCTGGACTATTCGTGATAATTCGGGTAACGAAACAACCTGTGTTGTAACAGTAGAGGTTATCGGGACTGCACTACCCTCAATAGACTGTCCGGATGATGTAGAGGGACCGATGACTGAAGATGATTGTGAGGCCTTGCCGCCGGTTCTTGACCCACCAACTTATTCAGCTCCCTGTTGGCCTAACGATTCCCTGGAACTAAGCTATTCAATTGTCTCGGAATTTGGCGGCTGGACTGCTTCGGGAGACGGCCTGGTTCCTTCCGATCTGGAGTTCCCGGTTGGCCAGAACACGGTGACCTATACCGTAACCGATCCGGATGGTAATTCAGCGAATTGTTCCTTCACGGTTACCATGTTGCAGGACGATATCTCGTGGACGGTTTATAGCTGTCCGCCGGCATCCGTATCCCAGACGCTTGGTGCAACAGATTGTGAGACGACACTCAGCTTGCCTGCTCCAACGATAAATGACCATTGTGTTACGGCCACCTATACCATTACCAATGATTACAATGGCGGAGCATCCATCGTAAATGAGACATTCCCGGTAGGAACAACCGAGGTGACCTGGACTATTCGTGATAATTCGGGTAACGAAACGACCTGTGTTGTAACAGTAGAGGTTATCGGGACTGCATTACCCTCAATAGACTGTCCGGATGATGTAGAGGGAACGATGACAGAAGACAATTGTGAGGCCTTACCACCGGTTCTTGCCCCACCAACTTATTCAGCTCCCTGTTGGCCTAACGATTCCCTGGAACTAAGCTATTCAATTGTTTCGGAATTTGGCGGCTGGACTGCTTCGGGTGACGGCCTGGTTCCTTCCGACCTGGAGTTCCCGGTTGGCCAGAACACGGTGACCTATACCGTAACCGACCCGGATGGTAATTCAGTGAATTGTTCGTTCACGGTTACCATGTTGCAGGACGATATCTCGTGGACGGTTTATACTTGTCCGTCAAATCCGGCTGATGTAACTGTTGATGCTGTTTCTTGCGATGCCCCCGTTACGGTATCACCGCCAACAATAAACGATCATTGTGTCACCGCCAACTATACGATAACGCATGATAGTCCTTACGGAGCCAGCCCCACCGATGCAAGTGGTGAGTATCCGATCGGTGTTCATACGGTAACATGGACGATTTCTGATAATTCGGGCAATGAGACTAGCTGTGTGCAAACATTTGAAGTGATCGATCGGCTACCTTCATTAAGCTGTCCACCGAGCATTACCGTTCCGGCCGATTTAAATCAAACATTCGCTTCAGGGGTCGACGTGGGCTTGCCAAGTTACGCCGATAACTGCGACTCGACCTTGATCTATACAGTCCTGGATCCTTCCGGTAGTCTCGATTCGGTTTATAACGATCCTTTCGGCATTAACCTGCTGATAGGGGAGCATACCTATGATCTGGGAGTAACCACGATTACTTATTATTTTGAAGATGGCAACGGGCATCAGTTAGATTGTTCGTTCACCGTTACTGTAACAGGGCCTCCGGTGATTGAGTGTCCCCCGGATACGACTGTTTATGCCGATGCAAACTGTGAGCATATATTTGACCCGGGATTTGCAAAATTACTGGAAGGGGTACCTGAAATTGAATGGACATTTACGATCACTGATCCTGATGGCAGCACCGGATTAACGAGAACGTATACAAAAGCTGTTTTTGAAGATGCTGACCCTATCGGGAATTATGCTTTCCAACTTGGAACATCGACTATTTCCTGGAGTGCGTCAAATCTTTCCGGTTCCGATCAATGTTCGCATATTGTCGCGGTTATTGATACTACACCTCCGGAGGTTACCTGTGTGGCACGTAACCTGGAAGGTTGTGATACCAACGTCATTACAGGCCCTGCTATTTCCGAGACGACAGCCAACTCGTCTTATGCTGAATTTATCAATGCAACAAACCAGGGTACAGCCACCGACAATTGTAGTATTGCAGGCGTTGAATATGTGGATGTTGTCAACGGTTCCTGTCCGATTGTTGTCACCCGAACCTGGACGGTGTATGATGGTTCGGGGAATAGTGCGAGTTGCGATCAGACAATCAATGTAGACGATACAACAGATCCAACGATCACTGCACCAACGGCGCTTGATCTGGAAGGCTGTGCAACGGCAGTTATTGCAGCAAGCTCAACATTGGCATACAGCGAAAGCCCGGTAAGCATTACCCTGGCTGAATATCTGGCAGAACCAGGAGCATTAGCTGCAGATAACTGTGAAGTAGATTATATAACCTACATGGATGCAACAGACAACAGTAGCTGTCCGGAGACAATCACGCGTACATTCACCGTTTACGACCTTTGCGGCAATAGTGCAACGGCTGATCAAACCATCACCATTGACGATACCACCAATCCGACGGCGAGCAACCCGGAAACAGTTATCGTTCAATGTATAGGCGATGTGCCGTCTGTCGATATTACGGTTGTGACTGATGAAGCGGACAATTGTACCGCAAATCCGGTTGTGGCTTGGGTGAGTGATGTGTCGGATAACCAGACTTGCCCGGAAACCATCACCCGGACATACAGCGTGACAGATGACTGCGGCAACCAGATTTTGGTAACTCAGACTATTACGGTTGATGATGATGTTCTTCCAACGATTACGTGTCCGGGTAACCTCACCGCAGTATGTGACATTAACGAGCAACCGGCTTATGCCGATTACACCGCCTTTGTAAACGCTGGTGGCTCAGCTTCCGACAACTGCGGCATTGATGAGTCGAGCTTCACGCATGTTGGCGATGTGAGCGATAATGCTAGTTGTCCTGAAACCATTACGCGGACTTACCAAATCGCCGACCTTTGCGGCAATGTTCAGACCTGTACACAGCTGATCGTGATTGACGATGAAGAGCTGCCGAGCATCACTTGTCCGGATAACCTGACAGCAGTCTGTGCGATCAGCGAGCAACCGGCTTACACAACCTTTGCTGAGTTTACAACAGCCGGCGGATCAGCTTCCGACAACTGCGGCATTGATGAGTCGAGCTTCACCCATGTTGGCGATGTGAGCAATGGTAGTACTTGTCCTGAAACCATTACGCGGACTTACCAAATCGCCGACCTTTGCGGCAATTTGCAGACCTGTACGCAGCTGATTGTGATTGACGATGAAGAGCTGCCGAGCATCACTTGTCCGGGTAACCTGACCGCGGTTTGTGCTATCTCCGAGCAACCGGCTTACACAACCTTTGCTGAGTTTACAACAGCCGGCGGATCAGCTTCCGACAACTGCGGCATCGATGAGTCGAGCTTCGCACATGTTGGCGATGTAAGCGATGGTAATAGTTGTCCTGAAACCATTACGCGGACTTACCAAATCGCCGACCTTTGCGGCAATGTTCAGACCTGTGAGCAGCTGATTGTGATTGACGATGAAGAGCTGCCGAGCATCACTTGTCCGGGTAACCTGACCGCAGTTTGTGCTATCAGCGAGCAACCGGCTTACACAACCTTTGCTGAGTTTACAACAGCCGGCGGATTAGCTTCCGACAACTGCGGCATTGATGAGTCGAGCTTCACCCATGTTGGCGATGTGAGCGATGGTAATAGTTGTCCCGAAACTATTACGCGGACTTACCAAATCGCCGACCTTTGCGGCAATGTTCAGACCTGTGAGCAGCTGATTGTGATTGACGATGAAGAGCTGCCGAGCATCACTTGTCCGGGTAACCTGACCGCAGTTTGTGCTATCAGCGAGCAACCGGCTTACACAACCTTTGCTGAGTTTACAACAGCCGGCGGCTCAGCTTCCGACAACTGCGGCATTGATGAGTCGAGCTTCACCCATG
>NZ_QAAD01000019.1 GCF_003046625.1 Mangrovibacterium marinum
GTGGTCTGCTCAATAAAATAACTTAAACAGCCCGTCAATTCCATTTGAAAATTGACGGGCTGTTTTTTGGGCTGCGTCATCGCCGAGACGCTTACAAAAAAGTAGCCTGTAAAACTTCAGGCAAGGAACTTTTCGAAAAAAGAAAAGGCTGTTCGCATTTGAACAGCCTATTCTGAGATCGAATATCCTTCGGGATTTAGAAGTTCACGGTATTGAGTTGTTTATCGATCAACAAACCGTTTTGAAGTTCCAGACCGAATGTAAAAGCCCGTTTGGCTTTAAACTGAATGGTCAGGATTGTTCCGTCGCCCCGGAGCGCAGGCTGACCGCCAACATTCACAAAAGTGGGATACAACACCCGGTCGCCATTGGAATGCAAGCGATTGTAGGTCATATTATCCATGCCTTTTGTGTTCATTGTTTTCACACCAACATATTCCAGATCACTCGGGCTGTACGGAATTGCGCAACTGAACGCATTAACGGCTTCCAGCTGACGTCCCTCGACTTTAAGCTCCACAATCTCGCCCGCTTTATAGCTTCGCTTGGAAGCGTTCAGGTGCAACTCTCCGGCCAGCGTTCCCTCGTTCTGTGAGCTAACACCGCCATCCAGTTGAGTCGCGACATTGGAAATATCGTACGCATCAATCAATCCATTCTCATTGACATCACCGCGGCTAACATAGCCAAAATCACTGTCATCCTTGCGCAATCCGGTATAGTTCAGGTAGGAGGTCAGGTCGTTTGAATCGATTACCCCATCGCTATTGATATCCCCGGGCAGAAAGCTTTCGGTTCCCGGAACTTTGAAGATATAAAGCTGCCGTCCGGATCCAAAATCACCGTAGGCCTTGTCAACCTCCATTTTCAGATAACGAGCTACCGGCTGATCTTTCAGTTCGAATGTTTTCGGCTGATTATCGGCCTTCCACTCAAAACGCCCGGCGTCGGTCCAGTTTTCCTTATCCTTACTATACTGAAATGCCCCGGATTGAATAATCCCGTTTCGTCCGCTCATACGGGGCAGATAAACAATCTTTTCAAGCTGGCTAACCGATTTCAGGTCGATGACCATGTCGAAGGGAACCGAATTCCCCGCGTAGTCGGTATGCATCATCGAATTTTCATCGAAATCGAACAGTCGGTTCAAGCCCTGTCCTCCCTGCATCTTCGCGGAACTAACTGCTGTTAGTCCTTTCAGCGCAAATTGCAGCGGATCGGCTTTGGTTTTGGCGGTAAAGTGAGTCCAGTCCGAGTGCCCGCTCTTGTTCACCGCACGAATTGAAAACTCATAAGTTGTTTCCGGCTCTAAGTTCTCAAACAGCAATTCGTTATCGGTGATGTTGGCATACAACATTCCCTGGAACTGAATCTCGTAGCAGTCGGCATTGGCTATCTTGTCCCAGCTTGGTGTCAGGCTATAGGCTGTGGCGTTTGAAGCCGACACTGCTGCATTTTTCACCTCTGTCAGCTCTCCTGTACTTTTCAACAGGCGGTCTTCCGACTCAAACGCATAGCCCTTAAACTGAAGGCTAATCCGGTTTTGGCTGATATCCGTTTTTTCAATCTTCACCATCAACTGCGGATTCCGAATCATTTTCACCTGCTCAAACTCCGATCCTGCCGTGGCAAAGCGGTTCATATCCGGCGCCGCATTGTAATAGTACACATTGGTACCCGCCTTAAAATCAGCCAGCGAATTTACGCGCTTCAGCTTCACCTTTTTGTCGCCAATTGTTGCTGCAATTTTTCCTGGTTCGCGGCTTAGATTGATGCGCAACTCGGTTTCTTTTTCATTGACAAAACCAGCAAAAGTGCCTTTTGCCGGCTCTACAACCAGCGACAGTTGATCGCCATTGAGCACCGACCCGATGCGGGTTTTCGTGTATTGCCCCTGCTGATATGCGGTTGTCAGACCGTCGTCGTCGTATTCCACAAAGGACGATTGTCCCGAGGGATAAAACTCGTAAATTCGTCGTTGCCGGTCAATTTCGTTTACATTGTTATTGGGATCCACCATCGGAATAATGGCGCCCATTTTCACAAATACCGGCAGTTTCCAGATGGGAGCTTCAAAGTTGTTGATGATCCGCCCCCCGGCATAAATTTCGCCGGTAAAATAATCCACCCAATTACCTTCGGGCAGGTAAATCTGGTTCCGAATATCGTTGCCCTCGCTGTCGGATTTGGTGTTCTGATAGATGGGAGCCACCAGAAAATCGGGGCCGAACATAAACTGATATTGCGTATTTTTCCCCAGCGTATAGGGGTTTTCTTCTTCTAAAAACATCGCCCGTATTGCCGGCATTCCATCCACAGCCTCGCGGGCCACCGTATAAGCATAGGGCAACAACTCCGATTTCAACTTCAGGTAATTGCGGTTGATCGATGTTGCCGGTTCTCCCAGGGCTTGCGGATATTTTTCGTTAGCACCCCAGCCGTCCATATTGAGTTGCATCAGGGTAAATGTTTTCCACTGAAAATCGCGGATATTAACAATCGAATTTTTACCCCCGAAGATGCCATCCATATCGTTGGTAATATTGGGCTGGCCCGAGAGTCCCGACCCGATAAAGGTGGGGATATGAAAACGAATGTACTCCCATTTTCCTCCGGTTTGGTCGCCCGACCAGATGGTGGCATAACGCTGTGTTCCAGCCCAACCATCGAGCGAAATAATGAACGGCCGAGCCTGATTGCCCTCTTTCTGCATGATTTCGGCCGCATCCTGCACGCCGTTCAGTCCAAACGAATAACCGGCGCCCACCCAGGCCACATCGGTTTTCAGAACACGCACACCGGCAACGCCCACTTCTTTCACAATATCGCGCTGCAAAAGCGCCTCCACCGTGTCGATGGGGTGAAGATCGGATTGCGTCCACAGTCCGATTTCAACACCATGCCCGCGGGCATAATCGCCAAATTCCTTCAGGTTGGCAATGTTTCCGTCCAGGGTTGACGTTTGGCCGTAGCCGGCGCCATAACCATCATTGGGCAAAATCCACCCCAGGGGCATGTCGTGTTCGGCATAGCGGTCCACAACAGCTCTGGCCGAAAACTGGTAGTTATTTTTCTCGCCATTCAGCGATTCTTTGATGCCTCCGTTCTCTTTTTGTGATTCGCGATAGCGTTTTCCGTCTTCAAACAGAATTCCGGCAGAATCTTCTTTCCAGTAATCGCGGTTGTAAGCATTCAGATGACCTTCATAAAAACCGAATTTAGGAATCAACACCGGCTGTCCGGTCAACTGATAAAAATCGTTTAGCAAGGCCACCGCACCATCGCTGACCATAAAGAATACGTCCAGATAGCCGGTATCGTGCGATAGCGCTACGCGGTTTTCGCCTTTAGCACCAAAGTTATAGTTTCCTTTGGCAAAGGTATAGGCCATAAAACCGTAACCATTAGTGGACCAGAAAAAGGGCGTTGGCGACGCCACTCCACCATCCGTCCAGCTATTCTGATTTTCGATGGCAATAACTTTCCCTTTGTGCGAAAAACGGCCGTTTTGCACACCTCCGCCATAGAAGTACTCGTTGGGTTGCTCACTCAATTGAAGTTCCACCTTGTCCTTCCCAAAAGCAATCGGGGCCAATGAGCGGACCACTGTTTTTCCGGTGGTGGTATTCTTCAACTCAAAAGTTGCGTTGGTCTTATCAAAAGTCAGTAAAACCGCAGAACTCTGAATGCTAACCGTGTTCCCGGCGTCTTTCAGCTGCAGTTCCAACACTGCTTTGCGAGGATTTTGAACTAAGATTTCGGCCGGAGGTTCCGCCTGTGGAGCTCTCAGTCCTTTGCCCCGGGGGTCCTGAAACATCCTGAAAATATTGTCCCCGTAAAAATCGATCACCATTTTCTGCTGATTGGAGAACTCGATTTCAACGGTTGTTGAATTGGTCTTTCGGGCTGTCAATACTTCAATTTGTTCCTGTCCCGAGCCCGTTTTCGCCGTTGTCTCATCCTGAGCAAAAGCCAGAGACGAGCTAAAAAACAGCCATGCAAACGCCAGGAATGCACCACTCTTCAATACTACTCTTTTCATGTTTATTTATATAGATTACGTTGGTTATTAGCCTTCATAAAAAAACAGCTCATGAGTCTTCGCTCCGAGCTGCAATCGACAGGACATAAAATAAAGTGAAAAGAATACACCGAACAATGACATTTTGCTTGTTTATGGCCAGTAATCCTATTTTTTATGACTTTTCCCGATCTATTTCAGGACATAAGGCAACTGTTTCGGTAGCCCCCAGCGGACTGCCGAAACAGAAGAAAAGTGTCCGCATAACCAAAAAGATTGTTTTCGGTGCTGCGGTAACCGCTTAGCGGTTTGTAATTGTCTCGGGATTGAGATCGTGGTTTTGCATGCGATACCAAGCCAGCTCCTCGTATTTGGTGCCGACTTTGCCATAGTTGGCATAGGGATCGATGCTGATTCCTCCGCGTGGCAAAAATTTGCCCCACACCTCAATGTACTTGGGATCCATCAATTGAATCAGATCCTTCATGATGATGTTGATGCAGTCTTCATGAAAATCGCCATGATTGCGGAAGCTGAACAAATACAATTTCAGCGACTTGCTTTCCACCATCTTTTCACCGGGAATGTAGCTGATATAGATGGTTGCAAAATCGGGCTGCCCGGTAATGGGGCACAAGCTGGTAAACTCCGGTGCGTTAAACTTCACCCAATAGTCGTTCTGCGGATGTTTGTTATCGAATGTTTCCAACAGCTCGGGACTGTAATTAAATCCGTAGTTGGTTTCGCTTCCTAAATGTGTTAAGTTATCCATCGTTGGTAAAATTTCAAATCACAAAATTCAAATTCCAAATTTCAAAGCACCAAGTTGTAAGCTACAAGTTGTAAGCTACAAGCTGTAAGTAACTTCATTGATCGTCATTCAGTTGTCATCCCACGCAGGGAACACTGGGACTGCGACCGGTCACTGAATTCCAAATTTCAAACGCCACTATATGTCATTAGTGGTCATTGATCGTCATTCAGTTGTCACCTCAGGCACGGAACACTGCCACTGGCGACTGATCACTGATCACTTTTATGCTTCTTTTTCAAAAGGTAACTGTCCAGCCCGTTTTTACGAAGCTTACAGGAGGGGCAGTGTCCGCAACCATCGCCCACGATACCATTATAGCAAGTGAGTGTTTGCGTACGCACCAGGTCAAACACCTCCAGCTCATCCGATAATTGCCAAATTTCCTCTTTGTTCTTCCACATCAAAGGCGTGTGAATCTCATAAGGATAGTCCATCGACAGGTTCAACGTCTGATTCAATGAGCGAACGAACTCATCGCGACAATCGGGATAGCCGCTGTAGTCGGCCTGCCCTACGCCGGTAACCAAATGATGGATATCCTTCGACTTGGCATAGATGGCCGCATAAGTCAGAAACAACATATTACGTCCTTCCACCAAGGTGTTTGGCGGACGATCGGCCGGCTTCTCGGCTTCCACCTCCAGGTCCGGATTTGTTAAGGCATTATCGGTGATCTGGCTCAACATATCCAGTTTCAGAATCCGCAGAGGCACCTGTGCCTCACGGGCTATCTTACTTGCAACTTCAAGCTCCAGCTTATGTCGCTGTCCGTAATCGAACGAGATGGCTTCCACCTCGTCAAACTCGCGGATGGCCCAAAACAGGCAGGTTGTTGAATCCTGACCTCCGGAAAAAACGACCAATGCTTTTCTCTTATCACTCATCAGCTTTGTTGTTTAGCAACGGCTCACCACTTGGGTAAGCGCTATTTTAAATCTGTTTTAAACGAAAAGGATTGTACGAGACCTCCTCGTCGAAGGTGTCAATTCCTTCAATTTCCTTCACCTTGTTAACCACCAAAACCGTAAACGGCAGGATGATAATTTCGTAAGCTGTTTTCAGTAGCGCCTGGGTGAGCACCATACCGGCAATAACCGAAAGCGGGAAAACTCCGGCAAAAGCAATCGTGATGAAGATCAACGAGTCGGCTCCCTCACCGGCCAGCGTGGAGACGATGGCACGCAGCGAAAAACCCCGCCCCTTGGTCATCAACTTAAATTTACTCATCACATAAGCATTCAGAAACGAACCGGCCATATAAGCCATCAGGCTGGCGAGCACCAGGCGAATGGAAGTTCCCAAAACAGTATGAAAAGCCTCCTGATGTTCGTAAAAGGGCGCTGCGGGAACGCCGATGGCCAAGGCAAAGAAAAATGCGGCCATCACATTCACCCCAAAACCAGCCCAAATAATCAGGCGTGCCTTGGCATAGCCCCACACTTCAGCAATTACGTCGTTAATAATGTAGGTTACAGGAAAAATTAACACTCCCGCCGGAGCCGACCAGGGCCCAACCATGATAATTTTCGTCGCTAAGATATTGGCGATTAACAAACTTGCAGCGAACAAAACGCCGGTCAACAGGAATAATACAGATACTTTATTTCTCATCGATCTTGTTTTTTACGTGGTTATCAAGAACACGTGGTTAATAACGAGCGCAAAGATAATTGATTTTAAGGAATGCACTGCGACAAGGATCACTTTAAAGAGCATGGATAACATGAAAAGTACGACGATACAAGGAGATTAGTGACAAGCCGGCAGCATCCGCCACACCTGACAACAGCCATACTTTACCTTGCAACCTTTTCGGACCGATTGTCAATTTGCCCCAAATTGAAATGCCTTCTTGCCCGGCTTCCTCTAAACGCCAAGGTTAACTGCCCCACAAGTCGCCTGATAATAAGCAGTCGTCTGACAAAAATTACTACTTTTGCATCAGTATGCAATGAGTACGTTCTTTCCCCGGAAGGGAAGCTCTTGGCAACATCTAATTTAGTTCCGCATTTTTTATGAAGTTTCACGAGTTCGACCTACACGACGATATTTTAGATGCCCTTTATGATATGGGCTTTGACGAAGCAACAGTAGTACAGGAAAACACCATCCCCTTGATTTTGGAAGGGCACGACCTGATTGGCTGTGCACAAACCGGAACCGGCAAAACAGCCGCATTCATGCTGCCCATTATCGAAAAGGTAGCTCAAAAATCGGCCGGAGCGACCCGTGCCCTGATTATTGTCCCCACCCGGGAGCTGGCCATCCAGATTGAACAACAGGTACAGGGCTTTTCCTACTATGCCGGCACCACCTCCTGTGCAATTTACGGCGGTGGCGATGGCAAAGAATGGGAAGAACAACGCAAAGCACTGGAAGACGGCGTAGATATTGTTGTGGCCACACCGGGCAAGCTGATCTCATTTATCGACAACGAAATTGCCAATCTGAAGCAGGTTGAGTACGTGGTTCTGGATGAAGCCGACCGCATGCTCGACATCGGCTTTCACGACGATATTATCCGCATTTTCAGCCACCTGCCCGAGCAACGGCAAACCCTCATGTTTAGTGCAACCATGCCACCCAAAATCCGACAACTGGCTGCCAAAGTGCTGAAAGATCCGAAAGAATTTGCCTCAGCCATCAGTAAACCGGCCGAAGGGGTATTGCAAGCCGCCTACGTGTGTCACGAAGCTCAAAAGCTACCGCTTATTCAGCAGCTGATTACCGGCAAAGATGATTGCCAAAGCATCATCGTCTTCAGCTCGACCAAGCGCAAGGTAAACCTGATTGTAAAGGCTTTACAGAAGAAAAACCTGGATGCCCAGGGCATTTCGTCGGACCTGGAACAAAAAGAACGCGAGGAAGTGCTGATGAAATTCCGGGCCCGCCAAACCCGTATTATTGTGGCCACCGATGTGCTAAGCCGCGGTATCGACATTAAAGACATTAACCTGGTGGTCAATTTCGATGTGCCGGGTGATGCCGAGGATTATGTACACCGAATTGGACGTACTGCACGGGCGAATACCACCGGTATCGCACTTACTTTTGTGAATGAAGACGACATGTACAAGTTCCAGCAAATTGAGGAACTGATCGGCAGTGAAGTGTTCAAAGCTCCCCTGCCTCCGGAATTGGGCGAAGGACCGGAGTGGAAAGTTATTCAGCGGAAGAAAAAGAAGAAAGGCAACTTTAAACGCAATAATCGGCCAAAAGGAAATCACCGGCAACCCAAAAAGTAAAATAACGGTTCAGTCGCGACTGAACCGACCGAATAAAAAAGAGCAGTGAAATTTAAGATTCCACTGCTCTTTTTTGTTTCGGCCTGTTTCGCGGCCGTCTTATGGCGGTTAAATCAGCTCCACACCCTGTTCGCGGAGCATCTGTACGCCGAGATCTTTCAGCTTATACTTTTGTATTTTGCCGCTGGCGGTCATCGGGAAACCATCGACAAACAAAACGTATTTGGGCACCTTATAGCGGGCTATTTGTCCGCGACAAAATTCCTGAACCTCTTCCGGTGTGAGGCTATGCCCGTTTTTCAGCTTAATAAATGCACAAACCTGCTCGCCGTATTTGGGGCTTGGAATACCAGCCACCTCTACGGCTTCAATCTGCTCCATTTTAAACAGGTAGTTCTCAATCTCGCGCGGGTAAATATTCTCGCCGCCGCGAATAATCATATCTTTAATACGACCGGTGATGCGGAAAAAACCATCCTCGCCACGCACCCCCAGGTCGCCTGAGTGCAACCAGCCGTTTTCATCGATGGCCTTGCGGGTAGCCTCTTCGTTTTTGTAGTAGCCTTTCATAACATTGTAGCCACGACAGCACATTTCGCCCTGCACATTGTCGGGGCATTCCTCGCCCGTCTCCGGATCGAGAACAGCAACCTCAACATTGGGAAACTCAAAGCCGACAGTGGTAGCACGAAGCTCCGGCGAGTTGTGCGTTCGCGTGGCGGTCATCCCCGGCGACGATTCGGTCAGGCCATACACGCTGATCACATCCTTCATATTCATCTTATCCATCACCTGCCGCATGGTCTCAATCGGACAAAGGGCTCCGGCCATAATACCGGTTCGGAGGGTCGACAAGTCGAACATGTCGAACATCGGGTGATGCAACTCGGCAATAAACATGGTTGGCACGCCGTACAAGGCCGTACATTTTTCCTTTTCCACCGAGGCAAGCACCATCAACGGGTCGAAATCCTCGGTGATGACCATGGTTGCTCCGTGCGTAACAACGGCACACAAGGCCAGCACGCAACCAAAGCAATGGAAAAAAGGCACACACACCAGCAAGCGCTCCGCCGAGGTGTAACGCATACATTCGCCCGTTGCCTTGCCGTTATTCAGGATATTATGATGAGAGAGCATCACTCCTTTGGGGAAACCGGTTGTTCCCGAGGTGTATTGCATATTCACCACATCGTGACAATTCACGCGTACCTTCATCTCTTCCAGTTCCAGGTCGTCCAGATGGCTTCCCAGCAGCATCAGCTCCGCAGTATTGAACATGCCGCGGTGCTTCTCCGGCCCGATAAACACCACATTTTTCAGCTCGGGAAACTTTGGAGAACGCAGCTCACCACGCGGTTGATTTTTCAATTCCGGCACCAGCTCAAAAATCATGTTCACGTAGTCGCTATCGCGGTAATTGCCAATCATGCAAAGGGTATGGATATCGGCATCGTGCAGCAAATACTCCAACTCCGCCATCTTGTAGTTGGTATTAATGGTCACCAGTACGGCGCCAATCTTAGCCGTGGCAAACATAAAAGTCAGCCAATCGGGCACATTATTGGCCCAGATACCCACTTTATCCCCCTGTCCTACGCCGATATACATCAGTCCTTTGGCCAATTGGTCGACCCGCCGGTTAAACTGGCTGTAGGTGAATCTCAAATTGCGGTCGGGATAAACCATAAACTCCTGTTCGGGAGTCTCGAATGCATATTTCTCGAGGATGCCTCCTAACGTATAATCGATTAACTGCATGCTAAAGGTTTAAAGATGTTTGAGCAAATCAGAAAGGGGTATACACCACCACCAGCACCTTGGCTTTTTGCGTGGTTGCCGCGTGAACGTTATGCATCACAATCGAGTCGAGATAGATGCTGTCGCCGGCATTCAGCTGATAAAGTTCCTTGCCGTAATTAATTTCGATCTGCCCCTCGAGCACATAAATAAACTCTTCGCCTTCGTGGGTCGACAGCTTGTAGTCTGAGTGTTGCGACGGCTCTATTTCCACAATAAAGGGTTCCATATTGCGGCCGGCTTTGTCGGCGGCCAACGAGAAAAAATTTAAATGCTCGCGCGAACCATTTTCTTCGGAAGTGAAACGCACTCCTTCGGCAGGCTTACCGTTGCGCACAACTACCGGCCCCAGATGATCGGTATCATCCAGAAATGTTCCCAAACGGACCCCTAAAGCCCTTGCAATTTTAATCAAAGGCGATAAGGACGGTATGATGGCCTCTTTCTCAATCTTCTCGATTTGTGCCGCAAGCAAGCCACTACGTTCGGCCAATTCTTCCAGACTTAAATTTTGATTTGATCGCAATTGTTTAATCTTCGATCCAAGGTTATTTTCTCCGGTCATATCGTGGTTTTTCTAACTAGTAAGCAACAAAATTAGCTTTATTTTGAAAGTGCCCAAAACAGAGCCCACTCTTTTCGAACATCGTAAAAAGAAACTATCAGGCACTCCAACGCAACTAGCGGGACACAATAAGCACAAACAACAATAGCCCCTGGATAATTTTCAGGGCATCCCCTTGTTCTGTTTATCAGAAGTTGTCGCGAGCCGATCGCCATCGATAAAAGAAAGAAGTCACCCCAGAACATCTTTGGCCTTTGCCTTGATCGGCATTCACAGAAAACGAAGAGCCGTGTCAACTTTGAAAAAGCGAGAAAATCCCCAAAGTGGAGTCGTGTCAACTTTGACAAAGCAAGAAAAACCAAAAAGTCGAGCCGTGTCAACCTTGACAAAGCAAGAAATACCAAAAAGTGGAGCCGTGTCAACTTTGTCAAAGCATGAAAAACCCAAAACTGGAGCCGTGTCAACTTTGACAAAACGAAAAAAAAACAAAAGGGGATTGATTTTCGGATATCCTGTTGTTCGGGTTGTCGTTGTTCTCATTAGTTGTCGGTCTAAAACGCCATCAACAAGCAAGAAGGTCGTTCGATCAATGTCAAAAAGTTGGGAGTCGGCGGCCTGGTTTCATCGAGTATTCACATTCTAAAATGCTATAAAGAAAAGAAACAGAGTGATGTTTCTTAAGAGGCCGAAATCAAACGGAAAGCTTCCTGCAATCCCGGAGGGATGCAATTTGGGTAGCTTAACGACGACAGAGGGAAATTCCGTCCCGTACGGGACGGGAGAATCTTCGTGTTATCGTTTGTACTACCCAAATTATACCGTTTTACAGGCTAATTTGTGCTCTGAAATAGGACAGTATAATGCCGATAGACTGAAAAAGGAGCATAGGAACGAAGTGATAGGATGCGACACTTTTGAAGCTAATCGGTATTGAATGGCTAAAGCCATTGCTGAAAGAGTAAAAACCCGTCCGGTAGGACAAAAGTTCCGAATTAATCAAAAGTGGGCGAGAAAAAAAGCAGTCGGGTTTAGAACAACGTTCACCAACACAGGTTTGCTACGAAATGAGTCGTTGCTTCAGATTCAATCGCAGTCGCCATTGAAGGCATCCCCGATGCGCCTACCGCAGGCAGGCGCATCACCCGAAGGGACTTTCACCGAAAAGAGGCCTCCTGTACAGAAGGCCTCTTGCTATTAATTTATAACCCGATGGCTTACAACCACCGCAGATATTTAAAATCCTGCCGATGCGGCAAATCCTCGTTTTTCGGATACATGCGCAACCCGTAGTTGTACGAACCCGGATCCATCAGGGTAATCTCGAGGCCATAGCAGGTCACCGAGCCCTCGGCCTTTTCAGCTTCAAACTGCAGGGTTTCCACCAGTTCCATCTGCCCGTTTGTGCCCACCGAGGTGATCACCATTTCCAGGCCGATGTCGTCGGGCGAAAGTGTCTTCAGATCAAGCACCACTTTGGCCGGGTAGCTTTCGCCAATTTTCAGTGCATTGGTAATGCCGTCCGAAAGCTGGATATCCACCACTTCAATCTGGTTCCAGGCTGTCGCAACTTTATCTTTCCAGGCCACCAGTTCGCGGGTCATCTTAAAGTCGTTGGCCAGCAAGTGGAGGTAACGGCTTGCCTGCGGGTCGTAAAAACGATCCTGATAATCGCGAATCATGCGCGTTGTGGTAAAATTGGGTGCTACCTGACCAATGGTATTTTTCACCACTTTGATCCACTCTTCGGAATAGCCCTTTTCGTTCTGTTCGTAGTAGGTTGGAATGATCTCGTGGTCGAAGATATTATAAATCGTGTCGGCATCCAGCTCATCCTGCAAGTCCTGAACATCGTAAGTGCGTTCCATCGGCAAAGCCCATCCGGAACCTTCCTTATACCCTTCAACCCACCATCCATCGAGTACCGAGAAGTGAATGGTACCATTCATCACCCCTTTCTCGCCACTGGTGCCCGATGCTTCGAGCGGACGGGTAGGCGTGTTCAACCAGATATCGACACCCTGCAACAACACTTTGGCCAGGTTGATATCGTAGTTCTGCACAAAAATGATCTTGCCGATAAATTCGGGGCGTTTGGAGATTTCAACAATGTATTTGATCAGATCCTGCCCTGCTTTGTCGGCCGGGTGAGCCTTACCGGCAAAGATAAACTGCACCGGTCGCTCGGGGTCGTTCACAATCCGCGACAACCGATCCAGGTTCCGGAACAACAGGTGTGCCCGTTTGTAAGTGGCAAAACGACGGGCAAAGCCAATGGTCAGCGCATTGGGGTCGAGACGATTCAACACTTCCGAAATCAACTTCGGGTTTTCGTGTCGTTTAATCCAGCTGTCAGCAAAACGCACTTTGATGTAGTCAATCATCTTTGCTTTCAGTTGTTTTTTCATCTTCCAGACTTCCTCGTCGGGCACTTTGTAGATTTTGTCCCACAAATCGGAGTCGAGCTGATTTTCAACAAACGAATCACCGAAATATTTCAGATGTAGTTCTTTCCATTCTTTGGCAGCCCAGGTCGGATAATGCACCCCGTTGGTCACATAACCGATGTTGAGCTCCTCGGGCAGAAATCCTTCGTACAAATCTTTTAAGATATCTTTGGACACCTCGCCGTGCAACCAGCTCACCCCATTAATTCCCTGCGACATATTAGCCGCCAGGAAACTCATATTGAAGTGATCTTCCTCGGGCTTTGCTTTTCCAAGCATGATAAAATCGTCCCAGCTGAGTCCGATTTTCGCAGCAAACGAGCCCATGTAGCCTTGAAACAGATCCTTGTAAAAGGCATCGTGTCCGGCCGGAACCGGCGTGTGGGTTGTAAACAAGGTTGAAGCACGAACCAGCTCTTTAGCCTGAGCAAAAGTCAGTTTGTGCTCGGCCATAAAGTCTTTAACCCGCTCCAGGCCAATCATGGCAGCATGTCCTTCGTTACAGTGATAAATCTCCGAATCGTATCCCAACTTACGCAGGGCGCGAATCCCCCCAAGGCCGAGCAACATCTCCTGCTTCAGGCGGTTTTCGTTATCACCTCCGTACAGGTGGTGGGTCACAAAACGATCGTCTTCCCGGTTTGCATCGTAGTCGGCATCCAGCAAATACAAGCTTATACTACCGATTTTCACTTCCCACAAACGGGCTTTTAGCATGCGGCCGGGCAATTCGACCGCCACCTCAACCCAGTTTCCGTTTTGATCCAAAGCCGGCTGAACGGGCACTTTATTAAACTGCTGTGCGTCGTAGTTGGCCATTTGATCGCCGTGAACGGAGATGGTTTGTTTGAAGTAGCCGTAACGGTAGAGCAAGCCCACCGCTACCAGGTTTACTTTCGAGTCGCTGGCCTCTTTCAGGTAATCGCCGGCCAGGATCCCCAAGCCGCCGGAGAAGATTTTTAAACTGTCGTGCAAGCCATACTCCATACTGAAATAGGCAATATGCGGACCGTTTAAGTCTTTTCGATCGCCGAGATACTTGTGCAAGTGCGTGTAAACAGCATTCATTTTATTTACAAACACATCATCGCCTTCCAATTCCAGAAAACGTTGATAGCTCACCTTATCGAGCAAGTCGATGGGATTATGTGCAGTCTCTTCCCAAATTTCGGGATCAATTTGTTCAAATAATTCTCGGGCATCGGTATTCCATGCCCACCATAAGTTCCTGCTTACCTCTTTCAGAGGCGCTAACTTTTCCGGGATGTTTGATTCAACAAACAACTTTTTCCACATAGGTACTTCCACAACACGTCTTTTTTAACATTCAAGGCAACGCGGCCCCTCCCTACTTTGGCTTGTTCATACAGCATTAGCCAAAGCAGGGGCAGCACCTTCCGGCAAAAGCCGGCGTCACTTCAAATAAGGTTTAACATTAATCCTTCTTGACAGATTTAGTCGCGGTCTTTTTTGGCTTATTGGTTCCCGGCTTGCTGGTCCTGTTCTTTTTGGGTTTGCCGGTTGTTAAATTCTTCAACTCAAGTTCATATTTTCGGAGCTTTTCGTCCTTTTCTTCTAACAATTTATTTAAAGCCGCAATTTCTTTTTCTATCTTACTCTCAGGAACAAAACTATTTAAACGAAGTTCAAAATCGCTCAAAACATTCATATAATTAATAAAAGCTTCATAAGGGCTTTCGAAAGGATTATAGGTTCGCTGAGCGTTTCCGTCGGTAAAGAAACGGGTATTCATATAATAAAAATGATTGCAGGCTTGCAGGTATTCCCAGTCTTTCACCAGTTCGGCATCGGTAACAGTTTGCATCCGGGGCTGAAGCTGGTACAGCTTATCAAAAGCTTCCTGCTGCAATTCGTTGCCAAGCCACACCGACAGGTCGCGTTCTTCGTTCGACCAGGCAATAGGATGCGACACCTCAACCGCAGCAACCGGCTGAAGCTTATCGGCAACTTCGCCAGGCGTTGCAAAGCAGAAATTAGTCTTCTTAAAAACAGCCTTGGGCAGCTCTTCCAAAAATTTGAAGATTCCCGACGATTCGGGTTGAAAACCGCCCAACGCATCGTAATCGAGAAACAGGTTAATCACCTCGTCCTTGGGTTCATCATCCATCCAGCTCG
Source organism: Mangrovibacterium marinum (assembly GCF_003046625.1). Taxonomy (GTDB): domain Bacteria; phylum Bacteroidota; class Bacteroidia; order Bacteroidales; family Prolixibacteraceae; genus Mangrovibacterium; species Mangrovibacterium marinum. The sequence continues at coordinate 15,026 of NZ_QAAD01000019.1, forward strand.
CGAACTTCTCAGGTGTCAGCGGGTATTCGCTCCAGGCTTGGTTTGAAAAGCGGAAGGACAGGTCGTCGCTCAGCTGAAAGTTACGCATCAGCAGCTTCAGACGCGGATTGGCCGCACTGCAATACAGATAATTCGGCGACTTCCACCCCAAAACATGCTTGGCTCCTTCGGTCAGCATGGCTTTAAAGCCCATCTGAGCAGCCAGGTCTCCAATCTCGTCGGAGTAAATTTTTTCGGAATTACACAAAACCGTCGGGCGCTGGCCAAAATACTGTTCCATCAGGTCCTGATGTTTTTTGACCTGTGCCTTGAACTGCTCTGCGTCTTTCAAACAAACCAGCGAGTGGGCATAAGGCTCAGCTAGAAATTCAACCTGCCCGGTTTCGGCCAACTCGACGAAGGAATCCAGCAACTCGGGAGCATACAGCTCGAACTGCTCCAGCGCCGGGCCGGAGATGGTAAAACTAACTTTAAACTTATTTTTATATTTATTGATTAATGCCAATAAAATTTTATTTGCCGGCAAATAGGCATGATCAGCCATTTTTCGCAGGATGGTTTCATTGGAATAGTCATCGTAATAGTAATGATCATTCCCAATATCGAAAAACCGATATCGGCGAAAGCGAAAAGGTTGATGAATCTGAAAGTTTAGACAAATGGCTCTCATATTTTATTTCATTTTAAAACGTAGTTAATCCAAAGCTTTAATATAGACTTCGCGGACGTCCTTGGCCGACTTACGCCATTGCAGGCTGTCGACCTCCTCTTTTCCGTACTTTTTGAAGGTATTCCACAGTGCGGGATAGTTCAGCAATCCGTAAATGGCATCCGCCATGGCGTGGGTATCCCAATAATCAATTTTGATGGCGTAGTTCAGGATCTCGGACACCCCCGACTGGTTTGAGATGATCACCGGCACGTTGGACTGCATGGCTTCGAGGGGTACAATTCCGAAGGGTTCCGAAACCGAGGGCATCACAAACACGTCGCTCATCCGGAACATATCGAACACATCGTCGCCCTTTAAGAAGCCGGTAAAATGAAAGCGGTCGGAAATCTTCAGCGCGGCAGCCCGGCGAACCATCGCATCCATCATATCGCCACTACCAGCCATCACAAAACGAACATTATTCATCTTTTTGAGCACCAGATTGGCTGCTTCAACAAAATATTCAGGTCCTTTCTGCATGGTTATCCGCCCCAGGAAGGTGACAATTTTTTCATCTACGCCTTTCTTGAGCTTCACCTTTTCCTGTTCGCTTACCGGCTCCACCGCGTTGTACACGGTAGTCACCTTCTCCGGATCGATCCCGTATTTTTCGATCACAATACGCCGCGTAAGATTACTTACGGTGATAATCTGATCGGCGGCATCCATCCCCCGTTTTTCAATTTCGTACACGCTGGGGTTCACACTTCCTCCACTACGGTCGAAATCGGTTGCATGAACGTGGATCACCAAGGGTTTACCACTCATCTCTTTGGCGGCTATTCCGGCCGGATAAGCCAACCAGTCGTGGGCATGAATTAAATCGAACTCACTGTCGCGGGCAATCACCTCGGCCACCAGTGAATACTTGTATATTTCGTGCAGCAGATCGGCGCCATACTTTCCGGAAAACTCGAGCTTTCCCTCCTCGGTGGTTTCCACAAAACGGGTTTTCTCGGTATATTTTTTACTGCTAAGTTTCCAAAATTCCTCGGGATCGACATAAGGCACCATGCCGGATTCGACCTCGTAATAGTCAATTTTGGTTTGAAGGTCTTCAAAATGCACTTCCTTGCGGGTTAACGGGACATTATTCGCCCCGATCAACTCCATGCTTGATTGATCTTCATCGCCATACGCTTTGGGAACAACAAAGGTCACCTCAACATCCTTCAATTCGGCTAAGCCCTTTGTTAGCCCGTAACAAGCTGTTCCCAAGCCCCCGGAGATATGCGGAGGAAATTCCCAACCAAACATCAAAATTTTCATAAGTCATCAAGTAATAGTGAGTTAAACAATCTGCTATGCATTAAAATCAACAAGAAGACCAATTGAACGAGTGACCGAGGCAACGCTCCAGGCCTGCGACACAGCCCCTTTGGCCAAATGCGGCGGGTTGCCGTTGTACATCTCCGAGATGGAACCAATACAATGTTCGGTCATATCACCCTCAAAATCTTCCAACATCCGTTTAAGCACGTGGATGCCTCCGCGTTTGTGCACATTCAGATAGGCTTCCGCGAAAAACTGAACCAACCAGGGCCAGGCTGCTCCCTGATATATGACCCGGTTTCGCTGCACCACACTTCCGGTTACAATTCCCTCATAGTCGGGACTCTCCGGGCTCAACGAGCGCAAGCCCCGAGGGGTGAGCAACTGTTGCTTGGCCACACTAAGCACACACTTTTGCTTTTCCCGGTCAAGCGGGCTGTACTCCATAGCCGCTGCAATAACCATATTCGGTCGCACCGTCCAGTCCTTATCAGTACTGTTAACCGAGTCGGCCAGATAAGCCTCTTCATCACTCCAGAAAGCTTCAGTGAACGACTTGGCAATAAGCGCCGGCATTGGCGCCCATTGCTCTATGAAGGTGCTATCGTGGGCTACTTCGGCCAGCTCCAAAGCAAAACATACGGCGTTATACCACAGCGCATTCACCTCAACAGGCATCGACAGGCGTTTCACCACAGGTTCTCCGTCAACCACCGAATCCATCCAGCTTAATGGTAAATCCGTCCGGTCAGATCCAACCAATCCGTTGGGATACATCCGGATACCGTAGTCGGTACCGTTTTTATAGGCATTCAGGATGTCGGTCATCTGCTGGCCATATTTCAGCCAGATAGAGCTGCCGCACTTTTTGTAGCGACAGAGTTGCTGAACGGCCCAAAAGAACCAGAGAGACACATCCAGACTTGCCGATCCGTCCTCCGGTCTGCCGGTAAACTTCGGGAAAAGTCCGTTTTTCAATCCTTTCAGCTGCGTATCAATCACCTGCTCAAAGGTTTCAGGATCGTCAAAAGAGAGCGTTAAGCCCGGCAGCGCCACGAAGGTCTGACGGGTAACACCAGTATACCAAGGAAAACCAGCGATAATATCAACTTCATTCTTATCACGAACAATAAACTGCTGCGCCGAATTTTTCAAGCAATTCAAAAAAGAAGTCCGAGGGACACGTTTGGACGATTCTTTGGTAAACTTAGCCTTCAGCGATCCGGGCTTAACCGCGTTTGTTGATGCTGAAAAGATGATGCTCTCGCCCTTTTTAATGGCAAATTCGAAGTATCCGGGCACATACAGATCTTCCTGACAGTCGAATCCACGCTCCCGCTCCTTCTGATACTCGATCCGGTTATACCAGTGGGGCACAGGCACAAAATCGGCCTGTTTGGACAGTTGCATATTTAAAAACGGGTAGCCTTCGTAAAGCTTCATTTTAATGCCTTTATCCACCGGGATATATTTTGTATCGGCGTACATATTGGCTTTACTCAGCTCATGAATACTGCGGAAGGCCAGAAAAGGCTTCAGACGCAATGTTGTCGGAGAATTGGCTTCAACCAGGGTATACCGAATCAAGGCCTGCTCTTCGTTCTCAACCAACAGCCGCTCCTTGGTCAGCACAACACCGCCCACACGCCAGGTAGTCTTCGGCACATATTCAGCATCGAAATCACGGATATATTTGTGGCCTTTGGGTTCGTAATGGTCGCCTTCGTACTTGTGAATGCCCAGGTTAAATTCGGCACCATGCTGGATTACTGTTTCGTCGAGCGAGGCGAGCAGCAGATGCTTGTCGCCCGCCAGCCCTTCAATAGGCGAAATAAGGATACCATGATACTTGCGGGTGTTACAACCGGCAATCGTGGTACTCATATACGAACCTGACCGATTGGAGCGAATAACTTCCCGGTTGAGAGAATACTCCAGATTGACCAATTTAGTTTTATCAAATTTAAGATAACTCATAAGTTTCAGACTTTAGGCCTAAAAGTTTTACAATCGTAACTATTATCAGGAATTAATCAGGGGGTGATACTATACAAAAATAGCGAAATATTTTTGAATGAACCGGTTCATTATTGTTCATTGTTGCTCACATCCGTTCAGTTCCTGTTGAAAATATTCTTTTTCCCTGTCTAAGTTAAGCGAAGGGAAATTTATTATTAACTGGTTTATTTTATCGATATGCTGTGTTAAGAACTTAACATATCCGGGAATATCCTTGCGAAAAGGACGATGGGCAACTGCTTTCCTCAGTTTTCCGATCTGCACCATCAGCCGGTGCGCCTCCTGACTAAGCAGCACATCGCTGAATTTGCCCCAGATATGCTCCACGGCAACCGGCGACAAATGCACTAAATCCGGGGCATAGAAGCGATAATCCCGCAATTCGTCCATCACAATTTCGTAGGATGGAAAATAGTTGAAATGCTGCTTCCCGAAGGCTGCTGCCAACTGATCGAGCGCCAGCAACAAGGTCGATTTACTCAGCTGATTTCCATGCGCAGTATCCTTCAGGTGACGAATCGGGCTGACCGTTGACAGAAACTTCAACTTTGGGTTAAATTTCTGTAAACATGTTAACAATTCGGTAAATTCGCCTACAATTTGCTCCTGCGACAAGCGATAACGATGAAAATCGGATGCCGGAAACTTATGGCAATTCGCCACCGGGCCGGCTGCCTCTTTGCGTTCGTACACCCAGGACGTGCCCCATGTTAAAATCAGATAGTCGGCCTCTTTCAGAAAATCGTGTCCCAGTTGCAGTTGCTCATTCATTGCCGCCAGTGCTTCGTCGGCTGACGATGCGGAGTAACGGCTGTGAAAATCGAAGCTTCCCCACACCCCATTGTGTTCAAACAAATCGGCTTTACAATAGGGCTTGGGATCCATCAAACGGCGGAGGCTTGCCGCAATCGACAGGGGATTATAAAGAATGCCAAAAGGATTGATCAGCGTTTGAAATTTAAGCCCGGCCATGATTTCACCAATATTTTCGGTAAAACACGAGCCCATAAACAGAATCTTGTCCTTATAACCAATCTTCCACGCATAATTCTCCAACTCAACGTCGGTAAAATATCTGTTCATCCCTTCAGTCGTCATTTATCGTACTCGTTTAAATGCTTGCTTTTTCAACACCATGGCTGTTCTGGCCGGGAGATACAAATTCAGATAATGCTGACTTGTCAACCCACCCGAAGGCTTGGTATAATAAGTCATACTGTGGTCGATCCGTCCTTGTCCGCCAAAGCGATCTTCATCGGTATCGAACAGGATCTTCCATTTCGAAGCTTCAAGCGGAATGCCATAACCGGTAAACGACTGTACCGGATTGAAATTAAACACCAGCAAATAATCGCCCCGCTGGAAAGCCAGAATTTGGTCTCCCTTATTGTCAAAGCGGTGGTACACTTCCGGAATGTTCAAAACATGATGATCCTGAATCCAGTGAATCATTTCGCGATCGAAATCGGCCAGCCAGTGAAAGCGCAGTTCTTTGTCTTCAGCGATGCTCCATAAACGGCGGGCATGCTTAAAGGACCAGTTATTGCCCTCGCGCGGAAAGTCAATCCACTCGGGGTGGCCAAACTCGTTACCCATAAAATTGAGATACGAGCCACCGGCCGTTGCCGCTGTTATTAAACGAATCATTTTATGCAAGGCAATACCGCGGTCAACAGTCATATTGGGCTGATCCTTGCGCATACTGAAATACATTTCTTTATCAATCAGGCGGAAGATGATGGTTTTGTCGCCCACTAGCGCCTGGTCGTGCGACTCGGCATAGCTCACCACTTTCTCGTCCATCCGCTTGGAGGTTAGTTCGTAGAAAATTTGCCCGACATCCCAGTTTTCATCGGCCACCTCTTTAATTAGTTTAATCCAGAAATCCGGCACGCCCATCGCCATACGGTAATCGAAGCCAAGCCCGCCATCGGCCAATGGACTAGCCAAGCCTGGCATTCCGCTCATCTCTTCGGCAATCGACAAAGCTTTCGGATTGATTTCGTGGATCAATTTATTGGCCAGGTAGAAATAGGTGGTTGCCTCAACATCCACATTGGCGTTGTAATAATCGTCGTAACCGGTAAATGCTTTTCCCAGTCCATGATCGAAATACAACATACTGGTCACCCCGTCGAAACGGAAACCGTCAAATTTAAACTCCTCGAGCCACCAGCGTATATTGGAGAGCAGAAAGTGCAGCACTTCGTTTTTTCCGTAGTTAAAACAATAGGAATCCCAGGCAGGATGCTCGCCTTTTCCGCCATCGTGGAAAAACTGATAACGGGTACCATCATAGCGGCCCAGCCCTTCGTTTTCATTTTTCACCGCATGCGAGTGCACCAGATCCATAATCACGGCCAGGCCCATACCATGAGCTTCATCAATCAGGGCTTTCAACTCATCGGGCGTGCCAAAACGCGAGGAAGGTGCAAAAAAGCTGGACACATGATAACCAAAGCTGCCGTAATACGGATGCTCGGGAACAGCCATCAGCTGAACAGTATTGTAACCTGCCGCCTTTATGCGGGGCAACACCTGCTCGCGAAACTCATTATAGCTGTGTACCCTTTCTTCTTCGCCAGCCATACCGACGTGACTTTCATAAACCAGCGGGGCATCGTCGCCACGACTAAAATCCGGATTTTTCCATTGATAAGTCTGCTCCGGCCCCCAGACCTGTGCGCTAAACAACTTGGTGGTGTCGTCCTGAACGGCACGATTCACCCAAGCGGGGATGCGGGTTCCCTGTCCACCATCCCATTCAATATGAAAGGCATAAAGATCGCCGTGCTTTAACTGGTCATGTCCGAGTACCAACTCCCAATTGCCATTGCCCACCGACTGAAACCGGTAAGCCTCCTCCTTTGCCCAATGATTGCATTCACCAATCAGGTAAATCGCCGTTGCGTTGGGCGCCCAGTCGCGAAAAATCCACTGATCATCCGTGCGATGCAGGCCGTAATAATTATAGCCGTTGGCAAATTCGCGCAAGCTTTGTCCCTGCGTCAATTCGTTTTCTTTTTGTATTGCTTCCTGGTAACGCGAAAGGATAACCTGGCTGTGTACCTTCAGCCAGGGGTCGTTCTCGATTAGTTTTAAGGTTTCCATAGTTGTCTGCGTTTTTTCTAAAGATAGACAATTACAGCTAGCCAACGGTGCGACGATCCGGGATTTAATCCATATTTTAGGACATCTTCAGACAAACTTCACATTCGAATCTTCATGTATTTGCCACAATTTGCGGAATGGAACACACCAGCATATTATAAACTTAAGGCCACATTATCAATCTAAGACAGCGAGACAGAAGCTTCTGGCATAACGACAGAAAACACAGATGACTCCGGGGAATCACCACCAGGAATGAAAGTTTAGGATTCTTTCAACTATACTGTTGTCGTTGTTTTCACAAGTTGTCGGGTTGTCGTTCCACCTCTAGTCAAAAACAGTTATTGGCATGGTGCCTTAGCACCTCTGCGGAGTAGACTTTCACAGAAAAGCATCCTACAACAAACAAATCAATCCTCCGATTCGAGGAACTTCAGGTTGCGCATCAGCCCGCTGTATTTGGTTCGTTTTACGGCCGACTTCCGAAAAAGCCGGGAGAAGAGTGCCTCATCCATCGTTTGCCATTCCTGGCGGGTCAGCTCCATCAGCCGTGGAGGTGGATCGAAAGCAGCTTCGTCGTGCGGCTCGGCTTTCAGATTCCAGGGGCACACATCCTGGCATATATCGCAACCAAAAACCCGATCGTTGAATTGGCCTTTGAGAGACTCATCAATCTCGCCGCGCTGCTCGATGGTTTGATACGAAATACATCGCCGGGCATCAACCACATAAGGCGCAACAATGGCCTTTGTCGGACAAGCATCGATGCAACGCGTGCAGTTTCCGCAATGATTGCTGACCATTCGCTCATCCGGCTCAAGCTCCAGATCGATCAGCAACTCGCCAATAAAGAAAAAGCTGCCATGCTCCACCGAAATCAGGTTGGTATTTTTTCCGATCCAGCCCAGGCCGGCGCGCACGGCCCACGCCTTATCCAACACGGGGGCCGAGTCGACAAAAGCGCGTGCATTGCAAGGAGCGACGGCCTCATGAATGAAGGCCAGAAGTTCTTTCAACTTATCCTTCAACACAAAATGATAATCGGTACCGTAAGCATATTTCGAGAGAACGGGCGCCTGCGGATCAAGCTGCTTCTCTTTTGGGGAGTAATTCAGCAGAACCGAAATCACCGATTTGGTACCTTCATGTAACAACCGCGGATCGAGGCGCTTTTCCCGGTTGCGCGCCATATATTCCATCTCGCCGTTCATGCCTTCGGCCAACCAACGTTCCAACCGATCCTTTTCGCCAGTCAGATAAGTTGCCGCTGAAATACCGCAGGCCAAAAATCCCAATTCAAGGGCCTTCCTTTTTATTTTTTCTCGTTGTTCTCGCTTATCCATCAGTCAACAAGGTATAAAAAAACCCGGGTTATCCGGGTTTATATCTGAAAGCTTTCCATTGCTGTCTTTCGTTAAAAGAAACCTAACTCGAGGCGGGCTTCTTCACTCATCATCGACTTATCCCAGGGCGGCTCGAAGGTCAGCTCCACATGAGCATCTTCAACCCCCTCAACAGCTAAGGCGGCCTGCCGGGCATCTTCAACCAGCATATCGGCCACCGGACAACCGGGAGCAGTCAGGGTCATCACAATGTTGGCTTTGTTGTTTTCGTCCACATCCACATTGTATACCAGCCCCAGGTCGTATATATTAACCGGAATCTCCGGATCGTAAACATCTTTCAGTTTCTCGATAATCAGATCTATTCTCTTATCCATATTGCCTTTCTCCTATTCTGAAATCTTCTTATAAGCAACAGCGTATAACTTGATTTGTTTGATCATGGCCACCAGTCCATTGGAGCGTGTTGGCGACAAGTGTTGTTTCAAGCCGATGTCGTCGACAAAATGCAGATCGCTGCCCAAAATTTCGTCCGGCGTACGTCCCGACACAACACGCAACAACAGGGCTACCAGGCCTTTTACAATCACTGCATCACTTTCGCCGCGGAAATAAAGCTTACCATCCTTCATCTCCGGCAACAGCCATACCCGGCTTTGGCAGCCTTTAATCACATACTGGTCGTTTTTATCTTTCGCGTCCAGTTCGGGCAAGTCGTTGCCCAACTCAATCAGGTAACTATATTTGTCCATCCAGTCTTCATAGATCGAAAACTCATCGTTTATTTCCTGCTGGATTTGCTCAATGGTCATAATTCAAAATTTTACTACATAATGCGATGGTAAATGTCGCAAAAATTTCAGCCCGCCCAAGCGATCAGTTCTTTTCGGTCCGAAGAATTAAAGAAAAGACAAGAAAAGCCTTCTTTCATTGAATAATTCTAAATTACAGGCAGACGTCGCAGTAAGGACTTATTTTTCTTAATTTTGATAGTGTAGAAAACCAAGAATTAACCTTTAAATAATTACAGATGAGTTTAAAAGGAACAAAAACCGAGCAGAATCTGCTGAAAGCTTTTGCCGGTGAATCGCAAGCAAAAAACCGCTATGAATTTTTTGCCAAACAAGCCCGCAAAGAAGGACTGGAACAAATTGCGGCTCTTTTCGAGGAAACAGCCATCAACGAACAAGCCCATGCCAAGCGCTTTTTCCGCTTTTTGGAAGGTGGCATGGTTGAAATAACAGCCAGCTATCCGGCCGGCATGATTGGCACCACGCTGGAAAACCTGCAAGCAGCCGCCGACGGCGAAAATGAAGAATGGACAGAGCTATACCCCGAGTTTGCCCGCATTGCCGAGGAAGAAGGCTTCAAACAAATTGCGACTGTCTTTAAAACAATTGCAAAAATTGAAAAACACCACGAAGAGCGCTACCGCACCCTGTGCAAAAATCTGGAAGAAGGAAAAGTGTTTGAACGCGAAGGAAAAGTAACCTGGAAATGCCGCGTTTGCGGGTTCCTGCACGAATCGGCCCGCCCACCCAAAAAATGCCCGGCCTGCGAACACGAACAGGCCTACTTCGAAATTGAAGCTACAAACTATTAGCAAATACAAAACCGGGCCGCTAAAAGCCCGGTTTCTTTTTTAGCCGAAAGTCTACCACACCAGAGGCACTAAAGCGCAATAACTGGTTTTGATTAGAGGTGGAACAGCATCAGAGCCATTGGATAATCTACCGGATTGGCTCATGGCGTACATCAACTGTCATTGCAACTTAAGCCATTTTACCTGCGGAGTATTCGTGAAAATTTGCCAAATTGACAGCTGTTCGTGTGGCCGTTGGCAAACCGGTCGCTGGCACATACTTTGTCGCAACACAAAAGTTATGAGACTGAAACAATTTTTACGAAAACACAAATGGCAGATCGCCGGACTTAGCATCGGCCTGCTGGCCGGATACCTGTACTGGTACTTTGTGGGTTGTACATCGGGCAGCTGCCCCATCCAGGCAAACTGGCACACCAGCACACTCTATGGCGGTGTACTCGGCTACCTGGTGAGCGATTTGAAAAAGAAACCCCAGGATAAAAAAGACAACAATGGAACAATTTAAGCAACTAATCAGCGGGAGCACCCCCGTTTTGGTCGACTTTTTTGCAAGCTGGTGCGGCCCCTGCAAAACCATGGCTCCCATTCTGCAACAACTGAAAGGCCAGCTGGGCGAGCATGTCCGAATCATTAAAATTGATGTCGACAAAAACCCGGCACTGGCGCAGCAATTTCAAATTAGAAGCGTCCCCACGCTGAAGCTTTTCCACAACGGACAGGTGAAATGGACCGGCAGCGGCGTGATCCAGGCCGACCAGCTGAGCTCGATCATCCGCTCGGTGGCAAGTTGAACAAACAGCTTAATGCAGCGCTGCCGGGAAGCTACGAAAAGCCTATAAATACGCGCTTTAAACGAATCAACAACCAGCGGAAGTTTACGAATAGCCCAGTTGACTTCACGTGAGGGGTTTTGTCGTGACTCATAAAGATTAGTTACATTTGTAGCATGACAGATTTGGTAAAAAAATATCCTTCTCCCTCCGGGTTCGCCGAAAAAATAGCATTCGAGTATGCTCAAAAAACGACAAATGCACACAAAAAAGAAGCCGGGCAATTCTTCACTTCAAAACAAATCGCTGACTACATGGGAAGTTGGGGCAGTTCCAAATCCGACAAGGTATCAATTCTTGATCCGGGTTGTGGCACTGCCATTTTATCATCTGCATTAATTGAAAGTTTGGTCAACAAATCACCTCTTTTAAAAGCAGTTAAGTTAACTTTATTTGAAACAGATGAAGCCCTGATCCCTGAGCTACAAAAAGTAACTAGATTCCTAAGCAAGTGGTTAAGCGAAAGAGGTGTTGATCTAACAACGAGGATCTGTCAATCGGATTTCATCCTTGAAAATTCATCGGTATTCCGCACCGGCTCATTATTTGTAACAAGCGAAATAGAATGCTATGATTACATTATCTCGAACCCTCCCTATTTTAAAATCTCCAAATCGGACAAAAGAGCAGTTGTGGCTAAGGATCTGGTTCATGGGCAGCCCAATATCTATTCGTTATTCATGGGGGTATCTGCTAAACTACTGAAACCCGACGGAGAGTTAATCTTTATCACTCCCAGAAGCTTTGCGGCAGGCAACTACTTCAAAGCATTTCGTCAAGTTTTTTTCAAGGATGTTAGCCTGGCGGCCATTCACATTTTTGAGTCCCGAAACAAGATGTTTAAGAATGACAATGTACTCCAGGAGAACATCATCATCAAAGCAACAAAACAAATTAATACGCAAATAAAAATAACCACTTCCGAATGCGAGCAGGGGTTAACCAGCCCCACTGAACGATTCTTCGACACCGAAGCACTAATAGACTTAAAATCGGAAGATAAGGTGCTTTTTATTCCATCGAACGAAAATGAAGAGAAAGCAATCAAGCTTTTTAAAAGCTGGAAAAACGCGTTAACGGATTACAACATTAACATATCAACTGGCCCGGTTGTCGCATTTCGATGTAAGCAGTTTTTAAAAGAAGATGGTGAGATAAATACAAGTTATGCACCATTGATCTGGCTGCATAACATTAAAGAAATGGAACTTGTTTATCCGCTCAAAAAAGGAGGAAAAGAGGGATTGATTGCAATTTCAGAAGAAAGCCAAAAAGTATTGCTCCGTAATAAAAACTATATCCTGATTCGACGTTTTAGCTCGAAAGATGACAAAAGCAGACTCGTGTGTTGTCCCTACTTTGCATCATCTTTTGATTCCGAAATGATTGGCCTCGAAAATCACATTAATTATATCCATCGTCCTGGCGGAGAACTATCCGAAAATGAGATCTGGGGCATATCCGCACTATATAACAGCACCTTGTTTGACACCTATTTCAGAACTTTTAACGGGAACACACAAGTAGGGGCCACCGAACTTAAACAAATAAAAATGCCACTCTTGGAAGACATAATCCGGATCGGGAGTAAAGTCAAAAAGCTGAAAATACCGAATAAACAAACGATCGACAAGATTATTCACGAAATACTTAACTCAACCACTCATGTCGAAAATCATAGAAGCACAGGCGATTTTAAAAGCATTGGGGTTGCCTGAAGCACAACAAAACGAAATTGCAGCCTACACATTACTCGCCTTGTGCAACATTACTGAAAAAGATAAATGGTCACACGCTTATCGGGAAAGCCATGGGATATCAAAAGGCATCATGCGCTTTATTTCAGATAACTATAAAAAAGAATACGCGCCAAATACCCGAGAAACTTTTAGAAGGCAAGTACTGCATCAATTTGTACAAGCAGGCCTTGCAGTGTACAATCCGGATTTACCGAATTTACCGGTAAATAGTCCGCTTGCTCATTATGCCATTTCCGAAATAGCCTTAAAAACAATTAAGGCTTACAAGAGTCGAGACTGGAATAAAGCACTAACGGTGTTCTTCGCTGAAGTTGAAACCCTAAAAAAGCAATATTGCAAAGAGCGGGAACTATCACGAATTCCACTAAGTTTATCCGATGGAAGGATTCTAATGCTATCTCCGGGAAGACACAACGAGGTTCAAGCTGCTATCGTAAATGAATTTGCTTCTCGTTTCGCGCAAGGCTCACATCTCCTATACCTCGGTGATACCGAAAAAAAAGACCTGCATACCGATCATGAAACACTTGAGCGAATAGGTGTTTCACTTACAACACATAGTAAATTACCCGATGTAGTGATCTACCATGAAGAAAAAAACTGGTTGTATCTGATCGAAGCAGTCACCTCTCATGGACCAATGACACCTAAACGAATCGTAGAACTAGAAGAGCTATTAAAAGACTGCAGTGCCGGAAAGATCTATGTTTCCGCCTTTCCTGACTTTATGGAATTCAAAAAGCATACAAACGAAATAGCATGGGATACCGAAGTCTGGATTATGGACTTCCCGGAACACATGATTCACTTCAATGGAGATCGCTTTCTGGGTCCCAGATAACAACGCACATCTCCTATTGTAACGTTTTTTTATTCGACAGAACACACATTGAGAAAACACACAACACCACTAATCCCCGGCGCAAATCCCCGCCCAATGATAAAGACCGGCCAACTCGCAGGCAGGAAGCGCGTAAATCGAGGCCCCACAAAAAAGCAAACATGAAGAGCCATCCCTTCTATTTTATAATTCTCCTGCTACTGTCGTCGGCCTGTAACAAACAAACCGTGCCGCGCGATACCGGCAAGCTTGATTTTGAGCAAGTTGCTCCGGGAAAGCTGACTGACCGCAAGCTCCGCGAGCTATGGCCCGGATCAAGACTGCTTTGCGGCAAAAAAGATTTCATCTTTTATCGACTGGGAATTGATCAACATCCGCTATCAATTCAGGAAGAAAACAACAAGCATTTTCTGGAAGTCAAGATCCCGGCTCACCACTTCGGACCGATTACCGGAGCTCAATGGTCGCTGCCCGTCGCCCCTGCTGACGAATACTTTTTATCCTACAGTGTCCGTTTCAACGATCACTTCAACTTTGTAAAGGGCGGCAAGCTCCCCGGCCTGGCCGGAGGAACAGCAAACACGGGAGGTCATGTTCCCTCGGGTTACGACGGCTGGAGTGCGCGCATGATGTTTTGGGAAAACGGAAAACTAAGCTACTACCTCTACTATCCGAAACAATCAGGTCGCTGGGGCGAACGCCTCTACCTCACAACTCAATCGGGCGATACCCTTCAGTTGCAAAGCGGGAAATGGCATCGCATTACACAACACATCCGCATGAATGAGCCGCAACAGGCCGATGGCTTGCTGGAGGCCTGGGTTGATGAGCAACTGGTATTTTCGGCGAACAATATACTGTTCCGGAAAGCCCCGGAACTGCAAATTGACCAAATTCTGTTTAGCGTGTTTATGGGAGGCGACAATTTAAGTTGGACTTCCGACAAAGATCAATACATTTGTTTTGACAACTTTGCCGTTTACACCCGCTAAACCATCCCGGAAACTATGCTCTTTAATTCGATTGAATTTGTGCTCTTTTTCCCAATCGTCCTGCTGCTATACTGGTTTGTTTTCAACCGGCTGTCGCCCCGTGCCCGCAATCTGTTTCTGATTGCATGCAGCTACCTTTTCTATGCCTGGTGGGATTATCGCTTTCTGTCCTTAATTATCCTAAGCTCGCTAGTTGACTATTACTGCGGAATCCAAATTGAAAAAAACAGAGAACACCCGTCCAAACGAGCATTCTTATATCTAAGCATCCTGATTAATCTTGGCATCCTGTTTTTCTTTAAATACCACGGCTTTTTCATTTCTGAATTGCTCCTGCTATTGAACTCCCTCGGGATGCATATTCACCGCTCAACGCTCTCGATCATGCTCCCCATTGGGATTAGTTTTTACACCTTCCAGACGATGAGCTACACGATTGATGTTTACCGCAAACAGATCAAGGCAACCCACGATCTGCCGGCATTTCTGGCTTTCGTCTCCTTTTTCCCGCAGCTTGTAGCCGGCCCCATCGAGCGAGCCCGGCACTTGCTCCCGCAATTTCGTGCGAGCACTGTATTCAACTATCAGCTTGCCAGCAACGGCTTCAGGCAACTGCTGTGGGGATTGTTCGCCAAAATTGCCGTGGCCGATTCTGTGGCGCCTGTTGTGGATCATATTTTCTCAAACTCGGCGACCATGAGTGCAAGCTCGCTGGCTGCCGGAGCAGTACTGTTCAGCCTTCAGATTTACGGAGACTTTGCCGGCTATTCAAACATTGCAATCGGCACTGCGGCCCTGCTGGGCTTCGACCTGATGCAGAATTTCAATGTTCCCTATTTTTCCAGGAATATGCGCGAGTTCTGGACCCGATGGCACATCAGCCTGTCGTCCTGGTTTCGCGATTACCTGTATATTCCACTGGGAGGCAACCGCCGATCGCGCTTACGGCACCGCATCAATGTAATGGCAACATTTCTGTTAAGTGGACTTTGGCATGGTGCCAACTGGACTTTTCTGGCTTGGGGAACGCTACATGGAATAATCTACCTGCTGACCTACCCTTTTGCCAGAAACACCCGGAACGAAGCGCCCCAAATCAGGCAGCTCCCAGCAATCGCCATCACCTTTGGCCTGGTATGCTTCACCTTCATTTTTTTTCGGGCCGAAACAATTGCACAAGCCGCCCGCTACATTGCCCGAATGATGACTTTTAGCAAAGGGCTGTTGGTCACCGATTTCATATCGTCGAGGCAACTTCTCAGTGCCACCGTATTCCCGGCAATTTTAATCGGAACAGAATGGCTGCAACGCCACAAAAAGCATGGCCTCGACCTGAGCAGCACTCCCTCCCTTGTTCGGCATCTAAGCTATTACCTGCTTATAAGCGCCATCTTGTTCTGCTTCCAGTCAGAGCGTATCTTTATTTACTTTCAATTTTAAGCTGTGAAAATCCTCTACCGTATCCTACAAATCATCCTCCTCCCCCTGGCGATTATCGGCACAATCAACTATGCTGTTGATCCGGACTATACGCTGCGTAAAGATTACATCGGGCCGCTAAGCCAGGCGTTGATCAATCAGAAAGCCATTGCGGGCCCGGTGAACATCAACTCGCGCCTGCTGAAAAAGGAATGGATTTCCGCTATGCGCAACAACCCCAACGTCCTGGTCATCGGCTCGAGCCGAACATTATCCATCAGCAAGGACTGCTTTCCCGGCTCTGCCTTTTTCAACGCGTCGGTCACAAATTGCAGTCTACCGGACATGTATGCCTTCATCGAGCTTTTCGACCGCAAAGGACAACTGCCCGACACCATCCTTCTAGGAACCGACCTCTGGTTATTCGGCGATGCCTTTCAGGAGGTCCGCTGGCTCAATAACCGGGAAGCCACCCTCGAGCTGATGAAAAAGACCATGAACGGGCAAAAGGTCACACTACCATCAGCATGGTTGTTGAAAAAAGAATGGTTGAAGGAATTATTTTCGGTCAGCTACCTGATCCGATCGCTGCGTCTGCGGGAGAAGGCCGAGCAATTTACCATTGAAGATTCGGTAAGCTCCCCCAAAATGATGATCCTCCCCGACGGCAGCCGCTACATTCCACCGGCATTCGTTTCCCGGTCGCAAGAGGAAACAAAGAAAAAAGCACGCGCTTACTTTTACACCAGTCCAGATGAGCAATTCCGGCAGCTCTCGGCTGAGGCTACAGAACGCTTCGAAAGGCTTATCGATTATCTTCGGGAGAAAGGCTGTCAGGTGTTCCTCTATATTCCGCCATACCATCCAACCACCTACCAGTTGCTTGCCGGGACTGCCAAAACATCCGGCATAATCGATGCTGAACGTTATGTCCGGGCGATTGCCCGCGAGAAGCAAGTTGCATTGATTGGCGCCAGCGACCCCGCGGCCCTGGGATTGAACGGCGAGCAATTTTACGATGGTGTGCACCTGCGCGCCAAAGCGCTGGATAGCCTGATCACCACCGGTTTCACAAAAAAACAGTCTGTTAGCTCAGCATCGTCACCAGCTTTTTCAGCGCTGCAATAAACTGATCAATTTCATCCTGGGTGTTGTAAACGCCAAAGGAAATCCGGATGGTTCCCGAAACCTGGTAGTGTTGCATCACCGTATCGGCACACAGGCGCCCCGAGCGCACAGCAATACCCATTTTATCGAGCATGGTACTCAGATCGAACGAGTGAATACCTTCTACATTGAAAGTGATCACCCCCGACTTATCGGGTTGTGTTCCGTAAATCGTCATTCCCGGAATTTCCATCAGTTTCTCGGTGGCATAGTTCAGCAACCGATGTTCGTGTTCGGCAATGGCAGCAATGCCCAGATTCTCTAAATAGGCGATAGCTTCGCCAAAGGCGATCACGCCGGTAATGTTGGGGGTACCGGCTTCAAACTTATAGGGCAGCTCGTTGTAGGTCGTCGCTTCGAAGCTCACTTCCGAGATCATTTCGCCTCCTCCCTGGTAAGGCGGCATTTGATCCAGCAATTCCTTTTTGCCATAGAGCACACCAACACCGTTGGGACCAAACATTTTATGAGCCGAAAATGCGTAAAAATCAGCATCCAGCGCCACTACATCTACCGGCAGGTGATTCACCGCCTGGGCACCATCAACCAAAACTTTCACCCCCCGGGCATGGGCTTTTTCAATGATCTTCTGAACCGGGTTGACCGTCCCAAGGGTATTGGCGACCTGACAAACAGCCAGCAACCGGGTTTTTTCGTTGATCAGCTCATCAAGCTTTTCAATCATCAGCCGCCCGGCATCGTCGAAGGGAAGAACACGTACTTGGGCTCCCTTGCGGGCGGCCATCATTTGCCAGGGAACAATATTAGCGTGGTGTTCCATCTCGGAAACAATAATCTCATCACCTTCGTGAATAAAAGCCTCGCCAAAGGAAAAAGCCACCAGGTTGATACTTTCCGTAGTTCCCTTGGTGAAGATGATCTCCTCGCGATAGCCCGCATGAATGAAGGCCTTCACCTGATCGCGCACCGCTTCGAAATCGAGCGTTGCCTTGTCGGCCATATAGTGCGCCCCGCGATGAATATTCCCGTAATACTGCAGATGTAATTGCTCTTCCTTTTTCAACACAGCCAACGGCTTTTGCGACGAAGCAGCACTATCCAGGTAGATCAAAGGTTTGTTGTAAACCTGCTGTTCCAATACCGGAAAATCTTTTCGAATACGGGCAATATCTAATGTCATTTTCTTCTTCTTTTTAAGCTGAAATACAAAGCTAGCAATTTTTCACGGAGCAGTTCGACTTCCCCTTTGCCTTGCCCGCGGATTAACACAAACATGATACGTCGGGAGGCTGAAATGCAGGAGACGCAGTGAACAATTGTTGCGGCAACAAGCCTAAAACGGGCCAAATACTCCGAGCTTCCGGCATACAAAAAAATCCACCCTCATCGGATGGATTTTTCGAGCTATGAGCTATGAAGCTATTATTTTACATTTCCGCCCTGATCAACGAAATCGCCAATGATCTCGCCGCCTTTGTTCACTTTCACTGTTCCGGTTACATAAACCGAGCTATTGTCGCCAACAAATTCGAGCGAACCACCCGAGTTAATGTTCAGGTTTCCGTAGATGACCAGTGAGCCATCCACAATCATCTTATCGTTGATGTTGATCACATTGCCATTTCCACTACCGATGGACAGCGAACCGATCATCACAAACTCGCCGCCCGAGTTCACATTTACATGCGTAGAAACCGCCAGCGAACCACACCATATCAGCTGATCGCCGACATTCAAACCGCCAAGCGTAGCGGTTCCCGAATAGGCCTGAGGTTCGTTGCCATTAATGTTCAGCCAGCTGCCCCCGGTATAGGCCGGATAACTACTGCAAGTATATTCTCCTTCATCGTCCGCCTGGCTTTCTGAAATCTGAAGAATCTTCAATCCTCCGGTTCCGTCAGCTACAAAGATGTAACCATCACCAGTAGCCACATAGTTAGCCGATCCGTCGAGACTTAAAGCGCCCAGCCCGGTAGGTGCCGTCAGGTCGGTTCCCTTCAGGCTGTAAACCACAACTCCGGCAGCCCCTTCGGCCATGAAAATATGCTCATTGCTGGTGGTTACCGCATTGCACACCAAATCCGACGGATCGATGTTTTCATCATCAACAGTGGTCATCGGCAGCTTGTTGATCACTGTTCCGTCGACGAGGCTGTAAATACCAACACCATCAAAACCTTCGGCTACCAGCAGTTGATTATCGTAAAAATCAATTGTCCGTTTCGCTTCGGCAACATCCTCGGGCAGATCGATGGTCAGGCTCTCCGTCATCGACGAAAGCTCGTACACGCGAATACCGTCCGCACCACTTAACAGCACCAGCTTATCACCATCAATTCCCACGGCTCTCAAATCGTCGGCAACAACGCTATCGCCGGCGGCATCGTTGGTTAGTGCAAATGAAGCCAGAGCCCCCTGAAACCCCGAAACCGCGTAGTAATAGCTATCACCGACGGCCACATCGGTTCCCGTGGTACCTGCCAGCTCCAGATAGCTAATATCGTCGGAGAGCATTGCGCCATCAAGCGTCATTTTGGCTAAAACCGCCGGACTGCTCACGCCCTCGTAAGCATCCACATCGCGGGCTCCGGCCATATACAGCAGGCCCTCGTGGATGGCTATTGCACTGATTTCCATATTGGGAAACTCAACCTCCATCGCCAACTGCGGCAAGCTTGGGTCCGATACGTCAATCAGGTCGATTGCCCCGCGGTAAGCATCACCACGCAGGTTATAACTTACGTAAGCATAATTTCCATCAACCACAACGTGGGTTGCCTGCACCTGGACCCCGTCAATAGTCGGAGCCGACACTTCGCCGACCAGGCTCAGCACAACATCGCTGGCCACATCCGAGTCCACCAGCGCCGATTTAGTCGTCACCGTCTCCTCGTTAAAAAAGCCATCGGGCATAGCTGCCATATCGCGCCCGGCCACAACCTTTGCTCCGGCAGTGGTCAAACGTCCTTCCAGGCCGGAAACTTTCACAACAACATTTTCTGATTTCAGCTCATTCGACTCGTCGTCCTGACAAGCTGACACAAACAGTACAAGCAGGGCCAGGCCCCACAACTTCATCTTTTTCATTTTACTAAGTCCTTTTTATGTAGTTAATTCAGCGTATTTCAAAAAAAAGGAACCGCAAAACAGTTCCTTTGTTTATTCTTCATGAACGCCTTAAGCGTCACAATTATTGCATTTTCCCAGTTCTCCCTTCAGGCGTTTTTCCACCAGTTCGTCAATCCGATCGCGCAGTGGCTCAATTCGGATTTCCTGAACAACTTCGTGTGCAAACGCATTCATCAGCATCATCCGTGCATCAGCTTCACCGATACCGCGCTGACGCATGTAGAATAAGGCGTCCAGGTCGATTTGACCAACCGTAGCACCGTGGCTACACTTCACATCGTCGGCATCGATAATCAGCTGAGGCTTGGTATTCATTTTAGCCGTGTCGGTCAACAACACATTGTTGTTCCGCTGAAAGGCGTTGGTTTTTTGCGCATCGCGGGCTACATGAATACGCCCGGTGAAAGCTCCCACGGAGTCTTCATCCAACACATTTTTATACAACTGATTGCTCAGGCAATTGGCCTGGTTATGCTGAATGTTGGTGTAATTGTCAACATGCTGACGCTTATCGGTAAACGACATTCCGTAAACATTGGCTTCGGCATTTTCGCCGTCCATACTCACCAACAGGTTATTGCGGATTAAACCGCCATGCAGACTGGCAACGCCGGACATCAAATTCGATTTCTCACCCAATTTGAAGAAAACCGAGTTGATGGCGTTGGATTTATTATTTTGATTCTGCACGGCGTAAACATCAACCACTGCCCGATCGCCCACAAAAACCTCCGTAACGCTGTTGCCCAGGCACTCGCTTGAGGTAAGAGTATGGTCGCAAAAAATGACCTTCGCCTCGCTGTTGGCACCGGCAATAATCAGGTTTCGCTGGGTTGAGAAGACAGCTTCCTGCGCGCGGGTGAGGTTGATCACCTGTACCGGTTTTTCAAACTTCACATTCTCCGGCACATACATGAAAAATCCATCTTGTGCAAAAGCGGTATTCAGCGCTACCAGCGGATCGTCCGACAAGGCAGCCTGCCGGTTCAGGTAGTTCTCCAGCAGTTCCGGCTGTTCGTTGGCCACTTGCTTCAAACTCCCTACAACTACGCCATCAGGCAGACCTTCCAGCTGTTTGTTGCGGGCATAGTACCAGCCATTCACCAGCAGAATAGTGTAGGTATCCAGCTGCGGAACATCACAACGAAAAACTTCGTTCAGGTCAACATCAACTTTCTCGTATTCAAAAATGTGACGATATTCTTTTCCGAAAACACGTTCGAGATTGGTGTATTTATAGTCCTCGTTTTTGAAGCCGGGGACTCCTTGCTGCTCAAAGCGTTTGATGGCAATATCACGCATCCGGTTCAGGACGGGCGAAGAGCCCTGATCGAGCGTGCTGCGGTTGACCTGATAAAGCTCGCTGTATTTTTCGCTCACAGCTTTCTTATTGATTAACGTTTGAGTCATGTTTATGCAAATTCTTTTTTAATCCAGTCGTAACCTTTTTCTTCCAACTCCAGTGCCAGCTCTTTTCCGGCCGACATGACAATCTTCCCGTTATACAGCACGTGCACAAAATCGGGCACAATATAATCGAGCAGACGTTGGTAGTGCGTAATTACGATGGCTGAGCGCTCGGGGCTCTTCAGGGCATTGACTCCTTCGGCAACAACGCGAAGGGCATCGATATCCAAGCCGGAGTCTGTCTCATCCAGGATAGCCAGTTTGGGTTCCAGCATTGCCATCTGGAAGATTTCATTTTTCTTTTTCTCGCCTCCCGAGAAGCCTTCGTTTACCGAACGGTTCGTCAACTGGGAGTCCAAATGAAGCATTTCCTTTTTCTCGCGCATGAGCTTCAAAAACTCACCGGCGGTCAGGGGTTCCTGTCCTTTAAACTTGCGATGTTCGTTTACCGAAGCCTTCAGAAAATTAACCATCGGCACACCTGGTATTTCCACCGGATACTGAAAGCTCAGGAACAAGCCCATGCGGGCCCGATCCTCGGGAGCCATATCCAACAGGTCCTGGCCCATGAAGCTGACCTCTCCTTCGGTAATTTCGTAGCCTTCGCGACCAGTTAATACATTGCCCAGCGTACTTTTCCCGGCACCGTTTGGTCCCATGATGGCGTGAATCTCGCCCGGCTTAATCTCCAGATTCAAGCCGTTTAATATTTGTTTTCCCTCAACTGAGGCTTTTAAATTCTTTATTGTTAACATATCGTATAAGTTCCAAATTTCAAGTTTAAAAATCCAATTTCCTTATGGAGGCAACCAGCCTAGCCCACGCTTCCTTCCAGACTGATCTGCAACAGTTTTTGTGCTTCAACAGCAAACTCCATCGGCAGCTTATTCAATACCTCTTTGGCATAGCCGTTCACAATCATACCAATGGCATCCTCGGTTGAGATACCCCGCTGGTTACAGTAGAAGATCTGGTCTTCACCAATTTTCGAGGTGGTAGCTTCGTGTTCAATAATCGACGACTTATTGGCCACCTCAATATAAGGAAAGGTATGTGCCCCGCAGGTCGATCCCAGCAGCAGCGAGTCGCACTGCGAAAAGTTCCGGGCGTTGGTTGCTCCAGGCATCACTTTCACCAGCCCGCGGTAAGCGTTGTCGCTTCGTCCGGCCGAGATACCTTTCGACACGATGGTACTTTTGGTGTTTTTACCAATATGGATCATTTTGGTACCGGTATCGGCTTGCTGAAAGTTGTTGGTAACAGCCACCGAGTTAAACTCGCCGACCGAATTATCGCCCATCAAAATACAGCTTGGGTACTTCCAGGTGATCGCTGAACCGGTTTCAACCTGAGTCCAGCTAATTTTAGACGATTCGCCCCGGCAAATACCGCGTTTGGTCACAAAGTTGTAAACCCCGCCTTTGCCGTTTTTATCGCCCGGATACCAGTTTTGAACCGTTGAATATTTCACGTCAGCGCGATCCATGGCAATAATCTCAACAATGGCCGCGTGCAGCTGGTTTTCATCACGCATCGGGGCAGTACAGCCCTCCAGGTAACTCACCTTGCTGTCATCGTCGGCAACAATCAGCGTCCGCTCAAACTGCCCGGTTCCGGCTGCATTGATCCGGAAATAAGTCGACAATTCCATCGGACATTTCACCCCCTTAGGAATGTAACAGAACGAGCCGTCGGAGAACACGGCCGAGTTGAGTGCGGCAAAAAAGTTATCGGTAACGGGAACGGCCATGCCCAGGTACTTTTGGACCAGGTCAGGATGTTCTTTCACCGCATCGGAGAAGGAACAAAAAATAATGCCTTTCTCGGCCAGCGTTTCCTTAAAGGTTGTTTTCACCGATACACTATCGATAACGGCATCCACGGCAACACCTGACAGAATTTTTTGTTCCTCCAGCGGAATACCTAATTTATTGAAAGTTTCCAGCAACTCCGGATCAACCTCGTCCAAACTTTCGTACTGGGGCTTTTTCTTGGGAGCCGCATAATAAATAATGTCCTGGAAGTCGATCTTCGGGATCTTCAAATACGCCCAATCCGGCATCGGCATTTTTTGCCATTTGCGAAAAGCCTCCAAGCGAAAATTCAACATAAATTCCGGTTCTTCCTTCTTCGCGGAGATCGCCCGAATAACGTCTTCATTCAGCCCTTTCGGCAGCGTTTCCATGTCGAAATCGGACACAAAGCCGAACTCATATTCCTTCGACGTTACTTCGTGCAATATTTTATCTTGTTCTTCCATATTCTATTCCTCAATTTCTGTGACTGTATAACAATCAAGCATTCGGCATGTTTAAACTATTATTGCAAAGATAGACAAGTAAGCTTATTTTTGCATTTTGAATGCATAATTCACACTTCAACATCTGATATTTAAAAAATGGATAATAAAAAAGCAACTCCTGTTTCCACCCTGGGTGAATTTGGATTGATTCATCACCTGACCGACAAGATTGAACTGCAAAATGCCAGCTCCCTGAAGGGCGTTGGAGACGATGCTGCCGTGCTGGACTATAAAAGCAAGCAACAAGTGGTAACCACCGATTTATTGCTCGAGGGCATCCATTTCAACCTGATGTACGTTCCCCTGAAACACCTGGGATATAAAGCTGTAGTTGTCAACCTGTCGGATGTTTATGCGATGAATGCGACTCCCCGCCAGATCACTGTTTCAATTGCGCTGTCGAACAAGTTTTCGGTTGAAGCCATCGATGAGCTCTACGAAGGCATTCAGCTGGCCTGCGACAAATACGGCGTGGATTTGGTTGGCGGCGACACCACCAGCTCACTGACCGGTCTGGTGATTAGTATAACGGCCTTAGGCGAAGTGGACGAAGGTCAGGCAGTGTACCGGAACGGCGCTCAACTGAACGATCTGGTGTGCGTATCGGGCGACCTGGGTGGTGCCTATATGGGGCTTCAACTGCTGGAGCGCGAAAACGAAGTTTACAAGGTAAATCCGCAGGAACAACCCCAACTGGAAGGTTACGACTACATCCTGGAGCGGCAGCTGAAACCGGAAGCCCGCCCCGACATTCTCAAAGCCTTGCAAAAACTGGAGATTAAACCAACGGCCATGATCGACCTGTCGGACGGCCTGTCGTCGGATCTGATGCACATCTGCACCCAGTCGAATGTAGGCTGTATGATCTACGAGGAAAAAATTCCGCTCGATTACCAAACCAAGCGTTTTGCCGATGAGCTGAGCATCAACCCACTGGTGGCAGCACTGAATGGCGGCGAGGATTACGAGCTCCTTTTCACCATCCCTATTGCCGACCACGAAAAGATTAAGAATGATCCCGACATCACCGTCATCGGCCACATCTGCGAGGCCGACAAAGGCCTGAACCTGGTAACGGGTATGGGATCGACCATCGAGCTGCAAGCGCAGGGCTGGAACCACCTGAAGAAAAACGAAGAATAACAAACGATAAGCACTACTAAAACGACTTCCGCCACCATGCCGGAGGTCGTTTTTTTTTGTAAAAGTCTACCACGCAAAGACACTAGGGCACAATGTAAATAACTGGTTTTGATTAGATGTGGAACGACAACCCGACAACTTTTGAAAACAACGACAACAGTCTAATTGATAAAACCCTAAACTTTCATCACTGTTGGTGATTCCCCGGAATCATGTAGGTTTTTTCTGAAAGTCTCTTCGGGTGATGTGGTTTCCAAACCGCATCTGGGATGTATTGAATAGGGGTTCAGCTTCAACCGGTAGCCAGGCTTCTTTTGTAGCAAACCAGCGCTGATGAGAGTTGCCCAAAAACTGGCTGTTTTTCACCCCTACTTTTGCGCAATTCGGATATTTTGTCCTACCGGACGGGTTTTCATCTTTGGCTTGCCCCAAAGACGAAACAGAAAACGCAAGGCTTATTTTTATCTTCAGGTGTCAGCTTCCGAAAGCTAAGTTCAGCCGGGTGATCTCCTTCTGTCGGCGGAGCTTCCCGGATTCACTAAGCTTCCGGTTCACCTCTCACCATCGATAAAAAGTAGGCCGGTCCCGCTCCGAACGAGCTTCCGTCCTCTCTTAAATGCCTTCTGCTGTCTTCCACCACTTTCATTCCTATTGGTGATTCCCCGGAATCATGAAGGTTTTTTGCCGCAGATCGCCGGGTATTCGGACGGATTGATGGGTTGAAGGATCGAAGGATTGATGGGTTGAGGGGTTGAGGGACCAGCAACCAGCAACTCGCCAGCCTGAAAGGTCAGGTCAACTCAGCCCGGGATAGAACACCTCCACACCACCTTTCGATGTTGGGAAAAGCGCCGATGCTACTGACTATGAATTTCCAATAACCAATATTCAAGATCGAATAACCAATTGAGACGCTCTGTGGAACTTTGTGTCTTCTCCGCGTCCTCCGCCTTTTCGTATTTTAACCACAAAGGCCCTAGAGGAGACACAAGACTTGCCCGATTCATCGGGAGCACGCAAAGAGGACAGATGGAACCAGCAACCAGCAACCAGTAACCAGTAACCAGTAACCAGTAACCAGTAACCAGCAATAAAAAGAGGTTACCAACCGGCAACCTCTCTCTTTCATATTTCTATTTCAAACGGCAATTAGTCCGGGAAATAACCCCGGATGATGCCACGTTTGGAATCTTTCACAAACATCAGAATCTCATCGCGTTCGGGAGTCGCCGACATTTCAGCTTCGATAATCTCGATCGCCTGAGTGGTATTCAAGCCTTTCTGATAGATATACCGGTAAATTTCCTGCACATCGCGAATTTGATCGTTATTAAAGGCACGACGACGCAAACCAATCGAGTTGATGCCCACATACGAAAGCGGCTCACGGCCAGCCTTCACAAACGGAGGCACATCCTTACGCACCAGCGAACCGCCGGAGATCATGACATGGGTACCAATATGCACAAACTGGTGCACAGCCGACATACCACCGATAATCGCCCAATCGTCAACAGTAACCTCACCGGCCAGCTGGGTGCTGTTAACCAGGATGACGTGGTTACCAACAAGACAATCGTGTGCTACGTGCACATAGGCCATAATCAAACAATTGCTGCCGATAACGGTCTTACCACGCGCGGTAGTTCCGCGGTTTACGGTTACACATTCGCGAATGGTAGTATTATCGCCAATTTCAACAGTTGTATATTCGCCTTTAAACTTTAAATCTTGCGGAACGGCTCCGATTACAGCGCCCGGGAAGATCCGACAGTTTTTCCCGATACGTGTTCCGGGCAAAATGGTAACATTGGAGCCGATGCGTGTACCTTCTCCAATAATAACATCCTTGTCAACGGTAACAAATGGCTCAATAACCACATTGTCGGCCACTTGCGACTCGGGATGTACGTAAGATAATGGTTGTTTCATTTTCTATTGTTTCAGTCTTTTTTAGTTTTTAACAATTTGCGCCATAAACTCGCCCTCTGCAACTAAAGTCTTGCCAACATAGCATAAACCTTTCATATTTGCAATACCTCTTCGGATTGGGCTCGTGAGTGTTATCTTGAATATCAACGTATCTCCCGGCACTACTTTCCTTCTGAACTTCACATTATCCACCCGGATAAAGTAGGTTGAATATTTTTCTTTCTTACTATGCAATACATAAAGTCCTCCGCACTGGGCCATGGCTTCAATGAGCAATACACCCGGCATAACCGGCTCTTCCGGGAAATGGCCGGCAAAAAAAGGCTCATTCACCGTCACATTTTTCACACCAATGATGGAGTCGTCTGTGATCTCGGTAATCTTGTCGACCAGCAGAAACGGGAAGCGATGCGGAAGCGCTTCTTTAATCTGATTGACATCCATCACCGGTTGAATTTCGGGATCGTATCCCGGAATCTGATTGCGTTTGCTGTTTTGGTATTCCTTCTTCAGCAGCTTGGCAAACTGGGTATTCACCCCATGCCCCGGCTTGGTAGCAATAATGCGTCCTTTAATACGAACACCGGCTAATGCCAGGTCGCCAATCACATCCAGCAGCTTGTGCCGCGCACACTCGTTTTCGAACTGCAGATCCAGGTTATTCAGGATCCCGGAGTCTTTCTGTACCTCTACCCGCTTGTGATTAAACAAGTCGGCCAAACGATCCAGCTCTTCCTGCGACACCTGTCGATCCATGATCACAATGGCATTGTCCAGGTCGCCGCCTTTAACCAGGTTATGCTGAAGCAGAAACTCCAGCTCGCGCAGAAAAACAAAAGTCCGGCAGGGAGCAATCTCCCGGGCAAAATCGGCCATGCTGTCCAGCGCTGCAAACTGATTGCTCAGTACGCTCGAATCGAAAGCAATCATCGCATTCACCCGATAATCGTCATCAGGCAGGGCAATCAACTCCGATCCGGTTTTGGGATCGCGATAAACAATTTTTTCTTTGATCTCAAAACAGACACGCTCAGCATTTTGCTCAACAACGCCTGCTGCTTCTATCGCCTCCACAAACGGACGGGCACTGCCATCCATAATCGGCATTTCCTCATTATCGATTTCAATGAGCACATTATCCAGGTCCATGCCAACAAGGGCGGCCATGGCATGCTCAATGGTACTCAGGCGAGCCCCGTCTTTCTCCACCACTGTTCCCCGCGAAGTGTCACCAACCAAATTGGCATCAGCCTCAATGATCAGCTGACTGTCCAGGTCAACACGTTTAAACTTGAATCCGTGATTTTCGGGTGCCGGTTTAAAAACCGCCGTGACCACACAGCTTGTATGCAGGCCTTTCCCACTAAGCGTAAACTCCTTAGCGAGGGTCTTTTGTTTCTGTATCATCATTCTTATTCCGAAGTTTACTCTTCGTTTAATTTAGCTTTCAATGCTTTCAATTCTTTCTGTAATTGTTCCACAGTAGTTTTCAGCTCCGGCAAGCGGCGCGTAACCACAAAGGCTTTCAGAGCGCGGTCGTGATCCATCGCCGGTGAGCCCAGCAAGGTCTTTCCGTCTTTCACATTATTGGTAATACCGGCCATTGCCCCCAGAGTTACCCGGTCGCCAATGTTCAGGTGTCCGGCAATGCCAACATGTCCGGCAACAATACAGTTTTTTCCAATCTTGGTCGATCCGGCCACACCGGTCATCGCAGCCATAACGGTATTTTCGCCAACTTCACAGTTGTGTGCAATCTGAATCTGATTATCCAGTTTGGCACCCTTGCGAATAATCGTCGAGCCCATGGTTGAACAGTCGATGGTGGTATTGGCACCAATCTCCACATCGTCTTCAACAATAACGTTGCCCACCTGAGCAATCTTTTTGTACGATCCGTCGGGCGTTGGTGCAAAACCAAAACCATCGGCACCAATTACAGCACCGGCATGGATAATACAATTGTCACCAATAACACAGTCGTCGTAAATTTTTGCACCCGAAAAGATGATGGTATTGACACCAATCCTAACATTATTACCAATGTAGGCTTGCGGATAAA
Organism: Mangrovibacterium marinum; assembly: GCF_003046625.1. Lineage (GTDB taxonomy): Bacteria > Bacteroidota > Bacteroidia > Bacteroidales > Prolixibacteraceae > Mangrovibacterium > Mangrovibacterium marinum. The sequence continues at coordinate 44,034 of NZ_QAAD01000019.1, forward strand.
TTTTCGATCCGTCACCAACGGTCGCATTTACGCCAATATAAGCGAATGCACCGATATAGATATTATTTCCCACCGTAGCTGTTGAATCGACAAAAGCAGGCTGTTCAACACCAAACTTTTGAGGTTTGGCCTGTTGATACAGGTCCAGTAAAGCAGCCATCGACTGGTAAGGATCTTCCACCCGGATGAGTGTACACTTAACCGGTTTTTCCGGTTTGAATTCATTTCGAACCAACACAATTGATGCCTTGGTATCGTAAATGTATTTCTCGTATTTTGGGTTAGCTAAAAAAGCCAGGGTTCCCGGCTTTCCGTCTTCAATTTTAGAGACATTATTCACGCTAACATTTTCATCGCCCTCGATTGTACCTTGCAGAAAATCAGCGATGGTGATTGCTTTAAATTCCATATTTTTATTCTTGGAGCGCTGCAAAAATAGGTTTAATTTACCTAATGTCCAATTCTTTCGGATAGCACACAAAATATTTCCGAACTGTGTGCGCCAACCCTGACAAATTAATATCAGAAGCCTCGTTTATCTCACAAATTTTACCGTCTTTCTGCAAAATATTGATGCGATTATCACCGGCCGCATAAGCATTGTTGGTAATGGAGTCGTGAACCAGAAAATATCCCATCTCCGAATCATCCACCTGAAAGCGGGCTGATATCCCCTTCCTAATTACAGTTAATTCACTATCTGTAAACTCCTTATCCTGCAATTTAATCCGATACAACCGGCGGTTAATCAAGCAAGACGACAGATAAGCCAAAATCGGATCCTTTTCGTATTGCCATTGTTTTATGGATGCAATAACATCGTCGTCCTCGAGACTTGCAAAAACCGATAACAAGGGACGACCAAGGAAATTCTCACCTTCCCGCAGTTGCTCCAGCGTAACCTTATTCTCCAGGAAGACCGATAAGGCGGGGGTCGCAAACAACCGAACGCCCGACAGCGACAGCTCCTTGGCCCGTTTCAACACATTCACCAATAAAAATTCGGCCGACAGCACCGTCTTATGCAGATAAACCTGCCAGTACATCAGCCGCCGGGCAATCAGAAATTTCTCAATCGAATAGATTCCTTTGGCTTCAACAACCAGTTCATCATTGCGAACATTCAACATGCGGATAATCCGGTCCGATCCAATCACCCCTTCAATGACGCCGGTAAAAAAACTATCGCGCCGCAGGTAATCCAGGCGGTCAACATCCAACTGGCTGGCCACCAACTGGTGCAAAAATCGCTTCGGGTATTCGTTCTTAAAAATCCGGATAGCCATCGACAAACGACCGTCGAACTGCCGGTTTAAATCCTCCATCAGCAGCACCGAGATATCTTCATGCACCAAGCCCTCTACAATAGAATACTCCAGCGCATGCGAGAATGGCCCGTGCCCGACATCGTGCAACAAAATAGCCACCGTCACCGCTTCGGCCTCCTCCTCGCTAACATCGACCCCCTTGATACGCAGGTCGTTGATTGCCGAGCGCATCAAAAAAACCGCTCCTATGGCGTGCTCAAAACGCGTGTGATTGGCGCCCGGAAAAACAATGCACGACAAACCGAGCTGCTTAATCCGTCTTAACCGCTGAAAATAGGGATGTTCGATCAGGTCGAAAATCAACTCCGACTGGATGGTGATAAATCCGAATACCGGATCATTAATAATCTTCTTCTTGTTTATCTTCAAACTACTGAAGTATTCGTGAATGAAATATGCTTCAAAAATAGAAAAACTTTTCGTTCCTGTTCCGAGCTGCATTTGAACAAAAACATTCCTGAAAACCAAAAACTTCGGGATTTTGTAGTTTCAAAGCTTTTTTATATTTTTGCGTCGACAAATCAGATCATCCACAGGATAGGGGACCGAAAGTCCCCTATTTTATTAGCCATACCAAATGATTGACAAAAGCAAAATCATTACTTTAATTGAAGAAAAGCTAACTGAAGACCAATTTATTGTCGAGGTTGAAGTTAGCCCGGCTAATCAGATTTCAGTCCTGATAGACAGCGACAAAGGAATCTCCATCGACGACTGCATAACCATCAGTCGCCAAATTGAGGGCAACCTGGATCGCGAAGAAGAAGACTTCGAACTGCAAGTTTCGTCAGCAGGTCTGGGATTGCCGTTTAAAGTTTTCCGCCAGTACGTTAAAAATACGGGGCGCGAGATTGAAGTGGTCTTGAAAGACGGACAAAAACTGGAAGGGATTTTAAAGAGTGTTCAGGAAACCTCCTTCGAGCTTGAAACGTCAAAGAAAGAAAAAGTTGAAGGCAAAAAGAAAAAAGAACTCGTTACCCGAGTGCACACCATTGCTTTCGACGATGCGAAAACAGTAAAAAATATTATAAAATTTTAAAACCGGGGCAAGATGGATACGATTAATCTTATCGATACCTTTTCCGAATTTAAGGACCTGAAAAATATTGACCGGGTCACAATGATGAGTGTTCTCGAGGATGTTTTCCGTAATGTTTTGCAAAAAACTTACGGCACCGACGAAAACTTCGACATCATTATTAACATTGATAAAGGTGACTTTGAAATCTGGAGGAACCGGACGGTGGTAGCCGACAACGAAATTACCGAGCCCAACCTTCAAATTACGTTGAGCGCAGCCAAAAAAATCGACGAAGATTACGAAATCGGTGAGGAAGTTACCGACGAAGTAAAATTGCACGAATTTGGGCGTCGTGCGATCTTAAACCTGCGTCAGAATCTGGCCAGCCGGATTTTGGAATTGGAAAAAGATCATATCTATAATAAATATAAGAGCAAAATCGGCGACATTGTAACCGGTGAAGTCTATCAGGTCTGGAAAAAAGAAATCCTGATTCTGGATGACGAAGGCAACGAGCTGCTGTTACCCAAACAGGAACAAATTCCTTCGGATTACTTCCGCAAAGGCGATGCCCTGCGTGCCGTGGTCTACAAAGTTGACCTGCGCAACAACAGCCCGGTCATCATCCTGTCCAGAACATCACCGGTATTCCTGGAACGCTTGTTCGAATTGGAAGTACCCGAGATCTTCGACGGACTGATTACCATCAAAAAGATTGTCCGCATTCCGGGCGAACGCGCCAAAGTGGCGGTTGAATCCTACGACGAACGCATCGACCCGGTTGGTGCCTGCGTAGGGATGAAGGGATCGCGTATTCACGGTATCGTGCGGGAGTTGAGAAACGAAAACATCGACGTGATCAACTACTCAACCAACCAACAACTATACATCCAGCGCGCACTGAACCCGGCAAAGATCTCGAGCATCAAACTGCACGAAGATCTGAAACGCGCCGACGTATACCTGAAACCGGACGAAGTGTCCTTAGCGATTGGTAAAGGTGGCTTAAACATTCGACTGGCCAGCCAACTGACCGGATACGAAATTGACGTGTACCGCGAAATGGTGCCCGACGAAGAAGATGTTAACCTGGACGAATTTGCCGACGAAATCGAAAGCTGGGTGCTCGACGAGCTTAAAGCCATTGGTTGCGACACTGCCAAAAACGTCCTTACCATGAGCCGTACCGACCTGGTTAAACGAACAGATCTGGAAGAAGAAACCATCGACGAGGTGCTGCGGATTCTTCGTTCTGAGTTCGAGTAAGAGTTGATGTAAAATTCACCTTTTGCCTGTCAGGTTTTAAATAAATTGAGTAAAATTGCAGTGTTTTTGAGCCCCGGCTCGAAACCGCTTTTAAAAATAAGAGATTGGGTTTATGACAATTGGCAAGAAAAATACGCGACTGAATAAGGTAGCAAGAGAATTTAACGTGGGTATTCATACCATTGTTGAGTTCCTCCATAAGAAGGGATTTGACGTGGACAACAACCCCAATACCAAAATTCCGGACGATGCCTATCATCTTCTGGAAAAGGAATATAAGAATGATATTTCTCTGAAAAAAGAAGCAGACAACATCAACTTACGCAGTCAGCGAAACAAAAAAGAAACCATCACTTTGGACGACGTACAGGACGACAGTAAGGAGGATTCGTCGGAGGAAGATGATTTCCAACAGGACGAAATCCGCATTACCGACCATAGCAGTTCGAAGCAAGATTTGCCAATTAACAAACCCAAGAAGCAAGAACCGCAAGCGGAACCGACCAAGACGTACAGCACGCCATTGGAAAAACCCAAAATTTTAGGAAAAATCGACCTTGACGCTGCCAAGAAGCCGAAAAAGGAAGAACCAGCCCCAGCCAAAGCTCAAGAAGAAAAGCCGGCTGAAGCGCCTAAAAAAGAAGATAAAACAGTAGAGCTCCCGAAAATGCCAAAAACGGAAACAGCTGCTCCCCCAAAAGCAGAACAGCCAGCCGCCAAAGCACCGGAAGCCAGCCCGGAAAAAGCCGATGCTCCCCAAAAAGAGGAGGAACAGCCCAAACCGGCAGAAACGGAACAAATGCCAACCAATATACCAAAAGTAGAAGAAGTGAAGGTTGTCGGAAAGATCGACCTTTCCAGCATCAACCAAAAAACTCGACCAACTAAAAAGTCGAAAAAACAAAAAGAAGACGAACGTCGCGAGCGCGAAAAACAAAAGCGTCAGGCTCAGGGAGGCAACAAAGCCAACCAGGCTGGTGACTCTAAAACGCCCGAACACCGCTCCAATGTCAACCGTCTTTCCGGTCCAACCGTTGTTGGAAAAATTGACCTCCCCGACAAGCAAGGACGAAGCGGCGGTCAGGGTCAAAACCAACAAAGCGACCAAAAGAAAAAACGTCGTCGTATTCAAAAAGACGGACCCGGAAAAATTGCTGTGGGTAACAAACAGCAAGGCGGCCATCCCCGACCGGGCGCTCCCCGGCCTAAAAAACGACCGATTAAAACAGAGGTTAGTGAAGAAGATGTACAAAAGCAAATTAAAGATACATTAGCTCGTCTGACCTCCGGAAAAGGAAAATCCAAAGGATCAAAATACCGTCGCGACAAACGACAAGCAGCCAGCGATAAAGCAGCCGCTGAGTTTGAAAAACAGTCGGCCGAAAAAAATATTCTGAAAGTAACCGAGTTTGTGTCGGTTGCTGAACTGGCTACCATGATGGATGTCGGGGTCAACGATGTGATCTCAACCTGCATGAGCCTGGGCTTATTCGTATCCATCAACCAACGCCTCGATGCGGAAACAATGTCGGTTGTTGCCGATGAGTTTGGCTTTAAAGTTGAATTCGTCAGCGCCGATATCATCGAAGCCATTGAGGAAGAAGATACCGAGCCGGATGAAGTTCACCCACGAGCTCCGATTGTTACGGTGATGGGACACGTTGACCACGGTAAAACATCGTTGCTCGACTACATTCGTAGCGCCAACGTAATTGCCGGTGAGGCCGGAGGGATCACCCAGCACATTGGGGCATACAACGTAACTCTCGAAAGTGGTCGCCGAATCACCTTCCTGGATACACCGGGTCACGAGGCCTTTACAGCCATGCGTGCTCGTGGTGCTCAGGTAACCGATATTGCCATCATCATTGTTGCCGCCGACGACGACATCATGCCGCAAACCAAGGAGGCCATTAACCACGCTCAGGCAGCTGGTGTGCCCATTGTTTTTGCCATCAACAAAATTGATAAGCCGGGCGCGAACCCCGAGAGAATCAAAGAAGGACTGGCTCAGTTAAACTTCCTGGTTGAAGAATGGGGTGGAAAATACCAATCGCAGGATATTTCAGCCAAACAAGGAATTAACATCGAAGAGCTGCTCGAAAAAGTATTGCTCGAGGCCGAGATGCTGGAACTGAAAGCCAACAAAGAGAAACGTGCCACAGGTGCTATTATCGAATCGTCGCTCGACAAAGGGCGCGGTTATGTGGCCACCCTGCTGGTTCAAAACGGAACCTTACGCCAAGGCGATATTGTGCTGGCCGGACAATACCACGGTCACGTAAAAGCCATGTTCAACGAGCGTAATCAACGTATTCAGGAGGCAGGTCCTTCCGAACCGGTGATCATCCTGGGTCTCGACGGAGCGCCACAGGCCGGTGATAAGTTCAACGTCATGGAGAACGAACGCGAAGCACGTCAGATTGCCAACAAACGCGAACAGCTGGCCCGCGAACAAGGCTTACGTACGCAGAAACATATTACCCTCGATGAGATCGGCCGTCGTATTGCTATCGGTAACTTCCAGGAACTGAACCTGATTGTGAAAGGTGACGTGGACGGATCAATCGAAGCACTTTCCGACTCACTGATCAAGCTGTCGACCGAAGAGATTCAGGTGAATGTTATTCACAAAGCTGTGGGTGCAATCTCCGAATCGGATGTCATGCTGGCCACTGCTTCCGATGCCATCATCGTCGGCTTCCAGGTGCGTCCTTCCGTTCAGGCTCGCCGTGTTGCCGAGAAAGAAGAAGTGGATATCCGCCTGTACTCAATCATCTATGATGCCATTGAAGAGATTAAATCGGCCATGGAGGGTATGTTATCACCCGAAATTAAAGAAGAGATCGTTGGTACCGCCGAAGTACAGGAAACCTTCAAGATTACCAAAGTTGGTACGGTTGCCGGTTGTATTGTACGCGACGGAAAAATCATCCGTACAGCAGCCCACAAAGTTCGGGTTATTCGCGATGGCATCGTGATCTATACCGGAACATTAGGCTCCCTGAAACGCTTTAAAGACGACGTCAAAGAAGTGGCCAAAGGTTACGAATGTGGTCTGAACGTGGATGGCTACAACGACATCAAAATTGGCGATATGATTGAAACCTTCCAGGAGGTTGAAGTGGCCAAGAAATTGTAAGAAATATTTCACATCGCATACAAATCCGGTTCTTTCGAGAATCGGATTTTTTTTTGCAAGTCCCTTCGGGTGATGCGCCTGTCTGCGATAGACAGGATTTCCAAACCGCACCTGGGATGCTTTGAATGTCGATTCAGCTCCAATCAGGAGCCACGACTCATTTGGTAGCAAACCTGAGCTAATGGGCTCTGTTCCAATCCTTGCTGCTTTTTCGATTTCTACTCTTGATCCAAAAGGAACCTTGTCCTACCGGACGGGTTTTCATTTTTGTAGTGACACAAAAACGAAACAAAAAGGTCATGGCTGATTTTTATCTGCAACCGCTATCTTCCGGAAAGCTAAGTTCAACCGGGTGATCTCCAATCCGGCAGCTGCCGGAGCGGAGCTTCCCGGGTTCACTAAGCTTTTCGTTTGATTTCGGTCACGATAAAAATAGGCCAACCGGTTCCCAACTTTTTCTCATTGATCAGAAGACCTTCTTGCTGGTTGATAGCGTTTTGGATGACAACCCGACAACTTGTGAAAACAACGACAACAGCATCGTCGAAAAAAACCTAAACTTTCATCCCTGTTGGTGATTCCCCGGAATCATGTAGTTTTTTTTTGAAAATCGCGGGACACCACGATGCCACGCCGCCGGATCATCAACTGACTCTGGTGATGTATTGTTCGACAACCACGACAACTGAAAATCCAAAACGGAACGATCTCCTATGAGACGGGCTCTCATTTTTCAGCAATGGCTTTAGCCAATTAATTTAGGAAGCACGAAAGACGACAAAAAGATTGTACCGTCCTGTACGGCAAGGAATTTTGCACAGGGATGACGTTAAGCTCCCCAAATAGTATCCCTCCGGGATCGCAGGCAGCAATTGCTGCGCCTATCACCGTCGATAAAAGTAGGCCTGCCGCATCACAACGCCTTCAAATCATCAGCTACATCACCACAAGTCCGGGCAAAAAAAATCCCCGTAAGCAAAGCTTCGGGGATCAGAAAATATAGCATTTTTTCGCTTAAGCTTCCAACATAGCTTGATAAGCTGCGGCATCCATCAAATCGTCCAGCTGAGCAGCATCTTCGATTTTCAACTTGATCATCCACCCCTCGCCATAAGCATCTTTGTTGATTAACTCAGGGCTATCTTCCAGCGCCTGGTTAAACTCCAGGATCTCGCCGCCAACAGGCATAAACAAATCCGACACTGTTTTTACAGCCTCAACAGTACCAAAGGTCTCGCCCACTTCAAGCGTCTCGCCGACGGTTTCTATTTCAACAAAAACGATATCACCCAACTCTCCTTGCGCAAAATCGGTGATACCAACAACGACTGTATCGCCTTCAACACGAACCCACTCGTGTTCTTTCGTATACTTCAAATTTTCAGGAAGATTCATAATTGCAAATTTCTTTGTTTTGTTCAAAAGTAACACATTTTTCTTTAAAAAACCTGTAACAAAATCAGCTGTTGTAAAAAGTCACCGATAAAATAGAAAATTTCAAAAAACATCAACCCAAACGGAAGCTTGCCGATTGATGCTCAGAAATCAACAACCCGGAATCAGCAAAAATCATCAGAACTTTATTATTTTGCAGGCATTAATTTTTCAACTATGTTTTCAATTGAAATAAAGACGCTGGAGGATCTTCCGAAGGTCGCCAAAGCGTTTATCGAGACCTTTAAAGATGAGCGTCTATTCGCCTTCTACGGGAATATGGGAGCCGGCAAAACCACCTTCATCAAGGCACTGTGCCGCGCTATGGGGTCCACCGACAACATTACCAGCCCAACCTTTGCCCTGGTGAACGAATACGATACGCAATTGCCGGAGAAAATTTATCACTTCGACTTTTACCGCGTCAAAGACATGACCGAGGCCATGGACCTGGGCTTTGACGATTATGTGGAGAGTGGCAACTATTGCTTTATGGAGTGGCCCGAGCGCATCGAACGGCTGCTGCCCGATCATCTGGTTGAAGTAAAAATTGAAGAAACAGGCCCGACAAGCCGATTGCTGACAGCCAATATCATCTAACAATTTGGCCATCTTAAGCAGAAAAACTAACTTGGTACGATAAGTTGCAAAACATGACAGATCAAGAGCACAAAGGCGGCTTGGCAAGTTGGTATATGCCGCAGGAAGAAATGCTGGAAATACGCCGAAAGGGGAAAAAAATTACCATTGGTATTCCCTCCGATTTCGACAAGGTGGAAGCCCGCGTACCCCTCACGCCCGAAGCTGTGGAGCTTCTGGTATCGTACGGGCACGAAATTTTTTTAGAAACCAACGCCGGGAAAGCCTCCAGCTACTCCGACGAAGAATACCGCAATGCCGGGGCAATCGTGCTCGAAAAAAGAGCCGACATCTTTCAATGTGATATTATCCTGCGCGTCTCCCCTTTCGACGCTGAGGATATCAATCTTCTCAAAGGAAATCAGACGCTGATCTCGAATATGCAGCTAAACACGCACTGCATGGAATCGATTCAGAAACTGATGCGTAAAAAAGTTACGGCCATCGCCTACGAATATCTGGAGAACGAAGATCATTGTCTGCCGGTGGTGCAGTTGATGAGCCAACTGTCGGGAGCCAGCTCCATCATGATTGCCAGCGAATACCTGAGCAACTCGCGCAACGGTAAAGGCGTGTTGCTGGGTGGAGTAACCGGTATTTCCCCCACCGAGTTGGTCATACTGGGAGCAACCACGGCCGGCGAATTTGCAGCCCGCGCAGCCATTGGCCTGGGGGCACACGTAAAAATTTTCGATAACGACATCTTCAAATTGCGCAAGCTGGAGGAAAAACTAGGCCACCAGGTGTTTACCTCGGTACTCTACCCCAATGTATTAAAGAAAGCGCTGAAGTCGGCCGATGTGGTACTGGGAGCCATGTCCATGAACTCGGCCCCCTTCTTCCGGGTGTCCAAAGAGATGGTTGCCAAAATGAAAAACGGATCAGTCATCATCGACCTGAATGTGAGCCAGGGAGGCTGCTTCGAAACCAGCCGCTGCACCGACCTGAAAAACCCAACCTATGTAGAAAACGGCATCGTCCACTTTTGCGTGCCCAATATTGCCTCGCTGGTTGCCCGCACAGCATCTATTGCCCTGAGTAATGTGCTCGCTCCGATTATCATTTCTATCGGCGAGATCGGAGGCATCCCCAACTACATCAAATCGACCAAAGGTTTCCGAAAGGGAATCTACATCTACAACGGTATCCTGACCAACAGCGACCTGGGCGAAAAACTCAATATGCCATCCAAAGATATTGACTTGCTGCTGGCCGTGTTTTAGATTGAATGATTGATGGACTGACGGATTGATGGATTGATGGACAAATCGAAGGAGTGAAGGATTGAAGGATTGAATGCCTGATGAACCAGCAACCAGCAACCAGTAACCAGTAACTAGTAACCAGCGACTAGCAACCAGCAACCAGTAACCAGCAACTAGTAACTAGCAACCATTAACAAATCGCCCGTTCTTGTTTTACCCGCTGACTCCCTAAAGAGAGAACCAACAAGGACTAACAACCAGCAACCAGTTGAAGAAAACGCCAGCCTGAAAAGCCAGGTCAATTCAGGCTGCTAAGCCCATCACTGTACTCTTGGCTATTTTGTCTCACTACTCACGACTCAAGACTCAAGACTCACGACTCATCCCCTACTGCACCAAGATCATCATCGAGATGGCAGGAACCTTTACCGCCTGCACCTTCACTTTGCGGATGCCTTCCAGCGCTATGTGGTTTTCCTCAGCCAACACGGTCCAGCCGGCGTCGTTGGGCAGATCAAACTGAAAAGCTTCTTTTCGGGCATTAAAGATAAACTGCATTTTCCGCCATCGTTTTTCCCCCGGATAGTCTTCAATGCGGTAAGTTACAACCCCCATCCGGTAGTCGGACGAGAACTTCAGGTGCTCGCGAATCAGATCGGAGCTTTCCATACGCAAAGCCGGCAAATCCTTACGCAGCCGTATCAAATCGCATACATAGCGAAACACATCTTCATACTTTTTCTTGCGCGACCAATCGAGCTGGTTAATGCTGTCGGGCGACTTATAGGTATTGTGCTCGCCATTTTTTGAGCGGCAAAATTCAGAGCCTCCGTGAATAAAGGGAATCCCCTGCGAAGTAATCACCAAGGCCAAAGCCAGCATCTGCATCTTCCGGATTTCGGCATCCGTAGCATCGGGACAGCTGTTGACAAGCTTATCGTAAAGGGTAAAATTATCGTGACAGGACACATAGTTCACCGTCTGCCAGGGTTGGCGTGCCCAGGCAAAAGCCGACTCTCCCACATAGCTGTACACAATCTGCGGATGATAACAGGCCGCTACAATGCCAAATTTGATCGACTCCTCGTGATACAAGCGGCCACTGACAAAGCCCTGGCCGGTGCCGTCGAAATTATTTCCTTTCAGGGCATCGCGAAAGTCATCGTTAAAGCAGGCCACCCGCTCCAGTTGGGAGATATTGCGTTTCACAGCCCGCATATTTTCATCCATCGGGCTACGGTCGGCCGTCCATCCTTCACCGTACATCAAGATCCCCGGGCGCAGCTTATCGAGTGCCAGCCGAACGGCATACATGGTTTCCAGGTCGTGCACGCCCATGAGGTCGAATCGGAAGCCATCAAAATGAAATTCCCGGGCCCAATACAATAGCGAGTCGATCATGTACTTACGCGCCATTGCCCGTTCCGAGGCAAACTCATTGCCGCATCCCGAAGCATTGGAAAAAGTTCCCGAGCGCGTTTGCCGGTAATAGTATCCCGGCACCGTTTGGTTAAACCACGAACGACGAATCAGCCCCGTATGATTATACACCACATCCATCACCACTGCGATACCGGCCTTATGCAGGGCAGCTACCAACTGTTTCAGCTCCTTAATTCGGGCAATCGTATCGGGATTGCTGGCATAACTTCCTTCGGGCGTGTTATAATTCAGTGGATCGTAGCCCCAGTTGTACTTTTTCAGCGGTTTGGTTTCGCCAACAGTCCAAAAGTCGAATACCGGCAACAGGTGTACATGCGTGATGCCCAGCTCTTTCAGATGATCTACCCCCGACGACAGCCCCTCGGCAGTACGGCAGCCCTCCTCGGTAAAGGCCAAATACTTGCCCTTGTTAGTCATCCCCGAGTTGGCAGCCACCGAAAAATCGCGCAGATGAATCTCGTACAACACGGCGTTCACAGCATTTTCGCAGGCAACAGGCCGATCATCATTCCAGTCCTCAGGGTTGGTCTCCGCAGGGTCGAAGAATAAGCCACGGCGCCCGTTAATCCCCACCGCTCGAGCATCAACTCCGGGAGTTTCATTCAGCCACTCTCCATCGTTCACCCGGATGGTATAATACAGGCCTTTGAAATGCCCTTCGCGCTCCAGTGCCCAGCATCCATGCTCTTCGGCGTGCATCCAGTAGCGGTGCAACGATTTTCCGCCCAAACTCTTGCGAAAAACTAGAAACTCCACCTTATGAGCCGTTGGAGCCCACACCCGCGCCTGGAAACCGGTCTCCGTCAAGCGAACACCCAAGTCGTCGCCCCCATACCAGGGGTAGGCTGAAAAATCAATATGGTTAAATCGCCAATCACGCATGATTCATTCAGTTTTTGCGGAAACGAATATACTTGCTGGTATAGTTCTGTCCGGATGAGTCTGCCAGCACAACTCGTGCCTTTCGAAATAAGCCGAGCGCCGGGTCATGTTGATGGAAAACAGCTAATTTGATCTGAAGTTCATACTCCCGGCCATTTTCCAGCCGTAAAGGATACTGTTCTGCTCCCCGGGCTCCTTTCAGCTTGAATTTTCGCCGCTTCAATCCTTTGCAAAACTCCAGCACCGGAGCATCAAAATCGACCGTCTTCCCGCTTTGATTGACAAGAAATAAGGTTAACACCTCCGGCTGATCTCCCTTATTGGCAATCAGGTGAACTTCCGGCCGCTTTCGCTTCGGCTTCTTCATGCCAGTCAGCTTAGGAGCAAAAGCTGCTCCGAGCAGTCCCAGAACGACCGCCAGTGCAAGCGACCAGAAAACATACAACATATAGCCATCGGGCTGTACCTGTCGTGCTCCGAAACTGCAAACCGGAACCATCAGGGCCAATATCAAAAATGTTTTTCGCATTATTTTCGCATCAATACAACAAATGTAAAAAAAGTGATCGGATGTTGGGGTTGACGGATTGAAGGATTGATGAACCCGCAACCAGAAATAATTTACAATTTAGCGATTTACCATTGACCATTGGAAGAAGTCACAGTCGAAGTCACAGTCGAAGTCACAGTCACAGACTACTGGATTGTTGGATTTTCAGATTGCTGGACCGATGGACGAATTGAAGGAATGAAGGATTGACTGAGTCTCAGTCTCAGTCTCAGTCGCAGTCTCAGTCGCAGTCTCAGTCGCAGTCGCAGACTACTGGATATTCGGATTACTGGATTGACGGAAAAATTGAAGGAATGAAGGATTGATGAACCAGCAACCAGCAACCAGCAACCAGCAACCAGCAACCAGCAACCAGCAACCAGCAACCAGTAACCTGTAACCAGCAACAAATCGCCCGTCCTTGTTTTTCCCTCTGACTCCCTAAAGGGAGAACCAACAAGGACTAATAACTTAAGCCTCAAGCTTCACGACTCACGACTCAAGACTCAAGACTCACATTTCACCCCGCCGGGGTATTTCTCGGCGATCCTCGGGGTCTTCTTTGCGCCCTTAGCGGTTAAATTTACTGGATTGCCGGACTCTCGGATTGTTGGATATCGGACTAACGACAAATGACAATCATTGACAACTCAAGACTCAATCCTCAATTGCGACGGTGCTTTTTCCAACATCGCGGGATCGGCAGGGGGATTTTCTTTGAATTTCCAATAAACAATATTCAATATTGAATAACCAATTGAGACGCTCTGTGGAACTCTGCGTCTTCTTTGCGCCCTTAACGGTTAAATTTACTGGATTGCCGGACGACTATCGATGACAACAAATGACAACTTCTATCTCGTTGCTCGCCACTCCCGACTCATCCTAAATCTAAAAATCGAGGGCTTCTTTCAGATTTTTGTAGCCCGACTTACTCACCTTCAGCTTGGTTTTATCTTTCAGAATAACCACGTACGACTCTTTCTCATACTGCTGGATCTCCTCGATTTGCGACACCCGTACAATATAGGATCGATGAATACGAATAAACTCGTGCGGATCCAGATGGCTCTCGAAAAACTTCATGGTGTTTTGCTTCATCTGCCGCCCTTCATCGGTATAAATCAGAACATAATCGTCCATCGACTCAATATAGCGAATCTGCTCGATGGGGATGATGTGAATCCGGTGCCGGTCTTTCACCACGACCCGATCCAGGTATTCCTCATCGGCATACTCACTCAAACGGCTGATGCGTTGACTCTGCTCCTGTGCCTGTCCGCGACGCTCCACGACTTTATCGATGGCGGCGCACATCCGCTCTTTCGAAAACGGCTTCAACAGATAATCTATAGCGTTGATCTCGAAGGCTTTCAGCGCATACTGGTCGTAGGCCGTGGTGAAGATGATTTCGGGCTTGTGATCCAACAGCTGCAACATCTCGAAACCTGTGATCTTGGGCATCTGAATATCCAGGAACACCAGGTCTGGCTTCAACTCATTAATTTTTTGAACTCCTTCGAAGCCATTCTCGCATTCACCAATCAGTTGCACCTTCTCGTGGCCTTTCAGGTACGATTTTAACAGGTCGCGAGCCAGTTCTTCATCGTCAACCAGCAGTACGTTTAATTTTTCATTCATGGTCCGTTTATTTTTGGGGAAGCATTAATTCTACTTTAAAACGTGTTTTCAGGTCGCTCACCTGCAACAGCCCCGGGTTACCGTAAATCAGTGCCAGCCGCTGACGGATATTGCGCAAGCCGATCCCTTCACCCTTATGCTTCTTACTTTTCGGATCGTACTCATTTTCAATGCTAATCCGGAAGAAGCCCTGCGCCGGCTCACAACTCATCACAACATCCACCGGTTCTGTAGCCTCGTAAACACCATATTTAATGGCATTTTCGAACAAAGGCTGCAAAATCATATTGGGTATTCGAGCATTCAGGCATTCTTCCGAAACCCGAAAAACAGGGTTCAGCTTTTTACCGAAACGTATTTTTTCAATCCCAAGATACAGTTTGATATGATCCAGTTCATCCCGGAGGGCCACTTTTTCTTCGCGATTGTGTTGCAGCGAGTAACGCATAAACGATGACAGGTTAATCACCATCTCCTGCGCCTTTTCGGGGCTGCTCATGGTTAAGGAGGAGATGCTGTTCAAACTATTAAACAGAAAATGGGGATTGATCTGCGACTTCAAGGCATTCAGCTCGGCATCGCGAACCAGCATCTTCATCTCCGCCTCACGTTTAATACGGTCTCTCAGCGAGTTATAATAATTCACCGCATAAAAAAACACCACATAACCGGCATATAATAAGTAGCCGGTAAGCACCTTGGAGGGCAGCGATCCCCAAATAAAATTGACATGACTTTGCTCAACCATCTTAATAAAAATGTAGCTTAGGTAAAGCCAGATGGCATTCATGATAGAGGCCGCCACAAAGTGAAAAAGAATGTTCTTGAGCCAATCGTTTTCGTCCAACCGGTTATATTGAATGATAAACCAGATGCTGGATCCCATAATCGGGTAAAGGATGAAGATCACAAAGGAATCGATGACGGCCAGATGGTAGCTGATGTCGTACCAAAAAGCCTGGATCAAAAAATTCAGCACGCCAATGACCAACCAAAAAACGATATAGTAGATACTCAGCAGGCGGTTATTGAGGAAGGGATGCTTCATAGCCGCTAAACGTGTTTGATTTCGACCCCGCCAAACAGCGTAATTCCCTTAATGACCACCGTTTTGGCCGGATCCAGCTGCCCCTGTTGGAAACTGTCGCCCCGCTTATCGGTAAAAGCGCCGAAGATGGTGGTTATCTCGTTGCGCACATTCCAGTCGGGTGGTACTTTCAGCCCCGTGCCACCAAACAAACAGGTACAATCGATCACTGCTCCCTCGGGCGCCAGTCCGGCTTGCCGAAAATCATATTCAATACCGCCAAACACCGAGGTGGAACGTCCTCCTCGCAATTGCTTGGAAGTGATGAAAATCTCGCGTCCGCCAAAGATGACAAAGTCATCAAACTCGTCGAATGTCTTCCCTTCAACGCCATGATACAGCTGCCGGTGTCCTCCGCGCTGCCGGTACACCAGGGCAACGCCCACCAGCACGAGCAAAGCCGGCCAGTACACGCGCCGAAGCTCATAAGGAACATCAAAAATCTCGGGAAGGATAAAAAATGTTCCCACACCGATTAGAATAATGCCTTTGACCTGACTACCGTTTCGCAACATGATGGCACCGATGGCAATCAACAACATCTGCCACGAAATCAGGATGTCCGTCAAGCTCCAAGGGATCAGGTTTAACCGTTGTAGCATTAAAATAGCCCCTACGGCAATAAAAATCATCCCCACATAAAAACCTTTATTTGCTCTTTGTTCCATGTTCTTCATTTTTCAATCCTTCCACATCAAGCACTTCAATTCTCAAATTTAAAATAAACTTTTTAGCAGCACCACCCCAATAACGATGAGGACCACCGGAAAGAAGACCACCATCAGCACACCTGGAATTGCCAAATCGGGCAATAAAAACAACAGGGCTATCAGCACCACCAATCCCCCCACCTTCCGTCGTCCGCTAACCAACAACAGACCGGTAATAACCAACAAGATCGGCAACAGATAGTCGCCCAACTTAGTACTTAAAAAATGATAAATTTCATACAGGGTGTCCCGGAAGAACTCCCAACCAGGCAGGTAGGCTCCCAGCCCGGTCTCCTTCGCAATCCAATAGAGCCCAACAACGATGAAGATAATCCCCAAGGCTGCACCGCCACTCTTCCGCTCCTTCTCCCCCTCGGGCTGCTGCTTTTTCCATTCCGGATGATCCATACGACTTCCTTTTTAAATTTTCATTCAAAAATAGCCCATTTCTTTAGGAACAGTCATCGCCGATCGGTCAAATAAAGCAGCGAATCGGTAAACGGATCGAAGGATGTTTGGATTGATTGAAGGATTGAAAGAAGTCGCAGCCAGTGATAATTTACAATTTAACGATTTACCATTGACAATTGGAAGAAGGCACAGCCAGGGATAATTTACAATTTAACGATTTACCATTGACGATTGGATGAAGGCACAGTAGACGGATTACTGGATTTTCAGATTGAAGGATTGAATGCCTGATGAACCAGCAACCAGCAACCAGCAACCAGCAACAAATCCCCCGTCCTTGTTTTTCCCTCTGACTCCCTAAAGGGAGAACCAACAAGGACTAGTAACTCAAGCCTCAAGCTTCAAGTCTCAAGACTCAAGACTCTATTGCGGCGGTGCTTTTTCCAACATCACGGGATTGGGAGGGGATACTTTCCCCGGGGTGCCATTCCCTTCGGTCATTTGCCCCTAGCTGAATTAAGTTAGCCTTTCAGGCTACTAACCCCCACGCTGTGCTCTTGGCTATCTTGTCTCATTACTCATTACTCAAGTCTCATTACTCACGACTTAAGACTCTATTGCGGCGATGCTTTTCCCTACATAGCAGGATTGGGAGGGGGTACTTTCCCCGGGGTGCCATTCCCTTCGGTCATTTGCCCCGGGCTGAATTAAGTTAGCCTTTCAGGCTACTAACCCCCTCGCTGTGCTCTTGGCTATCTTGTCTCATTACTCAAGACTCATGTCTCATTACTCCCGACTCAAGACTCTATTGCGGCGGTGCTTTTTCCAACATCGCGGGATTGGGAGGGGGTACTTTCCCCGGGGTGCCATTCCCTTTGGTCATTTGCCCCGGGCTGAATTAAGTTAGCCTTTCAGGCTACTAACCCCCTCGCTGTGCTCTTGGCTATCTTGCCTCAATACTCAAGTCTCATGTCTCATTACTCACGACTTAAGACTCTATTGCGGCGGTGCTTTTTCCAACATCGCGGGATCGGGAGGGGGTACTTTCCCCGGGGTGCCATTCCCTTCGGTCATTTGCCCCGGGCTGAATTAAGTTAGCCTTTCAGGCTACTAACCCCCTCGCTGTGTTCTTGGCTATCTTGTCTCATTACTCATTACTCATTACTCAAGTCTCATTACTCAAGACTCACGACTCCCGACTCAAGACTGCCACTAACCACGGGCTGTCCTGCTTTCCCGGACTACTTACCCTGCATCTTGGCCCAGGTATCGCGCAGTGGAGCAGTCCGGTTAAAGACCAGCTTATCGGAGCTTGTATCCGGATCGACATTGAAATAGCCCAGTCGCTCGAACTGGAACGAGTCCAGTGCTTTGGCATCTTTCACGAAGGGCTCCACATAGCAATTATCCAGCACCTCCAGCGAATCGGGGTTCAGAAATTCCAGAAAATCTTTATCCTTATGTCCGTCGGGCTCCTCGTCGCTGAACAAACGATCGTACAGGCGCACTTCGGCTTTTACATTCTCCGTTACCGACACCCAGTGCAGGGTTGCTTTCACCTTGCGTCCGTCGGGCGAGTTACCACCGCGCGATGCCGGATCGTAAGTACAACGCAGCTCGACAACTTCTCCGTTTTCGTCCTTCACCACCTCGTTACAGGTAATGAAATAGGCATAGCGCAAGCGCACCTCTTTGCCGGGTGACAAACGGAAGAATTTGCGCGGCGGGTTTTCCATAAAATCATCGCGCTCAATATAAATCTCCCGGGTGAAGGGAACTTTACGCGTGCCTGCGTCCGGATTTTCAGGGTTATTCACCGCATCCAGCTCGTCCACCTGCCCTTCGGGGAAGTTGGTAATCACCACTTTCAACGGATTCAACACACCCATCACACGCTGTGCATGCTTATTCAGGTCTTCGCGAACGCTGTGCTCCAGCAGGGCTACATCAATCACCCCATCCACCTTGGTAACACCGATACGCTCGGCAAAATTACGAATCGATGCCGAAGTATAGCCCCGACGACGCAAACCACAGATGGTCGGCATACGGGGGTCGTCCCAACCGTTCACATAGTTTTCCTTCACCAGCTGCAACAACTTGCGCTTACTCATCACCGTATAGGTCAGGTTTAAGCGGGCAAATTCAATTTGTCGTGGCCGGTAATCCGAATCTTTCAGCTGATCGATAAACCAGTCGTACAACGGGCGGTGCACCTCAAATTCGAGCGTACAAACCGAATGGGTAATCCCTTCCCAGTAGTCGCACTGGCCATGTGCAAAGTCGTACATCGGGTATACGCTCCATTTGTCACCGGTACGGTGATGAGGAGTCTTCATGATCCGGTATATAATCGGATCGCGCATGTGCATATTGGGAGAGGCCATATCAATTTTGGCGCGCAGTACGCGTTCGCCTTCGTTAAACTCTCCCGCTTTCATGCGTTGAAAAAGATCCAGGCTCTCGGCTACCGGTCGGTTGCGGAAAGGGCTTTCCGTTCCGGGGCGTGTTGGCGTTCCTTTCTGACTGCTGATGGTCTCCGCATTCTGATCGTCAACGTAGGCTTTCCCCTCCTCAATCAGCCGGACGGCAAAATCATATAACTTCTGAAAATAATCCGAGGCATAAAACAGACGGTCTCCCCAGTCGAAACCTAACCAACGCACATCCTCCATGATTGAGTCAACATACTCGGTATCTTCTTTCGAGGGGTTGGTATCGTCGAAACGCAGGTTGGTAATCCCGTTGAATTTCTGAGCAGTCCCGAAATTCAGGCATATCGACTTGGCATGGCCAATATGCAGATAGCCATTGGGCTCGGGCGGGAAACGCGTATGCACCATTCCTCCGTTCTTACCGGCTTTAATTTCTTCTTCAATAATCTGGTGAATAAAATTCTTCTTGACCACCACTTCTTTTTCAGGACTATTTTCACTCATATATCAGACTTATCTATATTCTACTTCGATCATCACACATTGGCCACGCAAAAGCAAAAAACGAACATCGTATGCGGGAGCGTTTTACTGCACATTCGTCATCGCCATACGAATCAACCAGGCTCCTTGCAGCCAATTAAAGACAAAAGTATAAAATGATTCCGCACAAAAGCTTTTCAAGCCCGCGAAAATTAAACATCTTAAAAAGAAAAATTAATTTTACAGACCAAACAAAGCACTCATATTTAAAATGAAATAGGATGGATCTAATCGAATTAGAAGGAATGGAATTTTACGCCTACCACGGGCATTACGATTTTGAACAACAGGTGGGCGCCCGCTTTCAGGTGTCGGCGACCATCCATACCGACTGCAGCAAGGCCGGGCAAACCGACAATCTGGACGATGCACTGAATTATCAGAAAATTTACGACATCATCAGCGAAGAGATGAAAGTCCCTTCTGCCTTGCTCGAGCATGTGTGCACCCGAATCATCGACCAGATATACCGCTCATTTCCAGACATCGAAAAGGCAACCATCAAACTATCGAAGATGAATCCGCCGCTGGGTGGCGAGCTGGCAAAGGTGAGCGTTCAGCTTTCGCGATAATCAAAAAACCACAGTCCCTGTTGCAAGGCAATATTTTTTGCATATATTTGCAAACCGAAAACAAGGAATAAGGTCGGTTGGCCGAGTGGCTAGGCAACGGTCTGCAAAACCGTGTACGGCGGTTCGAATCCGCCACTGACCTCCATCTTCAAAAGACTCTCAGCAAATGCTAAGAGTCTTTTTTTGTTTTAGGGTTTCATGAAACGCGGAGAAGTCGTGAGTCGTGAGACTTGAGTCGTGAGTCGTGAGTCGTGAGACTTGAGGCTTGAATCTTGAGGCTTGAGACGTGAGGCTTGAGTTACTAGTCCTTGTTGGTTCTCCCTTTAGGGAGTCAGAGGGTAAAACAAGGACGGGCGATTTGTTGCTGGTTACTGGTTACTGGTTGCTGGTTGCTGGTTGCAAATTCCAAAATCCAAGTTCCAAAGTTCAAATTCCAAAGAGTTTAACCGCAGAACGTGTCCCGAACTTGCTTCGGGAGGGCGCTGAGGAGAACGCAGAGACGCAGAGAAATCCCCCCGCGGGCTGAAGTGTGAGTCGTGAGGCTTGAGTCGTGAGACTTGAGGCTTGAGGCTTGAGACGTGAGGCTTGAGTTACTAGTCCTTGTTGGTTCTCCCTTTAGGGAGTCAGAGGGTAAAACAAGGACGGGCGATTTGTTACTGGTTACTGGTTACTGGTTGCTGGTTGCAAATTCCAAAATCCAAGTTCCAAAGTTCAAATTCCAAATTCCAAAGAGTTTAACCGCAGAGGGCGCTGAGGAGAACGCAGAGAAATACCCCCGCGGGCTGAAGTGTGAGTCGTGAGTCTTGAATCGTGAGTCGTGAGTCGTGAGACGTGAGACTTGAGGCTTGAATCTTGAGGCTTGAGACGTGAGTTATTAGTCCTTGTTGGTTCTCCCTTTAGGGAGTCAGAGGGTAAAACAAGGACGGGCGATTTGTTGCTGGTTGCTGGTTACTGGTTGCAAAATCCAAGTTCCAAGTTCCAAAGTTCAAATTCCAAATTCCAAAGAGTTTAACCGCAGAGGGCGCTGAGGAGAACGCAGAGACGCAGAGAAATACCCCCGCGGGCTGAAGTGTGAGTCGTGAGTCGTGAGTCGTGAGACTTGAGGCTTGAATCTTGAGGCTTGAGACGTGAGGCTTGAGTTACTAGTCCTTGTTGGTTCTCCCTTTAGGGAGTCAGCGAGTAAAACAAGGACGGGCGATTTGTTGCTGGTTACTGGTTACTGGTTGCTGGTTACTGGTTGCAAAATCCAAGTTCCAAGTTCCAAAGTTCAAATTCCAAAGTTCAAATTCCAAATTCCAAAGAGTTTAACCGCAGAGGGCGCTGAGGAGAACGCAGAGAAATACCCCCGCGGGCTGAAGTGTGAGTCGTGAGGCTTGAGTCGTGAGACTTGAGGCTTGAGACGTGAGGCTTGAGTTACTAGTCCTTGTTGGTTCTCCCTTTAGGGAGTCAGAGGGTAAAACAAGGACGGGCAATTTGTTACTGGTTGCTGGTTACTGGTTGCTGGTTACTGGTCCATCAGTCCTTCATTCCTTCAATCCGTCAATTTGTCTACTGTGCCTTCTTCCAATTATCAATGGTAAATCGTTAAATTGTAAATTATCCCTGGCTGCGACTTCTTCTGTCCTTCAGTCCTTCAGTCCTTCAATCCTTCAATCTAGAAGTACTGTTTTCGGGTATAGGGTCGGCGGTAGAAATCGAACTCGTAGACCACGCGAAGCTCGTGGGTTTGCAGTTGATATTTAAAGATTTCGCGCCCGAAAGGAAATTCCATGGCATAGCCAAAGCGCATATTTTTCATCATCACAAACTGGGTGACGATGGCTGCCGTGTTGTTGGTGCGGTACATGGCTCCCACCCAAAATTTATCGTAGAACAGCCAGTTGGCAGCAATGTCGGCAATGATGGGCTCGCCGACGGCAAATTTCATCAACAGGGTTGGTTTAAAGCGGATTTGTCGTTGGCGGCCAAAGAAATAGCCCCCCAGGAGATAAGCATAACGAACATCCGCCAGTGAAGAAAAATTAATCACATCGGCCCGAAACTTATTCGAGACCAGTTGCGGCACCGATAAGCCCACGTAATAGTCGCGGGTATACACCAGGGCACCAACGCCCCACTTAAGCATCAGCTTTTGGTGAATATCGCTTGCGAAGGCTTCATCCGGATCGTCGGGTCCCCAATCCAGGTCGTAGCGTGTCAGCAGGTTATCGTAATTGATAATCCCCACCTTCAATCCCAAGCGCAAATAGGTTTTCCAGTCGAGCTTCACCTGGTACGAATAGTCGGCTGCGATGGTCAGCTTGTTTTCGTAGCCAATATGCTCGTTGGTGATGTTCAGGCCTATTCCGTTATTGTCGTTCTTAACCGGTTTATACCAGGTAGCAGCTGTCATCAGGGGTGCGCCGTCCTGTCCCAGAAAATAACGACGGGTAAACACCTGGATCCCCACTTTTTCCCACATGCCTGCATAGGCCGGGTTAATGGTCTGCATCCCGTTCATATACTGGGTAAACACCGGCTCGGTATAAATTTTATGCGAGCGGTCCTTATCGATCTGCGCCAGGGCATTCGAGCAGCTCATCAGCACAAACAGTGCGCTGAAAACGATTTTCATCCGTTTGCGGGTCAATATGTATGTTTGTCGTCGTCTATTCATACCTAATTCCCAAAAGAGCCCAGTCCGTAGGCTACCATTACAAAGCCCCGTTCATAATCGCCGTTTCCTTTATCTAAGATATACAAATAAACACCAGGAACAACCATTCTATCCTTATTCTGGTGATGTTTAATAGTTTGACCGCCCCACCACAGGTCTGCCTCGTTGGTTCCCCAAACATTCACGTTACCGTAGTTTTTGTGTTTATACAACAGGTAACCCTGCTTGTCGAAGATCATCAGCGTGGCATCGGGATACTGCTCAATACAATCGATCACGAAATAGTCGTGGGCGCCGTCACCATTGGGTGAGAAACCTTCCGGAATAAAGAAGTGACAGGTTGTATCGGGCTCCGGTTCGCAGTCCAGATCATCGGGGATGGTAATATACACCGTAGCGGTGTCGCACAGCCGGTCTTCAATGTCCAGGCACAGCTCGTAGCGGAACGAGTCGATGCCGAACAGCTCGAAGTTGGCGTAGTACGAGAAGGATCCCTGATCATCCTCGGGGAACAAATCGCCCTTAAGAGGCCATTCCAAAATGTTGACAATGATGTTGTAGTTACTGTCCCAACTATCGTTTTCGGTCACATTGTCAAACAACGGATCGCAATCAACCGTGTAATAATCGTCGACCGCTACCGGCGGAATAATCTCTTGTTTGAGTTCCAGAATTTCAATCCGACCGATCTTCAGATGGTTGGTACATGCAATGGCATTCCAGGCTTCCACTTTATAGAAATAAACACCCGGTTCGTGCCAGATCACCTGAACACTTGGTCCCGTGCTGACTCCGTTAACAAACTCGGCCATCTCCGGGGGTACATAACCGTCGGTGGTTGCAAAGTTCACCGTCGAGTCGGTGTACAATTCCCAGCTGTAGCTATCGCCCGGCAACGGATCAATACTCAGGGTTGATGTCTGACCTTGATACACCGTGTACTGGGCCGTAGCAGAAGCCACAGCAAAGACTACCGGCAAAATTGCCAGCGCCAGCTTACGTGTATGGTACCAAAGTCGATTCATTTATTACTTAAAAGTTCATAAGTACTGTGTACATGAGTTCATAAGTTCTATTTCAATTTACTTCACCCGTTACCTTCGGGGTATAATAGTCGGGCTCAACATTAAGCCACTCGTTCATCTTTGTATGGTTTATTCGTTCTTGGTGCTCCTGAACAAAACCACCTGTGTGCTCAAACCAATCCAAGACAATAGCTCGTTTTAGTTTCGTGGATCGCTTACTGGTACAAGTCAAATAGCTGGACCAAGGGTATTCTAACGGATGCTCACAGAAACCATGATGCACCGGATTTTGGTGAATGTAGATGACCACATTTCTCAAGTATCCCGGATTATCAATTTTCTTTCGCTTAAAAGGTCGTTCGAACAGACTGCCGGTACGGTCGTAACGCTTATTCATATATTTGGAATAAGCACTAAATAGGTGTGAAAAATGAAGATGAGGCTTTGGAATCCTGACGCTGTCCGCTGCTTCGCAGGCCGACAGGTCGATCGTCTCCCATTTTCGTTCTTCAAACCTGACAGCATCTTCAGATCTGTCAGCGTTACTATACCGATAAACGATGTCATCTTTTATCCTCACCAACAAATGAAAATGATTAACCCTGTCAAATAAGATTTGATTCTTCATTATTCCATTGTTTTAGTCTGTTTTTCAAAAACATTTTACCATAATGAGTCTTTAAATATTGCTCCCTATGAGTCGCGTCTTGCTGGTTTAAGCAGCCTTCAAAATAGATTAAGACAAGCGGGCGTCTATTTCTTGTAGATCCAACCTCTCCATTAAGATGCTGCTCAAATCTTATTTTTAAATTTTTAGTGTAGCCTGTATAGTTCTTACCGTCTTTCAGACTACGCAACACATAGATATAGTAGAATTGCTCCATCATAAAATTTAAAAATATTTAACAGGGTAAAGCATTAACACCCAGGCATAAGTCTCGGCAACAGGATTCATATACCGATCATACAAATCCAGGAAATGCTTGTAATTCTCTTCCTCCCGAAAAAGATCACAGCTATTGTTTCCACGATTATAGATATGGTAATAAGCTCCGTATGTTAATGACTCTGTTTTCATATCACTTGCATTACTTTTATTTTGACGCTGTCCGCTGCTTCGCAGGCCGACAGTCGACAGTTCCCGGGCTTCGTTCTTCGAACCTGACAGCATCGACAGATCTGTCAGCGTTAAAACAATCGCCTCATGTTGCCCTTTTAACATCATCCTTTTGACTTTTGCCTTCATTACTTTTGCCTTCTGTTCAGGCGTAGCTCTCCCGTTCCGGTCAAAATAACCGGTCATTACATTTATTGTCTGGCCTCCGGTCCCCGGGGATGGCCCTCGTGGCGCTCCCTTATTCGGTGGATGCATCCATCCGGGAGGTCCATTTTTATTCTGGATCATGTATCTGTCATTTACAATTCAATTTAACCGCTAAGACCGCTGAGTAGTCGCTGAGTTCGCAAAGGATATTCTTTGCGTTCTCCGCGCTTCTTTGCGCCCTTTGCGTTGTAAAATTCTTAACCGCAGAGATCGCTGAGAAGCGCTAAGTTCGCCAAGTCTTATTTTTGACTTCAAACTTTTGCCTCTTGACTTCTCTGTTTTTACTTCATCCTTTTGCCTTTCCATTCCTCTTCTTTCCTTTCCCCCACCGGGGGAACCGAAGGGGGCTCCTAATCTCGTCCAGCCCTCCCGATTGATGGGAAGAACTGGTGTGGATATCTTGGTTATGAAAAAGCATTATCAAGCAGATTCACCTTTAATTCGTTTCATTACCCGGAATCATTGGTGTAGGCGTATCAGGCTGTACATCCGGACGTGGAGTTAAGGTTTGTGTTGCGGCATCCATGCCATCTGCTCCAATTGTTGCATTACACAAAGGTCCCTCGTCTGTCAGCGTGTTGTTTTCGATATCCCAATCACCGATCGAGTTCACACCATCAACGGTTAGGGTGATGTTTTGATCCACCAGTCCTTCATAGGTTCCGTTGGTAATGGTCACCCGGACATAGATCGACACCCCGTCCGAAGTATTCATCTCGTTAGTTTCAACATCGACCGGACTTTCAACCCCCGACACGACCGTAACAGGGCTCGCAAAGTCCATCGTGTAGTCCCATTCAATAACGGCTGCCTGACCATTTCCCAAGAGGCTGTCGGGAAGCACAAAGGTTGGTGTCCAATACTTCGTAAAGTTGGCTGCAACGACCTCGAAGTACAACACCTGTGTACCAAAGTCGTACTCGATCTCACGGCTTGTTGGGTTGTAGGTTGCTCCCCGCACGATATCGAAACAGCTGCTGTCGGCCAAATCGTAGCCCAAAGCGGTGCTGTCAACAGGGTCGATATTCATGATATCAACCACAAAGGCTTTTAGCGGAGTAATTGCCCAAGCCTCGAAGTTGTTGGTACAGTATCCATCCTGAATAACCGCAACGAAGGTGGGTACCGTGTCGGAAGTGACCGACAGAATAGAATCCGACCAGGTAATCGCTACGCTGTCCGGAGCAGCTGCTCCTCCATAATTGCTACTTGTTGCCAACAGATCGCTTCCGGTGGGTGTAGTGCTTGGCGACGTCAACATCTTGTCGATATTGGTCGTTGTTGTGGTTCCGGTTGTCGAAATGAAATTCATATCGCGTGTTGCCCAGAAGGTATAATCACCGGCTTGGTTCGACTTAGCCCTGTAAACATACTCTTTCCCTGCAATCGGGTTTAGAGGCCCGTCTGCACAGTCGACCCCGCGCGTTAGACTACCCGGAACTGCTTGCCCAAAGGCATCGGTTACACCGGCTACCAGCGCCAGTGCCAGAAAAGTCTGAATTAAAAATTGCTTTTTCATTGTCATTCATTTTTACATGTTCGAAAAAAATTCTCATCTGTTAATTTATCTTCTTGCGTCCGCGAACGGACAGGTTCGTACATCCGGACTCGTGCCGGCTTTTGCGTCCTTTGCGTCTCCTTTGCGCTCTTTGCGTTATCGTATTTTAACCGCCGAGTTCGCAGAGTAGTCGCTGAGAACGCTGAGTTTGTGAAGTCTTCCTTTTTGACTTTTAACTTTTGACTTTTGACTTCATCCTTTTGACTTCATCCTTTTGACTTCATCCTTTTGCCTTTTCACTTCCCCTTCCCTCTTCTTCTATTTCTCCCCCCACGGGGGAGTCAGAGGGGGCTTTCTCTTCAAGTCCTCTGCCCCGGCCCATAAGCGGACCGGAGCGAGGTATCTTGAGTTATGAAAAAGCAAAATCATTCCAATTAGTTAACTCCCTGACCTGATTTATCTTCAAATTCTGGAGTACCCTCTTCAACCTGAGGTCTTGGTGTGATATCATATTCAACCCAATCGTTAAGAAATTGATCATCAGCACAGCCAGTAACGTCTAAATCCGCATAACCTCTATCATTATAAAAGCTACCACCACCAGTTCCTGCCGATTCATCGCCATCATAGTAGACACCATCGACCGCAAATGTCAGCGTACTTTCAGATAAATCATGCTCTATATATTTACCCCAATCAAGCCTTGCCCTCACTACGATACATTCACCTTCAGGAGCCGGCACAACACCTGCTCCAATTGTCCCGGGACTAGCTTCAGAAGCACCTGCAATAACAGGAACCGCAGATGTAAAATCAGATGCCGTAGTTCCCAATGTACCTGTTAGATCATTCCATCCTGTAGTACCGGTGGCATCACCTATATAGGCCCAACTTGCTTCAAAACCAGGAGGCACAGCACCTCCCGAGTAAGTAAACTGGAAAGTAGGCATCCAGGAATCGATAAAATTCGCAGCATTTACGACAAAGAAAACCCAGTTTTCACCATAATCTACAATTAACGAATCACCTGGAGTTACACTTGGATCGATTGATCCTAAAGCTGAATTATAAACTGTAGATTCAATGGGAGATACGCAGTCTTGAGCAACACCTTGACTTCCTGCGGGTGCAATACTATCACCGTCAGCATCCATAGCTGCGACATCAAGTGTAAATGCCGGTGTAGGAATAATTCTCCAAACCGCAATGTTGTTTGTACATGTAAACTCATCCACCACATAAGCAACAAGCAATACCTCGTTCGGCGCTAATCCATTAAAAAACTTCCATTGCATTGTTAGTGACGTGTTAATACTGGTTGTACTGTTATAACTATTAGCTCCGTCAGTTACACTCATTATATATTCACTATTTGAAATATTATATGCTCCGGTCGCATCGGTTGCATCGATATCGCTATAATCGACGGGAAGAATGCCATCAACGATACTGATCAAGCTGTCACTATTTGTCGTTACATCTAAGTTATTAACGACGAACCACCTAATGGTTGCATTAGCCGGCGTATTGGCAACGTTATAAGTATACTCCTCACCTTGAACTGGATGTAGTTCAGGGTAAGCACCGGCAGCACAGTTCAAAGGCGTTGGAGTCAAGCAGTTAACTCCATCATTATCAACATCAATAATTACGTTCTGGTACTTCTTCTGTCCAAAAGAGCTCACACTGGCAAAAACAGCTGCGAGGAGCACAATTAGGGATAAAATTTGCTTTTTCATAGTATTAACTTTTTGAGTTAGAAAAAAAGGTTTTGTAAAAATTTATTCGTATTCAATTTTTTTAAGTTCATATAAATTACAGCGTCCACGGGGGGACCGGGTCAGTACATCGGTCTGTTGTTCAACAGTCCTTGTTGTTAAGTTTCGCATTTCAGTAGTTCTTTTTCCATAGGCCTCAGTTTCCTTTCTTTTATTCTTGTTTGTATTTCTATTTATTCGTTTCATCAATTCATTTTTTGGATCCGCGGCCGCGGCCTTATTGTTATTGTTTCTTCTACTTCCTCCGATACATTTCCGTGGCAGTCGTCCACCCAATAGGTGATGGTATGCTGCACAACGGTAAAGGTCACCCCGTCGCCCCACAGCCAGATGTCGCTGCCGTAAGTGGATGGTTGCCCCGTTCCGCTAATGGAAGGATGGCTAACCGCCGCTCCGGTTATCGGGTCGGGCGTATCATCAAAGTCAATGCGCCAGTGAATGGTCAGCTCCTCGGCAGCACAGCAGTTATCCGCCAGATCTGTCAAATCCAGGAAGGTGTCGCCTGCCTGCATGGTCCGGTAGTCCACCGGCGATTTCTGCAGGTTCGGTTCCGTATGATTATAAACCGGAATCGGGTTCACCTCATCATAAATCGCCCAGTGCAAGGGGTCCACACAGTTTTGGTACGGGGTGGCGGTGAAGGTTGGAGGAATCAAATCCGGCTCAACCGTAAAGGTCGATGTACAAGTCTCCGTACTACACAAATCGGTCACGCTATAGGTGAAGCTCAGATCTGCTCCATTGTCGTAAGCATCGGCCGGCAGTTCCGGTACTTCGTCGATATTGTCTGTTGGGCTACAACCACCGGAGAAGGTGAATCCGGCGAGCCAGGCGTTGTAAGCTGTTAGAATATCTTCTTGGGATGTACATGCAGGGATGTTTGGATCGGTTGGGCAAGTGATTACGATCGGATCTGCATTCAATGTTATCGTTTGAACACAGCTACTTTGATTATCACACAAATCAACAACCGTAAACGTACGTGTTACAACAATCGGACAAGGACCGCTTTGGCTATCTTGGTAAGTCAGAGATTGAATACCACAATTATCAGATGCAGTTCCGCCCAAAGCAATAAATGAAGACACATCAATTATCTGTGATGTTGCAGAGAATGCAAAACCACTCAATGCTTCCAGTCCGGAAACATCACAAGCAATATCGTTAATATTACCCGGACAAGTGATGCTCGGCAGCTCTTCATCGTCGATCACAATCTGTTGCTCACAGGTCTGAACATTGCCGCAAAGGTCGGCGATTTGGTAAGTCCGCGTAATGGTTTCAGGACAACTAGCATTATCGCTCACATCGCCAATATGGGTGAAGCTCGACTCATCAATGCCGCAGTTGTCGGAAGCTGATCCGCCGGCTGTTGTAAACTCAGCAAAGGTTGTGTAAGCCGGTTGCTCGCTGATCGCACAGACTGCTGTCAGGTTACCCGGACAAGTGATGCTCGGCAGCTCTTCATCATCAATCACAATCTGTTGCTCACAGGTCTGAACATTGCCGCAAAGGTCGGCGATTTGGTAAGTCCGCGTAATGGTTTCAGGACAACTCCCACCATCGCTCACATCGCCAATATGCGTGAAGCTCGACTCATCAATGCCGCAGTTGTCGGAAGCTGATCCGCCGGCTGTTGTAAACTCAGCAAAGGTTGTGTAAGCCGGTTGCTCGCTGATCGCACAGACTGCTGTCAGGTTACCCGGACAAGTGATGCTCGGCAGCTCTTCATCATCAATCACGATCAGCTGCTCACAGGTCTGAACATTGCCGCAAAGGTCGGCGATTTGGTAAGTCCGCGTAATGGTTTCAGGACAACTACCACCATCGCTTACATCGCCAACATGTGCGAAGCTCGACTCATCGATGCCGCAGTTGTCGGTTGCTGAGCCAGCAGCGTTTACAAAGGCGGTGTAATCGGCATAAGCCGGTTGCTCGTTAATGTCACATACTGCGGTGAGGTTACCCGGACAGGTGATGCTCGGCAGCTCTTCATCGTCAATCACAATCAGCTGCTCACAGGTCTGAACATTGCCGCAAAGGTCGGCGATTTGGTAAGTCCGCGTAATGGTTTCAGGACAACTACCACCATCGCTCACATCGCCAACATGGGTGAAGCTCGACTCATCGATGCCGCAGTTGTCGGAAGCTGAGCCGCCTGCATTTACAAAGGTGGTGTAATCGGCATAAACCGGTTGCTCGCTGATCGCACAGACTGCTGTCAGGTTACCCGGACAAGTGATGCTCGGCAGCTCTTCATCATCAATCACGATCAGCTGCTCACAGGTCTGAACATTGCCGCAAAGGTCAGCGATTTGGTAAGTGCGGGTGATGGTTTCAGGACAACTACCACCATCGCTCACATCGCCAATATGGGTGAAGCTCGACTCATCGATGCCGCAGTTGTCGGTTGCTGAGCCACCAGCGTTTACAAAGGCGGTGTAATCGGCATAAGCCGGTTGCTCGTTAATGTCACATACTGCGGTGAGGTTACCCGGACAAGTGATGCTCGGCAGCTCTTCATCATCAATCACGATCAGCTGCTCACAGGTCTGAATATTGCCGCAAAGGTCAGCGATTTGGTAAGTGCGGGTGATGGTTTCAGGACAACTACCACCATCGCTCACATCGCCAATATGGGTGAAGCTCGACTCATCGATGCCGCAGTTGTCGGTTGCTGAGCCACCAGCGTTTACAAAGGCGGTGTAATCGGCATAAGCCGGTTGCTCGTTAATGTCACATACTGCGGTGAGGTTACCCGGACAAGTGATGCTCGGCAGCTCTTCATCGTCGATCACAATCAGCTGCGTACAGGTCTGCAAATTGCCGCAAAGGTCGGCGATTTGGTAAGTCCGCGTAATGGTTTCAGGACAAGTACTACCATTGCTCACATCGCCAACATGGGTGAAGCTCGACTCATCAATGCCGCAGTTGTCGGAAGCTGATCCGCCGGCTGTTGTAAACTCAGCAAAGGTTGTGTAAGCCGGTTGCTCGCTGATCGCACAGACTGCTGTCAGGTTACCCGGACAAGTGATGCTCGGCAGCTCTTCATCATCAATCACGATCAGCTGCTCACAGGTCTGAACATTGCCGCAAAGGTCGGCGATTTGGTAAGTCCGCGTAATGGTTTCAGGACAACTACCACCATCGCTTACATCGCCAACATGTGCGAAGCTCGACTCATCGATGCCGCAGTTGTCGGAAGCTGATCCGCCGGCTGTTGTAAACTCAGCAAAGGTTGTGTAAGCCGGTTGCTCGGAGATAGCACAAACCGCGGTCAGGTTACCCGGACAAGTGATGCTC
>NZ_QAAD01000020.1 GCF_003046625.1 Mangrovibacterium marinum
TTCCGAACAGAGAAGTTAAGCCCGCCAGCGCCGATGGTACTGCCTTATGGTGGGAGAGTAGGTCGTCGCCATCTTTACCAAACCCGTTGTTCCTGGGAGCAACGGGTTTTTTTATGCCCGGAAAGTTGCAGCGTAAGTTTTGGATTAACTTTCAAAATTGGTCGATAACGCCGTTGTCGGTTCGAATTGTTCCGGAGATGGTAAGGAAAAGAATCAAAAGCCCATTTTGATGGGCTCTGGAGTGAATTATTTTAGCGATCGGAAGATCGCCCAGCCTGCTAGCAATCCTGCAGAATTTGCGAGTAAATCGAGAATGGAGAATGACCGGCCAATAGGAAGAGCGAACTGAAGCAATTCAATCAGTAAGCTACACAACAGAAGCAAAAACAATATGAAAGCAGCATTGAATCGACGTTTGTATAAACTCAGTGTCAGTAAAACTAAAACTGACCAGCCCAGGTAAAGGGTAAAGTGCACTATTTTGTCAAGCTGCGGAATAGGGCTTGTTTTGGGAAGCTCATTCGATGGCATAAGGCATAATACCCAAATGAGAATGCCCCATACAATCGATAAGCGTTTTAGATAGCGGGGAGTTGCTATTATTTTGGTGAAGAGTTTTCGGTACATCTCAGAGCTGTTTTACCCTTCCAGATCTTTTAAAAACTCTTTGATTCGTTGTTCTTCTTGTTTTTTGCAGATCAGAAGCGTACCCTTCGATTCAACGACAATGTAGTCATCCAAACCTTGAATAATGACTTGTTTCAACGAACTTGTATGAACCAGATTGTTGGCACTTTCGTAGAACTTTGTTTTCGCAGCCGCCGAGACATTCCCGGCCTGGCTTTTGGTCGATTTTTCCCACAATGAACCCCAGGTTCCTAAGTCGGACCAACTAAAGGTTGCTTTCTGGACAAACAGATTGTCTGCTTTTTCCATAACACTGTAGTCAATCGAAATGGACTCGCATTTTGGGAACTCTTCTCGTATGAACGTATTTTCCTGAGGCGTATTCAGCTGATCAAACCCTTTTTGGAAAGTGGTTGCAAGTGTAGGGTTATATTTCTCGAAAGCGGCAATAATCGTCGAAACAGACCAAAAAAAGATGCCGGCATTCCAATAATAGCCTCCTTGCGATAAATATTCCTGAGCCGTAGCTAGATTGGGCTTTTCCTTGAATGCCGCAACTCTTGCGATGTCTGCATCTTTGTCGGTTGTCTCGATATAACCATAACCCGTTTCCGGTCGGGTTGGTGAAATACCCAAGGTTAAAATTGCCTTGTTGTTCGCGGTAAATTCAAGCCCTTTCTCTACTTCTTTCCGGAAGATATCAAGATCTTCGATTAGATGGTCAGCCGGACTAACGACGATGTTCGCCTTTGGATTCAGCTTTTTAATTTTATAAGAAGCGTAAGCGATGCAGGGCGCCGTGTTGCGCATACAGGGTTCTGCCAAAATATTCGCATCAAGTAATTCCGGGCATTGTTCTTTTACTATTTCGGTATAACTTTCGGATGTAACGACTAATATGTTTTCGGGAGGACAAATAGTTTTGAAACGGTCAACAGTATGTTGAAACAAGGTGCGTCCGGTTCCTAACATATCGAGAAATTGCTTCGGCGTTTGAGCCGTGCTTACCGGCCAAAAGCGGCTCCCGATGCCTCCGGCCATAATGACCAGATAATTGGTTTGATTCATCGTTTAATGTTGTTTGGATGTATTATGTCGAGCAAATATACACTGAATGTGCAAAACACGAAATAGTAAAGTGTTTATTGGTTGGTAATTCCCAATTTTTCCGCATCAGAAAAATAGCGTTCATCGTTTTGGTTACTCCGCTTCGTAAACGGTAGTCAAAAACAAGCTGATCATTTTCGATGCTAACCTCAAAGCAAAGCGGCAGAACCTTCTTCGGAAAATCGTTATGCAGTTCGGTTAATTTTAAATCGTGGGTCGATATAATTCCGTTCGCCTTCAGCCTGACCAGTTGTCGGGTCAGCTCTTTCGACCCTTCCAGTTTGTCTTCCGAATTGGTGCCTTTCAGCATCTCATCGATCAGGACGAAAGTCTCAACACCACTTTTTAGCTGGTTAAGTATAGCTTGAAGTCGAAGAAGCTCGGCATGAAAATACGATTCGGCTTTCATCAGGTTATCCGTCGTTCGCATATTGGTGAAAATGCGAACTGGCTTTAAGTTGAATGAATCGGCACAACAGCGGCAACCATTCACCGCTAAAATTAGATTAATCCCGATTGTTCGCAGAAAGGTGCTTTTGCCGGCCATATTGGCCCCGGTAAGAATGATTAACTGACCTTGCCGGGTCATCGAAAAGTCGTTGCCAATGCGGCCGCTCTCCCTGATTAAGGGATGAGCCAGATTTTTTCCATCCATACAAAATTCATCATCGGTAAAGGTTGGAGTGGCAAATTCGGGATGGTTAAAGTTGAAGGCTGACAAACTTAACAGGGCATCAAATGTCGCAATGGAATCGATCCATTGTTGCAGTTTCCGATGATATTGGAGGTGCCAGCGGTTGAGTTTATAAACATAGATCAGATCCCACAGAAAAAACGTGTTGGCAACGATGATAAACAGCAGATTCTTCCGGTAATCGAACTTCGACAAGTAGCCCTGAAGTTGCTGAATGATTGCAGAAGCCGGTTGATCATTCAGTTTTAGCGTGGATTTTAACGCAGTCAAATCAGCTGA
Source organism: Mangrovibacterium marinum (assembly GCF_003046625.1). Classification (GTDB taxonomy): domain Bacteria; phylum Bacteroidota; class Bacteroidia; order Bacteroidales; family Prolixibacteraceae; genus Mangrovibacterium; species Mangrovibacterium marinum. The sequence continues at coordinate 2,708 of NZ_QAAD01000020.1, forward strand.
ACGAACTTGTTTGGCTTCGATGAGTTGGATTAAGCGCAGATATTTTTGCAGGATTTCAGCCTGATTTCCAAAATGATAGTAATATTTAGCGATGGTTTTCTTGCTGAAATAGAGAACAGTACCGTTAAAAGCGGCAAGCAGAAGAAGAATTGACCAGTTGGCGATCCCTGCCAGATACATCAGCCCGGCAATTACAGAAACGAAGGGAATGACAGAAATAAGAACCTGAATCTTTCGCGGATTTCTGAGATGATCGTTTTCCGAGAACTGCTCGAGTAATTTCAGATCTTTTTCGTTGTCCAGGTAGCCATGTGTCGCAAATTGCTGACCCCAGTCCGGATCGTCCTCTAGCTCGGCAACAGCTTGTTGTTTGCGAAGGAGTTTTTCAACTTTTGTTTCGGTTTGTTTTAAAAAGTTCGCAAGCTTTTGTTTGCCAAGGGGCGTTGTGGTCCGGTTTAGAAACTGAAAAAGGCTGCCTTGCCCAAAAACATCCAGATCGAAAGAGTACGGGTGGGCCGAGTCGATGAATTCGTGCCCATCGCTAAAGTGGGAAAAGGATCCTTTAATTGCTTTTATCTCATTTTCATTGATTGTGATTAGTCGTTTAAGCAGGAGTTCCTTCCGTTCAGCAAGAATATTTTTTCTGATGATCCATAAAAACAAGGCGAAAAAGCTAATTCCCGAAGCGGTTGCCGGATAGATTGGCAAATAAATAAGGGAGATCACAATTGCTGCAAACAGTAGAATTCGATAGCCGAAGAACTGTTGTTGTTGCTGCTTAAGCTTTTTCAGCTGAAATTCATACTTCTGTAAATTGTGCTCGTAGGTTGACAGCCGGCTATTCATAACTGAATCCAGTTAAAATGCAGTAGACGGTTTACAACGATGAATGTTGATAAAAGGAGTACAAAGAAGTAGATCAGGATGAAACGAAGATCTTTCGGGCGCAGTTTGGCATCGCTTACCATTGGAAGGCCAAGCATAAACAGCCTTTTGTCGGAAAAAAGAATCAGCTTGTACATTGCCCATCCCAGCAGCAGGCCAAAGGCAATACCGGTAACTATGTCGAAGGGGAAATGCACCCCCAGATAGAGGCGGGTATAGCTCACCACCGTTGCCCAGCAAAAAATGAGGATATTGAAATTCCGATTTTTAAAAACCAAAGATAGCAATGTAGCCACAGCAAAGGTGTTGGAGGCATGCGCCGAGAAATAGCTGTACTTGCCGCCCCGACTCAGAACATTATGCACAAGCTCCTGCATGCTCGGATCGTGTGTGGGGCGCAACCGCTGCACACTGTCTTTGATTAAGCCAGAGAACTGGTCGGCAACAAGAATGGTCAAAGCAATGACAACCAAAATCAGAACCGCTTTCAGGCGGTAGCGTTTGATGATGTAAAAAATCAGGATCGCATAAAAGAGGATCCAGTATTCGGTTCGGGTAAAAAGAGCCATGACGACATCCCAAAAGGGATTATGCATTCCGTTAAAAAAGAAAAAGATGGATTTGTCGATGTCGATAAGGCTTTGCATGGCAATTAATGTGGTTTATTTAAAATTTTCCAGATAATGTCTTTCAAATTTATGATTCCCGTATTGGTTACCGATGAAATAAAATCATGCGGAATATCGTGTAATTCACGACTAACTTCGGCCTTCAGTTCATCATCCAGAAAGTCGGATTTACTGATGACCAAAAAGCGATCTTTATCCAGCAGTTCAGGATTGTATTTTTCCAGTTCACTCAACAAGATGAAATATTCTTTTCGGTGGTCCTTACTGTCGGCCGGCACCATAAACAGCAACATGGAGTTACGCTCGATGTGGCGTAGGAAACGTAAGCCCAGCCCTTTCCCTTCGTGGGCACCCTCGATAATCCCGGGAATGTCGGCCATAATGAACGACTGGTTATCGCGATACGAAACAATGCCCAGGTTAGGCGTGAGGGTTGTAAACGGATAATCCGCAATTTTGGGTTTTGCCGCCGATACGACAGAAAGTAAGGTTGATTTTCCGGCGCTGGGAAAGCCAACAAGGCCAACGTCAGCCAGCACTTTTAGCTCAAGAATTTTCCAGCCTTCCTCGCCTTCTTCGCCTGGTTGGGCATAGCGCGGGGTTTGGTTGGTTGACGATTTGAAATGGGTATTGCCCAGACCGCCACGTCCTCCCTGAACAATGATTTGCTCTTCACCGTCGGTGGTAATTTCGAACAAAATCTCTCCCGTTTCGGCATCTTTGGCAACGGTGCCCAGCGGAACCTCAATGGTAATATCCTGGCCGTTGGCTCCGGTGCTGCATTGTTTGCTGCCCGACTCGCCATGCCCGGCAAAGATATGCCGCTGATAGCGTAAATGCAGTAAGGTCCACATTTGCGCATTCCCTTTAATGATTACGTGGCCGCCACGTCCTCCATCGCCACCATCGGGCCCTCCTTTGGGAATGTATTTTTCACGGCGCAGGTGAGCCGACCCGGGACCTCCGTTGCCCGATCGACAGAAGATTTTTACGTAATCAACAAAGTTATTTTCAGCCATTTGATCTAAATATACAGATGAAGCACAAGATATACAAAAAAAGACGAATGCAGGATTACATCCGTCTTTGTACAATAAATTTTATAATTACAGCGATTTAACAACCTCTGACAAACGAGCCGCAATCTCTTCGATTGTACCCATTCCTTTGATTTCGAATTGTTTGTTTTGTGCGCTGTAGTAATTTTTTAAGGGTAATGTTTTTTCGTTGTAAACATTAATGCGATTTTCAATAACCGATTCGTCCTGGTCGTCAGAGCGTCCCGATGTTTTACCGCGGTTCAGCAAGCGGGCAACCAACTCTGGTTTGTCAACCTCGAGGCTCAACATGCCGGAAATTGGTGTTCCGTTATTATTCAACAGCTGATCCAGCGCTTCTGCCTGAGCGACAGTACGTGGAAAACCGTCGAAGATAAACCCTTTGGCATCGTTGGTATTTTCCAGTTTATTTTTAATCATACCGATCACAACGCTGTCGGGAACCAATTCGCCATTATCCATATAGCGTTTGGCTTCGGTGCCCAGTGGCGATGAAGCAGCAATTTCGCTTCTTAACAGGTCTCCGGTTGACAAGTGTACCAAGCCGAAGGTTTCAATCAAAAATTCGGCCTGTGTTCCTTTTCCTGCTCCCGGAGGGCCGAACAAAATTAAGTTTAACATTTTATAAACGATATTAGGGGATTATTCTACTACTTTGTAAATATCAATCAGGTTGCGGCCACGGCCATCGTAATCGAGCCCGTATCCAACAATAAACTCATTGGGGATTTCCAGGCCGACATAATCCAGTTTAACATCCTTTTTCAAGGCATCTGGTTTCAGCAGCAAGGTTGCAATCTGCAAATCTGCCGGATTCATTGCCTGCAACTGGTCAATAACTTTATCAATGGTAATGCCGGTATCTACAATATCCTCCAGTACAATTACGGTACGTCCGCTTAAATCTTCGTTTAAGCCAATCAGTTCCTTCACTGTTCCGGTTGTTGAAGTACCTTCGTAAGAGGCCAGCTTTACAAACGAAATTTCAGCGTCAAGCAACGAAATACGTTTGAATACCTCAGCAGCAAACATAAACGAACCATTCAGAATACACAGGAAAAGCGGATTTTTCCCTTCCAGTGTCTGGTTCATTTTTTCGGCCATATCTTCAATGACAGCACGAATCTTTTCGTACGGAATAAATAGCTCGAAGTCTTTATCAAGTATCGAAATTTTCTTCATCTCTCCTCCGGTTTTCAACATCAAATGGTTAAAATATGAACTGAATATCACCCAAATCCATCTCTCGATGGCTTAAATTTTAAAAAGTTGCAAAGTAACGAAAAAATATCGCTCGAAAGGATGAGAAAAGTCTATTATTTTCATTTTAGAGTTGAAGGATTCGACGATTGGTCGTAGATTTGTGACCAACGCCTGCTTCGGAAGATTCGCGAATGCTTGAACTTCCGGTACAGGTACTTGTTTCACTGGTTGATTACACTGATTTTAAAATAGAAATTAATGGAACCAAAAGTAAGTATTATCATGGGGAGCACTTCCGATTTGGGAGTGATGGAAGCCGCTGCAAAGATTATGGATGAATTTGAGATTCCTTTCGAGATCAATGCCTTGTCGGCCCACCGTACGCCGGCGGAAGTCGAAAAATTTGCAAAAGGTGCAAAAGACCGTGGTATAAAAGTGATCATTGCCGGTGCCGGTATGGCTGCACACTTGCCTGGGGTAATTGCAGCAATGACTCCGCTACCGGTTATCGGAGTGCCCATTCGTGCAAGCCTCGACGGGATGGATGCTTTATTGGCAATTGCGCAAATGCCTCCGGGAATTCCTGTTGCTACAGTTGCGATCAATGGCGCACAAAATGCCGGAATTCTGGCAGCACAAATGCTGTCGTTAGGCGATGCTGAAATGGCCGAAAAAATGGTCAACTTTAAGGAAAATCTAAAGTCGAAGATTGTAAAAGCAAACCAGGATTTGTCGGAAGTGAAGTTTAAATTCAAGACAAACTAATGCCAGCTTTTTTTTATTAAACGAAAGTTTCGTACATTCATAACGTGCTAAAAGGGTGGGCCGAAAGGTTAACACCCTTTTTATATGAAAATTTATTCGATCCCGAAACTAAGTTGCCTGCTGGTATTTTCGCTTGTTTGTTGGAGCGCTACTGCTCAAAACACTTTCGTGGTACCTGCGGCGATGCAAGCGCTCGGCAATTCAGGAGTTAGTTTTGATCGTGCCGACGGCTATGTTCTAAACCCCGCAGCGGCGGCTCACAGCAGTCTTACCGCCGGCGCTACCTATTCGAATCGCTATTTGTTGAAGGACCTTTCCGCGGGCTCCGTTTTTGCCATCCTGCCAATTGCGGGAAGCCGTTTACTGGGCTCATACGGGCAGTACGGCAATGATTCGTATCAGGAAAACCTCGTGCAACTGGGCTTGTCCAAAACCTTGGGCGAAAAACTATCGGCCGGACTTTTGTTTCATTACCTTTCGTTCCGGATGGCGGAAAGCGATAGCAGACCAGCCATGTTCACGTTCTCCGCCGGTGTACAGTATCAACTCAACAACGGCGGGCTTGGAGCGAGTGTCTTCAATCTTTACTCATTTTCGGGTAGCTCAGGCGACTATCAGGCCGACTATCCCTGTTGTGTGCGTTTGGGAGGCCATCAACTATGGCAGAATAAATTGCTGTTTGCCGCACAGCTCAGCTACCACGAGGAGTATGGCCTTTGCAGCCATTGGGGGCTTGGCTACAACTTGCTAAAACAGCTGGTTCTGCGTGCCGGCCTGCAAACAGGGCAGCCGGAATGGAGCTTTGGACTGGGTTTTCTGTTCGGACGCATAAATGCTGATCTTTCCTTCTCGCACCATCAATATCTTGGATTTTCTCCTTCGTTCACCTTTTATTTTCAGCGACCATGAAGAAACTTATTCTCCTGACCACATTCCTGGTATTTGTTGGCGCTGTTCGTGGTCAACACGCAGAGCAAGCCTTACAGGATCGTTTGCAAAACCTGTTGGAGCAAGTGCTGGAAGATGACGAGAATTCGGATGTGGAACAGCTCATCAACGACTTGGTGCAGCTTGCTGATTCACCGATTCCGATAAACCGTGCCGTGGAAGCCGATTTTGAGCCTCTGTTTTTTCTGAATCCTATTCAGCTTAAGGCTTTACTGACGTACCGCGATCAGCACGGGCCGGTGCTTTCGCAATACGAGCTGGCGTCGGTTGATGGTTTCGACGAGGTTTTGGCCGAGCTTACCGGAATGTTTTTAAATTTCGAAACCGAGCCACCCGTTGCCAAGTACTTTCGCGTGCGGCAGGAGCTTTTGTTGCGGGCAACGCGCTTGCTCGAGCAGCAGGCTGCCTTTAAAACCGGCAAGTTCGAAGGATCGCAGGAGAAGTTGTATTCCCGTTATCGGTTTACCGGGAAGGATATTCAGTTTGGTGTGACGGCAGAAAAGGATGCCGGCGAAAGTTTCTTTGCCAAATCAAACTCAGCAGGGTTCGACTTTTACAGTGGCTTTGCGCGCTTGCAGTTTCAACGAGGAAGCTCGTCGGTCGTGCTGGGCGATTATGTTGTTCAGTTTGGGCAGGGGCTCGTGGCGTGGCAGGGATTTGCCATGGGCAAGTCGGCCGATGTTGACCGGATTGCCCGGTTCAACCAGGGGATAAAGCCCTACTCGTCGACTGATGAGAATAACTTTATGCGTGGTGCGGGGGCTGATATCCGGTTCGGAAGCTTCCGGCTGCAACCTTTTGTGTCGTACAAAGCCTTCGATGCCAATACCGATAGTGTTAATGGTGAGTTGTTGTTTACTTCGATGCAAACCAGTGGTTTACATCGCACCGAATCCGAAATTGAGGATAAAAATTCGGTGCATGCGCTGGTTGGTGGAGCTCATCTTGGTTTTCAAACCGGTAATTTACAGCTCGGCCTGACGGGAATGCACACCCGCTACGAATTTCCCCTGCAGCGTGCTGACGCCCTATATAATAGGTATCTGTTCGCCGGTGAGCAAATTTCGAATTTTGGGATCAACTATCGGTATGCGCTGAACAGACTGTATCTGTTTGGGGAAACTGCCCATGCCGATGGTGCCCTTGCTACCGTAAACGGGGTGATGTTTCAACCGGTAGGACAACTGGCTTTTTCGGCTTTATACCGCAATATCGCGAAGCAATACAACACGCCTATTGGAGCAGCCTTTACCGAGAATAGTCGCGTGAACGACGAGCAGGGGCTTTTTTTTGGTATTCGTGCTCTGCCGGCTGCCGGCTTGACAATTAATGCTTACGCCGATTTTTTTGAATATAAATGGATCAAGTATACCACAGCAGCGCCCGGTAAAGGGCAGGAGCTGATGTGTCGGGCTGATTATAATCTGAACCGGAGCTGGAGATTGTATGTGCGCTATTTCTACGAACGAAAGCCCTTGAAAATTAGTTCGGAGAAGCTTCGGTATAATCAGGATCAGGTGCGGCAGGGGCTGAGGGCTCAACTTGATGGTGAGTTAAACTCGCAGTTTTCGATCCGAACCCGATTGGAACACTCGTTTTATGAGCACGATCATAATTCCGACGGATTTCTCGTCAGTCAGGATCTGGCTTATCATCACGTGAATAACCGGTCGAAGATGTGGATTCGGCTGGCCTATTTCGATACCGACGATTACGATGCCCGGATCTATGCTTATGAGAACGACCTGCTCTATCAGTTCTCGATTCCTGCATTTTACGGGGAAGGTCTTCGGGCTTACGTTAATGGAAAGGTTAAAATTTGTGAAAAAGTGGAATTGTGGCTCAAATGTGCTCGTACGTGGTTTTTCGGTGTAGATACATTGGGGAGTGGCAATACAGCGATCGATGGATCAACGCGTAGCGAGCTTAAGCTTCAGCTGCGGTTTAAGATTTGAATACCATTTTGTATATTTGCCGCCCTAAATCAACGAATAAGGATATGATGTGTTTCGACGATATTCGTCCTTACGAAGATCAAGAAGTTAATCATTACCTCAATGTTTTATTGAAGGATGATTTGTTTCGTCAGGTCTTGTTTTTCATTTTTAATGACGAACAAAAGGTGAATGAGATCAGCGCAATGCTGGCAAAAGTGAAGAACAAGAGAGAGTTGCAGTTGCAGTTTATGTATCCGCTTATCGAAGATTGGATCATTAAACGAACAACCAGCGGCGTGAGCTACAGTGGGCTCGAAAACCTGGATAAATCAAAAGCTTATCTTTTTATTTCCAACCACCGGGATATTATTTTGGATTCGGCCATACTCAATTATATTGTTGTGGCCGCCGGAATGAACACCACCGAAATTGCGATTGGAAATAACTTGCTGATTTACGATTGGATACAACATATCGTAAAATTGAACGGCGCTTTTGTGGTGAAACGTAATTTGCCGGCCCGCGAGTTATTAACCGCTTCAAAAACATTGTCGGCTTATATTCGCAAAACAATTACAGAAGATAATGTTTCGGTGTGGATTGCCCAGCGCGAAGGGCGTACAAAGGACGGTTGTGACCAAACACAGCAGGCTTTGTTGAAAATGCTGAACCTGAGTAATAAGGCCGACTTTGCATCCGGATTTCGCGAGTTGCAGATTGTACCCCTTTCAATATCGTACGAGCGCGAACCTTGCGGAATTTCGAAAGTTGAAGAAATTTACAAGAAGGAACACGAAGGCTATGTGAAAACGCAGGCCGACGACCTTAAAAGTATGGCATTCGGACTAACTCGTCCCAAAGGGCGTGTGCATTTTGCTTTTGGAAAACCGATTGATGCGCAACTGGATGAGATTGCCAAGAGTGAAAATCCTCAGGAGTCGATCCAGAAGCTGGCTGACCAAATTGATGCCTGCATCTATCGCAATTATAAGTTGTGGCCTTACAATTATTTGGCTGCCGATATGTTGGACGGAAAGACTAAGCAGAATGGCGAAATTGAGGAGTCGTGTAGAGCGAAATTTTCTGAATTGCTCGACGATATGGTTGCGACCATTGGACAGGGGGATCCGGAATGCCAGAAAAGGCTCTTCATGCAAATGTATGCCAATCCGCTGCTGAATAAAGAGAAAGTAGCAAAATCAAAAATACTGTCGTAGCAGAAAGCCGGAGTTTATCTCCGGCTTTTTTATGAAAGTCTTACTCCGCAGAGGTGCTAAGGCGCAATATCAATAACTGGTTTTGATACGATGTAGACCGACAACCCGACAACTTTTGAGAACAACGACAACAGCCTCGTAGAAAAATAGTGAACTTTCATTCCTGTTGGTGATTCCCGGGAATCATGTAGGTCTTTTATGGGCTGGCATTTTCAATAGCTCGATGACTGCTGTTTTATAAATCCGAATTTCTTTTGTTGTTGTGTTGAAGATCATGTCCGAAACTGCTCGGATGGCATTCATTTTGTGCGAATTAGTCGTCTGTAAATACCAAATACGATGAAAGCATTAGGAATCATTCTGGCATTGTTGTTTTTTGCTGTTTTACCCGGGGCAGCACAACAGCAACAGAACAAAAAGGAAGCAAAAGCAGCAGAGATCGCGGAGTTGGTAAAATCAGGAGATTTTATATTCATTGCACGTTCCGCGACTCCGGTAGCAGGATCGCAAATTATTCTGACATCAATCTACACAATGAGCTTTCATGGAGATACCGTGGAGGCTTATTTGCCCTACTACGGGCGTGCTTATCAGGCACCTTACGAGGGAACCGACGGCGGTATTAAGTTTAAGGAAGTTGTTGCGGAAAAGCAGGAGTTGACGAAAAAGCGGAAGCAACTGTATGTTGTTAGTTTTGACGTTTCCACAGCGCGCGAGAATTACAAGGTTTTCTTGACCGTGGGCTCCGGTGGCTATGCCGATTTGCAGATTACACCAACGCATCGGCAGGTAATTAGCTACTATGGGCATATTGAAGCTTTGCCCTCAAAGGAATAGGCTGAGCCGAAGATTGTATCGGAAGAAGGGACGAATGCCTGCATTTGTTGGACGAAATTCAGGCTTTTATTTCTAAAAAGAGCGGAAATCAGGTCCTGGTTTCCGCTCTCTCGATTTTATTGAATCTGCTCCAATTAACCTTCAACGTGAACCTGCTTGGATTCACCCGGCAGAATCAGGTTTAGCAGGATGCCTACTACCGCAGCCAGTCCAATACCTGCCAGCGAAAATTTACCCCACGACACAACAGCACCGCCAATGCCCACCGTCAGTACAATGGATACGATCACTTGATTGCGGGTTTTACTCATGTCGGTTTTTGAGTCGATTAATGTTTTTATACCAATAGAAGCGATCAGGCCGAACAATAAAAGCATGATGCCACCCAACACGGATTGAGGGATTGTTTTCAGGAATCCGCTTACTTTCCCGATTAGGGAGAAAACAATCGCGGTAATGGCCGAGATCCGTAAAATAAACGGATTGGTGATTTTGGTCAGGCTAATGGCGCCGGTAACTTCCGAATAAGTGGTATTGGGTACCCCACCAAAGCAGCCGGCCAAACTGGAGGCAATCCCGTCGCCCAGCAAAGTGCGGTGCAAACCCGGTTTTTCAATAAAGTTCTTCTCGGCAACACCACCAATGGCGTACATGTCGCCAACGTGTTCGATGATTGGGGCAATAGCTACCGGAATCATATAAGTAATGGCTCCCCAGCTAAATTGAGGCGCCGTGAAAGCAGGAAGACCAAGCCAGCTGGCTTCTTTAATTGGTGTGAAGTCGATAACTCCCATCACCAGCCCAACAATATAGCCGACAACGATGCCCACAAAAATCGGAATCAACTTGATCATGCCCTTGGCAAAAATAACCACAACGATTGCTGCTATTAAGCTGCAACTGGCAATCACCCAGTTTGTTTTGGCCATGTCGACCGCCGAGCTGGCCAGCGACAAACCGATAATCATGATGACCGGACCAACAACGGTGGCGGGAAAAAGTCGTTCAACAAATGTTAGTCCCCGGAGTTTTACCAGAGCCGAAACAATTGTGTATACGACCCCCACAGCGATTATCCCGGAGAAGGTTCCGGGTAGGCCATATAATCGGGTTGACTCGATAATTGGTGCAATAAATGCAAAGCTACTACCCAGGAATACCGGAACCATACCTTTGGTGATCAGGTGAAAGAGCAGGGTCCCGATGCCTGCTGTAAACAAGGCTACTGCCGGATCGATGCCGACCAGCAGCGGAACAAGTACGGTTGCGCCAAAGGCAACAAACAGAAATTGTACGCCCAAAACCACATTCTTCGGACTAAGTTGGTTCTGGTTGTTTCTAATTGAATCCATAGGGTTCTATTTAGACGTTAGTAAAACAAGGTTAATAAATCTTTGCAGCGATGTCTTTTATATAGAGCTGTAAATTTGTTTTTCCTCTAAATTCGTTTTCCGAAATGTGGTAAAGAATGTCGAAGGGCAGTCCCTGGCTGATTGCTTCGTAGTGGCTGGCTTGGCTGAAGGCGATGGCCGAAAATACCGATGAGTTGCCGGTTGGTTCCACCAGATCCAGTTTCAGGTGTTCCTGATTGCGGCCCACGCAACGGCTGGTACCGCTGTCCAGCACATTTTCAGTCAGAAAAAGCGGGGTCATGTTATGCGGTCCGAAAGGCTCAAACTGCTTTAAAATTCGGTAAAACTTGGGGGTAATATCCGAAAGCTGCAACTTGGTGTCCGCTTCGTAAATTTCAGTCTTTTGCGATTCCGTAATGGAGCTGGTCACAATTTCTTCGAAGCGACGGGTAAAGGCCGGGATGTTGTCGATTTTCATCGTCAGTCCGGCAGCGTACATGTGACCTCCGTACGATTCGAGCAGGTCGGAACATTGACCGATGGCTTCATATAAATCAAAATCACGCACCGATCGCGCCGATCCGGTTGCCAAGCCATTCGATTCGGTCAGGATGATCGTTGGTCGGTAATAATGCTCGGTTAATCGGGAGGCAACAATACCCACCACTCCTTTATGCCAGTCGCGATTGTAAAGTACGGTTGAATGGCGTTCCTCGTGAAAGGGATCGTGGGTGATCATGTCCAGGGCTTCCTGGGTGATGTCGCGGTCCAGCGTTTTGCGTATTTCGTTGTACGAGTTAATCTCTTCACCCAAGGCAATCGACTGATCTTCGTCGGACATGACCAGGATCTCAACCGACTTTTTGCCATGCTCAATACGTCCCGATGCGTTTAGCCGTGGTCCGATTTTGAAAACAATATCGCTGATGGAAATACGTTGACCGACCAGGTTCGAAATCTGAATGATGGTCTTTAAGCCCAAGCTCGGGTTGCTATTCAGCTTCTTCAGTCCATAGTAGGCCAGAACCCGGTTTTCACCGGTCACCGGAACAATATCCGAAGCAATACTCACCACAACCATATCCAGCAAGTCGTAAAGCTCAACAACCGGAATGTCGTATTTGAGGGTATAAGCCTGCAGAAGCTTGAAACCTACACCGCAGCCCGAAAGTTCCTTGTAAGGATATTGGCAGTCCGGACGTTTGGGATCCAGTACCGCAACAGCATCCGGAATCTGATCGTCGGGATTGTGGTGGTCGCAGATGATAAAGTCAATTCCCAGCTCTTTGGCCTGGCGAATCTTCTCAATGGCTTTAATACCGCAGTCGAGGACAATGACGAGTGTGAATTTTTCTTTGGCAGCATATTCAATGCTTCGTGGCGAAATGCCATAACCTTCCGAGTAACGATCCGGGATGTAGAAATCGAGCTCCTTGATGCGTGTTCGCAGAAATTGGTACATCAGCGCTACCGACGTTGTTCCGTCAACATCATAGTCGCCGTAAATCAGTACTTTTTCCTGGTTGTCAATGGCTCTGGCCATCCGTTCAACAGCTTTATCCATGTCCTTCATCAGAAACGGATCATGTAAGTCGGAAAGCTTTGGGCGAAAGAACGATTTGGCTTCATTAAAAGATGTAATCCCCCGTTGAGCCAACAGGTTGGCAATAACCATGTTGACATTCAGGGCTGCAGATAAATGCTTGATTACATTTATGTCGCCTGGTTCTTTAACTTTCCAGATTTTTTCCATTGGTATTGGAGCTGTTCCTCGGAGATGCAATATTTAAAACTGTCCAAAGATAAGAAATGAAGCTTGAATTGGAAACTCTATTTTTAATACAGGCAGGTCTTTATTTTGATGATATTGGGAAAAGTGAATCTAATTTTCATCGGTTCAAATCTTTAGCCTGTAAATAAAATTATCCATATCAGCGCAGAAAAGTCAAAAGCTTGATTTTGTATGTTTTACTTTCAAATTGGGATGAAGTAGGGATTTTTTAATTCTTATCTTATCTTTGCACCGTTTTTTTAAGCAGAATTTTTAATTGATCATTCCAATGAGTACAGCAGAATTAAGCGAGCAGGAAGTTATCCGGCGAAATTCTTTAGCCAAGTTAAGAGAGTTGGGAATTGAGCCCTATCCGGCAGCAGAATTCCAGGTTAATGCGAAAGCAGCAGAAATTAAGGCTGAATTTGAACCGGAAAAGCAAAACTTTCAGGAGGTAACTCTGGCTGGCCGAATCATGAGCCGACGCATAATGGGGAAAGCTTCATTTGCTGAGTTGCAGGACGATACCGGCCGTATACAGCTCTACATTAACCGCGACGAAATTTGTGCGGGCGAGGATAAAACACTGTATAACGATGTGTTTAAAAAGCTGCTCGATATTGGCGACTTTATTGGAATTAAAGGCTTTGCCTTTACCACGCAGGTGGGCGAAAAATCGGTTCATGTAAAAGAATTGATTGTTTTGAGTAAATCCTTGCGTCCCTTGCCAATTGTAAAAGAAAAAGACGGAAAAGTGTACGATGCTTTCACCGATCCGGAAATGCGCTATCGTCAGCGTTATGTTGATCTGGTGGTGAATCCGCAGGTGAAAGATACCTTTCTAAAACGTACCAAAATCGTGAATACGATGCGTCAGATGTTTAATGAGTACGGTTACCTGGAGGTGGAAACACCCATCTTGCAATCCATCCCGGGAGGTGCTGCTGCTCGTCCGTTTGTTACGCATCACAACGCGCTGAATATCCCGCTTTACTTGCGTATTGCCAATGAGTTGTATCTGAAACGATTGATCGTTGGCGGCTTTGACGGGGTTTATGAGTTTGCAAAGGATTTCCGGAACGAAGGAATGGACCGTACGCATAACCCCGAGTTTACCGTGATGGAAATCTACGTGGCTTATAAAGACTACAAGTGGATGATGAATTTCACCGAGGAAATGATCGAACGCGTAGCTTTAGCCTTGCACGGAACGACCAAAGTGAAACTGGGCGATAAGGAGATCGACTTTAAGCGGCCGTTTAAACGCGTAACCATGCTCGACTCTATTAAAGAGCACACCGGCATCGACATCTCCGGAATGGATGAAGTGCAGTTGAGAGCGGTTTGCAAACAGCTGGATATTGACGTGGATGAGTCGATGGGCAAAGGAAAGCTGATTGATGAAATCTTTGGCGAGAAGTGCGAAGGTAATTATATCCAGCCCACTTTCATTATCGACTATCCGGTTGAAATGTCGCCGCTTTGTAAAAAGCATCGCGACAACCCCGAACTGACCGAACGTTTCGAGCTGATGGTGAACGGTAAAGAGTTAGCCAATGCCTATTCGGAGCTGAACGACCCGATTGATCAGCTGGAGCGTTTCCAGGATCAGCTGAAGTTATCCGAAAAAGGAGACGATGAGGCCATGTTTATCGATATGGACTTTGTGCGCTCACTGGAATATGGTATGCCTCCTACATCGGGCATGGGGATCGGCATCGACCGATTAACCATGTTTATGACCAATAATCAGTCGATTCAGGATGTGCTGTTCTTCCCGCAGATGAAACCGGAGAAAAAGAATGAAGCCGACGGAGACGAAAAATTTGAAGCTGCCGGTGTTCCGGGCGAGTGGATTGACGTTCTTCGGAAAATGGGCTTCAAAAAAGTTGACGCCTTAAAAGAAGTGAAAGCCGGCAAATTGTTTAACGACCTGTGCGGTTTCAACAAAAAAAATAAACTGGGATTGCAAAATCCTACCATGGAAGACGTGACTGGCTGGATCGCCTAACCGTTGGCTTATTATGCTTACAGAACCTAAAATAACAATAATTGGAAGTGGTAGCTGGGCTACGGCTTTAGCAAAAATACTTCTGAATAATGTTGATCGGATTGGTTGGTATTTCCGCAACCCGGAAAGCATCGAACTGTTCCAACGCTATAAGCACAACCCCAACTATTTGCGTGGGGTTGAGTTTGATATCGATCGGATTGAATTTTTCGATGACATTAACCAGGCCTTTGAACAGTCGGATGTTCTGGTGCTCACAATTCCTTCGGCTTTCCTGAACTCAACCATGTCAGAAGTGACGGTTGATATCAGCACGAAATATATTGTTTCGGCAATTAAGGGAATCATCCCCGAGGATAATCAGATTGTTGGGCAGTACCTGAACCAAAAGTTTAAGCTGCCCCTGGAGCGCCTCGGTGTAATTGCCGGTCCCTGCCATGCCGAAGAAGTGGCTCTGGAGCGCCTTTCTTATCTGACCATTGCTTGCCCCGACATTCGCCGTGCACGCGATTTTGCCATTAGGCTGGAGTGCCCCTACATCCGCACCCACGTGTCCGACGATATTTGGGGGACCGAATATGCCTCGGTGCTGAAAAATATTATTGCTATCGCGTCGGGAATTGTCCATGGATTGCGCTACGGCGATAATTTTCAGGCCGTGTTAATCGCCAATGCCATTCAGGAAATCAAACGATTTGTTGATAAAGTGCATCCGATAACCCGCGATATTAAAAGCTCAGCCTATTTGGGCGATTTATTGGTGACGGCGTACTCGCAGTTTTCACGAAATCGGACGTTTGGGACCATGATTGGAAAAGGCTATACCACCCGCACAGCCCAGCTGGAAATGCACATGGTTGCCGAGGGGTATTATGCGACCAAATCCATCCATGAAATTAACTTGGAATACAAGGTTAATTTGCCGATTTGCGAAGCGGTGTACAATATTTTGTACGGAGGCGAAAATCCCGCAGCCGAAATTCGGCGACTGACCGAAAGATTGCGATAACTTTTGTCGGTTCATCAATTTGTTTTCTTATAAGTTTACGATATTTCTTTATTCAAAATAGTGAAGGCTTCAATCCGCAGCGGATTGAGGCCTTTCATATTTTTGTACTTTTGAGGAACTAACCCACAAGCTGCAGCGCATGATGCCGGATCGAATAAAAGGATATGCTTTCGCGATTATAGCGACCATCGCTTTTTCGAATATTTACATATTCAGTAAGGCTGCTTTAAATGAGGTGCATCTTTTTCAGTTTGCTTTCTACTGGTTTGCCCTGGCTGCTGCGTTAAATGTGGGGTGGTTGTTCTACCGCAGGCATAATCGTTTTCTGCGGGTGCTCACCGGGGCGCAAAAGCGCGTGTTGCTATTGCTTGGTGTGCTGGAAATTATTACCACCAGCTTTTTTTTCCTGGCCATACAAATTATTCCCGATCCGGCAGTTACCGGTTTTATGGGCAACCTGTATCCGGTCATTCTCACCGGGATGGGCGTGTTTTTTCTAAAGGAAAAATTCTCGCTGATGGAAACGGTTGGTGCGGGCCTGGCCCTGGTTGGGGCATTTGTGGTGAGCTACCAGGGCGGTGCCAGGCTGAGCGAGCTCTTTATACCGGGTGCCGGTGTGGTTCTGCTGAACGCTATTTTTGCAGCAATTGCCTCGGTGGTGGTTAAGCTGAATGTACGCAATATGACGCCCGAAATTATTAATACCAACCGGTCGGTGTGGCTGCTGGGCTTCTCGGTCTTGCTGGTGTTGTTTTTCCGGCCTTCGCTTGCCATTCCGCTTTCCGCATTAAGCAATATTGCAATTGGTGCGTTCCTGGGGCCTTTTGTGGCCTTGTTGCTTATTTATTATTCGTTTCATTATATCGAAGTTTCCAAATCGTCGATTGTGCAAAGTACAAAGGTGGTGTTTGTGCTCATCGGCAGCGTCTTGTACTTTGGTAGCTTTCCGGCGCTGCATCAGTTGCTCGGGGGATTGCTGACCCTGATTGGTGTGCTGCTGATTTCGGCGGCGAAGTTGCCTTATTTTAACCGGGCCCGGCAAGCCTCCAAAAATTAGAAGAACACAGCGATGAACTTTCTGGCACATCTGTATTTATCGGGCGATTCGGACGAACTGTTGTTGGGCAACTTTATCGGCGACTATGTGAAAGGACGGAAATATCTGACGTTTTCGGCCGAGGTGCAAAAAGGTATTTTGTTGCATCGGGCTATTGATGCTTATACCGATTCGCACCCGCTGGTGAAAGAGGCCGCTGATTTTTTTCGCCCCCATTACGGGCGCTATGCGGGCATTGTCACCGATGTGATACTCGATCACTTTCTGGCCCGCTATTGGCGCGATTACTCGGTTTATAGCCTGCGCGAGTTTGCCAAACATGTGCATGCGGTCTTGCTGTCCAACTTTTTTCAGTTGCCAATTCGGGTGAAGGGCTTCCTTCCTTTTCTGATTCAACACAAGCGTTTGGAATCCTATGCGCGGGTCGAAGGCATTCAGCAATCGCTGCATATCATGGCGCATCGCACCAGTTTGCCCGATAAAACCAATCAGGCCATGGATGTGCTGGAAACAAATTTTGAGCTTTTGCATGAACTGTTTGACCGCTTTTTTGTCGAGATCATCTGCTATGTTGAACAACAACATGGGGTTCAGATGAGTCAGAAGCCAACACTGTGACCGTTGGTGTTTTAAGTCTTCAAAAAGAATAGAGGGTAGGCGAGTTGGGGGCATTGCAGCCCATAAAGTCTAAATCTGTCAAGCTATTTTAGGAAACGACACAGTCCTGTGGATCAAGGAGGCTTCCTGTGCGCATTTTGTCAGCCATGTGTCATAGGAGTAGCAAAATGTCAACAGGGCGAATTTTTTTCGCACAGGACGGGGAAAAACGACACAGGACGCCAGATGATTGCACAGGAACGCAAAAAAGGAAGCAGGAACGGTTTTTAACACCCTGTTTGGCCGAAAACAACACAGGATGCCGGGGAAAGCGTTTTTTTCGGATAAGAGGCGAACTGACCCCCGGAGAAATGGTATTGGGGTAGATGGATGCTGTCAGCGCGCAAAATTCCATTCCATACGGGACGGGGCAATCTTCTTAAACCGAAAAGATCCGAACCCAGGGGGCCGGATCTTCCGTCAATTTTTTGCAGCGTGGCGGCTTAATCCTCCAAGCCGATCAGTAGTTTGGTCTCGTAGCTTTCGCCGGCGGCCAGTTTTATCTGGAAGTCAAACGAGTTGGTTGCTTCAATACACACAAAAGTCGCAAAGCCGTCGTCCGGCATATCGCCAATCAGCTTCGAGCTGTCTTCGCCGGGGTTCCAAACGGTGGTAACTTTGCTGCCCGCTTTCTCAATCCGGATGCGCCGGCGGAAGCCTTCATCAGCCAAAACTACCGGCGTTTCCGTGTTTTGGTAATGGCGGGTTAGTGCTTCGTTAATTTGCAGCAATTCTTCTTGCTGCTTCGTGGTGTTGCCGGTAAGCTGGTCGAAGTAGTCCAGCCCCTGGAGCCCTTCAATCTGGATATGCGCAATATCCGAAATGGCAAAATAGCTGTGCAGTGCGCACCCGTAGGTGAAGGCTTCGGTACCGGTGTTTTTAACTTCGAGGCTGACTTGTAGCTTGGCACCAACTACAAAGCGCATCACGGCCTCAAAATCGTGCGGCCAGTAGGCTTTGGTTTTTTCCGACGACTTCAAAATTAATTCAAGCTTTGTTTCGCCGTTGGGCAGGCTTTCGGTTGCCAATACGTCCCAGTACATCAGCCGCCCGAATCCGTGTTGAGGGAGGCTACTGTTGGTTTTGTGCGGGCCAAACCAGGGGAAGCACACCGGTATGCCCCCACGGATCGGGGTTCCCTCGCGGTATTCCGAGGCGGGGCTCATCCACAGGATGTCCATGGTTCGTACAGGGCGAAAACTGCTGACGTGCGCACCGTACAGGCAGATATCAGCATCGGCATATTTGTTGGCAATATTTACGAAAACCAGGTCGCCCTCCATTTCCATAAATCCCAGCTCGCCTTCAATGCCGAAGGTATCGTTTAGATGTTCTGTGTCAATCATGATTTTTTTTGTATTTCGGGTTAGTAGATGGCGTTGAATTTTTGTTGCACAATTTCTTTCACTTCGGTCAGATCAACGCGATGGCCCAGTTCCTGCTCCAGCGATGTTACGCCGTACGAAATGAAACCACAGGGGTTGATGTAGTTGAAGTAGCGCATGTCGGTATTCACATTCAGCGCAAAGCCGTGCATGGTCACATAGCGGCTCACGCGCACCCCGATGGCACATATTTTCCGGGCCTTAGCCGGAATGTCGCTGTCGAGCCATACGCCGGTGGCATCTTTTTTACGTCCACCGGTAATGCCGTAGTGAGCCAGGGTGGCAATAATGGCATCTTCCATTTTCTCGATATACTCGCGAACACCGATGTGGTAATACTCGAGGTCGATAATCGGATAGCCCACTAACTGTCCGGGGCCGTGGTAAGTGATATCGCCACCTCGGTTTATTTTGTAGTAGGTGGCTTCAATCTTTTTCAGAAATTCGCCATGGACCAACAGGTTGTGTTCGTCGCCGCTTTTGCCCAAGGTGTACACATGTGGGTGCTCTACCAGCAGAAAGCGGTTCAGTGCGGTTGCTTTGCCGGTTGCCTTCTTTGCTTCCTGAATTTCTTTCAGAATGCTTTCCTGATAGTCCCAGCATTCTTTATAGTCTTTCAGACCGATATCTTCGTATGTAAAATTTGCCATATCTTGATTGAGTTTCAAGTTCCACGTTTCAAAATCCAAAATCCAAAATCCAAAATCCAAATTTCAAGTTCCAAGTTTCAAGTTCCAAGTTTCAAGCGCTGTACGTGAAGTCATTGGTTGTCATTTGTCGTACTGACCACTGCGACTGACCACTGACCACTGATCAAGCCCCGGCGTGCAGCTCAGCGCGATAGCTCGAACGCACCAGCGGACTGCTTTCGACGAAAGAAAAACCCTTTTCGAGGCCAATTGTTCGGTATTTTTCAAATTGTTCGGGTTGAATGTAGTCAACCACGGGCAAGTGTTGCGGTGTGGGCGCCAGGTATTGGCCAATAGTCATCACCTTGCAGCCTGTAGCCAGCAAGTCGTCCATGGTTTGCAGCACTTCCTCTTCGGTTTCGCCAAGTCCGAGCATAATGCCCGATTTGGCCACGCAGCCGCTTTGGGCAATTGTTCGCAGCACCTCCAGACTTTGGCGGTATTGGGCTACCGAGCGAATTTGCGGGCTCAGGCGTTCTACCGTTTCCAGGTTGTGCGAAATTACTTCCGGTTGGGCATCGATAATCTGTTGTACCAGTTCCTTGCGGCCTTGAAAATCGGGAATCAGTACCTCCAGTTTGGTGTGCGGGTTGCGGGTTTTTATTTGGTTGATGGTGCGTACCCAGGCCGACGCACCCAGGTCGGGCAAATCGTCGCGGTCGACAGAAGTCACAACAGCATGTTTTAGCTGCATCAGCCGGATGGACTCGGCCACCCGTTCCCCCTCGTGCGGATCGACAGGCAGTGGTTTGCCGCTTTTTACCCCGCAAAATTTGCAGTTGCGGGTGCAGATTTCGCCCAGGATCATAAAGGTTGCTGTTCCGCGGTTCCAACATTCACCGATGTTCGGGCAGTTACCACTCGAACAGATGGTGTGTAAGCCGTGTTTGCCGACCAGGTTTTTTACTTTCGAGTAACTTTCGCCCTTGGGCATATTCATCTTCATCCACCGCGGCAGGCGGGGCCGTGCTTGTGTCGATTCGGTCATTGCGATTGGTTATTTTGGTGTAAATGTAGTTATTTCCCGCCATTGCCCGGGCTGACATCCGACAGCTTATCCACTTTGTGGTTCGAAAAGAAGCCGGAGCTCTGACCATACAATCCGGCTTAAAAAGCGTATTTTAGCAGGAAGCGGTTCTATCGGGCCCAATCGTATCCGAAGAATGTTAGATTTGTAGTTATGAAGCAGTTCACAATCCTAGTTTTTAGTACGCTGTTGGCTTGTTTTGTTGGTGGCTGGCAGCTGTCGGCGCAGCAAAATCCGGACGTCAGTAAAGCGCAACTGGCCAATAAATACTATAACTCCCGGATATATGACAAGGCAGCCGAATTGTACGAACAACTCTACGAAACCACGAAAAGCCCGCATTACTTCGAGTTTTATTTGACTTGTTTAATTGAAAGCGATCAGCTGGAGGTGGCCGAAAAGGAAATTAAGAGAGCCCTGCGGAAAAATGATAATCCGGCCACGTTGTATGTACAATGGGCGGTGCTGCTCAAAAAACAGGGCTTGCCCGAGGAGGCGGATCAAAAACTACAGCAGGCCATTCAGTCGGTTAAGCCTTCGCGAAACGATTATACACGTCTGGCCAATATTTTTCTGAGTAAAGGCGAATATGCCTGTGCCGAACAGCTGTACCTAAAAGCTCCG
This sequence comes from Mangrovibacterium marinum, assembly GCF_003046625.1. Taxonomy (GTDB): domain Bacteria; phylum Bacteroidota; class Bacteroidia; order Bacteroidales; family Prolixibacteraceae; genus Mangrovibacterium; species Mangrovibacterium marinum. The sequence goes on from NZ_QAAD01000020.1 coordinate 23,769, forward strand.
CAGGTAATGCCCGACGAAAATTTCAACTACGAACTGGGACGCGTGTACCTTTATCAGCGGAACTATAGCCGCATGTTTGCCGTGTATCTGGATCTGATTCGCACCGATGAGAAAAGCTTGCCAAGGATGGAGAGTGCCGTGCAAAGTGCTTTCCGGCTCGATGTCGATCATTCCCTGCGCAAGCAGCTTCAGGCAACGGTGTTGGAACGGATGCAGCGTGAGCCGGAGGTGACGGCCTACAACAGGCTGCTGATATGGTTATTCCTCAGCGAAAAAAAATATGCTTCGGCATTACGTCAGCAAATTGCACTCGACAAGCGCGGGCTGGAGGAGGAGCCGATGATTATGCAGCTGGCGCGCATTGCCGGACAAAACCAAGGCTACAACGACGCGCTGAAAGCTTACGATTACCTGTTGGCAAAGGGCAAAACCAGTTCGTATTGGTATGCGGCAAAACAGGAACGGATGAATTTGCTGTACCAGCAGTACACGGATGGAATGCCGGAAGCTTTGTCGGCTCCCGAGCTGGCTGGCCAGTTTGAGGCTGCACTCGCTGATCTGGGCTTCGAGGCCGGAGCATCGCGACTGATTCTGAATTATTCGCAGTTGCTCACTTTCGGGCTTCAGCAGCCCGATCGGTCCATCGACCTGCTGCTGCGGGCCATGAATATGGAACAGCTGGAAGCTTTCGCAAAGGATGAGCTGAAGACCGCGCTCGCCGATGTGTATGTCTTTACAGGCGATGTTTGGGAAGCCATATTTTTGTATTCTCAGCTTATTGAAGACAATAAAATGAATGAGCTGGGCGATGAGGTTAAGCTGAAAAAGGCCCGACTGGGCTACTACATGGGCGAAATGTCGTGGGCCAAAGCGCAGTTGGATGTGCTGAAAGCCAGTACCTCGAAACTGATTGCCAACGATGCCATGGAGCTGTCGTTGTTTATCGGCAATAACATGAATCTGGATACGACCAGCATCCCGCTGCAACTGTTTGCAAAGGCCGACCTGTTGCTGTTCCGCCATCAACCTGATGCTGCCTGGGCCATGCTCGACAGCCTTCAGCAAGCTTACCCCTTTCACAGCTTGCAGGATGATATCTTGTACCGGAAAGCTTCCATTCGCGAACAGCAGGGGAACTGGAGAGATGCGGCCTTGTGGCTGGAAAAACTGGTTGCCGAATACCCCTGGGACCTGCTGGCCGACGATGCGCTGCTGGAGTTGGGTAATGTATATCGCACAAAGCTGAATGATCCGGAGAAAGCAAAAGCTTACTACCTGAAGTTGCTCGAAGACCACTCGGGAAGTGTGCATGTTGAACAGGCCCGAAAATATTTCCGGGAGTTGAGGGGCGATTTCGATCAGCCTTCGGCCGCTGAAACGACCGGCGATGAAACAAGCAACTAAATGAAAAACCAGAAAACGGCAATCCTTCTGGCGCTGTTGGCCGTGTTGTTGTGGTCGACCGTAGCAACTGCCTTTAAATTGTCATTGAAGGAATTTACTCCCTTTCAGCTGATCTTCGTCGCTTCGGTTGTTTCGCTGGTGTTTTTTATCAGCCTTGTTTTGTTGTCGGGGAAGAGCAAGGAGTTCTGTTCGGTTTCTGCAGGTCAGCTTGGAGCTTCGGCCATTCAAGGCTTTTTGAATCCGTTTTTGTACTACCTCATTTTATTTAAAGCCTATGCCTTAAACCCGGCGCAGGTCACCCAGGCCTTAAATATGGTTTGGCCGGTAACGTTGGCTCTGCTGTCGGTGCCCTTGCTGGGGCAAAAACTGAGCTGGAAAAATTTTGTTGCCATTGGGTTTAGTTTTGCCGGGGTGGTATTCATTGCCTCGCAGGGAGGATGGCACGGTTTTGTCCGCACCAACCTGGCAGGTGCCCTGCTGGCTTTGGCGAGTAGCCTGATCTGGTCGTTCTACTGGATTTTTAGTGCCCGCGATAAACGCGACCGGATGGTGGTGCTGGCCTGGAATTTCATTTTCGGACTGGTCTTCTTGCTGGGATATGCTGTTTTCGAGCCTGCAGCCTTTCATTTTCGCTTCACGGGGCAAGCGTTTTGGGCGGCCTTGTATGTGGGGTTGTTCGAGTTGGGCGTCACTTACGTGATTTGGATTTACGCCCTGCATAAAAGCGAAAACAACGCCGTTACCGGCAATTTTGTATTTCTCTTTCCATTTATTTCACTGCTCTTTATCCACTTCATTTTGCACGAAACCATTTATGCCACTACCTTTGTAGGCTTAAGTTTTATACTTTTAGGCATTCTCATTCAACAAATCCGCTTGCCTTTGTCGCGTATCGGGCAACTATTCAGGCAACGAAACAGTCATTCATGAGTTTAGAAGGAAAACGTATTTTAGGGATCGACCCGGGAACAGTGGTTATGGGCTACGGTTTAATTGAAGTAAAAGACAATAAGCCGCGGGTGTTGCATGTGGGGGTGGTAAAAACGGCCGGTTACAATAATCACTACTTGCGACTGAAGCATATTTTTAACCGGACTCAGGCATTGATTGAAGAATATATGCCCGATGAGCTGGCTGTCGAGTCGCCTTTTTACGGCAAAGATATTCAGGCTATGTTGAAGCTGGGGCGTGCACAGGGCATTATCATGGGCCTGGCGCTGAGCCGCGATATTCCGGTTTTTGAGTATGCTCCGCTGAAGGTGAAACAAGCCATTACCGGTATGGGGCGCGCGGCCAAAGAGCAGGTCGCTTATTTCCTGAAAAATACCCTGAAGGTTGAGGAACTGCCTCCCGAGCTGGATGCTACCGATGCGCTGGCCGTTGCGGTGTGCCACTACCTGCAAATGAAAAATCCGGTGGCTAAAGCAGGCTACAAAAGTTGGGGCGATTTTGTCAAAAAGAACCCCGGCCGGGTGAAGTGATCGGCTGGTTGCTGGTTGCTGGTTGCTGGTTGCTGGTTGCTGGTTACTGGTTACTGGTTGCTGGTTACTAGTTACTGGTTGCTGGTTACTAGTTACTGGTTGCTTGAGTTTTGGACTGTGCACCGATGGACAGGTTGAAGGATTGAAGGATTGAAGGATCGATAACCAATGGCATCTCTAGTCTCACTACTCACTACTCACTACTCACAACTCTTTACTCACTACTCACGACTTCTTAATGACATTGCCGGTTACTTGAGTTTCGGACTTATGCACTGATGGGCAGGTTGAAGGATAGAAGGATTGAAGGATAGAAGGATTGAAGGATTGAAGGATCGAAGGATCGACAACCAATCACATCTCAAGTCTCACTACTCTTTACTCACGACTCACTACTCACGACTTCTTAATGACATTGCTCGTCGCTTGAGATTCGGACTTATGCACCGATGGACAGGATCGAAGGATTGAAGGATTGAAGGATTGAAGGATCGATAACCAATGACATCTCAATTCTCACAACTCTTTACTCACGACTCACGACTCACGACTCATCACGCACGACTCACGGCTCATGACTCACTCAATCCTTGCCTCGTCCAAACAATTCTGCTATTTTCGGGCATCGCAAAAACAAGACAATTATCCGATGGACGTTAAAATTGAAGAAAGCTGGAAAACGATACTAGCCAGCGAATTTGAAAAGCCTTATTTCGAAAAACTGACCGAGTTTGTGCGTGGTGAATATCGCGAGCACACGGTTTTTCCGCCGGCAAATTTAATTTTCAATGCTTTCAACCAATGTCCGTTCGATCGGCTGAAGGTGGTAATTTTGGGCCAGGATCCTTATCACGGACCGGGGCAAGCTCATGGCCTGTGCTTCTCGGTGAACGATGGTGTGGCTTTCCCGCCCAGCTTACGCAATATCTTTAAAGAGCTGAACGACGATGTGGACAAGCCGGTTCCTGCATCCGGAAATCTAACAGGCTGGGCACAGCAGGGTGTGTTGCTGCTGAATGCAACCTTAACGGTGCGTGCCCATCAGGCCGGATCGCACCAGCGGAAAGGTTGGGAGGATTTTACCGATGCCGTCATTCACCGGCTTAACGAACAGAAAGAGCATCTGGTGTTTATCCTCTGGGGTAATTATGCGATCCGCAAAGGAGCGTTTATCGACCGGTCGAAACACCTGGTCCTTACCTCGGTTCATCCGTCGCCGCTGTCAGCCAGCAGGGGTTTCTTCGGCAATAAGCACTTTAGCAAAACCAACGATTTCCTGATTGCACATCAACAAGAGCCCATCAGTTGGTAGGCAGCACCCGGTTGAGGCCGGATTAGTATTCCGAGCCGAAGATTACTTATACAGCAGCGCATACCGATTATGCCGGTGAAAAAGGCTTTGGGGAGGGGTTTATGGTTGTTTGGTAACGCCTTGCGATGCAATAGCGCGGCAGTAGGGGGACTGATTTTTTCTTTAATTCCAGTTAACTATAATCTTGTTTTTATTTCAGTCTTGATTTCTAAAGCCCCTAAAAGTTAATGTAACTTTATCAATGGTATGGTTTGGGTATTCAGCTTGGTAGACCTCCGTTAAATCTTGGGTAAACAGGAAATATTTCCCATTTCCGTCTTCTTCTTCAACTAAATTGTAGTTGAATGTTATGTCGTTGTAATTGAATGACAAATCTGTCAGACCTTCTGTGTCGGTTGATGTAAAACTGCCACTAGATATCTCTTCGGAAGCGTTTTTTAACTGGTATGTGCCGCCTGTTAATGTATTGCTAGCCAGTGTTAATGGGCGGAAGCTTATTGTATACTTTGTTGCTAATTCGTTTTCTATTTCGTTATTGAGAATATCATTATCGGTAGTTATGGTATATGTAGGAGTTTCCAGCGAAATGATGGTGTAGTCTATCGTCGGAACTTTGATATTAAATCCTGCAAGATAGTAGTCGAAGTCATCTCTTCGAAAATTTACAAATACACCAATACCAAAAACACCGGATTTGTTGGTAGAAAAAATATACCGATAATCCTCTTTTTCCTCGAAATTGAATGGGTCAATCCCTGTCTCTGAGTTGTCGATGGAATAGTCCAGCGAATAGTCCAAAACTTTAGACGTGTCAGATATATCGACATACAATAGAAAAGTATCTGCTAAGTTAACAGCTATCGTGTCTTTATCCATAAGCAATTTCTTGCTTACTCCATCTGTCGAGTAGTATACTTCAACGTTGTTAGTATCGTCTTCCGGATCGTCTGGTTCATCTGAGCTTTTAGTACAACTCAATGTGAATATTGGAATTAAAATAAACGGAAAAATTTTGAAAAAAATGTTCATGGCTGCTTGTTTTAAATTTCACATGAAATTACAGATCTTGTTAATATTAGAAAAATAGGTATCTCTAAAACAGAAGCATACTGCCTTTAGGGTAGAGACAGCATGCTTTCGAAAGTTTACGAAGGTTCTATATCGAGTAGAATCTCCATTGCATATTATTTCTGTAATCAGAGTCGTAAGTAAATGTAGTCGGTATTGCAGGGATCCAATAAATAATATCATTGTTAGTAGTGTAAGCAATACCGTAGATGTAAGTCGTGAATTTGTATAGGGAATTCGAGACGATGGTCTCGTAATGATATCCTCTTTGGTCTGTATCATCGGGACTAGATCCCATTATATCTGTGTTCAAAACTTCGGGATAGACGTCATATCCGCCGGTTGAAACAGTTGCCGTTATCGCTCGGCAGGTAATATAGTAATTGCCGGCAGTGAAATTAAAGTTTGATGCCTGGGTGGCATTTATGCTTGCGTAGGCTCCGGTGTAAAGAGTAGAATATGTTGTATATCCCGTAACTACGGTATAAGCATCCTCTGTGCCAATTATTATCGATTTAGTTTGCAATTCAACTGAGGAATCGTTCTCAGAAATAGTCATATTTTCAAAGCCGGGGATTAATCTGTCAATTGGGATTGGTAAATCTGAAGAAGATGTATCAAGCATTGCAATGATACTTTTCATTTCGGACGAAATGTAAGGTTCTGAATCGATACCGGTAACCAGACTTACATGGTCTGATTCTTGTTCGGTTGGGATTACCTGATCTTCATTGTCAGAGCAGGAATACATCACCAAAATAGCCCCAAAAGCTACGGAAATAAGAGTTATTTTTTTTCATGTTTTTTATTTCAATATGTTATTGTATGTTCGATGTATTTGTGACCATGTTTAAATATTACACGATGATAATGGTTCGTCGTGTTTTATTTTCTCATGTTGATTATCATTAGTATGTTGACGTATTTTCAATATTTTGATTATACAATATCGATTATTGCTCCTCCTTTTTATTGGTTGAGATGATTGTTCTACCTGGAGGTACATCTTCCTGTTGGGATATTTTAAGAAGAATGTTGTTCTCAAAATACAAATCGCTCGTTAATATATAGCTATAAGATTCGACATCGACCACTTCTTTATAGGAAAGAATTTCTATTGCATTATTATCCTTTGTGTATGCTTCGACCTTGAATGGGGAACCATATTTAGCTATTATGTAATCCCGATCTACACCTAAATGTTGTGCAACTGATCCTAGGCTTGTCGTCCTGTAACCAGCACAACTAGCAAGAATCAGAAGTGTCAGTATGAAAAAGGTTAGTTTCATGTCTTTTATTTTTTATTTGTAATTGTTACGTCACCATCACTTTGTGATTCAATGACGACTGATGTACATGCTGCTTGTTTTCGTAATAATCGTGAAGTCTTGTAAAAGTATCGTATTTATGATATTATTGCAATGAATGGGAAGTTCTTTGTAAAAAAAATATTTTGTAATTGATATGTGTGGAATATTCCTTGGATGAGCTCCGGGATATTTTCTCGCTCGCGCGCGATTGCATCTCTGCTTTCAGGCGGCAGCGGGGGCGTATTTTGGGGGATGTGTATTATTCGATTTATTCCCTTATATTTGTGGCCTTAATTTACTAGATGACATTTAACGATCTCGGAATCTGTGATTCCATACAAAAAGCACTTCTGGAAGAAGGCTACAACAATCCAACTCCGATTCAGGAACAATCAATACCAACATTGCTAGAAGGAACGGATCTGCTGGCATCGGCGCAAACCGGAACAGGCAAAACTGCAGCTTTTGCGATTCCTATTTTGCAACAGCTTTATCTGAATCCGCCGCAACGTAAAGGCCCGCGGAAGATCAAAGCCCTGGTGATTACGCCGACCCGCGAGTTAGCTATTCAAATAGCGGAGAGTTTTGATACCTACGGAAAATATACCGGCTTGAACAATACCGTTATTTTCGGTGGTGTAAAACAAGAAGCACAAGTAAATGCCCTGCGGCGTGGTGTTGATATTTTGATTGCAACCCCCGGACGCCTGCTCGATTTAATGGATCAGGGATACATTAACCTGAAGAACCTGGCCCATTTTGTGCTCGACGAGGCCGACCGCATGCTCGATATGGGCTTTGTGCACGATATTCGCAAGTTGATCGATCGCCTGCCCCGCGAGCGACAGTCGCTTTTCTTTTCGGCAACCATGCCACCATCGGTGGTCGAGTTGTCGGGTAAGATCCTGGGCAGCCACCCCGACAAGGTGGAAATTAAGCCCGAGCAAACAACTGCCGAACGGGTGGAGCAGTCGATGTACTTTGTGAGCAAAAAGTGGAAACCCAAGTTGTTGCTGCATCTGTTGCAAACCGTCAGCTACGAGTCGGTTATTGTGTTTACACGCACCAAGCACGGAGCCGACAAAGTGGTTCGGATACTGGAAAAATCAGGCATCGTGTCTGCTGCCATTCATGGTAACAAGTCGCAAAATGCCCGGCAAAGAGCATTGAACAACTTCAAAGACGGAAAAATAAAAGTATTGCTGGCAACCGATATCGCTGCGCGCGGAATCGACATCGACCAACTATCGCTGGTGATTAACTTCGACCTGCCGAACATCCCGGAAACCTACGTTCATCGTATCGGTCGCACCGGACGTGCTGTGTCGAGTGGTGCCGCACTGTCGTTTTGCGATGTTGAGGAACGGCCTTATCTGCGCGATATTCAGCGGTTCATTAATCAGCAAATTCCGGTTGTTGCCGATCATCCTTTCCCGGACGACGAGGACGAGGCCTTCGTTGTTAAGCCTTCGGTAAAGAAAAAAATCGCTGCTCAGCCCCGTGACAATCGGGCACAGGCAGCCGGTGACAATCGAAACCGAAATCGAAATAAGCGAAAACCCAATTATCGCGGACGACGCTAAACAAAACAGGCTATCCTAAAAAGGGTAGCCTGTTTTGCTTTTGACAAACTTGCCCGTGGCCAGGCAGTGCCCTTCGCTGGCGCGGGTCTGTGACCCGTGCCTTGCTTTGAAAAAGCAAAAGGTTGCCTCAATGGCAAGGCCTCCGCTGGTAAATCGGTGCCAGCACGGTGATGTTTCCAGCACACTGAGGGCTTCGCTCGAGTGAAACCCTCAGTGTACAAACTGTAAATCGTATCGCGTATTACTTGGTCTGCGGCCGTGCTGTGGTGAGCCTCGCAAAAAACAGCTTCCTTTTGGTACTTCTGCTAAGTAGCTGAACCGGTGTAAAAAGAACACGGCCACCAAATTGGCAGCCGTGTTCTTTTATTTTAGGTGTTGAATGGGTTTTAAATTAATCCCACTTATATACAATCGAGTTGATATTCATTCCTGCACCAACAGAACAAAGAACAATATAATCGCCCTTGTTAATTTGTTGTCCTTCCATATCACCTTTGGCTACAATATCGAGCAGGGTAGGGACGGTTGCTGTCGACGAGTTGCCCAGCTTTTCGATGCTCATGGGCATAATGCCTGCCGGAATTTCTTTTTCCTTATAGAGTTTGAAAACGCCTTTCAGGATGGCTTCGTCCATTTTTTCGTTCGCCTGGTGGATCAAGACCTTCTTCACGTCCTTCAGATGCAATCCGGCTTTGTCCAGGCTGTCTTTTACAACTCCGGGAACATGGCTCAGTGCATAAACATACAAGCGGTGCCCGGCCATTTTAATGTATAAGTCTTCGCCTTCGAAATCGGGATTCAGCGACTTGCCGAAGGTTAGCAGATTGGCATAGGGGTTACAGTCCGAGCGGCTCGAGTGGGCGAGAATTCCCACCGGTTCGTCACTGGCAACAGCTTCGACGATTGTTGCTCCGGCGCCATCCGAGAAGATCATCGAGTCGCGGTCGTGCGGATCGGAGACCCGCGAAAGGGTATCGGAACCAATAACAACGCCGCGTTTAAAGGTCTCGCTGCGGATGTAGGCATCAGCCACAATCATTCCCTGTGTCCAGCCCGGACAGCCGGAGATGACATCGTGGCAGATACAGGCCGGATTTTTAATGTCCAGGTTTCTTTTCACCCGGTTAGCCAGTCCAGGCAGGGTGTCCACGCAGGTTTGGTCGGGATGCACATCGCCAAAGTTGTGACCGAAGATGATAAAATCGAGTGTTTCCGGATCAATACCGGCCGAGTCGCAGGCATCTTTTACCGCGATGGTTGCCAGGTCGGAGTTCATTTGATCGTCGCCAGCCCAACAACGTTCTACGATGTTGGTAATTTCCTGAAACTTGGTGACAATTTCCTCGTTCGATTTTTCGAAAGGTTTGCGGGTTGACGGGTCGTAGAACTCATAGTCTAAAAAATATTCGTTTTTGACCACTTTGGGCGGAATACAGCGACCTGTTCCAATAATTTTGGTGTAAATCTTTTTAGTCATAATGATCAAATTTGCTCCTGCAAATTCCTATTTAATATATCTTTTTAATTCAAAACTTTCGCCATCGAACACACCATACGAAAAGTGATTGATCCAATCGCCCAGGTTGATGTAATGGCTGTTATTTCCAATCGGCAAATTTAACAACAAATGTCGATGTCCGAAAATAAAATAGTCAATCTCTTCATTTTCAAGCACCGACTTTGCAAAAACAAACAGCCCTTCTTTTTCCGGTCCTTTAAAGTCGTCACCCATTCCTTTGTCCAGCCGGCTCTTTTTCGACCAGCCGTGGGCAATGCTGATGGCCAGATTGGGGTGCACACGGGCAAACAACCATTGAAAGAAGCGGTTTGTAAATATCTTTTTCAGAAAATGATAGCCGGTGTCGTAGGGATCCAGTCCATCGCCATGGGCCAGGAAGAACTTCTTGTTGTTGAAGCTGACACGCATTTCGTGGTAATGTACCTGAACCCCCAATTCGGTGGGCAGGTAGTCGAACACCCAAATGTCGTGGTTGCCCGTGAAAAAGTGAACCGGGATGCCCGAGTCGACCAGCTCGGCAATTTTGCCGAGGCTGCGCGTAAAGCCTCGCGGAACAACTTTCCGGTACTCGAACCAATAGTCGAAGATATCGCCCATCAGAAACAAGGCGGCGGCGTCGTGTTTTATTTCATCCAGCCATTGCACAAAGAGCCGTTCGCGTTCAGCATTGTTATTGAGCGCGGGGGCTCCGAGGTGAACATCGGAGATGAAGTATATTTTATTTCGCGGTGCTTTCAATTGTTCTTTCTTTCTTGAAGTGCCGACCAATCAGCCTTCACTTGACGGTAAATTAACAGGAAGTGCTTATTTCAGCAGGTTGCCCAGTAAATTGTTCAGGGCAGGTCCCTTCAAATCTTTAGCAATAATTTTCCCTTCGCGATCCAGCAAGTAGTTGTAGGGGATGCTGCGTACATTATACATGCTAAGTGCCTTGAGGCTTCCTTCCATATCGCCCACATTGGTCCAGCTCAACTTATCCTTTTCAATGGCATCCACCCACTCGTAACGGTTTTCGTCAACCGAGACCTGATAAATTTCGAAGCCTTTATTTTTATATTTCTTGTAAACTTCAACCAAAACGGGGTTCAAAATGCGCGATCCGCGATCCATGGCCGACCAAAACTGCAACAATACATATTTACCTTGCAGCGAGCTTAAGGCAATTTCTTTGCCATCGACGTTGGGCAGAACAATGTCGGGACTGTTAATTCCCTGTGTTTGAATGAAGTTTTTCATTCGCGCGGCCCGTTCTTCCTGCATCAGTTGCAGGGTGTTGGTGTAAAGTGCCTGTACGTGTTCCGATTTCGGGAAAAAAGAGTTTAAGGCCGAAGCAGCAAGTTTTAACGACTGCAGATCCTGAATGACATAAGTCTCGTCGTCGAATTTTTGGTACAAGGCTAAAACGTTGGCCATGGAAAAGGGGTGTTCCGACACAAATTTTTGGGAATATTCAATCTGTGCCTGGCGGATATCGTTGTACTCCTGGGTCCATTTTTCAACTTTGGCCGTCATATTGGCATCGCTGCGGAACGAAATCTGCAGGGTGCGCAGCGAATCGAGCTGGTGTTTGGTGCGGCTCAGATTCTGGTTCAGTTCTTTGACATAGGCAGAACCTTCAGATCCGGATACCGAATATTCGCGCCCAAAGTTGGCGGCATCGCCTTTTACCTTCACCTGCTCGGCCGAGTCGACCAGTAAGGTGATGAAGTTATTTTCACTTAAACGCAGCAGAAAGAACGTTGGGTAACTGACGTTTCCTTCAAAGCTGAAGTCTCCGTTTTTGCTGATTAACACCGAGTCGATCGTTTGGGTTGACGATACCTTTAACTCATCGAGATAAACGTACGAACCTTCAGCATTGCTGATCTGACCTTCGATTTTATACTTTGTAGAATCTTTACATGCAACAATTACTGTTGTCAGAGCTAAGAGTAAAAGACCAAATTTTCTCACGGGTGACATTTTTTTTATTCGAGCGGTAAAAATAATAATTTCAACCTCAATCAGGTATGAAGAAACAATCTTTTGAAACATGAATTTCAGGGGCGGTTGGTCATCTTCGATCCAAAAAATGTATTTTTGGCCAGCCCGAGACAGAAAAGTGAACATGAAGATTTACCGAGATATTAATCAGTTTGATGTAGAGAATCCAATTTTGACCATTGGCTCATTCGATGGTGTCCATCAGGGGCACCTGAAAATAATCGACCGGTTAAAAGAAATTGCCCGTGAGAAAAAGGGAGAAAGCGTCATCTTTACCTTTTATCCGCATCCGCGGCTGGTGTTATTCCCCGAGGAAGGAAATCTACGCTTGTTGACAACGCTGAACGAAAAAATCCGCTTGTTCGAACGTGCCGGCATCGACCATCTGATTATTTTCCCGTTTACAAAGGAGTTTTCGCAACTGACCTATACCGAGTTTGTGAAAAACATCCTGGTGGATACGCTGCACATCCAAACGCTGGTGGTGGGCTACGATCACAAGTTTGGTAAAAACCGGGAAGGCAGCTTCGAGATGCTTCAAGACTTATCGCAGGAGCTGAATTTTCAACTCGAGAAGCTGGATGTGTTGCTGATCGACGATATCAATATCAGCTCGACCAAGGTGCGCAACTCCTTGCAGGAAGGCAATGTGCAGCGCGCCAACCGCTATCTGGGCTATTCGTATACCTTGCACGGAACGGTGGTTGAAGGCCAAAAGCTGGGCCGGAAAATTCAGTTCCCCACGGCCAATGTGCAGGCCTCGGATCCTTATAAGCTGATACCCGGGCATGGCGTTTATGCCGTCTTTGTTCAGGTCGCGGACAGTCGCTTTCGCGGTATGCTGAATATAGGCACACGCCCAACGGTAAATCAGAATGCTGATAACCGAAGTATTGAAGTGCATATTCTGGGCTTCGACGGCAACCTCTACGGCCGCGAAATTGAACTGGAGTTTGTTGAGAAAATCCGCGACGAGCAAAAATTTGCCTCCGTTGATGATCTTCGTTTGCAGCTCGAAAAGGACAAGCAAACCGTACTGAGTCGCTTGCCGGCTTTGTAGTCCCCTCTTTGGCTTGACAACAAATCTGCCGGCAGACCGCCGCTGATTATAGCGGCTTCCTGCCGCGGAGCTTTTTAGCGATCAACTTTCCGGAAGGGCCAATCGGTTTTTTTCTGAATAATACCCGTTTGTGTCGCAGTAAACAAGGGTTTCGTGTCAGCGGATGCATTCGCCATCTTCCTGTAAAAATTACTGGAATTTTTGGCGGAAACAATTATCTTTGCACTCCAAAATTAATTGAGAATGATGACAGTTACAGAGACACAGTTGAAATACAAAGTTGCCGATATTGCCTTGGCCGACTTTGGGCGAAAAGAAATCGAGATCGCTGAAAAAGAAATGCCCGGATTAATGTCGATCCGCAAAAAATATGCTGCTGAGCAACCCTTAAAAGGTGCCCGTATCATGGGATCCCTGCACATGACCATTCAAACAGCCGTGCTGATTGAAACCCTGGTTGAACTTGGGGCTCAGGTGCGTTGGGCCAGCTGTAACATTTTCAGTACGCAGGATCACGCTGCTGCTGCAATTGCTGCTGCCGGTGTTCCTGTTTTTGCCTGGAAAGGCGAAACCCTGGCCGAATACTGGTGGTGTACCGAACGTGCTCTGGACTTTGGTGATGGCCTGGGGCCGAACCTGATTGTGGACGACGGCGGCGATGCCACTATGATGATTCACCGCGGGGTGGAAGCCGAAAAAGACGCGTCAATCCTGGATGAAGAAGTCGATGCCGAAGATGAAATTCAACTCAATAAAATACTGAAACGCATCTTAGCCGAAACACCGAATCGCTGGACCAATTCAGCAAAAGAGATTAAAGGTGTTAGCGAAGAAACAACAACCGGAGTTCACCGTTTGTACCAGATGATGGAAGAAGGGAAGTTGCTGTTCCCTGCAATCAACGTGAACGACTCGGTGACAAAATCGAAATTTGATAACCTGTATGGCTGTCGCGAATCGCTGGCCGATGGGATTAAACGCGCTACCGACGTGATGATTGCCGGTAAGGTGGTGGTTGTTGCCGGATACGGCGATGTTGGTAAAGGTTGTGCCCGCTCGATGCGTGGTTACGGCGCCCGTGTTATTGTAACCGAGATTGACCCGATTTGCGCCCTGCAGGCTGCCATGGAAGGCTTCGAGGTGAAGACTATGGAGGATGCCCTGGACGAAGGAAACATTTATGTAACCACTACCGGAAACAAAGATGTGATCACGGCCGAACAGATGGCAAATATGAAAGATCAAGCCATTGTTTGTAATATCGGTCACTTCGACAACGAAATTCAGGTTGCCCGTTTGGAACGCTGGCCGGGAGTGGTGAAAACCAACATTAAACCACAGGTCGACAAATATACCTACGAGGATGGCCACTCCATTTATATGCTGGCTGAAGGTCGTTTGGTAAACCTGGGATGTGCTACCGGTCACCCGAGCTTTGTGATGAGTAACTCGTTTACCAACCAAACGCTGGCGCAAATTGAATTGTGGAAAAACGATTATGCGTTGGATGTCTATCGCCTGCCGAAGGCTTTGGATGAAGAAGTTGCCCGTTTGCACCTGGAACAAATCGGTGTGAAACTGACCAAATTGTCCAAAGAACAAGCCGCCTATATCGGGGTGAAGCCTGAAGGTCCGTTTAAACCGGAACATTACCGCTATTAAGCATTGATCTTAATCGGATTCACATACAAAAGCAGCTCTCGGGCTGCTTTTTTTTTAAAGTCCCTTCGGGTGATGCGGTTTCCAACCGCATCGGGGATGCCTTAAATGGTGATTCGGTTCCAATCAAAAGCTTGGACTCATTTCGTAGCAAACTTGAGTTAATGGGCGTTGTTCCAAACCCGACTGCTTTTTTTCACTCCTACTTTTGATTAATTCGGAACATTTTGTCCTACCGGACGGGTTTTCATCTTTCAGCAATGACTTTAGCCATTCAATTTGGGTAGCACTAAAGGCAGCACGAAGATTCTCCCGTCCCGTACGGGACGGAATTTCACCCACGGAAATGCCAAAGCTACCCAAATTGCATCCCTCTGGGATTGCAGGAAGCTTTTCGTTTGATTGCCGTCTTGATAAAAATAGGCCAACCGGTTCCCAACTTTTTCTCATTGATCGAAACGCCTTCTTTCTTGTTGATGGTGTTTTAGAACGACAACCCGACAACTTTTGAAAACAACGACAACGCCATCTTCGAAAAATAGTGGACAGTGCATCCCTGTTGATGATTACCCGGGAATCATGAAGGTTTTTTTTATACCTTCAAGGCATGGATAAGCAAAACGAACGAAGAATTGTGGAGCAGTTTATGGTGCTGTTGACCGATTTGCCCAAGGGGAAGTTGCTTGCCGGCGAGTCGCCCGATTTCCTGCTACGGATTAACCGGAAGAAAGCAATCGGTATTGAACTAACCGAGTTGAAGGGACAAAACTTTCTGCAACAATCGGGGCAGTTGCGCAATCCCGAAGAGCTTATTCAGAACCTGACGAAGACCATCGATTCCAAAGAGGAAAAACTGATCATCTACCGGAAAAAGAAACTGCATCGGCTCTGGCTGCTCATTCATCTGGAACAGTTGGAAGACGTTAGCTTTAACTTTCAAAATAAGTTGGATAAGCTCCTTTTCGATTCCGGTTTCGATCGGCTTTTTTTGCTCATCTCGTCCAAAGCCCGGCTGTTTGAACTAAATGCTGCTGCTAGTTTGTAATGTAAAGGTAGTTGCCCGAAGCCGTTGCTCCGTAAAGTCGTAACGACTCACGACTTGAACCGGACATTAACGAGCCCCCATCGAGTAAATTATATTGCGAGCCACACTTGGGGCAGGTTCCTATTCCTCCTTCATCTTCAACAATAACCGAGGCGTCAGCTTCGTAGGGGCAGGCGGCATCGCAAACGCTGTAATCCAGTCCGTTGTAAATAATGAAAATACCACCATAGCCATATTGCTTAAAATAAGTAATTCCCGGAACCTTTAAGCCATTGTAGGTTGTGAAGCTCAGCCGTGCGTCGATGCGAACATAGGGGATTGAAGTCTCCATTTCGTCGGAACATGAAGTCGTTGCACCTGTAATCAAGGCCAGGGCTAAAGTTAATCTCCGGAAATAGGGTTTGAAGCCATTCATTTTTTATACCTTTATAAGCAAAACATATTTCAGCGCAATTTATTTTATTGTTGACAGAAATTACGGTATGGAAGATTATATTTTTATCATTATAGCCTTGGTGTTGTCGGTTATCGGTGCAATGAACAGCTCCAAGAAGAAACGGCAGCAAACCATGGAACAGATGGGCGAGGAGGAAGGCCATGCTCCGCGGTCGGTATTTGAAGAGCTTTTCGACGACGATTTGTTTATGAGCCGTCAGGAGCCAAACACGGTTCCCCCGCCGGTTGAAAGACCTGTTGCGCCGAAAACGAAACCAGCTTCGGAACGCCAGGGCATGCAGGCACCTCCCAAAATGGAATACAAACCCATGGAGCGCGAAGGCCTGGCCAGATCGCACCGCTTGGATCAAAGCCCCTCGGCTGCACCCCAGCTTGAAAAGCTATCGTTGGATGAAGAAGCCAAACTCAGCCCCAAAAAACTCATTCTAAAAGATTTTTCGTTGCGAAAAGCCGTTTTGTACTCCGAAATTTTGAACCGAAAGTACTAGAACATTTTAAGTGACAGTTGTTTAAAGCTGTTTCTAAAACATAGCATTCGCAAATACCAAATATTTTATTTAGCTTTGTGTAAGCAAAGAGTTCCGCAATGCGGAATTCTTTTTTGTTTATAATGAAGTCACACTAAATCAAATAAATTAAAAGAAATGGGAAAGGTGACCTATATCACTCAAGAAGGTTTAAATAAACTGAAAGCAGAGCTTGATCAGTTGATGAACGTTGAACGCCCGGCTATTTCAAAGCAAATTGGTGAAGCCATTGAAAAAGGTGATATTTCGGAAAATGCCGAATATGATGCAGCCAAGGATGCGCAGGGAATGCTGGAAGCGAAAATTGCTGTTTTGCGCGGTAAAATCGCAAACGCACGGATTATCGATGAATCGAAAATCGATACCAGTAGTGTCCAAATTTTGAACAAAGTAACCATCAAGAACCGCAAAAATAACGCAACGATGGTGTATACGATTGTTTCGGAACACGAAGCAGACCTGAAATCAGGTAAGATCTCTATTGAAACTCCGATTGCCAAAGGCTTAATGGGAAAGAAAGTCGGCGATGTGGTCGATATTACCGTTCCCTCGGGAGTGATGCAGTTTGAAATTATCGACATTGCACTTTAAAACAACCAAGTTATGGCTAGTCTGTTTACTCGAATCGTTCAAGGAGAAATCCCGGCCTATAAAGTGGCTGAGGATGACAACTATTTAGCCTTCCTGGATATTTTTCCGGTTGCCAAAGGCCATCTGTTGTGTATCCCGAAGAAAGAAGTTGATTATCTGTTTGATCTGGATGACGAGAGCTATACCGGCCTTCAGTTATTCGCCAAAAAAGTAGCCGTGGGTTTGAAAAAAGCAATCCCCTGCGCAAAAGTTGGCGTTATGGTACTCGGTCTGGAAGTACCCCATGCACACATTCATCTGGTGCCCATGCAAAATGAAGCCGATTTGCTCAACTTCGCGGATAAAAAGAAATTTACCCCCGATCAGTTTGAAGCAATAGCAGCTTTAATTGCTGAAAATATTGAATTATAATTTGTTGAAACCATCAGTGTAAACTGGTGGTTTTTTTGTCTCAACCATTTCTTGCAAATTCCAAATTCCCGACAACGGAGTTTGGAATTTGTTTTTGTAAGCGCCATTCGTTGTCGGGGCTTTTCGCTTGCAGCAGTTCTTTATACCTTTATCCTAAAATTGAAGCGATGGAAATTGTCTTTTTACTGGCCGGCGCGGCCATTGGTTATGTGCTTTGTTTTTTTAGAACGAAGGCCGGGCAGGCCTCTGCGGAATCGCTCCGTTTGGCAGCACAAACCGAGTACGAAAAAGTGAAAGCTCAGCTCGATGAACGGGTCTCGAACCTGAGCGCCGAAAGAGAACGACTCAGCCAACGCCTGGAGGTTGCACTACTGGATAACCACCAGAAAGGCGAACAGCTGGCCAAAGCCGGGGTGGAGCTGGCCAACCTGCGCGAGAAACTCATCCTTCAGATGCAGGAAATGGAAGAACTTCAGAAGAAATTCACAACCCAGTTCGAGAATATTGCACACAAAATATTGAAGCAGAACTCGCAGGAGTTTACGCAGGTGAATCAGAAAAATATCAGCGAAATCTTAAATCCCTTGCGCGAGAAGATTCAGCTTTTCGAAAAGAAGGTGGAGGATACGTACGAAAAGGGCTTAAAAGACCAGACCGACCTGAGGGCCGAACTGAAGAAACTGCACGAGCTGAATATACGCATCAGCGACGAGGCCAATAACCTGACCAAGGCGCTGAAAGGCGATGTGAAAAAACAGGGCAACTGGGGTGAAGTGATTCTGGAAAAAGTCCTCGAACGCTCGGGCCTGAAAGAAGGGCAGGAGTACAGCAAGCAGTTTAGCACAGTCAACGATAATGGTCAGCGCATTCAACCCGATGTGGTGATTAACCTGCCCGACCAAAAGCATATTATTGTCGACTCGAAAGTGTCGCTGGTGGCCTACGAACGTTGGGTGAATGCCAGCAACGACGACGATCGCGCTCGCTATATGAAAGACCACCTGCTGAGCCTGAAAACCCATGTCAAAGGATTGAGCGAGAAACACTATCAGGCGGCAAAGGACATCAACAGCCCCGATTTTGTGCTCTTGTTTGTTCCCATCGAATCGTCGTTCAGCGTGGCCATCGAGGCCGATCAGGAGTTGTTCTCCTATGCCTGGGATAATAAGGTGGTCATTGTTACGCCTTCAACCTTGCTGGCCACTTTGCGCACCATTGCTTCCATTTGGCAGCAGGAAAACCAAACGCGCAATGCCATCGAGATTGCCCGGCAGGGAGGAGCCCTGTACGACAAGTTTGTCAACTTTGTTGGCGACCTCGAAAAAGTAGGCAACAACCTGGAGCAAACCCGCAAAAACTACGATGCCGCGATGAATAAACTGAACGACGGACGCGGCAACCTGGTTCGCTCAGCCGAAAAGCTGCGCGAACTGGGCGCCAAAACCACCAAGGAATTACCGGTAAAATATCTGGATGAGTAAGAATAATTCAGTAAAAATGTGTGATTTAATCTATTGATATTGTTTTTTGTTAGCTTTGGTAACTATCATTAATTATTGTAAGATCGAATAGTTGTTATTTATGAAGATCCGGAAACTAGCATTTGAAAACTTCAGAGGAAAGGAAGAATTGACCTTGTCCTTAGGGGCGAGGTTGAGTTTATTTATCGGCGAAAACGGAGCCGGGAAAACGACTGTGCTTGATGGATTGGCTATTGGTTTAGGTGCAGCCTTAACCCATTTGCCCGAAGTATCTGGGATAACTTTTAGTAAGACAGATCTTCGTCAGAGGCATAACCAACTGGCGCCCTATGTTCGGGTACGAATCGATGCTTTTGAGGGCATTTCCTGGGATCGAACACTAAAAAGAGATAAAAGCAAAGCAACTGCTGCACAGGTGCCAGCCGGTGTTGGCTTAAAACAATTGACACAATATTTAGATTCGAAAGTCATAAACCCCTACAATGACCAACAAGATTTTGTCTTGCCGGTTTTCGCCTACTATGGGGTTAGTCGGGCATTGTTGGAGGTGCCCTTGCGTAGAAGAGGATTTCCTAAAGCTCACTTCCGGTTTGAAGCATTAAATAATTCGCTGAATGCGGTTTCTCGATTTAAATCCGCATTTATATGGTTCTATAATAAGGAAAACGAAGAGCAACGGAAGCAGAAAGAATTACGTTCCTTCGATTTTACATTACCCGAGTTGAATGCAGTACGTCATGCAATTACAACGATGTTTCCCGGAGTAACGGAGCCTCACATCATGTTAAATCCGTTGCGTTTTGCGGTTCGACTGAATGGCGAACTCTTGGATATTAATCAGCTTAGTGATGGTTATAAAACGCTGTTGTCTTTAGTGATTGATTTGGCATCCCGGATGGCTTTGGCCAATCCAACTTTGGAAAATCCATTAAGTTCTCCGGCTGTGGTATTAATTGACGAGGTTGATCTTCACCTTCATCCGGAATGGCAACGCCGCGTTATAGGGGATTTACTAAGGGTTTTCTCCAATACGCAGTTTATTTTAACAACACATAGCCCCTATATTGTAGAGTCGATAAATAATCACCTTCAAAAATCACATATCGAAGGGATGGCTTATGAAAATCCGTTGATAGATGAAATAATCCCGGTTTCCCCTACCGATGTTGTTGCGTATTTTATGGCAGAGGATAAGCTTGAAGCGATAATGGATCCGGAGGTTCAGCTGATCGATGATAAGTTGATATATCCATTTAATACGCTGTCGGAGGTGTACGATTTGATGAGGGATGTGCAATGGGAGAATAAGACCAATGATTGAGACAGGCCGTTTTAAACCGTGCGAATGTGTTAGGCGCCATGAACCAAACAAACTCTGCGACGGGGCGTTGACCCTCCAAGAGAAAGGGAAAAAAGTGACCTTATCGTTAAAACAAGGTGAACAAGGGAAGGCTCTTGTTATTGACGGTTGTATTTGTGCCGATAAAAGTAAAAAATGTGATGGCGTTTTTCTTTACAAGCGCGGTCCTAAAAAATGGATTGCCTTGGTTGAATTAAAAGGGAGCCATTTAGATGATGCTTTTGGCCAGTTAGATCAGATGCGAAATCGGGACGAATATAACGAGTTAATCGACCTGTTTAGGAATGGAGAGAATTACCCGATTAAAAGGGCATTCTTTGTCATTTCAAACCATATCTTTTCCAAACCAGAGATTCAAAAACTGGAAAATGCCTTCCAGTTCCGGTTAACGAAGGTTCTTCACAGTGAAGCCACACGAAGAATCCCCGATCTAAGAGATTATTTGAGGTAAATTTGTCTCACCACTCGCTGGTTTTCGACTTCGAGTAATCTGCCATTCTCAGGGCCCGCTTCATTTTGGTGCTGGGCCTGAAACTGATTTCTGTTCCTTTGATCAGGCGGTAGCCATCGGTGCGGGGCTCCGGCGCTCCTTCACTCTTCAGGTTCAGGCTCAAAATGCCCAGCTCGCCCAGCTCAATGCTGTTGTTATGAAGCAACAAGTCCGGAATTAGATCGACCAGGCCCACCAGGGTCGCCACAATGTCGCCCCGGCTCAGCGACGACTGTTTCTCCAGCTTGTCGGCCAGACCGTCGAGGTCTATTTTGCGGCGTTCGCACGCTCGTGCGTAGTACTTATACTGTCCGCCACCTTTTACTCCCGGACGTGATTGCTTTACAATGCGGTATTTGACACTCATTTCTTCAGCAGGTTTTAAACGATTAATAACCATGAAATATAGTTTTAATACGTATGAAAATAAATTTTGATACGTATGAAAAAATATTCTAATAGCTATCAAAATTCTTTTTAATAGGTATTAAAATAGTAATACCTGCTGAAAGAACCGTCGTCTGCTGCTTACAGATGATGTCGCAGCTGCTGTTGTTAAGGCATACTTATGCGGGGAGATCTCGGTTTGATCTCCATTGTTTTTCAACATAAACCTTCAGCGCAAGGTTGAAATTACCATGGTCAATGTCGATCGAAGGTAGAAGGGGCTTCAAGCTTATAACGCGTTTCCGGCTCAATTCATTTGCGAATGGGGCTTAGTGCTCAAACAGACTATGGTCGAACTGGTCGTGTTGGTCGAAGCAGCGGCGGATGGCAAACAACAATTGCAGCAGGATGCTGGCCAGGCCGGTGAAGAAGATAATCAGCATCACCATAATTTGGTATTTCACCGCCAGCGACGGGTCGGAACCACCCAGAATTTGTCCGGTCATCACACCGGGGAGCGATACCAGGCCGACTGTAGCCATGGTTGCCATATTGGGTGCCATGGCTGTGCGCACCGCTTCTTTAAAAAACGGTTGAAGGGCCTCGCGCCGGCTCGCACCGGCAGCCAATAGGTATTGGTACACCTTTTCCTGTGTTTTTACCTGGTTGAAAAAGCTTTTTAAAGCAACAATGTTCGATTTCAGAATATTGCCCAGCATCATGCCGGCGATGGGAATGAAAATATTGGCCTGGAAGATATTGCTGAGCCGGGTGACAAACAGGTTGAAATAAATCAGGGTAAACAGCGTTGGCAACAACATGGCCACAAAGGTCGACCACAGGAAGCGACGCAGCCGCATAGCCGAATTTTTGATGCCCGACAGTGCGGCGAAGAACACCATCATAAATACATAAGCGATGTTGACCAGGGGATTGTCGAGCTTGAAGATGTAAATAAGGTAGACGGCAACAAAGCCCAGTTGCAGCAGCATTCGGCCAACAGCCAGCAGCAGCTTTTTGTTGAAGCCCAGCTTGAGCTGCCACACCACAAGCATGACCGGAGCAAGCAGTAGCAAGCCTGCAATTATTCCGCCGATGCTGATGTCGGGCGTATTCATCGGTTCAGGTTTTTGATTAAACGGATGGGCTCGGTCTGCCACTCCGGATCGTGGCTGCAGCAGATCACCGTTTTGTCGCATTGGGCAATGTAATCGACAAAATAGCGCTTCATTGGCTCGTCCAGTGCCGATGTGGGCTCGTCGAGCAAAAGCACTGGCCGATCCAGCAACATGAGCAGTGCCCAGCCCAGGCGCTGCCGTTCGCCGCCCGAGATGTTGGCTGTGTTCTTTTGAAGAATGTCGTCGCCAAGCTTCAGTTCGCGGGCCTTCTGCAGTAATAGATCTCTGGAATAGGGAAGCTGTTTGTTGGCGGTGTATTGAAAAATTTCGTGGAAAACAGCTTCAACCTTGCCGTTCGGAAAGTCGATTCCCTGACTCAGATAGGCCAGCTGACTGCGTATTTCACGCATATTTTCGGGTTTTACCGGCAGTCGGTTAAAGTTGATTTGTCCGGTATCGGGCTCCAGGAAGCCAAGCAGTAATTTGAGCAAGGACGATTTGCCACTTCCCGAGGGAGCGGCTATCACCACCTTTTCGCCTTGGGCGATGGTCAGGTTGAACTGGCGGAGCAATTGCTTATTCCCCAATCTCAGGGATACGTTTTTGAAGCGGATCATGAAGAATAAGTTAGGTTGAACAGAAATGCCGGACAGGAGTCCGGCATTTGATTTTATTTTAGCTTGCTTTTAAGCGGTGATGATCGGCCGAATCGAACTTCGATGCCGCATATTCCCGGGTGACGGTTAACTGTTTTACGCCATCGGTTGGGCTGTCGTACATCGCGTCAATCATGATATTCTCGCAGATCGAACGCAAGCCACGGGCTCCCAGGTTAAACTCAACAGCCTTGTCCACGATAAACTCCAGTGCATCTTCATCGAAGTGCAGCTCAATACCATCCAGATCAAACAGCTTGACGTATTGTTTGATCAGCGAGTTCTTCGGCTCGGTCAGGATGTTGCGCAAGGCTTCCCGGTCCAGTGGTTTCAGGTAGGTTAATACCGGTAAACGACCGATGATCTCCGGAATGAGGCCGAAGCTTTTCAAATCCTGCGGTGCTACGTATTGCAGCAGGTTTTCCTTGTCTACTTTGTCCAGTTTTTTCTGGGCGCCGTAGCCCACCACCTTGGTGTTCATCCGGTTGGCAATTTTCTTTTCGATGCCGTCGAAAGCACCCCCGCAGATGAACAGGATGTTTTTCGTATTCACCGGAATCATTTTTTGCTCCGGATGCTTGCGTCCTCCCTGTGGCGGAACATTTACCGTTGAACCTTCCAGCAGTTTCAGCAAGCCTTGCTGAACTCCTTCGCCCGACACGTCGCGGGTGATTGAGGGATTGTCGCCTTTACGGGCAATTTTATCAATCTCGTCGATAAAAACAATACCGCGTTCGGCCGCCTCCACGTTGTAGTCGGCCGCCTGCAACAGGCGAGTCAGCAAACTTTCAACATCTTCACCTACGTAGCCTGCCTCGGTTAGTACGGTGGCGTCAACAATGGTGAAGGGCACATGCAACATTTTAGCAATGGTACGCGCCAGCAAGGTTTTACCCGTACCGGTTTGGCCGACCAAAATGATGTTTGACTTTTCAATCTCGGTTTCGTCGGTTTGTACCTTTTGTTTCAATCGCTTGTAGTGATTGTAAACAGCTACCGAAAGAATTTTCTTTGCCTGATCCTGACCAATGACATATTGATCCAGAAATTCTTTAATTTCTTTTGGTTTCAGGAGTTGTACGCCTGTCAGATCAAACTCGGTATCGGCTTTGAATTCTTCCTCTACAATCGCATAGGCTTGTTCAATGCAACGGTCACAAATGTGACCTTCCATCCCGGCAATCAGCAGGTTGACATCTTTTTTCTCCCGTCCACAAAAAGAACATTTATCCATCTTAATTTTCTCCTTTGTCAAAATGCATTAGCTCCGCACCAAAATTTCGTCAATCATGCCGTATTCTTTAGCTTCTTCCGAAGTCATCCAGTAGTCGCGATCGGCGTCGTGTTCAACTTCTTCGAACGATTTGTGGGCATGTCTGGCGATAATATCGTAGAGCTCTTTTTTCAATTTTAAAATCTCACGAGCTGTAATCTCAATGTCAGAAGCCTGACCTTGAGCACCACCCATGGGCTGGTGAATCATGACTCGCGAGTGTTTCAGCGCCGAACGTTTTCCTTCAGCACCGGCAGTCAGCAGCACAGCTCCCATCGACGCAGCCATTCCGGTACAGATGGTGGCAATGTCGGGTGAGATGTATTGCATGGTATCGTAAATTCCCAATCCGGCGTGAACCGACCCTCCCGGAGTGTTGAAATAGATCTGAATGTCTTTTGACGGATCTGTCGACTCCATGAAAAGCAGCTGTGCCTGAATAATGTTGGCAACATAGTCGTCGATGGGCGTTCCCAGGAAGATGATGCGATCCATCATCAAGCGGGAAAAAACGTCCATTGATGCAACATTTAGTTGGCGTTCTTCGATGATGTAGGGTGTCAGGCTGTTGGTGAAAATTGAATCGTAACGATGCATGGTCAAGCTGCTGATACCCTTGTGCTTGGTCGCATATTTGTGGAATTCTTTTGCGTCATTCATTTGGTTGTCCTCCGTTAAAAAAAAAACTTTGTAAAAATCGGTTTTTAAATTTCCCGAGGCTTTAAAGGTAGGCCTGAGAACCGATTTTTACAAAGTTAAAAAAATATGCTTTCCCCTATCCGTAGGGACTAGTTTTCGAGCAATTTGTTAAATTCATCGAAACTGATTGCTTTTTCTTCCAAAGCCACTTTCGATTTAATAGTCTCCAGAACTTTATCGTCCAGCGCTTTTTGAGTTACGCGTCTGCGTTCTTCTTCGTTTCCTAAGATGTGACCGGCGTAGTTTTCCAGGTGCTCGTCGGGTACGTTGTGCATACCGTATTGGCTAAACTGGTAAGCAGCCATTTGTTTGGCAACTTCTTTCACGTCAGCTTCGTCAATTTTGATTTCGTTGTCGCGAACAATGCGGTCTTTAATCAATTGCCAGCGCAAATCTTTCATGAAGCCATCAAATTCGGTATCAATTTGCTCGTCTGTCAACTCGTTATTGGTTGCTTTTAACCAGCGCTTCAGGAATTCTTCAGGAAGCTCCATGCCGATTTTTTCGACCAAAGCGTCGCGCGAATCCAGGGCAAATTTATAGTCGCTTGATTGAACGAACTGGCCAGCCAGTTCTTCTTTCAGTTTGGCACGGAATTCTTCTTCTGTTTTCACTTCGGTATCGTCGCCAAATGCTTTCTTGAACAAGTCTTCGTTCAATTCAGCAGCTTTGAAAGTCAATACTTCAGCAATGGTGAATTTGAAGTTTCCTTCGATTTTCTCCGCTTCTTCGTGCGAGATGTTCAGCATGTGGCCCACCTCGTGTTTGCTTTCGTAAGCTTTAACCGGGTCGAAAACCAATACGTCGCCGGCTTTTTTGCCAATTGCTTCGTTGCGAATGGCTTCGTCCTTCATCAGGTCGATGGCGATAATTACTTTCTCGGCAGTGATACCGTCGGCCAATTCGTTGCCTTCAGCGTCCAGTTGCACGAAATCACCACGAAGGGTGTCTTTTTCGCCGGCAACTTCAGAAACGACATTTTCGCCAAAGCGGCTGGTGTATGATTCAACTTGTTTGTTTACCATTTCATCGTCAACTTCGATGTTGTAGTAAGCAAACTTTTTGCGTTTGTCTAATTTTACTTCGATTTCGGGTGCCATGGCAACGTCGAAAATGAATTCGAAGTCTTCGTCTTTATCCCAGTCAATGGTTGCTTGTTTTTCTTCGTTTGGAAGAGGCTCTCCCAAGATGTTCAGTTTTTCGTCAACCAGGTATTTCGACAGGTTATTGGATAACATCTTGTTTACCTCGTCAGCCAGAATTGCCTTTCCGTACATCTTTTTAACCAGACCGGCAGGAACTTTTCCAGGACGGAAGCCCGGCATATTGACTTTTTTACGGTAGTCTTTTAAGGTTTCATTTACCGTTGCTTCGTAATCGTTCTTTTCGATTTTAACGGTAATTGTGGCGTTTAGCTCGTTGATGTTTTCTTTTGTAATATTCATAAAAGTTCCACTTAATTTTTGGAAAAAGATCGGATAACCAATGAGTTACCGTTTTAATTTGACTGAAAAGCCAATGCTATAAATCAATAAAAACCGCTTGCTTGATTAAAAATCAAGCATAGCGGTTGAGCTTTCTCTTAGTGCGGACGAAGGGACTCGAACCCCCACGCCGTAAGACACTAGATCCTAAGTCTAGCGCGTCTACCAATTCCGCCACGTCCGCTAATCGAGGCGCAAATATAAAGCAAAAAATTTGATCTGCAAACAAAGCATTGCATTTGAGTGCGATTTTTTTGCTTGTTTTTAGCGCAGCGTAAAGTTCTGTCCCAGGTACACCCGGCGAACATCCTCATCGTTAGCCAGATCCTCGGCTGTTCCGGCTTTTAGGATCGATCCTTCAAAAAGCAAGTACGACCGGTTGGTAATCGACAGTGTTTCGTGAACGTTGTGGTCGGTGATTAAAACGCCAATGTTTTTTTCGACCAGCGTGCGCACGATTTCCTGGATATCTTCCACCGCGATGGGGTCCACACCGGCAAAGGGCTCGTCGAGCAAAACAAATTTCGGGTCGATGGCCAAAGCTCGGGCAATCTCGCAACGGCGACGCTCGCCCCCCGACAGTTGGTAGCCTTTACTTTTGCGGATATGCGTCAGCCGAAATTCTTCCAGCAACGACTCCACTTTTTCTTTCTGATCGGTCTTGCTGAGATTGGTCATCTCCAGCACCGATTTCAGGTTGTCTTCGATGCTCAGCTTGCGAAATACCGAGGCTTCCTGTGCTAAATAGCCAATGCCTTTCTGGGCGCGCTTGTATACAGGCATATTCGTAATATCCTGTTCGTCCAGATAAACATGGCCACTTAGTGGCTGCACCAAACCAACAATCATGTAGAATGAAGTTGTCTTTCCGGCTCCGTTTGGTCCCAGTAGCCCGACAATTTCACCTTGATTGACTTCGAATGATACACCTTTTACAACCGTTCGTTTTTTGTATTTCTTAACAATGTTGTCTGCTCTTAGCTTCATAGTCTAATTGTGCTTTGCAGGGTTAAATATTATTGATGGCTTCCTCGGCTTGTTTGTTGACCCGTTTTGAAATGACGATGCCAATTTCGTACAGAAAAACCAGCGGGAAACAAACCATAATCTGGCTGAATACGTCGGGTGGCGTAATGATGGCGGATAAAACCAACAGAGCCACGTAGGAGTGACGTCGGTATTTTTTCATCAGTTTTGGACTGAGTAGGCCAATCTTGCTTAAAAAATAGACGAATACCGGCAGCTCGAAAATTACACCGCTGGCCAGGGTTATTGAAGTTACCGTGCCGATGTAGGACAGAACGTTGATTTGGTTGGCTACCTGGCCGCTGATTGAATAGGAGCCCAGAAAATGGACTGATAGCGGTACTATTAAATAATAGCCAAACAGCACTCCGCAAATAAAAAGCAGGCTCATATACAAAACCGCACCGATGGAGTGTTTGCGCTCTGAGTCGTAGAGGGCCGGCTTAATAAAACGCCAGAACTCCCAGATCACATAAGGGGCAGCGACTACCAGCCCGGCTACCAGCGAGGTCCAGATGTGGGTCATAAATTGTCCCGACATGGCAATGCTGATTAATTGCAGATCGCCGGTATTGATGCGTAGCGAGTCGGCACCGGTTAGGGTGGCCAGTTTATCAAACATCCGGTTAGTCCAAAAATCGGGCATCTTAGGATGCATAATAATCTTATCGAAAATAAGCTCCTTGTTGATAAATGCCAGAATAGAAAAAATGAAAATTGCGCCAAAAGCCCGGATCAGGTGCCAGCGAAGGACCTCCAGATGCTCCAGGAAGGACATCTCTTCTTCCTCAATAGCTTGCTTTTTACGCTTCTTAGTACTGTGCTCTTCGGCCATAGTTGGATACAACGTTACTGAAAATAAAAGGCTGAAATTTTTCAGACTAGTGGCAGCAAATATAGGCTTATATTCATAATTGTACTAAAAAGCAATTCCTTAAAATTATTTAATGCATGTGAAAAACAGTCTAAAATGAAAAAAACCTTACCAGATGATAATGTTTTTAGCTATCTTAGATTTCGCGTTAGAAACAGGAGTATAAGGAGATTAAAAATTATTTGGCTTTATGGGGAATAATCTCACATTGACTGATCAATTACAGAAGTATTTCGGTTTTGATCGATTTAAAGGTCAGCAGGAGGAGGTGATTAAAAGTGTTCTGGAAGGAAATGACACTTTTGTTTTGATGCCAACAGGGGGTGGCAAGTCGTTGTGTTATCAGCTTCCGGCTTTAATGATGGAGGGAACAGCGATTATTATTTCTCCCTTGATCGCTTTGATGAAAAATCAGGTCGATTCAATCCGTAGTTTTGGAACGGACGATGGAATTGCCCATTTCTTAAATTCGTCTTTGTCCAAACATGCGGTGCAGCAAGTAAAGGAAGATGTGTCCAGTGGGTTAACCAAGCTGCTTTATGTGGCTCCCGAGTCGTTAACCAAACAGGAGAATGTCGATTTCTTAAAGTCGGTAAAGATTTCGTTTTATGCGATCGACGAGGCGCACTGTATTTCGGAGTGGGGGCACGACTTTCGCCCGGAGTATCGGCGTATCCGCCCGATTATTCAGGATATTGGACAGGCTCCATTGATTGCTTTAACCGCAACGGCTACGGCAAAGGTGCAGCACGATATCCAGAAAAACCTGGGCATGTTGGAGGCGAATGTGTTTAAGGCCTCTTTTAACCGGCCGAATTTGTATTATTCAATTCGCCCAAAGGCGAAGCCCGAGCAGCAGATCATTCGCTTTATCAAGGAAAATGAAGGAAAGAGCGGCATCATTTATTGCTTAAGCCGCAAAAAGGTTGAAGAACTGGCAGAACTGCTAAACGTTAATGGTATAAACGCTTTGCCTTATCATGCCGGGATGGACTCGGCTACCCGCAGTGGTAATCAGGATAAGTTTTTGATGGAAAAAGTCGATGTGATTGTGGCGACCATTGCCTTTGGAATGGGGATCGACAAGCCGGATGTTCGCTTCGTTATTCACTACGATATCCCGAAAAGTTTGGAAGGCTACTATCAGGAAACCGGACGTGCCGGTCGCGATGGGGGCGAAGGGCAATGTATTGCTTTTTATTCGTACAAGGATATTCAGAAGTTGGAGAAATTTATGCAGGGTAAACCGGTTGCCGAGCAGGAAATCGGACGTCAGTTACTGCTGGACACCGCTTCGTATGCCGAATCGGCGATTTGCCGGCGTATCATTTTGCTGAATTATTTTGGCGAAACCATGGAAGAGCCCTGTGGAAATTGTGATAATTGTCTGAATCCCAAAGAACAGATTGAAGCTTCAGATGAAGTGCAGCGGGCCCTGGTAGCCATACAGGAGGTGAAGGAAAAGTACAAAGCTGAGCATATTTCGGATATTCTGACCGGGCGGGTGACTGCGGCTATTAAGTCGTTTCATCACGACGAGCTGAAAACGTTCAAAACCGGTGATGATCATAGTCATCATTTTTGGAATGCCGTTTTCCGGCAGAGTATGATTGCCGGCTTGATTAGCAAGGATATCGAAAACTATGGTTTGCTAAAGTTGATGCCCAAAGGTTTGGCTTTTATCGAAAAGCCTGAGCCTTTTATGTTGGTGCGGAACCATAATTACGCGGAGCTCGAAGAAGAATATAATAATGTGTCCGGTCCGACCTCGGGCTCGGCTGGCGATCCGGAGCTTTTTGGGCAGTTGAAGGATTTGCGCAAAAAAGTGTCGAAGAAACTCAATTTGCCACCCTTTGTAATTTTTCAGGATCCCTCGTTGACTGATATGTCGATTCAGTACCCGATTACGATCGAAGAGCTGAAGCATATTCAAGGGGTTGGCGACGGAAAGGCGCGCCGCTACGGAAAAGAGTTCGTCGCGTTGATTAAAAACTATGTGGACGACAATGATATTGAGCGGGCTCAGGATATGGTTGTCAAAACGGTGGCGAACAAGTCGAAATCCAAGGTTGAAATTATTCAGGCAATCGACCGTAAGATGTCGCTGGAGGATATCGCCGATTCCAAAAGTATCGCGATGTCCGATTTGATCTCGGAAATTGAGGCAATCGTCAATTCGGGTACACGAATCAATATCGACTACTATATCAACGAAGTGCTGGACGAAGATCATCAGGATGAAGTTTTTGATTATTTCCGCGAAGCTGAAGAGGATTCCGTTCAGGCTGCACTGGATGAGCTGGGCGAAGATGAGTACTCGGAGGAGGAAATTCGGTTGATGCGGATTAAGTTCATGTCCGAGATGGGCAATTAATGCTCGTTCTGTTGGAGTGGACGGCTGAAACCAGCTGACCGATCTGGGAAAAAATAAGAAAGGGGCTGTTTGGATCAGATTCAAACAGCCCCTTTCTTTTGAAAGCAAGCGGCATTGCCGGGCGGCATTGCCTTCGCGTTTAACAATTTCCAACGCAAAAAAAAACATAATTCCCGGTGAATCAACAACAGGGATGAAAGTGTCCTATTTCGATGATGCTGTTGACGTTGTTTTCAACAGTTGTCGGGTTGTCATCCCATATCTAATTAATTAAAACCAGTTATTGACATTGCACCTTAGTGTGGTAGACTTTCAAAAAAACACAGATGATTCCGGGGAATCACCAACAGGGAGGAACGTCTGGGGTTTTCGGTTATCTGGTTGTCTTGGTTGTCGGGTTGTCATTCCACATAGCATCAATGCCGCTTGATAATCCGGCCGCCCTTTATCGAAGGTGAGAAGTAAAACGCAAGCTCAAAGCAATCCCGGAGGGATGACATTTGGGTAGCTTTAGCATGTCAGTGGGCAAAATTCCGTCCCTATGGGACGGTACAGTCTACCTCAGATCTTTAGTGCTACCCAAATATAATGGCTAAAGCCATTGCTGAGAAGAAATGAAACCCGTCCGGTAGGACAAAATATCCTCTTTTATACAAATTAGAATTGACGGAACACTCGCTTAAGCGTCGAAAAAGTGTCTTTCATAAAAAAAACTTGATCGACATTCAGGCTTAGCTCTTTTGGGTGGTAAGACTTTCAAAAAAAAGGCCTCACCGAAGTGAAGCCTTGAAAAATAGATGTATTGGTTCTTTTTACAACACCACGTTGATAATCTTTTTGGGAACAATGATGACTTTCTTCGGTGTTTTTCCGTCGAGCCATTTTTGTGCCTGATCGTGGGCTAAGACTGTTTTTTCAATTTCGTCTTTTGGAGCGTCCAATGGCATGGCCAGTTTGAAGCGCACCTTTCCGTTGAATGAAACCGGGTACTCAAACGAATCTTCAACCAGCAGGCTCGTGTCGGCTTCGGGCCAGGCAGCGTAGGCCAACGTATTGTTGTTGCCGTACAGTTGCCATAACTCTTCGGCCAGGTGAGGCGCATAAGGAGCCAGGATTTTGGCGAACGTTTCGGCAGTGGCTTTGGTTACCTTGCCTTTTTTCATGGCCAGGTTGTTGAAAACCATCAGCGCCGAGATACCGGTATTGAACTTCAGGTTTTCGATATCTTCGCCAACCTTGATAATGGTTTGTTGCAACAGTTTCAGTACTTCCGTGTCTTCTTCGCCGTCAACAATGTTATCCATATTTCCGAAGAAGCGGCAGGCACGGCCCAGAAATCCGAACACACCTTTTACGCCATTCTCGGCCCATGGTTTTGTGTCGTCCAGCGGCCCCATAAACATTTCGTACAGGCGCAGCGAGTCGGCTCCGTATTTTTGAACAACATCGTCGGGGTTGATCACATTTTTCAGTGATTTCGACATTTTGGCTACGATCTGTCTCAGTTCCTCACCCGTCTGGGTGTGGAAATATTTGCCGTCTTTTTCTTCAACCAAATCCGAGGCTACTTTTGCTCCGGCTTGCGTCTCGTAGGCAAATGCCAGGATCATTCCCTGGTTGAACAGCTTTTTAAACGGCTCGTTTGTCGAAACGATGCCCAGATCGTATAAAACCTTGTGCCAGAAACGGGAATACAGCAAGTGAAGCACGGCGTGCTCGGCACCACCAATATAGAGGTCAACCGGCATCCAGTAATTTTCTACTTTCGGGTCGAAGATCGATTCGTCGTTTTTCGGGTCGATGTAGCGCAGGTAGTACCAGCACGATCCGGCCCACTGGGGCATGGTGTTGGTCTCGCGACGGCCTTTGCGCCCGTTTTTGTCTACCACTGTCAGCCAGTCCGTAGCATTGGCCAGTGGTGATTCGCCACCTTCGCCGGGTTCAAATTTTTCCAGGTCAGGCAAGCTAACCGGCAGATCTTCTTCAACCAGTTCAATCTCTCCGTCTTCCCAGTGAATAACCGGAAATGGCTCGCCCCAGTAGCGCTGGCGGCTGAACAACCAGTCGCGCAGTTTGAAGTTTACGGTTGCTTTACCGATCTCTTTTTCTTCGAGCCAGCTGATGACTTTGGCGATGCCCTCTTTTTTATTCAGTCCGTTAATGTCGATTCCGCTAGCGTCGCTTGCCGAGTTGATATACGCGCCGTCTTCGGTCCAGCAAGCTTTGCCAGCCAGCACTTTTTCGCGGGTTTCGTCGTCGGCATCTTTCGGATCGAGGATGCAGGTTATTGGAATTTCAAATTTTTCGGCAAACTCGAAGTCGCGGGTGTCATGCGCCGGCACCGCCATGATGGCGCCGGTTCCGTAGCCCATCAATACATAGTCGGCAACCCAAACCGGGATTTTTGCGCCATTAATCGGGTTGATGGCATAGCGGCCGGTGAAAACACCGGTTTTATCTTTGTTCAGTTCCGTACGATCCAGGTCCGACTTCAGCGAAGCCGCCTTGATGTACTGCTCAACTTCGGTCTTTTTGTCATCAGCAACAAGCTCGCTCATCATCGGATGTTCCGGTGAGATAACCATGTAGGTAGCACCGAATAGGGTGTCGGGGCGGGTGGTGTACACGCGTAGCTTTTGCTCGGTACCTTCCAGGGTAAAGTCCACCTCGGCACCGGTCGATTTGCCGATCCAGTTTTTTTGCATGTCTTTTACACCTTCCGGCCAGTCCAGCTCGTCCAGACCTTCAAGCAGCCGTTGGGCATAATGAGGAATGCGAAGCAACCATTGTTTCAGGTTTTTACGATTCACTTGGTGGCCGCATTTTTCGTGCGATCCGTCCGTCAGAACTTCCTCGTTGGCACAAACAGTTTTACAGTTCGGGCACCACCATACCTGGGCATTGTCGTAATAGGCCAGACGTTTTTTGCTGATGTATTCGTTGACCGCAGCATCGCCTTCGGCTTTTACCTCAGCCGGAATAGGGAGCTCGCTGATTGGACGGCCTTTGCCTTGTTCGGCATCGAACCAGGTATTGTATAGTTTGGTGAAGATCCACTGTGTCCACTTGAAATATTTCGGATCGGTGGTGTTGATCTCGCGATCCCAGTCGTAGCTCAATCCCAGGGTTTTGATCTGACGACGGAAGTTGTCGCAGTTTTTCTGGGTTGTGATAGCCGGGTGCGTGCCGGTTTGAATGGCATATTGCTCAGCCGGCAGTCCAAAAGCGTCCCATCCCATCGGGTGAAGGACATTGAAACCCTTCATCCGTTTATAGCGGCTGATAATGTCCGTAGCGGTATATCCTTCGGGGTGACCGACGTGTAGGCCTGCTCCTGACGGATAAGGGAACATGTCGAGTATGTAATATTTGGGTTTCGAAAAGTCGTTTTCGGTTTTGAAGGTTTTGTGTTCCTCCCAGTAGGCCTGCCATTTAGGCTCAATTTCCCAGAATTTGTAGTCCATGGTAATGGTTGATTTTAAGCATTCTAAAACTGAGGCGCAAAGATAGAAAAAACTAAGTACAGTTTGTTGAAATCTTTTCGACTAAAGAGCATAAGCTGCAATGGGGGGTGGTTCGTGTTTTTATGCTTACATTTAAAAGGAATAAAGAGGATTGAAAATCGGATATTGTTGAAATTACATTTTTGTGGGATATTTATATGTTGCGTGAATAAATGTTAATTTATTGAGAATAAACAGGAAATAATGTTCGTTTTGGGACGATTATAAAGAGATAGCCTTTTAAATTTAGATTTTATAGTCAAAGAAATACATTACTGGAAAATTGTTATTGCTATGAGTTTAAAGAAACAAATGTTAAAATCGAAGCCGGTTTGTAAGGTGACATTCCGTGTTTCAAAAGAAATGGCCGCCGGAGCCGATTCGGTTACTGTAGTCGGGGATTTTAATAATTGGGATCCAATTGAAACCCCCATGAAAAAATTGAAAAATGGTGAGTATACCTGTTTGCTTGAATTGGAATCAGGTAAATCTTATGAGTTCCGTTACCTGGTTGGCGGGCAGGATTGGTATAACGATCCTGAAGCTGATGGCTATGCAGCCAATAGTTTTGGTGGCGAGAACAGCATTGTGGCCCTTTAATATTATAAGGATACCGTATTTAACAGGCTGTTGGTTTTGCAGAGGTGAAACCAACAGCCTGTTTTTTGTGAAAAGACATTAAAGTTGTCTTATTCTGAAATACCTTTCCTGTGTAAGTTTTGATGGTCCTGTATGGTTTTGAGGCGTCCTGTGTGGTTTTTTGTGTCCCTGTATGGTTTTTGATGCTCCTGTGCAGATTTTTTGTCTTCAGGGCGATTTTTTGCTTTTCTGTGCGCATTTTGTTAGTCCTGTGCCACAGGGCTGACAAAATGTTCACAGGGTGAGAATTTTCTGCACAGGACAGAGTAATCTTGCACAGGAAGGCTTATTTCTGTACAGGACTGCGCAAAAGGGCGCTGGACATCTGGTTTTTTCGCAGGATGATCTTTTTTGATACAGGACGAACTGTAAGCGAACGGGGCCGTTTTTATTCGACCAGTTTCGTGATGCGGCTTTTGCGGCCTATACTATAATTAATAAGCACAAGCGAAATACAGGATACAATAATAATAACGGCGCCCAGGGATTCGGTTGTTGTAAATTGTTCCTGAAAAATGAAGTAGCCGGAAAGTAAATTCATCACCGGCACCAGCGATTGAAACAGCGAGCCTGTTGCTACGTTCACATAGCGATAGCCTTCGGTCATGGCTAGTTGCCCCAGTGTTGCTACTAAGCCAAGGACAATAAGAATGGTCAGGTCGAATGAATTTCCCTGCCCCTGGGTTAATCCCGAAGGAATCAAGAACAGCCAGAAACCAATGATGCTTTGGGCAAAAAAGATGGCATACGAGTTATCGCTGTTGTGTAATTTCTTTACATACACAACGGCCAGAGCTGTTGTCAGTGAGGCTGCAACGGCAATTAATTCGTTCCACCCTAGTGTTGCGCCTTGCTTGTTGACCCCTCCCAGCGCTAAAAGCAGAATGCCGCCAATAGAACAGGCAATGGGGATGAATTTAACCGCTTCAACCTTTTCTTTCAAAATCCACATCGACATTAAGGTGGCGAAAGCCGGGTATGAGTATACGTAAGCCGATCCCTTTCCAACGCCAAGCCTGACGATGGATAGATAGAAAAGATAAACTGCAATGCCGCCAATAAATCCACGGAGAAAAAGGTTTTTTCGATCCCGGAATTTTAGTGGTATCAATTTAAACATGGCTAATATGCCGACAATTGCTACGCCAATGGTGAAGCGCACAAAACTCGAATGAAAGGAGGATACATGCGGGATGGCACGAACCAGGATGGCCATTAAGGCAAACATGAAAACGGAGCCCAGGGTGAGCAATATTCCTTTGAAGTTGGGTGACATGCCGTTTGGAAATGATGGTTAGCGATAGGGCCGGGTGCCAAAGAAAAGCCGGCCGTGGCCGGCTTGTTGATTATTC
The DNA here is from genome assembly GCF_003046625.1 of Mangrovibacterium marinum. Taxonomy (GTDB): domain Bacteria; phylum Bacteroidota; class Bacteroidia; order Bacteroidales; family Prolixibacteraceae; genus Mangrovibacterium; species Mangrovibacterium marinum. The sequence continues at coordinate 59,894 of NZ_QAAD01000020.1, forward strand.
CTCGATAATGACAATCTTTTCGATCACATCGCCGGGGCGAATGGCGTCGATCACCTCCAGGCCTTCGTACACTTTGCCAAAGCAGGTGTGGCGGCGGTCAAGGTGTTGTGTGTTTTGACGGTTGTGGCAAATAAAAAACTGCGAACCACCGGTGTCGCGTCCCGCATGGGCCATCGACAGTACACCGCGGTCGTGGTATTGATTGTTGCCGTCCAGTTCGCACTTAATGGTATAACCCGGGCCTCCGGCACCCGTTCCGTCTGGACAACCTCCCTGAATAACGAATCCGGGGATTACACGGTGGAAGGTCAGCCCGTCGTAGAAGCCGGATTTCGATAATTTTACAAAGTTCTCTACCGTAATGGGCGCATCTTCTTCGTAGAAGTTTACCTTCATAATCCCCTTGGCCGTATGGATTTCTGCTTTTTTCATCGTTCTTTTTTGATTTAATGTTCGGTGTAAAATTACAAATAATCCCCATGTAAACCGGCCGCAGTTTGTATTTGTTCAGGCGTGGCCGAATTGGCTTTATCGGGAGGTGTGCATTTCCTGCACAGTTGGTTTTGGCGACGCCGCTCGATCGGCATTGTGCTGCGGTAAACGTTGAAGCTGTCTTTGTATGGTGTTCAAGGACTTGCTGCTTAGTTTGTTCTGTTGGAAAGCAGCTTCCTTTTGTCGCTAATATTTCCGAAATTGAATGGTATTAAAACCTGAAGCTATGAAAAAGTCAATCGAAAATTTCATTTACGACTTTATGGCTTATGTGAAAGCCATTGATCCCGATCAGCGTGAGTTTCATCAGGCTGTTCACGAAGTTGTTGAGTCGCTGGCACCCTTTCTGCTGGATAATCCGAAGTATTTAAAGCTTAAAATTCTGGAGCGTTTGGTTGAGCCCGAGCGGGTCGTTCATTTTCGGGTGCCTTGGGTCGACGACCGGGGCAACATTCAGGTAAACCGCGGCTTCCGCATTGAAATGAACTCCGCGATTGGTCCCTATAAAGGGGGATTGCGTTTTCACCCAACGGTCAATTTGAGCATTCTGAAATTTCTGGCTTTTGAGCAGGTCTTTAAGAACAGTCTGACCAGTTTGCCCATGGGAGGCGGAAAAGGAGGCTCCGATTTCGATCCCAAAAATAAGTCGGATATGGAGGTGATGCGCTTTTGTCAGAGTTTTATGAGTGAGCTGTTTCGGCATATTGGCCCCAATAGCGATGTGCCTGCCGGCGATATCGGTGTCGGAGGGCGCGAGATTGGTTTTTTGTTCGGGCAATATAAACGACTGCGGAACGAATTTACCGGCGTGCTCACCGGTAAAGGTATTGAATGGGGTGGAAGCCTGATCCGTCCTGAGGCAACCGGCTACGGAACGGTTTATTTTGCCCAGGAGATGATGCGAATGAAAGGGGAGGAGTTGGCCGGGAAAGTTGTCAGTATATCGGGCTCGGGCAACGTGGCGCAGTTTGCGGCCCAAAAAGTTCTACAACTCGGCGGAAAGGTTGTGACTATGTCCGATTCCAGTGGCTTTATTCACGATCCGGAAGGGATTGACGAAGAAAAACTGGCCTATATTTTTGAATTGAAGAATGAGCAGCGCGGGCGTATTAAAGAGTATGCCGAAAAGTACGGATGCCCGTATTTTGCTGGCCAGCGGCCCTGGTCGGTTCCCTGCGATGTTGCATTGCCCTGCGCTATCGAGAACGAACTGCATGAGGATGACGCTGTAAGCTTATTGAAAAACGGCTGCCAATTGGTCGCCGAAGGAGCCAATATGCCCTGTACGCCCGAAGCGGTTCATCAGTTTTTGAAAGCCCGCATTTTGTACGCCCCCGGAAAGGCGGCCAATGCGGGAGGTGTGGCTGTGTCGGGACTGGAGATGGCGCAGAATAGTATGCGCCTGAACTGGACGCGTGATGAGGTCGACGGGCGGCTGCACACGATCATGAAAACAATTCACGAAATGTGTGTCAGACATGGCGTCGAAAAGAATGGTTGGGTCAATTATGTCGATGGCGCCAATATTGGCGGCTTTGTGAAAGTGGCTCAGGCCATGATCGCGCAAGGCTTGGTTTAGGAGGCTTTTCCCTTGTTCTTCAGAACAATTGATTCTGGTCAGTTCTTTGGGGGTGCTATTAAACATCTTGTTCGTGACGAAACTTGTCCGAAAATCAGCTTTTAGTTCGTTTTTCATCGTTTCCTTTGTTCTTTGTTTTCGATCATTGTAATTCAATTTTCAACGCGATGAGAACGGATATAAATGAATTTATGGAAGCCTTAAAGGCTAAAACGCCGGGTGAAACCGAGTTTCATCAGGCAGTACAGGAAGTGGTGGAAACAATCTGGGATGTCTATCAGAAGAATCCCCGCTACCAAAAAGCGAAGATCCTGGAACGCATGGTCGAACCCGAGCGTGTGATCATGTTTCGCGTGCCTTGGGTCGACGATCGGGGCGATGTTCAGATTAATCGGGGCTACCGCGTCGAGTTCAACTCGGCATTGGGACCCTACAAAGGGGGGCTTCGTTTTCACCCCACGGTAACACTGTCGATTTTGAAATTCCTGGGCTTCGAGCAGACCTTTAAAAATAGTTTGACAACGCTCCCGATGGGTGGCGGTAAGGGCGGTTCCGATTTCAGCCCGAAAGGAAAATCGGATAACGAGATTATGCGCTTTTGTCAGAGTTTTATGACCGAGTTGCAGCGCCACATTGGCCCCAATACCGATGTGCCAGCCGGCGATATTGGCGTGGGCGGACGTGAAATTGGTTATTTGTTCGGGCAGTATAAGCGTATCCGGAACGAGTTTACAGGTGTGCTTACCGGTAAGGGACTGGCCTGGGGGGGCAGCCTGATCCGTCCCGAGGCTACGGGCTTTGGAGCCGTCTATTTTGTGCAACATATCCTGGAGCATCTCGGAAAAGATATCAGTGGACACACCTTTGGAATATCGGGCTTCGGGAATGTGGCCTGGGGAGCAATCTCGAAAATTAACGAGCTTGGCGGTAAGGTGGTCACCATCTCCGGCCCCGACGGATATATTTACGATCCCGAAGGTATCAGTGGCGACAAGGTGGATTACCTGCTCGATTTGCGGGCAACCAATAACGACGTTGTTGAGCCTTATGCCCAGGAGTTTGGTGCGCAGTTTTTTGCCGGACGCAAACCATGGGAGCAAAAAGTTGATATTGCAATTCCGTGTGCAACGCAAAACGAAGTTGATCTGGAAGATGCAAAAATGTTGGTCGGCAATGGCTGCTTTCTGTTGGCCGAAGCCTCGAACATGGGCTGTACGGCCGAAGCCGTTGAATACCTGTCCGAACATATAAATTATGCACCGGGTAAAGCTGTCAATGCCGGCGGGGTTGCGGTTTCAGGACTCGAGATGACCCAAAACAGTCAACGCCTGAATTGGACCCGCGAGGAGGTCGACGCCCGGTTGCATCTGATTATGCGCGAAATTCACGAAACCTGCGTGAAGTATGGTCAAAATGGAGCCCGCATAAACTATGTGAAGGGCGCCAATGTAGGCGGCTTTGTTAAAGTTGCCGATGCGATGCTCGCGCAGGGCATTGTTTAAGAATAAGCTCGTTTAAACGAAGAAACGGCTGAAAAGTTAATTGCTTTTTAGCCGTTTTTTATGAATTAGTAATAAGATAATATTCCCAGAACCTTTGATTTCGATAGAACTGCTTTCTTTGTTCGAAATTGTTTTTCTTGACCCATGTTGATTGATACACACTCTCATATTTATACTGAAGAATTTTTGGATGACATTGACGAAGTTATACAGCGTGCTTACGAAAATGAAGTACGCAAAATCGTTCTGCCCAATATCGATAGTTCTACGGTCCGCAAAATGCTGGATCTGTCGGAACAATATCCGCATATCTGTTACCCCTTGATGGGGCTTCATCCAACATCGGTGAACGAAGATTACGAGGACGAACTGCAATTGGTTGAATTTTGGTTGCAAAAGCAAAAGTTTTACGGAATCGGAGAAGTCGGTATTGATCTGTATTGGGATAAAACATTCGTGACGGAGCAAATCGATGCATTTCGCCGTCAAATAAGAATGGCCATTAAGTATGATCTACCACTTGTGATCCACTTTCGAGAGTCTTTCAATGAAGTGATGCAGGTGTTGAAGGAAGAACAAGTTCCCGGCTTGCGGGGTGTATTTCACAGTTTCTCGGGAAGCCTCGAGCAGGCTCAGCAGGTTATCGATCTGGGCTTTAAGCTTGGCGTAAATGGCGTTGTTACCTTCAAAAACAGTGGGATGGATAAAGTAATCGAAAACATTGATCCATGTCATTTGATTTTAGAGACCGATGCCCCATATTTGACACCGGTTCCCTTTCGCGGAAAACGCAACGAGAGCTCTTATCTGATCTATGTTGCCCAGCGTGTGGCCGACCTGCATCGGATGAGTGTTACTGAGCTGGCGAAATTGTCGACCCGGAACGCTGAACATTTATTTCAAATTTGAAAATTATTCTCGATGGTCATCAGTCCCATGAATAAGCATGTGCCGTCCATTTTGATTATTTATACCGGTGGTACAATCGGTATGGTTCAAAAAAATGGCGCGTTGAATCCCGTTAAATTCGATCAGATCCTGGATGAAGTCCCGGAACTGAACCGGTTGGGTTACCATCTGGAATCGCTAACCTTTACGCCTCCCATCGATTCGTCGGATATGACGCCCAAAAAATGGGCACGGCTGGCCAAGATCATTAAAAATAACTACAGCAAGTTCGACGGTTTTGTGGTGTTGCACGGAACAGATACCATGGGCTACACGGCTTCGGCCTTGAGCTATATGCTCGAAAATCTGGATAAGCCGGTTGTGCTGACCGGCTCACAGTTGCCAATAGGGATTCTCCGTACCGATGGTAAGGAAAACCTGATTACTTCCATTGAAATAGCGGCAGCCAAACAAAACGGAATGGCCGTTGTCCCCGAAGTTTGTATTTACTTCGACTTTAAATTAATGCGCGGAAACCGCACCAAAAAACGTCATGCCGATCACTTCAGCGCATTCAACTCACAAAACTACCCGCTGCTGGCAAAGGCGGGGGTCGACATTAAATATTTCTACGAGAATATTTACTATGCACGCAAAAAGGGAATTCTGAATGTACACACAAGCTTCGATGAAAATGTTGTGGTGCTGAAGATCTTTCCCGGGATGGGGAAAGCCGTGTTCGAAAGTGTCATTAATATACCTGGGTTGAAGGGCATCGTCATCGAAGCTTACGGCTCGGGGAACGTTCCCACGGCAGCCTGGTTTATCCGTTTGCTGAAAAAAGCAATTCGCCTGCGCATTCTTATTGTGACTGTTACACAGTGCGAAGGAGGAGCGGTCAAGATGGGGCATTACCAAACCAGCAAGGAGCTGTTGGAAGCCGGAGTGATCAGCGGAAAAGATATGACGACGGAAGCCGCCGTAACCAAATTAATGTTTTTGCTGGGACAGGGCTTAAGTGAGGACGATATAAAGCTTTACATGAATAAAAGTATGAGCGGTGAAATAAGCGAGTAGTTGTTTTTTATTTACAATTTTTTTGTAATTTGCAGCCCGAATTTGCAGGAGCCGATACAAGGAGAGGTGCAGGAGTGGCTGAACTGGCACGCCTGGAAAGCGTGTGTACACCAAAAGTGTACCGAGGGTTCGAATCCCTCTCTCTCCGCCGTTTCGTCCTCCGCAATATAAAACACTTTAATAGCGAAAAAGTTTTTGTGAGGCGTGGAGTAAAACTCCAAATCGAACAGAATATCAATCAAATAGTATAAATAAATAAGGAGATTTACTAATTAAAATTGAAACCAATGATGAAAAAACTATTTGCGTTTATAGCAGTATTTGGGATGCTTTATTTGGGAGCATCGAACATTGCCGTAGCACAGGATGAAACTGTTGCCGACACAACTGAAGTAGCAGCTGCTCAGGAAACTGTTGCACCAGCAATGACAGCTGATGCGGAAGAAGAAGCTGCTGCAACTGCTGAACAAGGTCAATCTTTGCACAGCCAGTTGAAACAAAAGTTCATCGAAGGGGGCGCGGGCTTCATGTCATTCGTATTGATCTGTTTGATTTTAGGTCTTGCTTTGTCTCTGGAGCGTGTTATTTACCTGAACTTGTCGACTTCAAACAACAAAAAATTGTTGCTGAAAGTTGAAGATGCTTTGGCTACAGGCGGTATTGAAGCTGCTAAGGAAGTTTGCCGCAACACACGTGGTCCTGTTGCCAGTATTTTCTACCAAGGTTTGGATCGTTCGGAAGAAGGTATCGACGTAGTGGAAAAAACCGTTGTCGCTTACGGTGGTGTACAAGCTGGTTTGTTGGAAAAAGGTTTGAGCTGGTTGGCTCTGTTTATCGCTTTGGCTCCTATGTTGGGGTTCATGGGTACTGTAATCGGTATGATCGCTGCCTTCGACGCGATTGAAGTTGCCGGTGATATTAGCCCGTCTTTGGTTGCCGGTGGTATTAAAGTAGCCTTGATTACAACCGTATCTGGTCTTGTTGTTGCGATGATTCTTCAAATTTTCTACAACTACTGTTTGGCAAAAATCGACAGTATCATCAACAGCATGGAAGATGCATCTATCTCATTAATTGACATCTTAGTAAAACACAATCTTAAAAAATAATTGAATTATGAAACTTGAAAAAGTATTAAACATTCTGTTGTGGGTACTTTTGGCAGTTTCAGCTATTCTGATTGTGTCAATGATGACGAATCTTAGCGATGATAATGCTGACGCTACCATGGGAACCTGGATCAACACAAACTTGTCTTGGTCGTACTTCCTGCTAGGTGCCAGTACTATTATTGCCGTTGTATTTGCGTTATTTCACACTTTTACTGATAAAGCTGCTGCTAAAAAAGGCTTAACAGCTCTTGTTTTTGCAGGTGTGGTCGTGGTGCTTGCCTATGTATTTGCATCCGATGCCATCCCTCAATTTCACGGTGTTGAAAAATTTGTTACCGACGGTAGTTTGACGACTACAATTTCAAAATGGATTGGTACGACTTTGTATGCGACCTACATCCTTTTGTTCCTGACAATTATTGCAATTGCCCTGGCGCCGTTAACTCGTTTGTTGAAATAATTTATTGTGGAATAATTACAGGAAAAATTAGATTATGGCTAGAAAAGTACCTGAAATACCCGCAGCATCTCTGGCAGACATTGCCTTCATGTTGCTTATCTTTTTCCTGGTAACGACCACAATGGATGTTGACAGCGGTTTGGAACGTAGACTTCCGCCTATGCCACCAGAAGACCAAAATAACGACGATACTCCTCCTATTAAGGAACGTAACGTGTTTGTGGTGCTGGTGAATGCCAATAACCAATTATTGGTGGAAGGTGAACCATTACAAGTTGATCAGCTAAGAGATAAGGCCAAAGAATTTATGGCCAACCCGAATAATTCGGAAGACTTACCCGAGAAAAACTACAAAGAGGTGGATTATTTCGGTGAAGTTGGAATTACAAAAGGGGTAATTTCTTTGCAGAACGACCGTGGTACAGCCTACGGGACCTATCTGGCAGTTCAAAACGAGTTGGTTGGTGCCATTAATGAATTAAGAGAAGAATTGGCTGAGCAAAAGTTCGGCAAATCTTACGATAAGCTTGAGAGTGATCAACAAGATGCGATTAAAGAAATTTATCCGTCGAAGATCTCCGAGGCTGAACCTAAAAAAGTTGGAGGGAAATAGAATATGGCTAAATTTAGAAAAGAAGGTGGCAAAGATTTACCACCGATTTCGACAGCTTCATTGCCCGACATCGTTTTTATGTTGCTATTCTTCTTTATGGTTAGTACAACGATGAGGGAGGTAACACTGAAAGTTCAGATTCACATTCCTGAAGCTACTGAACTTTCCAAGTTGGAAAAGAAATCATTGGTAAGCTATATTTACGTTGGTGAACCCCAAAAACAATTTCAACGCGTTTTTGGTTCTGAACCACGTATCCAGCTGAACGACCAGTTCGCTCAGCCTGAGGATATCTTAGACTTTATCACTGCTGAGCGTGAAGCTCGCGATGAGGCTGAGGTGCCAATGATGATTACTTCTCTGAAAGTTGATGAGTTTGCAAAAATGGGTATCGTAACCGATATCAAGCAGGAATTGCGTAAAGCATCTGCCTTGCACATCAACTATTCGTCGAGAAAGAAAGCTGTTGCTGAGTAATCTTTTACGACATACATTTGAAGGGAAATCCAAACGGGTTTCCCTTTTTTTATTCGATTAACAAAGCATTGTATGGCTACACTACAATTTGATGCGGTTCCCTACGAAAAGGTCCGCGAAGGGCTCGAACGAAAGATTATCCATACGGACGATTTGATGACGGTATTGATCGATTTTAGCGATGGTCCCTGGGATAGTCCCGAACCGCCACACAGCCACCCGCACGAACAAACATCCTACATCGCTGCCGGAGAGATTATCTTCTTCTGCGAAGACGAGGAACCCGTGAAATTGAAGGCCGGGGACATGTTCGCGGTGCCATCCGGGAAGAAACATACGATTCAATTATTAACGGAATGTGCCCGACTGGTTGATAGCTTCAACCCTATTCGGGAAGATTTTATCAAAAAAACGTCATGATTCCGGCGAATCAGCAACAGGGATGAAAGCTTACCATGTTTCGACGATGCTGTTGTCGTTGTTTTCACAAGTTGTCGGTAAGCGTCTCGGCGATGACGCAGCCCAAAAAACAGCCCGTCAATTTTCAAATGGAATTGACGGGCTGTTTAAGTTATTTTATTGAGCAGACCAC
>NZ_QAAD01000021.1 GCF_003046625.1 Mangrovibacterium marinum
AGAAGGCATTTAAGAGAAGACGGAAGCTCGCTCGGAGCGGGACCGGCCTACTTTTTATCGATGGTGAGAGGCGAACCGGAAGCTTAGTGAATCCGGGAAGCTCCGCTCCGGCAGCTGCCGGACTGGAGATCACCCGGCTGAACTTAGCTTTCGGGAGCTGACACCTGAAGATAAAAATAAGCCTTGCGTTTTCTGTTTCGTCTTTGGGGCAAGCCAAAGATGAAAACCCGTCCGGTAGGACAAAGTTCCTCTTTGATCAAAAGTAGAATAGAAAAAGCAGTAGGGATTGGAACAACGTTCACCAACACAGGTTTGTTACAAAATGAGCCTTTGCTTCAGGTTCGAGCTGAATCGCAATTGAAGGCATCCCCGATGCGGTTGGAAACCGCATCACCCGAAGGGACTTTCAGAAAAGCAAGGTGCATTTATGGGGCCGTATCATAAGCACCCGCCATTACAGCCCGATCTCAAATCGTGCGCGGATACCAAACTGAGGTGCATCGATAACCGATTGGGGTTGTACCCGCCACAGGGCTTCAATCCGGAACATGCTCAGAATATTTTCAACCCCGGCACCAAGCTCAATGTAGGGCTTGCCCATTTGGGAGATCGGATCCGGAAAGCTGATAATCTCCTGATGTTTATCGCTCAGCGAACCCACCAATGCTTTGGCGGATAGGACTTCCCGGAGGTTCGCTCGTTTTAGCAGCGGCACGCGACGGAAAAAGAAACCGTTTAAATGATATTCCAGGTAAGCATGCAGATACTTGTCGTGGACGTACTCCAGGTAATTCAACAAGTTGAAGTCGTAGCTGTACAAGCCAAAGGTTTCGTTTCCACGGGGGATGTCGAGCATGGTGTAGGGGAGTTTCCCGAAGTAGGCACCCGCCTCAATGGCATAGTCAAAACGGGTCATTCCCATATAAACTTCCTGCTTGATGGTCGAGGCCACACGTCCGTAGTACGAGCGTTGGTCGTTGTAATAAATCTGACCAGCCCCAAGGGTCAGGTGAATGATCGGAAATTCGGTTCCCATATAGAGTCGTAAAAAGCCCTTGTCGATCAGCTTTTCCTCGTGCGAGAAGCGTGTGTCCAGGTTGATCTCGGTGGCCGACACAGCCCCGACGGGCGATCCATTGCGCAGAAACGGGTAAAACTCGGGCGAATAATGTCGGGTGTAGGCGAGGGTTAATTTATTCGATAAGCCCGGGTACCATTCGTATTCGTATTGTGCGCGGACTTTTTCTTCCCGGTAAATTTCATCCAGCGGATCGTGTTGAAGCAGTTGGGAAACCAGGTTGTTTTCGGTTGCCGTAAAGGCGTTTTCGTATAAATACAGAATCTTTTCATTTTCCCCGTGGCGAATCATCTTGTCCTCGTAGTCCAGCTTCACCACCTGGCGGTTGATGGTTTTGAACCGATAACCCACGCCAAGCATCCCCGAAACTTTCCGGATGCGGGTACTGTAGCCCAGGCCTCCCCAGACCATCAGGTTTTTGCTGATTTCCTCGCTGGTGCGGGCTCCCATAAATACTTTGCTTCCTTCAACTTTGTTGGTGTTATAGAAGCTGGTAAACGGACCAATTTCAAACTTGCCCAAGTCGTAGTAGCTGGTCATCGACATGCGTGCCAGGTTGTTCAGAATATTAATCTGCCTGATATTGCTGATGGAGTCGACAACCTGCGCGAACATGATTTGCTTGTCGGTAAGTTGCGCCATGCGGTGTTCAGCCCAATAGGCCGAATCCCGATCGTAGGCATCGGGCAGGCTGATGGTTTCGTATTTCGACTTCGGTGCGCTTAGTTTTATTTCGTCCTTCGGGTTAATAACGACATCCTTAATTGTGGCGTTTTGCGTGTAGTATAGCGAAACCCGTTTGGTATCTTTCTTTGGCGTTTTAAACGGAATATAGTCGAACAGCGCGTCAATCTGGTTGCGTTTGTAAAAGGGAGTTGAGTCGTTTACAAAGTAATAATTGCTGTTTAGGTGAAGTCGTTTCAAAAAGTTCAGGTTGCTGGTCGACGACAGCTCTCCGTCGATCTCAACAATCGAATAGTATTTGTTTTCGGAAATAAAATAACCCTTAAAGGTATTTTCTCCTGCTCGCCGCGGCTGAAAATGAACCCGGTAGTGCATTACGCCATCTACCTTCGAGCTGTCGGCCAGGAAGTACTTATAATAATACCATCCGTTGTCGGCCAGTGGACTGACGAAGTTCTGTGTGAAAATGTTGATGAAGTTGTCGTAGAAATTCACCTCCATATCGAGTGCGCTGGTGTAGCCCGATATTTCCAGTTCATTCAGAATGCCCACACCATTTGTTCGGTCGGCCAACACGGTCGATTTTTTTTTGGCCGGTTCTTTCTGAATCTCGTTAAACACCAACTGTTCCGAGAAATAGAGTGGTAGAAACCGCGTGCTGTCCTCAGCGGTCTTAATAACATTGGGATTTTTACGAAAGGCTTTCGATTCGAGAATCTTGTCGCCCAGGTTCGTGATTTGGTACTCCCATTGCGAATATTTTTGATACGAATACTTATTGTACTGATCCGGATTGTTTGCTTTCTTCCGCTCCATGATGTGTCGGAAAAGCTCCCGCATGGGGCCTTCGTCGGGCGCAACCTGTACTTCGCTTATGTCGAATGTTTCCGGCTTTAGGGTAACCCCAATACGCAGCATATCCTCGCGCGGAAGAAGTTTGCTGACAGGGCTGTACCCGATTGCCGTGAAGTACAGCGTATCGGTTAGCGTGGGGAAACGCAAACTGAAGTTTCCCAATGTGTCGGTTGTCGTTCCCGTTGTGCTGTGTTTAATAACGATATTCACAAAAGGAATTGGCTGGCCTGTTTCCAAATCGGTAACAGTGCCCTTAAGCAATTTTTGCTGGCCATAGGCCTGACTCACAAGTATTGATGTGAACAGCAATAGTAGTACGAACGAGTAGCCCGACTTCGTTGTTTGTTTTAACATGTTCTGTTTTCTGTATCAGGTAATATCCTCCCGTACGACCGCTGCACTCATGGCTAAAGGTGAGCGATCGAAAATAAACGGTTTGTAAAAATGATCAAAAATTGGCTACGATCTCAGGTTTACTTATTTTTTTTGCTTTATAAGGACGAAAAATAACCAACAGAACAGAGGCTCGCAGCTTCGCGGCAGGTCGCAGAGTGCTTGCCGGTAACCGGTTCTGGCTGCGGATAAAAACCGATGCCGCGAAGGCGTTTGCTGTTGATTTTAAGTCGATTTGGTAATAATGTAGCACTTTGTTAAAGAGATTTTCCCGATATGATTTTTAGCATCTTATTTATTGCGTGAGTTTTTTTAAATTGGAGTATAATAATTTAGCTCTATGAGAATTGTACTGGAGAATATCAAGGAATTGGTGCAGGTTGCGGGCTGTGGTGTCCGTTTTAAAGCCGGAAAAGAGATGGCATCCTTGTCGGTGCTCAGAAATGCCTACCTGGTTATGCGCGACGGAATAATTGAGGGCTTCGGACCAATGAAAGATCTGAACGACGAAACATTGGATAATGATGTGCTGATTGAACTGGATTGCAGCAACCGGGTTGTCATGCCTTCTTTTTGCGATTCGCACACGCATCTGGTGTATGCCGCCTCGCGTGAACAAGAATTTACCGACCGGATAAAAGGCCTCAGTTACGAAGAAATAGCCAAGCGGGGAGGAGGAATTTTAAACAGTGCCGAAGCGATGGCTCGTGTTTCGGAAGAGGAACTGTACGACTCGGCCATGCGGCGCTTGCACGAAATAGCGATGCAGGGAACCGGAGCTGTGGAGATTAAAAGTGGCTATGGCTTAAGTACAGCAACGGAATTGAAAATGCTGCGTGTTATCCGTCGCCTGAAAAAAGATAGCCCGATGGTCATCAAAGCGACTTTTCTGGGTGCTCATGCCGTTCCTGAGAAATATGGCGACGACCGCTCGAAATATATCGGGAAGATTATTCATGAGATGTTGCCCGTAATTGCCGCAGAAGATTTAGCAGATTATATCGATGTGTTCTGCGACCAGGGATTTTTTACCCCCCTGGAGTCGGAGCAAATCCTGATGGCCGGCATGAAGCACGGCCTCAGGCCCAAGGTGCATGCCAACGAACTGGGTAGGACCGGAGGTGTGCAGGTGGGGGTGAAATACAATGCGCTGTCGGTCGATCATCTGGAGCATATCGGGGCTGATGAGATTGAAGCCCTCAAGGGACGGGAAACCATGCCAACCGTACTTCCCGGAGCCGCTTTTTTTCTAAATTTGCCTTATTCGCCCGTGCGCGAAATGATTGATTCCGGTCTGCCGGTCGCTTTAGCTTCCGACTATAATCCCGGTTCATCGCCATCGGGAAATATGAGTTTCATGGCGGCTATGGGCTGTATCAAATACAACATGAGCCCGGAGGAAGTGATCAATGCAACCACCATTAACAGTGCCTATGCCATGGGTGTAGATGGAATATGCGGGAGCATCTGTGCCGGGAAAATGGGGAACGTGTTTATCACCAAAGAAATTCCCTCGTACAGCAGCATACCCTATCACTATGCCACCAATTTAATTGAAACCGTAATCCTTGACGGACAAATTATATAAGTAAAAGCGATTTATGAGCCAATTGATAGAATGTGTCCCCAATTTCAGCGAAGGGCAGGACCTGAATGTAATTAAACAGATAACTGATGTAATAACCTGTATTGATGGCGTTAAACTGCTCAATGTAGATCCCGGAAAAGCGACCAACCGAACGGTTGTTACTTTTGTGGGGCAACCCGATGCGGTTGTTGAAGCGGCTTTTCAGGCCGTGAAAAAGGCTTCCGAAGTGATTGATATGCGTAAGCACCATGGCGAGCATCCTCGTTTTGGAGCGACCGATGTGTGTCCGCTAGTGCCGGTTGCCAACATAAGCATGGACGAAACAGTTGTTTATGCGCGGAAGCTGGCTCAACGTATTGGCGAAGAGTTAAACATCGCTGTTTATTGTTACGAGTTTGCTGCTTTCTCGGACGAACGTAAAAGTTTGGCTTCTTGTCGTTCGGGAGAGTATGAAGGCCTGCCGCAAAAGTTGAAGGATCCGAAGTGGAAGCCTGACTACGGTCCGGTTGAGTTCAATGTGCGGGCAGGAGCGACTGCTGTAAGTGCCCGTAACTTTCTGATAGCCTATAATGTGAACTTAAATACGACCTCTGTTCGGCGCGCTAATGCCATTGCCTTTGATGTTCGCGAGTCGGGGAGACTATTGAGAGAGGGTGATCCAATTACCGGTAAAATCGTGAAAGATCAGCAGGGACTGCCGGTTCGTATTCCAGGCTCGCTGCGAAAAGTCCGGGCTATCGGTTGGTATATTGAAGAATACGGAATTGCCCAGATCTCGATGAACTTGACCGATATCACGGTGACTTCGCTGCATCAGGCTTTCGAGGCTGTTTGTCGCAGTGCGCACGATCGCGGGATGCGGGTGACCGGATCAGAATTGGTTGGACTAATTCCCCTGAAGGCCATGTTGGATGCCGGCAAGTATTTTCTGAGGAAGCAGCAACGCTCTGTCGGCATTTCGGATGCGGAGATTATTAAAATCGCCATCAAGTCGATGGGCTTAGATGAACTGGGGCCATTCGATCCCCGAGAGCGAATTATTGAATATCGGCTTGAACAAGACAAAAAGCGGCTTACCGACACGAGCCTGTCCGATTTTATGTATGCGACGGCTTCTGAATCGGCAGCTCCCGGGGGCGGATCTGTTGCCGCTTATCTGGGGGCCTTGGGGGCTGCTCTGGGCGGCATGGTGGCCAACCTTTCGGCACATAAGAGAGGCTGGGATAACCGATGGGGTGATTTTTCGAATTGGGCAGATCAGGCGAAGGGCTATCAAACAACATTACTTCAACTGGTTGATGAAGATACAAAGGCCTTTAACCAGGTGATGGATGCTTATGCCATGCCCAAGTCGACAGAAGAAGAAAAGGCGTTGAGGAACGAGGCTATTCGCAAGGCCACTATTTGCGCTATTGAAAGCCCTTTGGCAGTGATGGAAGCTGCTTGTGCGTCGTTTGATGTGATCGCAGAGATGGCTGAACATGGGAATCCAAACTCCGTGTCCGATGCTGGTGTAGCTGCGCTTTGTGCCAAAACCGCGGTCCATGGTGCCTACCTTAATGTTTTAATCAATCTGAAAGAACTGAAAGATCAGTCGCTTTCCGAAAGCTATAAGCACCGGGCCGAAAAGCTGTTCTATCAGGCAGAGCTAAAGGAGCAGGAGATCTTACAAATTGTATACGGCAAGATTGGATTGTGAGCCACAACGCTTTTCACGAAATAGCGGGTTGTCTTTGTTGCCTTGTAATCTTTGTTGTCGTGGTTGTTACAAGTTGTCGTGGTTGTCACAAGTTTTCGGGTTGGCGCTTAAAACGCCATCAACTAGCCAGAAGGTCTTTTGATCAATGCCAAAAAGTCGGGAGTCGGTTGGCTTGGTTTATCAAGCATTACAGCCGATCTATAAACACATCGAAATCCCGGAGGGATGCAATTTGGGTAGCTTAGCGACGACAGGGGCAAAATTCCGTCCCATACGGGAAGGGAGAATCTCTTGTGTGGACGACATACGTGCTACTGATATCCTGTTGTCTTGGTTGTTACAAGTTGTTGCGTTGGCGCTCAAACAACATCAAAATCTTCTGGAGATCTGGCCTTTTGATGTTTGTTGATTTTCACAGGAAACCGCATAGCGCGGTGTCTTCTGAGGCATTAGCAGCGACATAAAAAAACCGCCCAAGCGACTTGGACGGTTCTTTATATCTGATATCTTCAAAAGCATCTGCCTGATAGCTCAGGATTTAGGCTTTCAATATTAGTTTTCTTCTTTCTTTGTTAATTTCTCTACGGTAGAAACTTCAAGGAAAGTTGAACCACCACCGATACCGAAGCTACCACCAACGTAAACGATTTGATCGTCACCTTGCAGGGTACCGTTTCCGGTGAGGGCTTTTAAACAACTGCGAACCATTTTGAATTTGTCTTTTTTAGGCTCGATTACATCCGCGTAAACACCATACGACAACGAAAGAATACGGGCAACGTGAGCTTCGTAGCACTGAGCATAAACTGGTTTTGTACCGCGGAAAGCAGCCAAATAGCGAGCCGTTCTACCTGTTTTGGTATTGGTAACGATCGCTTTTGTAGGAAGCTCATTTGATGCGTTAATCGCAGCTTCGGCCAAGAAAGCAGCAACTTCGTTTTCCACCAACGGAACAGTGATGTCGTTACGCTTGTCTTTGCTATGCTCAACTTCATTGGCAATGCTGTTCATTACTCTTACAGCTTCAATAGGGTAGTTACCATAAGCCGTTTCACCGCTAAGCATAATCGCATCGGCACGAGAGAAAATGGCATTGGCCACGTCACTAACTTCGGCACGAGTTGGACGAGGGTTGTCGATCATGGTGTGTAACATCTGTGTTGCTACGATAACCGGCTTCTTGCGTTCAACACATTTTTTGATCAAATGGCGTTGGATGCCAGGAATCTTTTGAGCAGGGATTTCAATACCCAGGTCACCACGGGCAACCATCACACCGTAAGCATGATCTAAAATTTCATCGATATTTTCTACACCATCCAGGTTTTCGATTTTAGCGATGATTTTGATCGGGCTATTATATTCATCCAGGATTTTTTGAACGGCTAACACATCAGCTGCATTACGCACAAATGAGTGGGCAATGAAGTCAACACCCAGTTCGGCAGAGAATTTGATGAATGCTTCATCTTTGGCCGAAATAGATGGTAATTGAACCGTAAATCCAGGTGTATTTACACTTTTTCTATTTTTGATTTTACCTTTGTTTTCAACGCGACAAAGCACAAAATCAGCTCCTTTTTCAACAACAGTCATGGCTGTTTCACCATCGTCAATCAAGATTTGTTTTCCGACAGGAATTTCAACGTGCATTTTGTCATAAGAAACGCTGAAAAAGGGGCGTCCTGCTTCGCTCTTTTCACGAAGAATACCAGACACTTCAACCATGTCGCCTTCTGCAAGCTCGATTGGTTCTTCGATGCCCATTGTTCTGATTTCCGGCCCTTTGGTATCTACCAAAATGGCAATTTTATCAGATACTGCGCGTACGTTGTCGATAAGTGGTTTGGCCGAATCAGGCGTCATGTGAGCTGTGTTCATACGAACAACGTTCATGCCCGATTCGTGCAGGGTTTTTAAAAACTCCTGATCACATCTTAGATCAGAGATTGTAGCTACGATTTTTGTATGTTTCATTTTTCGAACGATATAAATATATGGGGCCTCAAAAGTAGCATTTTTATTGAAGTGTTCTAAAACATTTTTGAATGGATGCAAGAATTAACGCAAACGTTAATTTTTAATAAAGCTTTCGATTCCCAAACGGTAGGAGTCCAGTCCAAAACCCATGATGCTTCCCCGGCATACCGGACCAATTATGGATTCGTGTCTGAAATTCTCGCGGGTAAGTGTGTTGGAAATATGAACCTCGACAACCGGAGTTGTTACCCCGGCAATGGCATCGCGGATGGCCACCGAGGTATGGGTATAGGCTCCGGCATTGAAAACAATGCCGTCATAATTATAACCAACTGCGTGAATTTTGTCAATCAGCTCGCCCTCAATGTTCGATTGGTAGTATTCCAATTCAATATGCGGATATCTGCTTACTAATTCTTTGTAATATGTTTCGAAACATGTATCGCCGTAAATCCCTCTCTCTCTCTTGCCCAGAAGGTTTAAATTTGGCCCATTCATTAACAATATTTTCATATTTATTTCACTTATTTAAAAAATATAGTAACTTTATGCTGTCGACACCGTATTGAAAATTATGTAATCTTGGGGAAGAAACTATTTTTCAATCGGTGCTGATTGAAAGACTTTTCTTTTTGAAGGTCGAAAGTATTGTATTTTGTTCTTACAAAAAAATTAATTTTTTTATTATGAAATGGGAAGATAGTAAAAAAGGTTTTGAAACTTTTCTGAGATTGGAGAAATCACTCTCTCAGAACTCAATCGCTGCTTACATCAACGATATCAATAAGTTGATGGCTTATTTGGATGAAAACTACAAGCGGTTAACGCCCGAAAAAGTGCGTATTAACCACCTGCGTGGTTTTATTGAGTACATTAACGATCGGGGTGTTAGTCCTCGTACGCAAGCCCGTACAATCTCCGGTATCAAGTCTTTCTTCAAGTATTTGCTGATGGAAGGAAAAATTAACAGTGATCCGACCACCTTGCTGGAGTCTCCGAAGATTGGCCGTAAGCTTCCGGATGTATTAACCATGGAGGAAATCGATCTGATTATTGACGGCGTTGATCTGAATAAAGCGGAAGGCCAGCGTAACAAGGCAATGCTCGAAACATTGTACAGCTGTGGCTTGCGCGTATCCGAGCTGGTTAACCTGAAGGTTACCAACTTGTTTTTCGATCAGGGATTTATTAAAGTAGAAGGGAAAGCCGAGAAGGAACGCCTGGTTCCGGTAAGCTCAAAGGCTATCGAAGAAATTACCAAGTACCTGCATGGTTACCGTAAGACTTTGAAAATTAGCCCGGAAAGTGAAAACGTATTGTTCCTGAACAGACGCGGTAAAAAATTGAGCCGGGTGATGATTTTTACCATTATTAAAAACCTGGCCGAAAAAGTTGGTTTGAATAAGAAGATCAGCCCGCATACTTTCCGTCACTCTTTTGCCACTCACCTGATTTCGGGAGGAGCCGATTTGAGAGCCGTTCAGGAAATGCTCGGTCACGAGTCGATCCTGACAACGGAAATCTATACGCACCTGGATCGTGATTACTTGAAAAACACAATCACTCACTTCCATCCACGTTCTTAATATTCTGTAATTTGCCCCGTTTCAAGCGGTGAAATAACATCTGAATATATGTTCTTTAAGACAGCATTTTTTTGAAAATGCTGTCTTTTTTTTTGTAGCTTGCCTAAGACTCTGGTAAACAGGCCGTGTTTTAGATTGATCGTTGATAGACCAAAAATATAGCACCCTGGTGGTGTTCTTTACCAATTAATAACTCAATCAATATGAAAAATCCGGATTTATCAAATTATGGAATTCAAAATGTAAAGGAGATTATTTATAACCCATCGTACGAATTGCTGTTTGAGGAAGAGACAAAAGCAGGTTTGACTGGTTTTGAAAAGGGACAGCTGACAGAGTTAGGAGCGGTTAATGTGATGACGGGTGTTTTTACGGGAAGGTCTCCCAAGGATAAGTATATCGTTTTGGACGATACTACCAAAGATTCAATATGGTGGACAAGCGAGGAAGTCCCGAACGACAATAAACCGGTGTCGCCTGCGGTATGGAAAGATCTGAAGCAGCTGGTGGCCGAGCAACTATCGGGCAAACGGCTTTTTGTGATGGATGCCTTTTGCGGTGCGAATCCGGATAGCCGGTTGAAAGTTCGTTTTGTTGTTGAAGTAGCCTGGCAGGCTCACTTTGTAAAGAACATGTTTATCCGACCCAGCGACCAAGAGTTGGCCAATTACGGGGAGCCTGACTTTGTTGTGCTTACCGGATCAAAAGCCACCAACCCCAACTGGCAAAAGCAGGGCCTCCATTCGGAGAACTTTACGGTATTTAATTTAACCGAGAAGATGCAGGTGATTGGCGGTACCTGGTATGGCGGAGAGATGAAAAAAGGTATTTTTTCGATGATGAATTATTATCTTCCATTACGAGGGATAGCCTCAATGCACTGTTCGGCCAATGTGGGCTACGATGGTGATACGGCAATTTTCTTCGGACTGTCGGGAACCGGAAAAACGACCTTGTCGACCGATCCGCACCGCAAACTGATTGGAGACGATGAGCATGGCTGGGACGATGAAGGTGTTTTCAACTTCGAAGGGGGCTGCTACGCCAAAACAATTCGTCTGGATAAAGAGTCGGAACCCGATATTTACCACGCCATAAAGCGGAATGCCTTGCTCGAAAATGTGACTGTTGACAAAGATGGTAAAATCGATTTCAACGACTCATCGGTTACCGAGAACACGCGGGTTTCGTATCCGATCTATCACATCGACAATATTGTAAAGCCGGTATCCAAAGGAGGCCCGGCACATAAGGTTATCTTTTTATCGGCCGATGCATTTGGTGTTCTGCCTCCGGTATCGAAACTAACACCCGAGCAGACTAAATATCATTTTCTTTCGGGTTTCACAGCGAAGTTAGCCGGTACCGAGTGCGGCATTGATGATCCGCTTCCCACATTTTCGGCTTGTTTTGGTTCGGCTTTCCTGAGTCTTCACCCCACAAAATACGGCGAAGAGTTGGTTAAGCGGATGGAGCAGAACCAGGCTAAAGCTTACCTGGTAAATACGGGCTGGAATGGAAGTGGAAAACGGATCTCGATTAAAGACACCCGTGCGATTATTGATGCCATATTAGACGGATCGATTGAGAACGCCGAAACACGAACTATTCCGATATTCAATCTGGAAGTTCCCGTTGCACTTCACGATGTGAATCCGGCGATACTCGATCCGCGTGATACGTACCCGCATTCGGACGATTGGCAGGAAAAGGCAATCCACCTGGCCGAATTATTTATCACAAACTTTAAAGACTATACGGATACCGAAGAAGGGAAGAAGTTAGTGAAAGCGGGGCCGCAGGTCGAATTGGTGAAATAGAAACCTGAGTTTTCAATATAACGTCTGCATAGCCGACGTTCGCTTTTTTTCGGAGGGCAAAAAATCGTTGGGCTACTTTCGGCAATTGTTAAAACAAAACCCTATCGCCAGGCTCGCTAAGGAGCCGAGCTCTCCGAAAGAAAAAACGAGCTTCCTGAAAAGGAAGCTCGTTTGTAATATATAGAATCGGATGTCCGATTACATTAAGAAGCTCAGCAAGATACCTGCCGCAATGGCCGAACCGATTACACCGGCTACATTGGGCCCCATGGCATGCATCAGTAAGTAGTTGGTTTTGTCGTATTCCAAACCAACAACCTGCGACACCCGGGCACTGTCGGGAACGGCCGATACACCGGAGTTACCAATAAGCGGGTTGATTTTGTTTCCGTCTTTCAGGAACAGGTTGATCAGTTTTACAAACAACACCCCGGCAGTGGTTGCTATCACAAACGAGAAAGCCCCCAGCAGGAAGATCCCGACTGATTTGATTGTCAGGAAGGTGGTGGCCTGTGTTGATGCACCAACGGTTAAGCCTAAAAGAATGGTAACAATATCAATCATCGGGCCTTTTGCAGTGTCGGCCAGACGCTTGGTAACGCCGCTTTCTTTCAGTAAGTTACCAAAGAAAAGCATCCCCAGTAGAGGTAAGCCGCTGGGCACAATAAAGGTGGTGAGCAGCATTCCCGAGATGGCAAAAATCAGCTTTTCCTTTTTGGAAACAGCACGTGGCGGCTTCATGCGGATGACACGTTCCTTTTTGGTCGTCAATAAGCGCATAATTGGCGGTTGGATGACAGGAACCAAGGCCATGTATGAATAAGCCGAGATGGCAATTGCCCCCATCAGGTCGGGCGCCAGTTTTGACGATATGAAGATCGCTGTCGGACCATCGGCACCACCAATAATGCCAATAGCACCTGCTTCAGTAGGGCTGAAACCCAGGGCTAATGCAATACAGTAGGCTCCGAAAATACCGAACTGGGCCGCTGCCCCAATCAGAATCAGCTTGGGGTTCGATATGAGCGCCGAAAAGTCGGTCATAGCACCAATACCCAGAAAGATCAGGGGAGGGTATACGCCTTGTGCGACGCCAAAGTAGAGATAATTCAGCACACTGCCGGACTCGTAGATACCAATTTTGAATCCGGGAGAGAAGGCAATGTTACCAACCAGAATACCAAATCCGATCGGAATTAACAGCATGGGCTCAAATTCTTTTGCAATAGCCAGGTAGATGAAGCCTAATCCAACAGCGATCATAATGAGGTGACCTACTGTCAGGTTCGCAAAAGCTGTAAATTGCAGAAATTGCCCAAGGTGCTCGATGATGAAATCCAGAAAAGATGTCTCCATGATTAACCTCCTTATTATTCAATGGTGATTAAGATGTCGCCTTCCATCACTGAGTCACCTTTTTGCTTATGGATCGCCGCAATCTTACCTGATTTGTCGGCCTCGATGTTGTTTTCCATTTTCATGGCTTCCAACATCAATACTTTCTGACCGCGCTGCACTTGATCTCCTTCTTTCACAAAAACATCGAGGATGGTGCCCGGAAGCGGTGATTTGATCGTACCCGAACCTTTGGGAGCAGTAGGACTGCTTGTTTTGGCAACCGAAGGATGCACGTCGGTTGACGGAACTGCTTTCTGACGAATCAGTTTCGGGGTTTTTTGTGTTTTGATTTCCTGGCTAAGTTCTACTTTATAGAGCGAACCGTTTACTTCAATTTCAGCGATATTATCTTCGAAGTTCAGGATTTCTGTCTCGTATTCGTTGCCGTTTATGGTAAATTTATATTTTTTCATAAGATGGGTTTATTGACGTGGATGTTTTCTTAGCGTATAAATTTTCGAACTCCAGGGTGAATAAGGTCTTGCGACCTTTTTGATGGTCAGAACTGTATTTTCAAAATCGTGCTGTTCGGCAAAGTGTAAGTGTAAGGCCATCGCAATTGCGGCATTAACTTCACCTGAAAGATGTTCTTCAGGGGCCTGCTTATGCTCGCCGGCAGCAGATTTGGCTTTCTTTTTGGCCTTGAATTTTCTGCCGACAAGTAAGTAAAATAAGAACAGAATGGCGAGTGCTGAGAATACAACCGACATGGCAACGATAACCATTCCAACCCCGATGGGGTCGTGTTCAACAAACCGTTCACCGGCTGACGCTTTATGACTGTGGTCATTGTCGGAGCGGGGAGTGGATTGGGCGGATGTAGCCCACTGGTCTGAGTCTATCGACTGGCGGTAGTACACCAGGTCGGGGGCCAGAACGTCGGGCAGTGTCACCTGGTCGACCAGCGTGCGCCCGTTTGCATCGTACAGATAGATTGATTTTCCAGCTTCCAGGTGAAAGTTGAGGTGGAAAATTCCGCGCGATGGTTTTCCATCAGCAAAGAAAACGATAAATCCACGAGGGGAGATAACAGTTTCCTGCGAGTTGTTTGGAATCCAGTATTTTTTCGGATTTTTCTGATCATCGGTTAAATAACATCCTCCGATGTTAACCTTACTGTAGGAAGAGTTCACAATCTCCAACCAGGAACTTCGTTGGCCATATTCGTCCATGAAGTTCGACTCGTTGTTTAACAGGATTTCATTAAACTTCAAATTCGTAGCCCCCTGCGCATAAAGCGCATGGGAGAAGGCTACGAATAGTAAAACAAAAATCCCGGCAAATAAAGCTTTGGATTTTCTTTGCATGATTTTGTTTTATAATGGAATATTGGTGTGCTTTTTCGGCGGCATCATGTCCTTTTTAGTTGCTAACGACTGCAAGGCACGGATAATCCGGAAACGTGTATTGCGCGGTTCAATAACATCATCAATATAGCCGTATTGAGCTGCATTGTATGGGTTCGCAAATTTATCTTTGTATTCCGCTTCCGCTTCGGCGATAAACTTAGCGCGTTCTGCCGGATCTTCGATTTCGCGAATTTTCTTGCTTTGAAGAACTTCAATAGCACCTTTAGGACCCATTACGGCGATCTCGCCTGTTGGCCATGAGTAGTTCAGGTCGCCGCGCAGGTGTTTCGAGCTCATCACACAATAAGCACCACCGTACGATTTACGCAGGATGATGGTCACTTTGGGAACTGTTGCTTCGCCATAGGCGAACAGCAATTTAGCCCCGTGTGTGATGATGCCGCCATATTCCTGTGCTGTTCCGGGCAAGAATCCGGGAACATCAACCAAGGTTACCAAGGGGATGTTGAAGGCATCGCAGAAGCGAACAAAGCGAGCTGCTTTACGCGACGCGTTAATGTCTAACACACCAGCCAGGTAGTTGGGTTGGTTGGCTACAATACCAACAGAAATACCGTTGAAGCGAGCGAAACCAACAACAATGTTTTGTGCATAGTTGCGGTGTACTTCCAGGAATTCGCCGTTGTCAACAATGGTGTGGATCACGTCTTTAACGTCGTAAGGCTTGTTGGGGTTGTCCGGGATTACCTCGTTCAGCGAGTCGTCCAAACGGTCGATCGGATCGTCGCAAGGCATGATCGGAGCATCCTCCAGGTTGTTTTGCGGCAGGTAGCTCAGCAACTTGCGGATCAGAGCGATACCTTCCTGTTCGTCGTCGGCGATAAAGTGTGAAACGCCCGATTTAGAGCCGTGCACGGTAGCACCTCCCAGTTGAGCGTCGGTTACGACTTCGCCGGTTACTGTTTTAACCACTTTGGGGCCGGTAACGAACATGTACGACTGTTCTTTGGTCATCATGATGAAGTCGGTCAGGGCAGGAGAGTATACTGCACCACCGGCACAAGGACCGAAGATGGCCGATATTTGAGGGATCACACCCGAAGCCATGATGTTACGCTGGAAAATTTCGGTATAACCCGACAGTGCTGTAACACCTTCCTGAATACGAGCGCCGCCCGAGTCGTTGATACCGATAACCGGAGCACCCATTTTCATGGCCATATCCATGATTTTGCAAATTTTTGCAGCGAATGTTTCCGACAAGGATCCACCGAAAACAGTGAAGTCTTGTGCAAACACGTAAACCAAACGACCATCGATTGTTCCCTGGCCGGTTACAACACCATCGCCCAGGAACTTGTTTTTTTCCATGCCGAAGTTGGTGCAACGGTGTTTCACGAACATGTCAAATTCTTCGAAACTACCTTCGTCCATCAACATTTCGATGCGTTCACGAGCGGTGAATTTACCTTTCTCGTGTTGCTTTTCAATTCTTTTTTCACCACCACCAAGCTTCGCTTCGTTGCGAAGTTCGATGAGTTGTTTTATTTTATCCTGATTGTTCATTGCTATTTCATTCAAAGATTAAGGAATCCGGAAATTATTCGCAGCAAAATTCAGTTAATACACCTAAGGTTGATTTTGGGTGCAAGAAACCGATGTTCAATCCTTCAGCACCTTTGCGGGCTGTTTTGTCGATTGTTGCCACCCCGTTTGCTTCAACTTCTGTCAATGCTTCGTTTACATTGTCAACGGCAAAAGCGAGGTGGTGAATACCTTGTCCTTTTTTCTCAACAAATTTACCGATTGGGCCTGCCGGATCGGTTGATTCCAGTAATTCAATTTTTACTTCTCCAACTTTGAAGAAAGCTGTTTTTACTTTCTGATCAGCTACTTCTTCGATGTTATAGCATTTCAAGCCTAACACTTTTTCGTAGTAAGGGATTGCCTCGTCCAGGCTTTTTACTGCGATTCCGATGTGTTCAATGTGAGATATTTTCATTTTTATTGAATAATTATGTGAATAATATTGAAATAGATATTCTAGCTAATTCGCTGTAATTGAAAGGCAAGCATCCGGGGAGTGCTTGCCTTTTCAAATACTAGTATTCTTTTTTCACAAAGTGGAAATGTGATCCGAAACGTTCAAAGGCTGCCTGATCCAAAGACTCCCGATGGTCGGGGTGGGCAATTGAAGTCAGCAGTTTGGCACGTTCCTGCAATGTTTTTCCGTACAGGTTAACCGCTCCAAATTCGGTCACCACCCAGTGCATGTTCGAACGGGTACTTACCACACCGGATCCGGGTAATAAGATGGGGGAGATTTTGGAAACTCCTTTGGCCGTTACCGAAGGCAAGGCGATAATTGGTTTACCACCTTTGGAATAACCGGCACCACGGATAAAGTCGATCTGGCCACCAACACCTGAATAGTGTTTAATACCGATTGAGTCGGCACAAACCTGACCGGTCAGGTCGATTGCCAGGGCTGAGTTGATCGCTGTCAGTTTGTCCAACTGACGGATCACGCTAACGCTGTTGGTATAGCCAACATCCATCATGGCAACACGAGGGTTGTCGTCGATGAAGTCGTACAATTTT
Source organism: Mangrovibacterium marinum (assembly GCF_003046625.1). Lineage (GTDB taxonomy): Bacteria > Bacteroidota > Bacteroidia > Bacteroidales > Prolixibacteraceae > Mangrovibacterium > Mangrovibacterium marinum. Next base: position 16,993 of record NZ_QAAD01000021.1, read on the forward strand.
TTGGTACCCATCAGGAACGAAGCAACCATTTTGCCTTTGTCCAGTTGTTTGCGTTTTCCGGTAACAACCCCTTTTTCAACCAACGGAAGGATTCCGTCAGCGAACATTTCGGTGTGTACACCCAAGTCTTTGTGGTTACCCAATTGGGCCAATACAGCATTGGGGATACCACCGATACCCATTTGCAAACAAGCACCGTCTTCCACCAGCTCGGCAACGTTTTTACCAATCTGGATATCGGTTTCCGATAACTCGGCCATTCCGTGCGCGTACAGTTCAATATCATCTTCAACAAAGATGTCGATGTCGTCGATGTTGATCATGGCATCACCGAAAGCACGGGGAACGTTCGGGTTTACCGCTGCGATAACAACGTCGGCAGTTTCGATAGCAGCCAATGTGGCGTCAACCGAAGTTCCTAACGATACATAACCATGTTTGTCGGGTACCGAACACATGATCATGGCGACGTTTACTTTGCAGTATCCTTCGCGGATCAGTTTTTGCGTTTCGCTCAGGAATACCGGAATATAATCGGCGTAACCGGCTTGAGTTTGTTTACGCAAGTTTGCACCAACGAAGAATTGCTCGGATACGAAAATCCCTTCAAACTCAGGATTCGCATATTCCAGGTTTCCTTCAACGTGGATGTGCTGAATTTTAACATCGTAAAGTTCTCCGTTACGACCGCGTTCTACCATCGGTTTAATAAGTGTGTGCGGAGTAACAGCCACACTACTAAGATGAACACGATCGCCGGATTTTATAACTTTTACAGCCTCTTCAGGCGTAACGTATTTGATATGTTTCATAATAAGGAAATAGTATATTTTGCTCTGAAATTTCGTCCGTAAAGATAAAAAATAACCGAGCTGGCTCGGGGAAAACAAGCTTATTTAAACCCGTTTTAATCAAGGATTGCTCGTATTTAAACTAAATGTTAAGAAATTGACGACGGATAGCGCAAAATAAAAGACGACGATATCTTTTATGCGTATTTTTTTATGACTTTCGACACTTTTTGTAGCTGTTGCGGGAAAATCAGTGGCAATTTTTCCCGATTGGTCGGTTCGGATCTGCTGGCTGAAGCCGGATCAATCATGCACATTGCTGTTGGAAGGAAATGGATGCACTGCAGTTTTGGGAGGAAGCAGTACCGATCGAATCGGGCGGAGCGACCCGATCGGTGTTTATCTTATTGGCACATTGTTAGGATTGTTTTCACCACATTACGGGCACCGATTTCAATCTGGTCGATGGTGGTGTCTAGCATGTAGCAGGGCGTTGTTACTACCCGGTAGTTACGGTCGATCACAATTTCGCCATCTGTTGTGCGGATGTGTTTTCCGCCCATCTTTTCAATGGCTTTGGCTGTCTGGGGATCGTCGCCGATGGTGACATCCACATTGCTTAAGATGCGGGTAATCACTGCCGGGGCAATGCACAAGGCGCCGATTGGTTTTCCGGCTTTAGCGGTTGCTTTTACTGCTTTTGTCACATCTTCGTTAACCGTACAGTTGGGGCCGTCGAAAGCGAAGGTGCTGAGGTTTTTGGCAGCACCAAAGCCACCGGGGAAGATGATCGCATCGAAGTTGGCCGGATTGTAGTCTTTCAGGTCCGATATTTGTCCCCGGGCAATTCGGGCCGATTCAACCAGCACGTTGCGGGTTTCCGGCATTTCCTGACCGGTGAGGTGATTGATTACATGATGTTGCGTGGTGTTTGGGGCAAACAGGGTATAGCTCGCTCCTTGTTTGGCGATGGCGAGCATGGTCAGCGTTGCCTCGTGAATTTCAGCACCGTCGTATACGCCGCAGCCCGACAAAACAACGGCAATTTTTTTCTGATTTGTCATTCCGGAAGATTTTAGTTTTGATTTAAAATTAGCGATTTTTTGGTCAATCGCTATAAGTTCCCCATGTCATCTACGATTCGGAAGTGGCAGCAACTGCAATTGAGGGGCGGTTTCCTATTCCTTTCGCCACAATTGGCTGCTCATGCCATGAGGACGAAAATGTTGCACAACAATTGGGCGCTCATGCCATGGGGACGAAAATGTTGCACAACAATTGGCTGCTCATGCCATGGGGACGAAAATGTTGCACAACAATTGGCTGCTCATGCCGTGGGGACGAAAATGTTACACAACAATTGGGCGCTCATGCCATGAGCACGAAAAAAACACCTCTGGATTGCTTCCCCACGCCATGAGCGCCGCCTACGATACCAATTGTTTTTCAACTTGAACGCTGAAAGGTAAAAAGCAAACCGAAAAGCTTCCGGCAATCCCGGAGGGATGCTATTTGGGTAGCATAACGACGACAGGGAGAAATTCCGTCCCGTACGGGACAATCTTCGTATTGACATACGTGCTTCGGATATGCTGTTGGCGTTGTTGTCAAGAGTTGTCGGGTTGTCGTTCCTCATCTAATGAAAACCAGTTGTTGATATTGCGCCTTAGCACCTTTGCGTGGTAGACTTTCAGAAAACCCACACACATGATTCCGGGGAATCACCAACAGGGATGAAAGTGGTGGAAGACAGCAGAAGGCATTTAAGAGAAGACGGAAGCTCGCTCGGAGCGGGACCGGCCTACTTTTTATCGATGGTGAGAGGCGAACCGGAAGCTTAGTGAATCCGGGAAGCTCCGCTCCGGCGGCTGCCGGACTGGAGATCACCCGGCTGAACTTAGCTTTCGGGAGCTGGCACCTGAAGATAAAAATAAGCCTTGAATTTTCTGTTTACTCTTTGGGGCAAGCCAAAGATGAAAACCCGTCCGGTAGGACAAAAGATCCGAATTGAGCAAAAGTAGGCGTGAAAAGCAGCCAGTTTTGGGGTGACTCTCATCAGTGCTGGTTTGCTACAAAAGAAGCTTGGCTACCGGTTGATGCTGAACCCCTGTTCAATACATGCCCGATGCGGTTGGAAACCCTGCCTACCGCAGGCAGGCGCATCACCCGAAGGGACTTTCACAGAAAAAAGCCTGCTTTGGTTGTCAAATCAAGCGAGGCTTTTGTATTTGTTATTGACCGCAGTTGATGCAGCCGATGTTTTATGAATTTCTACCGGATGTCGTCCAGATCGTATGGCGTTTGCTGATAGACGTAATAGTTGAGCCAGTTTGTGAACAGCAGGTCGGCAGCCGATCGCCAGCGAAGAATTGGTTTCTGGCTGGGGTCGTCATCGGGATAATAGTTGGCCGGAATTTCAATGGGAAGCTTTCTCGAGACATCGCGCTTGTACTCATCATCCAGGGTCATTCGCGAATATTCGGCGTGGCCGGTAATAAATATCTGGCGGCCGCCTTTGGCCATCACCATGTTTACGCCCGATATTTCGGAGCTTGCAATAATCTCGAGTCCGTCAACTTTGCTGATATCCTCGGCACGCACCTCGGTGTGGCGCGAATGAGGCACGTAATATTCATCGTCGAAACCACGGAAGATGGGGATCTTCCGATCAGAGATCCGGTGTTTGAATACGCCAAACATTTTTTTGTCGAGCGGGTGTTTGGGGATGCCGTAAAAATGAAATAAGGCCGCCTGCGAGGCCCAGCAAATAAATAAGGTAGAGGTGACATTGGTGACCGACCAATCCATGATTTCACGAATTTCGTCCCAGTAGGTAACTTCTTCAAAAGGAAGATGCTCGACCGGAGCACCGGTGATAATCATGCCGTCGAACTTTCGCGATTTTATTTCGTCGAAAGTTTTGTAAAACATTGCCATGTGCTCAGCCGAGGTGTGCTTGTGTTCGTGATCCTTTATTTTCAGAAACTCAATTTCGATTTGCAGCGGTGAGTTGGACAACACCCGAAGTAAATCCGTTTCCGTTGTAATCTTGAGCGGCATCAGGTTTAAAATCGCAATTCTCAACGGCCGGATATCCTGTTGCGATGCCCGTGTTTGGTCGATTACGAAAATGTTCTCTTTCAGCAGCATTTCAATAGCTGGCAATTTATCCGGAATATTTAACGGCATAATTCATTCCTCAGTTTAAAGATGCCCGGAGTGTGTGTTCCTCCGGGCTATGTGGTCATTCAATTTAAATTTTACCTAATGCCTGATCAAAGTCGGCAATAATATCGTCGATATGCTCCAGTCCCACAGATACGCGCAACAAGGACGGGTAAACGCCCGCGGCCAGCTGTGCTTCGGCTGACAGCTGTTGGTGGGTTGTTGCTGCCGGCTGAATGATCAGTGTTTTGGCATCGCCCACATTCGCCAGGTGGCTTACCAGTTGCAGGTTCTCGACCACCTTTTTGGCTTTTTCAACATCACCCTTAACAAGAAACGAAAGCATACCTCCGGCTCCTTTGGGGAGGTATTTTTGCGCCAGTTTGTAGGAAGGGTTGCCCGGCAGTCCCGGGTAGTTTACACGATCAACCTGCGGGTGGTTTTCCAACCATTCGGCCAGTTTTTGTGCATTTTCAACATGACGTTCCATTCTTAACGACAAGGTTTCCAGGCCCTGTAATAGTAAGAATGAATTGAACGGACTGATGGACGGGCCAAAGTCGCGTAAGCCTTCAACTCGAGCCTTAATAATAAAGGCAATGTTCCCAAACGGGCCGTCAAAGTTAAAAATATCCCAGAACTTTAGGCCGTGGTAGCCTTCCGAAGGCTCTGTGAAGCCCGGAAACTTACCGTTTCCCCAGTTGTAGTTTCCTCCGTCAACAATAACGCCGCCGATGCTTGTGCCATGGCCGCCAATCCATTTAGTAGCCGATTCAACCACAATATTGGCACCATGCTCAATGGGTCGGAATAAGTAGCCGCCACCGGCAAAGGTGTTGTCAACAACCAGTGGGATGTCGTATTTTTTAGCCACCGCGGCAATGGCGTCAAAGTCGGGGATGGCGAAACCGGGATTGCCGATAGTTTCGAAGTAGATCAGTTTTGTTTTTTCGTCGATCAACGCTTCAAACGACTCAGCCTGCAGATCTTTGGTCATGCGTGCCTCCCAGCCAAAGTTTTTGAAGGTTACGTTGAACTGGTTGTAGGTGCCACCATATAAATACGGCGAACTGACAATGTTGTCGCCCTGGCTTAATAAGGTGCTGCAAACCAAAAACTGGGCAGCGTGTCCGGATGCTACCGCCAAGGCAGCTACGCCACCTTCGAGTGCAGCAATGCGTTGCTCGAATACATCCGATGTGGGGTTCATAATTCGGGTGTATATGTTGCCAAACTCCTTCAAGCCAAACAGGTTGGCAGCGTGTTCCGAATCTTTAAACACATAGGAGCTGGTTTGATAGATGGGCACTGCCCGCGAGCCGGTCGTCGGGTCGGCTTGCTGACCTGCATGAAGCTGCAGGGTCTCGAATTTTAAATTTTTGCTTGTCATCGTTTTTTCTTTTTAGGTATTCTGAAAATCTTTTCCGTTCGGTTTAATTGAAGAAAGTCTTATGAATTTCTTTAATGGCTTTAAGTTTGTCGTTTTCGTTGATCACCAAATAGCTCACCAGGTCGGAGGCGCCGGATCCGCTCAGCAATACATTGATCTTATTGTTGGCTACGGCCGAAAAAAGTTGAGCCGAAATACCGTGATGAGCTTGCATGCCGTGACCGACAATGGCAATCAACGATACCTTTTCGTCAATCTCGAACTGATTGACTGATGGTAGCTTCAGCTCTTCGGTGAGTTGTTTAACCGTTTCCACAGCAGTTTTGTCAATGAGTATATTAATGCTGGTTTGTGCTGTGATAACAGATCGGATGTTAATATGGTTCTTATTAAATGCACCGGTTAGTTTAGCTAAGATGCCCGGCTTAAAGCCGACACCCGGGCCATTGAGTTTCAGAATAGCAATATCATCGGTGTAGGCAACGCTTTTGACGATATGGGGCGAAACGATGCTTTTGGAATTAATCCGTGTGCGGAGAATTTTCTGACCGTCTGCCAGATCGTAAACGAGAATCGGAATATGCTCGTTAATCAGGGGTTCAACAATGCGGGGATGAATGCCCGAATAGTTGAAGTAGGACAACTCAGAAGCTTCAGCATAAGTCAGGCTTTCGATGTAGTCGGCATTGTGTACAAATTTCACATCGGCTGTTTTAAAGGGCGTGCGAATTTGCCATAGTTCCAGCCGGTCGGAGTTGAATATGGCAGCCAGGGCAGCAGCCGTATAGTCGGCTGCGCGGTGTCCAACCCGGGCAATCTTCCCTTTTCGGGTTAAGCCAACCGAACCGGGGATCAGGGTGATAAGCCCCAACTGGTGTGCTTTAATGTTTGGCGCCGACTCGTCCATATAAATGCTGGCGTTACCAAATTCGTCGCTGACCAGCAAGCCCAACTCTTCGGGGAAAACAACCTGGTTTTCCAACTGGTTTTTTTGGAGAATAGCCGACAGTAGCAGTGTCGCAATTTTCTCGGCAAACGAAATAACCTGGTCCTGTAAGGCCGGCGAAAAATCACCGGTAAAGTGAATTCCTTTCAGCAGAATGTCCAGTTTGTTGATGGCTTCATTAAGCGGGGCACTTGCTGGTAGCTCGTAGGCCTGCTCAATCTTTTCAATTTCAGCTTTCACCCGGGCGATCAATAATTCGGGATCTCCTGAAGGCAAGCGCAATGGCTCGATTCCTTGAGTTAGTAAATCCTGAATTTCGCGGGGGGACGAAATGACTAACAGGTGTTTCTCGCTGGCATCGGTAAGTAATGTTACCAAGCTTTGAATTATTAGCGGTTCGTTTAAGTTATTACCGCTAAACCGTGCAATACATTCGGGCATAGCCTTCTATTTTTTTTTGAAAATAAAACGATAGAAAAATTGTGAAGAAAAATTTTGAATGCCTTCAATCCGTATTTTCCGAAATACCGAATGAAGGCTATCGCATGCACATGGACATGGATGGCATGAAGACAACAGAAGACATCATGGCGATGATGTTTGCGAAGAGCAGATATGTATGGCTGTTGTTCATCCTTAAAAGTAATATTTCAGCACAAACCTATAAAATAGTTTCAAAAATCGCAATCGATTTGTAAAAAACATTCCGGAGCAGAAAAGGAGCGATTAGAAGGGCGATTGGGATAAGGCTTGTTTTAATTCGTAGCCGGAAATCGGACCTGCTTAAAATCAAACTCCAGTGTTTGCTCGTCTACCGGGATAAAAAGTTTAATATGAGCAGCCTTTGGCGTTGCGGGGAAGAATACTTTGCCGTGCATGGCATAGCCTGTTTCCAGGCTTGTTTTTCGAATGGTGTTATTCTCCCAGGCTTGTTTAAGTTCGTTCAGATCCTGTGCTTCGAAACGCGCCCGGTCGCTGGCGGTAACAGCAGTGGCCATAATGCCTTCGGTAACGGCGTAGCGTAAGCCTTCTTTGTTGGGTTTGTAATCGGTCCCGATAATGGAATTGGCCGCAACGGCAGCACCAACACCGATTAAAACATTGCCCAGGTGGTTTTTCGCAACGGCTTCATCGTGTGCAATATCCATTTCGTATTGCAGAATCATTTTTTCGGGGTCGATGGCCGGAACAGCTTCGGTCGTTAATGGATTCATCAGGGCATCGAAAGCCTGGCTTTTGAAGGTCTCCGGATCGACCAGCAAGGGCATGTTTGAGCGGTTTGTGATGTGAAAATCGAAGAGATAGCAGTCGTCTTGCAGGCGGTCGAAGCCCAGTTCGTAGCTGATGCCGTAAATGGAATCAGTAAGCAGTGCCTGTCCGTAAAGCCATTTGTCGGCTTCTTGTTCCGGTAGCAGTTTGGTGATTGAGCGCGGGCCGGCACACGACTGAAGCAAAAGCATTGTTGTTGCAAACAGGACGCAGAGGATGAGGTTTTTTTTCATGACTTCGATTTTTGTGTTAGCCCGCAACTATTGTACCAGCAGCTAACTTTGACTTAACAGATTTCGGAGAACCACCGAGGCGATATGGCACCCGAACATGGGCGGCATATAGGAAATGGTGCCGACCGCTGATTTTTTATTTCGTCCTTCTTCAATTCGTACGCGCTCTTTATCGACCTCCTCGGGTGAAAAAACAACCTGTACACCTTTGCGAATGCCTAGTTTGTAGAGTCGCTTGCGCAGCATGCGGGCTAGTTTGCAGTTGTACGACTTGGAAATGTCGGCGTTTTGAATTTGTGCCGGGTCAAATTTGCCTCCGGCACCCATTGAGCTTACAATGGGGATGTTGTGCTGAACACTGTGGTAAATCAGGAATACCTTGGGCGATAGGGTATCAATGGCATCAACAACATAATCGTAGTGGTCGGCTTGCAGAATCTCGATCATCCGCTCGTCTTTCAGGTATTCGTTAATAACCGTGAGCTCGATATCGGGATTGATGTCGCGGAATCGTTCACCCATCACTTCAGCCTTAGCTTTGCCATTGTTGCTGAGGAGCGCCGGAAGCTGTCTGTTTCGGTTGGTGGCTTCAACAACATCGCCGTCAACGATGGTCATTTTACCGACTCCTGCGCGGCAAATCTGCTCTGCCGCATAAGCGCCAACACCTCCCAGGCCAACAACCAATACGTGCGCCTTTTTTAATTTCTCCAATCCTTCGTCGCCTAACATGAGTAGGGTACGTTCCTGCCAGTTTATCATCTTTCAAAAATTTGTTGGTAGTTGTTAAACACCTGCTTGCAAAGCGTCGGTAAAGGGATGTTTAACAGCTTGGCGGCAAAAATATAAATACTTTCAATATTTACGCTACTCTCATCGGTTTCGAAGAAGAGCTGCCGGCGGGGAATTGCCGCCAGACTGCGGTTGAGCTTTTCCTGATTTTTCAGCAAGGCCGCACCAATAGCGAAGTGAAAGTTGTACCGGACCAGCTGTTCGGTCGTCTGCTTGTTGCCTTGGTAGCCGTGAAGAATCCATGGGGGGGCGTCGGCTCGTTGCTTTTTTAGCTGAAGCAAGTCGGCATAGCTTCGTACAGCATGTAAAATCATCGGTTTCGAATGTTTCTCGGCAAGCTCGGCTTGCGCCAGGAAAAGCTCGGTTTGTTGGTCGACCGCTGTTTCCAGATGCCGGTCTATGCCGCATTCACCAATCGCCATTACCTGCGGGTGTTGCAACAATTGCTCGAGTTGCAGTAGCCAGCTGGTGCCCTTTATCGCATCCAAATCCCAGGGGTGCAAGCCGACCGAATAAAGCTGTCCTTTTTGAGGGCGAAAGGGAAGCAGGATGGAATGGTTGACCAGCCCAAGTTGGTTCTCGGGCAAACTGAAGTGGCTATGTAGGTTGACGAGTTTCAAGTTCTGATATCCAACGTTCGACGTGTTTGTGTTTACAAATCGGCCCAGATGCGTGCCAGCGAGAAGCCTGGGGCATCGATCTGCAGGTCGAGAAAATAGCCAAAGGGCGTTTGTGCGGTTTCGTATCCTGCATTTTGCAGTCGCTTCTCGGCCCGGTTAAACAGTTCGTGCGTAAAGGGTACCGATGCTTTCGATTCGGAAAGGTGCGCAAAGGAGTGGAGGATGATTCGTTGCGCCTGGTTTTTGCGGGCCGTCCATTTCAGGTGGTTTACCAGCTTTTTCTCGCGGCTGCCAACATCTTTGGCTTCATCTTTTTCTTCAACCTGAATGAAAGCCAGGATGGCATCGGTAAATTCCCGGGCCTCCTCCAGATCTTCGATACTTTCCAGGTTTTTTTCCGCTGTTTTGTAGCGAAAACGATTGACGTACATGACCAATACTTTCATATTCCTCAAAAATAAGGAAAGAAAAATGTTATTCGCATAATTTTTCCGGAACAAATCCGATTGTTTCTGCCCCGTTGGGGTGTGTTCTGCATGCCTTGTGAGCTAGCGACGGGTGGGGAGGGCAATTTGTGACGAAGGAGATGAACTAATCCGACTGATTTTTCTATTTTTGATAAAACCCATCACGATACTATGTTTGCCAAGTACCTCCCTCTGCTTTTTTTGTTGTTGACTGTAGTACCCGCCGCGGGACAACTGTCGCATGGCGGAAAGCCCGTTTCTGTTCCAACGGTTAAATCAGCGCGAACTGATGCTTTTCGCGAGTTGACCATCCCGGACGAAGAGTTGGAACTGGTCAGGCAGCTGCAGGCACAACAGAACTCGTTAAAAGCTTTTCGGTTTGCCTATGCCATTCCTGTTGATATGAATCTGCAAAATTCCGGTGAGTGGTTTACGGTCGGGAATCTTCGCGTTTGGCAGTTGCGTTTGTCGTCGCCGGGAGCTTTGTCGCTGAATGTGATTTTTGATCGCTATCGGTTGCCCCAGGGAGCACGGTTATTTCTTTTTTCGGAGGACCAAAACGACTTGATAGGTGCTTTCACCAGTGCAAACAACAAGGCCAATGGTCAGTTGGCAACCATGCCTGTGGCCGGCGATCGGTTGGTTGTTCAGTACGAAGAGCCTGTTGATGCTGAATTTTCAGGCGAGCTGCAGCTGAAATCGGTGAATCATGATTTTGTGGGGTTGAAGGCAGCAAACGGGGGGCGTCGTCCTTTGGGCGAGTCCGGCTCGTGTAATGTTAATGTGAATTGCGATTATCTGCAAGACTATCGGCAGGCTGCCAATGCGGTGTGCCGGATTTTGATTGATGGTACGGAGTTGTGCACCGGCAGTTTGCTGAATAATACCGATCGGGACGGAACGCCCTACGTTTATACAGCTCATCATTGTATTGTTGATGCCGATGAGGCAGCTGTGAGTGTTTTCCTGTTCAATTACGAATCGCCGTATTGCGGGAATATTGATGGCGAAGTTCAAAACTCGCTGAGCGGCAGTCTGCTGAAGGCCACCTCCGATGAGCTGGACTTTTCGTTGGTGGAGCTGTCGGTGGCCCCGCCCAAGAGCTTTCAGCCGTATTATCTGGGCTGGGATCACTCTTCGAAAGTGCCGGACTCAACGGTTGCCATTCATCATCCACTGGGCGACATCAAAAAGCTGGCTGTTGACCGCGATGCCCCAATCAGGGATTCATATACCAGGGATTATGTGGATGGTGCTTTCTGGAGAATTGCCGCCTGGGACGAAGGAACGACCGAAGCGGGTTCGTCGGGGGCAGCGTTGATTGATCCCACCATGCATGTTCGCGGATCGTTGGTGGGCGGCGATGCTACTTGTTCGAGCCCGGTTGACGATTATTTTTCGCAGTTCGCGTATGCCTGGGATTATTATGCGGAGAGCAGCCGGCAGTTGAAGGCTTGGCTCGATCCGTCGGGGACGGGCACGAGCGCTTTGTCGGGCTATAATCCGTATATTTCAGCCGATCAGTGCACCATGGTTACGAACTTATCCGATGAGGACGAGCTGGACGATGGATTGATTGATGCCGACGACGGCTATTACAGCGGAACGAACAGCTATGGTTTTTCAGCTTTCGCCGAGGCGTTTCGCTTTACTGATACCTGCAAAGTTCAGGGGCTGGCTCTGGGAATAAGCCGGGCGGTGATATCGTCCAATAATGCCCGGCTGACGCTCTCGGTGTATGCCGGAGAGAGCTTCCCGGAGGGCTTGCTTTACAGTCAGGATTTTGACCTTAGCGGCCTTGATGAGGGAGTGATGAATTATTTTCGGTTCGATCGCGAGGTGTCCACCAATGGCTACTTTTACCTGAGCTGGTCGGTCGAAGATTTAGGTGCTAACGATGAGTTTGCGGTTTATCTGGCTGATCGTACGAGCAGCACCAATAGCTTTTTTATTCGCGATGGCGAAGAGTGGTACAGTTATCCGCAGAAAGCCAACACCGCGGCAGGCTCAGCTGCGGTGATGGAAACCCTGGTTTGTTTTCATGATGACCAGGAAGAGTTTGATCCGTTTGTTGAGCAGGACGTTGCGTGGCTGGCTTATCCCAATCCATTGGCCTACGGGCAGGATTTAACCATTCATTTTGAAGCGGACGGTGAATATGGTAATGTGCAGGTGTTTGATTTGGTGGGTAAATCGCGGCCGGTTAACTACAGCATGGAGGGTACTGATCGTGTGCTCGTGAGTTTTGCCGGTTATAATCCTGGCATATACCTTGTTCGTCTCCGCAACGCCGCAACAGGCGAGCACTATCAATGCAAGGTGCTCTACCTGGGGAACGACTAAGTTTTTAAGAAAAGCACCGGCCGGCTGACGGTTGATGCTACTTCCACCAACGGATGATCACCAATTCGGCGATGGCAAAAAACAATGCCGCAAGCAGGAAGTATTTCCACAGCTCAATCAGGTTCGAGTCGGCATCGTACTGTCCCAGCCAGTCGGGGGCAGCCGTGTTGTAAAGCTGATAAGCGGGGATCTCAGCAATCATTTCGCGCAACTCATCCGAACTGTAAAAACGCATATCCGATTCATTCCGGTTATAGTTGAATGCCAAAGGTGCAATGATCTTTTCCCCTTGTGTTAAACGATAGAATCCGGCCGTGTGAATAAAATCATCCGGATTGAAACGAATTTGTGCGTTGTTAATGCTTGTTGCCGGAAGTTGAACATTGAAGCCGGAGGCATAATTGCTCAGGGAAATCGGCAAATCGGGTAGAAGCTTATGGTGCAGTGTTACGCTCAGGCTCTTCTGGTCGTACACCCGATACTGGATGGTCTGCGGGAAGTAACTATGCAGGGACATATTGTAAATGAGTGGCACAAAAAGCGGATGCTGGTAAAAGTTTGTTGCTTCGGTCGTCAGTGGGAAGTTGAACAGATACAGTCGTCCTTGTCCGGCTTCGAACTCGCGCAAGGCCACCGAGCCGTCATTCGTGGTCAGTACGGCCGATGAGGAACTCTGAACCGGCACTGATGATTGGTACGACGATCGGATTTCTGGTAAATCCAACCGATCATACTGGCGGGTAAAAACCTCGTTGAAAAGATGGTTCTGAAGGTTTAGCTGATCAATTTTCAATTTTGTTGTTTGCAGTTCTTCCAGGCGTGCCGCCTTAAGCGTGCTGAGGAGCCGGTTGTAGCTGGCCCGGTCGATCTCTCCACCCGGGAACATAACCAGGCTCCCGCCGTTGTTTACATAGCTTGAAAGCGCATGCTGCAGGCCGTCCGGAATTTCGGGGAGATTCAGTAAATAGATGCATTGGTAATCGGAAAAGCGACTGAGCTGCAGTCGATCTTCGTCCATTTTGTCCAGGGCAACTTCTTCGCCATCGTCGAATAGTTTTTCAAGCCATTGCGACGCTTCTTCGCCTTCGCGGGAGATGGCCAGCGCCCTGATCTGTCCCGATAGTTCATAGCTAAACAAAAACGTGTTGTCGTAAGTTATCGGGTAGTCGTCCAGTTCCACACGGCAATTTTGAATCCCTTCCTGTTGATTTTGATAGGACAGTTCCTGCTCCATACTTTCGCCGGCTTTCAGGTTTATCGCGGTCAATGCTTTCAGAGAGTCGTTTACATACAAGCGGAGCGGTACATTATTGCAGGCTTTGGCCGACTGGTTGGTAATTCGTACCGTCAGGCTTTCAAGCTGTTCGCTCAAACGCCCCGGAAAAGCAAGTTTGCAGGTGTCGATCCGTAAATTACTCATCTCGGATTGTTGAAAGGGCAACAGGTAAACCTGGGCTGCCGTGGCTGCGTCAGGCTGTCCAAGGTCGGCAAAACGCTTTTGAAAATCAGAAAGCAGATAGATTTGCAGGTTTGTTCCGGGAAAGCGCGTGAGCATCTCGTTTTGCAGCACCCGTATCGCCTTAGCCAGGTCCATGGTCGAGGCGCTGCTTTTTAGCTGTGCGATCCGGCTAACGAGCTGCTCTTTGTTTAGCGACAGGCGTTGGTTGGGGGTGTCCTTGTTGGTTAGCAGTAAAAAATTAGTGCCGGGCGAAAAACTATTGGCCAGTTCAATGGCTTTTGTTTTGGCCAATTCCAGTAAGCTGCCGTTTCCGCTTTGGCTATTCATCGAAAACGAATTGTCGATGTAGATTCCTACGGTGTTGTTGGTGCTGAGCGTTGCCGACGAATTGAGCGGTATATAAGGCTGTGCAAAAGCAAAAACAAGCCCAGCAAGCGTTAAAATTCGGCATAAAAGCATGATTAACTGCTTCAGGTTATTCTTCTTCCGCGATTCATTTAAGAGTGTTCTTAAAAAGTTAACCTGGCTGAAATAGACGGTTTTGTAGCGTTTGAAATGTAAAAAATGAATGAGTATCGGAATCGCTACCAACGAAAGAGCGTACAAAAACGAGGGATCGGCAAATTTCATGCGTTTGGTTTTAAGCTTCTTTTGACAACAAAAGTGAAATTCCTTCGAAGATACAGCTTCGTCGCTAATTGCGCTAATATTTTATTTGTTGTGGGGGGATCTTTTGTGCAAACAAAATTTGCGGCTATGCGTTAGTTTGAGTAGTTTGTTTAAGTTTTTAATCAAAAAACTAAACTTATAAGCGGTCTCATCCTTTAGCTGAGTTTTATTATGAATTACTATACCATCAAAGATTTAGAGATTATTTCAGGGATCAAAGCCCATACCATCCGGATTTGGGAGAAGCGCTATGGCTTTTTGGTTCCGGAACGCACCAGTACCAACATCCGTTTTTACACCGACGAAGAGCTGAAGCTGCTTTTGAATGTGGCGGCCTTGGTGAAACGTGGGCATAAAATTTCGAAGGTTGCCGCGTACGGCGAGCAGCGGATTCACGAGGAGGTGCTAAAGCTGAGTGAACAAAGCAGTTCGATGGACGACTACCTGGATCAGCTGGTGATACACATCATCAATTTTGATCATCTTAAGTTTGAACGCGTGCTGGATAGTGTGCAGGAAAAGCTTGGTTTTGAGAAGATGATGACCGAGTTGGTTTTTCCTCTGTTTCGGAAAATCGGGATTTATTGGCAAATCGGGAGTTTGTTTCCTGCGCAGGAACATCTGATTTCGAATCTGATACGGCAACGTATTATTGTCGAGGCGGCGCGTTGTTCGGTATCCGATCAGGCGCCAACAGCCTTGTTCTTTTTACCGGAGAATGAATGGCACGAACTCGGGCTTTTGTATAGCCGGTATTTGGCTGCCAAGGCCGGGGTAAATGTGATTTATCTGGGGCAGAATGTTCCGCTGGACGACCTTCAGGCGCTGTCGGATCAAATTGCCAATCGCCTGGCAGTGGTGGTGACTTCGTTTGTGAGTGCCATCGAAAAGGAGAAACTGGAAGATGAATTGCAGAAAATTGGGGGCATCTTTCCGAATATTCCCGTTGTCGTTAGTGGAATGCAAGTTCGGATCAGTGAACCACAGCTACCCGCTAATGTTCGATTTGTGCAGCATTACGATGAATTTCATGACTGGTTGTTGAAGAAAGCGCTCCCCGGCACTTTCGATTAAGCTGTTAGCTCACGGCAGTCTTGAGGAGTTACTTAACTGAACTCTTCAAGCGGTCTTTAAAGATTTTGCGGAATTTTTCGAGCTTCGGGATAATCACAAACTGGCAATAACTTTGCCCGGCGTTGTTGGCCAGGTAGTCCTGGTGGTAGTCTTCGGCCTTGAAAAAGTTCTTCCAGGGGCTGACTTCGGTCACCACAGGAGTGCCAAAAATATCGCTGTCATTCAGTTGCTGAATCACTTCTTCGGCAATTTGCTTTTGCTTGTCGTTGTGGTAGAAAATAGCCGATCGGTATTGTGTGCCCACATCGGCTCCCTGCTTGTTTAAGGTTGTGGGATCGTGTGTGGCGAAGAAAACTTCCAGAATTTCGGTAAAACTGGTTTTTGTCGGATCGAATTCAATCTCTACGGCTTCGGCATGGCCGGTTTGGCCAGTGCAAACTTCGCGATACGAAGGATTAACCACATCGCCCCCTGAATAGCCCGAGGTGACTGATAGAACGCCTTTCAGTTCTTTAAAAATTGCTTCGGTACACCAAAAGCAGCCGCCAGCCAAGGTGGCAATTTCTGTTTTTTCTACTTGTTTTTCAGCCATCGTCGAGAATGAAAAAAGGGTTATCAAAATAAGTGTTGAAAATTGTTTCATGGATTCCGGTTTTACTTCAGTTTAAGGCCAAAACGCCGCAGCATTTTTTTCTCGAACCGCCAAAAGAAGTGAAATTGGCCCAGCAGCGACCCGATAACAAGCAGGCTGGCCTGGTAAAGCGGAACGATGGTGAGCAGGTATATCAGTGCTTTCACCAGAAAAGGCCAGTCGGGATTTACATGAATGAATTCGAAGATAAATTTCCGGACAACCAGCGTTGAGCTACCACTGATTGAGAATACAAAAAAAATGATCGCCAACTGAAAATTACTATCGATTTGCCAGCGTTCCTTGAGTTTATTCAGCATCTCTGTTTATAGTTAATTATTCCACCGGGGTGGTTTGTTCCCCTGTATAAACAACAAAGAGCAGCGATGGTTTTACAGTTGGTGTGTTTGGAAGATGATATACCCGTAAACAGCGAAGCGCAGAACCCGAAAAAGTGCAAACATGCTGAAACGTTTTAGCGGGTATTCGGTCGACCCCACGAGCATGCTGATCAGTGCCCAGGGCAGTGGGGTTAAAGCAGCTGCAATAATCAAAGCAGAGCCAAATTTCCGGAACATCGGCCAGTATTTCATAAAGAATTTCCGACTCATGTACCGAAAGATGACGGTTCTTCGGAGGATTCGCCCGATTATAAAGGCCAGGTAGCCGGCAGCGTAGGAGACACCTGCAAAAAACATCAGGTTGAGCGTATAATGCATCGCTTCGCCTTTGTGATAGGCCCAGAGCATGAAAAACTCGGGTGGAAACAGGCCGAAGAATACTTCAGATCCAGTGTAAATGAGGTAGATTAAAAGCGTGTTATCGTAGAATTTTTTGAGCCATACCTCCTGATTTTCCGCAATAATGTACTCCTTAAACAGGTAGTAAGCCACGCCAATGACGATCGCGTAGATCAGGGCGCGGCCTAAGTTTTTTAAAAGGAATACGAGTTTGCTTTGTTCTGTCATGGCGTAGTGGGTGTTGAGGAAGTTAATTAGCCAGTTTTTGGAGGAGCCAGGCCATGTTTTCACCCAGGGTGTCGATGGTTTGGATGCCTTCCTGGTCGTGCAGTACATCGCCGGGATTTTTACCGTAGGCGAAGTTCCAGTACGACGAGCCGGGAACAATCATCTGGTTGATCAGAAAAAAGTTATTGATGGAGTCGAAGGCGTGCAGCTGCCCACCGCGGCGTACCGCGATAACCGCCGCACCAACTTTTCGTTTCAGCAGGTGACCGTTGCCCCGTGTTACATAGCCGGCCACATCAATCAGGGCTTTCATCTCGGTAGTTACATCGGCAAAATAGACCGGCGATCCCAGGATGATGGCATCGGCCTCAATCATCTTGGCTATACATTCATTCAGAACATCATTCTTGATGTGGCACCGCTGATCTTGAATCTCCCGGCATTTTCCACAGGCTGTACATCCGTGAACCGGTTTGCCGCCCAGCTGGAAAAGCTCCGTCTCAAAACCGGCTTCCTCCAATGGTTTAAAAGCTGTTTCGATTAATAGTTTGGTGTTGCCGTTGCGGCGAGGACTGCCGTTTATTCCTAGAATTTTCATAAATAACTTGTTTTAATTGCTGAAAACATACGATACAATATTGGCTCCCATCTTGAGGGCCTTTTGACGAATAGCTGCCGGATCGCCGTGCACCGCCGGATCTTCCCAGCCATCGCTGAGATCCGACTCGTAGGTGTACAAACAAACCAGCCGGCCATCGATGAAGAGTCCGAAAGCTTGTGCCCGTTTGCCATCGTGCTCGTGAATCTTGGGCAGGCCGCCCGGAAAATCAAACTGCTGGTGAAAAATAGGGTGACTGGCGGGCAGCTCCACAAATTCCTGGTCCGGGAAAATTTTTTTCATCTCGCGCCGGATGTAGGGATCGAGCCCGTAGTTGTCGTCGATATGCAGAAAACCGCCGGCTTCAAAATAGAGCTTCAGGTTGCGACACTCATCGGGCGAGAAGATCAGGTTTCCGTGGCCCGTTAAATGCACCATCGGGTAGTTGAAAAGCTCCGGACTTGCCGGTCCCACAATTCCCGGATCGGAAGCAAACTTGGTGTGCAGGTTTTGGTTGCAGAAACGCATCAGGTTGGGCAGGGCAGTGGGGTCGCCGTACCAATCGCCGCCTCCCTTGTATTTCATCAGGCCGATCTTCAGCGTTGCCTCCTGTGCCTGAGTAAGCAGGAGAACCCCCATAAGCAGTAAAGTTGAGAATAGTCGTTTCATAGCTTCCGGTAGAAAATCAAATATAAAAAGAATGCTGCGAACTTCGGGCAAGGCTGATGATTTTGCCGCGGTAATTAACAAATCAGCACAACCGGATTGTCTTATTTCCTTCCATATTGAAAGGAATGGTTTGTTGGGCTTTTATAATCATCGGGTGTTTTGTGTTTTTGTATGTTTGCGGGATGGCGTGGCAAAGCCCGCAAAATTAAGAGATTACAAATGTTGATCGTCTGAAGTCTGAAAATCGGACGATCTATAGAGAAGGACGACGAATAAAATACAAACCAATTCGCCACAAAGCTGTTATTTTTGCGGTGGCAATGGCAATTGTCACATCAAATTACCGATAAAAACAAAATTGAAGAATGGAAAAAAGTTTTACCACCCGGTCGCTGAATATCCCTTTCCCGAAGGACGATCCGCATCGTGCGTTGGATATGCCCATCTACGAGTCCATCGCTTTCGACTTTGCTTCTTCCGAGGATATTGCTGCGAACTTCCGCGGCGAGCTGCCCGCGCATGTGTATTCGCGCACCAGCAATCCAACGCTGGAGTATTTCGAGCGAAAGATGAAGACCCTGACCGGCGCTCATCAGGCTTTAGCTGTTGCCTCCGGTATGGCGGCAATTACCAATACCATCCTGTCGTTGTGTAAAACAGGCGACAATATTATTGCGGGCAACCATCTGTTTGGTCACACCTTTGCCTTGTTTAGCGAAAGCTTAACCAACTACGGATTGCAAACCCGTTTTGTTGATACCACCAAGCCGGAGGCGGTTGAGGCTTTGATTGACGCCAACACCCGGCTGATTTACTTCGAAACAGTGACCAACCCGCAACTGGAAATCGCCGATATTGAAGCCTTGGTTGCCCTGGCCAATAAGTATCATCTTGTGCTGATGATTGACAGTACTATTACGCCTCCGGTGGTGTTGAACTCGAAAAAACTGGGCGTTCATGTTGAAGTGATGTCGACCACGAAATTTATCTCGGGTGGGGCAACTTCGTTTGGCGGCGTCATCCTCGATAATGGTTTGTACGATTGGTCGAACAACCCTAATACAGCTGCTTTTGCCGCCAAGTTTGGTCCGGATGCCTTCATCTCAAAGCTACGCAAGAACTATTACCGCAACACGGGAGCTTCCATGACGGCACATACGGCGCATTACCAGATCATGGGGCTCGATATGCTCGAGCTGCGTGTTGAGCGATGCTATAATAATTGTATGGTGCTGGGCGAGTTTTTGCAAAAGCATCCCAAGGTTGTGAAAGTAACTTATCCCGGCCTTCCCGGAACACCGGGCTACGAGCTGGCCGTGAAGCAGTTCTCCGGCAAACCGGGAACCGTGATGACCTTCGATCTGGAATCGCAGGAGGCTTGTTTCAAGTTCATGAATCAACTCGGGATTATCCGGCGGGCAACCAATCTGAACGATAACAAGTCGCTGATTATTCACCCGTATTCAACCATTTATATTGAATTTCCGGAGGAAGAACGTCTTGCTGTCGGCATCCGGCCAAGCATGATGCGCCTGTCGGTTGGTATTGAAGGTGCCGCCGATTTAATGGCTGACATTGAACAAGCCCTGGCAAAAATCTAAGGCTTAGTCTTCATGGAGCAAATTACACGTGTGGCAGGCGACAAGGGCGGCGGTTTCGGTTCGTAAACGGCTTTCACCCAGGCTTACCGGAATGAAGCCCTTGGTTATGGCCTCGCTCACTTCGCGCTCCGAGAAATCTCCCTCGGGGCCAATCAGCACCAGGTTCGAAAGGCTTCCGGCTACTTCGTTTTTCAATTGGCGCTTGTCCTGTTCGTAGCAGTGGGCTACAAATTTCTTGCCCTCGAAATCGGCATTCAGCAATTCGCCGAGGGGTGTCAACGGGTTTAATTTGGGCAGATAGGCTTTCAGAGACTGTTTCATAGCCGAAACGATTACTTTCTCCAATCGGTCGTCTTTTATCACTTTCCGTTCCGAATGTTCGCACAAAACCGGGGTAATTTCATCAATTCCAATTTCGGTGGCTTTTTCGAGAAACCATTCCAGGCGGTCGATGTTCTTGGTCGGGGCTACCGCAATGTGCAGCCAGCTTTTGCGTTTGCCGTATTCGTGCCGGGTATCTACAATCTCAACAGAGCAGCGTTTGGGATGCGCATCGGTAATGCGGGCGTTGGAGAAATTGCCTTTCCCGTCGATCAGTTGTATGATGTCGCCCGCCTGAAGGCGCAGCACGCGAATGGCATGTTTCGATTCTTCTTCGGTTAAAGTATAGTTTTTCCCATTCAGGTCGGGCGTGTAAAATAAATGCATGTAAGTCTCTTTTTTTTAGCGGTAATTGCGGGGCTTCAGGTGCATCGTCAGCTTGCCTTCGCGCGACGAAATTTGGTTCCAGCGGTCAACCTCAAACTCGATAACGGCTGTTGAGCAGGTAGGGGTGTCGCTGTTGAAAAAACGAACCAGGTTATTGACCAGGTAGTGCACCGTTGGGTTGTGGCCGAATACAAAAACCGTTTCCATTTCGGCGGGCAGCGTATGCAGCATGTCAATAAAATCCATGGTCGTCAAGCCGTCGTACAGGTCTTCATCTTTCTGAATATTTTCTTTGGCGTAGCCATAAGTTTCGGCATAAATTTTTGCCGTTTTATAAGCTCGTTTTGCCGGACTGGCAATAATCAGATCCGGAGATACATACAGCTCTTTCAGCTTTTCACTCAGCAAGGCAGCGTCTTCTTTGCCGCTGTCCCGAAGCTTCCGGTTAAAATCATCGTCGTACCCGTAAGGAACGGCTTTGGCATGCCTGACAATTACAACTCGTTTCATTTATTCTGATTTTTGGGACTAAATTAAACTATTTTTAGGCGTTCGAACCAAAGGAAAAGATAAATAATGAAGAAGATTGGATTGATATCCGATACGCATGGTATGCTGAGCAATAAAACGCTGAAGTTTTTGAAAGATGTGGATGAACTTTGGCATGCCGGCGATATCGGAACTGTGGAATTGGCCGATCAGCTGGCAGCTTTTAAGCCGCTGCGGGCGGTCTACGGAAATATCGACGGGCACATTTTGCGCCGGATGTTCCCCGAGACCCTGCGCTTTTTTGCCGAGGAGGTAGATGTGCTGATGACTCATATTGGTGGTTACCCCGGACGATACGAAGCCCGCATGCGGCGCGAGATACAGCAAAAAGCTCCGCAGATTTTCATTGCCGGCCATTCGCATATTCTGAAGGTGATTTACGACAAAAAGTTCAATTGCCTGCATATTAACCCAGGGGCGGCGGGCAATAAGGGATTTCATAAAAGTTGTACGGCCGTGCGCTTTGTGATTGATGGCCGCGAAATTCGCGATCTGGAAGTGCATGAGTTTGAGCGGACGAAGTTCTGAGAATCGCGAATCGGCGGAAAACCCTTTCAAAGAGGTCAGTAAGAAGTCGTGCTGCGGGTTTCTGAACAAGCGGTCAATTTTAAATTCTTCCTAAAAAAAGTGGGAAGATAAGGTTTCTTGCTGCGACAGTGTTATTTTTGCAGACTAAACAAAGATCGCTAACAGACATTATTGAATGAACGAAATTATTAAGGTTGAAGTGTTTTCGGAAAATGTGGTGAAACTGGTGGTTAAGGCCCCGCGTATTGCCCGTTCCCGCAAACCTGGTCATTTTATTATATTGCGCATCGACGAACATGGCGAGCGCATTCCTTTGACGATTGCCGGAGCCGATGAAAAGGCCGGTACGATTACTCTGGTGGCCCAAAAGGTGGGCGTAACATCAACAAAACTTTGCGAGATGAAACCCGGCGATCAAATTCTGGATTTGGTCGGTCCGCTGGGAAAAGCAACACACATCGAAAAGGTTGGCACCGTGCTGGCCTGTGGCGGTGGTGTAGGGGTGGCTCCGCTGTTACCCATTGTTGAAGGTTTTAAGAAGGCAGGAAACCGCGTAGTCACGATTTTGGCCGCGCGCAGTAAGGATCTGATCATCCTCGAAGATGAAATCCGTCAGTGGTCGGACGAGGTGATTATCATGACGGACGATGGCTCCTATGGCCGCAAAGGTTTGGTGACTGCCGGAGCCGAGGAAGTTATCCGACGCGAACAGGTCGATGAGTGTATTGCCATTGGTCCGGCAGTGATGATGAAGTTTACTTCGCTGTTAACTAAAAAATACGAGATTCCGACCCAGGCCAGCCTGAATGCCATTATGGTTGATGGTACAGGAATGTGTGGTGCCTGTCGGGTCAGCGTAGGCGGTCAAACCCGCTTCACCTGTGTGGATGGCCCCGAGTTTGATGCCCATCAAATCGATTTCGACGAGTTGATGCTTCGCCTGGGATGCTACCGAGAAGAAGAAAAAGAAGCTTTTGAACGTTATCACCAATCAGTAAACGCCTAATCATGCAGGAATACCTCAAACAACAACGAGAACAAGCGTGGCGGGTTGAGCTGCGTGGAAAAATTAAGAATAAAGAACGCGGTGAAATCCAGCGTGTAAAGATGCCGGAGATGAATCCGTCGGAGCGGGTGTGCTACCAAAACCGCGAAGTAAACCTGGGGCTGACCGTTGAGCAAGCCGTGAAAGAAGCACAGCGCTGTATGGACTGTGTGAACCCAACTTGTATCGAAGGCTGTCCGGTAAGCATTAACATCCCGAAATTTGTTAAAAATATTGAGCGCGGCGAGTTTATTGAGGCCGCCAAAACACTGAAGGAAACATCGGCACTGCCGGCTGTTTGCGGCCGGGTATGCCCGCAGGAAAAACAGTGCGAGGCCAGCTGCTTCTATACCTTAAAATTGAAGAAAGTGCCCGTAGCTATTGGCTATTTGGAACGTTTTGCCGCCGACTTTGAGCGCGAAAGCGGACAGATGACGGTGCCGGAAACAGCTCCGAAAAACGGCATGAAAGTAGCGGCTATTGGTTCCGGTCCGGCATCGCTGGCTTTTGCCGGCGATATGATTAAGCTGGGCTACGAGGTTACCGTATTTGAAGCGCTGCACGAAATTGGCGGTGTGTTGAAATACGGTATCCCGGAGTTTCGTTTGCCGAACAAAATTGTTGATGTTGAATTGTCGAACCTCGAGAAAATGGGCGTTCGCTTTGAGCGGAACTTTATCGTGGGGCGCACGGCCAGCTTCGACGATTTGAAAGCAGAAGGTTACCAAGCCTTTTTCGTGGCTAGTGGCGCGGGTTTACCGCGTTTTATGAATATCCCGGGCGAGAACTACAATGGTATTCTTTCTTCCAACGAATACCTGACCCGTGTGAACCTGATGAACGCGTCCGATCCGGATTTCGACACGCCGGTATTGCGCGGTAAAAATGTCGCGGTAATTGGCGGCGGGAATACTGCGATGGACTCGGTGCGTACAGCCAAGCGTTTAGGTGCCGAACGGGCCATGATTATTTACCGTCGTTCGCGGGAAGAAATGCCTGCCCGGGTTGAGGAAATTCATCATGCCGAAGAAGAAGGTATTGAATTTATCAACCTGACCAACCCCACGGAGTATTTTGCCGACGACAAGGGACGTGTAAACCGCATGCGCGTGCAACGCATGGAGCTGGGCGAGCCTGATGCCTCAGGTCGTCGTCGTCCCGTAGTGATCGAAGGCTCGGAGTACGACATCCCCGTTGATGTGGTTGTGGTGGCCGTTGGTGTGTCGCCAAACCCCTTGGTGCCTTCAGAATTGCCTCAGCTGAAGGTAAGCCGCTGGGGAACCATCGAGGTGGATGCCGAGACCATGCAAAGCTCGATGCCTGAATTGTTTGCGGGCGGCGATATTGTGCGTGGTGGTGCAACGGTTATTCTGGCTATGGGCGATGGTCGTCGTGCCGCTGCCGGAATGCACAACTATTTACAGGGAAATTAAAGTTGTAGCAGGATTTTGATCCTGCTGCTTGTTATTCTATTAAAACTGATACGAACTTAATACAGATCTTATGGCGAATTTATCAACTCGTTTTTTTGGCTTAGACCTGAAAAGCCCCATTATTGCTGGAAGTAGCAGCTTAACTGCGAAAGTCGATCAAATTGAGAAAATAGCAAAAGCCGGTGCCGGTGCGGTCGTGTTGAAATCGCTGTTCGAAGAAGAAATTCATCTTCAGTTTGAAGCTGAGCTGAATAGCCCAAATGAGTTAGCGCCCGACCCGGAGTACTTCGACTATTTCGACTATGTGATTAAGGAAGAAAGCCTGAAGCGCTATCTGCAACTAATTACCGATGCAAAGAAGGTGGCCGATATTCCGGTGGTGGCCAGCGTAAATTGTACCACTTCAACGGAATGGGTGCAGTTTGCCCGCAAAATTGAAGAAGCCGGAGCCGATGCGCTGGAGTTGAATCTATTTATTGTGCCCTCGAACGAAAACAGGAGCCACACGGCTAACGAGCATTTTTATTTCGACACCGTGCAAAAAGTGCTGCAAGTGGTGCATATTCCAGTGTCGGTGAAAATCAGTCATTATTTTTCCAATCTGGCCAAAGTGGTCAGCGAACTGTCGCAAACCGGCATTGCCGGGATAACGTTGTTCAACCGTTTCTATTCGCCCGATATCGATATTGATGCGGAAGATTTGGTGACCTCGGAGATTTTGAGCAGTGGCAACGAGTACTTACTGCCCTTGCGCTGGACAGGCATTCTGAGCCCCAAATCGGCTTGTCCGCTGGCCGGAACAACAGGGGTGTTGACAGCCGAAACGGCCATTAAGTTTTTACTGGCCGGAGCAAATGCCGTGCAGGTTGCATCGGTTATTTATGAGAAAGGCCCCGGTGTTATTGAGAAATTCAATACTGCCATTAGCCAGTGGATGGATCAAAAGGGCTATCAGACAATTGATGAGTTTAAAGGCAAATTGAGCTTGAAAACCAAGGAGATTGATGCTTGGGAGCGCGTTCAGTTTATGAACTATTTTGGCGGTTTTAGCTATTAGCAGTTATTCGGTCGACAACGGCATATTTGTTGCTGTTGCCGAATAAACAGGAGCGCAAATCTTGAAAAAAACGAACATGAAATATTCTTTTTTAGTGTTAGGTCTGCTTTTATACGGGGGATTTACCGGGGCGCAGCCGAAACCGGAGGCGACCAAATATGTAAATTACACGGTTAAGCAGGGGGAGACACTGTATTCGCTGAGTAAAGCATTCGACCTGAGCCAGACGGAGTTGATTGCTGCCAATCCGATTCTGAAAAACGGTTTAAAACAGGGACAGGTGCTAAGTGTCCCGGTTGTCGGCAAACCATTGGCACAGGAGGAATTGCCCTCATTCTATACCTATAAGGTGAAGAAGGGAAACACCTTGCATTATATTGCCAAACGTTTCGGAGTGACGGTCGACGATATTCTGAAATACAACCCCGAGGCGCGCAACGGAATACGTAAAAAGGATGTTTTACGCATACCCGACAGGGCCGATCTGGAGCGAATACGCCGCAAAGCTGAAACAGCTCCCAAAACAGAACTGGTTCGCGAGCCCGTGACGGTGGATCACCAGGTGAGCCCCGGCGAAACACTTTACGGCATTTCTCGTCGGTACAAAGTCGCCATTTCCGAAATTATCAAGTTGAACCCTCAGGCCGGTGAGCGGCTGACCGTTGGGATGAACCTGAAGATACCGGTGCAACCGGCACAGGAGACTGCTGATACAACGCCAAAAGCTACAACTGAAATGGCTGTCGAAGCCGGATCTTTTTTTGTTCATCTGGTACAAAGTGGTGAAACTTTCTGGAGCCTTGAGCAAAAGTACAAGACTACCAAAGCCGAACTACAAGCTTATAATCCGGCTTTGCAGGAAGGCTTGAAGGCTGGTTTGCGCATTCGCATTCCCTATAAGAATGTTCCCGATTTTGAGGTGGTGCCCGAGAACAAAGCGGCCTTCAGCCAATACACTGTTCAGCGTGGCGAAACCGTTTACGGCCTGGCAAAACGTTTCGATTTAACTATTGCCGAGCTGAAACAGGTGAACCCGGTGTTGGAATACCGCGGTTTGGTTGAGGGAGAGACGATTCTTATTCCGCGCGAAGAGCAACAGCCCGAAACAACAGATAGCACCGAAGCCGGCCAAACATCCAACTTCACCTATGCCACTCCCGAGCTTGACGATCAGGATGAACAGGAAAACTACCGCTATTCGCTGGCTTTTAGCCCGGAGGATGCACCGGCTGTTTGCCAGCCCAATCCGGCTGCCCGCTTCGAGCAGTATGATGTGGCGTTGTTGTTGCCGCTCTACCTCGAAGCCAACGATACGGTGAACCGCGTCCGCGTGTTACCCGATCCGAAAGCCGAGGATTACGAAGAACAGTTGGCCTTGATGACTGATTCTTTTACAATCCGCGAGAACCGCATTGTTTATCCTCGTTCGGAAAGTTTTCTGGAGTTCTACGAAGGGGTTTTACTGGCTGTTGACAGCATGAAACGGGCTGGGATGAACATCCGTCTGCATGTGTTCGACACCAACCAGAGTGCTGCCAAAATCAGCTCGATTCTGTATCAGCCCTCCTTCAAGGAGGTCGACCTGATTATCGGGCCGGTGTTCCCCGAGCTGCAAGGGCCGGTGGCCGACTACGCCAAAATGCGCGGAATACCGATGGTGTCGCCGCTATCGTCGTCGGGCAATTTAGAGGAAACAAATCCTTTTTATTTCAAGATAAACCCGACCAAAGAGTTCCTGATTCAGAAGACAGCCAACTATATTGCGGATGAATATTTCGATAAGAATCTCATTGTTTTGTCGATGGGTAATTATCAGCATCTGCCCGAAGCCAAACTGGTGGATCTGACACGCGAAAAGTTTTTCTTTTCGCCCTATCGCGATCAGAGCAAGCAGGTGTTGTTCCATGAGTACAACCTGGAGCGCGAAGGTTCGCTGGGCCTTTCACGGATCTTGAGTAAAGATCAGGAAAATGTATTTATCATTCCCTCGGCAACTGAAGCGCAGGTGAGTGTGGCGGTGACCAACCTAAATGCGGTGGCCGAAAACTACCCGGTAAGTTTGATTGGGCTGTCGAATTTTCAGCGTTATAAAAGCATTCAAACCGAATATTACCACCATCTGCAGATGAACTTGTTGAGCCCTTACTATGTCGATTATAGATCGCCGGTGGTGAATCGTTTTCTGCCTCGGTTCCGGACCAACTTCAACGCCGAACCCTCGCAGTTTAGCTACCAGGGCTACGATGTTGCTTTCTACTTTATGTCGGCTTTATACAACTACGGAAAAGATTTTATCGGTTGTTTGCCCTACCACCAGGTGGATTTAACACAGGGCGAGTTTCAGTTCGAAAAGGTAAACCGCGATGGCGGTTATATGAATAGCGGTTTATTTATCTTGAAATACCAACCCGATTATTCGATCCGAATGAACGGAGTTATCGGACGCCCGCTCTACCAGATCAGCGGAACAAACTAATAACAATGAAAAGGGGAACAAGCTAGACTGGTTCCCCTTTTTATTTCTGAAAGTCTAACCACCCAGAGGCGCTTAGTTGCAATGCCAATAACTGGTTTTGATGAGAGGTGGAACGACAACCCGACAACTTTTGACGACAACTACAACAGCATCGTCAAAACATACCAAACTTCCATTCTTGTTGGTGATTTCCTCCGAATCATGAATGTTTTTTCTGAAAGTCGCTCCGGGTGATGCGATTTTCAACCGCATCGGGAATGCTTTGAATGTCGACTCTGCTCCAATCAAAAACCACGACTCATTTGGTGGCAAACTTGCGTTGGTGGGCGTTGTTCCAAACGCGACTGCTTTTTCTATTTCTACTTTTGATTAAAGAGGAACTTTGTCCTACCGGACGGGTTTTCATTTTTGTAGTGACACAAAAACGAAACAAAAAAGTCATGGCTGATTTTTATCTGCAACCGCCATCTGCCGAAAAGCTAAGTTCAACCGGGTGATCTCCAATCCGGCAGCTGCCGGAGCGGAGATCACCGGATTCTCTAAGCTTTTCCTTTGATCTCGGCCTCGATAAAAATAGGCCAACCGCCTCCCGACTTATTCTCATTTATCGAACGTTATTCTTGCTGGTTAATGCTTCTGAGGATGACAACCCGCCAACTTGAGACAACCACGACAACAGGATATCCGAAGCACGTATGTCCAAACAGCAGATGTCCCGTCCCGTACGGGACGGAATTTTACCCGCGGAAATGTCAAAGCTACCCAAATGTCATCCCTCCGGGATTTTTCGGAGCTTTTCGTTTGATTTCGGTCTCTTAAGAAACATCACTCTGTTTCTTATCTTTATAGCATTTTCGAATGTGAACTCTTGATAAAAATAGGCCACTCTGTCCCAACTCTTCCTCATTAATCAAACCACCTCCTTGCTCGGTGATGCTGTTTTGGACAACAACTTGATAACTTTTGAAAACCACGACAACAGCCTGGTCGAAAAATCGTAAGCTTTCCTCCCTGTTGGTGATTCCCAAAGAATCTCTGAAAATTGTCTCTTTCAACTTGTCCATTCCTCCGGGGCGCAATGAGCATTGTCCCCGGGCTTATTTTTCTTTCGGATACTCGATGCGGACATGATAGATGTTCATCAGCTTTTCGAGCAGGGTTTGCTTGATGATGGTTATTTCCCGCAGCGTTAAGGAGGCATTGTCGAGCTGTCCGTCATCAATTTTGGCCTGTACCATCTTTTCAATGACCTCGCGTATGGTATCGCGGTTTTTCTCCTTCAGGGCACGGGTGGCAGCTTCAATGCCATCAATAATCATCACAACGGCTGTTTCCTTACTTTGCGGCCGTGGTCCGGGATAGGTGAAATCTTTCGGATCGGCGGCCTCTTCGGGATGTTCATTCTTATAAAGCGTATAGAAATATTTGGCCTGCATGGTGCCGTGGTGCGTGGTGATAAAATCAATGAGCACCTCGGGCAGTTTGTGGCGCCGGGCCAGCCGTTCGCCATAGGTAACATGATCGATAATCACCCGGGCACTATCCTTGTAGCCCATATTGTTGTGGGGGCTCATGCCGGCCGATTGATTTTCGATGAAATAGACGGGTTGGTTGGTTTTGCCAATGTCGTGATACAGAGCACCGGCATAAGCCAGGAAAGGGTTGCCGCCGATACGGTGAATAACCGCTTCGGCTAAGCTGGCAATTTGCAGCGAGTGCTGAAAGGTGCCGGGAGCTTCCTCGGCCAGCTTGCGCAGCAAGGGTTGGTTGGTGTTCGACAGCTCAATCAGGGTAACATCGGACACGAAACCAAACAGTTTCTCAAAGATATAGATCAGCGGGTAGGCCAACAGAATGAGCATTGCATTGCCGGCAAACCACTCCAGGTCGTTCCATTGGATGGCTTCAATATTTCCTTCCTGGATCATCTGCAGCGCAATGAAAAGCACACTGTAAGTGATAAATACCCACAGGGCTGTGAATACCAGGTGCGACCGGCGATGCAGCTTGTCGAGGCTGAAAACAGCGATGAAGCCGGCGATGAGGTTTAAAAAGATAAATTCGTAATTATTGGGCGCAAAATAGCCAATCAGCAGCGAGGTGACCAGCAACGAAAAGATGGCCGTTCGGGAGTCGAAAAATATGCGCAGCAAGATCGGCAATATCGCAAAAGGTACCACATAAATATTGATAAAATCGTGCTGAAGAATAAAACGGTATGTGAAGGTCATCAACACGATCATCATCAGGATAAAGGTTAGATGCCGCTTTTCGTTGAAAATCTCGGTTCTGAAATAAGCCAGGTAAAGAATCAGCATCAGCATACAGGCGATGACAATGATTAATTTGCCGCTGATCAGCAAATAACGGTCGATGTTTTGTCCCTGTTTGGTTTCGTAGCTTCTCTTTAGCGAGTTCAAAATTGAAAACTTGTCAGGCGTAATTATGTCGCCTTTAAAGATGATTCGTTCTCCGGCCTGTACCATCCCCTGAGTTTCGGAAACGGCCATGAGCGCTTTGTCTAGCTCCTGCTGGTTGTATTCCTCGCCATAGTTCAGGTTGGCCTGAATGTAGTTGGCCAGGTTGGTATTTTGGTTTAGCAGGTTATAATCGTCCTTCAGCAACGAACGGGCAGTGTCGCTTAATGCCTGAAAAGCAGTTTTCAACGAGTAGAGGGAATCGATCAACACCTCCTGGATAATTTTATCCTGCACGACAAACATTTTCTTCCGATCCTTTAAAATGGGATGCGTTTCCGGCGACTGAGCGATCACTCCGGCCTGGTAAATTTGCTGAAGGATCCTGACAATTGCCCCGGTGTTTTCCGCATTTAAGCCGGCAAGTTCGCCACTTAAGCCTTGCAGCTCCAGCTCCAGGTTTTTACATTGCTGAATGCTCACCAGGCTGTCTTTTAAATAGTAGGGGACGAACTGTTTTTTTACAGAATCACGCTCGGCTTTCACCAGATCGTCGGCTTTATAAATGGCAAAATTGAAGGGCGCAATTAAGGTTTCGTGCCTCCAGGGAGCATTTTTCTGGAACTCGTACCGGAAACGACTCTCGCCCGGAACAAGTAGAAACAACATGAAAATGGTGGCCAAAAACAACAGGCCGATCAGAAAAACATTGTAGTATCGACCAAGACGGGTTAATAACTTTTTCATAAATACCTATTTATAGATCAAGCTAGCGGTTTTATCTAAGCAAGTAGTTGCTATCTTTGAAAATTAAAAATAATAATTTCTTTGATGAAACGCCCCATTGGCATTGATTTCTGCGGGGATGGCAGAGCGAAAAAGGGCGTGTTGTTTTTGTAAAATTGTAATTGATAGATGAATTACGGGATTTCGGGTTTAAGTATTATTCCGGTTCGCAAAGAACCATCGGAACGAAGCGAAATGGTCACTCAAATACTTTTTGGTGAGCATTTTTCAGTACACGAACAGATGATGGGCTGGTGTCGCATTGTTCTGGCTTATGATGGTTACGAAGGATGGGTGGATTTGAAGATGATCACCCCTCTTGCGGAGCGTACTTTCGAGAAAATAGAAAAAGCACCGGTAGCTGTTTGTATCGATATTTTTAACCTGATTCCGGTTGACGATGAGCAAAATATCATGATTGTCGCCGGAAGTTCCTTGCCCTGCTGGAGGCCTTACAAACATGAGTTTTCCATTGGTCGCGAAACCTTTAAGATGACCGGTAAATTCAGCTATCATCAGCCCGCCGAGCTGCGCAAGTTCATGATCCGCCAGGCACTGATGTATTTTAACGCTCCTTACCTGTGGGGCGGGCGGTCGCCTTTTGGTATCGATTGCTCAGGCTATTCGCAGATTATCTACAAGATGGTCGGTATCAAATTGCCCCGCGATGCCAAGGATCAGGTCCACCTGGGCGAAGCACTGACCTTTGTCGAAGAAGCGCAACCCGGCGATTTGGCCTTTTTCGATAATGACGAAGGGCATATTGTGCATGTGGGCATCATCTGGGAAAAGAACAAAATTATCCATGCGTCGGGCAAAGTGCGTATCGATAATGTTGATCAGTTTGGAATCTTCAATGTCGATACCAAGCAGTATTCGCATAAGATGCGGGTGATGAAACGTATTCTACCTTAAACCTGAATTTGATGTATAGCTACAAATATCCACGTCCGGCACTAACGGTTGATGCTATTGTGCTGAAGGCCGAAAGCAAGCAGTTGTTGTTAATCCAGCGCGGTAGTGCACCCTTTGAAGGGCAGTGGGCGCTTCCTGGCGGCTTTGTCGACATGGATGAACGTCTGGAGGATGCCTGCCGGCGGGAACTGCAGGAAGAAACAAGCCTGGAGCTGTCAAGGTTGGAGCACTTTATGGTTGCCGACAAGGTTGATCGTGATCCGCGCGGGCGGACCATCTCGGTGGTATTTTATGGCTACGTACACGAGGATGCACTGGTGCAGGGAGGCGACGACGCGAAAAAAGCAGCCTGGTTTGCACTGGATCGGTTACCCGAGTTGGCATTCGACCATGCCGAGCTGATTGAGCTGTTTCGCCAGCGTGTGTTAACCGATTAATTCACCATTCGATAAGCGCAGCCTGCCTGGGCTATTCTTTAGTCCCCTTATCGGGGGATGCTGCGCAAAATTGTCTCATAACTTTCCGATCCGCAGTTAAAAAGCAAATCGATGATACTCAGGTTGGGGGTAAAGCCGTGTTTATCGTCGAATACCTGCGTATAGTGTGCTGCTTCGAAGGCCGGATCGGGCAGGGCTTTTTGCTGCTTGGGGTGGATGGCCTCTCTGAAATTCAGGCAATCTTCCGGAATCAGTTCAAAATCGTTGGTGAGCGAAATTGTCGGATCGATCTCCAGAATTCCGAAAATAGTATCCAGAATTTCCCGGTTAAAATCGAAAAGATAGTCGTAGCGCTTTTCGAAGAAAGGTCTGAAATCAGCTTCCAGAATTTCGAAAAAGGGGGTGGAGTTGTAGGCCGACACAATCGAATTCCAATGAATATGCTGCCAGTTGGTATCGTACGAAATCTTCAGATCGGTAATTTTCTGCTTTTGGCTTCGTCCCTTTTCAGTGGGAATAATCAATGATTCGGGGCCATTGGCCGCCATAATAACAGCCCGGTTTCGGAAGGTCTGTTTTACAAAGTGCTCGTGAGCTTCCAGCCAGATGTGCTCATGTTTGATGAACTTGCTGATATATTGTACCGGCGGCAAATAGGCCGTACTTAAAAGGATCGGATTTTCTTGCATGAAATACTAGACGTTGAATAAGTCATTGTCGGAACCACCTTTCATCTCAATACCTTCGGGGTGATCCTCTTCTGCTGCTTCTCTTTGTTTCGCTTTGAGTTCTGTAAGCTCTTTTTGCAAGGCCTTGATTTTCGACTTCAGCGACCAGATCTTCGGGTAGTTCAACAGCGCTGCAATCAGGAAGCCGGTGATAACGCAAACCACCAGGGTAAGTACCAACGGAACATCCGAAAGCTGCCAAAACAGTAGTTTAAGGTCGATGGCAACACTGTTTTGAAGCGTGAAGATAACCAGCAAAAGTGCCAAAACAAGTAAAATGATAATTCCAGCAGACATGGCTTATTTTTTCAGGTAAAATAATGAAAAAAAGGATAATCAACCTAATGGCGGATTATCCTTTCGTGTTTAAACTCTAAAATATTTATCAATGAACAAAGGAGAACAGACGTTTCCAGCGAATGTTTGCCGGGAAACCCTTCTCTTTGTCCAGGGATAGCCAAATGAAAACAGCCTTGCCCACAATGTGATCTTCCGGAACGAAGCCCCAGTAGCGCGAGTCGGCCGAGTTGTGGCGGTTGTCGCCCATCATCCAGTAGTAGTCCATAGCGAAGGTATACTGGGTGGCGGCTTTGCCGTCGATGTAAATTGTGTTGTCCTTAACTTCGAGCTTATGCCCTTCGTAAGTCTCAATGATACGATGGTAAATGGGCAGGTTATCAATAGTCAGATCTACAGTTTGCCCTTTTTTCGGAATTTCAAGCGGTCCGAAATTATCCACATTCCAGGGATATTTTTCGCTAAACGGGAAAATGTTGTGATCCCAGTTGCCGGCAGCCATATTTACCCGTTTCACCGATGTTACATTGCTCAGCTTTTCAATCTTCTGAACCTGCTCATCCGTCATGGGGAACAAAAACTGTGTGCCGTTGAAGGCTTGCTGATCCGAGCGGGAAATGCCGATATCTTCCAGCGTTTTGCGGTTGATGGAAATACCGTTGGTCGTCACAATATAGTCGTATTGGATACCTGCGATTGGAGTTTGAGGACGCTCATTCACATAAACTTGTCCGTCTTTTATTTCCAGCACATCGCCGGGGATGCCGATACAGCGTTTAATGTAGTTTTCCTGTTTGTCAACCGGACGGCTAACAATGTCGCCAAAGGTACGTTTGTCGCTCCAAACCCGCTCGCGCCCATAGTTGCGCACCAGGTAATAGTAGCTTTGCGTTTGCATATTGGTGGCTACCGTATCGCCTTCGGGAAAGTTAAACACAACAACATCATCGTTTTTCACCTTTCCGAAACCGGCCATCCGGCGGTAGTCGTTTTCAATCCATGTTAAGTACGAAGGTGTATTTTTGGTCATCGGCATGGTATGATGAACAAAGGGAAACGACAAGGGGGTGTTGGGAATTTTAGGTCCGTACGATGTTTTGCTGACAAATAAAAAGTCGCCCACCAACATCGATTTTTCCATCGATGGCGTCGGGATGGTGTAGGCTTCAATAAAAAACATCCGGATAAAGGTGGCAGCAATCACCGCAAAGATGATGGCATCAACCCATTCAACAACTTTGGTTTGTTTGCCTCCCGGTGGGTTTTTCTTTTTCCAGAATGCCCAATGTACTTTTTGCGTTACATAGATGTCGAAAATGATGGCCAGTCCGATCAGCCACCAGTAATTTTCAAGCCATACGACCCACAAGCTGTAGAGAAGACCTACCACAGCGAATTTGAACCATCTGTTGGTCAATATTTTTCTCATGAATTATAAGTTTAAAAGATCATTCATGTTTAACATGCCTTTTTTGTCGTGGCTGTATTCGGCAGCCAAAACAGCCCCTAAGGCAAAACCATGCCGGCTTTTGGCATCGTGTTCAATCAGGATATGATCTACTTCTGATTCATATTTTATGCGGTGAATCCCCGGAACTTGTCCTTCGCGGATGGCCTCGATGTGCATTTGTTCGGCCGATTTGGGGGCTTCCAAAGTCCAGCTTGTTTTGGCCGGGTAGTTTTCAAACAGGTCTTCGGCCAGCGAGATTGCTGTTCCGCTGGGAGCATCGAGCTTTTGGGTATGGTGTACTTCCACCATGCTAACATCGTAACCTTCACGGCCGGCCATTAGCTTAGCCAGCTTCTTATTCAGGGCGAAGAACAGGTTTACCCCCAAGCTGAAATTGGATGCATAAAAGAAGGTGCCGTTTTTAGCTTTCATCAATTGTTCCACTTCCTCTTTATGTTCCAACCAGCCCGTGGTGCCACTGACTACGGGAGTGCCTGCTTCGAAACAAAGTTTATAATTGGCAACTGCCGATTTGGGAATGGTAAACTCGATGGCAACATCTGCCTTTTTGAGGTTTTCTACTGTCAAGTCAGCTTGATTGGAGATGTCTATTTTTAAAACGATTTCATGTCCACGGTCGAGTGCAATTTGCTCAATGGTTTTGCCCATTTTTCCGTAACCAATAAGTGCAATCTTCATAAAAATCTAATGTTATTTAGTGCGGTGTGATTGGAATCTGTTGTATCCAAACCGCTTTGTTATTTTTGATTCAAGGTTTACAAAGATAAAAATTACACTACAAAACTATCACGAATGGCTGTTTAAGCTTCAATTTTTCGGTAAACTGCCGGATGTAGCGGGCAACCGGCTTTTTATTTGTGTAATATGGGAACAGGGCATTGCCATGCCGGGCCTAGGTGTTTGCCTGTTTGCTGCTGAGCTTTGCGCGACTTTTGTGCCCGTTTTTGCGGTTCGAATAGAGCGGACTTTTGTATTTTTAGAAAAATTTTGAACGATGAAAAACCATTTGCAGCGTGTTGCGGCCATTCACGACCTGAGTGGCTTCGGGCGCGCTTCGTTAACCGTTGTCATTCCCATTTTATCATCTATGGGCGTGCAAGTATGTCCGTTACCAACGGCGGTACTTTCCTCGCACAGTGCTTTCCCCGGCTTTAGCGGGCGCGAGCTGACCAACGAGCTGCCACAGATGATTCAGCACTGGAAGGAATTGAATATTCAGTTTGATGCCATCTACTCGGGCTACCTGGGGGCTGTGGGGCAAATTGACCTGGTGAAGGACTTTATTGACGATTTTGCCGTTGCCGGACAGCTGGTGATTGTGGATCCGGTGTTGGGTGATAATGGCAAATTGTATGCTGCCTTCAACCCGCCGATGGTGGAAAAGATGAGAGAGCTGGTGTCGAAGGCCGAGGTGATTACGCCAAACCTGACCGAAGCCGCTTTTTTGCTCGGAGAACCGTACCGCCCCCAAGTGAGTATTGCCGAGCTGAAGAGCTGGTGTGTTCGTTTGTCGGAGCTGGGGCCGCAGCAAGTTATTATCACCAGTGTGCCCGAAGAGGCTCTCCCCAATAAAACATCGGTGATAGCCTACAACGCTGAGGATAAGCGTTACTGGCGGGTAAGCTGCGACTATTTGCCGGCGAACTACCCCGGTACGGGCGATGCCTTTGCCAGCGTGATGGTTGGCGCCTTGTTGCAGGGCGACAGCCTCCCGATAGCACTGGACCGTGCGGTGCATTTTATTTCGATGGGCGTTCGGGCAACTTTTGGCCACGATCATCTTCCGGCCGAAGGAATATTAATCGAGAAAGTATTGCCCTCGCTGAATGCGCCGGTGCAAATAAGTAGTTATCAATTGTTAGATTAAGCAGACGAAAGATCATGGATTACAGAAAGAAAATAGCTTTGGTGGCTACCGACCTGGACGGAACCTTGTTGCGCAGCGATAAATCCATCAGCAAGGAAGATTGGGCGATGCTCGAATTTTTAGGCGAACATGGCATCTTACGCGTGGTTGCCACGGGGCGTGATTTCCGGAAAGTGAAAGAAGTGATTCCGGATCATGCGCCATTCGATTATGTGGCCTTTTCCACAGGGGCCGGCATTTACGATTGCCGGAACCAAGAGCTGCTGTATAAAAAGAATATTGAACAGGCTACTGTGAATCAGATTATTGATGTGCTGGTTGAAAAGCGCTTCAATTTTTATGTTTTTCGGGGAATTCCCGAAAATTCGTATTGCTGGTATTATCGGGGCGAGCATCTGTGTCAGGAGTTTGAACGTTATTATTCGTTCCACCATCAATATGCCAGCTTGCTACCCGAAACGGGACAAATTGATACGGATGCTTGTCAGTTTCTGGTCATCTTTGAGCAGGCTGAAGATTTTGACCGGTTAAAAGCAGAGTTGGAAGAGCATTTTGACGACATCAAAGTGTTGCGCGCCAGCTCACCTTTGGAAACCGGCTATGTGTGGATGGAGATCTTTCATAAATCCGTATCCAAAGGAAATGCCATTCAATATTTATGTAAGCTGCACGATATCCCGCAAAACTCAACCTTTAGCATTGGGAATGACTACAACGATTTGGAATTGCTCGATTTTACGTCAATCTCGTATCTGGTTGAAAACAGTCCCGAGGAGCTGAAGCATAAATATTTGAAAGCACCCAGCAACGAAGAAAGTGGTTTTAGCAGTTCTGTCGGCAATCATTTGTTCGACTAATAACGAGGCCGGGGAATTTGTTTCTTGCGAAATGAACGCCGTTTCACATTCTTTAACAGCATTTTTTGCTTGCGACCATTAAACGCACAACAAACTGCTTAGTCAAACTGTCGACTTTCAATCAAAAACGCATTTTGAAATAATATTGAATGAAAATTCATCGAGGAAATGCAGAAAGCTTATAAACTTAAAAGTGAAATTTATGAAGAAGTTATTCGTTATCGCAGTTTTGTTTCTTGGCTTGCTTAGCGTAGCCGAGGCACAACGGGGGAGTGGTCAGCGTCCGTCAAAAACCGAACAAGGCCAGCGTCCGCACCGAATGAATCCGGAAGAGCGGGTGGAAAATCAAACTGCCCGTTTGCAGAAACAGCTGGAGTTATCCGACGAACAAACCGCTAAGGTAAAGGCATTGCTAACGGCCAATATGGAGAAGCAGCAAGCCGAGTTTGAACAACGCCGCGAAGAAATGCAAAAAGCTCGTGAAGAAGGACAGCAGATGGATCGCGAAAAAATGCGCGCCGAGATGCAAGCCCGCATGACGAAACAGGACGAACAAATTAAAAACCTGTTGACAGAAGAACAAAAGGCTAAGTACGATCAGATTGTTAAGGAGCGTGCTGAGCGGATGAAAGAACGCCGGCCGGGACCTCCTCCCGGGGAAGGACAAGAATAAATGATGAGCTCAAAAGTTAAGCCGCTTCCTTCCGGGAGCGGCTTAACTTTTGACATTTTAGCGCCGGTTCTAACTAATCAGCGTCCAGACTTCGTACCAACTCTTCGGCCTGGCTTAGTTCGCTTATTTTACCCAGGTCCATCCAAACAGACGATGAATCAACAAAGGCGCGGATGGTGTGTTGCCTGGCCAGTCGCAGGTACAAATCAATGATCGCAAATTTGCCGCTTTCGGTAATTTTATCCAGCAACTGCGGCTGTATGAGGTGAATGCCGCTAAAGGCGAATTCTTCGGCCTCCGCAATCTCCCCGGGGCGGGAAACTTTTATTTCTCCGCTTTTTTTGTTTTCCCATCCAACCAAAATTTGCTCTTTAAAAAGCAGATAACGCGATGTTGAGCGCCGTCGGACAACCAGGGTCGCCAAGGCCTTATTCCGGAGGTGATCGTCGAGCAGTGCCTTGAAATTCAGATTGGTCAGGATATCCACATTGATGAGCAGAATCGGCTCACTGCCGGTTAGCCAGGGCTTGGCTTTTAGAATTGCTCCTCCGGTATCCAGCAAAGCATCGCGCTCGTCGGAGATGGCTATGGAAAGACCGAAGTTCTGATGTTGTTTCAGGAAATCTTTAATCTGATCGCCAAAGTGATGAATGTTGATGACAATGTCGCGGATGCCGTTTTCTTTGAGCTGGTTTATGCAGCGCTCCAGAAGGGTGATCCCTCCAATTTCAACGAGCGCTTTGGGTTTATTGTCGGTGAGTGGTTTTAACCGGGTTCCTAAACCGGCGGCAAAAAGCATGGCTTTCATCCTGCGGTAGTTTGTCAGATTAAAGAAAAAGAGGGTGTCCAAAAAAAAGTCCAGTGCGTTTTTTTCGGTACTGTCAAATTGCAAGTCCAGCCCAAGTTGCTGACCCCTAAATCCCCTAAAGGGGACTTAAGCCTTCCGGCAGAAGCCGAAGATGTTTGCCCGTCTGCCGGTGGGTAGGAAGGGGTAAATGAAAAATTGACTAACGATTTTAAGTCGATAAAATCGGGAATCTCCGTTTTTGGACAACCTCTTGTAATTATTTCAATTCGTTTTTCAGAGCAACCATCTTGATGGCGGTAACAGCAGCTTCGTCGCCTTTATTCCCCAGACGACCTCCGGCACGGTCGAGTGCCTGTTGTTCGTTGTTGGTTGTCAATACTCCAAAGATAAACGGCTTGTTGTACTTCAGGTTCAAATCGGTTGTTCCCTGTGTAACACCATCACAAATAAAATCGAAGTGACGGGTATCGCCCTGGATCACACAGCCAATCAGGATGATGGCATCAACCTGCGTGTATTCAGCTAAAAACTGACCGCCCAGTGGAAGCTCGAAGGTTCCCGGTACGTGCTTCAGCACAATATTACTTTCTTTAGCGCCATGTTTGATGAGGGTATCCATAGCTCCCTGGGCCAATGCTCCAGTAATCTCGTAGTTCCATTCGGCGACTACAATTCCGAACTTCATTTGCTCCGCTGAAGGTACGGAAGCCAAATCGTATTCTGATAAGTTTTTTGTTGCCATTGTCTTGTTTTTTGCAAAAATAAAAAATCCCCTGCAATGAGGGGATTCTTCAAAAATATTTTCGATGATCTTATTTATTCAATTCCATTTCGGCGCGCGCAATGTACTTGTCAATTGTACGAGCTTCGGTCGATGCGGGGTAGTCGTCTTTAATTTGTTGGTACACTTCCAGAGCATCGCTGTATTCGCCTTGTGTTTCCATCAACTGGCCGGCTTTCAGTAAATAAACCGGAGTTGTAAACTCATTTTCAATTGAATAGGCCTTTTTGTAGGCGCTCAGTGCTTTATCCGCCTGATTCAGTTCTGCGTAACAATCGCCTTTAGCGCCTTCCAGTACAGGAGCCAAAACCAGATCGTCGGTGCTGAAATCATTCAAATAGTCCAACGCTTCTTCGTATTGCCCAATGTGCAGGTACGAAATGCCCACATAGTAATTGGCCAAATTGGCTGCCGGTGTTGCGCTGTAATCTTCAATGATATCCAAAAAGCCCGGATTTGTTCCGTCGCCGTTAATCGCCAGGTTGAATGAGTCTTTCTCGAAGTATTGTTCTGCAAAGAACATTTCTTCCTGTGCTGCTTTCTCTTTGGGTGCCACATATAATTTTGTGAAACCAAGGTAACCCGCGATAACAACTATGATAGCGCCGACTACGATGCTCAAAATTTTCTGGTTATCTTCAATAAATTGCTCTGATTTTGTCAGTGCATTTTCAACTTCCATCAGGTTGTCGTCTTGCTTGTGATCTTTGTTTGTTGCCATATTTTAAGTATGATTATTCCATAATGTTTGTGACGCAAAAATATACTTTTTTGCAAAACATGAACCAGAAATCTTTTATAAAATTTCATATTAATCAACAGCTTGCTGTTGGTTATTTTTCGGAAGGCTGCCGGTTTTTATGTCAGGCTGGGAACGGAGTGGACATGGGGCTGATAACCAGCCGGAGAATGTTGTTGCTGGTCTGGTGGCCGTGGGCTGCGACCGATAATCTCGGGCTGGCACCGCAGATGCTGCCGGTAATTTATTAGTTTTGCTGTTTGAAAATTCAGAACGAATGTATCTCGAGAGTTTATCGCTGTTAAATTTTAAAAATATCGAAGAGGCTGATCTTCAGTTTTCTGCTGATTTGAATTGCTTCATTGGGAATAATGGTGCCGGCAAGACCAACCTGATGGACGCGATTTATTATTTGTCGTTTTGCAAAAGCTTTTTGAACTCGATCGACGGGATGAATATTCGTCACGAGCAGGAATATTTCGTAATTCAGGGGCGTTATCAACGCGATGAACAGGAAGAGTTGATTCATTGCGGGTTGAAACGGGGACAGAAAAAGACCTTCAAGAGAAATAAAAAGGAATACCGGAGGCTGGCCGAGCATATTGGCTTGTTGCCCCTGATTATTGTTACCCCATCGGACAGCGACCTGATTATGGGAGGAAGCGAGGAGCGCCGCAAGTTTCTGGATGCGATTATTTCGCAATACGATCAGGCTTACCTGGATGCGCTTATTCGTTACAACCGGGCTTTGCAACAACGCAACAAGCTGCTGAAGCAGTTTGCCGCAGAACGCTTTTTTAGTGCCGACAGTCTGGAGGTGTGGAGCGATCAGCTGGTATTGTACGGCGAGAAAATACACGCCAAAAGGCAGGAGTATATTGCGCAGCTGCAGCCCATCTTTCAGCATTACTATGCGCTGATCTCCTCGGGCAAGGAAGTCATTGGCCTGGAACACCAGTCGCAGCTGTACCAGGGCAACTTAGAGGAACAGCTAAAGCAAAATCTGGATCGCGACCGGATGATTCAGTATACCACCGTGGGAATTCATAAGGACGACATTCTTTTTAAGCTGGGCGATTACCCCATCAAAAAGATTGGCTCGCAAGGCCAGAAGAAGACCTATCTGGTTGCCATGAAGCTGGCCCAGTTCGACTTCATCAAGAAGATGTCGGGGCTGACGCCAATCCTGCTGCTGGACGATATTTTCGATAAGCTGGATAAAAACCGCGTTGAGCAAATTGTGAAACTGGTGGCCGACGAGCATTTTGGGCAAATCTTTATCACCGATACCAATCGGGAACATCTCGACCAAATTATTCGTGAGCTGCCGGCCGATGCCAAAATTTTTAAAGTTGATGACGGAATTGTAAACGATGTGACCGATGAGAAAAAGTAATACCGAGAAAATCAGTGAGGTTTTAAAGCAATATGTCGAACAAAACAGGCTTCAGTCCAAACTGTCGGAAGTGGATATTGTAACGTCCTGGGAACGCTTGATGGGCAAGACGGTGGCCTCCTACACCGAGGATATCCGCATAACCAGCGGCACTCTTTTCATTAAGCTGCGTTCGCCAATCCTGAAAAACGAACTGATCATGATGCGCGAGCAAATAAAAAAGCACCTGAACGATGAAGCAGGTGCTGAGGTGATTCGACAAATCGTTTTTCAATAATCAGAAACGCTCAACGCGCGAAAAAAAGAAATCACTTTCGCGAATTGCACTTGCATCGCTGTCGGAACCATGCACGGCATTGTGGGTTTTCGAGGCGGCAAATATTTTGCGGATCGTGCCCTCATCGGCTTCCAGCGGATCGGTAGAGCCAATCAGCTTGCGGAAGTCGGCTACTGCATTTTCCTTTTCCAAAATGGCAACAACAATGGGCGAAGAGCTCATGAAGTCGGTTAAGTCATCATAGAAAGGCTTGCCTTCATGTTCCTGATAAAACTCGCAGGCCTGTTCCTTTTTCAGTTTGGTATATTTTAAGGCTTTGATCACAAAGCCACCTTCGTTAATTTTTGCCAGTATGGGGCCAATCAGGTTGCGTTCAACGGCTCCCGGCTTAATGATTGTGAGGGTTACATTTCCTGCCATAATAGTTATTTGTTAGTTTTTATACGAGATTGCAATAAATATAAAAAATAAACCTTTTGAAGGCCTCCCGGTTTTCATTTTTTATATTTGTGCACCTTAAAAAAATAATATTTTGAAACCATTTAATACAGACAACATTAAGCAGCTTCGTGCTGAAATTGACAAACTGGGAGGTACGATTGTGCTGGTTCCGCATATAAATCCGGACGGCGATGCGATTGGCTCGGTACTTGGGCTGGCCAATATTTTGAAGAACGCCGGCAAGCAGGTTGTGGTGATTGTTCCCAACCATTTTCCGGAATTTCTGAAATGGATGAAAGGCAGCGAAGAGCTCGTGGTGTACGTGAATGCACGCGAGAAAGCTCAAAAGATCATTGCAGAGGCGGCCATGATTTGCTGTCTCGACTTTAATCATTTGTCGCGTACCGGCGAGATGAAAGAGCTGATCGAAAATTTCGAGGGGCAGCGTGTGATGATCGATCATCATCCCTATCCGCAGGGCTTTGCCGATCTGGAGCTTTCGCACCCGGATTATTCGTCAACTGCCGAGCTGGTTTTTCAGGTGGTTAAAGCAATGGGCTACGAGCAGTACATCGACCTGGCTGCTGCCGAATGTTTGTTCTGCGGAATCATGACCGATACGGGCTCCTTCGACTACAATGTGTCCGACCCGCAGACCTTTAATACGGTGAGTGAGTTGCTGGCTTTGGGCGTCAATCCCGAAGACATTCATGGGCGGGTGTTCGATAATTATTCAGTTGATCGCATGCGCCTGATGGGACACTGCCTGAGTGAGTGTATGGAGGTTTTTCCGGAGTATCACGCCGCGGTGATGTACCTGTCGAAAGAAACTAAAGCCCGCTTTAATTACCAAAAAGGCGATAACGAAGGCTTTGTGAATATGCCGCTGTCGATTAAAGACATTCATTTCAGCGCCTTCTTTACAGAGAACGACGATCAGATTAAGGCTTCTTTCCGCTCCAAGGGAGAATTTGCCGTCAATGAGTTTGCGACGGCTCATTTCAATGGTGGTGGTCACCGCAATGCTGCCGGTGGCGAGGTTTTCGACAGCCTGAAGGCCGTGGTTGACCGATTCCGCAAGCTGTTGCCGGAGTATGCCGAAGAATTGAAAAGAACAAAACTGGATTAAAATCAATATCTTGAAAAAGTTAAAAAGAAATTTGCGCAACTCAGTGCTGGCCATCGGCTTGCTTAGCGTGGTGGCCTGTAGTAAAGACGACACCGAGCAGGTTGTTTATTCACCCGCAAAGGAAGCTGCCGAGATCAACAGCCTGATTGAGGAGTTGACAGCTGACGGATATGATGTAGATACTACTGAAACGGGTGTTTACTACACAATGCTTGTTGAAGGTGACGGCAATTACGTACAACCGGGCGACTCGATCGGCATAAGCTATACCGGATCGTTTGCCAATGGCTATAGCTTCGATTCAAGTTCGAATCAGGAAGACGGGATTTGGCGTTATGTCCCCGATCATATTACGCTGATTGAAGGCTTTAGCGACGCCG
This sequence comes from Mangrovibacterium marinum, assembly GCF_003046625.1. GTDB lineage: Bacteria > Bacteroidota > Bacteroidia > Bacteroidales > Prolixibacteraceae > Mangrovibacterium > Mangrovibacterium marinum. The sequence goes on from NZ_QAAD01000021.1 coordinate 60,873, forward strand.
TGAGCCATTTGCGCGAAGGAGGCTCGGGAAAGTTCATCATTCCTTCAGCATTGGGCTACGGGCCGAATGGCTACTACATCATTCCGCCATATACGCCGCTGATTTTTGAGATTGAACTGGTCGCGATTTATCCCGACGATACGGAGCTCTAGGCGATGAATCAGCAACAACTCAAACTCGTTAAACAACTATTGCCGGGCTTTATACCGCTGTTTGCCTTCATCCTGATTGATGAACTCTGGGGCACGCAGGCGGGGCTGGTTGCTGCTTTGGTAATTGGTGTGGCCGAGCTGTTGTGGGTTTGGGTGAAGGAGAAGCGTTTCGAGCGTTTTGTGCTCTTCGATACACTACTCTTACTTGCCCTTGGTGGCGTTTCGCTGGTGCTCCACAACGAGATCTTTTTTAAGTTGAAGCCCGGATTGGTGCAGCTTATTCTGTGCGCCATCCTGGCATTTTCGGCCTATTCGCAGGTAAACATTGTTGGGATGATGAGCCAACGTTATATGAAGGGAATGAAGATGGACGATGGGCAGGCGCAACAAATGCGTCAAAGTTTAAAGCTCATGTTTTGGGTGTTCCTGGCGCATACTGCCCTGGTTTTCTACGCCACATTTTTCATGTCGGACGCAGCCTGGGCCTTTATTTCCGGTGGTCTGTTCTATATTCTGTTTGGTGTGGTTTTCCTGATCACTTTCCGGAAGCAAAAACGACAGCACAAAGCCTTGGAGCTGGAAGAGCAACTGCCGGTAGTGGATGAAACCGGTAAGGTGCTGGGGCGAGCGCCCCGATCGGTTTGCCACAATGGTTCCAGGTTGTTGCATCCGGTGGTTCATCTGCATGTTTTTAATGCGAAGGGCGCGATGTATCTGCAAAAGCGTCCGATGAACAAACTCGTGCAGCCCGGGAAGTGGGATACTTCGGTAGGCGGGCACATTGCTTTTGGCGAAGATCTGGAAATGTCGTTGAAACGCGAAGCCTGGGAGGAAATCGGCTTGCAGCAATTCTCGGCAAAGCTGCTGAAAACTTATGTCTGGGAGAGTGAAATTGAACGGGAGCTGGTGTATGTTTTTACAACCACCGACTATCACGGCATTCGTTTACACAGCGACGAAGTGCAGGAAGGAAAGTTCTGGACGCCCCGGCAGATTGCAAGCAGCATCGGGCAAGGGCTGTTAACGCCCAATTTCGAATATGAATATCAGTTGCTTTTCGGGCAATAAGCCCGTTGTCTGGTTCTGAAACCCCGGAGGCAGACTTCCGTTTAGCTTATTCGTCGTAAGCGGGAAAAATATAATCGCGCAGGATTTTGTACTGTATTACCTTACGGGTGTAGTTTGCTCCGGTAAGCACAATCACCGACTCAATTTCGGGGAGCACAATGATTTGTTGCCCGCCCCAGCCGTTGGCCGAAAACCAGTGCACCCACTTCCCGCCAATGCGGATGTCTTTTGTCCACCAGGTGTACGAATAGCCCGTGTGGCGCAGGTCTTCGCCCGATATGTTGATGTCCATGGCCGGCAGAAATGGCTCCCTGCTTTTGTCGACCCAGTAGGCCGGAACGATTTGTTGGCCGTGCCATTGTCCGTGGTTGAGCATGAGAATGCCAATTTTGAGCATATCGCGGGGGCTAATCTTCAGACCGCCGGCTGTGTGCACTTCGCCCGTTGGGTAAATGATAGCCCATTGGGCACTGTTGATTCCCAGCGGGCCAAACAGGTAACGATTCGAGAACTCCTGGACAGTCATGCCGCTGGCGTTCTGCAAAATCTCGCCAAGCACCTCAATACCCCCTCCGCAATAGTTAAACAGGGTTCCCGGAACAGCAATGTATGGCCGCGCCAGATAATAATCCACCGGTCCGCGGGGGTGAAACCACATATTCACCTGGTCGTTTTTGCGGCTGCTGAGCGGCGCGTTCCACTCGGCCCATTGCAGTCCGGCTGTACAGCTAAGCAGATGTTCGATGGTGAGGTACTTTTTGTCCCCAACATTCAGGTATTGGTAGTCGGGCAGGTAATCGAAAACCGACTGCTGTACACTGTCGATAAGGCCCTGGGCTACAGCGATGCCGATAAGCAATGAGCTTATGCTTTTGCTCACTGAGTGGGCGTAGTGAGCCCGGTCGGCAGTCCACTGCACCAGTTCTGCATGGTGTTTCGGAGCATCCCACTGGTAGTCGTGCCCCTCGAAATATTCTTCCAGTACCAGTTTCCCGTCTTTGTAGATGAGTAATGAGTGCACCTCCCCAAATTTGCCACGATCAATTCGGTTAACCACTTTTTCAATCAGTTGGGTATTTAAGCCCACATCGGCCAGCGATGCCGCGGGTAAGTCAGCATCCCCGGTCTGCGGAAGTTGGTAGGCATATTGTCCTCGCGGCGATGTTTGACAAGCAAGGAGCAATAGCAGAAGAATGGGGGAGAGTTTGATCAGCTTCGGTTGCATATTTTTGGTTTTAGCTTTTTATTTAACCTATACGAAATCCGCGCATGAGGTTACGTTGATGGCAGGAGAACTATTCTATGCAACAGAAAGTATGCGCTTCCCGGGAATCCTATAGCGCTTAAAGTTGCAAGTTTTCGCTGTTATCGTGGTTCTCAGAGGTTGTTCAGTTGTCGTCCCAAATTGCATCCGGCTCGCCTGAAAAGCTCCGAGCAATCCCGGAGGGATGCTATTGGGTAGTTTGACGAATGACATCGGGGCACAAAATTCCACGCTGTGCGGGACGATACTAGCTATTTATCGTCTTCGATGCGACCGAAGAATGGCTAAAGCCAATGCTAAAAAAACACAGATGATTCCGGGGAATCACCAACAGGAATGAAAGTGGTGGAAGACAGCAGAAGGTATTTAAGAGAAGACGGAAGCTTGCTCGGAGCGGGACGGGCCTACTTTTTATCGATGGTGAGAAGTGAACCGGAAGCTTAGTGAATCCGGGAGCTGACACCTGAAGATAAAAATAAGCCTTGAACTTTCTGTTTACTCTTTGCTTTAAGGCAAAGAGTAAAACCGTCCGGTAGGACAAAATATCCTCTTCTATACAAATTAGAATTGACGGAACACTTGTTTAAGCGTCGAAAAAGAGACTTTTTCAGAAGAAACCTTCATGATTCCGGGAAATCACCAACAGGAATGAAAGTTTAGGATTTTCGACCAGGCTGTTGTCGTTGTTTTCAAAAGTTGTCGGGTTGTCGTTCCACATCCAATCAAAACAAGTTATTGACATTGCGCCTTAGCACCTCTGCCGAGTAAGACTTTTTCAGAAAAAACCTACATGATTCCCGGGAATCACCAACAGGAATGAAAGTGAATTAACTTGCGGTATCTACGTACCAATAAAATTTTCTACTATGAATCCTGTCGAAGAATTCCCAAGAATCATTGAGCG
>NZ_QAAD01000022.1 GCF_003046625.1 Mangrovibacterium marinum
ATCCTGACGGCTGCTTACTTTGTTCTCTGGGAAAAAACACCTTACTTATTAAGTAGCCAGAACAAGGCAATTGAAGAACAACGAAGATTAAAAAGAATACAACGGTTAGAAAGACAATTAGCAGATTTAAAAAGCGTCTATCGAAATTAAAAGGTCGTGGGTTTTTTGGTGATTAAATCCCGTAGAAAAAACTGACATCAGACGCTAAGAACCAACAGTTGTTGCCATTGTGAGCACGTAGAAAAAATTATAATTCTTTTATAACCGAACTATATTTTGGTGAGTGACTTTCAGAAAAAAGTCATCCCGAACTCGTTCCGGAATCTGCGACCTGAAAGGAACAGATCCCGGAATAAATTCGGGATGACGGTATCGAACGGGTAATAGCCTATTTGAATTTCTTCAGAATATCTTTTACAGCGTCTTTATGGATGGTGAAGCCCATCATTTTCAACTTCACATAGTCGTGGCTAAAGAAATAGTAGCCAAACTCGGGGGCTTCAGGATCGTTATTGCGCGAGCCCGAGCTGGAGTCCTTAATCAGGTACCAGTCTTTGCCGTCGTTGTTATAGTTCTCCAGGTAGCCAACCAGGTGCATGCCGTGGTCGTCGGTTGTGGTTTCGTTATCGAAACGGAATGCCCGCGCATCTTCGTTAATGTAGGCTGCGGGAATGTCGAAATCGGGGATCATGGCACATTGCGTATCGCGCAGGAAGCCGGCTTCCGACACATCGCCGCCAATGCTCATGGTATAACCCTCGCGGATAGCCTTACGGATGATATCCATATAAACATCCAGCGGAACATTGTAATAGTCGGCATTGTGCCACCAGTTGTCGGGCACGGTGTATTCAACCTGTTGCCAATAGGGCTTCTGCTTGTACGAAAGAATTTCAACAAAATCGTTCGGATCCAGTTTCAGGTAATCGGTCATGTAGCTCATGGGCGTATATTCGTTGCCGTCCACCGTAAACGAAGTCGGAGGAACACCCATATAATGGTTCATAATCGAAGCAATGGTTTCGAGCGCCTGATCGGTATTCCAGGCATTCGATGTCTTCAGTGAATTTAAGTAGCCGCTCATTTCTGCCATCATCTGGCTGTGGTCGTGGTATTTTCGGCCGTCGATCAGACCGGTGTATTCGCTTGCGGGCACAAGTCCGCAGGCCAGGGCCACGCGGGCTACCGCATTTCCCTCCGAGCCTTCGTCGAACAGCGAATTGCCGCGTTGGTCGATAAAGCGTTTTGCTTTGGCCAGGTATTCGTTGTAGGCGATGTACATTTCCGACAGTTTCACCTTCTTCCCCGTTGTGCGGAAAATTTCCGATTCGTAGAAGGAGAGGGTTGAAAAGTCCCAGCAGGTACCGGTGTTTCCCTGCGAGAGAACCGGGTTGGCCCATTGCCGCGTATAAAGATTGACTTTGTTCGGCAACTCATAGGTCGATTGGTCCATGGTTAAGCGAGATGCCGGAGCCTCGGCTTGCAACGAGTCGGTTACATGACTGATGTCCTTCAGAATGGTTTCGTAATAAAAACCTTTTCCCTTGGGGTAGCTTTCAATTTTGGCTTCGTCCTTATTTTGAGCAAACAGGTTAACTGTCAGCAAAAGGGCGATAAGGCCTGCCAATGTTTGTCTCATAATTTCAATTTATTGTTATAATATAGAATGCTTTTTGTCCGGCGCACTTGCACATAGCCCCAACGAATGAAATTCAGCATCGCGGACTGTTTGTGTGCCGGTTGGCCGCATCAATTACTTTCGATAACCTGTCCTTGCTCGCGGTACAGATCTACTTTTCCTTTCAGTAAAACAGCAATTACGGTTACTTCCGGATCGAGCACCGTTTCGGGCACATCGATATAAACAATTCCGGGAACAGCACTCCAGTATTGTTTACCAACCACTTGCCAGTTTAGCTTGGTACCTTCGCCAACAACCCAGATGCGGTTAATCTCATTTTTCAACCCTTTAATCATTAGCGGGCCGTTGGGTTTATAGGGAAGGTACAGATACAGAATGCTGCTGTCCTTGCTCAAGGCAGTAGGGCCGTAGAAGTGCTCATGAGGGATGCCGGCGCGTGTTCCGCAGATGGCCTCTTCGTGTTTGTTGGTCCAGCGTCCCAATTCTTTCAAAATGTTGACTTGCTGATCCGGGATCGATCCGTCGGCTTTGGGGCCAATGTCGAGCAAGAGGTTGCCGCCCATGCTGATGCAGTCGACCAGGATGCGGATGATTTGGTTGGGCGTTTTGTAGGCATGGTCGTTGTGCTGGTATCCCCACGAGTTGTTCATGGTCATACACAGTTCCCACCAGCGCGAGTTGGGGCGGGTAACCGGCAATCCTTGCTCGGGTGTTTCGTAATCGCCATAGCCCTGGATGCGCGAATTGAGGATGATGCCCTTATTCCATTTGTGCAGGCTTTCGCTCAGTTCGCGGGCATGCCATGCTTCGGCCGACTGCTCCCAGTCGCCGTCGAACCAATACAGGTCGGGTTTAAATGTTTTGGACAGCTCTTCGAGTTGGCAAAAGTTAAATTTCACAAAGCGATTCCAGCGCTCCGGATCGTCGGTGTAGCGCTTTTCAGTTCGGGTTTTGTTCGGGTAGTCGGGGTTCGACCAGTCGAGCAAGGAATAATAGAGGCCTACTTTTATTTTTTCGCGTTGCAATTCTTTCACAAACGGGGCAATGACGTCTTTGCCGGCGGGCGATTTTTGGGGAATGCTCAGGTCTGAACAGTGGGTATCCCAAAGTGCCACACCATCGTGATGCTTGGTGGTGATGACCGCATAGCGTGCTCCGGCACCTTTAATTAGATTAACCCATTGTTGGGGATCGTAATTTTTAGCCGTGAACCCGTTAAGTTGGTTCATGTAATCGTCGTAGGAGATGTAATTGTTGAAAAACGACCAGCTTTCGTCGATACCGTTTACCGAGTAAATTCCCCAGTGGATGAAAATTCCCAGTTTCGCATCTTCGAACCATTGCATACGATCAATTTTTTGCTGCTCAGTCTCTTGTGCATTTAGTCGGATGCCAACGCACAGCATCAGAATCAGATAGAAATATTTAAAATTCATAGATAAAATGATTTAGGATGCCCAAAGATAAAATTTATCCATCAGTCAGCCTATTTCTGTTGTTGCTTTGCGTGCTTATTCGACTAGGTAGCTGGCATTATCCTTCACGGCCTCGGTGGCGGGAAAGATATCCCTGGCCTGTCGCAGGATTTCGGCGGGAGTTTTGTAACGGGCCGAAAAATGACCGATCAAGAGTTTTTTCGCTTCGGCAGCCTTGGCAATTTGAGCCGCCTGCACGCCGGTTGAATGGAAGGTGGCAGCAGCCAAGGCCGTATCTTGCTGCGCAAAAGTTGCTTCGTGGTACAGCAGATCAACTCCACGAATGGTATCTATCATGGCCTCGTTGTAGGCCGTGTCCGAGCAGTAGGCATAAGAGCGGGGCTTCGGAGCCGGAATGGTTAGCTCGGCATTGGGAATAACTTGCCCGTTTTCAGTAATGAACTCGGCTCCTGCCTTTATGTTTTTGATTTCGCGGATGGGAATATTATACTGTGCTATTTTTTCTTTGATGATGTTGGCTTCGCGCGGAAGTTCTTCAAAGAGAAAACCACAGCAGGCAATGCGGTGCTTTAACGGGAACGAGCTCACCCGTAGTTTCTTGTTTTCGACAATAACCTGTGGCCTTTTAAAGTTCAGCGGGTGAAAAATAAGGGGAAAAGCTGTTTGGTCGAGCTGCAAAAAATCGAGTTGAAACTTGATGTAGCGTTGCAGTTCCGAATGGGCATAGATATGTAGTGCGCTACGTCGTCCCTGTAAAATGAAGGTCGAAATCAATCCGATCAATCCAAAAAAATGATCACCGTGAAGGTGGGAGATACAGATATGATCAATTTTACTGTAATTAATCCGGTTACGGCGTAATTGCTGCTGAGTGCCTTCGCCGCAATCAATTAAAAAAAACCGCCCAAGTACATTGAGCACTTGAGCGGTTGGGTATCTTTCGGAAGTAGGCGTTGCCGAACTACTTCCCAGAATTGTTAATTTGAATGGAACCTGCATGAAAGAGAAACCTTAAAGTTTTTCTTTTTTAGCCAGCAACTCTTCAGCTTCTTCTACTGTTTTTGTAATCAGCAGAACGGTATGAAGCATTGACAGGCGAATCAGATGTTCCACATCAGGTTGCAATCCGCAGAGGATAAATGTACCAATTGCATCTTCGCATAAGCGGTTGGCAACTAAAATGGAACTTAATCCCGATGAGTCGATGTAGGAACAAGCGCTGACATCGAGGATTATATTTTTCACATTTTCGTTACCCAATACCACCAATTCCGATTTCAAATCAGGAGCATTGTTGGTATCCAGCTTAGAGCTCAGTACTTTAATGACTGACAGATTGTCCTTGTTTATTACTTGAAATTCCATGAATGGAAATTTACGAAATTCTGTAGAACAATGTGTAAGTAATTCTTACTTTTCTTTGTTTTCTTCAGCTTCCATTTGAGATTTCAAGGCAGCCAACTCGCTGATGTCACCCAAAGTTGTTTTCTCCAGGTTATCTTTTACAGTTTTCACTGCTTTTTTAGTTTGCTTAGCTGCAGCTTTCTTCTCTGCTGTATCAGTCGATTTTTTCTCATCTTCGAATACACGAGAGTGAGACAAAATGATGCGTTTTGCAGATTTCGAGAACTCGATTACTTTGAAGTCCAGTTTTTCTTCCAAAGCAGCTTGAGAACCGTCTTCTTTTACCAGGTGGCGAGGAGTTGCGAATCCTTCAACACCGTAAGGAAGAGCGATTGTAGCACCTTTGTCGAACAACTCAACAACAGTACCTTCATGGATAGAATCTACGGAGAAGATTGTTTCGAATACATCCCATGGGTTTTCTTCCAATTGTTTGTGGCCTAAGCTCAAACGACGGTTTTCTTTGTCGATGTCCAGAACAACAACTTCGATATCAGCACCGATTGAAGTGAATTCAGAAGGGTGTTTGATTTTCTTGGTCCAGCTCAGGTCAGAGATGTGGATTAAGCCGTCAACACCTTCTTCGATTTCAACAAATACACCGAAGTTGGTGAAGTTGCGAACTGTTGCCGTGTGTTGAGATCCTACGCCGAAACGAGTGTCGATATCTTGCCAAGGGTCTTGACGCAGTTGTTTGATACCCAATGACATTTTGCGCTCGTCGCGGTCCAGAGTCAGGATTTGAGCTTCGATTTCGTCGCCTACTTTCAGGAAGTCTTGTGCTGAACGCAAGTGTTGTGACCAGCTCATTTCTGAAACGTGGATCAAACCTTCTACGCCCGGAGCGATTTCAACGAATGCACCGTAGTCAGCCATAACAACAACTTTACCTTTCACCGTGTCGCCAACTTTCAATTCAGCGTCTAGGTTATCCCATGGGTGAGGAGTCAATTGTTTCAGACCAAGAGCGATCCGTTTTTTGTCATCGTCGAAGTCCAGGATTACAACGTTCAGTTTCTGATCCAATTCAACGATTTCGTTCGGGTGCGAGATACGACCCCAGCTCAAGTCAGTGATGTGGATCAAGCCGTCAACGCCACCCAAGTCGATGAATACACCGTAAGAAGTGATGTTTTTAACGGTTCCTTCCAGAACTTGACCTTTTTCCAGTTTCGAGATGATCTCTTTTTTCTGTTGTTCAAGTTCTGCTTCGATCAATGCTTTATGTGATACAACTACGTTACGGAATTCCTGGTTGATTTTAACCACTTTGAATTCCATTGTTTTACCAACGTACATATCGTAGTCGCGGATTGGTTTCACGTCAATTTGTGAACCTGGCAAGAATGCTTCGATGCCGAATACGTCAACGATCATACCACCTTTTGTGCGGCATTTGATGTAACCTTTAATGATTTCGTCGTTGTCCAAAGCAGCGTTAACACGATCCCAAGAGCGCATTGCACGAGCTTTTTTGTGCGATAAAATCATCTGGCCTTTTTTGTCTTCCAGGCTTTCAATGTAAACTTCTACTGAGTCGCCTACTTTCAGATCCGGATTGTAACGGAATTCGTTTAACGAAACGATACCGTCTGATTTGTAACCGATGTCAACAACAACTTCGCGTTTGTTCATCGAGATTACAGTACCTTCCAACACTTCTTTTTCCTGAACAGTGTTCAGTGTGTTGTCGTACATTTTTTCAAATTCGTTTTCACCACGTTGACCGGCAAAACCTTCGTCTTCCGACTCCAGTGCAGCCCAATCAAAGTCTTCGTTGCTAGCAGCTGTAGCTACCTGCGCAACTTCTTCCTTGATCTCAAGGTTCTCTTTGTTTTCTACCATTTTAAATTTCAATTAATTAATAAGTTAGACATTATATTTTGCTAACGCGCGGCAAAAGTATGATTATTCCGACTGACTGCAAAGTGTTGGCAGCTTTTTTTTACCAATTTTACGGAAAAGCGGCCGAATGTTTTCTTTTATGCCGATTTTTGCGGGAAATACAGCCGTGTCACCCGAAAAGAGTTTAGTTTTGTGTAAGGTCTTCGCTGAAGGCAGTTACCGTACCTAAATTTATATATTGCATGAAAGGAATTATTCTGGCCGGAGGATCCGGAACCCGCTTATACCCGATAACACAAACCATTTCGAAACAACTTATTCCGGTTTACGACAAACCCATGATTTATTATCCGCTGTCGGTGCTCATGCTGGCTGGCATTCGCGAGATCCTGATTATTTCGACTCCGGAAGATTTGCCCAACTTCGAACGTCTGTTGGGCGACGGATCACAACTAGGGCTCGACTTACATTACAAAGTACAAGCTTCGCCCGACGGGCTGGCCCAAGCCTTTATAATAGGTGAGGAGTTTATTGGCAACGACCATGTGGCCATGATTTTGGGTGACAACATCTTTTATGGATATAATTTTAGTGCCTTGCTCGCCCAGGCTGCCTCGGTTGACGATGGTGCCGTTGTGTTTGGCTACTACGTGAACGACCCTGAACGCTATGGGGTTGTTGAGTTTGATGCTGATGGTAAAGTGCTGGGAATTGAGGAAAAGCCGGAACATCCCAAGTCGAATTACGCCGTTACCGGTTTGTACTTTTATTCGAATGATGTGGTGCAAAAAGCCAAATCGTTAAAGCCATCGAAGCGGGGCGAGCTGGAAATAACCGATCTGAACCGGCTGTACCTGGATGAAAACCGATTGCGTGTAAAACTGTTGGGGCGTGGTTTTGCCTGGTTGGATACCGGCACGCACGAAAGCCTGCTGCAGGCATCCAATTTTATTGCCACCATTGAGCAACGACAAGGCTTGAAAGTGTCGTGCGTTGAAGAGATTGCCTTCAAAAAGGGCTATATCACTGCCGATCAACTGCGCCAACTCGCCGAGCCACTTAAAAAGAATAAGTACGGGCAATATTTAATTCGGTTGGCCAATAACGAAGTTTCTTCATTTTAAATACCGATATTTAGACTATGCAGGTTGAAACAAGCCCCTTGGAGGGATTAGTGATTTTAACTCCTCGCGTTTTTGAAGATGAGCGAGGCTATTTTTTTGAAAGCTTTCATGCCCTGAAATACAAACAAGCAGGGATTGAAGCAGATTTTGTGCAGGATAACGAATCGCGTTCGTCGCAGGGGGTAATCCGTGGTTTGCACTATCAAACCGGCACGTCGGCACAGGCCAAGCTGGTGCGCGTTACCGAGGGGGTCGTTTGGGATGTTGCCGTTGATTTGCGGCCGCAATCGACTACATTCGGGCAGTGGTACGGGGTAGAGCTCAGTGCAGCCAACAAGAAGCAACTGTTTATTCCGCGTGGCTTTGCTCATGGTTTTGCGGTGTTAAGCCCTAAAGCAACATTGACTTACAAATGCGATAACTTTTATAATCCGCAGGCCGAGGGCGGTATCCGCTATGATGATCCGGACCTGAAGATTGACTGGCCAATAGACTGCCGCGAAGCGCTTTTGTCTGAAAAAGATATGAAAAATGGTTCGTTTCGCGAGCTTCAGCCAAATTGGTAGTGCATCTTTGTTAAATATCTGTTGGATTTTTATTTCTTTGAAAGATCACTGATAAATTACAGCTATTTTTGAAGTTCGGGGTAGGACGAAATCCCATCATCACATAAAACTGTTTGAATGAAAGTATTAATTACCGGTGCAAACGGACAATTGGGCTCTGAAATAAAAGCCAGATCGGAACAATTTCCCGGTATCGATTTTTTGTTGACCGACGTCGATGAACTGGATCTGACCGATTTTGAAGCCGTTCGTGCTTTTATTGAGGAACACAAACCTTCTTTTATTATTAATTGTGCTGCGTATACTGCTGTTGATGTGGCTGAAACAGATGTTGAACTAGCCAGCTTGATCAACACCAAAGTGCCGGCATTTTTAGGAAAGCTGGCCACAGCCATCGATGCCAAGGTTGTTCATGTTTCCACCGACTATGTGTTCGACGGCACAGCCTGTACGCCCTACGAGGAGGCCGACCTGGTTGATCCGGATTCGGTTTACGGAAAAACAAAGCTGAATGGCGAAATTGCCCTGGTGAAAGAGAACCCGAAGGCTATCATTATCCGTACATCCTGGTTGTATTCCAGCTATGGCAAAAATTTCGCTAAAACGATGATTAAGCTGGGCATTGAGCGGGATGAACTGAAGGTTGTAGTCGACCAGGTGGGCACACCCACTTATGCCGGCGATTTGGCCGATGCCATACTGATGATTATTGATAAGGCACTGGCAGATGCGGCCAGCTGGAAGGGCGGCATCTATCATTTTTCAAACGAAGGGGTTTGCAGTTGGTACGATTTTGCAAAAGCAATTCACGAGATTTACGGCATCGACTGTAATGTGCGCCCAATCAGCACCGACGAGTACCCAACACCGGCCAAACGACCGGCATACAGCGTACTATGTAAGAAAAAAATAAAGCGCAACTACGGAATTACAATTCCATATTGGCGCGATAGTCTGAAAGACTGCATTGCGCAGTTGAAAGCGCAACACTGAGCAATGTCACTGACGTGTGCCCTTAGATTATGAACAACATGAATACCAAACAAATCAAATAGAGTAGAGTATGACAACGAACAATGAAGTTTTGAGCGAAGTAGTAGCCAGAGCAAAGAACTGGCTAAGCGAAGTTTACGATGCGGAGACGAGAAAAGAGGTTCAGCGTATGTTGGATCAGGAAGATAAAACTGAATTAATTGATTCATTTTATAAAGATCTGGAATTTGGAACCGGAGGCCTTCGCGGGATCATGGGGGCCGGATCGAACCGGATGAATATTTACACGGTAGGTGCAGCAACTCAGGGTTTGAGTAACTACCTGAAGAAGGAGTTTGCCAACCAGGAGATTAAGGTGGCCATAGGTTACGATTGCCGAAATAACAGTCGCTTGTTCGCCGAAAAAAGTGCTGATATTTTCTCGGCAAACGGCATCAAGGTGTATCTATTCGAAGATTTGCGCCCAACGCCGGAGTTGTCGTTTGCGATTCGCGAGTTAGGTTGCCAGAGTGGTATTATCCTTACGGCCTCGCACAACCCCAAAGAATACAATGGCTATAAAGCATACTGGACCGATGGCTCACAAATCGTAGGTCCGCACGATAAAAACATCATTGGCGAAGTGCAAAAAGTCAAAGCCGAGGACATCAACTTCAACAAAAACGAAGCACTGATTGAGATTTTGGGTGAAGAGATGGACAACAAATTTTTAGCACAAGTAAAGACCGTTTCGTTAGCTCCTGAGCTTGTGGCTAAATACAAAGACTTGAAAATCGTTTACACGCCGATTCACGGAACGGGCGTAAAACTGATTCCTGCTGCGTTGGAAGCTTTTGGCTTCGAAAACGTTATTCATGTGCCTGAGCAGGACGTGGTGAGTGGCGATTTCCCAACCGTGGTATCTCCAAATCCCGAAGAAACAGCAGCTATGGAAATGGCCATGAAAAAAGGTGCCGAAGTGGATGCCGATGTGGTTTTGGCTTCCGACCCGGATGCTGACCGTCTTGGGGTAGCTGTTAAAAACGACAAAGGTGAGTTTATCATTATTAATGGTAACCAAACTGCTTTGCTCTTCATTTATTACATCATTACACGAATGAAAGAGAGCAATGCCCTGAAAGGGAATGAATATGTGGTGAAAACAATCGTGTCGACGGAGAAGATTGCAGAAATAGCAGCCAAAAACGGAATTGAGTTCTTCGATGTTTATACCGGCTTTAAATACATCGCTGAAGTGATTCGCGAAAACGAAGGCGTGAAACGATTCATTGGTGGTGGCGAGGAAAGCTTCGGGTTTATGCCGGCTGACTTTGTGCGCGATAAAGATGCTGTTTCGGCTTGTGCGTTGATGGGCGAGATTGCAGCCTGGGCTAAAGACCAAGGCAAAAGCTTGTACGAATTGATTCAGGATATTTACCTGGAGTACGGCTTCTCGAAAGAGAAAATGAAATACATCGTTCGTCAGGGGAAAACAGGGGCTGACGAGATTAAACAGATGATGGTGAATTTCCGCACAAATCCTCCTAAAGCGTTGGGCGGAAGTAAAATGAAAATTGTGAAAGATTATGCCGATCTGAGCGAGAAAAACCTGTTGACAGGCGAAGTGAACAAACTTGACAAGAAGATTACCGCCGATGTGATGCAGTTCTTCACCGAAGACGGAACAAAGATTTCTGTTCGTCCGTCGGGAACCGAACCCAAAATCAAATTCTATTTTGAAGTGGCCGGCGAGTTGAAATCGCGCGCTGATTTCGACGCGGTTGATAAAGCTGCCGAAGCAAAAATTGAAGCGATTATGGCTGAGTTGGATTTATAATTCAGACAAATACACAAAAAAAGGCGAGCCTCATACGAAGCTCGCCTTTTCTGTTTAATTCGTTGTGATTACCAGATCACGACACGTTCATCTTCCGGTAAGTACATATAATCCCCCGCTTTAATATCGAAGGCTGCGTAAAACTCAGGCGTGTTGCGCAGTGGTCCCAGCACACGGTAACGGCCCAGCGAGTGCACATCAACTTTCGTTAAGCGAAGTTTCTCTTCGTCGCGAATATTTTGCGCCCAAATGTGTGCGTACGATAAAAAGAAACGTTGATCAGGTGTGAAGCCATCAATTTGGGGCTCGTCGCCTTTAAGCGCCATCTGCATGGCTGTATACGAGATATTTAAGCCACCCAGGTCGGCAATGTTTTCACCCAGGGTAAGTTTACCATCGGCTTTTACGGTGTCCAGAACCGTGAATTGGCTGAACTGATTGGCTAAACGTTTCGTTTTTTCGTTGAAACGTTCCGCATCGTCGGCTTGCCACCAGTCGTTCAGGTTGCCGATCTTATCGTACTGCCGGCCCTGATCGTCAAATCCGTGCGACATCTCGTGGCCGATGACAACTCCGATAGCGCCGTAATTAATGGCATCGTCAGCGTCCATATAAAAGAAAGGAGGCTGTAGAATTGCTGCCGGGAATACAATTTCGTTAGCCGACGGGTTGTAGTAGGCATTGACTGTTTGCGGCGTCATTCCCCATTCGGTTTTATCAACCGGTTTATTGACCTTGCTGAGCATATCAGCGAAGTAGAAGTTATTGGCATTTACCACGTTTTGGAAATAAGAATCCGGAGTAATTTCCAACGAACTGTAATCTTTCCATTTGTCGGGGTAGCCGATTTTAACCGTAATGGCGTTCAGCTTTTCAATTGCTTTTTCTTTGGTGGTGTCGCTCATCCAGCTTAGGTTACCGATGCGAACGGCCAAGGCTTTGCGCAGGTTTTCAACCAATTTCAACATCCGTTCTTTGGCTTCCGGCGGGAAGTATTCTTTCACGTATAACTGGCCTACCGCTTCACCCAAAGCACCGGCTGTTGCTTCCTGAACACGTTTCCAGCGCGGACGTTGAACCAGACTTCCACTTAAGGTTTTACCATAAAATTCGAAGCTCAGGTCACCCACAGCGTGAGGTAATTCGCTCGAGAAATTGGAAATGGTGTGATATTTCAGGTATTGTTTCCAGTCGGCAAGCGGTTTTGCTTCCACCATTTGGGCCATTGCCTTCATAAAATCGGGCTGGCAAACAATGAAGTCGCCCGGATTGCTCAGCTTTACACCATCGAAATAGGCTTTCCAGTTATATTCCGGAGCGGTGGCGATCAACTGATCCAGATTCATCTTATTGTACACCTTGTACGGATCGCGCTGGTCGAGCATGCTCATCGAAAATTCGGCAATTTCCTTTTCCATGGCATAGATGGTTTCAGCATCTTGCTGAGCACTTTCGGGCTCTTGACCCAAAATCTGCAGCAGCCCGGCAATGTAAGCGCGGTATTTTTGCTGAATATCTAACGAATGATCATCCTTATTTAAGTAATAATCGCGGTTAGGCATGCCCAGGCCACTTTGATAGAGGTAGGCCACTTTCATCGCCGAGTTTTTCTGATCGGCGTCGGCATAAATGCCGAACAAGGGGTTCAGACCATACGATTGCCAGGCTGCCAGCAATTGTTGTAAATCTGCTTTGGACTTCAGCTCGTCGATTTGGCTGAGGTAAGGTTGCAGTGGCGCCAGGTTCCGGGCTTCAATGGCTGTAGTGTCCATGCCGCTGGCATAGAAGTTTGCAATTTTCTGTTCAATGCTGCCCTGTTTAAAGTTGTTTGAGCTGATAGCCGCAAACAGTTCTTTTACCTGCTTTTCAGCTTCGTCGCCCAACACATCGAAGGCGCCGTAGCGGCTTTTCTCGTCGGGCAGGGGATGGCGTTTTTTCCATCCTCCGTTGGCGTATTGATCAAAATCGGCTCCCGGAGCAATGGTTGTGTCCATATCGGCGGGGTCGAGCCCTTTGCCGGCCATTGTTTGAGGACCGTGGCTACACGAAACGGCGGCCATAGCCATCAGGCCAAGTCCTAATGTTTTGAAATAATTCATCTGCTTATTCGAATTAATTGTTTGGATATTGGGTATGCGAAAGGGCCGATAAATTACAGTTTGCAGGCTGCTTTTTTTTATTTTCGCGAGCAAATGAGCTCGTGACGGCTTCAACTGTTGTAGCGGAAATTTTCCTGTTTCATTCATTTCGGAATCAATTTGAAGGCCGATAAAATTTTAACTTCCTATCTGTAGACTATTTTTTTATCTTTGCGCTTTCAATAAAAATCAGATTCATGCAAGAGAAAATTCTTATTCTTGATTTTGGTTCCCAGTACACGCAATTGATCGGTCGACGTGTGCGCGAGCTGAATATCTATTGTGAAATTCACCCGTTTAACCATTTTCCGGCAATCGACGAAACCGTCAAAGGGGTCATCCTGAGTGGTAGCCCTTCATCGGTTCGCGACGAAAATGCACCAATCCCTGATCTTTCGGCCATTAAAGGGAAAATGCCTTTGCTGGGCGTTTGCTATGGTGCGCAATACCTGGCGCATCATTACGGAGGCGAAGTGTTGCCTTCGGATTCACGTGAGTATGGTCGTGCTAACCTGGGGTATATCGATCAGGAAAACGAATTGTTCAAGCATCTGACTTTAAACACACAGGTGTGGATGTCGCACGGCGATACCATCGAGCGCTTGCCTGAAAACTACCAGGTGATTGCGTCGACTGCCGATGTGAAAAACGCCGCCTACAAAATCGGAGGTGAAGATACCTGGGCTATCCAGTTCCACCCCGAAGTGTACCACACAACCGAAGGAACCCAGTTGCTGAAGAACTTCGCTGTGGGTATTTGCGGTTGCAAACAAGACTGGACACCTGCTTCGTTCATTGAAACGACCGTGGCGCAACTGAAAGAGAAGATTGGTGACGACAAAGTTGTTCTCGGTCTTTCAGGTGGTGTTGACTCGACGGTAGCCGGGGTGTTGCTGAACAAAGCAATCGGCGATAAGTTGACTTGTATCTTTGTTGACAACGGTTTGTTGCGCAAGAATGAGTTCGAAGCTGTTTTGGATTCCTATAAAGGAATGGGCTTGAACGTGATCGGCGTTAACTCGAAAGATCGTTTCTACAAGGACCTGGCCGGCATTACCGATCCGGAACAAAAACGGAAGATTATTGGCCGCGACTTCATCGAAGTATTCGACGAGGAAGCACACAAAATACAAGATGTAAAATGGTTGGGGCAAGGTACCATTTACCCCGACGTGATTGAGTCGGTATCGGTAAACGGACCATCGGCAACCATTAAATCGCACCACAACGTTGGTGGTTTGCCCGAGAAGATGAACCTGAAAGTGGTTGAACCGTTGAACCTGCTGTTTAAAGACGAAGTTCGCCGCGTAGGTAAAGCGCTGGGCATTAAAGACGAATTGCTGGGCCGTCACCCCTTCCCGGGACCAGGCTTGGGTATTCGGATCCTGAGCGATATTACACCCGAGAAAGTGCGCATCCTGCAAGAAGCCGACTACATTTTCATCAACGGATTGAAAGAGTGGGGGCTTTACGACGACGTATGGCAAGCTGGCGTGATGTTGTTGCCGGTACAGTCGGTAGGTGTGATGGGCGATGAGCGTACGTACGAAAATGTTGTTGCGCTGCGTGCTGTCATGTCAACCGATGGTATGACGGCCGACTGGGTGCACCTGCCTTACGAGTTCCTGGCCAAAATGTCGAACGAGATCATCAACAAAGTGCGTGGCATCAACCGCGTAGTTTACGATATCAGCTCGAAACCGCCGGCAACAATCGAATGGGAATAATTCCCGAACAAATGATATAGCAAGAAGGGAGCCGGATGGTTCCCTTTTTTTATTGAAGCTCCCGTCGGGTGAAGCGCCTGCCTGCGGTAGGCCGGGTTTCAAACCGCATCGGGGATGCCTTAGGGACGGCCCCCGTCGCCCCCACTCTGTATGCAGAGAGGGGACAGAATTGAATTAATCCGCCAGGATTGGTTCAATTCAGGGGAGAGTTACCGAGGGCTGCTGGTATATGCTTTGAAAGTTCCTTTCACGGCGTTTCAGAGGCTGCTTCTTCTGGTTCTACTTTTGATTAAAGAGGATCTTTGTTCTACCGGACGGGTTTTCATTTTTGTAGTGACACAAAAACGAAACAAAAAGGTCATGGCTGATTTTTATCTGCAACCTCCATCTGCCGAAAAGCTAAGTTCATCCGGGTGATCTCCGACTCACGTCGGAGCTTCCCGGGTTCACTAAGCTTTTCGTTTGATTTCGGCATTGATAAAAATAGGCCAACCGGGTTCCAATTTTTTGGCATTGATCAAACCTCATTCTTATGCGTGGATGCGTTTTTTGCAATCTACCTGTAGCTTCGGGGTTCCCCGCTCTGCCCGCAGAGAGGGGACAGAATTGAATTAATCCGTTCGGATTAATTCAGTTCAGGGGAGAGTTACAGCGAACTGCAGGTATGCGCTTTGAAAGTCTCTTCCGCGGCATTTCAGAACCTACTCTTGCTCTATCAGGATCTTTGTCCTACCGGACGGGTTTTCATTTTTGTAGTGACACAAAAACGAAACAAAAAGGTCATGGCTGATTTTTATCTGCAACCTCCATCTGCCGAAAAGCTAAGTTCATCCGGGTGATCTCCGACTCACGTCGGAGCTTCCCGGGTTCACTAAGCTTTTCGTTTGATTTCGACATTGATAAAAATAGGCCAACCGGGTTCCAACTTTTTGGCATTGATCAAACCTCATTCTTATGCGTGGATGCGTTTTTTGCAATCTACCTGTAGCTTCGGGGTTCCCCGCTCTGTATGCAGAGAGGGGACAGAATTGAATTAATCCGCTCGGATTAATTCAATTCAGGGGAGAGTTACAGCGAACTGCAGGTATGCGCTTTGAAAGTCTCTTCCGCGGCATTTCAGAACCTACTCTTGCTCTATCAGGATCTTTGTTCTACCGGACGGGTTTTCATTTTTGTAGTGACACAAAAACGAAACAAAAAGGTCATGGCTGATTTTTATCTGCAACCGCCATCTGCCGAAAAGCTAAGTTCATCCGGGTGATCTCCTTCTGTCGGCGGAGCTTCCCGGGTTCACTAAGCTTTTCGTTTGATCTCGACATTGATAAAAATAGGCCAACCGGGTTCCAACTTTTTGGCATTGATCAAACCTCATTCTTATGCGTGGATGCGTTTTTTGCAATCTACCTGTAGCTTCGGGGTTCCCCGCTCTGTATGCAGAGAGGGGACAGAATTGAATTAATCCGCTCGGATTAATTCAATTCAGGGGAGAGTTACAGCGAACTGCTGGTATATGCTTTGAAAGTTCCTTTCACGGCGTTTCAGAGGCTGCTTCTTCTGGTTCTACTTTTGATTAAAGAGGAACCTTGTCCTACCGGACGGGTTTTCATTTTTGTAGTGACACAAAAACGAAACAAAAAGGTCATGGCTGTTTTGGACAACAACCCGACAACCCGACAACATGAGACAACCACGACAACGAGATATCAGTTAAGCTACCCCAATAGCATCCCTCCGGGATTGCGCTGAGCCTATCGGTTCGCTTTTCACCTTTCAGCATTCACGTGGAAAAACAATTGGTATCGTAGGCGGTGCTCATGGCGTGGGGACGCAATTCGGAAGTCTTTTTTTCGTGCTCATGGCATGGGGAAGCAATTCGGAAGTCTTTTTTGCATGCTCATAGCATGGGGAAGCAATTCGGAAGTCTTTTTTGCGTGCTCATAGCGTGGGGACGCAATTCGGAACTCTTTTTTGCGTGCTCATAGCATGGGGAAGCAATTCGGAAGTCTTTTTTGCATGCTCATGGCGTGGGGAAGCAATTCGGAAGTCTTTTTTTCGTGCTCATAGCATGGGGAAGCAATTTAGAAGTCTTTTTTGAGTGCTCATGGCGTGAGCAGTTAATTGTTGAGCAACATTTTCGTGCTCATGGCGTGAGCGGCCAATTGTTGGGCAACATTTTCGTCCTCATGGCGTGGGCAGCCAATTGTTGAGCAACATTTTCGTCCTCATGGCGTGGGCGGCCAATTGTTGGGCAACATTTTCGTCCTCATGGCGTGGGCAGCCAATTGTTGAGCAACATTTTCGTCCTCATGGCGTGAGCAGCCAATTGTTGTGTAACATTTTCGTCGTCATGGCGTGGGCGGCCAATTGTTGGGCAACATTTTCGTCCTCATGGCGTGAGCAGCGATAAAATGAACCCGGATGGGGTCTTGTCTTCAACTTTCATCGTCCGAAAACGAACTTCGCGGCTACTGCCGGTCGCCAATTGTAATTTCAGCATTCGGTCTAAGACACCGTCTGTAAAACGGTATAAAACGAAGCTGCCAGGACATTTGCGATGCCTGGCAGCTTTTTGAAATATGTAATCTAACTCGTTTAAGTTGAATGGCGATCAACAGCGAAGGAGCTCGTTTTGCCGACTTCCTTCGCTGTTGATCGCCTCTCTGTTTTGTTCAGAAAGTCTCTTTTTCGACGCTTTAGAGCCTATTCCTTCACTTCAACTTTTGATCAAAAATGAATCTTTTGTCCTACCGGACGGGTTTTCATTTTTGTAGTGACACAAAAACGAAACAAAAAGGTCATGGCTGATTTTTATCAAGACCTCCATCAAACGAAAAGCTTAGAGAAACCGGGAAGCTCCGTCGTGAGACGGAGATCACCCGGTTGAACTTAGCTTTTCGGCAGATGGCGGTTGCAGATAAAAATAGGCCAACCGGTTCCCAACTTTTTCTCATTGATCGAAACGCCTTCTTTCTTGTTGATGGCGTTTTAGACCGACAACCCGACAACTTTTGAGAACAACGACAACAGCATCGTTGAAAAAATCCGAAACTTTCATCCCTGTTGGTGATTACCCGGAATCATGCAGGTTTTTCTTTATTGAATGATGATTTTCTTCCGATACGGATTGACCTCGTTACCTACCCGCAGAATATAAATTCCTTTGGGCAGATGCCACAGCGAGAGTGTAACTGACTTGTTCCCATTGGTGGACTGTTCGAGTACCCGAGCGCCGTTTAAATTTTCAATCGTTATTGTTGACGCTGAACGCTGCTGGGGCAGATCAACCTTCAACAGGTCGGTTGTGGGGTTCGGATAAACGCGGATCCCGGGGCTGTCATTCAGGTCGTCGATGGCCGTAGCCACACTGCTTATTTTTACAATGCCGTTGGTGGTCAATTCCGAAAGGTCCCATTCGAGTCCTGCGCCCGGGCTGGCGGGTTCAACCGAACTAAAACTTCCCTGAATGGCTTCAGCGTCGAATACCTGGAAGCTTTGTCCGGCTTGGTATGTGCCTCCCAGCAACGAAAGATCCAGGGTGCCGGCCAGGGTAACAGTTCCGCTGACCGTTGTTTTGTCGCAGCTTTGGTCCGAGGCATCCGTTTCGACCAGGTAATAGGAACCGCTCTCAAACGTCAGGCTGTTGTTAACCGTCAGGTTGCCGATTTGTGCGGCCGATCCGGGGCTCAGCGAAGCACCGCTTGCAATGGTCACTGCTCCGTCGGTTGCTCCCAGCCCCGCCAGGATTGCGCCCGATTGTACCAAAACTGTTCCGTTTCCGGTAGCACTACCGGTTTGGTTGTTCAGCACGAGGGTGCCGTTTTCCACCGTTGTGCCCCCGGTGTAGCTGTTGGCATTGGTCAGGGTCCAGCTGCCCGCGCCGGTTTTGATGATGGCGGCCTGTGCTCCGCTTCCCTTAAACTGGTTGTTGTTAATTGTTCCGGCAAATGTTGTGGATGTGCCCAGGACGCCGACTTTCCAGCTTGTTGTGCTGCTCAGCTCACCTCCCGAGCCCAGTATCGCGCCTTCGCTGCCACTTAACTCGCCGATTTCGATGGTGGCATCGCGGCTTCCCCGGTAAACACAGAAAACCTGATCGTTT
The DNA here is from genome assembly GCF_003046625.1 of Mangrovibacterium marinum. Taxonomy (GTDB): domain Bacteria; phylum Bacteroidota; class Bacteroidia; order Bacteroidales; family Prolixibacteraceae; genus Mangrovibacterium; species Mangrovibacterium marinum. The sequence continues at coordinate 18,791 of NZ_QAAD01000022.1, forward strand.
AGTTGGATTGAACTTGCCGCATAGCCGGCGGCGTTGCCCAAAATAAGCCAACCATCGTTGTTGGTACTTACGTTAATGGAGCCCGAAAAGGCAGACCAGTCGCCCATCAATTCGGAACGCACATAATCGGTGCTGAGGTTGAGCGTACCCGATCCGGTAAGTGCGCCGTATAGCACACAGCGCCCATCGAGCTCGATGGTGGCCTCCGAAGCGGCAGGAACAGCAATATCCCAGTACACATTATTATAGGACATGATGTCTCGATACATTTGCAGCCGGGCATTCTCCAGTGTTACCGTCGATCCGAGTCCGTTCATGCTGGCGTCGTCGTTGGCTAAAATCACCGAGCCGTTTCTGATTGTTGTTGCTGCGTGGCTCGAGGCCTGATTGAGCACGGTGGTGAAGTTCCCGTCGAGCGTTAGTTCCCCGGCTCCGGTGAAGGCTCCGTTCATGGTTATCGTGGCCCCCTCGGCAGCGCTAATGGTAGCTCCGGCTTCCCCGATGGTCATCGACCGGTCGGTGGTGCTATTGGCCGCTGTTAATTGAAGGGTGGCGTCGTTCAGGTACATCTTTTCAGCCTCGCCCGAAGCTGCTCCCAGGGCAGAGGCCTCGCCGGCGTTGCTTAATTCGGCAACCTCGGTTGTGCCGCCAACCAGCGATACTCCTCCGGTAAAATCATTGCTGGTCGAAATTGTTAAAGTCGATTCTCCGGATTTCTTCAGAGCTCCCCATCCGGTAATTTTGCCGCTTCCGCTGAAGCTGTAATCGTTGGCACCTTCAACGAGCATTTCGCCGATGGTAACGTCGCTGGTCAGGTTGACCGATGTTTGGCCGGCCCCGCTTTCGTTAAAGGTGACATAGTCGCCGTTCAGGAAGCGGTCCGATTGATCTTCCTGGAGCCAGTTGTAGGTGGTTTCAACATCCCAGTCGCTGCTGTCGCTTCCGGCCCACACAATGCTGCGGCTCACCTGCAAAACCAGTTTGCCATCCTGAAGACTCAGGTGACAAGGAATTCCCTGGGTACCTTCAAGCTTAATTTCGGATACATCGCCGCTGAAGTCCCCCTTATAGCTGATTAGGACGTATTCGCCGGCCTCCAGTTTATCGCCGGTTAAATTTAAAATGAAACGGCAGTCGTCGGTGATTGCAACATCACCTTCAACAACAAGCTGATCGTTATCGCTTGCCGGTGACGGCGAGAGGTCCAGATGCAGACGAGCACCTTCGTCGAGCGTCAGGTTGTTTTCAATACTTAGCGAGCTTGCCAGTCCGCTTGAAGCCCCCAGGTGCAGCTGCCCGCGGTTCAGTACGCTAACACTTCCGCCGATGGTGGCATTCAAAAATGCTTCCCCGTAGATGCCTACTTCTACTGAGCTGGCAGTCAGGGGGCGGTTCACGATCAGGGAGCCTTGGTATACTTTGGTCACACCGGTGTAGTCGTTTTCCACGTCGAGCGTTAAGCTACCGGTCCCTGATTTCAACAGCTCCATGCTTCCCGATAGTTTCCCGCTTCCCGAAAAAATGTAGTCGGTATGTGAGAAAACAGTGAGGCTGCGCGGTTGTAGTGTCGCTGTCAGGTTCACCGGAGAGCTGTTGTCGCCGGTAAAGTCGAATAGTACGTTTGTGCCGTCGGCATAAGTTGCCGATTGACCATCTTCGTCAACCCACGAAGCACTGCCGTCTCCCCAGTCGTTTCCCAGCACCCATCCAATTTTCTCGTTGATGTAGGGGTAGGGTACAGCTTCTTTGGTCTCGGCACCCAAATAAATGGCCGGGTGGGGCGGTTGGTTATACGAGTTGTTTTGCCAGGCCACAGCTATTCGGTACTGCGGATCGTGCATCAGCGTGGGAAGGCGGAAGTCGGTAAGGTCCGTGGTTGTGTAGATGCGCAGAAATGAATTATCGGAGCTGCGCACGACGAACTCTTCACGCCAGTCGCCAAACAGGTCAGCCTGCAGGCCGGGGTTTCCTTTTGTCCAGTTGTTAGAGGCCATACCGGTTGCCTCGAGCAGACTGTACACGCTTTTGGTGTTGGGGTCGTATTTGGAGACGCTTGGTGTGCCATAGCCAATATTGGTGTCGAAGTTAGAGTGGTCTAAGAACTCGCGAAGCAGGTCGCCATCCCACCAGATCATTTGACTCATCGGTACATTGTTCGAGCCAACCACTTCGCCGTTCACATTGTACATCGGACATTCGGTGGCCGCCCATAGCTCCCATCCCGGATAGTTTGGGTCGATATCGCCGGCTGTTGCGCGCCCGCAGTCTCTGTTCGAACTGTAGCGGATGCGCAGCTCCCCGTCCTTGGAGTTGCGAAGGGTGGCCCCCCAATAAGCTTCGTTCTCCAGGCATTGCCAGGTTTCCAGGCCCGGGGTATCGGGATCCATATCGGCGACATGCAGGGCATCGCCGTGTCCAAAACCGGTGGTATAAAGTCCTGTGCCATCGTTATCGATAATGTCGTTGGCATAGACAATTTCATCGCAGCCATCGCCGTCAACATCGGCACAGCTCAGGTTGTGGTTTCCCTGGCCGTGATAGGCGCTCTTTACGCCGTTGGGAGAGCTGTCCCAGGCCCATCGTTTATGCAGGCTGGTGCCGTCCCAATCCCAGGCTTCCATCTTAATACGTTCATAAATTCCGCGGCCAATCACGAACGATGGTTTGCGCCCATCGAGATAAGCAACGGTCCACATACATTTGGTCGAGCGGTGCGACAATTGTCCGATGTTATGGCCCGGAAGTCCCCACTGGCTAATGGGATCGCGGCTAATGTAGTTGTCCCAGGCCATCTCTTTCCCGGTTTCGCCGTTGAAAACAGAGATATAATCGGGGCCTTCGGAGCGATATCCCGAGGCAATCGAGCTCCGGTAGTTGGTTTTCCCATCGCCATCGCGGTCGCCGATATTAACGCCTGTTCCGTCAATCATACCATCGGAAGTGCGGGTGAGTACTTCAGCTTTCCCATCGCCGTCGAAGTCGTAAACCAGGACGTTCATTTCCACACCGTCGTAAATGTTCGGCCCCATGTTAACTTGCCACATGAAGGTACCGTCAAGCTCATAAGCTTCCAGCAAGTTGTAATCTGTCGACTCAATTTCTTTATTTACCGCCAGACGCTTCACCAGAATTTCGTATTGTCCGTCGCCGTCTAAATCTCCCACGGTACAGTCGTTTAGCGTGTAGGTCAGGTAACTGCCGTTTACCATCTGCATGGGAATATCCAGGTAGGGCTTAGCCCAGACCGGTACTTCCGCCGATGCGGCCTGCTCTACACCATCAACAATGGCGGATATGGCATAATGTGAACTGGCAGTGCCGCTGTCGTCGCGGTAATTGGAAGCTCCCGTGATGGGATCGCTGTTAATTTTAACACCGTCGCGGTAGATATTGTAAGAAACTTGCCTTAATTCGGTGGCCGGAATGCGCCACCCCACATAAACCGAGTTGTCGGTTGTTACGGCCAGCACGCCACGGTCGAGTTGCTCCATTTTGCGCTGGGCCGACACTTGTTTACTCATACTGCAGCATAGAATGCCAAGCAGAAATGAGAAAACGATTTTCGTCGTTCTCATACTGATTAGTAGTTAATGTAGTTAGTAGTAGTCTTTCTGTTTCTCGCAAAAATTTTTGAGAAAACGTTTCGAATATAATAAATAAATTTTTTGGTGTAAAAATATTTCGGGTTGAAGTGATCGTTGATTTGTTCTTGTATGGCAAAAAAGAGCCCTCGGACGGATGGAATGATTGTCTGTTTCAACGATGACTGTTTGGCGCCTTTGTCAATGGGTGTTTCGTCGGATTTTTCAGGAGAAAGGCCAGCTGGGTTTCAACACAATCGGAAAGATCGTCATTCGTGTGTGCCAATACCAGGCTCGATGGTCGGGTTCGTTCTGTGGATTATCCCTGAACGAAAAAAGGCAACCCGCAGGCTGCCTTTTCCATATTTGTTTTTTCGAAGCTTATACTAAACCGCTAAAGCCCATAAAAGCCATGGCCAGAATTCCGGCAACGATCAGGGCAATTGGTGTTCCTTTTAAGCCTTTGGGCACTTCAATTAAGTCGAGGTGCTCGCGGATACCGGCAAACAACACCAGTGCTAAACCAAAACCAATGGCATTGGCAATGGCGAAAACAACACTCTCCATCAGGTTATATTCCTTTTGGATGGTCAGGATGGCCACACCAAGGATGGCACAGTTGGTGGTAATCAAAGGCAAGAATACGCCCAGTGCCTGGTAAAGAGCAGGACTAACTTTTTTCAGGATGATCTCAACCAATTGCACCAAGGCTGCAATTACCAAAATGAAGGAAATGGTTTGCAGGTACCCGATATTAAACGGATCGAGGATATTCTTTTGAATTAAGTAGGTTACGATGGTTGCCAAAACCATCACGAACATAACCGCTCCCGACATACCAACCGCTGTTGAAATACGCTTGGATACCCCCAGGAACGGACAAATTCCGAGGAATTGCGCAAGAACAATGTTCTGTACGAATACGGCTGATATGATAATCAATATATATTCCATCTGTTAGTCTCCTATGCTTTTCTAAGTTTATTGATGAGGGCAATCAGGTAGCCCAATGCGATGAATGCTCCGGGAGCCAATACAAATAACAGCATGCCGTAATCTTCCGGGAAGATGCGAATGCCAAACATGGTACCTGCACCGAGGAACTCACGAATAGCGCCCAGAATTGTCAAGGCCATGGAGAATCCCAAGCCCATGCTTGCTCCGTCGACGGCTGATGAAAGCACATCGTTTTTCGAGGCGAAGGCTTCGGCACGTCCCAGAACAATACAGTTTACAACGATCAAGGGGATGAACAAACCTAAGCTTTTGAACAATGCCGGAAGGTAAGCCTGCATTAACAGCTCAACAACGGTTACGAAGGCCGCAATGATAACGATGAAACTTGGAATGCGCACTTTTTCGGGGATTACATTTTTCACCAGCGATACCACCATGTTGGCCATGATCAGTACAAATGCTGTTGCCAGCCCCATCCCCAGACCATTGATGGCTGATGAGGTTACCCCCAAGGTAGGACACATCCCCAACAACAGTACAAACGTCGGGTTTTCTCTGAAAAATCCTTTTGTGAAATTATCCATCTGTTTCATAATTCACCTCCTTCTGATACTTGTTCGGTGGTAGCAGCCGGTTGCTCTTGTTTGGCCTGAGCAGCTGCCTTAAATGTGTCGTAAGCGCGGCGCACCGATTCTAAAAAGGCCCGCGATGTGATGGTTGATGCTGTAATTGCGTCAACAGCACCGCCATCTTTGCTCACGTGCATGTCGGTTGTTGCCGGATTTTTCCCGATAATGTTTTGCCCGGGTTTGTCAGCATTGCTGAACCACGCCTGAGCTTTGGAGCCCAATCCCGGCGTCTCTTTGTGTTCCAGTACCTGGTAACCGCTGATCTCTCCATCGGGTTTGAAGCCGATCATGACATCAATTAAACCGCCAAAGCCATTTTTAGTGTACGATTTGATGGCCATACCCACCAGTTGTTGCTGAGCATCGTAAGCCGGGAAAACAACCAGGCTGTCGTTTGTGCCTTCAGCAGCAATTTTAACGGATTCGCCCAGCGCTGTAAAAGCAGGCAAAATTGATTTTATCGCTTCGTTTTGTGCTTTCACTTTAGCGGCCTCAATGGCGTCTTTGGTCAGGCTATGAACAAAGCCCAGAATGGTCGCCGACACAAAGGTGACCACAAAAAGGGTCAGCACCATATTTAAAAAACTTGATTTTATCGTAGCCATTACTTGTTCCCTCCAAAACGTTTAGGTTTCACATAAGCGTTGATCAGCGGAGTGAAGCCGTTCATAATTAAGATGGCAAAAGAAATACCTTCGGGATAGGCTCCGAAATTACGGATGAGTACGGTAATCAGCCCGATCCCCAAAGCATAGATGAATTGTCCTTTGTGCGTCATCGGCGAAGTAACCATGTCGGTTGCCATATAAATTGCACCAAGCATGGCACCACCGGTCAGCAGGTGAAATAATGGTTCGATAAATTTATCCGGGCTGATCAGGTGCATAGCTCCCTGGAACACGAAGATGGTTCCTAAGATGAATACCGGAATATGCCAGCTGATTACTTTTTTCCAAAGCATGTAGCCAAAACCCAGCAGCAACAGGGCTGCTGATATTTCACCCATGGAACCGGACATGTTACCGTACAACAGATCGAGGCTTGATGGTAAGTTGTGCATCAGATCTGATACAGGCTGACCGTTTTTGATCCCTTCTTTTAAGATTGCCAAAGGAGTAGCGGTTGTAACCGCATCGGTTTGCACGTGGATGTTAACCGGCCAGCTGGTCATTTGTACCGGGAAGGAGATCAACAGGAATACACGACCGACCAAGGCCGGGTTGAACGGGTTGTTTCCTAAACCTCCGAACGACAATTTACCAACGCCAATAGCAATCAATGCACCGATGATGATAATCCAACTTGGTATTGATGCCGGTACGTTAAAGGCTAGCAGAATACCTGTTAGGGCAGCTGATCCGTCGGTAATTTTCGGTTCTTCTTTTGTTATAAAACGTTGAATCAGGTATTCAAAGGCCATACAGGCGATTACAGCCAGTAGGGTAACGCGAATTGCTTCGACGCCAAACATGAATACCGACCAAACCAAAGCGGGTACCAGAGCCAAAATTACCCGGTACATGATCTTATTCACCGAGTCGCTGGTATGCACATGCGGTGAGGGTGATATGGTAAGCAGTTTACTCATTTTTATTTATTCTGAATAATTCGTTGATTTTCTATTGGTTTATTTTTTACGACTGCGGATGATTTGTCCGACTTTGCCTTTTCCTAAACGGATATAGTCGAGCAAAGGACGGTCGGCAGGGCAGGTGAAACTACATGAACCACACTCGATGCAGTCCATGATGCAGTCTTTTTCGGCCCGGTCCCAAATTTGTTTTTCAGAAATGGTCATCAACAGGAAAGGCTCCAGTCCCATGGGGCAAACGGTAACACAACGGCCGCAACGGATACAGTTTTGGCTGGTTTTACGTTTGGCATCCGTGTCGGGCATGATTAAGATTCCCGAAGTTCCTTTGGTCACCGGAACGTCCAGCGAGGCAATTGCTTTACCCATCATTGGGCCACCACTGATAATTTTGCCGGTATCTTCAGGAAGGCCTCCAGCGGCTTCAATCAAATCGTTGACCGGCGTTCCTACACGAACCATAAAGTTCGATGGATTTTTTACCGACTTTCCGGTTACCGTAACAACTCGCTCAATAAGCGGTTTATTCTTTTGCACAGCTTCGTAAACAGCATAGGCAGTACCAACGTTGCTGACCACTGCTCCAACAGCGATAGGCAGTGCTCCCGAAGGAACTTCGCGACCGGTCACCGCTTTGATTAACTGTTTCTCTCCACCTTGCGGATATTTTACTTTTAACGGTACAATTTCGATTGATGAATCGGAGGCAGTCAGTTGTTGCAGACTGGCGATTGCATCTTTCTTATTGTTTTCAATGCCGATATAAGCTTTGTTTACACCCAGTGCACACATCAGTATGCGAATGCCAACCAAAAGTTCGGCACCTTTTTCCAACATCAAGCGATGGTCGGCAGTCAGGTAAGGCTCACATTCCACTCCATTAATGATCAGCATTTCAGCTTTCGATCCCGGAGGTGGCATCAACTTGACATGAGTCGGGAAGGTAGCCCCTCCTAAACCGACAATACCGGCAGCATTAATCTTATCGATAATGGCTTTACTGTCGGTGTCGAATTTTTCGATCAGCTTGTCATCGGTTATGATCCCTTCAGCCCATTCATCGCCTTCAACATCGATGAAGATACCCTGTTTGGGATAGCCGGAAGCATCGGTTGCTAAATCAACTTTTTTAACTGTTCCGGAAACGGATGAATGGATGTTTGCTGAAACAAATCCGCCGGCTTTGGCGATGATTTGTCCTACTTTTACTTGATCTCCTTTTTTAACCAGCGCTTGTGCCGGTGCTCCAATATGTTGGGCTACGGGGATAAAAACACTTTTAGGTAAAGCCAGTTTCTCAATGGCTTTGTGCGCCGAAAATTTATTCTCAGCAGGATGAACCCCTCCAAGTTTGAACGTTTTTAGCACGATTGGCCTCCTTATTTAGTTTCGTTGTTTTTGGTTTTTTCGTCGCCGGCAGGCTTCTCTGTTGCTGCCGGTTTTTCTGCCTTAGGGGTAGCTTTTTTTTCAGCAGCCGTTTTGGGTGGCAGGTCTGTTTTGGGCTTGCGTGGCGGGAAGTTTACTTCGACAATGGCATTTGTCGGGCATTCCACCACACACTTGCGGCACAGTTTACACTTGTCCGGATCAATGTAAGCCAGGTTGTTGCTCACCGTGATTGCATCGAACGGACATACTTTAGCACATTTGCCACAGCCGATACAGGCAACAGAGCACGATTTGCGGGCCACACCACCTTTATCTTCGTTGCGGCACGAAACGTAGACCTTACGATCCTTCGGTGCTTTTTTGCGCAACTCAATCAAATTTTTCGGACAAGCGTCAACACAGGCACCACAAGCAACACATTTCTCGTCAATCACTTCGGGTAACCCAGTCTCGGGGTTCATGTGGATGGCATCGAAATCACAGGCTGCAACACAGTCGCCGTGGCTCAAACAGCCAAACTGGCATCCTGTTTCTCCGCTGTACAGCGATGCTGCAACGGCACAGGACGAGGCTCCGTCGAACTGGTTCACCTTCGGACGGTGGTCGCAACTGCCGCTGCAACGTACAACGGCTACTTTCGGTGTTTGCACCACTGCTTCCATACCCAGGATATCGGCAACTCCGGTCATGCAGTCATTGCCGCCCACCGGACAAAACAGCCCTGATAGCTCGTTGGCGTTAACGCAAGCTTCGGCGAAAGCCCGACAACCTGCAAACCCGCACCCACCACAGTTCGCTCCGGGGAGTGCTTTTTCTACATCATCGATCCGTGGATCTTCGTATACTTTAAATTTTTGAGCTACAAAATACAGAATCACTGCTGCCAGTGTTCCGATAGCGCTCAAACTAACAATCGTATAAACAATAGTCATGTTCATTTTTGGTAATTATTGTAAAGGCTTGATTTGAAATTCGAAACTTTTCTTCAGCTTATTCCGGAAGAGATATAGTATGAAATAGTAGGGAACAAGCGAACTTAAGGCGAGTATGCCGCCTGTGCTTTCGTTGGTTCCCAGTGCTGTTGCGATAATAAGAATGGTTAGTACCAGGATGAAAGGCAATAAATAGCCCAGAAAAAGCGCTTTGAAACCCTGTGTGGTTTTCCCGATGATGGTTACTTGTTGACCAACAGTGTAATTTCCTTCGAACGAGTGGATTTCGACTTCTTTGTCTTTCATGTCCGCTGCCGAGCAAGCTCCCTTAGCGTGACAGGACGCACAAGCCGATTGATTAATAATACCTACGATTATTGTTTGGTTTGAAAGCTTTTTTACGATCCCTGTATGTGTAATTTGTTCTGACATCCTCTTTGTTTGATTTGCTCTACAGCTTAATCGCACGCAAAACTATACCTATTTGTATAACTTGTTTATGCTGTAAAATCTTTTTTGGAACATCTTTTCTTATTTATATCCTTTTTAAATAATCAAGAATATTTAAGTGATGTATCAGCTTTAATTATAAGGCATTGCGACCGTTCCTGACAAAAATCATTGTTTAGGCGCAAAGGCAATGCAATCGATTGCTCAGCAAAAATAAGGAGTTTCTTTTTAAATCAAAAATTTGCAGTGAAAATGCGCCTAGCTAATCACGCTCCAGTCAAATTCAGTGGTATGCATCCGTTGTAAGTGATAGGCTAAAAGTTGATTGTCTTTGGCTTGTAGGCCGGGGTCGGCATCCAAAATGTCGGCGGCTGTATCGCGGGCAACCCGCAAAATTTCGCCGTCCTTTCCGAGGTTGGCAATATTCAGATCGAAGCCAAGGCCGCTTTGCTGAGTCCCTTCGAGGTCTCCCGGGCCGCGGAGCTGTAAATCAACTTCGGCAATTTCAAATCCATCGTTGGTGCGGACCATCGTTTCCAGCCGCTTGCGGCTTTCATTGCTGATTTTGTAGGACGACATCAGCAGGCAGTACGATTGCTCGGCACCCCGGCCAACGCGTCCCCGCAATTGGTGGAGTTGCGATAGCCCAAAGCGTTCGGCACTCTCAATAATCATGATGGATGCATTGGGCACATCAACGCCAACTTCGATAACGGTGGTAGCCACCATAATTTGTGTTTGTCCTTCCTTAAAAAGCTTCATCTCTGCATCTTTCTCTGCCGGCTTCAGTTTGCCATGAACAATACTGAGTTTGAAACGCGGGAAAACTTTCTTGAGAAGTTCGTATCCCTGCTCCAGGTTGGCCAAATCGAGTTTTTCCGACTCGCTGATTAGTGGATACACAATATAAGCTTGCCGGCCTTTGGTTACCTGTTCGCGGATGAAATCGTACACTTGTTGCCGACGATTCTCCAGATAGTGGCGTGTTTCAATTGGCTTTCGTCCCGGAGGAAGTTCATCAATTACCGAAACATCCAAGTCGCCATACAAGGTCATGGCCAGGGTGCGTGGGATGGGAGTTGCCGTCATCACCAGCACGTGGGGTGGGATGCCGGCGTTCTTTTTCCACAGTTTTGCACGCTGAGCAACGCCAAACCGGTGCTGCTCGTCGATAATTACCAGGCCAAGCTTCGAGAAATTCACCGAATCCTCGATAAGCGCATGGGTCCCAATCAGCAGTTGAATTTCGCCACTCCCGATGCCTGCGTAAATTTGCTCGCGTTTCTTCTTACGGGTCGAGCCGGTCAGCAGAGCCACCGTGACACCAATACCTTCCAACATCCGCGAAATGGTGTTGAAGTGCTGGGTTGCCAATATCTCGGTGGGCGCCATCAGGCTAGCCTGAAAACCATTGTCGAAGGCTAACAGAGCCACCATTAAGGCCACCAGTGTTTTGCCGCTGCCCACGTCGCCCTGTACCAAACGGTTCATTTGCTTGCCACTCCCCAAGTCGCGACGAATCTCTTTGATCACTTTTTTCTGAGCTCCGGTAAGTTCGAAGGGGAGGTTGTTCTGAAAAAAGCTGTTAAAGTTATAGCCCACATGCTCGAACACAAATCCTTTGAAGACTTCTTGCCGCCGGTGTTTTAAACTCAAAATTTTGAGTTGGATGTAAAATAATTCTTCAAACTTCAGGCGGAATGTTGCTTTTTGCAGCAGCTTAGTGTCTTCAGGGAAATGTATCTGCTTAAGTGCTTCTTTTAAGGGCATCAAACGTAGAGGCTCGCGAACTGTCGGCGGAAGTGTTTCGTAAATTTTTCCTTCAATAGCCTGTGCCAGATTGTACTGTATCTTGTTAATTGCCCGAGTGGTCAGGAATCGTTTTTTCAGCGTTTCGGTTGTGTTGTAGAATGCATGCAGTACCCCTGTATTGATCTGCTGGCTGGCAGCGGTTTCAATTTCGGGGTGAATGATGTTCATTCGGCCGTTAAATACCGAAGGCTTCCCAAAGACGACATATTCCTGCCGGGGTTTTAAATTCTCGCGAATATATTTAATGCCGGCAAACCAAATTAAGTCCAGACTGCCGGTGTCGTCGTGAAAAGAGGCCAGCAGTCGTTGCTTGCGTCCTTCGCCAATCAACTCGAAATTGCCCAGGGTTCCTTTTACCTGAATGTAAGCTTGGTGGGCATCGAGTTCGCGGATCTTATGAAACTTGGTGCGGTCGATGTATTTGTACGGAAAATAATAAAGCAGATCGCGGAAACTGGAAATTCCCAGTTCCTTTTTCAGCAACTCGGCTCGATTGGGGCCTACGCCCGGTAAAAATTTGATATTTTGATCTAAAAAATCAGGCATGAAGCAAAGATAAAAATTATCAGTTTGCTGCTTTGGCTCGGCACAAAGATATGTTTGTTGCATTCGTTGATAAAAGGAAAATCGACGAGAGGCTATTCCTTGTTATCGGGATGCTTTATTTTTGTATGTATTTAATATATTTACAAGACGATTTGCGGGTGGCTGTAAAAAGTCCTCAGCAAAAAGAGGAGCCGGAAATGAAAAAAGATGAGGAATACACGATGCGCTTGTTTTTTCCGGGTTCTAAACAACGAAACAGCTTGCTTGTTGTTACTCACGAAAAATGCAGGATGCATGCCCATCGTACTATTCGCTTAAAGGACGGACAGGTAGAGTCGGGTATGATCAATTAAAATCCTGTTTATTAAAAGAATAACCAGTTACTGAATATGGCTTATCTACCGATGTGATGAGCCTTTATATAATTAAAAGAATGGCTAAGGAATTTAGAATTTATACCAAAACCGGCGACGATGGAACTACCGGTCTGATTGGCGGAAGTCGCGTTAAAAAGTACGATAGTCGCTTGGAAGCTTATGGCACTGTTGATGAGCTGAACAGTTTTGTCGGCTTGGTTTTGTCGGGTGTTGAAGACGAGCGCGTGCGAAAATTGCTTACCGATGTGCAAGCAAAATTGTTTGTGATTGGCGCACATCTGGCAATGGACGAAAATGCCGGCGACCTGAAACAGCAATTGCCTTGTAGTGAGGTAGACATTGAAGCCTTGGAAAAAGAGATGGATCGCATGTTTGAAGAGTTGCCCAGGTTGAATCATTTTATTCTGCCAACTGGATGCCAAACGGCGGCTTACGCTCATGTTGCCCGCACTGTTTGCAGGCGTGCTGAACGGCGAATTGTGGAGCTGGCCGACAAAATAAGCGTGGATGAAAACCTGGTCAAGTACATTAATCGGCTTTCCGACTACCTTTTTGTGTTGTCGCGCAAGCTGAATCAGGATAAAAAGATTCCGGAGACCCCTTGGATTCCGGGCTGATGCAGATAAAATATTTTTTTGTTGTGGATGTACTATTTTTTTCTATATTCGCAAAATCATAAAATGTTAAGCTAAATAAAAACTAAAAATACCCACGAATATGTACTGGACACTAGAACTCGCATCGAAATTGGAAGATGCACCATGGCCAGCCTCGAAGGATGAATTGATTGACTACGCAATTCGTTCGGGCGCTCCTCTTGAAGTAATTGAAAACTTACAGGAAATAGAGGATGAAGGCGAAGTTTATGAGAGCATTGAAGACATTTGGCCGGATTATCCGAGCAAAGACGACTTTTTCTTCAATGAAGATGAGTATTGATTAAGCTTACCAATAGAAAGAAAAATAGCAGGATAATCTCCTGCTATTTTTCTTTTATAAAGATATCATTGAAGCTTTTTGGCCTGATGTCTTCCCGCCAGTTGAATCCGGGAAGTAATTTGTCCAGTTCCGAAATGTCGGCCAGGGGAACCAGCTGACCATCGGGAGTGGTGAAAAATGAAATTCGTGTGACCTTGCTTTCCTGCAGCCGGATTTGAATGGTGCTGGCCTGTGCCTTGTTCAAGCCGATCAAGCCCTTGTCGTCTTTGGCATAATACACACTTTGTCCGTTTCCGTCAACATCAATCCGGTATAAATCGTTTCGTGTGATGTAGCCCTTCATATTTCGCCCTTTAATTTGGTTGTAACGAACCGTATCTTCGCGGGCGATGATAAAAGCATTTTGCTTCATCTCAAATTCCTGATTGATGGAGTCCTTGCGAACCATTTCCATATAATCCGAAGTCATTTGGTTGTCGCCCGACCACAAAACAGGGTCGTTGAACAGGCAAAGGGTTGAGTCTTTGGTGTAATAAACCAGGGAGTCGCATTTCCCTTGCAGATCGTTTCTGAAGAATTTCACATTAAAATAGGCCTGCACAATATTTTCGTTGGGGATGGTATCGGCAACTGTTTTCAAGGTGTCGGCATGCATAAACAGCGTGTCTTTGGCTGTATAGAACAAGGCCAAAGCCGAATCATTGACCAACGATTCCTTTTTAATGTCATTATAGGCTATCCGGTTTCCTTTAATGATTACTTGGTTGGCCACATCGTGGATGCTGGCCTGACCAATAGCGAGGCCGTCGCCCGACTGCTTGTTGTAATAAATTGATGATGCCGTGATGTTGCGCCCCTCGGTTTTGATGACGGGGAACTGGTGCAGCTCGGCATCGCCGCTTTGCGTATTGTAAAAGCCGGCTGTCGCAATTAAGGTATCTTTCTCATTGAAGATGGTTGTAGGGCCAACGATTGACGTGATCCCTGTTTTCGGTTGGTATACCAGCGTGTCGGAAATCATTTGATAGCTGTCGGTCGTTACATCCACCTCAGTTTTAAAATAAACCCTATCCAGGCGGGTGTAGTATTCGCCGATCCGGCTATGCAGGGTATTGGTGCTGTCCTGAACGGTTCCGTAATCGTCGTAATAACCAATTCCCTGATTCATGTCGTAGTTCAGGGTATCAGTTGTCAACGTCACTGTTTTATTAACGAGTTTAACATTACCGGTTGCCAGCGCCCATTTTGTATCGCCGTTATAGCGAATATAACGGGCGTACATGTTCAGGGTATCAGCTTTAAGGATGTGAACATGGCCAAAGGCATCAACGATGTTGGTGTCGCTGTACATGTACGCGCTGTCGCACCACATCCGGATGTCGGCGTGATCGATGATCACATCGCCCAGCAGGCGGTTGGCATTTTTAATGATATTTTGATTGTTCTTCCAGCTGTCGGCCTGGACGATTTTTACCTCGGCTTTGTTTTGCGCTATGAGCGCCAACGGTAAAACCAACAAGACAAGCAGGGAAATGGGAACTTTATGACCAGTATGAAACATGAATCAGTTGAATTACAGCAATTTTTCGATAAGTTGATCAACAGAAATATTTTCAGCCTCCGCTTTGTAATTTTTGATGATCCGGTGGCGAAGGATGTTTTTGGCAACAGCCTGTACATCTTCAATATCGGGTGAATATTTTCCGCTGAATGCAGCGTGGGTTTTGGCTCCTAAAATCAGATATTGCGAGGCCCGCGGCCCGGCGCCCCATTTCAGGTATTTGTCGGTCAGCGGATCTGCCAGCTCGGTTGCCGGCCGTGTTCTTGCAGCCAGACTAACAGCATAACGCAGCACATTGTCGTTGACCGGTATTTTCAGAATAAGATCCTGAAAGTACCGGATTTCCTCGGCCGAGATAATCGCTTTGAGCGGAGTGGACTGTGTTGATGTTGTATTCTGAACAATCGTCAGTTCGTCTTCAAATTTCGGATAATCCAGCCAAATTGAAAACATGAAACGGTCGAGCTGTGCTTCGGGAAGGGGGTAGGTTCCTTCCTGCTCAATCGGGTTTTGGGTGGCCAGTACAAAAAACGGCTTGTCAAGCCGGAAGCGTTGTCCGGCAGCAGTAACCGCCCGTTCCTGCATGGCCTCCAGCAGTGCAGCCTGGGTCTTCGGCGGGGTACGGTTAATTTCGTCGGCCAAAATGATATTGGCAAACAACGGCCCCTGAATGAACTTAAACTGCCGTTCTTTATCCAAAATCTCGGTTCCGATGATATCCGAAGGCATCAGGTCGGGGGTGAACTGAATACGATTATATTTTAGACTGAAAACTTCGGCTATGGTGTTCACCAATAAGGTTTTTGCAAGTCCGGGTACACCAATAAGCAAGCAGTGTCCACGACTAAACATGGAGATGAGTACTTGCTTAACAATCTCGTCTTGTCCGTAGATTCGCTTTTTAATTTCAACTTGCAGCTCCTGCATCTTGGAGCATAACGAATCAACCGCTTCAACCTCATTTTTGAAGTTTACCATAGCCCGTGGTTTATTTAATCCAGTTGTCAAATTTGAAGTTACAGTTCACATAAGAATCGTCGATGCGGATGTAGGTTTTAGCCTGACGTTCCGAAATCCATTTATTCAGTGCTTCCTCCTGCTTTTGTTGCAGGTACATATCGCTTAGCAACTGGTAGTCGTCCTGAATATTTGCGCGGTGTTCTTTACTGCGGCTAATGAGTTTGACTACTTTGAAAACAGTGCGTTGCTTGTCGTCGATGGTTTGGAATGGATCCGAGATCTCATTTTCGTTCAGTTGATCCAAAATTTTACTTACATCGGGATCGAGTTCCTGCTTTTTCCATTTGGATGACATGGTGTATGGATTGATGGCCACACCTCCGCCGTTACGCGAGTTTTTGTCGGCCGAATAATGCAGGGCTGCATCTTCGAACGAGATTTTATTCTGACGAATTGCCGATGCCAAACTGTCAAGTCTGGTTGATGCGTCTTCCAATGCTTCAGTCGATGGCTTGGGTTTCAGGATGATGTGGCGTGTGTTCACTTGTTCACCACGGCGGTCAACCAACTGGATGATGTGATAACCAAAGTCACTTTTTACCACATTGGATACCCGGTCGCCGCGCAGGTTAAAGGCAACGGCCGCATACGAGGGATCCAGCTGAGCCCGTCCCATATAGCCCAGTTCTCCACCGTTTGGTGCCGAGGGGCCTTCTGAGTAAAGAACTGCAAGGGTTGCAAAATTTTCACCATCCTCAATCCGTTTCTTAAATTCGCGAAGACGTGCTTTGATGCGATTTTCTTCCTCGATGGAGATGGGAGGGTAGAAACTGATTTGTGCATATTCGACCTGCGGTTCAACGATGGGCAGCTCTTCGGTTTTTGCATTCTTTACTTTATAGCGCACTTCGGCCGGCGTAATGCTCACTTCACCGGTAATTGTTCCGCGCATTTGATTAGTAAGTAGTTGGTTTTTAATTACCTCCTGCAAACTTGCTTTGATTTCAACAATCGATTTTTGGAAA
This sequence comes from Mangrovibacterium marinum, assembly GCF_003046625.1. Lineage (GTDB taxonomy): Bacteria > Bacteroidota > Bacteroidia > Bacteroidales > Prolixibacteraceae > Mangrovibacterium > Mangrovibacterium marinum. Next base: position 35,540 of record NZ_QAAD01000022.1, read on the forward strand.
TAAGCTTCAACAGCTTGTTCCGATCCCAGGTTTTTAGTGAAATATTGCATGCGCTGATCGAGCTGTTGGTTGATTTGGCTGTCGGTAACTACAATGTTGGTATCCAGCTGGGCTTCTGCGACCAACAGCTTTTCAACTAATAAATCTTCCAGAATTTCGCATTTCATATCACCATCCGAGCTAATGCCCTGTGCCTGGTTGTTGCGGTACATCTCTTCAATGTCTGATTTTAAGATGATATTGCTCCCAACGACAGCAACAATCTGGTCAATAATTTTGTCTTGCGCAGATACTAAATAACTGCCAGACAAACAGGCAATCATCATAAAAACAGCCAAAGCTTTCTTGAACATATCTATACTATTTTTTGATATTATAAATTTTAAATTTATTCGATGCCAGTCCTTCCTTATAGACATCTTCGTCAATATTCTTCAGAAATTGAATTTTTCTTTCGTTCAGAAGAATATTCCGAATTTCGTTTTCGACGTATTCAACGGGAGCGTTTTCGTTCTTTTGCCGAAAATCGCGGATACAAATAAAGTAATAATAATCTGTATCGCTGCTTTCAATAAACTTGTTTCTTCTTAAAATTTGTTGATCGATGTTAATTTCTTCGGGTATTTGGTCTTTTAGTGTCGACCAATCGACCCAGTGATCGTCAAAGCGATCGAAGACTTTGGCGTACTGAATTCCATATTCGTTGAGCTGGTTCAAATTGTCGGAATCATCGGTGGTGATGAGTGTTTTCAGCAATTCAGGGTTGGCCACTTCCAGTGGAATTTTAAAATAAACTGCTTTTACAATATCATCATTCAGTTTATATCGCCCCAGGTTTTTGCTATAATAAGCCGATATCTCTGACGTGGTGATCACTGTGTCCATTTTCTGTTCCATCAACTCTTTTTTGTAACGGAAGGTTAATAGCGAGTTCCGGTATTCATCCAATTCCGCCTGAACATCTTTTTGTTTATCGCTAAGGTTTTGTTCGGCATTTAATATCAAAAGTTCATTTTGGATCCACTTTCGGATAAAGTCATCCACCCAAAGTGTGCTGTCGGCACCCTTTAAGGATTGGGGTACAACCTCAGACAAATCTTCGAGGTAGAGGTAGGTTTCGCCGACCTTGGCAACCGGTGTCTTGTCGGGGGTTTTGGGGGTACAACCAGGCATTGTCAGGCCTGCCAGCAAAAGGGCCACCAAATAGTTTTTCATTTTAAGCTTTCTATTGTTTTTAATAGTTTCTTGTTCACTTTCACCTTGTATTCTCTTCGTAGCTCTGCGATCCATTTCTGTTCCTGTTCGTTTTGGTAGGCATCTACATATTGCCCCCGGGCTTCATCAAGTGTTTTGGGAGTTGGTGGAGTTAAGTCTCCCCGAACAAAATCAAGTCCATCGTGGTAAGTTTCCGGCCTGCTTTTGTTCCAAACCAGATAGTCGATCAATTCGTTTTGTCCGCCTGCAAAGATACCTTTTTGAATGGATGCCTGGTCCTTAAAATTCAAATTAAGCAGATCGGTTAATTCTTCTTTCGAAATTTCAGGGGCTTGCTCAAAAATCAGATCAATAAAGTCCTTAACCTCTTGGTTGTCGCATTTGATTGCCCAGCCTTTAAAGCGATTACCCCATCTGAATAGTTCAGGATTTTGCTCGTAAAAATCCTCCAGCCCAACCGAGTCGAGCCGGGCTTTGCGCCAGATTTCATCTTCCATGAGGTTGAAAAGCAGAATTCCATCGTGGTATTCCTGAAGCAAACTACGAAAGTCCGGATTTAGGACTTCGAGCTGCTGTTGCTCTGTCTCAATAAGCTTTTCTTCGAGGTAATTATTGTAAAAGTCGTTGACGTTGGCTGTGTGTTGACGCGCTGAACGATGCTTGTTCCAGGCTGTAGTGAAGTCGGTTGCCGGGAAACTAATGCTGTCGATTTTAAACAGCCATTCATCGTTGCCGCTTACTGTTTTTTCAAACAGCTTCTGCCTGATGTTCGTATTCTCGGTAATGGAATGCTCCTTCTTCAACCGGGCGATAAACAGCTCGCGTTTTTGTTGGCTAAAAGCTGTATTTCTTCGCAATTTTTCGGCAATCAAGTCTTTTACTTCCGGATACGGAGGTACTGGCTTGAGGTGGATGCGCTTGATCAGATGCACCCCGTAGCGGGTTTGTATTGGTTCGGAAACATCGCCATCCTTCATTAGTGCATAGCTGGCTGCTGCAAATGCCGGATCAATTTGCGACGAGGAAAAATAGGGCAGGAGGCCTCCCCGGGAAGCCGATTTTTCATCGTCCGAGTACCGCTGCGCCAGTGTTGCAAAATCATCACCGGCTTCTGCGCGTTGTTTCAGACTATCCAGCAAATTGGTCGCTTTGGTTATTTCGTGTGGCGATGTGGCGCGTTTCATGATGTGGGCAACCTGTATCTGCCCCGGATTTGGTCGCTTATCGATTAAGTAAATCAGATGATAGCCAAACTTTGTGCGCACCGGCATTGAAAGTTCGCCGGGGTTGAGTTTGAAAGCTGCATCTTCGAATTCCGGAACCATCTGTCCACCCGAGAAATAGCCCAGATGGCCGTGATTGCTCGAAGCGGACGGGTCGTCGCTGTATTGGTTGGCCAAATCTTCGAAATTTGCGCCGTTTACGATTTCCTGCCTCAGTTGCATACACCTCCGGTAGCTTGCAGAATCTTGTTCGCGACTGGCATGCGGTGGCATCCCAAGTAGAATGTGTGCGGCATTAAGCTCGGTGCACATCCGGCGGTAAGCTTCCTGCATATCGTCTTCGGTAACTTCCGAGAAGTTCATAAACTGCCTGGCCAGCTGCTCCCGGTATTGGTTAAATTCATTTCGGAACGAAGCCAGCGTGTCCATGCCTCGTTTTTCTGCTTCAATTACTTTCAACTTATAGTTGATGAATAAATCGAGGTACTCCCGGGGACTGGTCTTTAACGAATCGTCAACGAAGCCTTGATTACTTTTTTTATAAAGGCTTACAAATTCTTCTTTGAAAACAGGAATTCCGCCGATGGTTAACAGCGGTTCCTGTTGTGCCGAGGCTGTAAGTGCTAAGGCGACGAACAGTTGGCAGCTTGCGATGATTTGTAGGAAAGCTTTCAAAAGATTCTGGTTGATTTTAGATTCTATAAGCGGGAACTGTAGTTGGGCGATTCGCGGGTGATGGCCACATCGTGCGGATGACTTTCCTGAACGCCATTGTTTGTGATCCGGGTAAATCGGGCATTTTTCAACGCTTCCAGGTTCTTGGCTCCGCAATAGCCCATGCCCGAGCGAAGTCCGCCAATCAGTTGATAAAGCACTTCGAAAAGCGACCCTTTATAGGGAACCCGTGCGGTGATTCCTTCGGGAACCAGCTTTCGAACATCGTCCTCACCATCCTGAAAATAGCGGTCTTTGGAGCCGGCCTGCATGGCTTCTACAGAGCCCATGCCGCGGTAGGTTTTAAATTTACGCCCCTGAAAGATGATCGTTTCGCCGGGTGATTCGTCGACGCCGGCAAACAGCGATCCGGCCATCACCGAGCTGGCTCCGGCAGCCAGCGCTTTAACAATATCGCCCGAATAGCGCAGTCCGCCGTCGGCAATAATGGGAACTTTGCTGCTTTTTAGCGCTTTGGCAACGCTGTATATGGCCGACAGTTGCGGAATGCCAACGCCCGAAATAACCCGGGTGGTGCAGATCGATCCGGGGCCAATTCCCACTTTCACCGCATCAGCTCCCGCCAAAACAAGATCGGTAGCTGCCTCGGCCGTGGCTATATTGCCGGCTACAAAATCTTTATCGGGGTATTTGCTTTTTGCTTTGCGCAAAAGGTCTAAAACACCTTTCGAATGGCCATGTGCCGTGTCGATAACAATGGCATCAACCTGCGCTTTTACCAGCTCGTCTATCCGGTCCATGGTGTTTGTTCCGGGGCCCACGGCGGCAGCAACCCGCAGCCGGCCTTTTTCATCCTTGCAGGCTAGTGGTTTGTCCTTGGCTTTGGTGATGTCCTTATAGGTTACCAAGCCGATGAGTTTGTTGTTTTTATCAACTACCGGCAGCTTCTCAATTTTATGTTTTTGCAGAATTTCGGCGGCGCGCATCAAATCGGTCGACTCGGTGGTGTATACCAGATTTTCGGAAGTCATCACTTCCGAAATGGGTTTATTCAGATCGTTTTCGAAGCGAAGATCCCGGTTTGTGACAATGCCGACAAGCGTGCCGTCGGTTTTGACAACCGGTATGCCGCCAATTCGGAAGTTCCGCATCAGGTTCATTGCGTCAATCACTTTTTTTTCCTTTTCGATGGTGATGGGGTCGAAGATCATTCCGTTTTCGGCTCTTTTCACCGAAATCACCTGCCGGGCTTGCTCCTCGATGCTCATATTTTTATGGATAACACCAATTCCACCTTCGCGGGCCATGGCGATGGCCATAGGGGCTTCGGTTACCGTATCCATGGCTGCCGATACAACGGGAGTGTTCAGCTTAATGGATCGCGAAAACCAGGATGTTAGAAGGACATCTCTCGGCAGAACTTCGGAATAGGCCGGGACTAACAATACATCATCGAATGTTAAGCCTTCAGAAATGACTTTGTCGGAATAGAATGGCATGGTTAAGTTTTTAAGATGAACAGTATTCAAATCTACAAAAAATATACAGATATTAGCTTTACTTTGCAATTTGCAAAGGCAGGCTGAAATACATAACTTTCGCTACGGAAAGTCTGCCCAACATCGCAATAAAAACAGAAGCTAACGTGACGGTATACCGAGAAATACTTCAGAAATATTGGGGATATGCGAACTTTCGTGCGCTGCAGGAAGAGATTATCGAGTCGGTTGCATCGGGGAAGGATACCCTTGGTTTGATGCCCACGGGAGGTGGTAAATCGATTACGTTCCAGGTGGCCAGTTTGGCAAAACCGGGCATTTGTTTGGTGATTACGCCATTGATCTCGCTGATGAAGGATCAGGTTGAAAACTTGCAGAAGAAGGGGATTCGTGCTTTGGCGATTCATTCGGGGATGAGTGCACAAGAGGTGAAAATGACTTTCGATTCGGCAGCCTGGGGAGATTATAAATTTTTGTATTTGTCGCCTGAGCGAATTGCGACCGAGCGCTTTCGGGAACGTCTGCCGCAGATGGAAATCAACCTGATTGCGGTGGACGAGGCGCATTGTATATCGCAGTGGGGCTACGATTTTCGACCTTCCTATTTGCGCATCAAGGAACTGCGCAAACTGTTGCCCGGAATTCCGGTGTTGGCCCTTACTGCCACCGCCACGCCCAAGGTGGTGCAGGATATTCAGCAGCAGCTGGAGTTTAAGCAGAATAATGTATTGCAAAAGAGTTTCTTTCGCGATAATCTGACTTACCTGGTTCGCCATCGGGAGGATAAACTGCATTATCTACTGCAATCGGTACAGCGTGCAAAAGGAACCGGAATCGTCTATGTTCGCAGCCGTAAGCAGACCCGGGAGCTGGCTGACTATCTGCTACAAAATGAGGTCTCGGCTGATTATTATCATGCGGGGTTGACGGCTCTGAGCAGGGCTCAAAAGCAGGAAAACTGGAAAAGTGGCAAAACCCGGGTGATTGTCGCAACCAATGCCTTTGGGATGGGAATTGATAAGTCGGATGTGCGTTTTGTGATTCATCTGGGGCCGCCGGATTCGCCGGAAGCTTATTTTCAGGAAGCCGGACGCGCGGGGCGCGACGAAAAACGGGCTTTTGCTGTGCTCATTGCCGCTAAATCGGACGAGCGGGCACTTAAAAAGCAAGTTGAAAAAGCATTTCCCCCGGTCGAGATTATTCGACGTGTTTACCAGGCACTGGGAAATTACTTCCAGCTGGCTATCGGTTACGGACATGATCAAATTATGGATTTCAAAATCGGTGATTTTTGCAGTCGTTACAATATGCAAATTCAGACAGTGCTGAGTTGTTTAAAAATCCTTCAGCGAGAGGGCTATCTGGAATTGACTGAGGAGTTGGACAATCCGAGTAAGGTGCATTTTCGGGTTGGTCGCGACGAGCTGTATCGATTTCAGGTTGCCAATGCGCAATACGATGGCTTCATCAAGTTGCTGCTGCGCTCGTACTCGGCTTTATTTACAAACTACGTGAGTATCGATGAGGATTTGCTGGCTAAACGGGCGAATGTAACAGTCGATGTCATCAAGCGCTTTTTGAGCTTGCTGGGATCCAATAAAATCATTCATTATATCCCGCGAAAGAAAACACCTTTTGTGATTTTTACCCGTGATCGGGTTGAACCGGAGCGACTGAGAATTTCCAAAGAAAATTATGCCGACCGGAAAGCTGATTATCAGCATCGAATTGATGCGATGTTGAATTATTCGTTTGGCAAGTTACGGTGCCGGAGTCAGATTTTGTTGGCCTATTTCGGAGAAGAAAGCTCGGCAAGCTGCGGCAAATGCGATATTTGCATGGAGCGCAAAAGCGAGGGGTTAAGCCAGGCAATTCTCGATAAGCTCAGCCTACAATTGGAAGAACTGACGCAAGAACCGACTTCGTTCGAAGAATTACGAACTCATGTACAGATGCCCGAAGAAGAATTGATTGATGCAATTCGCTGGATGATAGATAATCAAAAACTTGTGTATCGCCCCGATAATCGGCTCGAATGGGTGAAAAACTAATGGCGTCCGGGCTGTGCGAAACGTGTGTTTTTTTCGCGCAGCAAAAATGCGGACATCAGATCCGCATTCCCGACTGGTAAACTTCAGCGTTGTTTTTAGTTGAATATTTTTTTGAGCAGGGAAGAGCCTTGTTCCAGCGGGTTTGCACGGATTGCTTTTTCCTGTTCTGCAATTTTAACGAATAAGCCGTCAATGGCTTTTTCGGTTACATAGGCACCCAAGTCGGGATTCATTTTTTTGACAAATGGTAATTTGTTGTAAGCAGTCATCACATCGTCCCAGTATTTGGTGGCGTTAACCGTTTGCAGCGAGTTGTTGATGATGGGGCTAAACTCCCGGGTAAGCTCCCCGGTGGTATTTACTTTTAAATAGTGCGTAGCTGCCGTGTCGCTTCCCAATACCAATGTGGTGGCGTCGCTGATGGTCATGTTGCTGATGGCAGCTATAAATATATCCGTCGCTGTTGACGCTGCGTCTTCAGCAGCCCTGTTCATCGAAAGAACGGCTTTGTCGACAAGATCGCCTAAACCCACGGCTCTCAGTTTGCTTTCTATGCTTTGAACATCCTCCGGAAAGGGGATTTTTATCAATTGATCACCGAAGTAGCCATCCTGCTTCGCCACCAGGGCCACTCCTTGGCGAACTCCCTTAATTAGTGCTTCTTTTATGCCCGAATTAGCTTCGTCTTCGGTGTAGTTCACGGTTTTATTGCTGCTTTCCTGTTGCGTCTGTGCGCTGTCACCAGCGGCTTCGGCATTGGTCGTTGTTTGTATGCTATCTTTCGCCGTGGCCTGGTCGACTACGGTTTTTAGTTTTTCGAAGAACTGAGCATGTGCTTGTGTCGTGCTAAATGCCAGTAAGGCAATTACGGCAATGGTGCTTTTTTTCATTTACTGTATTTTTCTAGTCCGTATTTTTGGGGTTGAACTTGTATTTTCCCGATGCAAATCTGAATTGCCTAATGTAGACATTTTTGGCGGGATATTGTTTAGCCTGATTCGGGGAGTTCGCTTTCGGTCAAAAAAAAAACTTCATGATTTCGGGGAATCACCAACTGGGATGAAAGTCTACTATTTTCGACGACGCTGTTGTCATTGTTCTCACAAGTTGTCGGGTTGTCTTGTTTTCCCGTTGTCGTGGTTGTCACAAGTTATCGGGTTGTCGGGTTGTCGTCCAAAACAGCCATGAAAAGCACGTTTAAGTGAATGCAAAACAAGCTTGCTTGATTTTTGCTGAGCGTAGTGCTTTCTGCAATTTTTTGTTTCGTTTTTGTGTCCCCGTCAGACCGGCCGGGCAGGACTACAAAAATGAAAACCCGTCCGGTAGGATAAAGTTCTTTTTTTTGATCAAAAGTCGAAATGGAAAAGGATAGGTTCTGAAAAGACTTTCTGATAACCTATTGGCAAAAGTTGTCGGGTTGTCGTTCCACCTCTAATCAAAACCAGTTAATGGCATTGCGACCTAACACCTTTGCTTGCATCGATTTTTACCGAAAAATAGTTAGGCAACTCCCATCGGTCAGTTTGCTACAAGGTGAGTCGTGGCTACTGATTCAAGCTCAATCGCAATTCAAGGCTGAAAAGATCACATTTTTGAGCTTTTGCGAAAGTCCATAAAAAAACCCTTCAATTTAATGAAGGGTTTCCATTTCAGGTTCTGGTTATTGTGAGATGTGAGAAAAGGTTCTGTAGTTAACGATCTTATTCGTAGTCGTGCATTTCTTTCATGAAGCCTACGAAATCATCTTTGCGTTCCGAGTCCATCCAGGCCATGGCACTTCTGGGATGTTCGTTTAGCGCTCCGGTTACCAGGTAGGGAACATGATAGCCCCAGTCAATTTTTTGCTGCCAGGGCAACACTTCCTCCTGGATGGCCTTGAGCAAGGGAAGTAACCGGTATTTCGGGTTTTTCAGAAAAGCGGTTAAAATTTCAATCGGGCAGTTTCCGGCACCACGCCCCATACCTAACAGCGTGGCATCCAAATAGGTTACGCCGCCCATTAAGGCTGTGATGGTGTTGCTCATCGCCAATTGCATATTGTTGTGCGCATGAATACCAATTTCTTTGTCGGGCAGTGCTGCTTTGTATTTTTTCAACAGATGTTCGGTTGTTTCGCAGTACATACTCCCAAAGCTATCAACCAGATAGAAAACAGGCACGCGCGACTGAGCAATATCCGATAAAGCCTCATCCAAATCGCGCTCATTTACTTTTGATACCGCCATCAGGTTGATGGTCGTTTCGTAGCCTTTGTCCATGCAGTGGTGCGCCAGCTCAATAGCCTTGTCGGTTTGGTGGGCGTAGCAGGCTACCCGCATCATGTCAATCAGGCTGTCGCTGGCTGGTGGAATATCGTCAAAATCGATACGCCCGATATCAGCCATCGCCGAAATTTTCAAGTTGGTGTCGTTGTTGCCCATAATTCGGCGAAGATCGCTGTCAGCGCAGAATTTCCACGGGCCAACTTCGTTTCTGTTAAATGCTTTTTCGCTACTGATGTAGCCAATTTCCATATAATCGACACCTGCTTCAACGCAGGCATTATACACGCCTTTTACAAATTTGTCGTCGAATTGCCACTTATTCATCAAGCCGCCGTCGCGCACAGTGCAATCCACAACTTTTATATCTGCTTTATACATCGAATCTAATTAACTAATTTTTGCCTGTTTATGAAGTTCTATTTCTTTTTGGATGTTGTGACGAACCATCGTCCGGAACACTTCGTCGACCATGGCTGGCGATAAGTCCAATTCGTCGGCCCATCGTTGCCGTTGTTCGTAAAGCTGGCTCTGCCGATCTTGCGCCACAATAGCTTCAACATCATTCTTGAAACGAATAATCTCGTGCACGTATTCCTGACGTTTTGCCAACAGCTCCATAATCTCGCGGTCAATCTTGTCAATTGCCGAACGAACTTCTTCTATCGTTGTGCAGGATTTTGCCTCTTTCATTATTGTTTGAATTTTGGAACAAAAATAATAAAATGAAATTGACATGAAAGAAAAACTTACGATTTCGCATTTTTGAAAAATCATCCCGCTTGCCGGGAAATAGAATGAAAAGTGATTTTTTTTATAATTTTCACATCGAAGTTTGTCGAAATGTTGAATTAAGTTCTATATTTGCAAAATAGATCACAAACGGAGCTCTTTATCTGAATTTACAAAGAGTCCCAATTTGAAACCATAAAAGAAAAGATTCGGAATACCGAAATATAAATTTAAAACGATGAATTTCACCACTTCTGTAAATATGACTACTTGTAGCACAAACATGATGATGTGTATGTGTTGTGGTTCTTTTTTGCAGAAGGAAAGGAGTTGATATTGGTATAGCATAACGCGAAAAATAAAAACTGAAGCCCTTCTGCAAATGCAGAGGGGCTTTTTTTATGCCCTTATCCCAACTTGAAATTAAGAACAAAAAAGATATAACACATCATGAGAGAAAAACCTTATCGCAGCGTAGTGAAGTCGATATCCTGGAGAACAGTCGGGACGATTGATACCATGGTGATCGCCTGGTTGGTTACCGGGCAGCTGGATTTTGCTGTAACCATCGGTGGAGTCGAATTATTCACCAAAATGTTTCTGTACTACTTGCACGAACGAACCTGGAACCGAATCCGATTCGGACGGATTGACCCTTCTAATATCGAGTATCATATTTAGCATTTCTTACTAATCAGATAATTACATAAACAGCATAACAGATGAGTATTAAATTAAATCCTTTAACCCCAAAGCAAGCCGAAGCGCTTGAGCAACTATTGCAAGGAGCCGTTCCGGAGCAAATAATCTGGTTGAATGGCTATTTTCAGGGCTTAACAACGGCCTACGGGCAGCCTTTGGCTTCGGTGGTCAGTGCCTCGCAAGCAGCTGTTGCTGCCCCTCCTGCGTCAGCCGCCGCATTGAAACTGACAATTTTGTACGGTTCGCATACCGGTCGTAGCGAAGGTATTGCCCAAAAATTAGCGGGCGTCCTCGAGCAGAAATCTATTTCGGCAACCGTGGCGGCTATGGACGACTATAATCCCAAGCAACTTGAAAAAGAAGAAAATGTACTGATTGTGGTAAGTACCCATGGTGAAGGCGAACCACCGGAGATGGCCGAGGATTTTCACCGATTTGTTACCGGCAAGCGTGCGCCAAAACTGCCCAACCTGAAATTCTCGGTGCTTGCTTTAGGCGACCGCAGTTACAAGCTTTTCTGCAAAACCGGTCTCGACATTGATCACGCGTTGAAAAAAGCAGGCGCCACTGAGCTGTTCCCAATTGTTACTTGTGATGTTGATTACGAGGACGACGCGAATACCTGGATTGAGGCTGTTCTGGAAAAACTCGCAACAAGCCAGCCCGGAACTGCGGCACTGGCCCCGGCAGCAACTTCGGAGAACCAAGCGGTGATCTACAATCAGAAAAATCCCTTCCGCGCAGCGGTAATTGATAAAGTGAAAATTACCGGCCGCGATTCCGATAAGGAAGTTTACCATGTTGAGTTGGACCTGGCCGGATCGGGTATTGCCTATCAACCCGGTGACTCACTGGGCGTGTTGGCGGATAATCCCCCGGCACTGGTCGATCAGATTATTGAAACTTTAAAGTTGAATCCGGAGCAGAATGTAGCCATTAAAAAGACGGAGTTTCCGCTTAGAGTTGCCCTGCGTCACCAGGTTGAAATTACCCTGATTACCCGAGATGTTATTCAGAAATATGCCGAAAAAACAGCGAATGCGAAAGTTGCTGAAATTGTCGAAAACGACGCCCTGCTGGATCAATATCTGTGGGGACACGATATCCTGGACTTGTTGGTTGAGTTTCCGGCAGAGTTGACTGCACAGGAACTAATCGATTTGCTGCGACCTCTGCCGCCCCGTTTGTATAGTATTTCGTCAAGCCAGGAAGCTGTTGGCGACGAAGTACACATTACGGTTGCCACGGTGCGCTATCAAAACAAAGGGCGAGACCGCGAAGGGGCCGCTTCAACCTATTTGGCCGACCGCATTGAAATTGATGGCGAAGTACCGGTTTATATTGAAAGGAATCCAAGCTTCCGGTTGCCCGAAAATGAGGAGACTCCGATCATCATGGTTGGGGCCGGAACCGGAATTGCGCCATTTCGTGCATTTGTACAGCATAGCGAACAGCAGAAACGCAGCGGCAAAAGCTGGCTGTTTTTTGGAGAACGGACTTTCCATTCCGATTTCCTCTATCAAATTGAATGGCAAAAATTCCTGAAAAAGGGTGTACTCAACAAAATCGATCTGGCATTTTCGCGCGATCAGGAACAAAAGATCTATGTGCAGCACCGACTGGCCGAACAGCAAAAGGAGATTTTCGAGTGGCTGCAGAATGGAGCCAGTTTTTACCTCTGCGGCGACATGAAGCAGATGGCCAAAGATGTGCAAAAAACCTTGCTGGAGATCATTCAAACACAGGGTGGGCTAACCGAAGAGCAAGCCCGCGATTATTTCAAAAAGCTCAAAAAAGAGAAGCGTTTTCAGGCCGATGTTTATTAACAACTCGCCCGAACAGCAATAAATAGCAGAAAAGGAGCTTTTAGTCGGAAATAAATATTTAATAATTGTCAATAAACTTGACTTGGTGAGTGTTAAAGCTTATATTGTAAGTATAAATACTTATCGTCTTAATAAATCAGAATCATGAGTAAACAGATTGATTGGAGTAAACTGTCAGAGGTTGAAAAACTGAAATACGATAGCAATTATCTAAGAGGCACTTTGGAGCAAAGCCTGGCCGATCCGGTAACCGGCGCCATTGCTGACGGAGATACCCAAATTTCGAAGTTCCATGGGATTTACCAGCAGCACGACCGCGACCTGGAGAAAGAACGCAAGCAGCAGAAATTAGAGCCGGCATGGTCGTTCCTGATCCGGGTGCGTTTACCGGGTGGTATTGCCAGCCGCGAGCAATGGCTGCAGATGGATCGACTGGCCGACACACATGCCAATGGCACGCTGAAGTTAACGACACGGCAGGCCTTTCAGCTGCATGGTGTCATCAAACGAAAGCTAAAGGCGACCATCCAGGGCATTAATGCCGCACTGATGGACACCATTGCCGCTTGTGGCGATGTAAATCGCAATGTCATGTCGTTTGCCAACCCCGAGGAGTCGGAAGTGCATGCGCAAGCTTATCAGCTGGCCGGTGATATTTCAGCCCACTTAACGCCACAGACGACGGCTTATCACGAGATTTGGCTGGACGAAAAACTGTTGGTTGACGGCAAGAAAGACTACGAGCCTATATACGGAGACCGCTATTTGCCCCGCAAGTTTAAAATTGGTGTGGCCGTTCCTCCCTATAACGATGTGGATGTTTTCTCGCAGGATTTGGGCTATATCGCAATTCAGGAAAAAGGTAAATTGGTCGGTTATAATATTGTTGTTGGCGGTGGATTTGGGTCAACCTTCGGTGTGCCCGAAACTTACCCGCGCCTGGGCGATGTGATTGGCTTTGTAAGGCCGGACAAAGCGGTTGATGTCGCTGAAAAAATTGTTTTGGTACAGAAAGATAACGGTAATCGTCAAAACCGGAAACAAGCCCGTCTGAAATATACCATCGACCGACTTGGCCTCGACTGGTTTAAGGCCGAGCTGAACAAGTATTTAGGCTATGATCTGGAGCCTGCCCGGGACTATCATTTCTCGCGAAATGGCGACCGCTACGGCTGGGTGAAAGGCCGCAATGGCAAATGGAGTTTAAACCTGTTTGTTGAAGGCGGCCGGGTGAAAGATACCGATTCGCTGAAACTGAAAACAGCCTTGAGAGAGGTTGCTGAAACGGTTGATGCACAGTTTATTTTAACCGGAAATCAGAACCTCATTATCGCCAATACGGATGAAAAAGAGAAGGTGTCGACTATTTTGCGCAAATACGGCGTTTGGCCAATTCAACTCTCTGGCTTGCGCCAGAATTCAATTGCCTGCGTAGCCCTGAACACCTGTAGTTTGGCTTTTGCTGAGGCCGAACGTTACCTGCCCGACTTGATGACTAAAATTGAGGCAATACTGGACGAATACGGTTTGCTGAAAGAGGAAATTGTGATCCGGATGACTGGTTGCCCGAATGGTTGCGGACGCCCGTACCTGGCCGAAATCGGCTTTATCGGCAAGGCACCGGGGCGTTATAATCTCTATCTGGGAGGAAATAGAAACGGAACCCGCTTAAATGCGCTCTACAAGGAAACGCTTTCCGAGGAAGAAATTTTAAAGGAGCTGCGGCAGCTCATTGCCGGCTATGCCAAGGAACGCAACGCAGGCGAAGGCTTTGGTGATTTTGTCGTTCGGAAAGGATATGTGAAAGAAATTACCCATGGAAAAGAATTTAAACATTGATGTTATGGAATTACCTTCAGTATTTATCGGAAGAAGTTTGTCAGAAAAAACACGCCAGTGGTTGAAAAATCAGCCCATCCGCTTTATTGAGCAGCCCTTGTTTCGGATTCAGTTTCGTAAGCCGAAGTTGGAAATTCTGAAAACCATCAAGGACAAGCCACTAAGCATTGTGGTTACCAGCAGTGCTGCCGCACATTGGTTGGTGCGTTTTCGCGAGCATTTTGGCATGCTTGTGAATCATGAAGTTTATTGTTTAAGTTTGAAACAGGAGAATATCCTGAAGGAGGGCTGGGGAAACGTTTTTCGCTCACCGGAACCAAATATTTTCTCGCTGAGTGAGCTTCTGGCTAAGCAACATAAGGGCCGACAGGTCGTTTATCTTCGAGGTGACAAGCCCCTAAATGATCTGTATCAGCAGCTGTTCAGTGCCGGTATTCATCCGCTCGAGATGGAGGTATATAAAAATACGCCCATCGAAAAATGGTTGAATCAAAGCTTTGATGCTTATTTGTTTTTCAATCCCAAATCGATTGAAACCTATAAGGCTTCCGGAAACTTTCCATCGCCAAACGGGCAGATTATGGCGGTTGGCGATCAAACAGCGATGATGGCCTGGAAGGTATTTCCGAACGAGGTGAATGTGTCGCGTGAGCAGGAAGAGCTGTCGTTTGTTCAGTATTCCATCAGTCGGCTACAGCAAAAGTTGAGCGAGCCCGAGTTTAAGGGAATGGTAACCGATTGATCGGTGACCAGGTGAGGATTTTCCGGGTAAAATCAGCACCGCTTCAGGCGGGCAGGCGCAACCAGTTGACCAAAGTATTGTTATAAATTCAAAAAGAAATGATGGAAACAGTTTCCATATTGGGAGTCGGCTGGTTGGGCCTGCCTTTAGCCAAAAGGTTAATCAGTGACGGGTATCAGGTGAAAGGCTCGGTAACAACCGCAGAAAAGATGGAGCTGCTGCAGCAGGCGGCAATATGGCCCTATCAGCTTATTGCGAGCCCGGAGAACCTTTGGGTGAACGATGCCTCCTTCTTCAACGCGGATGTTTTGATCATCTCGATTCCTCCCAGGCGTATTCCGGATATCGAATCGATCTTTCCGAGGCAAATCGGGTATTTAATTAATGAGCTGGAGAAAACAGATCTGAAAAAGGTGATTTTTATTTCTTCAACATCAGTTTATCCCGATGAAGGACAGCAAGCTGTGGAGACAGATACCTTATCGCCCCAGAAAGCATCAGGCAGAGCATTGGTGGAAGCGGAGAATTTATTTCGGCAGAACAGTCAATTCAAAACGACCATTATCCGCTTTGGAGGCTTAATCGGGGCCGATCGGAATCCTGCGCGCTTTTTGGCGCGACGTAAAACTGCTGTTGATGGTCGCAAACCGGTGAACCTGATCCATCAGGACGATTGTATTGCGATTATTCGGGAGATTATTCGCCAAAATATATGGGGCGAAACTTTTAATGCTTGTTGTCCGGAGCATCCTACCCGCAGGGAATTTTACCTAAGGGCATCGCTGTTGTCGGGAATCCCTGCGCCGGATTTTGAGGATGGAAACGAAGCTTTCAAAATTGTAAACAGTCAAAAGTTAGTTCGTTATCTCGATTACGAATTCAAATTTCCGAGTCCGCTCGATTATTTGAATCGCACAACAATTTAGCTTTCATTTTCAGTCAGAGCACGCGTAATCGGCTCTATATATACGAATACCATGTTTAAAAATCATTTGATATCTATTGTCGGTGCCGGGCCGGGCGACCCGGATTTGCTGACTGTAAAAGCTTTGCGCCGCATTCAGGAGGCTGATGTTATTTTATATGATGCGCTGCACGGAGACGAGGTGCTACAGCTGGCATCTACGCAGGCCGTAAAAATATATGCGGGTAAGCACTATCAGGATGGGCAGCACCAAACGGAGCGGCAGGACAAAATTCACGAACAGCTAAAAGAATATGCTCTGCAGGGCTTGCGGGTGGTGCGTCTTAAAGCCGGCGACCCGTTTATTTTTGGCCGGGGAGCCGAGGAGCTCGAGTTCTGCTTTCGCGAACAACTGACCGTGGAAGTGGTGCCCGGCATAACAGCGGGCTTGGCCGCTGCTTCGGCATTTCATATTCCGGTGACCTTGCGCGGTGAAAACAGTATGGCGCTGTTTTATACCGGCCACAAGCGTAACGGCGGGTTCAGCGATATCGACACCGTGGCATCTGTGTTGAAATCAAACGGCCCCGTAATTGTTTATATGGGATTGAAAAATTTACAGCTGCTGGTAACTGCCTTGCTCGAGCGAGGAGTAGACCGGCACACACCGCTGCAAATATCGAGCAGGGTAGGACATGCCGATCAGCAAAATTATTCAACTAGCCTGGAAGAACTTGACGGTTTTCTGCGTAAAAATGAACCACCAATGCCGGCCGTTATTTTAATCGGGACGCACGCAAAACCGGTTTTGCCTGAAAAATAGGCAGATAATAATTTGTGCAATCGATTGAATACCAGTATTCGTGTCTTCCGTTGCTTTCCTTTCTTTGCAGCTAAACCTTATTTTTACTAATTATAAATAGCAAGCAGACCTGTATTTTGACATCTCCGGATTGCAGAAAATTTATTTTTCTGTCTACTTTTGTTTGCACTAAATGCAGCAATAGATGGAAAACCTGCTTCAGATACACCAATCATTAACGGATACACCTCAGGAGTATTTGCGAAGAGGACTGATGGATGAGATCGATTGGTCTGATCGTTTAATCTGTATCAAAGGTTTTCGTGGTGTTGGTAAAACAACATTTCTTTTAGACATTGTAAAAGAGCGTTTTAATAACGATAAATCCTGCCTGTACGTCAATCTGAATAATTTCTATTTTACCAAGCGGAAAATCTACAATTTCGCAGACGAATTTTATAAAAAGGGCGGAAAAGTTCTGATCCTGGATCAAATACACAAATATCCGGATTGGCATGTCGAGTTGCGGGATTGTTATTACAACCTACCTGATCTTCAGATTATCTTTTCATCTTCGCCGGTATTGCGGGTCATCGAGGGGCATGATGAGCTAAAAGGCATCGTGCGTGTTTATCACCTGGTGGGCTTGTCGTATCGCGAATATTTGAATTATAAAGGCAATTTTAATTTTTCAGCCTATAAACTGGACGATATCCTGAAGAACCATCGTGAAATTGCGGCCGAAATTACTCGCGTGGTAAAGCCCCTGGCTTATTTTAATGAATATCTCGAAACCGGCTATTACCCGTATTTCCTGAACAGCAAGTCGTTCTACCGCGAGTCGCTGCTCAAACACGTGAACTTGGCTCTGGAGATTGATGTGACGTATTTGAATCAGATTGAATTGAAATATTTGCCCAAGTTGCGCAAACTATTGCAAATTATCTGTAGTCAGGTGCCTTTTTCGCCCAATGTGAGCAAG
The DNA here is from genome assembly GCF_003046625.1 of Mangrovibacterium marinum. Classification (GTDB taxonomy): domain Bacteria; phylum Bacteroidota; class Bacteroidia; order Bacteroidales; family Prolixibacteraceae; genus Mangrovibacterium; species Mangrovibacterium marinum. Next base: position 52,993 of record NZ_QAAD01000022.1, read on the forward strand.
CTGAGCGTGGATGTGGAAACATCGCGCGCAACGATTATGAATTATTTGCGTTATCTGAAAAATGCCCGCTTAATCAACTTGCTGTATTCAAACGGCGACGAAGATCAGTTGAAGAAGCCGGATCTGATCTATGCGCATAATACCAATATTTTATATGCCGTTGATTCGGATAACATCACGAATCGGAATCTGCGGACGACCTTCTTTTATAATCAGTTGAATATTCACCATGAGGTAAAAAGCTCGGAAAAAGCCGATTTTAAGATTGACGGCACACACGAGTTTGTGATTGGTGGTAAATACACCACGGCAGTTGATGCAGCAAGTTATGCCGCTGCCGATATGATCGAGGAGGGCAGCGATAACATCATTCCGCTGTGGCTCTTTGGCTTTTTGTATTGAGAATATTTGAGAATTAAAATAAATAAGTTGTAAAAATTAACTTGAATAAAAATGGCAAAACAAAAGAAGTATGTTACATGTGACGGTAACTACGCAGCAGCGTATATGAGTTACATGTTCAGTGAAGTAGCCTGTATTTATCCAATTACTCCGTCGTCAACAATGGCCGAGTATGTGGACGAATGGGCTGCAAAAGGAATGAAAAACTTGTTTGGACGTCCGGTACGTTTGGCTGAGATGCAATCAGAGGCTGGTGCTGCCGGTGCTGTTCACGGTGCATTGCAGTCAGGTGCCTTAACGTCAACCTACACTGCTTCTCAGGGATTGTTGCTGATGATCCCGAACATGTATAAAATTGCAGGTGAATTGTTGCCTACAGTTTTCCACGTAAGTGCCCGTGCATTGGCATCTCACGCGTTGTCGATCTTCGGTGACCACTCTGACGTGTACGCTGCCCGTCAAACTGGTTTCGCTATGTTGGCTGCCGGTTCGGTACAAGAAGAAATGGACTTGGCTGGTGTTTCTCACTTAGCAACTTTGAAATCTCGCGTACCTTTCTTGTCGTTCTTCGACGGATTCCGTACTTCTCACGAGATTCAAAAAATCGAGTATTTGGATGCTGAAGACATTCGTCCTTTGGTTGACATGGATTTGATCCAGGCTTTCCGCGATCGTGCGTTGAACCCTGAATCTCCGGTAACTCGCGGTACCGCTCAAAACCCGGATATTTTCTTCCAGGCTCGCGAAGCTTCAAACCCATTCTACGATGCGGTTCCTGATATCGTTGAAGGTTACATGGCTGAGATCAGCAAACTGACCGGTCGCGAATATCACCCATTCACTTACTATGGTGCTAAAGATGCTGAAAACATCATCATCGCTATGGGGTCGGTAACTGAAACAATCAAAGAAACCATCGATTACCTGGCTAGCCAAGGTAAAAAAGTTGGTTTGATGTCAGTACACCTGTATCGTCCGTTCAGCGCTAAATATTTCATGGACGCACTGCCTAAATCAGTGAAACGTATCGCTGTTTTGGATCGCAGTAAAGAGCCTGGAGCTAATGGCGAACCATTGTACCTGGATGTAAAAGACTTGTTCTACGGAAAAGAAAATGCTCCGGTAATCGTTGGTGGTCGTTACGGTTTAGGTTCAAAAGACACGACTCCGTCTCAAATCCTGGCTGTATACGAAAACCTGGAAATGGCTGAACCTAAAAACGGTTTCACCCTGGGTATCGTTGACGACGTGACTTTCAAATCACTTCCGTTGAAAGCTGAAATTAAAATTTCTCCTGAAAATATCTACGAAGCTAAATTCTATGGTTTAGGTTCTGACGGTACGGTAGGTGCGAACAAAAACTCAATCAAAATCATCGGTGGATCTACCGACAAATCTTGTCAGGGGTACTTCGAGTACGACTCGAAAAAATCAGGTGGTTTCACTTGTTCTCACTTGCGTTTCGGCGACAGCCCAATCCGTTCAACTTATTTGGTAACTACTCCCGACTTCGTAGCTTGCCACGTTCCGGCTTACATTCACCTTTACGACGTATTGAAAGGTTTGAAAAAAGGCGGTTCATTCCTGTTGAACTCAATCTGGGACGAAGAAGAAACGAAGAAACGTTTACCGAATAACATGAAACGTTATTTGGCTGAAAACGAAATTAAATTCTATATCATCAACGGTACTAAACTGGGTGAAGAACTTGGTTTGGGAACGCGTACAAACACCATCATGCAGTCTGCATTCTTCAAAATTACCGGCGTAATTCCTTACGAACAAGCCGTTGAAGAAATGAAGAAAGCGATTGTAAAATCGTATGGTAAAAAAGGTGAGAAAATCGTTAACATGAACTACGCTGCTGTTGACGCAGGTGGTGTTAACGTTGTTGAAGTAGCTGTTCCGGCTGAATGGAAAGACATCAAACTGGAAGAAGAAGTTGCTGCAACTGACCGCCCTGAGTATATCAGCAAATTTGTTGATGTAATCAATGCTCAAGAAGGTAACAGCTTGCCTGTCTCAACTTTCGTCGGATACGAAGATGGTACTTTCGAACAAGGAACTTCAGCCTTCGAAAAACGTGGTGTTGCGGTTAATGTACCTGAATGGCAAGCCGACAACTGTATCCAATGTAACCAATGTGCTTACGTTTGTCCTCACGCTGCTATTCGTCCGTTCCTGATGACAAAAGACGAAGTTGAAGCTGCTCCTGCCGGTACTGAAACCCGTGTTGCAACTCCAACAAAACAGTTCGACGGATTAAGCTTCCGTATCCAGGTGTCAGTTCAAGACTGTACTGGTTGTGGTAACTGTGCCGATGTTTGTCCTGCAAAAACAAAAGCTTTGGAGATGAAACCTCTGGGTACTCAGGAAGCTGAAGTTTCTCGCTGGGAATACATGTCGAAAAATGTGACTTACAAAGAAACTGTTGTTGACAAAAACAAATCAGTTAAAAACTCTCAGTTCGCTCAACCATTGTTCGAGTTCTCTGGTGCTTGTGCCGGTTGTGGTGAAACTCCTTATGTGAAATTGATCACTCAATTGTACGGTGAGCGCATGATGATTGCCAACGCTACAGGTTGTTCTTCAATCTATGGTGGTTCGGCTCCTGCAACTCCTTACTGTAAACACAACCAAAGTGGTCACGGTCCGGCTTGGGCTAACTCACTGTTCGAAGACAACGCAGAATATGGTTTCGGTATGGCTGAAGGTGTGAGCGCTCAACGCGACCGCATCGAAGTTGTGATGAAAGATGCTATTGCTGCCGGTGTTAGCGAAGAAGTTGCTGCTGCTTTCAACGCCTGGATCGAAGCGAAACAAGATGGCGACAAAACAACTGAAGTATCCAAAGCTGTTGTTGCCGTATTGGAAGGTAACGATGCAGAATACGCCAAAACAATTTTGAGCCTGAAAAAATACCTGGCTAAAAAATCAGTTTGGGTATTCGGTGGCGACGGTTGGGCTTACGACATCGGTTACGGTGGTGTTGACCATGTATTGGCTTCAGGTGAAGATGTGAACGTATTGGTAATGGATACCGAAGTTTACTCAAACACTGGTGGTCAGGCATCTAAATCAACTCCGGTTGGAGCTGTTGCTAAATTCGCCGCTTCGGGTAAGAAAATCCGTAAGAAAGATTTGGGTATGATGGCTATGTCTTACGGTTACGTTTATGTAGCTCAGGTTGCCATGGGCGCTAACCAGGCTCAATACCTGAAAGCGTTGCGTGAAGCTGAAGCTTATCCAGGACCTTCATTGATCATTGCTTATTCTCCTTGTATCAACCACGGCTTGCGTGCAAGCATGGGTAAATCGCAGGATGAAGAGAAAAAAGCTGTTGAAGCTGGTTACTGGTCAATGTACCGCTACAACCCCATGTTGGAAGCTGAAGGTAAAAACCCATTCGTTTTGGATTCTAAGGAACCGGATTGGAGCAAGTTCCAGGACTTCCTGAAAGGTGAGGTTCGTTACACTTCATTGATGAAATCATTCCCGGAACAAGCTGCTGAATTGTTCGCGGCTGCCGAGGAAAATGCAAAATGGCGTTTGGCTGGTTACAAACGTTTGGCTGCTATGGATTTCTCAGCTGCTAAAGAAGAAGCTTCTGCAGAATAAAAAAAAGACCGTTTATTATACAGCAAAAGCCACTGTCCGAAAGGATGGTGGCTTTTTTCGTCAGAAGGTCTTACCACGCAGAGGCGCTAAGTCGCAATGCCAAAACAAACAGTTTTTGATTAGATGAGGAACGACAACCCGACAACTTTTGCCAACAGGCTATCAGAAAGTCCTTTCAGAACCTATCCTTTTCCATTTCGACTTTTGATCAAAAAAGGAACTTTGTCCTACCGGACGGGTTTTCATTTTTGTAGTGACACAAAAACGAAACAAAAAATTGCAGAAAGCACTACGCTCAGCAAAAATCAAGCAAGCTTGTTTTGCATTCACTTAAACGTGCTTTTCATGGCTGATTTTTACCTGCAACCTCCATCTGCCGAAAAGCTAAGTTCAGCCGGGTGATCTCCGTCTCTCGACGGAGCTTCCCGGTTTCTCTAAGCTTTTCGTTTGATGGAGGTCTTGATAAAAATAGGCCACTCGGTTCCAACTCTTCCCCATTAATCAAACCACCTCCTTGCTCGGTGATGCTGCTTTGGACAACAACCCGACAACTTTTTGAAAACAACGACAACAGCATTGTCGAAAAATAGTAAACTTTCATCCCTGTTGGTGATTCCCCGGACAGCACCGAAATACCAACGGATCGAAGCGAAATACCTTCGGATTGAAGCGAAATGCCTTCGGATTGAACAGAAATATCCCCGGAAGAGTACGAAATACCTTCTGCCTGAACCGAAATATCGCCGGACCTTACGGAAACATCTCCGGCGTGAAAAGAAGTATTGGCTGACAGCATAGAGATGAGGCTTGTAGGTACCCAAACGCCTGTTTCAATCTCGGAAATCTTAGAAAAGTTTGCGTTTTTGCTCCTAATAGGTTCGATACAGACTGAAAGAGAATTATTCTGGTGTATGGCTGATAAAAGAACACAAATATCAGTGTTAAATATTCACCGCGTTAGGTTAAGTTTTGATTTGTGATCGAAATGTCAGATTGATTTGTGGCTATATTTGGACTATCACTAACTTTTAAACTTTAAAAAGATGTCAAAGAAAGCCGTTTTAGATTTGCTGGATAAAGGTGCCGATGATCGTCAGTTTCGGGTGAAGTATGACAACACCTTTTCAGAAGAAAAATTTGTGGAACTAGCCAAAGAAGATGGTTTTGATTTCACCGTCGAAGAGCTGGGGCAGGTTTTGCGCGAGAATGGTGATTCATTCGAATCGTACGGAAATCCGCCTAAAAAAGGTATTTGGGTATAAGCTTTAGGCGTATTGCCTTTAGGGAAAATCGATCGGCAGGGTTGGTCGCTGATGTAGTCTAATACGCAATTCGTAAGGCTTTTTCAACGTAAGCGTCTCGGCGATGACGCAGCCCAAAAAACAGCCCGTCAATTTTCAAATGGAATTGACGGGCTGTTTAAGTTATTTTATTGAGCAGACCAC
>NZ_QAAD01000023.1 GCF_003046625.1 Mangrovibacterium marinum
AAACGCGAATTTTGGCAACGTGCCGAAGAGCGTAACCGCACAACAGCGCAAATCTACGATCAACTTGGTCTGACCGAATATGAAGCGATTGAAGCCTTTGTTCGCTATCCCTTCGACGATGAAGAATCGTTTTTGAAGTAAGCTTTAGGCTTTCGTCGAGCGAATGGCAGACGAGCCGGTGAAGCCCGGAAATTACCGAGTCAATTTTTCGGATCGAAAAAACGGTTCCTTCCGGGGCTCACCGCTTGTTTCAGGCAAAGAGGTTAATGGAGAGTGCTCTCGGTTAACCTCTTTTAGTTTATGAACTTTTGGTGTAAAGCTGAATACAAATTGGTGTTGACGTTGATCGATTAAATTGAACAAAAGAAGGTCACCAGAAAAGGAACACTGAAATCGAGGATGATACCATGAAAAACGGCAACGATCACATATTCCTTTTCCATACTTTGACTGATAACCGGCAGGGTGGTGTCGAAAGTTGTTGCTCCGCCGGTTGAAATGGCAGACAAAGGGCCAAACCACCTGACAAGAATCGGAATAAAGAGCAGGGCAAAAAGCTCGCGCATGATGTTGCATAAGAGTGCAATGGTGCCCAGTTCCGGGCCTTTGAAGTCTGCAATAAAAATACTCGACAACGAATAGTAGGCAAAGCCGCTTCCAACAGCCATGCTTTCCGAAGCGGTGTTGTTAATAAAGGCTGACGCTACAAGGCAGCCCGCCAGGGTGCCGGCCATCGTCATGAATGGCAAAAATACCTGTCGTCGGTCAATCCCTTTTAGTTTGTCCAGAAGCGTCTTGTCGTGTCCCAATGCGATGCCAACACAAAACATAAGTATGTATAAGACAATTGTACTCACGGTTGAGCCGCTCCATTCCGAAGGAAGCCAATGGTTGTATCCGGCAAAACATCCGAGGGTGAAGAATGCGAGAATAAGAAGGCTTCCTTTCATCGGGATTGTCTTTTCCGGTTGTTCATTTTTATGAAATGCTGAAGCAGATAGGCAGCTCCAATACTTCCGGTAACAGAGAAGAAAAACAGGATAAATGCGCTCCAGCCCAGCGTTCCAATTTGATCGATAACCTGAGGGTTCGAGCCCACGTCGAGTCCGAGCAGAAATAAAAGTACCCATATTACCATCGTGATAAGCTGTGGCATGTGCTTCAGCTGTTGCTGCCTGATCAATAAGCCGGTGATGAAACCAGCGATGATAATTCCAAATACAATTAACATAGCCGATATTTTAGATAAATTTGTATTGCATACGGATGCGGGTAATCAACTTGTGGGGTATTTGCTCGGTTGGCGGCTTGCTTTGTTTCCAGCCAGAATCGATGTTTTCGAAGATCCGGTTATTTCGGCTCTTTCTAATGCTGTATGCTCAGAATATCAGCCACCGAGCTGCTGCTGTTTAAGTAATATCTTAGGTTTTCTTTGGTAATTAAGTCCAGTGGCAGATACTTGATGGCGGCCGGCTTGATTTTAAAAATCAGAAAGTCGGCTAGTGTTTTAATGCCAAAGTAGCCCTGACTAAACGGATTCTGGTTGATGATAAAGTTAATCCGGTCAGCATTCAGGTAGTCAATGTTTTGGGGAAGTAAGTCATAACCGATAAGCCGGATATGTCCGAGTTGCTTTTCCTCTAAAAACGCGGCAATATGAAAGGCTCTCGAGTTGGTGACAAAAATGCCGCTTGTGTCCGGATGTTCTGCTAAAAAGCGTTCCAGTTGTCCGTAGAAAGCAGCTTTGTTGTTGCGGTCGTTCAACTCAAGTTTTACAATATTGAAATCGCTTAAATTGGCTTGCTGAAAATAGTCGGTAAAGCCAATTTCTTTTCGGATCAGGTGAGGCGAGTTTTTCAGGTCTTCGTCAACGTGGGCAACAACGAAGGTGGTCGGCGCCGGATGGCCATAGTGCAATAATTTGGCGGCCAGAATACCACTTTGGTACGAGTCCTGCCCGATATAGGTGAGCGGCTCGTAGTCCGGAATATGCGTGTTAAATAAGCAAAATGGAATGCCGGCGCTTTTCCACTCACTCATGTACGAGAGTGATTCCGTTCCAAAAATAGGAGCCAGCAAAATACCGTCGTAGCTGTTTTTGTCAATCTTTGAAATGGTATCCTTAAAGGAATTTTGGTCGGCCGGGTTGAAGGTGTGGATTTTAACTTCGAGCCCGAACTGCCGGTGATCGTGTTCGGCCTGTTCAATTCCTTGCATTGGTGCCTCCCAGTATTCGTCGGCTTTGGGATCGGGCGTTAGCGCGGCCAGGGTAAACTTTCGGCTCGATTTTAGGGCTTGCGCCAGAATGTTGGGTTCATAGTTCAACTCTTTTACAATAGCCAGTACGCGTTGCTTCACGTCCTCCGAAACACGTCCGCGGTTGTGCAGCACCCGGTCCACCGTGCCGGTTGAAACTTTTGCTCTTTCAGCAATATCTTTAATTCTGGCTATGCTCTTTTTCGCCATACAATTTGTCTTATGCTTGAATTTTGCGCGTAAAAGTATAATTTCTAACGCTAATTTTCAGTTTCTCTCGTCGCTTTCCTTGTAATCAGCCGGTTTGCAAGCCGAAGCTTTGCGTAAAAAGCAAATTCCGGCCTGCGGTGCAGCGGTTGATGTTATCCCTCGAATTCGATTTTCCCAAAATAAGGCGGTTGATGAAAATCAGGCGTTGGCGTATCTATTTTTTTCCAGCTTAGGTAGTGCGGTTGACTAAGCTCGTCGCCACATTTGTAGAAATTGGCGTCTGCCTTAAGCCCGGCCAGTGTGTCAATTGGTGTGTGTTGAAAAACGCTTGCCGGAATCAGGATGTTGAGCTGCCATTCGATGCAATCGGGCTGCTCCGCACTATTGCGGCTGATGGTTGATTGCAGCTTGATTTGGCGGAGGGTATCCGCACTTAACCGCTCGCGGTTTTGTCGCTCAGGGCCATAACCTCCCAGGCAAGTACCCAGGCTGTTGAACTCCAGATTGTAATAGTCCTTGCCACCGGTAAACGATACGAAAAACTCAACGCAGCTATCTTTATACACGGGCTCGTTGTTATGGCTGTAGCGGGCAATCAGCTCGCTTTCGCGTACTTGGTATTGCAGCAGAATGGCTTCATTATTATGAGCAATTTTAAACTGAACATCCGGTTTGGGGCTTTGCTCATCCCACGAAAAAATGGCGATTGGTGTTGCTTTAACCGGCACAAGCGCAGCAGTTAGCTCTGCCGCCGTGTTTGCCTGGTAGTCGATAAAAGGCACTTTCATGATAAATTCTGAATTGCTTTGTTTGTAAATTTTAAAACTATTGCTTTCGATCTTCCGATCGTGTATTCTGTTTTTTTTTTACCCTGTTTTTGATGGTTAATCAGCTTTTGCAGTCGCCGTAATAAAATATCGTGCTTTTCGTTTTTTGCTCTTGATTTTTTTTAGGCTTCAGTTGTGCGCAAGTTTTTGTACCGTAGCTTTTGTTTTTATTTCTGAATGTGGAAATCTGTTGGTTTCAGACTTCCGTAATTGTGATGACGATGAGGCTAAGGTAGCGCATAATTTCAAATTATCTCACTTCTGAGTAATAAAATTGTGCTCGAGCACGCGAGTGGGGCTGCGGGGGTGGGAAGGTCGGACTGTTGTTTTTTATGAAAGTCTTCTTCTGCTTTTACCTTCGATCTAATGTACCCACCCTGGCCCTCCCTCGCGAGGGAGGGAAATTCCGACTTTGTCGGAATGGGAGGGTCAATCTAATTCAAAAGAATCCACTTTCATCTCTGTTGGTGATTCCCCGGAATTATGAAGGTTTTTTGCAGAAAGTCTACCATGCAAAGAGACTATGGCGCCATGCCAATAGAGGTTTTGATTAGATGTGGAACGACAACCCGACAACTTGAGACAACCACGACAACAGCATCGTTGAAAAAATTCGAAACTTTCATCTCTGTTGGTGATTCTCCGGGGAATCATGTCGGTTTTTTTTGAGGGCGATACTCGGAAGATCGTTGGCCGCCTCAATAAGCGTTGAATTTAATTGTGGGCTGTTGAGGCTGTCAAATTGGTGATTGCGATGACTGTGGAAGACGTCGAAATCACGGGTGAATCTACTTTGTTCGCGGCGAGATGATCTTTTGTAGTTTGAGCTGCAAAAAATCGGCGAAAAACGGGCGAATTTTCACCCTCGGCGTGTGCACGAACACGCAAAAACTTATATATTTGAGGAGTTAAAACCACTTGACGAATCCCGGATTGCTATTCGGAAGTCACGAAATCGAGTAAAACTCAGAACTAATTATATAACTATGGAAGAAAATAATTGTCGTTCGTTTATCAAAGCTCTCTCGAGGAAAGTGGGGCCGGTAACAGTTGGCGTGCCTGCTTTTATGCATGCTAGCAGTAAATTCAAAACGCCTGTTCTGCTGACGCTCGCCGGCGGTGACAATACCGGCGTTCGCTGCATCAACCAAGAAGAAAATACACAATTGAAAATCTATTAAACAATTAATAACAGAAACATGAAGATCCTTCGAAAATTAGTACCACTTTGTGCAGTTTTATTCGCGATGGTCTCGTGCAGTAATTGCCCGAAAGGCGATTTGCCCGTTGCCATTGTCCCCCAACCGAACCAGTTGGTTCGTCAGGACGGAGCGTTTACCGTCACCAAAAAAACAAGTCTTGTGCTCCCCGGGAGCGAGAAACTGCAAAAAGTCGCAGGCCTGATCAATCAGCGTTTTAGTCAGGCAGCGGGCTTCGAGCTCGTAGTAACGGATGAGAAGCCGTCATCAAACTTTATTGCCGTTGAGCTGGATCCGGCCTGGACTAAGGGCGACGAAGCTTATGAGCTGACCGTTGATAAAAGCGGCGTACAGGTGAAAGCCGGCACCGAGCGTGGTGCTTTTTACGGGCTGGTGAGCATGTTGCAATTGCTGCCGCCGGCAATCGAAAGCACAACCGTGGTTGACGATGTATGCTGGAGCATTCCCTTTGTGCAGATCGACGATGCCCCGCGTTTTGTGTGGCGCGGAATGCACCTGGATGTGTGCCGCCATTTTGTGCCGGTTGAGTTTATTAAAAAGCAACTGGATGTGATGGCCCTGTTCAAGATGAATACTTTTCACTGGCACCTGACTGAAGATCAGGGTTGGCGGATTGAAATCAAAAAATATCCGAAACTAACCGAGCTGGGCTCAAAACGGGTTGAAGGCGACGGATCGGTTTACGGCGGTTTTTACACCCAGGATGAAGTGCGCGAAGTAGTGGCTTATGCTGCCGAGCGTTTCATCAACGTCGTTCCCGAGATTGAGCTGCCCGGCCACTCGCTGGCTGCCCTGGTTGGCTATCCCGAGTTGTCGTGTACCGGCGGGCCTTTCGAGGTGCGCAACGTGTGGGGCGTCGAACCCGATGTGTACTGTGCCGGTAAAGAAGAAGTTTTCCACTTTCTGGAAGATATCATCGACGAAGTGGTGCCTTTGTTCCCTTACGAGTATTTCCACATTGGTGGCGACGAGTGTCCCAAAGACCGTTGGAAAAAGTGCCCCGACTGTCAACGACGCATGCGCAAAGAGGGCTTGAAAAACGAACACGAGCTGCAAAGCTACTTTGTACAACGCATCGAAAAAGTGTTGCTGGCTCATGGCAAAAAAATGATTGGCTGGGACGAAATCCTCGAAGGTGGACTGGCTCCTTCGGCAACCGTGATGTCATGGCGGGGCGAAGAAGGTGGTATTGAAGCCGCCAAACAAGGACACGACGTTATTATGACTCCCGGAAACTGGGTGTACCTGGACCACTACCAGGGAAGCAGCAAGGTTGAACCCGTTGCTATTGGCGGCTACACCACTCTGGAAGAATCGTACAGCTACAACCCCGTTCCCAAGGAACTGGAAGGCGAGCAAGCTAAGTATATTCTCGGCACACAGGGCAATGTGTGGTCGGAATACATGTACACTCCCGAAATGTTCGAATACCGCATTTATCCGCGTATTATCGCACTGGCCGAAGTGGGCTGGACGCAAGTTGAAAACAAAAACTTCGATGATTTCCTGAAACGCATGGATCCGCAGTTTGTGCGTCTCGACTACCACGGAATCAATTACCATATTCCACTTCCGGAAGGTCCGTTAAACCAGATGGCTTTTACCGACTCCATCACCCTCGATTTTAGCACAAGCCGGCCAATCAAAATGGTATATACCCTCGATGGAACCGAGCCTGACCAAAACTCGCAAGTGTACGGGTCGCCCCTGTCTTTTACTGAAAATGCGACGGTGAAAATCCGTTCCGTTTTGAACAGCGGAAAAATGAGTGCTGTGCGCACCATTCAGGTTGAAAAGCAGGATTATGCTCCGGCAGCAACGGTTGAAACAAGCCACAGCGGGTTGAACGGACGCTATGCCGAAGGTATTTTTGTACAGGTGAAAGATACGGAGTCGGTTGATCAATGGACCGACATTGCAGTAGACCGCAAGAACCTGAAGACGATTAACGACTACAAAACACCGACAGCAGCAGTGCTGGATGGCTACATCGAACTACCGGAAAATGGTATTTATGAGTTCCAGACTAATTTCGACCAGTTCTTTATTGGCGACCAATTGCTGGTGAATAACGATGGCGAAGTGAAGCGCTTCTCGCGCAGCAATGCAAGCATGGCACTGGCCAAAGGAAAACACCCGGTTAAGATTGTCTACCTGAATAACAACATCGGCGGCTTCCCGCAATCGTGGAACTACTTCAATCTGGAGTACAGAAAATCCGGCGATGAGAAATTCAGCTTGATTAAACTGGAAGATTATACGTATTAGTGTTTGTATAGGCACCGCCGGCCGTACTTGCCGGTCGAAATCGGACGAGCGCCTTAAAAGGATGCTGTTCCGACGGCAGGGCTGATTGGCCAGCAGTGTCATCTGCTTGAAAAAAAACGGACCCGGGCTGTTCCCGGATCCGTTTTATGTCATTTAAAAACAGAGATAAAACAGATTATAATCCGATGAGAAAATTATTCATTTTTATGGCCATCATTGGTTTGGCGAAGCTCGGGTACAGCCAGCAGGCTGATCCTGTTGCCAATCCCTGGGATTACGTTGAAAACGTTGAGATGATTGGTCTGAACAAAGCGCCTGCGCACGCTTCGTATGGTTCGGCAGCGTCGGTGTCGGAGGCGTTGAATACGAACGCGACCGATCTTTCGACACGTCAGTACCTCGATGGTACCTGGAAATTCAAATGGGTGCGCTCGCCGAAAGACCGCCCGGTAACCTTTATGGAACCTGCGGTTTCGGTTGCTGACTGGGACGATATTAAAGTGCCTTCGAACTGGGAAGTGGAAGGTTATGGCGTGCCAATCTACGTGAACCATCAATATGAGTTTGCCGACTACAAAGCGCCGGTTTCGCCCGAGATTGAGTTTGAAGACAAAATCTACCCGAAATATCCCGGAAAAGTACCGCACGACTACAATCCCGTTGGATCGTACCGCAGAAGTTTCACGCTGGCCGATGATTGGGACGGAAAAGAAATTTTCCTGCACATCGGAGCGATGAAATCCGGTGGTTTTGTATGGATTAACGGCGAGTTTGTTGGCTACTCGCAAGGCAGCAAATTGCCGGCCGAGTTCAACATTACGCCTTATCTGCAGCAAGGTGAAAATACCATCGCCCTGCAAATTTTCCGCTGGACAGATGGTTCATTCCTCGAATGCCAGGACTTCTGGCGGATGAGCGGTATCGAACGCAGCGTGTATTTGTATGCACAGCCTAAAATGCGCATTGCTGATGTTGAAGCCAATGCTTCGCTCGATGGCAGTTACCAAAACGGAACGCTCAACCTGAACGTGGCCTTGCAAAATCACCTGGCAAAAGCGGGCAAAGTTCGTGTATTTTATCAGCTGACAGATGCCAGCGGTCAGCAAGTGGCCGGCGGCAACCAAGCTGTTGATCTGGCCGGAATGCAAACGTCGGCAGTGACTTTCCCGCAGTTGACTGTTAAGAATGTGCTTCCCTGGAACGCTGAGCATCCCCACTTGTATACCCTTTTGTTAAATGTTCAGGACAAGAAAGGAAATACGCTCGAAGCAACAGCGATCAAGCTGGGATTCCGCAAAGTGGAAATCAAGCAAGGCTTGTTGTTGGTAAACGGGCAGCGCATTACCCTGAAAGGTGTGAACACCCAGGAGGCAGATCCCGAAACCGGCCATGTGATGAGCGAAGAGCTTATGCTGAAAGATATCCGCTTGTGGAAAGAAAATAACATCAATGCAGTGCGTTTGAGCCACTATCCGCGGGCATCCCGTTTTTACGAGCTGTGCGACGAGCACGGTATTTACGTCGTGGACGAGGCTAATATTGAATCGCACGGGATGTACTACGGTGATCATTCGCTGGCCAAAAAGCCCGAGTGGGAGCAGCAGCACGTTGAACGCATGGTGCGCATGGTGCAACGCGATAAAAATCATCCTTCGGTAATCATCTGGAGTATGGGGAACGAAGCCGGAAATGGTGTGAACTTTTATGCCGGCTACAAAGCCATGAAAGAGGCTGATGTGCAAAAACGTCCGGTACAATACGAACGTCCGTACAAGGACTACGACGCCAGTGATCTGGACATGGACTGGAATACCGACATTATTGTGCCACAATATCCGTCGCCCGGCTATTTTGAGTACATCGGTAAGCACAAAACCGACCGCCCCTTTATTCCCAGCGAGTATGCTCATGCGATGGGAAACAGCACCGGAAACTTCCAGGATTACTGGGATGTGATTGAGCAATACGACAACCTGCAGGGTGGTTTCATCTGGGACTGGGTCGATCAGTCGATCTGGAAAACCAATGAGAAAGGCGAGCGTTTTTATGCCTACGGTGGCGACTATGGCGTCAATATGCCAACCGACAACACCTTCCTGAACAACGGCATTGTATTCCCCGACCGCAGTCCGCAACCGGGCTTGTACGAAGTGAAAAAAGTGCACGAGTTCATCAATTTTAAAGATGAAGACATCAACGGACATAACGAGCAGCGTGTGTTCATCGAAAACCTGTACGACTTCACCAACCTGAGTGCTTTCAACTTTACGGCACAAATTAAGGCTGATGGCGAAATACTGAAGACCATTGAATTGAACGATCTGGAAGTGGAAACGCATACCGGAAAACTGATCCGCATTCCCCTTTCGGGTATCGATGTGCAGCCTAACACCCGCTATTTTGTGCAGCTGTCGGCAACATTGAAAAACGACTGGGGCCTGCTGCCAAAAGGTTTCGAAGTAGCTCATGAGCAGATTGAACTGACCAAGCTGTATAAAGCAGAACAGGTGGCTGCTGAGCACGGAGCAGAACTTTCGGTTACGAAAAAAGATGGATTGCTAACTGTTTCCAACAGTCAGGTTGAAGTGGTTTTCAGCCAGGCTGAAGGACGACTGGTTTCCTACCGCTATCAGGGCAACGAGCTGTTGAAAGACGGCAAAGGGCCCATGCCAAACTTCTGGCGCGCACCAACCGATAACGACTTCGGCAACCGCATGCAGTTTAATAACCGCGAGTGGAAAAAAGCATCCTTATTCTCGAAAGTAACCAAGCTCGCAACCAAACAAGTTGAAGCAAATTTGGTGGAGCTGGCCGTCACTTACGAATTGCCGGGAGTTAATACAACTTTCGAATCGGTTTACGAAATTGCCGGAACCGGCGTGGTTCGTGTTTCCAATAAGTTGAATGTAACCGAATACAAAGCCGATATCCCGCGTGTGGGAATGCGCATGCAGCTGCCGGCCGAATATCAGCAACTGAGCTGGTTTGGTCGCGGACCCTGGGAGAATTATGTCGATCGCAAAGCTTCAGCCTTTCTCGACCTGTATCAGTCGACCGTTAGCGAGCAATATGTGCCGTATGTACGTCCGCAGGAGAATGGCTACAAAACCGATGTCGATTGGTTGGCCCTGACGAATGCCGACGGCGACGGGCTGCTGGTTGTTTGCAATCAACCACAACAAGGTTTGGGTATGAGCGCCCTGCACATGCTGAACGAGGACTTCGACACCACCGAAGGCCTCGATTACGAAGGAAATGCCGATGTGGAACCCGAATTCCGGATCGATGGTATCCCCGAAGTAAACGGCAGCAAGCATATCAATGATATTAAAGAACGTGATTTGGTACAGCTGAATATCGACCTCGCACAGCGTGGTGTGGGCGGCGACAACAGCTGGGGAGCACGTCCGCAACGGCAATATGTGCTAAACGGACACGAAGTGCATGAATACAGCTTTACCCTGGTTCCATTGACGAATGTAAGCGTGGAAGGCTGTAAAAATCTGACTAAGAAGCTCTAGTATTCGACAAAGAAATACTTATTTTAGCAAACCGGCATACAGCCCCAGGGACTTGTATGCTGGTTTGTTCGTTTGTTCAAGGCAGAGGTGAATCACGTTTTTCTGATTCTGTTTTGGGCATAAGGCATGGTGTGCGAATGGTAATTTTAGATGGTAAACGACTGTAATGCGGAATGACATGAGGAAATTTAGGGAAGATAGCTTGGCAGATCGTTCGATTCAGGAAATGGATAGTTCCCGAACCGAGTATCTGGGTGCTTTATTTCGCAGTCAGTTCAACAAGCTATACCATTACGGACTAAAGCTTGTCGGGCATTCCGAGCTGGTAAAAGACACAATACAGGACATTTTCGCTGACTTGCTGAATCGCGAAAATCAACTTGCGCCAATCTCCAATATCAATGCTTACCTTTACGTTTCGCTTCGCCGCAGCTTACTGCGCAATGTGCAAAAACTCCGGAACACCGAAAATGCTGACGAGCAAACACCGGATGGATTTTGTTTTTCGTCCGAGGATTTTCTGATTCACCAGGAGCTGGGCTCCGAGTTCCGGCAATTGATGGCCAATAGCCTGACCAAATTAACCGAGCGGCAGCGCGAGGTAATCTTCTTGCGCTTTAAAAATGAACTGGACTTTGATGAAATTGCTTCGGTGATGGATATGAAAGTTCAATCGGTGCGTAACCTGCTGTTTCGCGCACTCGAACAGATCCGAAACGACCTTGATGGGCGTAAAATTATCCCTTCCCTGGATGCCGAAATCTTCCTGAAACTCTTTTTTGCAAAAAAAAGTTAATTTTTTTTCGAAACACTGAGTATAAAAGACGCTGCTTTGCTCTATACTATAAAACAACCGCAAATGCAGAACTTTAATCAATTCGTGTTTAACAGTCTTTTGGGCGACGAGCAGTTTGTTCGCTGGGCTAAAGGCGAACCTTGTTCCAATCCGGAATACTGGGCAAGCTGGAAAACACAATACCCCGATCAAGGAAGGGAGTTTGATGATGCCGTGAAAGTTGCCTCGGCATTGTCCTTTGCTGCTCCTTCAATTTCCGATCAGGAGATTGCCTATATGTGGCAAAATGGCGTTTTGCGAAAAAATCAGGATCGTAGCCGTAAAAAAATTGCTCCTTCGGTGCTGTTGATGCGCATTGCTGCTGCATTCTTTTTGCCACTGTTGCTCACTACCGCCTTCCTGTATTTTAATCAGGCGCGTTTGCAAAAACAATACAGCGCTTTTGTTGCCGGTCAGAGCGGAAAGAATATTGCTGTGCAGGCTCCCATTGGCACCCGTACCGTTGTTGATTTACCCGATGGATCAAAGGTTTGGCTGAACTCGGGTTCCCGTCTCACGTACCCGGCATTTTTTGCCGATAACCAACGTGAAGTGCGTTTGGAAGGTGAGGCCTTCTTCGACATCGAAAAAGAAAGTAAACCCTTTTTAGTTCAAAACTCCGGGCCTACGGTAAAAGTCTACGGAACCCGCTTCAATGTGAATGATTACGCCGACGAAGACCACGTTGTTGTGGCCCTGGAGGAGGGAAGTGTCGCTCTCGACCTGAAAGGAAAAGAAGCCTTTTTGCACCCGGGCGAAGTTTCGGTCTACCATCGCAATGAGCATTCGCTGAGTATTGCCAAAAATGATTTGGAGCCTTTGCTGTGCTGGAAAGACGGTAAACTCATCTTTCGGAATACATCACTGGATGAGATTGTTCGGGTGTTGCAACGGCAGTATAATGTGGTGTTCGAATTCGACGACCCGAGCCTGGCCGGCTACCAGTACAATGCCACCTTTCGCAATGAAAGCCTCGAACAAATCCTGCAATTGCTGAAAGTTTCAGCTCCCCAAATGCAGTTTGAATACACAAAAGCTTACCTGACGAAGGATGGTAAACAAGTCAAAGGAAAAGTAGTAGTTAAACGAAAAAAGATATAAAAAACAAATTGCCTATGTAACACAAAAGAAATGCAGATAATGCCCCAACATTATCCGCATCCTAAAATTTGATTTTTAATTAATTGTAAGAATTAATCACTGTAAAAGTATGAAAAAAAATGATTGTAAAGGCTTACCCGGAAGGGATAAGTTTGGGAAACTATTGCTTATGATGAAGTTAACAACTTTTTTATTTCTAGTAGGTTTAATGCAAACTTACGCAGTTGCTGGCTATTCGCAGCGAACACAATTGACGATAAACGTCAAAAATGTGTCGGTGGAGGATGCTTTATATGAAATAGAGCAGCAAAGCGACTACGTATTTTTGTATAACCGGGATATGGTCGATGTCAATCGGCGGGCCAGCTTGCAGGCTAAAGACCTTCCCATTGAAAAAGTACTGGATCAGCTATTTGCCGGTACTGCAGTTAACTACCGGGTGATGGACCGTCAGATTGTTCTC
Organism: Mangrovibacterium marinum; assembly: GCF_003046625.1. GTDB lineage: Bacteria > Bacteroidota > Bacteroidia > Bacteroidales > Prolixibacteraceae > Mangrovibacterium > Mangrovibacterium marinum. The sequence goes on from NZ_QAAD01000023.1 coordinate 12,702, forward strand.
TCGTCTGACGAAGTTGTTGCGCAGCAACCCGTGCGTACCATTACCGGTAAAGTAACCGATAACACCGATTTTCCATTGCCCGGGGTGACGGTTGTTCTTAAAGGGACTTCCGACGGAACGATTACCGATGGTAACGGGATGTACTCGTTGAAGAATATTCCTAGTGGCGCAACTTTGGTCTTCTCCTTTGTTGGAATGCGCGCGCAGGAAGTTGTCGTGGGCCAGGAGAAAACAATTGATGTGGTACTGGAGGAAGAAACCGTTGGAATTGAGGAGGTTGTTGCAGTAGGGTACGGTACGCAGAAAAAAGTGAACTTGACTGGTGCGGTATCGGCTGTTAGTGCCGAAGCTCTGGAATCACGTCCGGTGCAGAATGTTGGCCAGGCGCTGCAAGGGATTGTTCCCGGGTTGAACTTCTCAACTTCCGGTTTGGGAGGTGAGCTAAACCAAAACTTAAGCTTCAATATTCGTGGTACCGGTACCATTGGTTCCGGATCAAATGCTTCTCCGCTCGTATTGATCGACGGGATGGAAGGGGATATGAACGCGTTGAACCCGCAGGATATCGAAAGCATTTCGGTATTGAAAGATGCTGCCGCGGCTTCTATTTACGGATCGCGCGCTGCCTTTGGTGTGGTTTTGATTACCACGAAAACAGGTAAGGCTGGCGTAACAAATATCAATTACAACAACAACTTCCGGATGACCATGCCGCTTGGATTACCCAAGATGCTGGATTCCTATAGTTTTGCCTTGTACTGGAACGAAGCTGCCGCTAATGGTGGTGAAGGAGCCAAATTTACGGACGAGATTATTGAACGTATTTTGCAATACCAGGCTGGTGAAATTGACTACGGAACAGTGCCCAATAACAATGGCGACCGCTGGCAGTTTTATACGGGAGCCAATGCCAATACAGATTGGTTTGACGAGCTGTACCGCGATGCTGCTTTCGCTCAGGAACATTCGTTAAGTATCAATGGCGGATCTGAAAATGTGAAGTACTATGTGTCCGGTAACTTTTTGGATCAGGAAGGTTTGGCCAAGTACTCGGACGACCAGTTTAGCCGCTATGCTGTGACTGCGAAAATCAACGCGACCTTGTCGAAAAAGATTAAATTCAACTACAGCTCGAAGTTGATTCGCGAAGACTATGAAAAAGCAACACAACAGTCCGGTTTGTATTTCCACAATATTGCCCGTCGCTGGCCGACTAACCCGGTGACCGATCCGAACGGACACTATACCGAGGCTAGTGGTGAGATGGTGCAGTTGACTCAAGGTGGTCGTACCAATGATCGTTCAGACTGGATTTACCAGCAGGGGCAGTTGATTGTTAGCCCAATCAAGGGGTGGAACATTTATGCCGAAGGAAACTACCGGGTAAAATACTACACCTACCACCAGGATGTGCTTCCTGCTTACGCTTACGATGTGAATAATAATCCGTATGCTGTTGGTGTTGGTTGGAACTCTGCTGGTTACAGCTCGGTTTATGAATACGACCGTGCCGATAATTTCTTTACGTCTAACATTTATACCGATTATGAGTTCAAACTAAACGAAGATCACTACTTCAAGGTGATGGCCGGTTTCAACTCAGAGTTGATGAAGTACCGCACTTTAGGTGCTTCGCGAAGCGGGTTGATTTCTCCTTCATTGCCAACGATCAACACGGCGACTGATAACAGTAAAGCGACTGAAGGTCAGTATCAACATTGGGCAACAGCCGGTTTCTTCGGACGTTTAAACTACAACTACAAAGAACGCTACCTATTGGAGGTGAATGGCCGTTACGATGGTACTTCCCGCTTCATCGGCGACAAGCGCTGGAACGTCTTCCCCTCTGTTTCGTTGGGGTGGAATATCGCAAAGGAAAACTTTTGGACATTAGACCACATCTTCCAAACATTCAAGTTAAGAGGTTCTTACGGTGAGCTGGGTAACCAAAATACATCAAACTGGTATCCGTTCTACTCGCAGATGCCTGTTGGCATCAACAGTGGCTCGTGGTTGCTGGGGGGGCAAAAGCCTAATACAGCCAGTGCTCCAGGCCTTGTGAGCTCGCTGCTGACTTGGGAAAAGGTATCAACGTGGAACGTTGGCCTGGACTTGTCCATGTTCTCAAACCGACTGACAGTGAATGCGGACTACTTCAAACGAAATACTTTCGATATGGTAGGGCCAGCACCTGAGTTGCCGGTAGTTTTGGGAACAAGCGTGCCTCAAATTAACAATGCCGATATGGAATCCTACGGTTTCGAATTGGAGGCGCACTGGAAAGACCGCATCGGAAAATTCAACTACTCGGTGAGAGCAGTCTTGTCTGACGACCAGCAAAAAGTAACCAGCTACCCGAACCCGACCGGAAATATCAGCACCTGGTACGAAGGAGAAAAAATGGGTGACATCTGGGGATACACAACGATTGGTATTGCTAAAACGCAGGCTGAAATGGATGCACATTTGGCTGACGTTAGCCAAAGTAACCTGGCCAGCCAGTGGGGAGCAGGTGATATCATGTATGCTGACCTGAACGATGACCACAAAATCGACGGTGGTTCAGGTATTTTGGGTGATACCGGCGACCGTCGCATTATCGGTAACTCAACACCACGATATCGTTTCAGCCTCGACCTGGGGGGTGACTACAAAGGATTCGATTTTAGAATTTTGCTGCAAGGTGTGGCCAAAAGAGACTGGATGCCTAATGGTCCTTACTTCTGGGGAGCCAGCGGCGGTATGTGGCAGTCGGCCGGTTTTACAACACACATGGATTACTTCCGCGACGAATCATCGGTGATGGTGCAGGCCGGACATGCTGATGTGAACCTGGATTCGTACTTCCCGAAACCATATTTCAACACCGGCAAAAACCAGCAAACGCAAACCCGTTATGTACAAAGCGCCGCTTATATGCGTTTGAAAAACATTCAGGTTGGTTATACTTTGCCGAAGTCTTTGACCAACCGAATTGGAATCTCAAAAGCACGATTCTTCTTGTCGGGAGACAACCTGTTGACTTTCACAAGCCTGATTGATACATTCGACCCCGAAACAGTCGGATTGGGTGGATGGAGTGACGGAAAAACTTACCCGTTAGCCAAGGTTGTTTCTTGTGGTCTAAGTGTTAACTTTTAAAAATACAGAATCATGAATCAAAAATATAGCATCAAAAAATTCATGGTCATTGCTTTAGCGGCACTCTCTTTTACGTCCTGCAATGATTTTCTCGACAGGGAGCCTCTGTCCAATGTCACGCCAAACGATTATTTGTGGAGCGAGGCCGATCTGGCTGCCTATACGATCAATCAATATGATTTTCCGACCCACAGCGGTTGGGGACCCGGCACCTTTGCAACCGACAACAATACCGACAATCAGGCAACCAGTAGTTATTCCACCAGGTGGGTGCCCGGCGAGTGGCGTGTGCCGCAGTCAGGTGGCGACTGGAACTTTAGCGCAATTCGCAATTGCAACTACTTTCTGGAAACCGTGTTGCCTCGTTGGCAAGCCGGCGAAATTTCGGGTAATGCCGATAATATTGATCACTATGTTGGTGAAGCTTATTTCCTGAGAGCTTACGAGTATTTCGGGAAAGTGGAGACTTATGGCGATTTTCCAATCGTTCGTCGTACCCTTAAGGACGAAATGGCTGAGTTGAAAGCGGCTTCCGTTCGTCGTCCGCGTAATGAGGTTGCCCACTTTATCCTGTCTGATCTGGATTCAGCCATTATGTTGTTGCAGGATAATCCACCTTACGGTAAAAACCGGATCTCGAAGCAAGCTGCTTATCTCATGAAATCGCGTGTTGCTTTGCACGAGGCTACCTGGTTGAAATATCACAAAGGTACGGCACAGGTTCCTGGTGGTCCGGGATGGCCTGGTGATGCGGCTACCGTTTCAGGATTCAATATTGATACTGAAATCGATTATTTCCTGACTCAGGCGATGAATGCTGCTGCCGAGGTGGCCGATGCCGTATCTTTGGTTGAAAACACCAAAGATGATGGTTACGACTCGTCGACCAACCCTTATGCTCAGATGTTTGCCGATTTCGATCTGGATGGTTACAGTGAAGTGTTGCTGTGGCGCGAATACGACGCCAGTTTAGGGATCAACCATAATGTGAACCACTATGTGAATCAGAACGGTGGTAATACCGGTTTTACTAGAGGGTTTGTTGATAATTTTGTGATGGCTAACGGTTTGCCAATCTATGATGACGCTTCGGGATATGCCGGCGACGATTCAACACAGATGGTTAAAATCGATCGCGACAATCGTCTGCAATTGTTTATGAAAGTGCCTGGCGACCTGCGTTATATTGATAAGCAGAATACGGATGGTGCGCCTATTTTGGAAGGATACCCCGATATTCTGGGAATTAACGAAGTTCGCTATGTAACAGGTTATGCCCTGAAAAAAGGCTTTTCATATCTGGCGGCACAGTCGGAAGGAAGTGCCGGTTCAACGGGGAGCATTGTTTTCCGTGCTGTTGAAGCCTACCTGAACTACATTGAAGCTTCGTATTTGAAAAGCGGCCAGATTGACGCCAAGGCTGACCAATACTGGAGAGCGATTCGCGAACGCGCCGGTGTTAATCCGGACTATAATGTAACAGTTAACGCAACAGTGATGAGTGAAGAAGCGAAAAATGACTTCGCAGCATACTCTGCCGGTCAGCTGCTAACCGACAAAGTATTGTATAACATTCGTCGCGAACGTCGTTGCGAATTGATGGCTGAAGGTCTTCGCATGTTCGACCTGAAACGTTGGAGAGCCTTGGATCAACTCAAAACCAACCCTTATATTATTGAAGGTTTCAAAATTTGGGGACCGATGCAGGATTGGTATCAGGATGAAGACGGTAATTCTTTGTTGATTGAGGCCGGAACGCCAGATCAAACAGCGAATATCTCCAAGTCGTCGGAAAGCGAGTATATGCGTCCTTACCGTGTTGTACTGAGCAGTTCGAACCAGGTGCTCGACGGTTATCGTTGGACTGCCGCTCACTATCTGTCGCCAATTGCCATTCAGCATTTTATTATTACAGCTGAAAATACCTCTGATTTGACTACCTCTACAATCTATCAGAACCCGGGGTGGCCATTGGAAGCCAATAGTGGTGCCACAGAATAGTACTTGTGCACAGCAGAATTGAAATATAGCCTTGAGGCCTCTCCAGCATTAAGGGAGAGGCCTCATTGCGTTATAAGGGCTATTCGTCATCAGGATTCTGGAATCTTTAAGTATTTTTGTGAAGCCTCGAAAACAGAAAAACAAGACATGATTGTAACGACAAACAGACTTTGCCGCCTGTTGCTGCTATTGTTTGGCTTGATTGTATTTGGCCCGGTACACGGGCAGGTGATCAAATCGGACTGGAAATTGGTTTGGAGCGATGAGTTTCAGGGCGATGGTCAGCCCGATGAAAACTGGTGGAGTTTCTCCGGCCGCAAGAGTGCCGATTGGGCCTGTTATTGTAGCGATGACCTGCAAAATGCGGAACTGATCAATGGGATGCTGCACTTGCGGGGTACCCCAAACACCAACACAGCTGACACCATTCCTTATCGCACCGGCTGCATCTCAACAAAAGGAAAATTCTCCTTTCGGTATGGTAAGGTTGAAGTGCGTGCCAGGCTTGGTAAAGGACAAGGTTCGTGGCCGGCTATCTGGCTGATGCCCGAGAAGAGTGTTTATGGTTCATGGCCGCGCAGCGGAGAAATTGATATCGTGGAACAGCTGAATTTTGACACCATCGTCTATCAAACCGTCCACACCGAATATGTGGATGTTTTAAAACAAAAAGATAATCCCAAATACTTTTCTACAGCCTCTTTTAAGCCGGAAGAGTTCAATGTATTCAGCCTGGAATGGTATCCCGATCGACTCGATTTTTTCGTTAATGGGAGCCAAACATTTAGCTATCCCAAAGTTGATGGCTTGGGAGTAGCTCAGTGGCCCTTCGATCAACAATTTTATATCATTCTCGACCAGGCGCTGGGCGGCAGCTGGGCCGGGCCGGTCAATTCCGATCATCTTCCTGTGGAAATGCAGGTCGATTGGGTACGCGTGTATCAGAAAGCCAACGAAAACACATTTCTTAGAAACAATAAACAATAGATCATTATGAAGAAAATTATTCTCAGTCTTTGGGTTTTTTGCTGCCCGTTTTTGCTCTTTGCCGAAAACCTGTTGCCGATTATTCCGCAACCGGTGTCGGTTCAGCTTAAGCAGGGTAGTTTTATCATCGACGGTGAAACCGGCATTCAGTTTGATAAAACACAGCAGGAACTTAAGCAGGCTGCCGATTTTTTTGCCAATGCGGTAGCACATATTTCTGCTTATCAACTCGTAACCAACCAACAGAAAACCAAAACCATTGCATTGAGCCTGCAGGAACTGCCAACAATTGGAGCAGAAGGCTACCAGCTCGATGTGACCCCCGAAAAAATTGACCTGCGCGCCAATACCAAGGCCGGTATTATTTATGGTATGCAGTCGCTGTTGCAGTTGCTGCCTGCTATTCGTACCAATGCGGCGCTGGAAATCCCTTGTTTGTCGATTACTGATTACCCGAGGTTTAAATGGCGCGGCATGCACCTCGATGTGAGCCGTCACTTTTTTGGTCCCGAAGTGGTTAAAGAGTACATCGACCTGATGGCTTCTTACAAATTGAATACCTTTCATTGGCATTTGGTCGACGACCAGGGCTGGCGAATTGAAATTAAGAAGTATCCCAAACTGACTGATATTGGCGCGTGGCGTGTGGATCAAACCCAACTGCCCTGGGACCAGCGTCCGCAAGCTAAGGACGGCGAGAAACCAACTTACGGCGGCTACTATACCCAGGAACAAATTAAGGAGATTGTTCGCTATGCTGCCGAACGAAACGTGACCATTGTGCCGGAAATCGAGATGCCCGGACACGTGGCATCGGCTATTGCAGCGTATCCGGAGCTGAGCTGTAAGCAAAAACCACAGCTTCCGCTTACCGGTGGCGATTATACCGATATGTCGTCGAACTATTGCCCGGGAAACGAAGAGGTTTTTCACTTCCTGGAAGATGTTCTGAGTGAAGTAATCGAGCTGTTCCCTTCAACATACATCCACATTGGCGGCGACGAGGTGAACAAAGATTCCTGGAAAGCTTGCGAGCGTTGCCAGGCCCGCATGAAAAAGGAAAAGCTGAAAGATGAAAATGAGCTGCAAAGCTATTTCATCCAGCGCATGGAGAAATTCCTCATCAGCAAAGGCCGCAAAATGATTGGCTGGGACGAAATTCTGGAAGGTGGACTGGCGCCCGAAGCTACGGTAATGAGCTGGCGAGGCGAAGCCGGTGGTATTGAAGCGGCGAAAATGGGCCACGATGTGGTGATGACCCCAGGCAGCCCTTGCTATTTCGACCACTATCAGGCCGGACCTGAAGGCGAGCCAATGGCCATTGGTGGTTTTAATACCTTGCAAAAGGTGTACGATTATGAGCCAATTCCTGCGGAACTGAATGAAGAGCAGGCCCAATATGTGTTGGGGGCTCAGGCCAATGTCTGGACCGAATACATCACCACTCCGGAGTACCTCGAATATATGGTGTTGCCACGTATGCTGGCCCTGGCTGAAGTCGTGTGGACCCCTGCGGCACAAAAGGATTGGACGAGTTTCAACCTGCGCCTGCAAAATCAATTCCGGGCTTTCGAACAAAAAGGCTTGCGCTACTGTGGCGGAAACTACACCGTTCATATTAAACCGACATCAACAAACGGCAAGCTGAAGGTTGAATTGACGACCGAAATTTTAAATGCCGAAATACATTACACCCTTGATGGTAGCGAGCTTACTGCCGCCAGCCCCAAATACACGGAGCCCGTGGAAATCAAAGCCAGCACCGTGCTGAAAGCTTCCAATGTGGTTGGTGGTCAGGTGAAAGGTTTTAAGCCTGCCGAGCAAACATTTGTGATGCACCAGGCGATTGGGCGGGCTGTTGAATACACAAAACCGGTGAGCCGCTACTACCAGGCCGATGGCCCTAACTCGCTGACCGATGGTGTTCGCGGAACCGAAACCGTCGGAAAATACTGGCACGGTTTCAACGGAACAGACCTGGTTGCGACCATCGATTTAGGCGAAAGCAAAACAATCAGCAGTATCACGCTGGGCTGCCTGCAAAAGTACCGCGATTGGATTTTTATGCCCTCATCAGTCAATTTTGAAGTTTCAACCGATGGCAAAAACTTTAGGCAATTGGCAAACCTTGCCAATCCGGTTGACCGCAACGAAGAGTTGGCTCAACACGACTTTAAAAGTGAATTTAAAGCGCAAAAGGCACGCTATATTCGGGTGACTGCCAAAAGTACACTTTGCCCCGAAGGGCATCCCGGAGCCGGAAAACCAGCCTGGATCTTCGCTGATGAAATTATTGTGGAGTAAAAATAGCACTTCTACTGGTGGCAAACAGGTACGAATACAGCGTGCCTGTTTGACCACTTCGTGAAGAATCCCAATAATTTTTTATTTTTGGTGTCTTCGAACACGCAGGTAGTAGAGTGACTATAAGTGGATATTTATCGAATTTGAAATAAACGAACTAACACTGAACTAACGAAAGAAAAAACGATGCACATTAAAACACACAACCTAATTATTTGGGCCGTTATGGCCTTATCTTTCGCCGCCTGCAGCAAGGACAATGATCCGATTGTGCCCGAAGAGGAGGAAAATACCGAAACGCAGCAAGAGTGGTCGCTGGTGTTCGAAGATAATTTCGACGGAACAGCCTACGACACCCAAAACTGGTCGAGTTATCAAACACAGTCGTGGTCGTCGGCCTGGAACAGATACGTTGTTCCCAACGATGCCTCGTTGGCCGAAGTTTCGGATGGAGCATTGCACATGCGTGCACGCTGGAATGACGAGACCGATCTGCCGGAAACCGGCGCTATTCAATCAGTCGGAAAATACAGTTTTACTTATGGAAAGCTCGAAGTGAGAGCCAAGTTTACCAGATCGGGAAAGGGAGCCTGGCCCGCAATTTGGCTGATGCCGCAAAATGCGGTTTACAACGGATGGCCCGACTGCGGCGAGATTGATGTGATGGAACGCCTGAACAACGATGCTTTTGTGTACCAGGTTATTCACCAGTCAGCGAGCCCCGGGCAGGAGTTAAAGCCTGCGCCAAGCGCAACGAAGAGTATTGATCTGAATGAATATAACACCTACGGAATTATTAAGTCTGAAAATAAAATCGAGTTTCAGGTGAACGGCAAAACCACATTCACCCATGTTAAAAATGCAGTCAATGGCACCCGTTGGCCTTATGAAACCGATTTTTACATCATTCTGAATTATGCCTGTGCCGACAAAGGAGACTCGGGAGTCTATTTTTGGCCGGGTAGTGTTACCGATACCACCGGCTTTCCCTACGAGATGGCAATCGACTACGTGAAAGTATGGCAATTGAAAGATGTAGAGTAAACAATAAACAGTTAAAAGTGACAAGATGATTGCTTGTCACTTTTATTTCGATTTTAATTCAAACATTTTTAGATAATGACAACCATGCAGAATCATAAAGTAGAAGTTTGGATCCTGTCAATCCTGGTATTCCTATTTGGGGCGTCGGGATTGTATGCTGGTTTTAATCATCACGGGTACCTTGCATTTCTGTTGGGGGTGTTTTGTGGGAAGGCTTCGACTCGATTGTACACAACTATTAAAAAAGCAGGAGAACTAAAATTAGTACAAGCTAAATGAAAAAACCTATACGAAATATATCGACTGCCGTGTTGGGGCTGATGGCATTTTCGGCCTGTACGTCGCCAACAACAGGTGAGCATACCGCGGAAAAACCCAACATCCTGTTTTTCCTGGTCGACGACATGGGCTGGCAGGACACCTCGGTGCCTTTTGCCAGCGATACCACACCCAATAACCGGAAATACCATACGCCCAATATGGAGCGGCTGGCTTCGCAAGGGATGAAATTTACCCAAGCTTATGCAACAGCGGTGTGCTCGCCCACACGTACTAGCCTGATGACCGGCATGAACGCCGCCCGCCATCGGGTAACGAACTGGACTCTGAACCGCGATGCCTCGGTGGATGCTCCCGATGAGGTTCTGGAGTTTCCGAAATGGAATGTGAATGGACTTCAGGCAGTGGATTCCATTGAACAATCAGTGTATGCCACCACCTTGCCCCAACTGTTGCACGACAATGGTTATTACACTATTCACTGCGGAAAAGCACACTGGGGAGCCTTTGGAACCCCCGGAGCCGATCCATTGACGTTGGGCTTCGATGTGAACATTGCCGGACATGCAGCCGGAAGGCCTGCAAGCTATCAGGGCGAGCGGTTCTTCGGAAATGCCGAGCCGGGCGTTTACACCCAACCTTGGGGAGTTCCCGGGCTGGAAAAATACCATGGCGATACCATCAACCTGACCGATGCGCTGACACGGGAAGCTATTGCGGCCATCGAAAAGTCGCGCGGGACCGGAAAGCCATTCTATCTGTATATGTCGCACTACACGGTGCATACCCCTTTGGAACCGGATAAGCGCTACTACCAGAAATATATTGATCGGGGGTACGACGAGCTTGAAGCTCGTTATGCCTCCATGGTGGAAGGGATGGACCAAAGCCTGGGTGATCTGATGGATTATCTGGCGAAGAATGGCCTTGACAAGAATACAGTCATCTTATTTATGTCGGATAATGGTGGATTGAGCGCTGCTGAGCGCGGTGGAGAGCGCCATACGCACAATGCCCCGTTGAACAGCGGCAAAGGATCGGCTTATGAAGGCGGTATCCGCGAGCCCATGTTGGCCAAATGGCCGGGACATATCGAGGCCGCTTCGGTGTGTGACGATTACCTGATCATTGAAGATTATTACCCTACCATTCTCGAACTGGCCGGAGTGAAGGACTATCAAACCGTGCAGCAGATCGATGGAAAAAGCTTTGTGCCCATGCTTTTGCAAACCGGTACAACAGCCCGGGGGCGGGATTTATTCTGGCATTTTCCCAACAAATGGGGCGCTTCGGGGCCCGGGATCGGTACAACAAGCACCATCCGCAGTGGCGACTGGAAGCTCATTTATTGGTACAAAACCGGCGAGTACGAGCTGTTTAACATCCGCGAAGATTTGGGTGAAAAACATAACCGTGCCGCCGAACATCCCGAGATCGTGAAAGAACTGGCAATGAAGTTGGGGAATTACCTGCGCTCGGTAAATGCGCAGCGCCCCAGCCTGAAAGAGAGCGGGCAGGTCGTGGCCTGGCCCGATGAGCATTTGAAATAGCAATCAACTTAAAGACAATAGAATTTATGAAGCGTAATTTAATGATGATGTGTGGTTTGGCGTCCCTGGCAGCAGGTTGTACTTCAACCCAACCCAAGGAGGTTAAGCCGCAGAAACCGAATATCATTTTTATCATGACCGACGATCATTCGTTCCAAACCTTGGGAGCGTATGACAGTACCTTAATTAAAACGCCCGGCTTGGATCGTATCGCCAACGAAGGGGTCACGTTTTCGAACAGTTTTGTGTGTAACTCGATTTGTGCACCCAGCCGGGCTGCGATGCTCACCGGAAAGCATAGCCATGCCAACGGGCAACGCGATAATGCCGACACCTTCGATGGCAGTCAGCAAACCTTCCCGAAACTGTTGCATCAGGCCGGTTACCAAACCGCACTGATCGGTAAATGGCACCTGAAAAGCCAGCCTACCGGCTTCGATTACTGGAACATTTTGCCCGGGCAGGGAAGCTATTACAACCCCGATTTTATCGACTCAACCGGACAGAAACATTACGACGGTTATGTAACTGATTTGATTACAGACTTCAGTACCGATTGGCTCGATCATCGCGATAAGGATAAGCCCTTCTGTATGCTGGTGCATCACAAAGCCGTTCACCGCGTGTGGATGCCGCCTACGAAGTATTTGAATGAATTTAAGGACCGCAAGTTTGAGGTGCCCGAAAATTTCTTCGACGATTATGAAGGGCGGATTGCTGCCTCGCAACAGGAAATGAGCATCATCAAGGATATGGACCTGGTGTACGATTTGAAAATGCTCGACAAAGAAGGGGATATCAAGTCGCGTCTTCGCGGAGCATACCAGGGCGGCGCCTATGCGCGTATGAACGAGGAGCAACGTGCTGCCTGGGACGCCGTGTACGACCCGATTATTGCCGATTTCAGAGCCCGTAAACTGACCGGTCGCGAGCTGGCCGAATGGAAATACAACCGCTATATGCAAGACTATCTGGCTTGTGTAAAATCCTTGGATGACAATGTTGCCCGCCTGTTGAAATATTTGGACGATAACGGCCTGGCGGAAAATACGCTGGTTGTTTACACCTCCGACCAGGGTTTTTACATGGGTGAGCACGGCTGGTTCGACAAGCGTTTCATGTATGAGGAATCCTTCCGCACACCGCTGTTGATGCGCTTCCCAAAAGCTTACACCAATGCGCACGGCAAAATTGACCAGTTAGTGCAGAACATTGATTATGCGCCAACCTTCCTGGATTTGGCCGGCGTAGCTGTTCCCGAAGATATTCAGGGGGAATCCTTGTTGCCTTTGGTGGGCGAAAATGCACCCGAACACTGGCGCAACGGCCTGTATTATCACTATTACGAATACCCGGCCGAGCACGCCGTAAAACGTCATTACGGCATTCGTACCAATCGCTACAAGCTCATTCATTTTTATAATGATATTGATGCCTGGGAACTGTACGATTTGCAGAACGACCCGCACGAAATGCATAACCTGTACGGTCAATCCGAGTATCAGGAATTGGCCGATAGCCTGAAAACGCAGTTGCTGAATTTGCAACAACAATATCAGGATCCGATTATTAATCAATAATGTTCAACCGACAGAAAATGAAAATTAGATTTAGCATTGCCCTGGTTCTGTTATTAACGACCGGACTGTTTGCACAAGCCCAATTGCCCAAGCCCACTGATTTGCAAATGCGCTGGCAGAAGATGGAGACCATCGCTTTTGTTCACTTCAGTATCAACACGTTCACCGATATGGAGTGGGGCTATGGGAACGAGTCGCCCGAATTGTTCAACCCCACGAATCTGGATTGCCGCCAGTGGGTGAAAATCTGTAAAGATGCCGGCTTGAAAGGCGTTATCCTGACAGCCAAACATCACGACGGCTTCTGCCTGTGGCCTTCAGCTTACACCGAACACAGCGTGAAAAATTCGCCCTGGAAAAACGGTCAGGGCGATGTGGTGCGCGAGTTTGCCGATGCCTGTAAAGAATTTGGCCTGAAAATGGGACTTTATCTTTCACCCTGGGACTGCAATCACCCCGACTACGGCAAGCCGGAATACAACCAGTATTTCAAAAATCAGTTAACCGAGTTGCTGACCAACTACGGCGATCTGTTCGAAATTTGGTTCGATGGCGCCAATGGTGGTCGTGGCTACTACGGAACCGACTCGCTGCATAACCGGAGCATTTCGGAAGATTATTACGACTGGCAAGGCTTTGTTGACATCGTTCGCGAGCTGCAGCCCAACTGCATTGTGCATGGAGGCGGCCTGCCAGATATTCGTTGGGTCGGTAATGAAGAAGGCCATGCCGGTAAAACCCATTGGAGCAGTTTGTTGCCCAATGGTCAATTCAGCAAAGATAAGAGTCACCCGGCACAGTTGAACGAAGGCCATGAAAACGGGACGCGTTGGCTGCCTTCTGAGACCGACGTTTCAGTTCGTCCGGGCTGGTACTACCACGCTTCGGAAGATCACCAGGTGAAATCACTGCCCCGCTTAATGGATATTTATTACGAAAGCGTTGGCCGCAACAGCTTGCTGCTGCTCAACCTAAGTCCGGATAAGCGTGGTTTGGTACATCCCATCGATTCGTTGCGATTGCTGGAGTGGAAACGTCAGCTGGATCAGGATTTCCGGGAGAACCTGATTACATCGGCTTGTCGTTTTTCGTCAAATGTGAAGAAACATGTGATGAAGGCTTTCGACGATGATTATTCGTCGTACTGGCAGGCTTCGGAGGCCGGCAGCTTCCTGGAGATCGACATTAAAAAGACCGTTACTATAAACCGCCTGCTGTTGCAGGAATACATCCCGGAAGGACAACGGGTGAAAGCTTTTCGCGTGGAATATTTCGAGGATGGAAGCTGGAGAGAACTGGCCAGCGAGACGACCATCGGCTATAAGCGGATTCTTCGCTTTTTGCCGGTTACAACATCAAAATTGCGCGTGACTTTTGAGGAGATGCTCGCTCCGGTAATGATCACCAAAGTGGCGGCCTACAATGCTCCGATATTGTTGGCTCAACCGGTCATTCGCCGCAACCAGCAAGGCATGGTGAGCATCTATTCGCCCGAAAAACATGGCGAAGTGTTTTACACAACCGACGGTACAACGCCCACGCGCGAATCAAATCGCTACGAAAAACCATTCTTATCTGACGGCGACGTCACCATTAAAGCAGTGGTTTATAGTGGAAGCAATCACGGTGAACTTGGTGAACAGTACTTCGGTATCTCCAAAGCGAACTGGACCGTTGTGGGAACGGATTCATCGAAACTGCCCTTATTCGACGGTAATCCCAACAGTAGCTGGGTGAGCCCCAAAAATCAGCGGGAAGCGATTATCGATTTTGGCGCGGAACTTTCGTTCAATGGCCTGACTTATCTGCCCGATCAGGCGCGGTGGGCACAGGGTATTGCCAGCGGATACCGGATTTCGGTTAGTGCTGATGGCGAAAACTGGACGGTGGTTTTGAGCGGCGACTTTTCGAATATTCGCAACAACCCGATAACCCAAACAATTGAACTTGGAAAAACCGTGAAAGCCCGTTTCCTGAAATTTGAAGCCACCTCGGTTGTTGACAATCAGCCGGTATTGGGAATTGCCGAAATCAATATTGCGCAAACGAAATAAACAGAGAAGCATGATAAAAAATCGTATTTCCCAAATCACCAGGCTCGCCTGCCTGACCGTTTTGTTGCTGGCCAGCTCATGCGGGCAAAACCCGGCCAAACAACCGCCGGCCGGACAGGAAGCAACAGGCGAAGTTGAAAACCTGCTGCACCCGCCGGTTATGGGCTGGGCCAGCTGGAACAACTACCGCGTGAACATCAACCAGGATATCATCCGGGCGCAGGCCGATGCGATGATTGACCGGGGACTGAGTGACGCCGGTTACAGCTACCTGAATATTGACGATGGTTTCTTCGGAGGCCGCGACGAGCAGGGCAATATCCTGCCGCATCCCGAGCGCTTTCCCGATGGCATGAAAGTTCTGGCCGACTATATCCACAGCAAAGGCCTGAAAGCCGGGATTTATTCCGATGCTGGGATTAACACTTGTGCCTCGTACTGGGACAAAGACACGATTGGTGTCGGGATGGGACTTTACGGCCACGATGTGCAGGACCTGAACTTGTTTTTGAATACCTGGGGATACGATTTTCTGAAAGTGGACTGGTGTGGTGGCGATTGGCTTGGCCTCGACGAGGAAGAGCGTTACACCGCATTGGCCCGTCAGGCTAAAGCGCTTAAACCGGAAATGGTGTTCAATGTGTGCCGCTGGAAATTCCCGGGGAAATGGGTCACTCAGGTGGCCGATTCCTGGCGCATCTCCGGCGATATCGACAATCGATTTGAATCCATCTTAGCGATTATCGACTTGAATGCTGATTTGTGGAAACACGCTTCTTACGGGCATTACAACGATATGGACATGTTGCAGGTAGGACGCGGAATGAGCTATGAAGAGGATAAAGCCCATTTTTCGATGTGGTGCCTGATGAACTCGCCGCTTTTGCTTGGAAACGACCTCACAACCATGTCGCAGGAAACTGTGGAGCTGGTGACCAACGACGAGTTGATTGCCATCAACCAGAGTCCCTTTGTTTACCAGGCACGCCGCGTGATTGACTACGGCGAACAGGAAGTTTGGGGACGCCCGCTGGTGTCGAATATAAGCGGGCAGGTGGCAGTAGCCCTGCTCAACCGCTCGACCGAAAAGGCTGATATCGCTTTTGCCCTGGAGACCGTCGGAATTGATGCTTCCAAAGGCTATCGGGTGCACGACCTGTGGTCGAAAAAAGATTATGAACCTTCTGCGGACTCGGAATTGAGCTTCGAAGTTCCCGGGCATGCCGTTGTGGTGTTGAAAATCACCGGCACCAACATTCCGTATAATGTTTTTCAGTATCAGGATAAAAATTAAAACCAGCTTATTCCGGTGGTAAAAGTTCCCGGTTTTTCAGCATTTACTTTGAGGCCAACGAATGTAACCCCCAGCGTAGCCTGTAATCATTCGATTGCAGGCTACGCTCAAAAGAATAAAACGGATCAAAAACGAATGAAATTAACTATTTACACACTTGCGTTGATTGTCTGCTGCCTTTTTGCCGGATGTAATGCCCGGCAGGCAGCCAGCCCCGATGCGGCTCCCGCAGTTGTCCCGGCTCCGGTTGCGGTCGAAAAAGGGGAGGGGTATTTCAAGCTTTCAAAAAACACGACCTATTTTGTAGAAGACGATCTTCAACAGCAGCTTGCTGACCGGTTCTTTAAAGGGCTGGAGCTGGCTTTGGGTGGCTGTCCAAAACAGATGCAGGATCCAGACAAAGCGGATATCCTTTTTCAGTCCGCTACCGGTTTAGGCGATGAAGCATACAGGCTGGAAATAACGCCCCGGAAAATTCGGGTTGAAGCCGAAACGGAGAGCGGCTTTTTTTATGCCACTCAGACCTTGCGGTTATTGTTGCCCGCTGCTATTGAGGCGGCCTCCGCAGAAACAGAAAACGCAGAATATCGTCTTCCGGCACTGGCCATGACCGATTATCCGCGCTTCGCCTACCGCGGGCTGATGTTGGATGTTTCGCGCTATTTTATTCCCAAAGAAACGGTGCTGGAAATTATTGACGCCATGGCCATGTTGAAAATGAACAAGCTGCACTTGCACTTGGTGGATGATAATGGCTGGCGAATTGAAATAAAAAAATATCCGAAGCTGACCGATGTGGGAGCCTGGCGGGTTGAACGAGATGAACCATTCCCGGCCCGCCCGAATGCGCTACCCGGCGAAAAAGCGACTATCGGCGGTTTCTACACCCAGGACGACATTCGCGAAATGGTGAACTATGCCGGCCAGCGCCAGGTTGAAATCATCCCCGAAATCGAAATGCCTGCACATACCAATTCCTCACTGGCAGCTTATCCCGAGCTGGCATGTTCTGTTGTCCACAAACCGATTACGGTATTGTCCGGCCTCGGTGGCAAAAATGCGGAAATCATTTATTGCGCCGGAAAAGAAAAAGTATTTCACTTTTTGGAGGATGTGATTGACGAAGTTGCTGAGCTCTTTCCATCGAAATATATTCACCTGGGAGGCGACGAAGCTGCTAAAACTTACTGGAAAAGATGTCCCGATTGCCAGGCCCGGATGAAAGCTGAAAAGCTTCCGAATGAAGAGGAATTACAAAGCTATTTTATGAAACGGATGAGCCGCAATGTGCAAAGTAAAGGCAAAGAAGTACTGGGCTGGGATGAACTGACCAACAGTGAACTACCCGACGATGCCATCATTTTTGGCTGGCGCGGCGACGGACAGGCAGCGCTGAAAGCAGCCCGCCAAGGGCATCGGTTTGTGCTCACACCTGCTAAGAAATTATACCTCATCCGCTATCAGGGGCCGCAATGGTTTGAGCCGCTGACCTATTTCGGCAACAATACGCTTCAGGATGTTTACAACTATGAGCCGGTGGGCGACAATTGGGAGCCCGGTCTCGACAGTTTGCTGATGGGCGTGCAAGGCTCCTTGTGGACAGAGTTCTGCAACGCTCCCGAGGATGTGGAATACCTGGTTTTCCCGCGTCTGGTAGCGCTTGCTGAAGTTGCGTGGTCGCCAAAAGGAACAAAAAACTGGCCGGGTTTTCTGCCTGCACTCGACAATTATCTGGCACACCTGGAGCAAAAGGGAATCACTTATGCCCGCTCCATGTATAACATCGACCATTTGGTGCGTCCCTCCAACGGCACATTGCTTGTTGGCTTGAGCTGCATCCGCCCCGATGTTGAAATCCGACTGACGACGGATGGTTCCGAACCAACGGCCAACTCGGCGGGGTACACCGACAGCCTGCGGGTTGAAAAGGCCACCGTGATTAAAGCGGCAACCTTTCGCAAAGGCGTACAGACCGGAAAAACACTAACACTCGATTTGCTGAAAAACAAAGCTACTGCCTGTCCGGTGACGGCAGAGAATGGCCGTGCCTACGTGTTAACAAACGGACTGCGGGGCAGCGACCGGCACTCCGATTTTGAATGGGCGGGCTGGTACAACCAGGATGCTGTTTTTGAAGTTGACCTGGGACGTGAACAGCCCATTTCGGCAGTCACATTGGGGACTGTATCCAATGCCGGGATGGGGGTTTTTCGACCTGCAAAAGTCCGGCTTTTGGTGTCGGATGACCAAACGAATTACACGACCGTAGCGGAGATTACGGAAAGCGATGAAAGCATTTTCGAAGCCGGAACAAAGATTAAAGATCTGGACTTCGGAGAGCTGAATGTGCGTGGGCGCTATTTAAAAATTGAAGCGCAAAATCCGGGACACTGCCCGCCGGGACTTCCTCGCGTGGGACAGGCCACCTGGATGTATTTTGATGAATTGATGGTGCATTAAGCCCCTCAACGTAAACATGAAATATCGATTAATCAGAAATAGAAAATGAAGAAACGAAGCTTTTTATTATTGACTTACTTGCTGGGCATCACCTTGTTGCCGCTAGCAGCGCAAAGCTTGCCCGAGTGGCAAAGCCAGTATGCCGTAGGACTGAACAAGCTGGCGCCGCACAGCTATGTGTGGCCCTATCAGAACGAACAGGATGTGCTGAAAGGGGAGCACGAGCGCTCACCTTATTTTCAGAGTTTGAACGGAACATGGAAGTTCCATTGGGTGAAAAATCCCGATAACCGGCCGAAAGATTTTTATCAACCGGATTTCTATACCGGCGGCTGGGCCGACATTCAGGTGCCCGGAAACTGGGAACGCCAGGGCTACGGGTTGCCCATTTATGTGAACGAAACTTACGAGTTCGACGATAAGCTTTTCAATTTTAAAAAGAACCCGCCGCTGGTGCCTTACGAGGAGAATGAAGTGGGATCGTACCGTCGTACATTCACCGTTCCCGAGAACTGGGAAGGTCGCCGCGTGGTGCTTTGCCTGGAGGGTGTCATCTCATTTTACTATGTGTGGGTGAATGGCGAGTTGCTGGGTTACAACATGGGCTCGAAAACGCCATCGGAATGGGATATCACCGACCACCTAAAAAAAGGGGAGAACAGCCTGGCCGTGGAAGTTTATCGCTGGAGTGCGGGTTCGTACCTGGAGTGCCAGGATTTTTGGCGCCTTAGTGGTATCGAGCGCGATGTGTACCTGTACAGTACGCCCAAAGCGCATATTGCCGACTACACGGTGACGGCATCGCTTGAAAAAGAAAACTATCGCGACGGAATCTTCGGCCTGGATGTTCAGGTTGAAGGGATTCAGGCTGACGAGAAACCGGTTTTGAGCTATGAATTATTGGATCAGCAAAATAAGGAAGTATTCTCCGGAAAAGTTGAAGGTAATTTTTCAGGAGCAACAGCAAACTACCGGCTGGCTGATCAGGCGCTTCCGAAGGTGAATGCCTGGAGCGCCGAGAATCCGTATTTGTACCAGTTGGTAATGAAGCTGGAAACTGCTTCCGGAGATCAGCACCTGACAGGCCGTGCCATCGGTTTCCGCACATCGGAAATTAAAAACGGGCAGTTCTGCATCAACGGAAAACCTATTTTGGTGAAAGGGACCAACCGTCACGAACACTCGCAACAAGGACGCACGGTGAGTAAAGAACTGATGTTGAAAGATGTTTTGCTAATGAAGCAGAATAATATTAACACGGTTCGGAATTCGCATTATCCAACGCACCCGTACTGGTACGAGCTGTGTAACAAATATGGCTTGTACATGATTGACGAAGCCAACATCGAGTCGCATGGGATGGGCTACGGCCCGGCATCGTTGGCAAAAGATTCCACTTGGTTAACCGCTCATCTGGATCGTACCCGCCGCATGTTTGAGCGTTCCAAAAACCATCCGGCAATTGTCATCTGGTCGTTGGGTAACGAAGCCGGCAACGGTATCAACTTCGAGCGCACGTACGACTGGCTGAAAGCTCATGACAGTAGCCGCCCGGTTCAGTACGAACGCGCCGAGGAAAACTACAACACCGATATTTACTGCCGAATGTACCGCAGCGTGGAGGATATCAAAGCCTATGTTTCGCGCGACGATATTTACCGTCCGTTTATCTTGTGCGAATATGTGCACGCGATGGGCAACAGCGTTGGTGGTTTAAAAGACTATTGGGATGTGTTCGAAAGCGAACCCATGGCTCAGGGCGGTTGCGTTTGGGAC
The DNA here is from genome assembly GCF_003046625.1 of Mangrovibacterium marinum. Taxonomy (GTDB): domain Bacteria; phylum Bacteroidota; class Bacteroidia; order Bacteroidales; family Prolixibacteraceae; genus Mangrovibacterium; species Mangrovibacterium marinum. The sequence goes on from NZ_QAAD01000023.1 coordinate 33,172, forward strand.
TGGGTGGATCAATCCTTCCGCGAAATTGACGAAAACGGCAAATGGTTCTGGTCTTATGGTGGCGACTACGGCCCTGAGAATGTCCCCAGCTTTGGCAGCTTCTGTTGTAACGGGCTGGTGAATGCTGCCCGCGAACCGCACCCGCATTTGTACGAAGTGAAGAAAGTGTACCAGAACATCAAGAGCCAGTTGGTTGATCCGAAGAATTTGACCATCTCGGTAAAAAACTGGTTCGACTTTACCAACCTGAATGCTTACACCCTGCACTGGAAAGTAACCGGCGACAATGGGCAGCTGATTGCATCGGGCAAAGAAGTCGTTGATGCCGAGCCTCAGGAAACGGTGACTATCTCTCTGGGTAAGGTCAATCTTCCGAAGCAAATTGCAGAAGCTTATCTCGATTTGAGCTGGACGCCGAACGTGAAGCCGATCTGGAGCGATAGCATTCCCGAAGTGGCCTACGACCAGTTTGTGATAACCGCAAATCCGAAAGCAAAATCCGCCGCAAGCCCAAGCACAGCTCAGGTGGCCATCCAGATTGATGAGCAAACCGGTGCCTTAAAATCTTACACCATCAATGGGGAAGAAATGCTGGCATCGCCGGTTGTTTTGAGCCTTTATCGTCCGATTACAGAGAACGATAACCGCGACTGGAACAGCGCTCGCCAGTGGAAAGCAGCCGGGCTGAATAGCTTGCAACAGAAAGCCGTTTCGGTGAAAACCAATGCCAAAGGCGGAACTGCTGTGGTTGAGCTGGTGAACGGCAAAAACCAAAAAGTGGGTGATGTCACTTTTGTGTATTCATTGGACAAAGCCGGAAAACTCAATATGGAAACAAAACTCACTCCGGTGGATACCTTGGTGAAAACTTATGCCCGCGTAGGCTTAACTTTTGAAATGGCGGATCAGTTTAACCGGGTGAATTACCTGGGACGAGGCGATCACGAAACGCAGGCCGACCGGAAACAATCAGGCCGGATTGGTATTTACCAAACCACCGCCGAGCGCATGTTCCACTATTATGTGGTGCCGCAGGCTACCGGTAACCGCACCGACACCCGTTGGATGAAGCTGACTGATAAAGCCGGAAATGGCCTGTCGTTCGACTCCAGCAAGCCTTTTCAGTTTAGTGTGCGCCCCTACACCGACGAGGTGATTGAACAGGCCAAACACATCAACGAACTGTACAAAACCGGGACGGTAACCATTCACCTGGATGCCGAACAAACCGGTGTGGGAACAGCAACCTGTGGCCCGGGCGTATTGCCGCAATACCAGGTTCCGGCAACCGACTATCGTTTTCAGTTTAGCGTGCGGCCGCTGGTTAAAAAATAAGAGCAAATAAATAGGACAGGAGCGTGGCTGCAGACTACGCTCCTGTTACTGTCTAATACCAATTGTTTTTCAGCGTGAGCCTTAAGCGAAACGCTGAAATTACAATGGTAAATGCCGATAGACAATTGAAAAGGTTTAAAGAGTGTAACGAATTTAAGCATCAGTTCAATTGCTAATCGGTATAAACCGGTGAAGGACAGCTTGCATAACTTAAAAACACGAACCTAAATGAGAAAAGTATTACCCTTTATTGGCTGTTTTGTTTCTGTATCCGGAGCGTTTGCGCAGCCTCTGCTACCCGCTGAAAAACCCAATATTGTGATTGTGTATGCCGATGATTTGGGCTACGGCGATATTGGCGTGAATGGCGCTCAAGGCGTTAAAACACCAAACATAGACCGCTTAGCCAGCGCGGGCGTGAATTTTACCGATGCACATTGCTCTTCGGCAACTTGCACGCCTTCGCGCTATTCGCTGCTCACCGGCAGTTATGCTTTTCGGGGCCAGGCTGCCGTGTTGCCGGGCGATGCCCCTTTGCTGATCCGTCCCGAACAGGCAACATTGCCACGAATGTTGCAGGCCTCGGGCTACACCACCGCTGTTGTCGGAAAATGGCACCTGGGGCTGGGCAACGGGAAGCTCGACTGGAATAAGGAGATAAAGCCCGGACCTCGGGAGATCGGCTTCGACTACAGTTTTCTGATTCCCGCAACGGGAGATCGGGTTCCCTGTGTTTTTGTCGAAAATCAGCGCGTGGTGGGGCTGGATCCAACCGACTCCATTCGCGTGAATTACAGGGTAAAACTCGATGGCTATCCAACCGGAACGGAGCATCCCGAGTTGTTAAAACAAGCAGCCGATCCGCAGCACAACAATACCATTGTCAACGGTCTGAGCCGAATCGGCTTCATGAGCGGTGGCGAACAAGCTTTGTGGAAAGACGAAGAATTTCCCTTCATTTTGACCGAAAAGGCCAAAACTTTTATGGAAGAAAATCAACACAAACCTTTTTTTCTTTATCTGGCCTTCCACGATATTCATGTTCCGCGCGCGCCGAATGAGCAGTTTGTCGGAACGAGCTCAATGGGGCCTCGCGGCGATGCCATTGCACAGATGGACTGGTGCGTGGGGCAGGTAATTGAGCAGCTCGAACGGCTTGGGCTGGATGAAAAAACATTGGTCATTTTCTCCAGCGACAACGGGCCCGTATTGAATGATGGCTATGCGGACCAGGCTGTAGAGCTCTTGGGGGATCATCAACCATCGGGGCCATTTCGGGGCGGCAAGTATTCCATACTGGAGGCCGGAACCCGGATGCCAACTATTGTTTACTGGCCCGGAACGGTGCAGGCCGGAACGAGCAGCGCGCTGCTCAGCCAGGTTGATTGGTATGCCTCGCTGGCTGATTTGGTGGGACATCAGCTACAGCCCGGTGAAGCTCCCGACAGTCAGCCTTTGTTGCAAGCCTGGCTCGGAAAAACATCTGCCGGAAGGGACGTCATGCTCGAAGAAGCTTATACCTATGGTTTGCGGCAGGGATCGTGGAAGTATATTCAAGCCAGAAAAGGCGAAGCCCCCCGCTGGATTGAGCAGGGCAAAGGGATCGCCAGCGGAATGGCGAACTATCCGCAGCTATACAATTTGGAAGCAGACACAGCCGAGCAGAACAACTTGGCTGAATCGTATCCCGAGCTAGTGCAACAAATGCAGCAGACGCTGGAGAAAATACTTGACGAAAGACCGGCTGAAAATCCAGGTAAATGATTCGAATATTGTAACCCGAAAACACCTTGAAATAATGAATCTACGATCTATTTATCTAAGCTTTATCTTTTTGTTTGGCATTTTGCAGTCGACAGCGCAGGATACTATTTCAATAGCCAACTTTGGGCTCAAACCGAACACGCGCGAAAATGCTGTGCCTTTTGTCAACAAAGCAATGGATGCTTTGAAGAACGGCCAGAACAAAGTTCTTATTTTTCCCAAAGGACGATACGACTTTTGGCCGCATCATTGTATCGAAAAAGAGTATTTTGAATCGAACACCTACGATATTAATCCGAAACGACTGGCGTTTCTGCTGGAAGGTATGACCAATGTGACACTTGATGGCTATGGCTCTGAGTTTATTTTCCACGACAGGATGCAACCGGTTACGGTGGATAATTCAACAAATATTAGTCTGAAAAACTTCAGTGTTGACTGGGATATTCCGTTAACGGCGCAGGGCGAGGTAGTCTCGTCCGATAATGAGGGATTTACCATTCGTATCAATACCCACGAGTCGCCTTATATTATTGAAAACGATCAACTGGTTTTTGTTGGCGAGGGATGGAAATCAGCCATGCACGAAATCATGGAATTTCAGCCCGATACCCGTTTTGTGGAGCCCTACACCGGCGATGAGCAGGCCTTGGGCTATGGCTGGCAAAATTATAAAGCTAAAGAAATAGAACCTGGCGTGGTGAAAATTTACCGCGAAGGAGGTTTCACGCGTCACCCCAAAGTTGGTAATTTGCTGGTGTTGCGTCACAGTACGCGCGACCATGCCGGTATGTTTCTGGTTCATAGTAAAGATATTGCCATCGAAGGCGTTCGGATCTACCATACAGCCGGGTTGGGCGTATTATCGCAGTATAGCGAAAACATCTCCCTGAAGGATGTCAAAGTGGTTCCCAATAAAGCGAAAGGGCGCTTTTTAAGTGGGCACGATGATGGGTTTCACTTTATGGGCTGCAAGGGGCAAATTACGGTTGAGAACTGCGAGTGGACCGGATTGATGGACGATCCGATTAATGTGCATGGCACCTGCGTGCGTATTACCGAAATTCTTGCGCCGAATAAAATAAAGTGCCGCTTTATGCACGACATGAGTGCCGGAATGGTTTGGGGCCACGCCGGTGAGAGGGTTGGTTTTATCGAAAACAAAAGTATGCGCACTGTTGGTTATGGTGTCATTGAAACCTTCGAGATCCTGAATAAGGAGGAGTTTGTGGTTGAGTTAAGTACGCCAATCCCTGAAGAAATTAAAGCCGGCGCTGCGCTTGAAAACCTCAGCTGGACACCTGATGTGGAAATTCGCGATAGCAAGTTTGGAAGCTGTCGGGCACGTGGGCTGCTGATTTCAACTCCCGGTAAAGTGGTCGTTGAAAATAATAGTTTCGAGTCGAGCGGTTCGGCCATCCTCATTGCCGGAGATGCCAATTATTGGTATGAGTCGGGAGCGGTGAGGGATGTGACGATCCGGAATAACACCTTTGAATACCCGTGTATGTCGTCGATGTATCAGTTTTGCGAAGCCATTATCAGTATCCTGCCTGAGATTCCGGAACCACAGTCCGAATATCCTTTTCATCGAAACATCACCATTGAAAACAATACTTTCTATCCATTCGACTATCCCATCTTGTATGCTAAATCAGTGGATGGTTTGAAGTTTATGAATAATACACTGATTCGCAGCACAGCGATTAAGCCATTTCATAAACGGAAGGCCGGTATTACGTTGGATGCGTGCAAAAATGTGACGATCAAGGACAATGTGACCGAGGGGGAGGTGTTAGGCAAAAAAGTGGAATTTTTGAATATGAAAAAGAAGGAAATTAAACTGCCTTCGCGCGAATATTTTGAATTTTAGTTTTGGGAGAGTCCCGGAATAAATGCGAATGATATAGGGGCATTTTGAATCGTAATCTGAAATGAGAATAGCAGCAACATTAGTTTTATTGATTTCATTGATCAGTTGTGGTGCAGAACGAACAAAGATTGATGAATTGAATTCGATACATGAATTAGCGGAACGAATAGTCGGCAAGGAAAATGCCGGGAATTTCATTTTTCGCAAAACGGAGTCGAACTCGGAAAATGATGAGTTTGAGATTGATTTTGAGAATGGTAAAGTGCTCGTTAGCGGCAATTCAACAATCGCTTTGGCATCGGGTTTAAACTGGTATTTGAAATATGAAACGAACACCGATATATCCTGGGAAACAAGGCACATAAAGTTACCCGAGGAATTGCCTGCAGCCGCCAAGCCGATAGCCCGAAAAAGTGCGTTTACTTATTCTTATTATCTGAATTACTGCACCTTTAATTATTCCATGGCCTTTTGGGACTGGGCACGGTGGGAAGAGGAGATTGATTGGATGGCGCTGAATGGGGTTAACCTCCCGTTAGCCATTGTGGGAACCGAGGCGGTGTGGAAAAACACCTTAAAGCGCTTGGATTTTACGCAATCAGAAATCGATCATTTTATTCCCGGACCAGCTTTTACCGGCTGGTGGCTGATGGGAAACCTGGAAGGATGGGGTGGACCGGTAACGGATGCTTTTATTCAGAAGCAGCTTGTTCTTCAGCAAAAGATCCTTAAACGCATGAAGCGCCTGGGGATGAATCCTGTTCTTCCGGGCTTTTATGGAATGGTGCCGCAAGCACTCAAAGCTAAATACCCCGATGCGGATATCCGCGATCAGGGACTTTGGGCCGGTGGATTCCAACGACCAGCTTTTTTATCGCCCACCGATAGCCTTTTCAATACCATCTCAAAAATCTATTATGAAGAGATGAAAAAGCTCTATGGCGACATCGAATATTTCTCGGGTGATCCATTTCATGAAGGCGGCATCACAGAGGCAATTGATTTGCCAACGGCCGGGAAAAATATTATCGATGGGGTGAAAGCGGTCTATCCAAAGGCAACCTGGGTGTTTCAGGGATGGGGAGGAAACCCACAAGCTCCTCTTTTGGCTGATATTGATCCCTCAAATGTGCTAATCTTAGATTTAGATTGTGATAACCGTCCGCAATGGGAACACAGAAACGGCTGGGACGGAAAACCATGGATCTGGAATACGGTGACCAACTTTGGTGGTAACGTGGGCATGTTCGGACGCATGGATGTGATTGCTCAAGAGCCCTTCCGCGCATTAAAGCAGACGGAATATGCACAAGGATTAAAGGGCATTGGGGCTATTCCCGAAGGCATTGAAAACAATTCCGTGATTTACGAACTGCTGTTCGAACTGAAATGGCATTCCGACACCTTAGACCTTGACCAATGGTTAAGGCAATATGTCAAACGCAGATATGGTAAAGACGATGAAAATCTATACACGGCATGGCAAATATTAAGAAAGACCGTTTATGGCAAGAAGTTGTCCGAAACAGAGTCGCAACAAGGCACTTCCGAATCGATCTTATGTGCCAGGCCTTCCTTAAAAATTGATCAGGTTTCAACCTGGGGCACCTCAAAGCTCTATTACGACCCGTCGGAACTGCTGCAAGCCTGGACGCTTTTTATCAACGAGGCCGATAGCTATAAAAATGTTGAAGGCTTTCAATACGACCTGCTTGATATTACCCGGCAGGTGCTTGCTAATTATGCTCAGGTGGTGCACCGGAAAATGGTAGATGCCTACCAAAACGATGATAAGCCAGGCTTCGACGAAGCAGCCAATGAATTTCTTCAATTATTGGATGATCAGGATCAGTTATTGAGTAGTGACGATTGTTTTATGCTTGGAAAGTGGATTGAAGAAGCCAGACGAGCCGGAACAACTCCATCTGAAAAAAAATTATTTGAGTTTAATGCCCGCACCCTGATTACGACCTGGTCGTTCCAAAACTCAAATCTGCATGAATATGCGCATCGGGAATGGTCGGGTCTGCTATCCGATTTTTATAAACCCAGGTGGGAAATGTTTATTGACTACTTAAGCCAGAAAATGGAAGGCCAGGAGCCCGATGAACCGGATTATTATGCTTTCGAGCTTGCATGGACAAAGCAGACCGAAACTTATCCTTCCAAAGCAATTCAAGACCCTGTTAACCAGGCGGTACGGATTTATAAAAATTATCATGCTGAAATTGAATCGGATTATAGAGGTGATTGACAAGCGTATATGTCAGTTAGTAAGTTGGTTATAGTGATTGTAAGTATCTTGTGCGTATTGTTTTTCACAGCGAGTCATAAACGAAACGCTGAATTTGCAAGAACTAATGCAGATAGACAATTGAGGCGGCTTAAAGAGTTAAACGAATTGAAGGCTTAATTAAACTGCAAATTGATTTTATTTGTTGGTGAATCCTTCGTGAAAGTCCAATAGACGTTATGAAAAGCGTAAAATAATATTTTGACTATAATTTTAAAAAGAATCTGAATATGAACAATACATTGCTTTTGGCCGGAGCTTCCCTTTTTTTGGGTACGGCCTGCACCGGCACTGCAAAGAACAAGCCCGAGGAGAAACCCAATATCGTCTACATTTTGGCCGATGATATGGGCTATGGCGATTTAAGCTCTTACGGACAGCAAAAGTTTCAAACGCCAAACATCGACAAACTGGCGAATGGCGGTATCCGGTTCACGCAGCATTACTCCGGTTGTACCGTATGTGCACCGTCGCGTTCTTCGTTGATGACCGGCATGCATACGGGGCATACGCCTATCCGGGGAAATTATGAAATGGAGCCTGAAGGTCAGTACCCGATTGCCAAAGAAACTTTTACGGTGGCCGAAATGCTGAAAGAGGCTGGCTATGCGACCGGCGCTTTCGGAAAATGGGGACTGGGCTATCCCGGTTCGGAGGGCGATCCCAATAGGCAGGGATTTGATGAGTTCTACGGTTACAACTGCCAGCGACAGGGCCATAACTACTACCCGTACTATTTGTGGCATAATCAGCAAAAAGAAATACTGGAAGGAAACAAAGATCACGAAACGGGTGATTATGCCCCGGAGCTGATTCACCGCCAGGCCTTGAAATTTATCGAAGACCATAAGGACGAACCCTTCTTTTTGTACTATCCGTCCATCATCCCGCATGCCGAGTTGGTTGCCCCGGAAAATTACATGGAAAAACATCGCGGGAAATATGAGCCTGAGAAGAACTACAAAGGTGTTGACGAAGGACCTTCCTATAAAAACGGTGGTTATTGCTCGCAACCCGAAGCGCATGCCGCTTTTGCAGCCATGATCAATCTGTTGGATGACCAGGTTGGCGAAATCGTTGCGAAACTGGAAGAACTGGGGATTGCTGATAATACCTTGATCATTGTCACTTCCGATAACGGTCCCCATATGGAAGGTGGTGCCGACCCGAACTATTTCAACGGCAACAATGTATTCCGCGGTTTTAAACGCGATTTATACGAAGGTGGCATTCGGGTGCCCATGGTTGCCGCCTGGCCCGGAAAAATTAAAGCCGGTCAGGTGTCGGATCATATTTCAGCCTTTTGGGATATGATGCCCACCTTTGCCGATCTGGCAGGTGTGAAAACGCCGGAGAACATCGACGGAATTTCGATGCTGCCAACATTACTGGGCGACAAACAACCCGAGCACGATTATCTGTACTGGGAATTTCATGGCTACGGCGGCGACAAACAAGCCATCCGTCAGGGAAAATGGAAAGCGGTTCGGAATCACATCGAAGCGGAAGATACGCCAATCGAGTTGTACGATTTGTCGGCAGATCCATCCGAGCAGACCAACATCGCGGAGCAGTTCCCCGAAAAGGTTGAAGAGATGAAGGCGCTGTTTGATCAGGCGCATCAGAAATCGACTATTTTTCCCTTCGCCTACGAAAAGTAGAGCGACTGGCGGAGCGCGCTGAAAGCTGTTTCAGCTATCTTTGCACGCGAAAAAAATAACAGAAAAAATCAGCTGCCCGACGATGTAAAACAGTCGGGCAGCTGATTGTATTTTAGAATGCCGGGTTTTGGAAGCGCTTTTCAGAACCGAAAAACGAAAAAGCAGTAGAAGCCGTTAAAACCTTAAAACAACGATTAATAAAGATGAAGAACAGAACAAGAAGAACGTATTGGACAATGTTGTTAGTTGCGCTCGCCGCGACGGGCTGTAACCAGCACCAGGAAATTCCCGCGCAGGGAGATCAAACAATTCAGGTGTTTAATGCAGAGCCGGTTCGGTTTGCGCCGGACGAAAATTGCGATGGGCTCACTCCCGACAGCGATGGCCTGGTTTGCTTTGCCAACGGCCGAATTATCATGAAAAAGTTAACGCTTCCGGTTTATCAGCGGCAGGTGAATGTAAAGGCAAAGATGACCCTTAGCTCGGCGGGCGACCGCTGGGATAAGTCCGGCTCGTGTTTTATCATCCCGGCAGGCTCCGAGAACAACCTGTTGAACATCCTTCGTGGTGACGCAAGTTTCCCCAAAACAGGGGAAGAGCTGGAAGGCATGGCCGGGATTGTGCCCGGAGACGGTTATCAGCCATCCATCGAGCTGATGCGCTTTATGACGCCCTTTGGTGTGGGCTATTATAACGACAAAATGGAGTTGCGACGCCCGCCTTATATTCCCGAGTGGGCCGAAAATGTGGTGTGGGAACAGGATGTGACCGACTTGCTTTCGGAATTGGAGCAGGATGTGTGGATTGGCCTTTGGATTGACACCTGGACGCCGGAGGGCTACACGGTAAGTCTGGAGCTGAACTTTGATGAAACCGAAGGACCTTGTTATGCCAAGCCAAAAACCAAGCTGCTTCCGCTGGTCAATACGGTTTATTATACCGGGCCGCAAACCTATCCCGATATTTTTGCCCGCAAGGATGTGGTGGTTACGGCTAGCGTGCCCGACAATGCCACCAATGTGCGCTTGAAATACATCACGACTGGGCATGGTGGCCATTCGGGAGGCGACGAATTTGTGAAAAAGGAAAACATCATTTACGTCGATGGACAGAAAGCCTTCAGCTTTGTGCCCTGGCGCGACGACTGTGCTTCGTTCCGCCGGTTTAATCCGGGCACGGGCACCTGGTATGCCGAAGAACGCGAAGGTGAGTACCTCGATTGGAAAGCAGGCGGATACCAAACAGCCACCATGCACGAACGGGTAAGCTCTTCCGATTTCAGCCGCTCGAACTGGTGCCCCGGCTCCAGCGTTGTGCCCGAAGAGATCGCTTTACCCAACCTGAAACCCGGGCAGCACGAATTTAAATTCAGCATTCCCCAGGCGCAGGAAGTTGATGGAGATAAACTAAACCACTGGTTGATCTCGGCCTACCTGGTTTGGGATGTTAAATAATACCACAGCCCCAACACCGAGAAGCAGGCCGAAGCGATTTCGGCTTGTTTTTTTTATCAATGCTTAGAGATTTTGCAAGTTTGATTTCTACGAAGGTTGAATAATGAAGGATATGGTTTTAATAGCCATGTTTAACCTGAAAACATCCTTCAATGCGGTTTGGAAACCCTGCCTACCGCAGGAAACCGCATCCCCCGAAGAGCAAGTTATTTTGTAGCCTGATCTTTTCCCGCCGGGCTTTTCTTTTCCGCTTTTGCCGATTCGGCCTCCAGACTGAAAATGCGTTGAAAATGGTTGGCCAGGTGTTTTCGCATCGCTTTGCGGTATTCTGACGCTTTGCCGTTTCTGATGATTTCAACCAGGCCTTTGTGCGACACATAACGCTTGTTTTTCACCGGTTTGTACAAAAGCCCGCTTTCGTACACATAATTGAACACCGGTAGCAGGATATTCTGAAAATTCCGCAAGGTCTCGTTTTGCGTCATTTCATACAGCTTTCGGTGAAATTTGATTTCGTGCTCAACATCAAACAGCACATCATCACTAAAGTCCGGTTCTTGCTCTACAATCTGGGCTAATTCTTCCAGGTCTTCTTCCGTTTTATGGGCAAAAATCAAATCGGCAATCCCAATCTCTAAAACCAGCCGCAGTTCGAACACATCTTTCAGTGTTGCATTATCCAGAATATGCGGAATCATCGATTTCTGAAGAAGCGAGCTCAGGTTCGGGCTCTTTATAATGGTGCCCTTGTGTTTGATCGATTCAATCATGCCCATGGTTTTTAAACGGTTCAGCGATTCGCGAATCACCGTGCGGCTAACGCCCATCGCTGCGGCCAGCTCAAGCTCCTTGGGGATTACATCACCGGGCTGTAGTTTCTTAAGTGTAAAAAATTGAATGAGTTGCATCTCCACCTTGTCCACCAAACTTCTAGTGTCGATGGTTTCAAATGAATTGCCTGTAGTAGATTGTTCTTTCATATTAATTCGTGTATATGTAATACATAACGCAACAAATTTCCGAAAATTATTTGGATTTCAGAAAAACTTTTTTTTAAATTTACCGTATCTAATATGTAATACATAAGACAAATGTAAGGCGAACTAAACTTTAATCTATGAGAAAAATGAAAGTAAGACTACAGTATTTGGGCTTATTGCTGCTTTTTTCGATGCTGACCAGCTATGGTTTTGCACAGCGGAGCATCTCGGGTAGCATAACAGAAGCCGAAACGGGAAGTCCCCTGCCTGGGGCAACAGTACTGGTTCCCGGAACGACCATCGGGACCATCAGTGATTTTGACGGTGTTTACAAAATCACCCTGCCGGAAGGCAAAGATCAACTCCAGTTTTCAATGATCGGTTTTGAAGTTCAAACGGTAAGAATTGGCGATTCCGATGTAATTAATGTGGTGATGAAAACCGAAACTACAGCTTTGAACGAAGTGGTGGTAACCGGTTATTCTACACAATCGCGGGCCGAAATGACCACTTCTATTGCCAAGCTGGACACGAAGAATTTGGAAAGCGTGCCACGCTCCAATGCGGCAACAGCTTTGCAGGGAACCATTGCCGGTTTGAAAGTGGTACAAACAACCGGGCAGCCCGGGTCAACTCCTTCGTTGACTGTGCGAGGTGGTACCAGCTTCGACGGAACAGGTAGTCCCCTGATTTTGGTCGATGGGGTGCCGGGATCTTTTTATGCCTTAAACTCGGATGATATCGAGTCGATGGAGGTATTGAAAGATGCTGCTTCAACCGCCATTTACGGTGCACGTGCGGCCAACGGGGTGGTTTTAATTACCACTAAGAAAGGGAAAGCCGGAAAGTCAAGTATTAATTTCCGGGCCAAGTTTACAACCAACAAACGTCGTGAGGATCCGATGAAATACCTCGGTGCTGCCGACTATGTGAAGTTTAACCGTTTGGCGGTAAGAGCAGCTCAGGATGTAATGGGCTATGCCTGGTTGGATCAATTCCTGACTGGTGCACATGCTGCCGCTACGGGTAACAACACCACCAACTCGATTTATACCACCATGTACCTGACTGCCGATAACGAGTATTTGTTGGACTACGACGGATGGCAAACCATTGATGACCCCATCGAACCGGGCCGTACTTTGCTCTTCCAGGAGAATAAGATGAACGAGTTGTTCTACCAAAACAGTAGTGCGCAGGATTACAGCTTGTCATTTGACGGTGGTAATGATCAGGGAACCTATTATATGGGCCTTGGTTACATGGACGACAAAGGTCTGGTGTTTGGTTCAGGCTTCAAACGTTACTCAGGAACCTTCAATGGTTCGTACAAGATGAATGAAAATCTGAAAGTTTCATCGAACCTGATCTATGCGCATTCCAATCAGGATTTGCCTTACGACAGCGATTATAACTTGTTTCAGCGGACCGCCGGTTTGGCGCCTACATCGCGGATTTATAACAACAATCCCGACGGAAGCCTTTCGGATGAATACCAACCGGGAACTTACCTGGGCTTCGGTAACCCGCTGTACTACCGCGATAAATTCGTGAAGTACAACCTGGAACAACGATTAACAGGTTCGGTGCAAATGGATTATTCCTTCTTAAAAGATTTTACCGCAACGGTTCGTGCCAGCCACTTTACCGTCAATAATTCAAACGAATCGTTTAACAAAGCTTATCTGAACTCCGGAAGTTTGAATACTGAGCGTGTATCTTCTGCTTCACACCAAAGAACTTTGCGCAATCAGTTAACCGCTCTGTTAAATTATAAAAAGTCGTTTAATGACGTACACAATGTAACAGCCCTGGTGGGTACCGAATATTTTAAAGAAAAGTATTTCTCATTCAGTGCTGCAACACGTTTGTCGCCAACTGATTTGATTTACACGATGAATGTAGGTTCCGAGGCCAGTGGCGTTCCTTATTCCTACCGCACCGGTTACGAAATTGCTTCCGTGTTCGGACAGGTGAACTACGACTACGATTATAAATACCTGTTTGGATTTACCTTCCGTCGCGACGGAACATCTCGTTTGGGAAATAACCAATATGGCTTCTTCCCCGGTGTTTCAGCCGGTTGGAACATGCACAACGAGGATTTCTTTAAAAAATCAAAAATCGCTTCGGTGGTTACCAAAATCAAACCTCGTGTAAGTTATGGGGTGAATGGTAATATTGATATCCTCAGTAACTTTGGCGTGTTCGGAACTTATGCAGGAACTTCTGTTTACGACACGCAGGCCGGATATGCCAATACGCAGTTACCCTTACTCGATTTGAAATGGGAACGCTCAACAACACTGAACTTCGGTTTGGATCTGGGCTTGTTCGACAACCGGGTAACAGTAATTGGAGACTACTTCATTCGCGATGTGGAAGACAAATTGGCTAGTTTGACTTTGCCGCTTTGGACCGGTTTCTCATCGATTACCACCAACAACGGTACCCTGAGAAACAAAGGTCTGGAACTGCAGATTGATGCGAATGTTGTGAAAGCCGGCGATTTTAACTGGAATGTTGGCTTAACCTATTACCGCGTGCGTAACTTCGCCCATAAGTTACCGGCCAATGGTGTTGCCAAGAATCGCCAGGGAGGTACCGAAATTTATGACGCTAAAACCGGAGGAACAAAATATGTTGGTGGTTTACAGGAAGGTGAACGCGTGGGCTACGACGTGATTACGGCTTATGTATTTGATGGTGTTTACCAAACGCAAGCCGATATTGCAGAGGATGCTGGCCGTACGGTTGAATTTGCGACCCAAAAGAATACCCGTTTCCTGGGAGATACCCGTTGGAAAGACCTGAATGGCGACAACGTAATCAACAACCTCGACCGCGTAGTGATTGGACGCAGAACGCCGAAATTTACCGGAGGCTTAACTTCTGATTTCAGCTATAAAAAATTGAGCTTATTCGTGAAAACCGACTTTGCCGTTGGACACCATATCATCAATGGTCGTCGCGTAAAAGGGATTGCACAAACCCAGGGGAACCAAAACGGACCGGCAGAGATCGCCGATTCTTGGACTACGGAAAACCCAACATCAAACATTCCGATCTTTACTTTGGTTGACCGTCAGAGAAACCACCTGGCTGCCGGTGGCGACCAGGGATCGATGACCAGCAGTAGCTCGCGGATGTGGGAAAAAGGCGATTACCTGGCTTTGCGCGAAGTGACCCTTAGCTACGACCTGGACGGCGCAATTGCCAACAACTACTTCCGCAATATGCGCCTTTATGTGAGTGGTTCGAACCTGGCCTACTTTAACGGCTTCTCGGGTAGTTCTCCCGAAGAATCATCTTCAGGTATCGACAGCGGACGTTTCCCGCTTCCACGAACAGTAACCTTTGGTGTAAACGTAACCTTTTAATCACGACCAATTATGAAGAATGCAATATTATTAATACTATTCGTGTCCATGGGCTTTTTTACCGCTTGCGATTTGGACATGCAGCCTGAAAGTGAGTTAACCTATAACGGCTATTGGGAATCGGAAGAAGCGGTGAAAGCAGCGCATGTCGGAATTTATGCGAGCTATCGAAATTATGCTTCAACCTTATGGCAGATGGGAGAGCTTCGCTCCGATATCTGGGGCGGAAACACAATTGAATCGCCTTCCGGTCAAGATTTAATTGATAACAACATTAGTACAACGGTCGTTCATTTCAGTAGCTGGGCCAATTTCTACGGGCTGTTGCACTATGTGAATGATTTTATTAAAAATGTGCCCAATGTTACTTTTGCCGACGAGGACGAGAAAAACCATCTGCTGGGGCAGGTCTATGGTATTCGGGCTCAGATTTACTACACCATGGTGAAAGCCTGGGGTGACGTGCCTATTTCGACTGAGCCATTGCTTGAGGTGAACCTGGAAGCTTTGAAAAAACCACGCTCACCCAAAGCAGAGGTGATGACCCAAATTAAGAGCGACATCGCTCAATCGTTGCAGTACTTCGGCTCGGATAACAGCTTGTGGTTGAATAAAAACGTGTATTGGTCGAAAGCAGCAACATTGGCCCTGAAAGGCGATGTTTATCTTTGGTCGGGCAAAGTATTGGGAGGCGGTAATGCCGACTATACGGAAGCCAAGTCTGCATTGTCGCAGATTGCCGGATTTGACCTGGTTGATTTTGGTAGCTTGTGGGGACAGGATAATGAAAATAACGATGAGTTCATCTTTGCTTTCGATTATCAAGAAGATCAAGCCTCAAACTTCTATGCGTCATTTACAGGCCGGGCAGTCGATCTGGCAAGTCTGTTTGATGAAGAAGGCACAACAATGGCTGGTTTTGTGGTAAACGGAGCCAGCCGCTATGGCCCGACTGATAAAACGCTGTTGCTGCTGGACGATGAGGACGATCAACGCCAAAGCACGTTCATTCGTTTGTACGACGACGGAGCTGTCCACGTACCTTATGTCGCTTCGGAGGGTGCTTATAAAGGTGCTGTCTTAACCAAATTCCTCGGTATTGTGGGCGATGACGGAGCTCGTAAAAACTATAACAATGTTCCACTTTACCGTTATGCGGATGTGTTGCTTTTGTTGGCCGAAGCCAAAAACAACCTGAGTGAAGATCCTTCAGCAGAGATCAATGCGGTACGAGAACGTGCTTACGGCGAGAACTATGCCGGGCATGAATATACCAACGGATCGGTTGAGGAAAATACCCAAGCCATCCTGGACGAACGTTACAAAGAGTTCATTGGCGAAGGAAAACGCTGGTGGGATTTGGTTCGCGCTGGTGGTAGCTATGTTTTCGACGAGGTGGCATCGCTGGATGCTTCTGAAGCGTACAAAATATACTATTCAATTTCCGAAAGCATGATTGCCAACGACGACCAGTTGGAACAAACCGACGGTTACGAATAATTAAATCATTACCACCTAATAGAGGTCATGAAAGGAGAGGAATTTATTCCTCTCCTTTACAAAATAAAAGAAACCAGAAAACAGAACGATGAGACAAACAGCATTCACTTTCGTATTGGCTTTGTTGCTGATGAGCTGTGGAACAACAAAGTATACGAATGTAGACGAGCTGGAGCAGATTGATGCGATCCGGCTGGAAGAAAAACAAGTACCGCTTTTTGCAGGAACCGACAACAACGAGCCTGCCTGCCTGGTGATCACCGGCGATTCAACACTAAGCCCGGTTGAGCTGGCTGAAATCAACCTTCAGTTTACCGACGACAGCGATTTGTCGGCCCTGGCTTCTCTGAGCCTGGTGAAGCAATCGGGAGAGCAAGGCGAAGTTGTTCAAACAATAACAGACTTCAACAGCCCGGTTATTTTTAAGGGGCCGTTTTCCACAACGGCCGGAAAACAGGTTTTTAGCTTTCGCTTCGAGGTGAAAGCAGATGCCAACCTGTTATCGACCATTCAACTTGAAAATGTAGATGTAAAACTGGCTACCGGCGAACGGCTGCAGGCTGCTATTGATGCACCGCTGAGCCATCGTTTTGCACAAATTTTACGTGCTGCGGGGCAGGATAATTGCGACACCTACCGCATCCCCGGGTTAATCACAACCAACCAAGGTAGTTTAATTGCCGTTTACGATAATCGCTATAATAATAGTAAAGATTTACAGGAAGATATTAACATCGGTATGAGCCGAAGCACCGATGGCGGTCAGACCTGGGAACCCATGAAGGTGATTATGGATATGGGTGAGTGGGGTGGCCAGCCCGAAGAGCTAAACGGTGTGGGCGACCCGTGTGTGTTGTACGATCCGGTGAACAGCACCATCTGGGTGGCAGCTTTGTGGCTGAACGGATTCAGCAAGGATCAGATGGCCTGGTGGGTTTCAAAACCCGGACTGTCGCCGCAGGAAACCGGGCAGTTTTTACTGACTAAAAGTACCGACGATGGCCTGACCTGGTCAGAACCAATCAATATTACCGAACAGATTAAAGATCCGGCCTGGCAGTTGTTGTTGCAGGGACCCGGCCGGGGTATCGCCATGGAAGACGGCACGCTGGTTTTTCCGGCGCAGTTTAAAGCCGATATTGGCGAAAAATCGCTCGACGGGGGACAATATACGTCGCACTCAACCCTTGTTTACAGCAAGGATGCAGGGCAAAGCTGGCACATCGGTGTTGGCGCTAAATCGAACACCACCGAAGCGCAGGTCGTTGAGTTGTCGGATGGCAGCCTGATGTTGAACATGCGCGACGACCGCAACCGCAAAGATAAATCGGAAACCAATGGCCGCGCTGTTGCCGTAACTAAAGACTTCGGTCAAAGCTGGGAGGTTCATCCTTCGTCAAATTCAGCCCTGCCCGAATCAAACTGTATGGCCAGCATCATTTCGGCTGAGCTAAGCATTGACGGAGCTCCGAAAAGAGTGCTTTTCTTCTCGAACCCGAATAATAAAAACCAACGAACCAATATGACCATTAAAGCCAGTTTGGATGAAGGAATGAGCTGGCCGGCGGAGTACCAGTTGCAACTGAACGAAGCAGGTGGTTATGGTTATTCGTGCATGACCATGATCGATGAAAACACCATCGGTATTCTTTACGAAGGCGTAAAAGAACTCTATTTCCAAAAAATTCCCGTTGCTGCCATCCTCGGAAAATAGCAATATGAAAGGCTGAATTGTGGATAAAAAGCAAACATATTACAGCTTCCTGGCAGCCCTTGTGGCTGTTGGGATGCTTTTTTCATGCCGAACCGAGAAGCCGGTTCATCCGGCTTTAATACCCATGCCCCAACAACTGGTGTGGAGCGCGCAGCCCTTTGATCTGGCCGACAGCAGCACCCGTTTTGTACCGCGAATTGTAGAGGCTATTCCGCAAGTTCAGCTGAACAGTAATGAAGCCTATCGCTTGCAGGTTTCTGCCGATTCGGTTGTCCTGGAAGCGACAAGTGAAACAGGCCTTTTCTATGGCTTACAAACCGTAAAAGAGCTTGCTTTCCGGAAGCACGGCAAACGCTACCTGGCAGGCTGTTCTATTGTTGACTGGCCGGCTTTTGCCATGCGTGGCTTCATGCAGGATGTAGGCCGCAATTTCCAAAGCCTGGAAATGCTGAAAGAACAGATTGATGTGTTGGCTGCCTATAAGTTGAATGTTTTTCATTTTCATGTCACCGAAAATCCGGGCTGGCGCCTGGAAAGCAAAATCTATCCGCAACTGAACGCGGCGGAAAGCATGACCCGCCAAAAAGGCAAATACTATAGCCAAAAAGATTTTAAAGAACTGGTGGCCTACTGCCACGAACGAAAAATTACGCTGATTCCCGAGTTCGATATCCCGGGACACAGTGCTGCTTTCCGCAATGCCATGGGATTTGATACCATGAGCGACCCGCGTGTACAACCGGTTTTAATCGACCTGGTGGACGAACTGTGCACTCTGGCTCCGGCAGATGTGATGCCCTACATCCACCTGGGAACCGATGAGGTTTGGCACAGCTACGAAAAACCCTCCCCAACATTATTGTCGGCTTTGCTCGAACGCGTAACCCAACACCACGGCCGCGAACTTATTGTTTGGCGGCCCGGACAACATATTGAGGGCGATTCAGTTTCCATTACCCAACTTTGGTCGTCCGGCGGCCATCCCAAGCCGGGGCATCGCTACATCGACTGCCGCTTGAATTACCTGAATCACCTGGATCCGCTGGCCGGGATTCCCCAATTGTATTTCGAACGCATAAACGGTGCAGCCCATGGCGATTCGTTGCGGCTGGGGGGCATCCTTTGTTGCTGGAACGACAATAATATCAATGAAGAAAACGACATTTTAACGCAGAATCCCGTTTACCCGGGAATAGTTACCTACAGCGAAACTTCGTGGACCGGACAGAAAACCCACTTTGGCGAAACGTACCTGGCCAAGCTGCCCGAAAAAGGGAGCGAGCTTTACAATGAATTCAGCGATTTTGAAGACCGCTTGATCGAGCACCGCGATAAATATTTCGCCGGAAAACCCTTTCCCTACCTGAAGCAAACAAACATGGAGTGGAAGGTGCTGGGGCCGATAGCCAATGGAGGCGATGTGGATGCGACCTTTCCGGTTGAAGACACTTTGCAGGAAACTTATCAGATTGATACGGTCGGTTATGTCTGGCAGGGGCCTTTTGTTGGTGGTACCATTCACCTGAATCACTTCTTTGGTTACCCTTCATACTTCCCCAAGCAGGAGGGGACTTATTATGCCCGCACCCAAATCTGGTCGCCCAAAGAACAAACCGTGGGAGCCTGGATCAGTTTTCACGACTGGTCGCGCTCGGGCGGTCGGCGAGGAGGACCATTCCCGCAGAGCGGCGAGTGGCACAATACACATCCGAAGGTTTGGCTGAACGGGGAGCTGGTTGCTGCGCCCAATTGGGATCACCCGGGGCTGGCGAGCAATTCCGAAGAAATTCCATTCACCGATGAAAATTATTTTTTCCGAAAGCCTGAACCCATCCAACTGAAAAAAGGCTGGAACGAAGTGCTGCTGAAAATTCCGGTGAAAAAAGAAACCTGGAAGCGCATGTTCACCTTTGTGCCGGTAAGGGAAGAAAATGGAACAATGAAAGAAGTTGAAGGCCTGAAGTTTTCGGCTGAAATAAAATAAAAAGCATTTTAAAATGAAACTGCATAGGATAACTCTTTTGGTTGGACTGATGATACTCACGCTGGGGGTGTGGACAAAAGCCATGGCCTTCGCACCCAACGAGAAGTTTCACCGGAAAATTAAGGTCGCTTGCGTGGGTAACTCTGTAACCCGTGGCTACGGGTTGAGCAAGCCGGAGAAAGATTCTTATCCGTCGCAGTTGCAGAATTTATTGGGAGACGATTACGATGTCCAAAACTTCGGGCATAGTGGAGCAACGCTCTTAACGAAGGGGCACCGTCCGTATGTGGAAATGCCCGAGTATCGCCAGGCACAGAATTTTGATGCCGACATTATCATCATTCACCTTGGCTTGAACGATACCGATCCGCGCAACTGGCCCAACTACCGGGACGAATTTGTAACGGATTACATGGCCCTGATTGACTCGCTCTGCAAGGACAACAATCCGCAAGTTTATATCTGCAAAATGAGCCCGATTTTTAATGCGCACCCGCGTTTTAAATCCGGCACGCGCGACTGGTTTTGGCAAATTCAGGAAGCCATTGAACAAGTAGCCAGCAATAGCAATGCCGGACTGATTGATTTGCATGGCCCGCTGTATAGCCGTCCCGACTTGTTTGCCGATGCTATTCACCCCAATATCGAAGGGGCCGGTATTATTGCGCAAACTGTTTATGAAAACATTACAGGTGACTTTGGTGGATTAAGTCTGGCTCCGGTTTTTAACAACCAGATGGTGTTGCAACAAAAACAGCCCATTCCGGTGTGGGGAAAAGCAAATAGCGGAACCAAGCTGACACTGACCTTCGACCAACAAAAAAGAACTTGTACGGCCGATGAACATGGCAACTGGTCCGTTACTTTTGATCCGGTAGCTGCCG
Source organism: Mangrovibacterium marinum (assembly GCF_003046625.1). Classification (GTDB taxonomy): domain Bacteria; phylum Bacteroidota; class Bacteroidia; order Bacteroidales; family Prolixibacteraceae; genus Mangrovibacterium; species Mangrovibacterium marinum. Next base: position 53,994 of record NZ_QAAD01000023.1, read on the forward strand.
GCGGCCCTTACCGGCTAAAAGTAAAAAGCAATAGGAACGAGTCGATTGAACTCGACGATATTTTGGTGGGAGAAGTATGGATTTGTGCCGGACAGTCGAATATGGAGTTTCAGTTGAAGCAAGCGATCGATGCTTTAGCAGTGATTGATGGCGCTTCCGCTTTTCCGAATCTTCGCCTGTATAATTTAAAGGGCATTGTGCGTCCCGACAATGCAAGTTGGGATTCGACGACGCTCGTGAAGGTGAATCAACTACAATTTTTTGAGGGCAAATGGAAGCGAAGCAATCCCCACGATGCGGCTCAGTTTTCAGCAATTGGATACATTTTCGGCCGGCAACTGCAAAAAACGCTGAAGGTTCCGGTCGGACTGATCCAGATAAGTGTTGGGGGGGCTCCGGCAGAAGCCTTTATCGATCGCAAAACGCTGGAGTTTGATCCGTACATGGTGGATGTGCTCACCAATTGGAAACAAAATGATTTTATTCAGGACTGGTGTCGCAAACGTGCCGCTACCAACATTGAGTTGGCCAATAACAAGCTGCAGCGCCATCCTTACGAACCGGCCTATATTTACGAAGCTGCTGTGAAGTCGGTGGCCGGAATCCCGGTTGCCGGGGCGATTTGGTACCAGGGCGAATCGAATGCACACAATGCCGGTCATTACAAGCATGCATTTTCGGCTTTGGTGAAATCGTGGCGGATGGCTTTTAACCAAGCTGAAATGCCTTTTTATTTTGCCCAGCTGTCGAGTCTCAGTCGACCTTCGTGGCCCTGGTTCCGCGAAACGCAGCGAGAATTGGCACTCACAATTCCAAACACCGCCATGGTGGTAACCAGTGATTTGGGCGATTCGTTGGATGTGCATCCCAGACATAAAATAGAAATTGGCGAGCGTTTTGCAAACCTGGCCTTATCCCGCGATTACGGTTTGAAAAGCATTCCGGCCGGCGGACCTGCAATCCGTACGATTAGCCGGGACAAGGGGAAAGTGATTCTTTCTTTTTCAGGCGCGACCCAATTAAAAACGTCGGATGGTGAACCTGTCCGGGAATTGGAGGCGGCCGGACCGGATGGTCTTTTCCATTTAGTTAGCGCAAGGCTGAAGGATAATAAGATCATCATCGATTCAAAAGATCAAACGATAGAACAGGTGCGCTACGGCTGGCAACCTTATTCAAGAGGCAACCTGGTAAACGAAAACGGTTGGCCGGCATCCACATTCGAGCTCGAATGTACCAAACAGCTTACTACTAAAAACGAATGATATGAGGGAGAGTAGAGTCATATTAATAATTCTTTTGGCGCTTTACGTTGTACCGGCAGCAAAGGCTCAGGAGGCAAAAAAGTGGTCTCAATCTACTTTTTACGAGCAGCGGAGAACCCTGTTCGAAAGCCTTCCGAATACCAAAAAGGAAATCATCTTTTTGGGCAACAGCGTTACCAATGGTGGCGAGTGGGCTGAGCTTTTTCAGAATAAGCGCATCAAGAACCGTGGCATCAGCGGCGATGTGACCGAGGGTGTACTTTTTCGCCTGAATGAGGTGACCGAATCGAAGCCGGCAAAAGTGTTTTTGCTGATTGGCATCAACGACCTGGCGCGTGGAATATCGAAAGATACTGTTTTTAGCAACATCTGTAGAATCGCCGCACAAATTAAAGCCGACTCGCCGAAGACACAGCTATATTTGCAAAGCATTTTGCCGGTCAACCCCGATTTCGGGAAATTCCAGGGACATTGCTCCAAGACAGAAGAAATTTTATGGATTAACCAACAGTTGAGTGCGTGGTGTTCAACCCATGACGCACAGTTTATCAACCTGTTCGATCAGTTTAAAAATGACGATAACCAGCAGATGAACCCCCGCTACACCAACGATGGGCTTCATCTGTTGGGCGATGGTTACCTGCTATGGACGAAGATTATAAATCAATTTATATAAACAGTAAAAACCGGTTATTTATTTAACCACAACGATTTCATAAATTATGAGTATTACAATTAATAAAATTGAAGGGCTGGTTGCAGCTCCATTTTCACCGATGAAAGAAAACGGTGAACTGAACGTATCCGCAATTCCTGCTTATTACAACTT
>NZ_QAAD01000024.1 GCF_003046625.1 Mangrovibacterium marinum
AAATCATAGTACATCCTTTTTTTTGTGAAACATCAAGGATGTGAAAATCGAAAGAATAATCCCGAAAGCCTATACGTTATCGTGGAGACGGATACACTTTTTTCGCTTCGTCTATTGCTCAAAGAGGAGCTGCGTTCTGCCGGACGGGGTCCCGTTTATCAGCAATGGCTTTAGCCATTCCCTACCGATTAGCAATTGAATTGAGCCTTATGCGAAACATTGAAAAGCAATTGCTATAGTCTGAGTAGCACGGCACCCCGACAAGTTACGACAACCGGATATCCGAAAATCTCAACTTTCATCCTCTAAAATCAAGGATGTTTTGTGCAGGGAGAAACGTGATTTTCGAAGCCGAACAACTGCCATGCCCAAAACAATTGAGGCGAGCAAGACGTTGATATTGCGTTTGCACCTGACCAGGTAGTGGAGGGGATAGCCGCCAAGGTTGGCAGGAAGGCGATTACAGGACCCTTGCCGGAGATGCGCTTTATTTTTGGGGTGCAGGCAAGTTGTTTGTTCCGGCAGAAATGGATCAGTCCGGCAATGCATATTTTTATCACGATGATGGAGATTCGAAAACACACCTTTTTATACCGGATTTTGCTATTTGTTGCAGTCGTGGCAGTGCCCGTTTATTTGTTGATCGAGTCATTGGGGGAACAAGCCGAACAGGAGGAGACAGAGGTCTTTTTTACAGGCAAGGAAACTTGCAAGGAATGTCATCTTGCGGAATATCGCGACTGGGAACAATCGCACCACCGAAGAGCCATGGATTATGCAACCGAGCAGACCGTTCGTGGCGATTTTAACGGGACAAGCCTGCAGGCGCAGGGACGGACACACCGATTTTTCAGGGAGAGTGGTAAGTTTATGGTCAATACCGATGGGGCTGACGGGCAGATGCATGATTTTGAAGTGAAATATGTCTTTGGCTACACGCCTCTGCAACAGTACCTGGTCGGGTTTCCGGGTGGACGTCTGCAAACCCTGCCGCTAGCCTGGGATGCGGAGAACCGGAAATGGTATCATCTGGCAGATCACCTGTATGCCGATCAGACTATCGATTCGAACAACTGGCTGCATTGGACCAACCAGGCCCAGAACTGGAACAGTATGTGTGCCGACTGTCATTCAACCAACCTGGTTAAGGGCTATGATCCGCAGACGGACTCGTATCAAACCAGCTGGTCCGAGATTAATGTCAGCTGCGAGGCTTGTCATGGCCCCGGTTCCCGGCATCTGGAGTGGGCCTCTTTAGCCGACGAGGAGCGTGGAAGGATGGCCAATTTTGGCTTGCAAGTAAAAACCAGCGGCATCGACCATCAGCAATATGTCAATAACTGCGTTCGCTGTCATAGTCGTCGCGAGGCATTGCAGGATTTCGATCATTCGTCGGCAAGTATTTATGATCATCTGATTCCCAATTTACCGGAAGACCCGACCTGGTTTATTGACGGGCAAATTCAGGACGAGGACTATGTATATGCTTCCTTCCTTCAGAGTAAAATGCACACTAAGGCTGTTCGGTGTAATAATTGTCATAATGTGCACAGCGGAAAACTGTTGTTCGGAAATCAGGGGCGGCAGTACAACCAGCTTTGTGCACAATGTCATCAACCCGAAATTTATGATACCCCTGAGCATCATTTTCATAAAACAGAAGGGATGCCCGGCAAGGGGCTGGTGAGCGTATCGGGGAAAAAATTTGACGTTGGCTCGGGATCCCTCTGTATCAACTGTCACATGCACGGTCGCTACTATATGGGCGTGGACTACCGCCGCGACCATAGTTTTCGCATCCCTCGTCCCGATTTATCGATCAGATATGGGGTTCCGAATGCCTGTAATCAATGTCACACCGATAAAACGAATGAATGGGCCGACGACTATATTACGCAGTGGTTCGGTAAAAGCCGCCGGTATCATTATGCTGAAGCATTTGCCGCTGCCCGGCGGGAAGAGCCCGGCGCTGCTCAGCAGTTGAAAGCGATCAGTGGGGACGAGCTGTATCCGGTAAACGTTCGGGCCTTGGCCGTTCAGCATCTGGGAAATTACTTTCCGGATTCGCTAAAGGCTGCGGGGGATGCTTTCCTGCACGATGGGGATCCAACCATCCGGCTGGCTGCTGTGCGTGCTGTCCCGCTTGCTACAACTGCCGATATTCAGCGCCTGTTGCCCATGCTGAACGATGATACAAAAGCTATCCGAACCGAGGCCGCACATCTCTTGCTGGCAGTGGGCGAAGCACAGATTCCTGCTTCCTATCAAGCGGCTTTTAAACAAGCCTGTGCCGAATACGAACAAACGTTGATGTATAATGCCGACTTTCCGGGTGGTAAGTTTAATTTGGGCAATTTTTACTATAACCAGGGCGAAATAGAACAAGCCGTGCGGTACTATGCCAAGGCGTTGGAGCAGGATCGGGAACTGCATTTTGTGAAGCTGAATATGGCCTATAGTTACAATAAACTTGGTCAGAATGGGAAAGCGGCAGCTTGTTTTGCCGATTATCTGACACACGAGCCCGCAGATGCCGCGGCCTTGTATTCGTACGGTTTGTTGCTGGCTGAGATGGGCAGCTATGAGCAGTCGCTGGAGATCTTGCTTCGGTCGTACCAGCAGGATCGGCATCGTCCGAGAGTGGCTCATAATATTGCCATGATGTACGACTTTATGGGCCAAAAGAAATTGGCCGCGGACTACCTGATCCGGGAAGTTGAATTGATGGGGGATTATAACAGTAAGGCCGAATTGTTACGCTTTTATCTGAGCAACCAGATGAAAACGAAGGCATTGGTTCTGTCAAGGGGTATGCTGGCACAGTTCCCCGGCAATGGCGAGCTGAATGAGCTTGTAGAACAGCTGGAACGATAGCAGCAGTTGGTGGGGACTGGCAGATGGTGCAGCCTGTTTTGCGGAATCAAGAAATCGGAGGTCTGGTTGGTAAGAACGGCTTTGCAAGGCCAACAGTACCGACTAAATTCTACCCCGTAAGGAACCCGCAACATAGAATGACGATACTGTCTCTATCTGGCGGTCTTTGGGGTGGTTATAGCGGTGATTCAATGAAGCCTCCAATGGCCGGCGTATGCTAGCAACGCTTGCTTTGATGTTAAGTGTCATAGGATTGGTTTTATTGCAGGTGTTTTTTAATATTCATTCGTTGATGTAAAATTCGAACGATTTCCACAATGTCATTTCCCACTTTTCGGTAAAAAATAAGATGCGATTTTATTTTAGTCACACGGTAATTCTTTCGAGTATATTCAACTGATTTTCCAGTAGAAAAGTGGTCCGCAATAAATTCGATTTCTCCGATTATCAATTCGTAATATCTGTCCGCCTGCTCTTTCGACCATCTGTTGAGCGTGTAAACCCAAATTCTGTTCAAGTCATTAATAGCCTCTTGACTTATGCGGTATTTATTTCGACTCATAAGTGTTTGCGATGTAATTCAGTCAGATTTTGTTTTGGATCGAAATCTTCAATAAATCCGCTTTGTTCACCTATTTCAAGAGCTTTAATTAATTCTTTTTCTTTTTTTTCTTCCCGTTCTAAAAGTCGTAAGGCAGAACGAATTACCTCGCTAACAGAACTGTATCTGCCCGATTTCACCTCCTCATTTATAAAATTCTCGAAGTGATCGCCAAGTGATATTGATGTGTTTTTCCCCATTTTAACTACAAGTTTAATCAAATGTACCAAATCGTGGTAACGTAGCCAAATTGCACGCAACAGTGAGCAGTCGGCTAAGCAAAGGGGAGGGTAGCCAAGGGGGGCCGCTCATCCGGCTCTTGCAAACAACGCTAAACGTTTTAGCGTGTTGTGCCTCCTTGCCAATGGTCGAGTAAGCCCGTATATGTACGCAACGCTTGATTAGGGGCTAAGTGTTATAGCTCGGCTTTTATTTTTTCCCAATGTCAAATACGACAAATACTTTACTCTCTAATACAATCTTTTTCCCATTTGGAAGACTAGTGTCTTCTCCAGAACCTGAGAGTGAATCACATTCGTATGGTGCATTGTTTCGAGAATACTGTTGAATCGGTTCTATGTCAGAGATTGTATTTGTTCCAACTATTTTAATGTTAGCTAGTTTTGTGTATTGTTCTGCTTTTTCTTGAGCATCTAAAAATGCCAATTCTCTAACCTTCTTTAAATGTTCCTTTTTGTTTTTAAGATTGTAATTTATTTTACATTGTTTCATATTTGATAGTAATCCCGATATGCGACTAATGAAAATCTTTGCCATCGTTTCATTTTCAGAAGTAACATCCATTTCAATAGTTACTTGCTGTTCAACTTTATAACCGACAAAAATATAGGTGTTCTTTTTCCACTCATATTCAAGGTCAAAATTCAAATCAACAACATTTACAATCTCTTTTTTTATCCCAACCGATTCTGCCAACCGATAGAGGCTTGTCATATCTTTGTTTATTTTTTTCAGTGAATTATCCATTGTGTCAGATATGCAGCCCAGGGAAACATCGATTGTAAAATAGTTTGGTTTTACGAAAATTCTTGAATAACCCGTGACTGAAACTATGTATTCTTTTTCCTTCATTGAGGTCATGGTGTTGTTTGATTTATTGATAGGTTGCTGTTCCTTAAAACTACCTGTGGCGTTCTAGTAATTCATCCATCGTTATCGTATGCTGTTAAATTAGCAATAATAATTAACATTGCTATTCTGTTGTTTTGTTTAAAAACGAATGTTGGTAAAAATCCGGTTGAACGATTCCCCGGTCGAGATCCCCCTTTTTTGCGAATTTTTGTTCCCGAAACAACCGGAATTTCGTCGGAGCAAAGCCTACCTTTCTGTAAGGTTCCTGTATGCTTTCTGTAAGCTTACTGTATCTGAAGATAGAGAAAGCTAGTTGAATGCCCGTGGAAAAATGGGCAAAAGTCTGGTGTTTGCATGGAGCAAGCTCGTTGTGGATTGCTGGGTGTTCGGATTATCGGAGGGCTGGATTGTAGGATTTCCGGATTGTTAGATTGCTGGATTGTCGGATTGAGGGATTGAAGGATCGACGGATTGAATGCCTGATGGACCAGCAACCAGTAACCAGCAACCCGCCAGCCTGAAAGGCCAGGTCAATTCAGCCCGGGCTGAGCGACGAAGCCTGCCTGTGGTAGGCAAGGAGCGGCACTCCGGGATAGAACGTCCCCACGTCGCCCATCGATGTCGGGAAAAGCGCCGATGCTGCTGACGATGAATTTCCAATATTCAATATCGAATAAGCTTATGGGCTCCGAGCGAATACGCATCTTGCCAGTTGTCAATGGTAGATTGTTAAATGGTAAATTAACCCTTGCTACGACTGATCACTGGCCCCCGGGAGGATGTAGAAAATGTCACTGTTGGTCAGGTTTATTCTTGCAACCGGCCGTTGAGCTCGTATACCGATGCATGTTCGGCGTTTCTGATGTAGCCCTTGCTGGTAAGTGCATGAATCAGTTTTGCGCCGTTCGTGGGCGAAATATTCAAGTTTTTCAGGATGTTACCGTAGAGGCACTGCCCATCCTGACTAAGTAAGCGGACGATGGCTTGTTCTTCTTCATTTAGTTCATTCAGGCTAATGATATTTGTTGTCATACGCTGTTTGGTTTTTGGTTTTCGGGGATTTCAAATTCCTTGTATTGTTGGCAGTTGTCCCAGCCTTTCTGTCCGCGATGGCAAAAGACATTGCGGTACAGAAAAAGCGGCAGGCCCGGTGTTTTATGTTTTCCGGCAAACACCGGGCATTGGTTGGCATGGGGACAACGTTGTCCTAACTTTCGCTCTGCCATTCTATAGTTGTTTATAATACAAGTTCATACTTTCGAGCTGTCCGGCAATATTGGTGTTCTGAATCAGTGTTCCGGCATACCGGTAATTGCGTCGCAGAAAGGTTTTATTCATCGGCAGCGAGTTGAGCCGCGCAATGGTATAGAGTGTCTTAATTTTCAGACTCAGCATCTCGCGTTCCATATATTCCAACAGGTGTAGCGACAGGCCTTTGCCCAGGTGTCCGGGTAGGGTCGAGAAATCGGTCATTTCCGCATTTCCGCCTTTAAAGTCGATCTCGGACGATGATAAAGCGACCAGCTTTCCATCCTGTTCGGCTCCAAAATACATGACGTTGTCGGCCATGGTTTGGCGAATGTATTCGGGATCGAAAATCGGGAAAGGATAACTGGCAAACACCTGTTGGTAGATGGCTGCAGTCGGTTCTGCATCCTCCGGCGTTAATTGCCGGAGGGTATAGCCTTGTGGTAAACTGCGCTTGTTGCTTGTTGACGTGGCTGTTGCAAACAGTTTCCGCAACTGCTGTAGCTGTTCCTGTTCGCGAAGCTGTGCACGTTCGGCATGGCGGTACCGAGCCATGAAAAAGGCATCTTCCCGGCCCTGGTAAAAGTCCGGGATGATGGCCTCGGCAGTGAATCCATCATCCTGAAAACGAGCTACCAGATGTTGTGGTATTTTGCAAAACAACTTACCATAATCCTGTTCTTCGGCTAGCTGGTTCAGCTGCGTCAGAATCTCCGCTTCATCGCCCGGATGGACCTTCATCAGGTAAATCCGGTCGTTGTGCTTTCCGTGCTGGAGCAGTGAGCCGTGTCCCAGCTCAAGCAGTGTGTCGGTCGTTGTTTGTATTGTTGGGTTAGTCATTGATGTCTCTTCGTTGCAGGCGTTCGTTATTTTCCGGAATCAGCGAGATGGTATCGCAGGAATCCGACAGTAATTTTTCAATCCCAATAGCTTCGTTTTCGTCCACCCCATCGATGTTGAGCTCCAGGGTGCATTCCGAACAATTGCGGTCGCAATTTTTAAGCTCGTAGCTGTCGGGTTCCTGGTAAGTGGTGATAACACCTTCGTAGTTACGAAGCACCACTTTGTTGGTCGACCAGGAAATGATGTAGTTGGGCATCACCGGTATTTTGCCACCGCCGCCGGGCGCGTCAATAACGTAGGTGGGGCGTGCAAAACCACTGGTGTGGCCAATCAGGCTCTCCATAATTTCAATGCCTTTGCCAATGGGCGTGCGGAAATGCGAGAGCCCTTCCGATAAGTCGCATTGGTACAAATAATAAGGGCGTACCCGGTTTTGTACCAGCTTGTGAAGCAGCGATTTCATGATGCGCGGGCAGTCGTTCACATCGGCCAGTAAAACCGATTGGTTGCCCAGCGGAAAACCTCCGTCGGCCAATTTGGCCAGTGCTTCCCGGGAGGAGGCTGTAATCTCGTTGGGGTGGTTGAAGTGGGTGTTGATCCACAAAGGCTGGTACTTTTTCAAGATCGACACCAGCTTGTCGGTAACACGGTAGGGGAGAACCACTGGCATGCGTGTACCCAGACGGATGATCTCAACATGCGGAATTTGGCTGATCTCTGAGAGCAACCAATCCAACTTTTCGTCCGGCAACATCAGCGGGTCGCCACCCGAGAGCAACACATCGCGTACCTGTGGGGTTTGTTTGATGTAGTCGATCCCTTTGCGTAGCTGCTCCTTTGAGGGGACAAAGTCGATATCGCCGACCTTGCGCTTGCGGGTGCAATGGCGGCAATACATGGCGCATACATTGCTGACATGAAACAACACCCGGTCGGGGTAGCGGTGCGTGATTCCCTCTACCGGACTGTCCTTGTCTTCCGACAGCGGATCGGCCAGCTCCGACGGCAGGGTTGTCAGCTCCTCGACAGCTCCGAAGGCTTGTTTAAATACCGGGTCATTTTTATAGTTTTTTTTGTCGATCAGCGATAAGTAATACGGCGTGATGGAAAGCGGAAATTTGGCGAAGGTAGCTTCCAGCTGCGCGCGCTCCTCATCCGAAAACCGAATCCCTGTCAGGTATTCGAATTGCTCCAGATTGCGGATGTGGTGCTTGAGCTGCCATTTCCAGTCTTTCCAGTTTGATAATTGTGGTTTGTCGTCGATTTTGTTTGCAAGTGCCTGTTGCGAATTGGTGTAAATCATAGATTACTCTTTTCCTCTTTTATATGGTTCAAATTTCAGCGATTGCTGTATCGTGGCCTGCATGGGCCTGTTATTTCAGGTGTTGCATGAAGAGGTGCCTGCACTCTGCCCTGAAAGTAGAATAGTTTCTGTGCGAACAAAAATACAAAAATTGATTGGTAAAATGAAGTTGAAGCCGATTGTTCAGGCAGTTGTGTCGTTCGTTAGATCGATTAGTTTGATTGTGTTTTTATCAATGTGTTGAATGTTTTTGTTTTGTAATGGCGTGTATGTGAGATGGTAGGGGCTGTGGTGAGCGGGTTTTGCCCGGTGCGTGGAAACGTCTTCCATAGAATCAGTTTAAATTTCGAGATCCGTAGCGGTCGAATGTGAATTGTTTGTGTAGAAATGAATATATAGGGGACGGATTGACGGACTGACGGACTGAAGGAGTCGCAGCCAGTGATAATTTGCAATTTAACGATTTACTATTGACGATTGGGAGAAACCGCAGTCGCAGTCGCAGTCGCAGTCACAGTCACAGTCACAGTCGCAGTCGCAGTCGCAGTCGCAGTCGCGGACTACTGGATATTCGGATTACTGGATTGAAGGATTGAAGGATTGAAGGATTGAATGCCTGATGGACTAGCAACCAGTAACCAGCAACCAGCAACCAGTAACCAGCAACCAGTAACCAGCAACCAGTAACCAGCAACCAGTAACCAGCAACCAGTAGCCAGCAACCAGTAGCCAGCAACCCGCCAGCCTGAAAGGCCAGTGTCTTTTCCTAAAATACCCGGTAGCGGATGCCCAGCGACAGCCCGATGATGTCCCATGCATGGATGGTTTGATTGCCAATGGCGCTGATCACATAAAGGTCGTTGGTGCTTATTTCGTAATAAAACGACAGCTCCTTCCCAAACAGAGGCGACTTGTCGAGTTTCAGGGTGATGGCCTGCCCCACGAAAATATTGAAGCGTGTGTTGACAGCCCAAAAGTAGTAGCCATTGGGATAACGCTCCGGGAGTTTATTCCAGAAATATTCGCCAAATATTTTATTCAGGTAGGCGCCTGTCGTGAGCGGCTCGAAGCTGAAGTCGTCATTTATCGACAAACGCCAGGGAGTGTATGTTTCTTTTAAGGTGATGGTTACATGGCCATCCTGCCGGTTCATCTTAGGGATAAATCCCAGGAAAAGGTCGGTCTCCCACTGGTTCTTTTTGCCGTAGTACCAGCCTACCGAGCCGGAGAACATCCCCATCGATCCGGCGAACTGAAGCTTATTTTGCTTGGGGATCAAATTGGCCCACTTGCGTCTTATTTGTTCTTCTTTTTGAACGCGTCGGGCTTCGCGGTCAGCGTATTTTGAGTTTTCTTCGGCCCACAGCGGCAGGCTTAGGATTAAAAATGAAAGACATAAAAGGAGTGTTGTTTTCATGGCAGAGGCAATTAAAATTGTTCGATCGTGTAGCTGTAGTTCTCGGGCGTGACGGTAAAGACCATATAGCTTCGTTTGGAAATATCTTCGCAGCCATAGTACAGTATGCCATTGTCGAAGAAATCATTGACCTCTAATTGGTGGTTGTGCCCGTGCAGGCAGAAACGCAGGTTTTTATACTCCCCGAGAATATGATTGAACATCAGTGCCGAATTGTTATTAAACTGGTCGCTGTAGGGTGGTGCATGCATCACAACAATCGTTTGATCAATGTCGGCCGAGTCGGTCATAAACCCCAGCATATAATCGAAATCGGGAACAGGGGTGGAATAGTCAAACTCGAGTGCATTCGTGTTCAGACAAATAAACCGGGTGCGGTGCGAGACGAAGGAGAAGTTGTAATCGCCAAAAACGGTCAGGTAAACTTCCTTGCCATGACCAATAACATCGTGGTTGCCGATTAACGTCACGAAAGGAACTTGCAGCTTGTCTAGGATATCGTACATCCATTCATATTCCTTACTAAGGCCAAAGTCGGTAATGTCGCCGGCATGGATCACAAAATCAATATCGTTGCGTTGGTTGATGTTGTCAACGAAATCCTCTGTTTCGTCGTAATAGCGCTGACTGTCGCCAATAAGCACAAAGCGAAGCGTGTCTGATTGATTGTCCTGGAGTTCAATCTTTGCGATGTTTGCCGCGTTCACCTCAGTTTTGTCAAAGTTTTGAGTGTCATAAGGATGGTACTCGAATAGCTCGCAGGATGCGAGAAATAAGAGCACGACCGGGTAAAGCCACGATCTTTTGATGTGCTGAAGCATTGTTTCCATAACGTTGTTTTCTGTTTTCAGCATCAAAATTACATCGTTTTGCCCAATGTGCAGGGGATGGGCGGTGAGGGTTAATAATTTCGTAACAATAGTTGATCTTGTCAACTATGCTGTTTTTGCTCACTTGCTGGTATTGAAATCATTCCGACAGCAATTAATTGGGACGGCTGTGTTTGTTTGAAATTCGGCAGAAGTCTCGGAAAATCTTAACTTTGCAGCTTATACAAAAAACGAGATAAGGCTATATGCAAAAGAAAATTATGTTGCTGGGGTCCGGCGAATTAGGGAAGGAGTTTGTAATTGCTGCACAGCGTTGGGGACAAACCGTTATTGCTGTCGACAGTTATGCCAATGCGCCGGCTATGCAAGTGGCTGACGCTTGCGAGGTCATCAATATGTTGGATGGCGCGGCACTTGACCAAATTGTTGCCAAGCATCAGCCGGATTTAATTGTTCCGGAGATTGAGGCGATCCGTACCGAACGTTTTTACGACTACGAAAAGCAAGGTATTCAGGTGGTGCCCTCGGCTAAGGCTGCAAACTTCACCATGAACCGCAAAGCGATTCGTGACCTGGCAGCGAAAGAGCTGGGCTTGAAAACCGCCAATTACCGCTACGCCAAAACCTTCGAGGAACTGAAAGCTGCCGTTGAGGTGGTGGGTATTCCTTGCGTGGTGAAGCCACTGATGTCGTCGTCGGGTAAAGGTCAGTCGACCATTAAAACCGAAGAAGAAATTGAAAAAGCCTGGAAAATTGCTGCGGAAAAGGGGCGCGGTGATGCCGAAGAGGTTATTGTTGAGGCTTTTGTTCCTTTTATCAGCGAGATTACCTTGTTGACGGTGACCCAGAAGAACGGCGATACCTTGTTTTGTAAGTCGATTGGTCACCGCCAGGAGCGGGGTGATTACCAGGAGAGCTGGCAGCCCGCCGCACTGCCCGAAGGTTTCGAGGAGCAAGCACAGCAAATGGCTGCTAAAGTCACAAAAGCACTTGGCGGAGCCGGTATTTGGGGCGTTGAGTTTTTCATTACAGCCGATGGCGTGGTATTCAGCGAATTGTCACCCCGGCCGCACGATACCGGTATGGTCACTTTAGCCGGTACGCAAAACCTGAACGAGTTTGAGCTGCACTGTCGCGCGGTGTTGGGCTTGCCCATTCCGGAGATCCGTCAGGAAAAAGCGGGTGCCAGTGCCGTTGTTTTGTCGGGCATTGAAACTAACAATCCGGTTTATACGGGCTGGGATGTTGTGTGCCAAAATCCACAAGCCGATTTCCGTTTATTCGGCAAAGAAGCCGCGCGCGAACATCGCCGGATGGGGGTTGTGTTGTTAAATTCAGAGCCCGATGCCGATACGCTGGAGCTTCAAAAGCAAGCCCGCGAGCTGGCCGATAAAGTAGCGGTGAAAGCGAACTAGCCTGCCGGTTTCGTTTTGTGCAAGCTACGATTGCGTAAAAAGATAAGTCAAGAAGAAGAGAGGTGAAATGCCTCTCTTTTTGTATTTTAGACCTAACCAAAAGCTCAGGTCTATGATGCGTTACCTTCCTTTTTTAGTACTGCTGGTTTTGCTCGGCTGTAGCAAAAGTTCGGACGATACACCGGAACCAGATCCTGTGTCTTCGGATTTGTATTTCCCGCCGGTGACTTCTGATTCGTGGGAAAGTTTGACTCCCGCCAGCTTGGGCTGGAATGAAACAGCATTGAATGAGCTCTACAGCTATCTGGAAGAACAAAACTCCCGGGCTTTGATCATCCTGAAGGATGGAAAGATGGTTGTTGAAAAGTATTGGGGCAAGAATCTGTTGGGAAATGCTGACTTTACAGCTGCCACGCCATGGTATTGGGCGTCGGCAGGAAAGACGCTAACGGCTTTTTTAACGGGAATAGCACAAGAGGAAGGATTGCTGGACATCGCGGATCAAACATCGGAGTATTTGGGTGAAGGCTGGACGAGTGCACCCAAGGCAAAGGAGGACTTGATCACCATTCGCCATCAGCTGACCATGACCACCGGTTTGGACTACGATGTTGACGATCTCGACTGCACCGATCCTTCGTGCTTGCAGTACAAGGCCGATGCCGGTACACAGTGGTTTTATCACAACGCAGCCTATACCTTGATTGAGCAGGTGATTAGCAATGCTTCGGGTGAAACGTATAATGATTTCACGCATGAGAAGGTAGAGCAACCAACCGGTATGAAAGGAACCTGGATTCAAACCGGTGAAAATAATGTGTATTACAGCACGGCCCGCGATGCTGCCCGGTTTGGTTTGTTGCTGCTGAACAAAGGGACCTGGGATAAGGCAGCTGTACTATCGGACCAGGACTATTTTACCGCCATGACCAATACCTCACAAAACATCAACTTATCGTACGGGTATCTCACCTGGCTGAATGGCAAAGAATCGGTTATTTTACCGGGCTTAACCATCCCTGTCAACTATACAATAGCACCTGCTGCACCGGATGATTTATATGCTGCGATGGGGAAGAACGGGCAGTTTATCGATGTAATTCCCTCTGTCAATCTGGTGGTTGTTCGGATGGGTGAAGCACCGAACGACGCCTTGTTGCCCTTGCAATTGCACCTGAGCATGTGGGAAAAAATTGCAGCTGCTATTCCGTTTGAATAGTGGCTATTTGATTTCGCAGGAGTTGGAAATCTTTAGGTTGAATACCGACGGGTATTTGTCCATCAGCTGGCGCATTGTTCCTGTCAGTAGGGCCATCACCGGTTCATATTCGCCACGCAGCAACGTACTCATTGTTCCGGTTTCAGTCTCAACATCAGCTTGCTTGTCAAGCAGGGCCAGTAATTCGTTAACCGGTTCTTCGTAGCGTTCCTGCAGCGGGTAATAGCTTATTTCAACGGTGATGTGCATAGCTTAATCTTCTTTTTGAACACAGGCAGCCAAAAACACCCCCGGAACTGTTTTTGCATCATCTGTTCCATCCAATACTTCCGAATTGGCCGTGAGATGAACACATTCGACAATTTGGGGTATCCCAAAGCTTTCCAGATAGGTTTCCAGATCGTTTTTTGTCATAAACTCACCGTGGCAGTATACCGGATCGTCTGCTTTGTTTTTTCCTAAAACTGAACTGTCATTCAAACAGCCAACGATCAACCAGCCTCCGGGTTTTAAAACGCGGTACATTTGAGCAAAGGCTTGCATTTGGTCTTCAACAAATTCAAGTGCGGTGATGACGGCGATATTTTCAACAGACTCGCTTTCGATCGATAAGTTCATCATATCCGCTTTTCGGAATTCCACGCGTCCGGCCAGTTTTTGGCGGGCATGGGCAAACATGGCATCAGAGACTTCGGAGGCAGTAACCGTAAAGCCCTGTTCCAGGAAAAACTCCGTCCAGTGACCGGTGCCACTGCCCAATTCAAGAAGTTTTCCGCGCGGAACGTCCTTCATTACTTCCAGCAAGGCTGCACGTTCCAATTCGTCTACTTTTTTGCCAAATTCTGTTTCGTAATACGAATCGTAAGCATTGGCAACTGTCTCGTCTGCAAAAATATTCATCTGCTCATTTTATTTCGTTTCAAAAATAGGATGAAATTCGATACCAACGACCTCTTTGTGCTTCAAAATAAAAGAAGACGGATTGAAGCCCTTCCGGTCAGAGGCTTAAACGGATAATTCCTGAATCAGATCTTTTTGTCTGATATAAGTTGGCGTAAAACAAATAGTTAAGTCGAAAATAATTTAGAGGGTGAGCGTATCAGCAACACCAAAAATGTCTACTTTTGATTTCAAATTGATCGACGGTATGCTTATACTTCTGACATTAACACACTCTTATCGCCGCCTTTTCAATTGCCTGATGTTCTACGACCAGGCAGCCTAAATCTCTGTGCCTTGTTTCACGTATCCGAAACAGGGAGCAATCCATTTCTTATTTTTTAACGAGATACTTTGTGCACGACAATGTGTATGAAGGTTTTTCAGGCTTTTTACTTTAACAGACTAAAATATTTAACCAGATGGATAGTGCTATCCTTAATAAGACACCAGAGCGGGCAGCTGGTTCTGCAAGTAATTACAGTTCAAAGAAGAGTGGACTTCCCGGAATGAATGAACGTATTCAGAAGTTACGCAAACTGAGCGTTGAAACAGAGCCTTCGCTGGATATTGAGCGTGCTTTGATTGAAACCGCCTTTTACAAAGAGAACTACGGCAAATATTCAATTCCTGTATTGCGGGCATTGAACTTCATGGAGATTTGCCAAAAGAAAACCATCTATATTGGTGAAGGAGAATTGATTGTTGGTGAACGTGGTCCGAAGCCGAAATGTGTGCCAACTTTTCCAGAGCTGACTTGCCACAGCGTGGAAGATTTAAATGTGTTGAATACGCGCGAACTGCAACGCTATACGATTTCACAAGAAGATATTGATACTTATGAGCGCGAGGTAATTCCTTACTGGGAAGGGCGTACCATGCGCGAGCGTATTTTCAGTCACGTGCCCAAAGAGTGGCAGGCTGCTTACGAAGCAGGTTTGTTCACCGAATTTATGGAACAACGTGCACCCGGCCATACCGCATTGGACGGAAAGATCTATCAGAAAGGACTTTTGGACTTCAAAAAAGACATTCAGGCTCATATCGATCGTCTGGATTTTATGAACGATCCGGAAGCAACCGATAAATTGGAAGAGCTGAAAGCGATGGCTATTTCGTGTGATGCAGCCATTGTGTTTTCTGAGCGTCACGCCGATTTAGCAGAAGAATTGGCTGAAAAAGAAACCAGTCCGAAACGGGCAGCCGAACTGCGTAAAATTGCAGAGGTCTGTCGTTGGGTGCCGGCTCATGCGCCACGTACCTTCCACGAAGCGATTCAGATGTACTGGTGGATGCACTTGGGTACAATCACGGAACTGAATGGTTGGGATGCGATGAACCCGGGGCACTTCGATCAGCACCTGGAGCCATTTTATTACAAACAGTTGGATGAAGGAACTTTAAGCCGCGATGAGGCGAAGGAATTGCTTTGCTGCTTCTGGATTAAAGTGAACAACCAGCCGGCACCTCCGAAGGTGGGTATTACCGCAAAAGAAAGTGGTACTTACAACGACTTCACCAACCTGAACATTGGCGGTGTTCGCCGGGACGGTTCGGATGGTACCAGTGAGGTATCTTATATCATGCTCGAGATCATTGAGGACTTACATATTTTGCAACCGGGAAGTGCCATTCACATTAGTTCACGGACACCGGAACGCTTCCTGAAAGCAGGATGTAAAGTGATTCGCCAGGGACACGGTTATCCTTCGGTTTTCAACCCGGATACTTATATCATGGAATTGGTGCGGCAGGGTAAATCGCTGGATGATGCTCGCGAAGGAGGTTGTAGTGGCTGTATCGAGGTTGGAGCATTCGGTAAGGAAGCCTACATCCTGACCGGTTATCTGAACGTACCGAAAGTATTGGAGGTGACGCTCAACAACGGAATTGACCCGGTAACCGGTAAGGTGGCAGGGATCGCAACCGGCGATCCGCGCGATTTCAAAAGCTACGATGAATTGTATGAAGCCTTCCTGAAGCAGCTCAACTTTATCGTTGATCAGAAGATTCGCGTAAGCAACTACATCGACCGTATGTTTGCCAAATATGCACCGGCGCCGCTGTTGTCGGTTTTGATGGACGACTGTATTAAAAAAGGACGTGACTATTACGACGCGGGTCCTCGTTACAATACAAACTACATTCAGTGTACTGGTTTAGGAACAGTTACCGATAGCTTAAGTACGTTGAAAAAACACGTGTTCGAGGCGAAGACATTTTCGATGGACACGATTTTGGATGCTGTAGCCTGCAACTTTGAAGGCGAAGAGATTTTGCGTCAAACCATCCTGAACAACACGCCTTTCTTCGGAAACGATTCTGAATATGCCGATACGATTGCCGTGCAGATTTACGATGACTTGTTGGCAGCCATCGATGGAAAACCAAATACAAAAGGAGAAACGTTCCATCTGAATATGTTGTCGACAACTTGCCACGTATATTTTGGTAAGGTGATGGGAGCAACGCCTAACGGACGTTTGGCTGGTAAATCGATCTCTGATGGTACTTCACCGTCACACGGTTGCGATACCCACGGCCCTTCAGCGGTGATTCGTTCATTAACCAAGTTGGATCAAACAAAGTCGGGAGGTACGCTGCTGAACCAGCGATTCCTGCCAAGCTTGCTGAAGCGTGACGAGGATATCGCTAAGTTGGCTAAACTGATTCGTACCTATTTTGCGATGGGAGGTCACCATATTCAATTCAACATTGTGGATACCGCAACTTTGCTTGCCGCACAGGCTTGTCCGGAAGATTACAAAGACTTGCTTGTGCGTATGGCCGGTTACAGCGACTATTTCAACGATATGAATGCCGACTTGCAACAGGAAGTGATTGATCGGACCGAAAATGAATCATTCTAATATGCTAACATTCTAATCGTCGAATATTCCAATGAGTTTGATTTTCGATATTAAGAAATATGCGATCAATGACGGACCGGGTATTCGGATAACGCTCTTTTTTAAAGGGTGTCCGTTGTCCTGCGTGTGGTGTCATAATCCTGAAAGCATCAACAGCCAGGCTCAAAAAATGTACACGGCGTCAAAATGTATCGGAGCAGTTAAGTGCATTGAGGTCTGTCCGCATGATGCGCTGACTTTAACGCCCGATGGCATAAAAACGGATGTTGAGCGTTGTACGCTGTGTGGCAAATGTGCTGAAGTATGCCCGACGAAAGCCATAGAGATGTCGGGGCGGGAATATACAACGCCTGAGTTGATGCGCATCATTGAGCGGGAAACGGTCTTTTTTGATCAGTCGGACGGAGGCGTAACGTTCTCCGGAGGAGAACCGCTGATGCATCACCGAAAGTTGATTGAACTGCTCGATCGTTGTGGCGAACGGGACATTCACCGGGTGGTGGATACAACGTTCTTTGCCAAAACGGATTTGGTACTGGAAGTTGCCAAAAGGACTGAGCTTTTCTTGGTTGACCTGAAAGCCTGGAATTCGGATGTGCATCGCAAATATACGGGTGTGCCGAACGCGCAAATCCTGAATAACATTCGGGCTTTAGCTGAAAACGGCAGTGATTTCATTATCCGCATTCCGTTTATTCAAGGGGTAAATGCCGATGAGGAAACCTTGCAAAATGAAGCTGAATTTTTGGCATCGTTGCCGTGGCACCGTAAAGAAGTGAACTTGTTACCATATCATGATATCGCGAAAGGGAAGCACCAGAAGCTGGGTAATAGCTACGAGCCCGGTGAGCTGGCTCCCCCTTCCGATGATGATCTGGAACTTGCGCAGCAGATCTTTGCAGCGCATGGCATCCGAGCCACCGTTGGTGGTTAAAAAAGAGAAACTTTAGGATAGATAACGCAAAAACCTTCATCCTCCCGGCAACGGGTAGGGGTGGAGGTTTTTCATTTTACTCGCTTACCCAAACTTCGTCGCAGGCCAGCATGGGCTTTTTGGTTTTGTGCCCGCGCCATAGAGGAAGCTTAGCCTGGGGCATTGCAGTTACACGAATGTATCTTAGCGTTTGTTGCTTGAATGCAATTGCTAAAGGGATCTTTTGAATAGTGTAGTCTTCAGCCAGGGGACTGGTGGTAAGTTCCCCTAATTGATAAAAATGCTCGCCATCCAATGATCCTTCAACGATTAGTTGCTCGGGCCGGAAAATCCAATGGCGCTGATCTTCCAGAAAATTCAGCTTAACATGACTTACCGATATGGTTGCGTTTAAGTCAAGCGTACATTGTAGCGGAGATCCGTAAAAACAAAGCCAGTTATAGCTGAAATCGTCGAAGCCATACATACCGTCGATCAGCGTTCGCTCTCCTTTGGTGGCATATTCCGCCACGAAAGGAGAAGTCATCTCCCGGATTGTGCCTTCGCTGGCCAGGTTCTTTGCCGGGGGGTGATGAAAACACCATGCCCATTCGTTTTTGTATTGATCGATGGTGGTACCGGCTTCATTGAGCTTGTCAATGCCGTTTTGTTTGCAGGCCTGGTAGAAGCGGTCGACACGTTGCTGCATTCGTGGTTTAAGACTTAGGCTTCCGTCTTTTGCGGTTTGCCAGATGCCATAGCGGTCGCGCCCGTAAAAGCGACTTTGTTGCAGGTAAGCGAACTCATCAGATAATCGTAGCCGGTTAACGCGTTTCCAAAGTTCCGGTTGGCGCTCAGCTGCAATTTCCGCAGAATCAAGGATCATGCTGTATCGATCCATCATCTCAGGCGTCAGATAAGTGTTCCAGTCACCAACCGGGTTGCCGTAAATGTCGAGTTGCGCTCCGCTTTTCACAAGTGCATCTCGTTGAAGGTCGATGTACTGCCGGAGGTATTGGGCAGCCGGTCCATAGTAGCCCTGAAGAAATTCATCGGTTAGCTTTTCAACATCCTGTTCCGGCGACCAAAGCAGCTTCGCCAGAAGGTACTGTTTTAGTTCGGCCAGGTTGCTGTAATCGTAGCCGCTTCCCTGTGCAAAAACTCCGGATACGCCATGCTGCTTAAAATAGTTGAGGTTTGGTTGAAGTGTCGGAATGATCGGGAATGGCGCCAGGTAATTGGTGAACTGGGTGTAATAATCCCAAACGAAGATGTGAGAACTTATCTTTTCCCAATCTTTCAGATTTCGGTTAAAGGCAGCGGCGCTTTTTTCGTTTTCCAGTTCGCGGGTGCGATAAGCATCAATGGAACTGAGAAAGATGTAAACGTTCGGCCGAGGCTTCGTATGCAGCGGTGCACGGGAGGTGCTACCGTAAGCAAGGGTTGTAAAAATCCGCTCGGGGAAAGCTTTGGCAATGGCATTGACAAAGCGGATCAGTGTTCCCTGGTCGCCGCCTTCGCGTTGGTTAATTTTGCTGCAATGGTCGCATTCGCAGGTACCAACATCATCGTTGGCGCTGATTGACCAGTAGATCGCATTGGTATGCTCTTTAATCTTTTTCCGAATTGTGGCAATGGCAATTTTGATCACCTGTTTGTTGGTCAGGCAGAGCTGCAACGGGCGGCGTTCTCCCAGGTAGAATGAGAAATATTCCGGATGATCGCGAAAGTATCTTTTTGCAGGAACAAGCTGATTGAAGCTGTGTCCCCACATTCCCCAAAGATCGTCCAACCGGTGTAGTTTATGCCAATCCAGGTATTCATCGTCTGCTTCGGCGGGGAAGTAGGCTTCGCGATACTCAAAGGCCGGTTTGGAGTGGATCAATAAATTCGAGTCGATTGTCAGATTCGAAACACGCGGGCAAACAGCCGGTTCGTTGGCATTCCATTTTCGGCACCCCAGAATTTCTTCAATGAAAGTGTAAACTCCGTAAATGACACCTTTGCGTTTTCCTCCGGTAATTTGAAGCTTGCCCGCTTTCACTTCAATTGTATAGGCTTGCGGCGCATTTTCGACTTTAGTCCAGCTGGTTTCACCAATGCTGATGTAGGGTTGGTCCGGCTCGCTGACCGATTGGGTAATCGGTAGCTGCACGCTTGTTACCTGTTTAAAATAGGATTGAAATATATGTGCTGCTTGAAGCTCTTCGGCATTGGCTGAAGGTGCAATTACAATCTTGTAGGCTGATTTCCCGTTGTTGGCCAGCTCGACAGGTGCTGCCGGGCTCATTCCCGAAAGATGAGTCAGAAGCATGGTCAGTAACAGCGTCAGGTAGTTGGGCATATCAGAAGTTTCGGAGTAAAGTGAGGTAGAAATCGTACTGATTGTAGCTTTTATTGTCTGGAATACGCTGGTTGGCATAGCTGGCAACCAGGTTGATGGTCCATCGGTAGTTGATGTTTTTTTGATAGCCCAGTCCTGCGGATTTCATCAGGAAGCCCGAAACGCGTTCGGTTCCGAACTGGCGGCTGCGGTCGTCGGGGCTGGTTCCTAATGCACCGATAATAGCGATGTAGTCCAGCTTGTCGTTCAGGTAGAACCGGTGGTTCAGCGAATAAGCCTGATCCCACCGGTTGTCGTCATGGATGGCATACACCCGGATGTTTGTCCAGTTGTTGCCCCAGTATTTACCAACCGACGCGAGTGCCGAAACGGTATGATAGCCCAGCGAATAAACATAGCGCGAACCCAGCTCGCCTTCCCAGCCTTTGTTGAAGCTGCGGAAAAGCGAATAGCCGGCGCGTACTTTGGGGAAAACCAGTTCATCGGACGACCAACCTGCAAGTGCATACGAATAGTAACGCTGGTTGTGCTGGTAGTAAAGCTCCGATTCCAGTTGATAGCCAGTGGCTGTTCCGCGGTCGCGGTAGTTGGCACGGGCAATCCAGCTGGCCTTTTTGAAACGGCGCATATATTGAAGCGAACTAATCCACGAAGGATCCCGGTCATCCGAGTAAATACTGTGCAAATGGATGATGCCGATTTGGTTTTTGTAAGTCTTGCTTTTCAGGTAGTCGGCATAAGTCAAATAGTGCCGGTTGTCCGTTGTTGTTTGCGCTGCTGCATAAGCCGCCTGATAGGCTTTTTCATATTGAGAAAGCTCCTCGTAGGCTGCTGCCTTTTTAATTAAAAGATAGCTGTGCGCCGGAGAAATCTTTAATCCACGGTTGGCATAATCGATCGTTTGTTGGTAGTGCTTCAGTTCAAAGTTGGCGGTCGCTAAATCTTTCATCAGATTCAGGTTTGTCGACGCTATCGGGGCGGCTTTTTCGAGCGTACTCCGTGTTGCTTCCCAGTTTTGTTGCTTCCGGTATGCCGAAGCCTGCCTGATCAGAATGTCAGCATATAAAGCGGAATCTTTCGCCGAGGGATAGCTGGTCATTAAATGATAAGCCGGGGCCAGTGCTTTTTCATATTGACCTGCTTCAGCCAGAAACGAGGCATTCTTAATCAGAAAAAGGCTGTCGTCAGGGGCTTGTTGAAGTGCTGCCGATGAATATTGGATGGCTTCATCCAATTGGTGGTTGGCATAAGCCAGGTTGAAGAGCTGGATATACGCATTCCGGTTGGAAGGATTGTCTGCCAATATTTCGTTGAGAAGCTTTGTTGCCTGTTCCGGGAGCTTATTTTGAATCGCCTCTCCGGCCAATTGGAAACGAAGCTCCGTCAGCGAGTACAAGTATTTTTCATCCTTGGGATGCTTTTCATGTTGTTCGCGAAGTATGGCCAGCGCCTCATTTGTCTTTTGTTGGTTTTTCAATACATCAATTTTCTTGAGCAGTAAGTTCTGATCATCCGGTTGTGCCTGAAGTGCTTCGTTAATTAACTGTTCAGCTTTTGCGTAGTTTCCGGTGAGTATATTCAAACTGATCAGATCGTTTCGCACATTCCTGTTATCGGGCATCATCGTATGTGCTATTGCCAGGTGCACTTTAGCCCCGTTGTAGTTTTGTTGTATCAGAAATAACTTGCCAAGTAATTGGTGAATGTCGGGGTAGTCGGGCGTGATGAACAGCGCTTCTTCACATTTGGCGATAGCCTTCTCGTACTGGCCGTCTTTAGTCAGCGCTAAGGCTTCGGTTAACAACTCGTCCGACGATTTTTCGACCTGAGCGTTTGCCGTGAATAACACAAGCAGCATACAGGCGACTAAAAAATAGCGGGCAGGTGTAATGCTTTTGAACTCCATTTATTTTTGAATTTCCAGGTACGTCAATAAGATCATGTTTTACTGGTTGCGGGCTTTTGTACAAAACCTTTGCGTTGCATATTTCCCCAGCTGTGTTGGCGACCTGTAAGCTGAAATAGGTAGCCTTTCAGCGAAGCGAACAAAACCAGCGGGTGGTAGATGATTGGCTCCCAAAGGGCGGTGAAGCACAAATACAACACCTCGTGCCATTTGTATTGTTTGAAGATAATTTGGTTCCACACCAGCGACAGGGTAGTTAGGGCGATGGAAAAAAAGTAGACAAACAAAAGCAAAATAATGGCGAAGGGCCAGTCAATACGGTCGGTGTAAATCAGGAAGATATAGATGAAGATTCCTCCCACTTCGATGAAGGCGGCCAGCAGTTCGAACAGAAAACTGTAGGGGAGCACAAGCATGCCCAGTTTTTTGTATTTGGGGCGAAACAGTATTTTTCGGTATTGCGCAATGATTTGCAGCAAGCCTCGGGCCCAACGCACACGTTGGCGGGTTAAGATCTTCAGCGACTCAGGGCCTTCGGTCCAGCAGAGTGTCACCGGAATATATTTGATGATATATTCCAGTTTATTGTCGAGCATGTACTGGGACATACGGATGATGATCTCCATATCCTCGCCGAAGGAATGACGGTCGTAGCCGCCGGCCTTCAGGGCAACCTCCCGATCGAAAAGGCCCAGACCTCCCGATACGTTGGGGACCGCGTTCAGGTACGACCAACCCATCTTCCCGGTCACGAACGAGCGGATATATTCAATTTCCTGAAAACGGGGTAGAAGTTTTTTCGGTGGTTTGGCGCGCACCAGCATGCCGGCGTCAAACTCGCAGGAGTTGGCCATCTTCAGTGTTGCCCCAACGGCAATAACCCGTTTGTGACTGGTGATGAAGGGCTGGATAAGCTCCAGCAGGGTGTCGGAATCCAGTATGCAGTCCACATCGGTATTCAGGAAGTAGGGGAAACGGGCTGCATTCAGGCCGGCATTCACCGCATCAGCCTTTGTTTTGCCATTTTCCTTGTCAATGACCAGCAGTTTTTGGTAAGCCCGGTCGACCGATTTGTAATAGCCCCGAACCGGAAAGGTTGAAAGCTCTTGCTGGCAGGCATAATCGGTTTTTATCAGCTTGAATTCCGCAATCAGTTTGTTGAGCGTATCATCTTTGCTGCCGTCGTTGACAATGATCACCTCGAAGCGGGGATAGCTCAGCGTTAGCAGCGAGCGGACATTGCTGATGATGGTCACCCCCTCGTTATAGGCCGGAGCGATGACGCTGATGCCGGGGCTGAGGTACGAACGCAGCAAAATGTCCTTGTCAACGGTGAGGCTCTCGCGTTTGTATTTGCTGATTGCCGCCCGCGACGAGAGAATAAGCATCAGGTAAATGCCGAACAATACCAAGCAATAAATGAAGATAAGGTATTGGTAAAAATCGAAAAGCTGAAGTAGAATATTTTTGAGCACTAATTGAAATTGATTAAAGGATTCTTAATGTATTGGATTAGCGCCGTCTCGTCTGTTGACAGCCGGTCGAAAAAGGGCAGTTCGCGAATCTCAGCCATCGGCATGCTTTTAAAAGCCGACAAGGCGGCATGCTTCTTCAGGTTGAAGTCGGTTTCATCTAAAAATGCACGAACCAAAAAATCGGGTGACAGATCGCCTCCGGTACGTCCCAGGGCTTTCAGAATTTCTTTTTTGATTTCCGGATTTTCTTCATTGGGGTAGCGGGCAATCAGTCCCTTTTCGCATTCCGCCTGCATCAATTTCCCGATGGCATTGATGAGTCGTATCTTCAGCCAGTCGCTGCAAGTGTCCAGCAGTTGGTGCATTTGGCAGGCTGCATCGAACTGCAGAAAATGAACAGCCAAACGAGCCGATAGGGCAACCAGATCTTCGGGGGTTTGCGGTGTGATCCATTGGGCAAACTGAGGAACGGAATCTTCCGACAGCTGCGATATGGTGCTGAACAGCTCCATTTCGTCCCAGGCGCTCAGCTTTTCGCCGCGTTCCACCAGTACATCGATCGAAAAGTTGGAGTGATACAAAAAGTAATAGGTTCGCGCAACGTGGTAAATATACTTGTTCTTGCGGGTCAGCAGTTGTTGCATTTGCTCGTCTTCCAGTACATAACCCATCTTATTCAGCTCGGTGATGGCACGGATTACCCGACGCGGAAACAGGCTGTCCAGATCGCGGATGGCATCTTTCTGCAAGTTCAGCTTTAGGTAGATGTATAGCAGGATCTTCTTGGTATTTCCCGACAGCTGTTCCCGCAGGTCGACAATGCTGTTGATCAGTATTCTTCGCCGATGGTTGTGTTCCGAAAACCGGAAAGGCTCAAACTTATGCAAATGCCGGTCGACGTCAAAAGCCTTATTGCGGGGAAGATCCTGCGTTTCCGAGATAATTTCAATCAGCAAATCCTGGGTGATCGGTTTCCAGCGGGCCTCCCGGATATCAGACAGGTAGTCGGTGAATTTCCGGTTGAAAAGCACCGTGTAGATGATGATTAACGACAAAACCAGCAGAAACACGAAGACAATGGCCAGCTGGATGAAGAAAGGACTTCTCTCGTATAAACCCATGGCTTGCATCAGCTCGCTTCCCCGGATGTTCGACACAAAACATACCATGGATTGTGTCTTTAAGCTGTTACGTTCACTTTTAACAGGCGCGTGACGCGTGACAGTAATTCTCCGGGGGTGAAGGGCTTTTTGATGTAGTCGTCAACGCCGCTGTCGAAACCGGCCATGACCGTTTCCTCGTTAACCACCGCCGAGATAATGATGACCGGAACCTGGTTTTGAGCTTTGTTTTGTTTGATGTGTTCAATGATCTCAAAACCATTGGCATAAGGAAGCATCAGATCGGTGATGATTAAGTCAAAAGGGGTTTCATGCAAGGCATTAATGGCTTCTTTACCGGTTTTTGCCACTGTGGTCTCAAAGCCATTTTTCTTCAATATGAATTCAATCATCTTCAACAACAGTTCGTTGTCTTCAATTATCAAAATTTTTTTCATTCGTTATTCTCTCTCGTTAAGCACTCATTCCGGTGTGAAACTAATAATGTTTTTCGTACATCGGGTTAATTAATCGTCAAATTCAGAATGAAAAAGTTAGCTTGTTGATTGGACCTTTTTTGCATTGAAGCGTGCAGATAGATGCAGTGTCGCCTAAGTGGCAGATAATCAGCTTTGTTTTTAGATTATGAGCACCGGAAATCTGTATTGGATGAGCGGCATGTTTTGTTTCGAGCTAAAGTTCATGTTCCCGATCTTTGCTCTATTGCAGTACGGAACGGGAGTTAATCAGGAGAACAAAATTTCGATGATAGGCATCATTTTTACTTGTGCTTGCTATTGTGTTGAATATTAAAACTATTTTATTGTTTCTGACTAACCAAGTGCGTGTTCTGCAAGTTTCAGACTCCTGTTGTCGCTTAATAACTCAGTTTTTCCATACGGCTGGCATCCAGGCGCAAAAAGATAAACAGCAAGATGGTAAACGACCAAAGCGAGGAGCCTCCGTAGCTGAAAAAAGGAAGGGGAATCCCGATCACCGGAGCCAGGCCAATGGTCATGCCAATGTTGATGGTCAGGTGAAAAAACAGAATGCAGGCCACGCTGTATCCGTACACCCGGCTAAAAACCGAACGTTGTCGTTCGGCCAAAAAGATGAGGCGGATGAGCAGCCCCAGAAAAAGCAGGATAACCGATGTTGTTCCGATAAATCCCCACTCTTCGCCCACGGTGCAAAAGATGAAGTCGGTGCTTTGTTCGGGCACAAAGTTGAATTTTGTTTGGGTTCCGTTTAGGAAACCTTTGCCGGCAAGGCCTCCTGAACCGATGGCAATTTTGGATTGATTGACATTATAGCCCACCCCCAGGGGGTCGGACTTGATGCCCAGCAGCTCCTCGATGCGTGCGCGCTGGTGCAGCTCCAGAATATTGTTGAAGACATAGTCGACCGAGAAAGTCATGAGCACCAGCATCAGGTAAATTCCGATGATGAGCAGTAGTTGGTTGATGCGGTGGCGCAGGGCATATACGGTGAAAATGATACTGGCCAGGATTGCCGATATCAGAATGATTTTGTTGGTGTCGATAGCCAGTTTTAGCAGGGTATTACTCAGCCACAAAGCCATAAAGATGGTGGCGGCAATAGCGACTGCTTTCAGGGCCAGCAGGAACTTGGGGTTGATGAAATAGTAAATGATGATTGCTGCCGCTGTAAGCAGGCTTATTGTCACCAACGGCTGCAGGATGAGCGTTAAAATAAAGACCAGAGCTACTAATACGCCTAGAAAAAGAATGGTTCCCGAGAGCCCTTCGCGATACAGAACGAGTGAAAAGACCGCAAATACCAGTGCCGATCCGGTGTCGTTCTGCAAAAAGATTAAGGCTACCGGAATCGCCAATATCGCGCCAATGACCATTATCGACTGCATTTTTTCAATCTTGAAATTATACGAGCTGGTGAACCTGGCTAGTGCCAGGGCGGTAGCCAGCTTGCTCACTTCGGCCGGTTGAAAGGCAAAGCCTCCGATTTGGAACCATGATTTGGCTCCTTTTACTTCGGAGCCGAAGAGCAGCACCCCGACCAGCATCAGTATGGTTGCAAGGTATATCGGAAAGGCAAAGGAAACATAGAATTTACTGTCGATCAGAATGAGCACGCCGGCTAATGCGAAGGCTGCGATGATCCAGATCAGCTGTTTTCCGTAGCGCTGGCTCATATCCAGAATGCTGCTGTGCTCTTCGTTGAAAACGGCAGCATAAATATTAATCCATCCCATGAAAACCAGCAGGATATAGAAGCCGATGGTTAGCCAGTCCAAATTTGCCCAGATGTTGTTTCTGCTTGCCATTATTTCTTTTGATTCGGATTTAACAGGTTTGCTTCAATCATTCTTTTTTCTGTTGCCAGTCGGTTGGGGGCACCAATCGAGTCGTTCAGGTATTTTTCAATCATCAGGCTGGCAATTGGTGCTGCATACCGTGCTCCCCACACCCCATTTTCTACATAGGCTGCAATGGCAATCTTCGGATTGTTTTTCGGGGCAAAGGCGATAAAGGCCGAGTGGTCGGCTCCATGCGTATTTTGAATAGTTCCGGTTTTTCCGCAAATCTCTATTCCGTCAACATGAGCAGTGTAGCGCGTATTGGTTTGGTCAATCACTTCCTGCATTCCTTCAATCACCTGCTCGAATTTGTCGGCATGCACCATGCAATCGCTTCGCTTGAAGTCCAGCTGATGGATGTTGTTGTCCGGATCGCTGATGGATTTCACCAGATGCGGATCGATATAGTAGCCGCGGTTGGCGATTACGGCTGCCATATTGGCCATTTGCAGCGGGGTGACAATAACCTCGCCTTGCCCGATGGCCAGCGAACGCACCGTTAAGGCATTCCAGTGGTGACGGCCGTAAAAGCGGTCATAGTAGCTTGCCTGTGGGATATTGCCCGGCGACTGACCATAGAACTCGGTTCCCAGCCGCTGTCCCAGTCCAAAGCTCTCCACATATTCGCGCCATTTTTTATAGCCGTCTTCCGCTTTGGGATAGTTCCCGATGATAGATCGGAAGGTATTCCAGAAATAGGGGTTGCACGACTCGCGAATGCCACCGACCAGGTCAATCGGCGATTCGTGGTGGTGTGTACACGAAATGGGTTTGGTGCCCGGACCGCCACACACAAAGGTGGTTTGCGGAGTAATAGTTCCTTCTTCCAGGGCAATCAGGGCGTTGATGGTTTTAAAGGTGGAGCCCGGCGAGTAGGCCGCCGATATGGCCCGGTTGGTCAGTGGCTTCAGCGTATCGGCCAGCAACATCTGGTAATTCTTGCTTCGTTCGCGACCAACCAGCAGGTTGGCGTCGTAGTCGGGTCCGCTGAAATAGCAAAGGATCTCTCCTGTGCTGGGTTCAATGGCCACCACCGCACCGCGTTTGTTCTGCATCAGCAGCTCGCAGTAAGCCTGTAGTTTGGCATCGATTGTTGTGGTCAGGTTATTCCCTAATACGGCTGCCGAGTCGTTTTTCCCTTCGTTATAAGCGCCTTTCAGTCGGTTGTGCACATCAACTAAAAAGTAACTGACGCCTTTGTGCCCGCGCAATTCTTTTTCGTAGGCCCGTTCGATCCCGGTAATACCAATGTAATCGCCCTGAGCATAGTAGGGATCTTTGTTTATTTGCGACTGGTTAACCTCGCCAACATAGCCCAGCATGTGTGCTGCAATGGGGTGAGCATATTCGCGCAGCGTACGGGTTTGCACGAAGAATCCCGGATATTTGTACAGTTTTTCCTGTAGCATGGCATACATTTCGGTCGACAGCTGCTTGACAATGACCGAGGGCTTGTAGCGCGAATATTTACGGGCTTTTTTGAGCTCCTGAACTAATTCGTCTTTCGATATCTTCAGGATGGAGCACAATTGTGTGGTGTCGAAAGCAGATACCTCGCGGGGAGTAACCAGCAGGTCGTAGGCCGCCTTGTTGTATACCAGCAGGTCGCCGTTGCGGTCGTATATCAATCCCCGCGCCGGATAGTTTATGACAGGGCGAAGGACGTTGCGGGTTGCATATTTCTTGTACGAACTATCGAGAACCTGCAGCGAAAACAGGCGGACAATAAAAATGATCGCAATCAATGCGAAAATGACTCCGATAATATACTGTCGTTTGGCGTATTTGTCCACAATCAGTTTTGTTTTGCAGTCATGTACTGGCTAACCAGGATCAGCACAATGGTCAGGGCCGAACTCAGCAGGCTGCGCAATAAGGTGTGAAAGAATCCGCTGAAGGTAAACACTTCGATATAGAACAGGAATAGATGATGGCTCAGCACCATGATCAGGCTGTAGCGAAAGAACCAGGAAAAACCGAGTTCCGAAATGCGGGGCAGCTGGTTTAATTCCAACACATCGCGCGACGAAATGAGATTGATGACCGAAGGGCGGATAAAGGCCACGAAGGTTGTTGCTGCCGCGTGCATCCCCAGGGTATTGGTGAAAATGTCGATATTCAAGCCCAGCAAAAAACCCAATAGCAGCAACAGGTAGTTGGGGGTGTTGAAGGGCAGGGTGAGGATGAACAGAATGTACAGATAAGGGTTGACATACCCACTGATTTGGATGTGGTTGAGCAGCAACACCTGGAGAAGTACCAGGATGAGCCACGAGCCAATATATTTGAAAATGCCGCTATTCATCCGTATTTAGTTCCTGTAATTGTTCTAATTCCTCTAAATGGTTGTTCTTCACAATCTCAACAAAGCTGAGATTGGCAAAGTTAGTCAGCAGCTTCACCTTGATGGCAAAGAAGTTTCGCCCGCTGGCATGATCGAAAGTTTCGATGGTTCCGATGGGCACGCCTTCGGGAAAAACATCGGAGAATCCGCTGGTAACAATGGTATCGCCAACAGCCATTTGCACATGAAAGGGAATCTCGTTCAGCCGGGCGTAGTGCGGATCCTGACCATCCCAGGCTAGTGAGCCAAAGTAATTCGAATTTTGGATCTTGGCCGACACTTTCCATCGCTTGTTCAGGATGGTGGGGCCGGTAGCGTAGTGGCGGGATACGCTGGTGATAATGCCAACAACGCCTCCGGGGCCAATGATTCCCATATCCACTTTTACGCCGTCGTCGCTTCCCTTGCTGAGTGTTATGTAGTTGTATTGGCGAACAAAGGAGTTGTTGATCACTTTTGCCGGTATAAACTCATAGCGCAGGTCGACACTATCGGAGGCCGTAAGTTCTGCGACAATGGCGGTCGAGTCGACAGCCACTGTGCTTTGCCGGTATTGTTCGAGCATGGTCCGCAAGCGGGCGTTTTCCTGCGCCAGATCGGCATTGGACTGTTGCAGGTGAAAGAAACTGCTTACCGCGTTAAAGCTTTTGTAAACCGACGCAATCAGGCTGTTCGACGAGTTGAAAAATTTCACCCGTTGAAAGTTGTTGTAGTTCACAAGCAGCCCAATGCTGATCGCTTCGAACAACAGAAATAATAAAATGAAATAATTTCGCGCCAGAAAGCGTAATAAACCTCTCATTCAGGGGGAAGTTTACTCTTTCCCGGTCTGGAATTACCGGATCAGGAAAGAGAATTTATCAACGTTTTTAAGAGCAATACCGGTACCACGGGCAACAGCACGCAAGGGGTCTTCGGCAACATGGAACGGAATGTTGATCTTTTCGGACAAGCGTTTGTCCAGGCCGCGGAGCAGAGCCCCACCACCGGCCAGGTAGATTCCTTTGTTCACAATATCGGCGTACAGCTCGGGCGGTGTTAACTCCAGGGCACTTAAGATGGCCGTTTCAATTTTCGAAATCGACTTCTCGAGACAGTGCGAGATTTCCTGATACGATACCGGCACTTCGATGGGCAGCGCTGTCATCTGGTTGGGCCCCTGAACGATGTAGTCGTTCGGCGGCGTTTCCAGTTGCGAGAGTGCCGAGCCAACGTTTATTTTGATATCTTCGGCAGTACGTTCACCCACTTTAATGTTATGCTGGTGGCGCATGTATTCCATGATGTCGGCTGTTAAGTCGTCGCCGGCAATACGGATCGACTTGTTGGTCACAATGCCACCCAGCGAGATTACGGCAATCTCGGTAGTACCACCACCGATGTCAACAATCATGTTTCCTTCGGGGGCTTCCACATCCAGGCCGATACCAATGGCCGCAGCCATTGGTTCGTAAATCATATACACTTCGCGGCCGCCGGCATGTTCCGACGAGTCGCGTACGGCACGAATTTCAACTTCAGTTGAGCCCGAAGGGATACAAACAACCATTTTCAGCGAAGGGGAGAACATTTTCGACTTCGGGTTGATCATTTTAATCATCCCCCGAATCATCTGTTCTGCCGCGTTGAAGTCGGCAATCACACCATCGCGTAACGGGCGAATCGTTTTCAGGTTTGGCGGTGTACGACCTTCCATCTGACGGGCTTTCTCACCAATGGCAAAAAGCTTTTCAGTCTTCATGTCGATGGTGACAACCGAAGGCTCGTCCAATACAATTTTATCGTTTTGTATGATGATGGTATTTGCTGTCCCCAGGTCAATCGCGATCTCCTGGGTTAAGAATGAAAACAATCCCATGTATTTTATCTCCTATGTCAAGGGGTTATGCCCGACTTTTTTCAAATTAATGTTTAAAGTGACGGCGACCGGTAAACAGCATGGCAATGCCGAACTCGTCGCAAGCTTCAATCACTTCCTCGTCGCGAATGCTGCCACCCGGCTCAACGATGTATTTCACTCCGTATTCGTTGGCGGCTTCAATACTGTCGCGGAAGGGGAAGAAAGCATCTGAAATCACAACCGATTCTTCAATTTTTACACCTTCTTTCAGGTCGAAACGAGGCATGGTTAATTGACGCATACTGTCCAGACGGTTGGGTTGTCCCATACCGGCACCTGTTAACCAGAATGATCCGTCTTCTTTTTCTGTGACAATCGCAATGGCATTACTTTTTAAATGCTTACACGCTGTAATACCAAACTTGGCCAGGTTCATTTTATTGCTGTCGAACTGAATTTTTGTCACGTTCTTGAACTCGCTGTCCATACCTTCGTCCTCGTCCTGTACCAGCATACCCCCGCTGATTGAGCGGAAGAGTTTTTCGCCGGTTGTTTCGGCTTTTAAAGGAGTTACCAGTAGACGAAGGTTTTTCTTCTTGGCGAAGATCTCCAACGCTTCAGGCGTGAATGCCGGAGCAATGATGATTTCAACGAATTTTTTGCCGAACCAGCTGGCTACTTCAGCAGTTACCGTGTCGGAAAAGCAAATGATTGATCCGAAAGCACTGATTGGGTCGCCTTCCCAGGCTAAATCCAACGACTTCAGGATGTTGTCGGTAACGGCCAGGCCGCAGGGGTTCAGGTGTTTGATGACCGAAACGGCCACCTTGTTTTCGATGTGATTGACCGAATGATAAGCGTCGGAAGCTGATTTCCACGCTGCGTCGGCATCCAGCAGGTTGTTGTACGACAACTCCTTGCCTTGCAGTACCTGGGCATTGGCCAAAGTTACTTTTGAGTCGGCATTGTCGAATTTGTAGAAAGTTGCCGATTGGTGCGGGTTCTCGCCATAACGCAAAACTTTGCCGTCGTTCAGGCTTACGCGTGTTTTGTCGTTGATGCCACCACCGTTAAAGTAGTTGAAAATGGCCGAGTCGTAATGCGACGACGTTGCAAAGGCTTTGCGGGCAAATTCCTTGCGGTCTTCCAATGTGCTTTCGCCATTTTTTGTATTCAGTAGATCGATGAAATCTTCGTATTGGTCGCGTGACGAAACGATGATCACATCGTTAAAGTTTTTCGCTGTTCCGCGGATTAATGCGATACCACCGATGTCAATCTTCTCAATGATATCTTCTTCAGAAGCACCCGATGCTACGGTTTCTTCAAAAGGATAGAGGTCCACAATTACCAGGTCGATTTCAGGAATCTCATACTGGCCAATTTGTTCCTGGTCGCCGGCGTTGTCACGACGGTTCAGGATACCTCCGAATATTTTAGGGTGCAGGGTTTTTACACGTCCGCCCAGAATTGACGGATAACCTGTCAGATTTTCAACAGCAGTAACCGGAATGTTTAAACTCTCGATAAAACTTTGAGTACCACCAGTTGAATAAAGTTCAACACCAAGTTCATTCAGTTTTTTGACAATTACATCCAGTCTATCCTTATGATAAACCGAGATGAGGGCTGATTTTATCTTTTTTAAATCCTTCATTTACAGTTTGTTAAAAATGCGTTGCAAAGATAGTAATTTCTATGGATTTATCTGATTGTAAAACAGAACTATTCAGAAAAACTTAGCGTTGAAAATAGAAAGATTTTTGATGCCGAAAAAGTGATGTTCTGAACTGTTTGAAAATAAATTCGAACGGGGCGGTGAGCTGTCGTGCGGATGCGTTTAATACCGATTAGTGGTTGCGCTGTCCCCGTAAATTTGGTTGGTTTTTATTGGTTTTCAACCCCGGTTAATCGGGATGAGATTTCAGCTGAATAATATCGTGTAAAAATTGGCCGTTTGTTCGGTTTGTAGTGGCCAGCATTCGGTCGTGGGCGTTAAGGTCGGTTGCTGTCAGTCTGTTTTTCCCAGATGGATGAGAGCATCGCCCTGGTAGATGATTGGCGCATGATTTAGCCCAATGATGTAGCCACTTTCGGGAATTTTTACGGCCCGTTCGAACGCTCCGTAGGGGTCGGAAATGCTCCCGATGATGTCGCCTTTTTCAACTTTAGCGCCATCTTTAACTTGGAATCGGAACAGGCCGCCATGTCGCGCACGGATCCAGCTCGATCGTCGGATCAGGATGGGGTCGCTGCCGTTCATGTCGGCAATTTCGTTGGTGTAGTCGCGCATGTCCAGGTGATGCATCAGCCGCAATACGCCGTTTACGCCGCGCTGGGTGATGCGGTTGTGGATGTCGAGGGATTTTCCGCCTTCGAACAGCAGTATTTTTTTGCCGGCCTTGGTGGCGGCTTCGCGAAACGACTTTTCCCGGTCGGGAGCCATTACGATGAAGCGCGGATGAAAAATCCGGGCAAGCTCCAGTAGCTCCGGATGTTCTTTGCCAACCCGGATTTGGGAGCTGTTAAACCGGTTGGCTCCGCCGGTGTGAAAATCGACAATGTAGTCGGCTGCCGGCAGTATTTTATGCATCAGGTTCCAGGCAAAAAGGCTGGCCAGCGATCCGTTTTGTGTGCCGGGGAACATGCGGTTAAGATCTTTGCCATCGGGAAACTCGCGGCTTTTGTTCAGAAAACCAAGGACATTCAGGGCGGGAATGCAGATGACGGTGCCGCGGCTTGGCTTATTGTATTTGTGGGCAATAAGCCCGCGGATTATCTCCACGCCATTCACCTCGTTGCCGTGAATGCCCCCGATTAGCAGGAGCACCGGGCCGGCTTCCTTCGCTCGCTCAACAATAACAGGCACTTCAATTTTATTGTGCGTGTGCAGGCGGGCCGTTTCCAGGTTGATAATTGTTTTTCGCCCGGCCGGGATGGTTACGCCTAAAAGTTGAAGTGGTTGATTTTTCATGCTTGCTTAAACGTTACGTTCTACATAGCGGATGATGCTGTTGGCGATATCTTTGCCGGTGGCGGCTTCAATACCTTCCAGTCCCGGCGATGAGTTTACCTCCAGGATCAGCGGACCGTTTTTGGATTGCAGCATGTCGACCCCGGCAATGCCCAGCCCCATTACACGGGCGGCTTTCAGGGCGGCATTTTCTTCTTCTTCGCTCAATTCGTAGATAGAAGCGGTACCTCCGCGATGCAGATTCGAGCGAAATTCGCCTTGTTTGGCTTGTCGTTTCATGGCGCCAACAACCACCCCATCGACAACAAACACGCGAATGTCGGAGCCTTTGGCTTCTTCCACGAACTCCTGAATGATAACCCGGGCTTTCAGTCCGTTGAAGGCTTCGATGACCGATTCGGCAGCATTTTCATTTTCGGCTAAAACCACGCCCAGTCCTTGTGTTCCTTCCAGTAGTTTGATGACTACCGGGGCGCCGCCAACGCTTTTCACAATGTCCTTCACGTTGCGCGAATAGTTGGTGAAAACGGTTTTGGGGAGTCCCAGGCCGGCGCGGCTCAGGATCTGCAGGCTGCGCAGCTTGTCGCGCGAGCGAACCAGTGCTTGCGACTCGATAGCCGAGAATACCTTCATCATCTCGAACTGACGAACAACGGCTGTGCCGTAGAAGGTTACCGAAGCGCCGATACGGGGAATGACAGCATCGACATTTTCGAGCATCTGCCCTCGGTAGATGATGCCTGGTTTCTTCTTTTCAATCACCAAGTCGCACTTGGAATGATCGACAACCAGCATCTGGTGTCCCTTTTTTTCTCCGGCTTCAACCAGTCGTTGGGTTGAGTAGAGGTTGTGGTCGCGGGATAAAATGACAATTTTCACGGTGTTTTTTGTAATCTAATTAATTTGATGTCTTTTCTTCTTTATTTATCGTCGGTCTGCTTTTTTAGTTCCACAGTCCATTTTTCGTTTTTGGCCGACAGCCGTGTTCGGGCGCTATCGACGACAAAGCGGCGCGACAGAAACTTACGACCCAGTAAAACCGGGAACTTCATTTGTCCGCGTTCGCTCAAGGTCAGCTCGATTGGGAAATTTTGGTTGAACAGTCGGATCTGGGTTTCAATGCAATACCGTTCTTCCATTTGGCCGTTCGAGCTGCGTATCCGCTTCTTTGTAAAGCGGTCAAATATAAATTCTTTGTTGTGATATTGCGCATGGTTGGGGTCCAAAAAATAGCCGTGCAACTTTTTTTCTCCGTTTAGCTCAATCAGCTCAATGCTATGGCAGTGAACGCTGGAGGTGTAGGCTCCGCTATCAATCTTTACTTCAATATTTTCGAGTTGAAGGTCGGGAAAGTCAGCCTCGTCGTACCGCCCGATCAGGAGTCGTTTTTTCATCCTAAAAAGTTGAAAAAGAAATGGGCAACACCCATATAGAGCAACAGGCCCAGTACGTCGTTCATGGTGGTAATAAAGGGCCCTGTGGCAACGGCCGGGTCTACCTTGAAACGATGTAAGACCAACGGAATCAAAGTGCCAAACATGGAGGCAAAGACAATGACAATGAAGAGGGTGCAGCTCACGGTGAGGGTGAGCTTGTAGCTGTCGCTGAACAGGTAGTTGTAGCCGAAGATCAGCAAGGCAAAAAATAAACCGGTGATCAGGCCGACGCCCAGCTCTTTTAAAAGTTTTTTGCCGAGGGTGTCGAATTTGCGGGTGCCGGCAGCCAGGGTTTGCACCACGATGGAAGACGATTGCACTCCCACATTACCTGCTGTTGCCGCAATCAGGGGAATGAAAAAGGCCATGGCCGGAATGTGGTTGAGTGTGTCCTGGTGGGAGCTCAATACCTGCGCGCCGGTAAGTCCTCCGGCCGTACCAATGAGCAGCCAGGGGATCCGCACACGCGTCAGTCGCCATACATTGTCGGTGGACTCCACATCGCCGGTGATCCCCGAAACCATCTGGTAGTCTTTACCGGTTTCTTCGCGAATCACATCCACCACGTCGTCGATGGTAATACGCCCTTTGAGGCGCCCTATTTGATCGACAACCGGAAGCACAACCAGGTCGTACTTTTCCATGATTTGGGCAACTTCTTCCTGGCTGGTGTCGGTTCGTACCGACTGGATATCTTCGTTACTCAGCTCTTTGACTTTGCTGTGAGTGGGTTTCTGGATTAGTTTGGAGAGCGAGAGCACGCCTTTTAGAATATTGTCGTTATCGACAACGTACACGTAGTATATTTCATCGATTTCTTCCGACTGGCTCGAGATTTCTTTCAGGCAGGTTTGAACGCTCCAGTTTTCGTTAACCTTCACCAGTTCCTTGGCCATCAAACCACCGGCTGTATCTTCGTCGTACTCCAGCAGGTCGGCAATGTCGCCGGCTTGTTCTTTGTCGTCAATCTCCGAAAGAACCGCTTCTACGACTTCTTCTTCCAGCTCGCCCATGATGTCGGCAGCGTCGTCCGAGTCCATGTGCTCCACAAACTGGTGGGCAATAACCTCGGGAGGCAGTACGCGCAGAAAGCGGCGGCGCATGTTTTCGGGAATTTCAAGCAGCACATCCGAAGCCATCTCTCCGTCGAGTTGGAGGTAGAGGTATTTGGCTTCGTCCATGGTGAGCTTGTCCATGATTTCGGCAATGTCGGTGGGGTGCAAACCTTCCAGCATTGCCAGTACTTCAGCAGATGATTCGGTTTCAATCAAATCCTGAAGCTTGATGATAAATTCCATGTTTAATTCCACGCTCATGGGCTTGCAGTATTTTAGGGCTGAGCCTGGATCAGCCGGGTTAAGTTCTCGAAGTCGGAAACGCTAAGCTGCTCCGGGCGGAGGTTGAATATTTCGTTTGCCTTTAACGGCTCATCTTTGATGAACTGTTTTAGGGAATTGCGCATTGTTTTTCGCCGTTGGTTAAAAGCTGCTTTCACCAGCGTGGCAAACAATTTTTCGTCGCAGTCGAGCTTTTCGCGACTGTTGCGGCTTAAGCGTATGACGGCCGATTTTACTTTGGGGGGCGGGTTGAACACGTTTTCGTGGACCGTAAACAGGTACTCAATGTCGTAATAGGCCTGAAGCAGCACACTTAAAATGCCATAGGTTTTGGAGCCCGGGCCGGTTGCCAGGCGCTCGGCAACTTCCTTTTGAATCATGCCCACCACTTCGGGAACCTGGTTTTTATAGTCCAGGATTTTGAAAAAGATTTGGGACGAGATATTGTAGGGAAAGTTCCCGATGACGGCGAATTTGTCCGGAAAGTAGTCCTCTAGCTTTAGCTTCAGGAAGTCTTTCGAGATGATTCGTTCACTCAGTTCCGGATAATGCTTTTTCAAGTAGTCGACCGACTCGTGGTCGATTTCGACAACCGATGTTTTAAAATTCGGCTTTTGTAAGAGGTATTGTGTTAAAACACCCATTCCCGGGCCAATTTCCAAAACCTCGGAAACAGACTCGGCTTGCATGCTGTCAACAATTTTGCGAGCAATATTTTGATCTTTCAAAAAATGTTGACCTAAATTTTTTTTGGCTCTAACTGTGGTCATTGTTATGAGACTAGTGGTTTCGAATTTTCGAATATGTTCTTTAAAAGAATGAGGTTTAAAACAAATATTTATTTTTGTCGCCGAATTTGGGCTTTTTTTAAGGGGTGCAAATTTAAAAAAGTACTTATAAAAATGCTTGAAAGTGGTGCTAAACCTTTCTT
Organism: Mangrovibacterium marinum; assembly: GCF_003046625.1. GTDB lineage: Bacteria > Bacteroidota > Bacteroidia > Bacteroidales > Prolixibacteraceae > Mangrovibacterium > Mangrovibacterium marinum. The sequence continues at coordinate 37,590 of NZ_QAAD01000024.1, forward strand.
AAAAATAGCGCATTTTCAGAAATAAACAAGTTGGTTTTGAAACATAAACTATTGAAGACACTTAAGGTCCTGGCTTTTTTCGCCTTGGGGATGGTCATTTTTTGGCTGGTGTACAAAGATCAAGATATTAAGCGGATCGAATCGATCCTGAAGAATGATGTCAACTATTTTTGGGTATGGGTGTCGTTGCTTTTGGGTTTGCTGAGCCATGTTAGCCGCACCATCCGCTGGGCCATCATGATTGAGCCACTGGGGCGTCGTCCGCGTACCTTAAATACTTTTTTGGCGGTGATGGTTGGTTATCTGATGAATCTGGTTATTCCGCGCATGGGCGAAATTTCGCGCTGTGGTGTGTTGGCCCGTTACGAGAAGATGTCCTTCACCAAGCTGGTCGGTACGGTTGTAACCGAGCGCATTATCGATGTGTTGATGATGCTGGTACTTACTCTCATCGTTATTGGTACGCAGTTTGGAAAGCTCATTCAGTTTCTCGATAATAACCCCGAGGTGAAGCAAAAGCTGGAGAATATTACCTTTTCTCCGGTGGCTATTTTGAGTGTGCTGGGCGTGGTGGTTTTGTTTTACTTTTTCCGGCAAAAGATCCGGCATTCAGCGTTGTTCCATAAGCTGCACGAGATACTGCAAAAGTTTGGAGAGGGCTTGCGCACCATTCAGAATATGAAGAATAAGTGGGCTTTCATCTTTCATACGGTATTTATCTGGCTGATGTATTACTTGATGCTGTATGTTGTTTTCTTTGCTTTTGGTTTCACGACGCATTTAACGGCCATTGCAGCTTTAACCACCTTTGTGTTGGGCACTTTTGGTATGGTTGCCCCGGTACAGGGGGGCATCGGAGCCTGGCACTTTATGGTTATTCAGGCCTTGGTTGTTTATGGGGTAAGTAAGGCCGACGGGGTGGTTTTTGCCTTTTTGGCTCACTCGTCGATGACTGCCATGCTGATTCTGATGGGGCTTGTTGCCTTGTTAATTCTTCCGTTTGTTAATCGTCGGAAAGAAGAAAGTTTGTAGCTTTAAGGGCTAACTTTCAACCCCATCGATTTGAATACCGAATTATTTATAGCCCGTCGTTTATTTTCGGCCAAAGAGTCGAAGAAAAACCTCTCCCGGCGCATTGTGCGATTAGCGGTTGCCGGCATCAGTCTCGGGATGGTGGTGATGATCCTGGCTGTGGCCATCGTGATTGGCTTTCAGCGCGAGATTGCCGCGAAGGTAAATGGTTTTTCGGCTCACCTGCAAATTGTTAACTACGATAGCAATCAGAGCTACCAGACCATTCCGATTGATGAAGATCAGGCCTTTTTGCCTGCTTTGGATTCGCTTTCCGGTGTTCGACATATTCAATGTTTTGCGACCAAGCCGGGCATTATTAAAGCCGGCGACGAGATTCAAGGGGTCGTGTTAAAGGGAATTTCATCTGATTTCGACTGGCGTTTTTTTGATCGCTACAAGCTTGCCGGGGAGCGTATTCCGTTGGATTCGTCGCGCACCGACCAGGTGTGGATCTCGGAGCAGATTTCGAAGCTTCTGAAATTGAAGCTGGGCGATCAGCTGCTGATGTACTTTTTGAATTCGGATGAGAAGCTGCCTCGTATTCGTCGGTTTACTGTTGGAGGCCTTTTTCGGACCGGATTGGAAGAGTTTGACCGGATGTTTGTGCTGGCCGATTTGCGCCATATTCAGCGGCTGAATAATTGGTCGGACAAGCAGATTAGTGGCTTCGAGATTTTTATTGATGATTTGGATGACCTGGATGCGGTGAACCGGGAGGTGCGGGCACTGGTGTTGGAAAATCTGGAGGCCGATGCGCCCTTGTTGCGTGTAAGTAATGTGAAGGAAAAGTTTCCCTATATCTTCGACTGGCTGAACTTGCTGGACATGAATGTGTGGATCATTCTGTTTTTGATGGTGTTGGTTGCCGGCTTTAATATGATCTCGGGTTTGTTGGTAATTATTCTGGAGCGAACACGGATGATCGGTATTCTGAAGTCGATGGGAGCAGCGAATGCAAACATTCGCAAGATCTTTTTGTATTTGTCGGCGTTTCTGGTCGGCAAGGGCTTGTTGTGGGGGAATATTATTGGTGTTGCTTTGTGTTTGCTGCAACAGCATTTTAAGATTATCCATTTAGATCCCGCCTCTTATTATGTTAATACAGTGCCTGTGAATTTGCTTTTGTCTCACCTTGTATTGCTTAACCTGGGAGCACTGGCAGTAACCCTGCTCATGATGCTGGGACCATCGTATCTGGTGGGTCGCATTTCGCCGGAGAAAACCATTCGTTTCGAATGATTTTTGGCAGCTTTCATCTTGAATAGTTCGCTGGTGGTTTATAAACGCCTTATTCTTCGTGTTTTGCCTGGTTGCTGATCGGTTTGTCAAGCTGCTTGAAATTAAGGTGTTATGATTGTCTGGTAGTGTGAATTTTTAAAATCTAACAAGCTGTTGATTTCCCAAAATCTTTAATTTCTTGTTAAACGATTGGTGCAAGTCGCATTCTTTCTGAATTTATGATTATCTTTAGCTATGCACGAATTTAATCCGGAATATATTGCCACTTTACTTCGATCGGATCTTCCCGGCAGAGCCTCGCATCTAAAGATGATTCCCCCGGGGCGGAAGCTGGCTGTTGATGCTTCTGAAGCCGGGCAGGTACGGCATAGTAGTGTGTTGCTTTTGTTGTTTCCGCACGAAGGCCGGATATATACCTGTCTGACCAAGCGTGCCTCGGGAATGAAGAACCATCCCGGACAAATTAGCCTTCCTGGAGGGCGTATCGAGGCTGATGAAAAACCGGAAGTTGCAGCTTTGCGCGAAGCCCGCGAGGAGGTTGGGATTGACCCTTCCGATGTGCTGTTGCTTGGTCGCTTGTCGGAGTTGTACGTGCAGGTTAGTCGGTTCAAGGTTTTTCCTTTTGTGGGCTGGGTTGACCGCAAGCCCGATTTTGTGATTAACCGCGCCGAGGCCGAGAAACTGATTTTGTTTCCGATTCAGGAATATGCGGAACATCGGAAGTTGAAACATTACCCGGTGAATACAACAACCGGCGTGCTTCAGGTTCCTTGTTTTCTTTACGAAGGAGAGGTTGTTTGGGGCGCAACAGCGATGATTTTATCCGAGTTCCTGGATTTGTTGGGGAAGCATCAGTTTACGACGACTCAATAATATTGACGTAGTGGTGATAGGTGTTAAGCACCTTGTTCACGTATTCAAAAGGTTCTTCTCCCCGGCAATAGCCCCATTTTACCACCGGATCTTTATAATATTTTGCCGCCGACTTATTGAGCAGGAAATAGTCAACGTTGTTGGTCCAAACAATGGGGATCTTGTTGTATTTTTCAGCCAGTCGTTGGGCGTCTTTTACGTGTCCCAGGCCAACATTGTAGGCTGCCAGCACAAATTTCACCCGTTCCAGTGAGTCGGGAACTTCATGCTTAAAATTATCGTCCAGCCATTTGAGCAGGCGCACCCCCACCTCAATGTTTTTTGCGGGCTTTTCGTAATCCAGAATCCTGAAAAGATCGGCTGATTCGGGCATCACCTGCATCAGCCCGTACGCACCAGCCCAGGAGACCGCTGCGGTATCGAATTTCGATTCCTGATAGATCACGGCCGCTGTTAGTCGCCAGTCGATTCCGTATTGTTTACTTTCTTTTTTGATGATATCGTCGTAGGGCGAAATCTTTCCTCCGCTTAGCGAATGGTAGTCGTCCAGAACGCGCAGGTGAGCCCTGTTTACTTCGAAGTATTTTTTATAAAGGATTGCAAAATCGCGGGTTTGTTTGAAGTTGCTGATCCAGTTGTTCAGGTATGCCCGCCATTCGGGGCTGTTTCGATGAATAGCCCAGGCAATGTTTTGGGGGAAGCTGATGGGGGTGGCAATGTCGAGGTTGGGGAAATAGGTCTGGTTGACTTTGGCGACATTTTCGTCACAAACCGTCAGGTTGATCTCGCCGTTGGCAACCATGCTAACCAGTTGCTCGACGCCGTAAATCGAATCCTGAACAATGTTAATTTCGGCACCAATCTCCTCCGACAGATTCATCAGGCGCCGGTAGTGGGCCGTGTTTTTCTGAACGTATATTGTTTTGCCGGCCAGCTCAAGCTGGTTGCGAATCAGGGAGTCTTCCAGTTGTTGGTGGGTGAGCGATTGCCAATTTGGGGGGCGGCGCTGCACGAGCACCTGCCGCGTTTGCTCCAGTGGTTCTGTGAAGTCAATCAGCTTGTTGCGCGATTTCGTTACCGTCAGGTTTTTTGCGACCAGGTCGTATCGTTTTTTGCGCAGTCCCTCGAAGGTTTCTTCCAGGTTATTGCTGACCGATATTTCCAGCTTAACGCCCATGTCGGCGGCCAGATGTTGCAACAGTTCGTATTTGAAGCCCATGGGGCGGCCTCGGTAAATAAAGTAGTTGGTTGAGTTGTAGTCGACAACAGCCCTCAGTTTGCCGGATTTTAGAATGCGGCTTAGTTCGGTATTTTGGGCTGTTTTCTTCTTTTCGTTCTTCCTGTTACCTGTTGAACAGGCCACGAACGCAAACAGAACCAGTAAAATGAGTGACGGTTTGATGAAATTTTTTCGCTTCATGCATGAAGTTTAGTTTGTCTAATCATAAAATGACCAGGCAATGCCCAAGCGGAAGGTTCTTCTGTAGAGCGGATAATCGGGTGCCGCCCAGTAGTTCCCGTCCAGCAGGCCCGTTGCAGCATTCAGCAACTGGAAAAAGGCCCGGGTTCGCTTTAGTTTTAAGTTAGCATGCAGGTCTACTATGGGGAAGTTACCAATTTTTTGTTGATTTTGCCAATAAAAACCTGCAGTGGCCGGGTCGTAAGCATCCGCATAATAGGCGGTGGTATATCTGGTGTCGAAGCCAAAGTTGGCATACATCACTTTTGATATGAGTAGTTTGAAGTTTACGCTTAAGTAAGCTGTCAGATCGGGGAGATGCAGGTACGATTCCTGGTTGGTTTTCTGCCAAAGTGCGCTGGCCCGAATCAGCCAGTGTTTGCTTTCGATGTCTTTGTTAACGAAAGCCGACAAGACCAACATTTCAGCCGATCCTTGTTGTGGTGTAGCTTCGGCGCCGTTGTAGATGTAGTCGCTGATTAAAGCGTAGTTGAAGGCGGCTGTCAGTTTGTGACGTTTCGATTCGACACGGGCTTTAAGGATCATCTCCTTGGTGTTGTTGAAATGGTTATTCCATTCGAAGTGGTTTGAGTAGTACCTGCTTTCGAAGTAGTCGGGAACAATGGTGTTGAGTTCTCCCGACAAGTGGAGCGATGTGGTGTCCTTGCCAATGACCAGCGGCTTATCGATAAAGGCACTGAGCTCGGTTTGCCCGGAGCGGTAACCGGTCGTGTAAAATTTACCCTGGATATTCCAGCGCCAAAACTCGCCCGCGTCTCTTGAGATGGCTCCCCCGGCAAAGGTGTTGTGAAGTTTTTCTTTCGCCAGCAGGGGGGAGTTGGCACCCATCATTTGTGCTGAAATCAGATCGTGACCAATGAAGGCGCGTTTGCTGAAGGTATATTTGCGATTGGGCGATTCGTAAAACTTAATCTGAAATGTGTTGCTCAGCCTGTTGTAAATCGTCGTGTCGTTGGTGGCCACACTGTCGCGGTAAGTATTGGGGTAATAATCCAGGTTGATGTCGGTATCTTCAAAGATCCGGCGGTTCGAAGAGTATTCTATTTGATGCATAAAGCCGGTGATGGGGCGGAATACCTCTTCGATGTAGCCTTCTTCGTCTTCCCGTTCTTCGGTTTTTCCAAGGCGGTACTCGTTTATCGCGAACACCGTATTATTGCGGAGTTGTGCATTGGCAGTGGTGAGGTTTACAATGTAGGTTTCTGTTTCGTCATATTCGTTCAGGTCCTGATCCGGCTCAAGTCCTCCGTTTTCTTCGTTTTTATTGCGGTTGAAGATAATCCCCGCATGCGAGTTGAACTTGTCGCCGCGGTAGGTGGTCGATAGTCCGATGTTGTGAAATTTATTCTCCTGAAACTGGTAAAAACCAGTCGATTTATCTTGATTGTAAAATAGTTGAAACCCGAAATTTTCATTCACGTTTTGCGCGTGAAAAACATTGAACATGGTTTCGTTCCGGGTATTCTTGTTGTCGCTTTGTTTGTAGTCCAAAAGCGTGTAGGGCGTGGTTGTGTTCATGAACTTCAGGTCGCCCGGGAGCACCGTGTAAGCCTCAAAAGAACGATAAAAATAAAAATCGGACTTGCGTTGTCGGTTAAAAAAGTCGCCGTTCAGGTAGGCCCCACCAATATTGCCGGTAAAAACCGGACGCAGATCCTGCCTGAAAATCGGATTGTGAACATGAAAGAAGCCCAGGGCTGTGTCCAGCTCGGCTTTTGTGTAGGTAGCTCCAAAATTGCCAACCGTCCAGTTGTTGATAATTGAGGGGATATCCTTGTTTTTATTGTCTTCTCCGGCGTGATCATGGCCTTCCTGTGTGTCCTCGTCCTGCTCGTCGTCGCCCAGTTGGGGCTGGTAGCTTCCAAAAGAATTCCGGTCGGTTACCTGAGCCAGTACTTGTTGGCCTGCCAACAAGATTAATATGCTAAAAAGTATCTGTTTTCCAATCATAACCGGGCAAAGATAATTAAAAGTGTCAGTTGCCAAGCTTTTCCAACTTTAAAAAAAGTTATTGTATTTCTTGATCGATGGCGGCTTTGTTTGTTGATAATAAGGCTGTTTGTGATGGGGTTGTGGTTTGTGTTTGCTTTCGGATTCTTTTCCGGATGCGGGATGATCATTTGGGGCAAAGCCGGAAGAACATCGGGATGTGTTGCGGAAAGCCTTTGTGCCTGCCTGGCGACTTGCAAAGGTCGGATGGCAGCATGCTTTGGAGGCTCTGTCTCAGTTAGATTTTCGGCTGTCGGACGGATGAGCTGATAGCTGGGGTGGGCTAATTTTTTGCTGTAAAGAGCAGCTGTTCGGCTTAACCAACCTATCCGGCTGTCGTAAAAGAAACTGGAGCCAGTTGTTTGGTTTTCCACCTCCCGGCAGGCTGATTGTCCTTTCGTAAGTGCCGGTGTCAATCTCCGATTTTGCGTTGTTGAACTAAAAAAAAATACAGAAGTCATGAAAACGAATGTTTTAATGCTGGATACCTTAAAGGGAATGAAAAGTCTGATTTTTTCGGCCTTCTTGTTGAGTAACCGGCAAAAGCGTAAACTTCGGATTGTCTATCTCGAAGATTTTAACTGGGTGAGCAGTGCCAACTATCTGGGCATAACTCCCGCGAGCCTGGGGGCAGGCATGGAGTTGGCCGAGTCGCAAATTCGAAGCGACTATCAGAAGGCTGCCTCCGAAATCCGGCGTGTTTTAGATGAATATCTGTCTGAACACAGTGAGCATGTGCCGTACTCGTACGAGCTGCGGGAGCACAACCGGCTGGAATATATCGAGGAGCTTCTGGTTGACGACCCGGAAATGCTGTTGCTGGTTAGCAATTATAGCAGTGTTTCGAGTACCGCTGGCGGAGCTGTTCATTACCCGAATATTCTCGATAAAGTAGCCTGCCCGGTACTGGTTGTCCCCGATGATCAGACCTTTGATAGCTTTGGTAATTTGTTGTATGCCACGGCGCTTCATCGCGAGGATATTGACGCTATTGGCAGTTTGGTCGAGTTGTTTGGCGATGCTGTTGCGCCTAAGTTGACTGTTTTTCATCATCATCCTGACGATGATTTTGAGCATCAGATGAAGTGGCTTGGCTTTCAGGCGATGGTGACGGAGGCGGTACCTCAGGTAACGCCCCAATTTCATCTGGCAAAAGGCAAGGATCTCGATGCCGAGCTGGAGGACTTTGTCCGGGGTGGCGACTTCGACCTGCTTGCAGCCTTGAAGGAACGAAAGGGTTTCTTTGCCGATTTGTTTGGCAGCTCGCATACGCACGAGTTGATTCGGCACTTTAATAAACCAGTGTTGGTGTATCACGAAAAGCAGAACGAATAGCGGCGGATGTGTCAGTGGCTGAGCTCTGATGTTTTGGGCTGCCCGGCCTGTTTCTGTCTTCTCCCGAAGGCCGGAGCAGGCCGTGTTGTTGCATGATCGCGTAACAACACGGCGGATGCTTGCTTTTCTCGAATATCGGTGCGTGAAAATATTGGGCATTGGCGGGCCGATGACGATTGTGCGGCCCGTACGCTCAGGGCCGGATGGTTTCGGGCTGGCCGGAAACTTGCGCAGGTTGTTCCACCGAGCTGCTTTCCGGAAACAGATCGTATTTTTTTCAACGTATTCCCATTAGTTATTGACATTCGCTTTTAAAATTTCCACACTTTTGCTTTCTTTATATTTGCGATAAATATGAACGAAATTATGACTCCAAGGTACGACGAAGGATCCATTAAAACCTTAGACTGGCAAGAACACATCCGCAAACGCCCCGGGATGTATATCGGAAAATTGGGTGATGGCTCGGCAAGCGACGACGGCATTTACGTGTTGCTCAAAGAAGTTGTCGATAACTCGATTGATGAGTTTATGATGGGCTTTGGGAAAAAGATCGAAGTGAAAGTTTCCAACGAGCTTGTAAGCATCCGCGACTATGGGAGAGGAATTCCGCTGGGCAAGCTAAAGGATGTTGCATCGAAGATGAATACCGGTGCCAAGTACGACTCTGAAGTTTTTAAGAAATCGGTAGGACTGAACGGAGTCGGTATCAAGGCGGTCAATGCCCTGTCGAGCACATTTAATATCAAAGCTTTTCGCGAGGGCGAAGTCAAGGAGATCATCTTTTCGAAAGGTGAAGTGGTTGAGGAGAAGCAGATTGTGCAGTCCGACCAGGCCAACGGAACGGAGGTGAACTTTATCCCCGATGGTGATATCTTCCGCAACTATCGTTTTCGGAACGATTATGTGGAAAACATGATGAAAAACTATTCTTTTCTGAATGCAGGGCTGACCATCTATTGCAATGGCGACCGCTATCAGAGTAAGAATGGCTTGAAGGATCTGCTGGAGGAAAACCTGAATACCGACCCGCTGTATCCGGTTATTCATCTGAAGGGTGAAGATATTGAAGTAGCACTAACCCATGGAAATCAATATGGCGAGGACTATTATTCGTTTGTAAACGGGCAGCATACCACGCAGGGTGGTACGCACCTGGTGGCTTTTCGCGAGGCATTGGTCAAAACCATCCGCGAGTTTTATAAGAAGGATTTCGATCCTTCCGACATTCGGGCTTCTATTATTGCGGCTATCTCCATAAAGGTTGAAGAGCCGGTTTTTGAATCGCAAACCAAAACCAAGCTGGGCTCCCGCGATATTGGCCCCGACGGGCCTTCGGTGCGCAACCACGTGGTGAACTTTGTGCAGAAAGAACTGGATAACTACCTGCATAAAAACGCCGAGGTTGCCGAGGTGTTGCTGCGCCGGATTCAGGAATCCGAGCGGGAGCGCAAAGCGATCTCCGGAATTAAGAAACTGGCTAAGCAGCGCGCCAAAAAAGTAAGCCTGCACAACCGCAAGCTGCGCGACTGCCGGGTGCACTTCAACTCATCGAAAGAGAATCGGGTTGATTCGAGCATCTTTATCACCGAGGGTGATTCGGCCAGTGGTTCCATCACCAAGTCGCGCGATGTGAATACGCAGGCTGTCTTCAGCCTGAAGGGAAAACCGCTGAACACTTATGGGCTGACCAAAAAAGTGGTGTACGAAAACGAGGAGTTTAACCTCTTGCAGGCGGCGCTGAACATTGAGGAAAGCCTGGACGACCTGCGTTACAATAAGGTGATTATTGCCACCGATGCCGATGTTGACGGGATGCATATCCGCTTGTTGCTGATTACCTTTTTCCTGCAGTTTTTCCCCGAGTTGGTCAAAAAAGGACATCTGTATATTTTGCAAACCCCCTTGTTCCGGGTGCGGAATAAAAAGAAAACATACTATTGTTATACCGACGAAGAACGGATTGCGGCCATTGCCGACTGCGGTAAGGCGGCCGAGATTACCCGATTTAAAGGATTGGGGGAAATCTCGCCCGATGAGTTTAAAAACTTTATCGGCCCTGAAATACGACTCGAGCCTGTTGTGATGAAAAAACACGAGTCGGTATCGCAAATGCTGGAGTTCTATATGGGCAAAAATACACCGCAGCGGCAGGAATTTATCATCGACAACCTGTATGTTGAGAAAGATGAAGTTTAACCGAAACATTTAAATGGATTTAAGGTGAGCGAAGAGATTATTAAAGCAGATCAATCCGGATCTGAAAAAGACGATAATATCACGTATCTGTCGGGAATGTACCAAAATTGGTTTCTCGACTATGCGTCCTATGTTATTTTGGAACGGGCAGTGCCCTATGTTAATGATGGTTTGAAGCCGGTGCAGCGGCGTATTTTGCATGCCATGCGAGAGATGGATGATGGTCGTTACAACAAGGTGGCCAACATTATTGGTCAAACCATGATGTATCACCCGCACGGCGATGCGTCAATCGGTGATGCGCTGGTGCAGCTTGGTCAAAAAGACTTGTTGGTTGACAGCCAGGGAAACTGGGGAAACATCTTAACCGGCGATGGCGCGGCAGCCCCCCGTTATATTGAGGCCCGCTTGTCGAAATTTGCGCTCGATGTGGTTTTCAACCCTAAAACCACTAACTGGAAATTATCCTACGATGGCCGTAACCGCGAGCCGGTAACCTTGCCGGTTAAGTTTCCGCTCTTGTTGGCACAAGGGGTTGAAGGCATTGCTGTTGGTCTGGCATCGAAGATTTTGCCGCACAACTTCATTGAGCTGATCGATGCCTCCATCGCCTATCTGGAAGGGGAAGAGTTTGAGTTGTATCCCGATTTCCCGACCGGAGGATCGGTGGATGTGTCGAAATACAACGACGGTCTGCGCGGCGGCGTGGTGAAGGTGCGGGCAAAGGTTGAAAAACAGGATAACAAGACCCTCGTTATCACGGAACTTCCTTACGGGAAGACAACAAGCACGCTGATCGAGTCGATCATCAAAGCCAACGATAAAGGGAAAATCAAGATTAAGCATATCGACGATAACACCTCCGACAAGGTGGAGATTCTGGTGCATCTGGCAGCCGGTGTGTCTTCCGACAAAACCATCGATGCCTTATATGCTTTTACCGATTGCGAGGTTTCTATTTCGCCCAATTCCTGTGTTATTGAAGATGATAAGCCCTTGTTTTTGGGCGTTAGCGAGATTCTGATCCGGAACACCAATCAGACCGTTTCGCTGCTTAAGCTGGAGCTCGAGATTCGCAAGGGCGAGTTGCTCGATGCCCTGCATTTTGCCTCGCTGGAGAAAATCTTCATCGAGGAGCGGATCTACAAGGACAAGGAATTTGAACAGGCGGAGAATATGGATGAAGCGGTTGCTCATATCGATAAGCGCCTGGAACCCTGGAAGCCTAAACTTGTTCGCGAAGTGGCCCGCGAGGATATCCTGAAACTGATGGAGATCCGCATGGCGCGCATTTTGAAATTTAATACCGACAAAGCGAATGACCACATTCAGTCCATAGAGGAAGAAATTAAGGAAATAGACTATAATATTGAGCATATTATTCCTTTCAGCATAGCTTATTATGAGCGTATTAACGCAAAGTACGGAAAGGGTAAGGAGCGGAAAACCGAGTTGCGAAGTTTCGAAAATATTGTGGCTACCAAGGTGGTTGTGGCCAACGAAAAGTTATACCTCGATCGGGAAGAGGGCTTCATGGGTACAAGTCTGAAAAAGGCCGAATATATTTGCGATTGTTCCGATATTGACGATATAATTGTATTCCGCAAAGATGGAACCTACTTTATTACCAAGGTGAGCGATAAGGCTTTTATTGGTAAAAACATCCAGCATCTGGCGGTCTTTAAGAAGAATGATAAGCGCACGATTTACAATGTGGTGTACCGCGATGGGAAGCAGGGCTATTTTTACATGAAGCGCTTTGCCGTCACCGGTGTTACCCGCGATAAGGAGTACGATGTCACCAAAGGCACGCCGGGCTCCAAAGTGTGGTATTTCAGTGCCAACCCCAATGGCGAAGCCGAGATTTTAAAGGTAACCCTGAAACCTAAAGCACGTCTGAAACGCATGATGTATGAAGTGGACATGGGTGATCTGGCCATCAAGGGGCGCGGTGCCATGGGCAATATTCTCACCAAATACGAATTGCATAAAATTGTGCTTAAAGAAAAGGGAGTCTCGACCCTTGGCGGGCGCAAAATATGGTTCGACACCGATGTGTTGCGCTTGAATTCCGATGGGCGTGGTAAATATCTGGGCGAGTTCCAGGGGGATGATCAGATTCTGGTTTTGTTTAGGAACGGCGATTATCAACTCTATAATTTCGACCTGAGCAATCACTTCGATCAGGACATCCTGACGATCGAGAAGTTTGATGCCGATAAAATTCTGTCGGCAGTGTATTATGATGCCGATCAGGAATACTATTACGTGAAACGTTTCCAGATTGACGATGTACAGGGAAAACGGGTGAGCTTTATTGGCGAGAACGAGCACAGCCGGCTAATTAGTGTAACTTGGGTGCATTATCCGCGTTTGCAAATTACTTTTGGCGGTAAAAATGCGGAGCGGGATGCTGAGATTGTTGAGGTGGCCGAGTTTATCGGCGTCAAGTCGCATAAGGCCCGGGGTAAGCGATTAACCAACTATGAGGTTGAAAACATTACCGAGATCGAGCCGATTGTGAAAGATGAAGACGAACACAATGAGCCTTTGGCAGATGAGCCGGAACCTGATCCGAATGATGATGTTCCGTTTGAAATTAACCGGAAGAAGAAAGGTGATGATGAAGAAGATGATAAAAACCAAATGTCGCTGTTTTAAATGAGAATCTATTTAATTGGCTATATGGCTTGTGGCAAAACAACCCTGGGGAAGGAGTTGGCCCATAAATTGGGATTGTCGTTTCTGGATCTGGATAAATATCTGGAAAAAAAGTACTTTAAAACAATCCCCCGGATCTTTGAAGAGGAGGGTGAAGGTGGATTTCGGGAGAAGGAACGCGCTTGTTTGCACGATGTTTCCGATTTTGAGGATGTTGTGATTGCAACCGGTGGCGGAGCACCTTGCTTTTTCGATAATGTACAGCTGATGAATCAAACGGGAACCTGCATCTTCTTGGATGTTGACCCGGAGGAGCTCGCCGACCGCCTGATGACGTCGAAAACGGAACGTCCGCTGGTGAAGGACAAAACGCCCGAAGAGTTGGTGGGCTTTATTGAAGGCATGTTGGAAAAACGGCGACCTTTCTACGAGCAGGCTGAATATTGTATTACCGGATCGAAGATTACGGTGGAAGAATTATTATCGCGGATAGAATTTGAACATGAGTAAACTCGAAGTATGTGCACTGGCCTCCGGTAGTAACGGCAATTGCTACTATATTGGTAACGACAAGGAAGCCTTGCTGGTCGATGCCGGTCTGTCGGCCCGTCAGTTGCAGCTTCGCTTCTTGGAAAAGCAGATCGACGAACGTAAGATCAAAGCCATTCTGATAACTCATGAGCATGCCGATCATGCCCGTGGTTCGCGGGTCCTGAGCAAGCGCCTGCAAATACCGGTGTACATCACCAAGAAAACTTTCCTGGCTCTGAGTAAGGCTAATCGGCCGGCTGACGTGCGTTGGTTCGAGCCCAACGAGCCATTTGTTTTAGGTAAGTTCGAGGTTTTTCCTTTTGCCAAGCAGCACGATGCGGCCGATGCCTGTTCGTTTCGGGTGGCTTATGCCGGTAAGCACGTTGGGGTGATGACTGATATTGGGGAGGCTTGTGCATTGGTGCAGCAGCATTTTGCCCAATGTCATGCCGTTTTTCTGGAGAGTAACTACGATGATGAAATGCTCCAAAATGGCCCTTATCCGTACTATCTGAAAGAACGCGTAGCTTCCAGTCAGGGACATTTGTCCAATCGGCAGGCTTTTGCCCTGGCCGAGCAGTGTGGCGGAGACCAATTGCACACGATCTTTCTGAGTCACCTGTCAGGCGAAAATAACACCCCCGAGTTAGCCGATGCGGTGTTCGATCCGCTGCGTGCCCGCTTTCGGGTCGAGTTAACCTCGCGCTCTCAGCCAACAGCTTTTTTTGAGGTGTAGCTCCCGGCAAGGACGGCTTGACAAGAAAGTTGAAAAAAATAAAAAACCCGAATTTCTTCGGGTTTTAAATAAACAAAGCGTGAAAAATATCTTAATCAGAAAAGCCGTTGCCGGCCTCTGCTTAATCTCGAAATTAATCTACTTTCGTTACGTTTGTAGCAACCGGTCCTTTTTTACCTTCACCGATTTCAAACTCAACAGTTTCGTCTGGTTCAAGGCCGGCAAAAGAGTCAGCTAATCCTGAGTGGTGAACAAAGATGTCTTTGTTTTCTTCAGTTAGGATAAAGCCATAACCTTTGGTAGCATCGTACCATTTTACAGTTCCTTTCATAGCAGATTGCTTAGTAGTTAGATCTGTAGTTGTTGTCTCTGCGACCATAGCCGCCACCGCTGTTGCCGCCGCGGTTGTTGCCGCCACGGAAACCTCCGCCAGCAGGTCTGCGGTTTTCGCGAGGTTTGTCAATAGACTCGTTAACTACCATTGTTCTTCCTTCAAGCTCAGCTCCGTTTAATTCTTCGATCGCTTTTTTAGCTTCTTCTTCATTAGCCATCTCAACAAAACCAAAGCCTTTGCTTTTACCGGTAAATTTGTCAGTAATCAATTTTACAGAGTCTAATTCACCATACTCCTCAAAGATCTCTCTCAGGTCGTCCTGAGTAAGATTGTAGTTGAGGTTTCCTACAAAAATGTTCATAATCAATAAAAAATAAATGTGTGAGCAGCAAATGTAGACTTAATTTGTACGTAAAAAAATTTATTACCGAAATAATTTCAGAATTATCTCATAATTAACGAAAAAGACAGCTTGCAGCCCTTCTGAAGGGGGTGGGCATGAAGTGAAGGCGTCAAGGTTAATTTTACCCGTCGGAGCTGTTTGTGGCGAATGGCTCCGGGGGGCTCGGCAGGTTTCGGCGGCGGGACTTTAGAGGGCAAGGAGGGAGTTTCGCACGTTGGTGGTGCAGGGCATAAAAAAACTTCATGATTCCTGGGAATCATCAATAGGAATGAAAGGCTAGGATTTTTCAATTATACTGTTGTCGTTGTTTTCAAAAGTTGTCGAGTTGTCGTTCCACAGCTATTCAAAACCAGTTATTGGTCTTGCAACTTTGGGTCTCTGCGTAGTAAGACTTTCAGAAAAATCCTTCATGATTCGGAGGGAATCACCAACAGGGATGAAAGTGGTGGAAGACAGCAGAAGGCATTTAAGAGAAGACGGAAGCTCGCTCGGAGCGGGACCGGCCTACTTTTTATCGATGGTGAGAGGCGAACCGGAAGCTTAGTGAATCCGGGAAGCTCCGATCCGGCAGCTGCCGGAAAGGAGATCACCCGGCCGAACTTAGCTTTCGGGAGCTGACACCTGAAGATAAAAATAAGCCTTGAATTTTCTGTTTACTCTTTGCTTCAAGGCAAAGAGTAAAACCCGTCCGGTAGGACAAAAGATTCATTTTTGATCAAAAGTTGAAGCGAAGGAATAGGCTCTAAAGCGCCGGAAAAAGAGACTTTCAGAAAAAACCTACATGATTCCCGGGAATCACCAACAGGAATGAAAGTGAATTAACTTGCGGTATCTACGTACCAATAAAATTTTCTACTATGAATCCTGTCGAAGAATTCCCAAGAATCATTGAGCG
>NZ_QAAD01000025.1 GCF_003046625.1 Mangrovibacterium marinum
TGCAGCACGGTTACTCCGGGAAACACCCACATGGTGGTGCTGACCATGTAGTAGGTATCATCAACCCGAATGACATCGGGATCGGGAAAATCGGCGGGAATAACCGGATTGGTGTAAGTGCCGTCGCCATTGTCGCTGTATAACTTTTGGGCGTTTACACGGGGCGACAAAACGATTGACGAAACAAGCAATGCAAAAAAATGCAGAAGCAATTTACTTTTAACTTTCATTTTGTTTAGGTTAGAATAAAATTAAAAACAAAAGCTGACCCCGGCTACCGTAAAACCGCTTTTGCTATTCCGGTTAAATTTGGAGGACGGGACGTCAAACTTGCCTTTAAAATTAGCCCAATAAACGCATTCCGTGTTTCAATTGCAGACACAGGATTTTCAATTCGGGATATTTCGGGAATATCAAGCGGTTTCAGACAAAAATCCAACCGACTTTGTCAAATCCGATGCAAATCTATTCTCGGATTCAGTTGACGACGACCATCCCGCCGTTACTGGGGATTACGAATTCCAGCTCCTGCTTTTTATTCAATTGAACGGTAGAAACGCTCCCCTGTAAATTTGCATCGTCAGCGAATAGAGTCAACATCTCTCCTTTCTCCAGCATCGGAAGCTGAACCTTTAATCTCAGTGCTTCAGGTTGAGCATTAATACCAGCAATATACCATTTGTTACCGTGCCGACGTGCCAACAACACGTATTTGCCCGGGTAGCCATCAATATATTTTACTTCGTCCCAGGTTGTGGGAACTTGTTTCATAAAATCGATCGCCCAGGCCGGAGCATCGGTCAAATTGTTTGGCGCTAATGCAAAATGTTGCACTGCACTCTGAAATAACACAGCCGTTGCCAGCGCATACACATCCGAAGTTACCCGCCGGCTTCCCTTATTAGGTGTATTGTCGGCGTTGTAAAACTCATTCAGGGCGCTTCCTCCAAAATCCATACTACCGACGGTATTCCGAATAAAAGGGTGAATACAAGCATTAAAGGCTTCCTGATCGCAGCTTCCCTGACCAAAGTGAAGGTTCTCACTTGCCAGCACCGCTTCGCTCGACGCATAATTTGGATACATGCGCTCCCATCCGCGAGGCAAGGTGCAACCGTGAAAAATAACCATAATCCCAAAATCGTTGGCATCGGTCAAAATATCTTCATACAGCTTCATGGTTTCCTGTTTATCGCCGCCAAAGAAATCCACTTTAATCCCTTTTATGCCTATGCTTTTCATCCAGGCCATTTCCTGACGACGGACATTTGCTCTGTTCATCAGTCCGCGTGGTCCCTGCGGCGCATCGTTCCAGTAGCCATTCGAATTGTACCACAAATACAAGCCAACACCTTTTGTTGTGCCGTATTCAGCCAATTCTGCTATTTTATCGCGACCAATTTGGGTATCCCAAAGCGCATCAATCAAGATGGTGTTCCAGCCCATGGCTGCACTAAAGTCGATGTATTCTTTTTGAACAGGGAAGGTCGTGTTATTATCCATTTTGATAATCCAACTCCACGCCCCTTTCGTGTATTGATATTGTTGGGATGGCTCATATTTCGGATTCACAACATCGAAGGGGATCGTTGTTTCCACAATCGGAGCTAAGGTTTCGCCAAGGGTAATTGTCCGCCAAGGCGTTTCGCCCGGAAGTTCGATACCCGGCTCCGCTGTTCCGATACCGTTATTTTCGCCTTGCTGCGGAAACCCAACAGTATACAATCCGCCATCATGCCCTATCAAACGGCTTGCGCAATAGCGGCTGTCAACGCCTGTTTCTGAAATTAATACCCAACCGTTTTCATTCACTTTAAACAAACAGGGAAAGGTGTAGCCATTTCCATGGCCGTTTTGCCCGATAGCCCCATCCAGCTGGTAAGGCTCTTCGTAACTTGGCTTGGTTCGGGCATAACCGACCATCGGGGCACTCTGTGGGCACAAAAAAGTAGTCGTTCCTTCGGGAAATGCAAAACCTGTTGCCTCTTCATTAACAACGCAAGCAAGTCTGTCTTTCTGCGGATATATTTTGTATTTGAAAGCCACATCATTATTCCCCACCCTGAAAACAACATCGAAAGCAGGCTTTCCATCTTTCTGAAACGAAAACACGGCCTCGTTAGCCTTATAATGAACGGTGCTTGTTTTGATATTCGGGAGTTCATAGGCTCCGCTAATTTCGCTTCGCTTGACATCATCAAGTAAAGTGATATGGGTTGAAAAATCGCCCACATTGGTTCTCATTCCAAGCGGTGATGATTCCAGAAAGCTTTGCCCGTTTAACGAAATGCTGTAGGCCGGTTCTCCACCGTCACAGAAGACATGCACTATCAAATTTCCATCGGGGCTGATAACTTCTTGCTTTTCGGCTTTGGCCACCACCACGATGAAGACTGTAAAAAAAAGTATTAAGATTAGGTTTTTCATTTTGAATCGTATTTTATCATGAGTTATTCAGCCCAATCGGCACCTTCCGGAGTTCTGCGCCAGCTGAAATAACGATCTAGAACTTTTAATGACTCCGAACTTGGAACCGGCCCTATATGTGGCGTCGGCCCCAGGTACATCAGCTGCGGGTTTTCGGCACTGAAGGCTGGCCATTCCGGGACACCTTCGCCATTTGGATCGCCGTATTTGGCGAAGTTTGTCCAGTAGGTCCCCATGGCCTCCGAGATTTCCAAATCAGACTCCGAAGTTTGCGGGTTCGAAGGATCGAGATGCTGGAAAACGTAAACCACATCCTGCCCGTGAGGAGAACCATAACCAAACATCGGCGAATCTTCCGGGTAATCGGGATGCTGATCGAAATAGTAATAGAAAACCTTCGACTTTCCGGTTTCTGCTTGAAGACGTGCCCAACTCCAGGTATGCCAACCGAAAGCAGCATCCCGCATTAAGTCGCGTGCAGTTTTCGGCACTGAGCTTTCTCCAACCGGATAAGCAGCAATTAACGAATCGGCAAATTTGCCGTACCGCCTTTTAACCCCTGAAATGTACTCCGCTGGTGTTCTTTCCCTTGAGAAACTGGCCCCTTCGTCAGAATTATAGCCAATCAAGACAGGCACATCATTATATTTACCGGCTTCATACAATTTATGCTGGTCATCAGGAATAACATATCCATCTACAATTGGCCAGCCACCCGGCATCGTCCATCCTGCAGGAATCAGTTGGTCTGCATCCAGTTTTCGCAGCTCCTCAATCGACGACGCTCCGTGTTGTTGTGCATATACTTCACCGTCGAGCTCTGCCTGTCTCAAAGTCTTCATATTCTCGCCCGGATATGTGGTTGGGCGGGTTGGACCAAATGAACCACCGCTCTGTGAAATTGCCCCGGCAAACAAGCCTTTTGCCAAAGGTGATGCACATAACATGCTCACCGAAATTCCACCAGCCGACTCACCGAAGATGGTTACTCTCTGCGGATCACCGCCAAACTGACCGATATTGTTTTGTACCCACTTCAGCCCGGCAATCTGGTCGAGCAGCCCATAATTACCGGAAACGTGCTCCGGACTTTCCGCACTCAGCTCCGGATGAGCTAAAAACCCAAGCTGACCAACGCGATACGCAATACTCACTAAAACAACGCCTTTTTTTGCCAGCTTAGCCCCGTTGTAAACCGGCTCGGAAGTTGAGCCAAAGCTGAATCCCCCGCCATAAATCCAAGCCAGTACGGGAAGCTTTTCAGTGGTTGATTTTGCAGGCGTCCAAATATTCAGGTATAGACAATCTTCACTTTTCCCCGATGGTGGGTTGCCGGCCTGCATTGGCGCGGAAGCAAATTCGGTTGTTTGTTTTATTCCCTCCCAATTTTGAACAGGCTGCGGAGCCTTCCAGCGAAGATCACCGATGGGAGGCGCTGCAAAGGGAATGCCTTTGAAAACGAGCAAGCTGTCTTCCCGGGTTCCCTGAATCGTTCCTCCTTCTACCTCGACAATTGTCTGTTCTTTAGGGGTACAAAAAGTCATCGAGAACAACAGCAACAAAGTGCCGAAGTAAGTTATTTGTTTCATATTTTAGGTGCTTTTTGTTTTTATTCGTTGTTTGAATCGTTATTGTCTTCATTAACAAGCTGATCGCTCATGTGGAAATAGTCAAAATCGACAAAGCCTCCTGGATTTTTCGTTGAATAATTGAACAGCCCAAAGCGATAGCCCATAAAGTGCGGCAGGGTATATTCCATTTTCAACTGTTCACCGATCTTCGTCCAGTTCTTCCCATCGAGGCTGTAATAAAAATTGGCCATATCTTTGCGATCGATGAAATTGCAGTCCGCTTTTAAGAACACGGTTTGTTGGGTCAAAGGCATCCGTTCAATTTCGACAGGACTTTCGGTTTGGGCACTAACCATCACCAAATATTTCAATCCATCTTCCGACTTCACGCCTACCTGCCCGTACTTCTTCTGCAACAAGGCCAGACCGGCAAAATCACCGTCTTTCATATTTGATATATCAATAGATGTTGAACCGGAGCAAACCGGGCCAATGGTCCGTTGTGTCAACGTATTTCGGGCTTGTAGGAAATCGCCGTCAAGCCTTCCTGTTTTTAGTCTCAAATAACCTTTTCGCTCACGAACGGACCATAGTTCGTTTACCGGATTGTGATTCCACTGCCAAACCAGTGGCAGATCTGGATCATTCTTTTTGCGGGTAAATTCATCGGAGTTTACAATTCCGGGAATCAAACCTTTGCTTGCCGGTAAATCCAGTTCATCGGGAACTTTTCCATCAACCCCCAACAGGGGCCAGCCATCTTCCCAGGTCACCGGAACCAGGTACGGAATCCGTCCAACCGCTCCGTTGTCGCGAAATAAATATGAAAACCATCGGCCATCGGGAGTATCGATTAAACCACCCTGAGCAACACCTTTATCTTGAAGTGCAATGCGGCCTTCCCAGGGACCGTCCAAACTTTGCGCACGATGAACAACAACCGTACGCATACCACCACGCGGCCATGTAATATTAAACAGGTAATAGCTGCCGTTAATTTTGAAAAGCTGTGATCCTTCGGCTCCCAAACCAATATTGGGACCAGCAGGAGCACTGGCATTCTCAATTAAGACCCGTTCGGAACCTTCTCTTAATCCGGAAAAATCAGCTTCCAGCTCAGCAATCATTAACTTGCCATTTCCCCAAATGATGAACACGCGCCCATCATCGTCGAAAAAGAACGTATG
Organism: Mangrovibacterium marinum; assembly: GCF_003046625.1. Classification (GTDB taxonomy): domain Bacteria; phylum Bacteroidota; class Bacteroidia; order Bacteroidales; family Prolixibacteraceae; genus Mangrovibacterium; species Mangrovibacterium marinum. The sequence continues at coordinate 5,186 of NZ_QAAD01000025.1, forward strand.
ATCATGCAGGCTCGCATCGATTGTCGTGAGCATCCATGGCCCCTTTTCAATGTCCTTGGTTGAATAAATGTACGTTTTATGAGTTGTCCCTGAAAATGTTGAAACATAATAAACGCCGTTTTGGTACCTCAAACAACTGGCCCACGAACCCCGACCATACTCATTCTGCAGATTGTCCAGCTTTGTGGCGTCAACATCAGCCAGGGTTGGATAGACATAATTCACCAATTGCCAGTTTACCAGATCTTTCGATTTCATAATCGGCACGCCGGGATTCATGTGCATCGTCGTGCTACTCATATAGTAGGTTTCGCCGACCCTGATCATCGATAAATCGGGGACATCGGCATAAATAATCGGATTTGTGGCACCTTGTGCCTGACTGGGAATTGAACAAGAAATGTTCAACACCAGAAACGCTGCAACAACCCAAAAAGAATATTTCATATACTCCGTGTTTTAACTTTAATAATTTCCAATACACCAAACTTAGCAACATTAATTACAAAACCCGATACACTCCAATAATCACATAAGGGTCTTCACTCGCTTCTAAAACGGGAATCTCGAGTGTTCCTAAAAATATGGAATGGTTCAGGTAGTCGTATGGGCTTCCGGCAGGAGCCTCGACATCGACAACAGACTTTACATAAACGAGGCCACCTTCTTCACTGACCAAAGTATGCATCAATGCCTGATTTCGGATTTGAATAACAAATCCATCATCGGTTTTGAGAAGATAGCGTGCATCCAGCTCAGTATCACCATCGGGGCGAACCAACTGCCAATCGTCACCACCCGGTAGAACTTCGCCCTTAATTTTGGGCCCACTGAACGTGCCGCCGGTAACGGGAACCACACGCCGTATTCCCCGTTTACTTTCACCAACAACGAGCATCGTACCAACCTTCACTTTTGCCTTCCACGTCAGTTCGGTCTTGAAATTCTGATAAATACTTTTTTCACTCTCCAGATCCTTATTCTGAGAAAAAACTTTCCCCGCGACGAAAACAAGCAAGAGAATTACAAACGCTCTTAACATGCCCGGGCGAAATGTTATATCCACCATACTATAATCCTTTAATCATTAACGACATCCCCATTAAAAGTCACAGGGATGACAATTTCCGAGGGTTTCTTATTCAAATTTCCACCAATCAAAATTGAACAACTCGCCTTCAGCTCCTTTGAACAGCAGGCAGAGATCGTGAATACCGGCAACTGCTTTGACTTTGCCCTTCACGGCTGACCAGTTTTGCCAACCACCCGTATTGCTCACCTTCACGATGCCCAGCAGCTCGCCATTGGGATTGTCCATTCGGATTTCAATTTGCCCACCTTGTGCCCCCGAAGCCACGCGGGCCACAAACGTTTTGGCGCCTTCTCCGAAATCGACACTGCGCAGCGTCAGGTAATCGCCATTGTCAATGTTGGTTACATAAACACCTGATTGACTGTTACCGGCTGTCTTGAGGCCTTCGCTCCAGGCAATTGTTTCGGCTTCAACCTTTTTGAAAGGACTCAAATTAGTGACGCTTTTGATTACACCTTCTTTGGTTGGAGTGATGAGCGGAATGCGACCATCGGCCTTGTAGGTGAATTGCTCCACACTTACCGAGCGCTTAAAGCCCTGTCCTTTCGACAGACTCTGGTCGTGATAGAAGATGTACGAATTTCCGTTGAAGTCGATGATTCCGGCATGGTTGGTAAATGCCAATTGATCAGCCCGTTTCATGATATGTCCCTGGTAAGTCCAAGGCCCCTCGGCCGTTGGAGCAGTTGAATACGAAATGTACTCGGGAACGCCTTCGGAAGCGTACACCAGGTAATACAAGCTATTGCGTTTAAAGAACCAAGGCCCTTCGGTGTAAGTGGTTCCGGGGCTACCGTCGGGGGCCGATTTCGAGCCAAAGGCTTCGGCGGTCATCTCGGTTGAAACAACTCCATTGTCGCCCACGCTTTTGTCGTACGAAACCATATCCTCGTTCAACTTCACATACCACAAAGCGGGGTTTCCCCAATACAAATAGGCTTGCCCGTTGTCGTCAATGGCAACTGTTGGGTCAATGTCTTGCCAAATATGCTTGCTGTCAACCAGTCGTTTCCCAATCGGGTCGTGGAACGGGCCGGTTGGCGAATCGGAAACCAACACCGAAATGCCTTCCCCATGAATCGGGACATACAAGTAGAACTTGCCGTTACGCTCAATACATTGGGGAGCCCAGGCACCGTTGGCTTTGTTCATCGAGCTGAAGTTTCGGAGCGAAGCCACAGCGCCGTGGTCGGTCCAGTTCACCATGTCGTCCGACGAATAGCAATGCCAGTCGTACATGGTGAAAAAGTTGTTCACCGTTGAATCTTCGTCGTGCGAAGTATACAAGTAAACCGTGCCATTGTACACCATGGGCGCCGGGTCGGCGGTAAAGGCCGTTTGAACGATGGGATTTTGAGCTTCTGCATCGATAACCGATGCGATCAGAATCCCCAATAATAATAAAGTGAACATTCGATTTTTCATTCTGTTTTCTCTTTTTGCTAAAACAACACGACCAATAACCGCCAGCGTGCAAGCCGTGGAAAATGACCTTCCCCGCCGTCATCATTCGCCGTAGATCCTAAAATTCTACCGGAAACTAATTTTCAAAGCCTCGAAATCAGGAACAAGCCGAAGTGCAAAATATCTCTCCTTCAACTGCAGCCCTTCGACCCCGCAGCACCTCAATCGGCCGATTTAAAAAGTAATTGTGAAAACTGCCAGAGATTGTCTTTCCAAACTTTAAAGTCGTGATAGCCTCCCGGAATGACCTGATAAATATGCGGAACCCCATTCGCCGCCAGGTATTCATGCGTCCGTTTGCTGAAGTTGATCAGGCCATCCTGATCGCCGCATGAGAGCCACAGTAGTTTCAATTGTTGCTTCGCTTGATCAGGTTCAGGAACAAGCAGCTCGGGCGATTTCGTATTGGGAGCCGATGAAAAACCACCCACCCAGGCAAATTTATCGAGGTTTCCCAGCCCAAAGTTCAGCGACTGGCCACCACCCATCGATAAACCGGCCAAAGCACGGTGTTCACGTTCTGTCAACACGGGGTAATTTGATTCAACAAAGGGAATCAGGTCGTTCAACAAATCTTTTTCGAAGGTCGCAAAAGCCTGCACCTTATCCGGAGCCATTATATTTCCGGCTGCGCGATCATCTTTCATTGCCCGCCCATTGGGCAGTACTACAATCATCGGTATTAACTTCCCTTCAGCATAAAGATTATCGAGAATAACCTGCGGCTGTCCCTGGGTGAACCACTCCTTTTCGTCGCCGCCAATGCCGTGCAACAGATACAAAACCGGATATTTATTGTTGGTGGAGTAGCCGGGAGGCGTATAAATTAATGCTCGCCGGTTGGTGTCAACCGTTTCGGAATGATAAACAAGTGTATCAATTTTTCCATGCGCGATATTCTGTCGGGCTACATCAAATCCCAGGGGGGCAGACTCCGTGTATTCCTGAGCATTCACAATCGAAGAGATGATCATAAACGCCGCAAAAAGCAATCGTTTCATTCGTTATCAGTTTAGTTTTACAACGACCAAATTACGCCGATTAACCAGGGGAGCCTTACAGTTTTGGATATTTAATTTACGATTAGGGATACCGGATGGAAGAATTGTGCTATGATCAAGCACTTCCATCATTTTAGACAAAATGACGTAGGTCGCTGGAAGCAGCGGATTCAGCCAAAAGACGCTTAAAAGGCGAGCTTCTGTTATAAAAGAACGGTTAACTCTGCTCATTTACTACTCGCAAAAAATGGCAGCCCCGCTTAACGGAATGGTCACCTTTTGGGGTCGTATAGGTTAATCTGAATTGAGAACTTACCAATTCAAATATGAATTCGCTTCGTATCTGAACTTGGCTTAGGATTACCATCGATACGGCAAAAAGTATAATTATTACTTCATTCGTTGAAACGTTATTTTTCCCTGATTTTAATCTGATCAACAAACACCCCTTCGTCCAAAGCCGTTATTTTAATCGAATGTTGCCATGATGATGTCGGCAGGTGCGTCGTATTACGAATGGCTTGATTACGCAGCACATTTAGTTTCCATTCCTCGCTGCGCCCTTTTGTGGTATAGTCAACGACCTGGCCCGGTTCTCCATCTATGGCTATCCCATATCTGATTTTGTCTCCGGCGACAGGATGATTCGGCGCTAAATTAACCTCAACAGCCAAAGAATCTGAAGTTTGTGACTCAAATTTATAAATCACACTACTCCCCTTCGCCAACTGGATTGCGCCGCGTTGATAGCCAAGTCCGTGTGCGATTGGTTGACTTCCGGTGAAAGAAGCATAATCGTTTCCATTGAAGGCGGCCAAGGGTTTCAACTCCTCAGCCAAGGGTTCATTGGCAACCGTTTGGATAACACGCTGAAATACAGCCAAACGTCTTGGTTGGTCATCCATCATTTTATTCCACTTGCCGTCCAGCAGCGAGTTATACTTTTCAGTGAGAGCAACGATCTCTTCGTAGGCTGCATCACTCTTACTCCAATCGGCCAGACCGTGGCGGGCTAACTGTCCATACAAATGTTTAAAGTTCATTTCGGCTGCTGCCAGTACCGGATATTCTATAAGTTCGAACCAGGATGCTTGCTTTTCCAGTGGGATGTTCGCAGCCAAGTGTTTCACCCGATCCGAAATCTGCTGATAGTTACGAATACGGTTTTCGATGTCTTGCTTACTCCAGGGCAAATCCGAAACAACTTTATAGCCGGGATCGCGTTCTTCGGTGCGGGTATTCCCCATGAATTCCGGTTTCCGAATGTAAGCCAGGCGATAATATTCATTCATCACCTGAAGCAGGTCATCCGCATTTTCGCGACCAAATTCGCGGGCTAACCAGTCCCAAAGATGCTTGTCCAGTCCTTCTTTGTTATTTTGAATCGAATCGATACTCCAGGCCATATCCATAAATAGCTCGGTAAGGTACTCGGCCGGTTTGATGTCGCCAACATTCAGAATCCACATATCGCGGGCACCCTTGTCCCAGGCCATTTTCATTTGTGTATAAAGCTGCGCCGGGTGATTGGTGGCTAACCACAAATAGTCGTGTGGACGTCCCCAGTATGAGATGTGATAATACACTCCATTGCCGCCTTTTCGGGCACTTTCAGCACTGTCCGGGTAATGACGGATATAGCCGTAATTGTCATCCGTCCACATCAGGGTTACATCTTCAGGAACTTCGAGCCCCAGGTTGTAAGCATACAATACCTCTTTGTAGGGAATAAAAACCTGCGAAACCTTTTCTACATCCGGATTCACATATTTGGCAATCATATCCCGTTGATCTTTAAAAATTTTAGCAATAGCATCACGCTGCTCCCGAATGGATTTTGCGCCTTGCATACGGCCATCATGTTCGCCCCTGATGCCAAGGGTGTAAATGTTATCGGAGTTTGAAAGACTCGATACTCGTTCTTCCCAAAACTTTAATACATTCTCGCGATTATTCACATAATCATATTTGCCTTCACCTCTTCTTCGCCATTCATAGTTGGCATTGCATGCCATAGGTTCGCAATGTGATGTACCAATGTAAATACCGTATTTATCGGCCATTTCTTTATTGCCAGGTGTCAGATAAAAAGCCTCTGAGCATTTGTGCATGGCCGGCCACAGTGTGTTTGCGCGCAAACGCAGCAATAGTTCAAAGATGCGGGCATGGGTTTTGGGACCAATCTGTCCGTCAACATCCGACGCTTCATAATTTTGGCTGCTCCAGGGCATCAGCCCCCAATCTTCGTCGTTCAGGAAAATACCTCGGCGGGCAACCGACGGGTATTGAATATCCCGGTAGCCATTTTTCAGGGTAAATGATTCTTTTTCGGACACGGGTGAATCGGCCCACCAAACCCATGGGGAAACACCGATCATTCGCGACAGTTCTAACATTCCGTAGGCTGTTCCTCGTTTGTCGCTTCCCAGTACGATCAATTTATCTTCAATTACCTGAATCAGAAACGCCTCTTCGTGTGCAGTAAGTTGAGCAATATCGTCCTCGGATACAAAGGTTTCTGCCTTTGCCCCGAAACCGATTGTGCCAAGGTAGATGATCCCATCATCGGCCGACAGCTGCAAATCAGCATTAAAAACAGTCGCGTAGTCATGTTGAAACATTTCAAACGCGGTTTTGACAACCTGTTCTTCGTTGCTACTCAATACAATTGCCTGTGTTTTTCCACTTCTGAAAACAACATCTGCCCTACTCCCCGAAGGATAAACAAGGGCGATTAATATTAGTAACGTGATTTCTTTTCAGTATCATAAGCATTGTTTTTTGTTTATTTGCGATAGGCTTTATCTCTTCCAACATCAATGCCATTCCATGCTTTCAGGTTAGTCCATTCCTGATCAGGTTCCGACCAAAAAGGATGACTTTCCGGCAATCCCAATGGTAACATTACGGCGGTACATAAATAAAGGCTTCCGGTATTGATGTATGGTTCCGACATGTTGATCTGGCTTCCGGTAAAACCTACTTTTAACCAGCCATTTTCATCAAAATTATTACCGGCATTAAATTGACGGCGCATAACGGCGGTGAGCGCTGACCGAACCTGCCCGTAAGGTAACTCCAGGGGCAAGATTTCCATCAAAGAAGCTTGTGCCAATCCGTGAAAAACGCCAAATCGATAAACGATTGATCTCCCTACTACCGGATAAGTTCCTTCAGGAGATATCAATCGTTCCTGTTGCACAGCAAAACGTGAAAAGCGTTCCTGTTCTGATTTCAGATGCTCAGCCCCTGCCATTTTGTGTTTTTCAAGTACCGCGAACACATCGGTAAGCATGGGGTGAATCACAAGGCTGTTGTAGTAATCAAAATGAAACCGGGCTCCATCACCATACCATCCGTCACCTTTATACCATTCATGGCAAAAACGGTTTATTCCGTAATACAATCGGGTGGAATCGCAATCACCGGTAAACTCCAGCATTGCAGCCTCGATCATCGATGCGAACAACAGCCAGTTACTTTCTTTGGGAGAAATAGAACGGGTCTTTTCCAATTCGGATATCAGCCGTTGTTGAGTTGTTGCATCAAGCTTGCCCCATATTTGGGTGGGAGCCCTCAATAGTGCTTGCGCTAAAAAAGCGGCATCAACCAGCACCTGGCTATGCCTGTCATCAAACACCAGGTAATCCGGTGCCTCCGGATTAACGGCATTCGAGATCCCTTTTGTAACCAGACGGATGTACTTTGACCGAAGCTTACCCTCTGTTGTTGAATCAGCTCCCAGCTCCAGCCAGGGAGCTATCCCACAGAGTGAACGGCCAACCGCTTCGAGGTAACTTACCTGTTGGCGTAAGGTATCATCCGAAAGCGATTCAAACGGCATGTTCTTCTTCAGTGTATTTTCGGCGAGATTATTCAAAACCGGATCAACAATGCGCGTCATGGTTTCAATCCAATAAGCTCTGTCTGACTCTTGCTTTTCCTCACATGATGTAGTAAGAAATAGCGCAAGAAGCACGAACAGATATAAAACGCTATTTCTCATGATACACCTCCTTTAAGCGTAAAAGCGCCTCTACATAGTAATAATCCGCGTATGTCAGCGGTGCATCCACCTCCGAATTCTTATTGTGATTTCCCACACTGTGCTTCAAAATAAAGCCTCCGTTTGTTCCAACTTCTGCCAGGTATTCAGGAGATGTTAAAGAACGAATCTGCTCTTCGGCAAAGCGTAAATAACTTTCTGATTTGTCCGTATTGTCTAATTGACTTAATTCAACAAAAGCAGAAGCCATCACGGCAGCAGCCGAGGCATCCCTTTTGGCGTTGGGAATATCCGGAGCATTAAAGTCCCAGTAGGGCACTTTGTCTTTGGGCATATTGGGATGGTTCATAATAAAAGAGGCAACACGAACAGCTTGCTCCAGATAAGCCGGATTTCCCGTTTCCCGATACATCATCGTATAACCGTACAATGCCCATCCTTGCCCACGTGCCCAGGCAGACTCATCGGCATATCCCTGATGTGTCCCCTAAAAATGGGGCATGCCCGTAATTGTATCGTATGAGACGACGTGATAACAACTGTAATCAGGTCGGAAGTGGTTGATGAGTGTCTTTTGCGCATGTTGATTCGCGATGTCCAGATAGTTAACAACTCCTGTTTCTTTGGCCATAAAGCAAAGAAATTCCAGGTTCATCATATTGTCAATAATTACCGGGTATTGCCATTTTTTACTGGTTTCCCACGACTTGATGAGCTGCATATTGGGATTGAACCGAGAAGCCAATGACTGTGCTCCGGTTTTCATCACGTCAAGATATTGTTCGTTTCCGGTCAAGCGATAACCATTCCCAAAACTACAATTCAACATAAACCCAAGGTCATGGTTGGTGGTAACGTGTTTCGCTTCTTCAACCCGTTCAGTATACATTTGAGCATAGCTCAACAACTCCTTGTCGCTATCTACGCTAAAGAGATACCACAGTGTTCCAGGAAAAAATCCCGAAATCCACGCCCGGTAATTGCAGGTTTTAAGTATGCTATCTTCAAATGTACGTGGCAGTTCCCCATCTTTATCCTCCAGGCTTTTCGCCATCAGCAGTGCTTGTTGTTTGGAATTGGCAAGACCTCTTTCAATAACAAGTTCCATCGGCTCCTGTTTGGCACCGCCACAAGAAACAAACGCCAGAGGCATCAGAAACGCACAGATGGCTATCATCGTCTTTTTACACTTCATACGTTTTACAATCCGTATCATTATTGAATACATATCGCTCATATTCAGAACCAATCACAATATAGCTGAAGGCTGCTCCCCAAAAAGGAACCACCTGTATTGAATACTATTCATTCAACGTTTCAAGGAATTCAATCTCGACAATGCGTAGTTCGTTGTTTGTTTTGTCTCCGCCTTCGGCTTTGTAAAGATCAAGTTCTCCAGCTGTAGCAGCAGCAACTTCCGTAATCTGACCGAAGGCATCTGCATCTTGCGTTGCTCCTTGCAGACGTATTGTAATGGTGTTGGCTCTAACCGGTTTCACCGAAAGATGGACATATCCCAGGCTTCGGTCTGTTTTACCACTCCAAACCAACACATCTCCGGCATAAACCTCAATAGGATATGAACGACGACGCCATCCTGTCAACTTAATGCAGATATCGTCGATTTCGGCATATCTTTCCAGTTGATAGGTAATCCATGCCGTACTAAGGTGCCCGTCATTTTTCCACTCGCTTAATTCATTGTCGTCATAGCTGGCGTTCGCATGTTCACTGTCTATCCCAGCAATGGCATCTTTAACTCTCACGTCAATCTTTCGATCGACATACGAAGGCGAAGACGGTGTCTCACCACGCTCGAACAGACTCGGTAGCTCGTCAGCCTGGTTGAACGTGGTCAAACCATCATGCACTTCAACCGGAATCGTTGAGAACGATACGGATTCACTTCCAAGTCCTTTCGCTGTTGCGTTTAAAGTTACGTTCCCTGCCTGCACCCCGGAGCGAATTATTACTCTTGTCACGCCGCACTCTACGGGTAACTCTTTGGCCAAAACAAAGTTATCTTCAGCCTGAGCAATTCCGCCACGCCACTCGGCAGGACCTTGTAAATCAAAGCTAATCATATCGTTGGCCAACGGACATCTGTTTCCGTCTTTATCAACGACCTCAACCTGTACCATCGCTATATCTGCTCCATCGGCATAAACACCTTTAGGCCCGTGCATCAAGGTTAGTTTCAATCGATTTGGTTCTCCAACAGTACTGATAGCATACCGACTCTCTTCTTTTCCTGTCTTATCATAAGCCACAGCTTCAATTTTTCCTTTCTCCCACTGTATCGAATCAAAGGTGAACAAGAAACGGTAATCCTGTTTACCAAAACCTTTCGACCGTCCATTGACAAACAACTCTACTTTATCGCCTGTCGAAACAACATACACTGGCTTTACAACCTCGGGCGTATAATTCCAATGACCGATGATGTATGTACGGTCCTTTTCCACATCGACCCATCCGTCCCACATCACCTGGTGTGCATAAAAACCATCTTTGGGTATTCTCAACGGATCAACCACGCCGCTGCGGCGATAATTCTCTTCACCTCTCCCGTAGGTTTGGGTGTCTGAAAAAACAATCTGTGCGCCTCCGGAGTTAACCCGTCTCCCGGTTCCCGGGCGTTCGCGCCAGTAGTCGTACCAACGGCGAACAAACTCCACCGCCAATTGATCCTGATTGTGGTTATAAGAACTGGCATCCTGTCCTTTGTGCAATGGTCCAGCTCCCTCTTTATGGAATGGATAGCTATATTCGTCCCAATATTTGCGCAAACCTTCGTCGCGGCAATATTCGGTCTGTATCATCGGGTGGTGTTCGCTTTTGTTGATGTAAAGCATTTCGCCTCCGTATTCTGCCTCCCGAATGTCCAACATCTCACGCGAACCGATTGCCCGTCCGCCGTGAGGATCATATTTATCCCGAACAGCAATCATCTCAAGCATGTGCTCCCGGCTGATGGATTCATTTCCTGACTCATAAAAAATGACACTCGGATTATTGCGCATGTAGATAATGGCATCGCGCATTAATTCTTTACGTTGTTCCCATCGGCGACCATTCGCATCCCGTTCTGCATCACCCGCCGGCATCATCTGAATAACACCGGTTCTATCGCATGATTCCACATCCTGTTTCCAGGGCGTAACGTGCATCCAGCGGTAGAAGTTAGCATTGTGTTCAAGCATCACCTGGTTCGAGTAGTCGCTCATCCATGCCGGAACCGACATGCCCACTCCGGGCCATTCGTTACTGGAGCGTTGTGCATATCCTTTCATCTGCAGCACGCGGTCGTTCAGCCATACTTTACCTTTGCCGAAATGTGTTTTCCGGAAACCGGTTCGCGTAATTACTTCATCAACAATTTCACCATCAACAACAAGTCTGGTTTTTACCTGATACAAATAGCCATATCCCCAACTCCAGAAATGGAGTCCGCCAAGTTCTTTCGATGCTTTCACTGTCGTTGTTTCTCCTGGCTTAATGGTCACCTTTTCTCCATTAAAAAGACCAATTTGTTTTCCTTCGTAATCTAAAACTTCTACCTGGTAGCCAACTTCCACGGGCTTTTTGTACTCGTTTCGGATTTCCGATTCAGCATTCACAACTGCTTTTCGACTTTGAACCTGAATATCGGTTGCATATACATAAACGCCGGTCGTCTGCAAATTGCTGTACAGCGGCAATGTTTGATACACTCTGTCGGTCACGTGTAACCACACGTTTTTAGGAATACCACCGTAGTTGGCGTTAAAGTTGATGTCGTTCCACTGAAAAAGGCTTCCGGTAGCCCGTTCTTTGTAGCGCCAGTTGCTATCGGTGCGCACGGCAATGACGTTTTCACCCCCGAAATTCACATACGGTGTCAGGTCGATTCCGAAAGCCATCACGCCGTTTTCGTGCAAGCCGATATGTTTACCGTTCAAGTAAATATCGGCAGCTTGACGAACGCCTTCGAACTCGACAAATACTTTTTTCCCTTTGGCTGTGACGGGCAATTTAAAATGTTTACGATACCACGAAACGGTGTCGGTCATATTTCGAATATTAACCTTGAAAGCTTCATCCTCATTCCAAGCGTGCGGCAGCGTTACTTTTTTCCAATCGCCATCCGGATAATTGACTGCCTCTGCTCCTTTAAAATCTCCAACTTTTAACAACCATTCCGGGTTAAAATTGTATTTCGTTCTGTTTGCAGCATTCAGAAATACTGGCGTTAACAACAAAAATATCAGCAGGTATATCGTTTGTATTCGTTTCATATCTTGTTCGTTTATTTTCTTTGTCAATACCCTCGAATCGCGAATCAACCTCAGAATCATTCGCATCGAACGTATCAGTTAGTTTATGTCGATTATTTTGATTGAAGGATTAATGTCGATGTCCCCATATTTTCAGCATCGACCATCAACTTGATTTCCCCTGGTTTTTTCGGAGCTCGCAGAATAGCCATTGCCCTACCCATAAAAAGAGATGGTTCCAGCGAACCAAAGCTTGCCATATCCATTGGTGAAGCATTCCCTGAAGCGATCATACGCCCGGCACCATTACAACTGAGTTTAAGCTTGCGGTCGTTGTTCACCACAACATTTCCGTTGCCGTCAACCAATTCAATAAGAACGTAAGCCAGCTGCTGACCATCAGCTTCCAGTGTTGTACGGTCTGATGTCAACCGAAGCGCCACGGGTTCGCCGGTGGTTTCCAAAGCGGCTGTCGCCACATGCTGACTATTGTCAACAGCAACTGCTTCCAGTTTTCCGGGTTGATAGGATACTTCGAAAGTGGCCTTGTATTTTTCGTCGGTCGCCTGCTCGCCAATAAGCTCGCCATTGAGGTAAAGCTTTACGTTGGGCTCGCGGGTGTAAACATTCACTTTTACGGTTTTGCCTTCCATGCCGGGAAAGGTCCAGGACAGTGCTTCATCGGGCCAGCCCCAGAAACTGACTTTGCGAATTTTACCTTCTGCCACAGGCATTTCAACGGCCATCGTAATTTGCGTTTCGCGCCACAAAATATCCCGATAGTACGACTGCGGTTTCTTGGTGCCGATCAAATCCAAATCGCCGCACCAGCCATTGAACCAAGGCCAACCCATAAACTGGTGCACATTTTCCTGTGGCGATACTTCTACTGTGCTTCCCAGGCCCGATTCGCCAAGGTAGTCCATCGCTGTCCAAACAAAATCGCCAACCACATAGGGCAGCGCCTCCACTTTGTCCCAGTTTTCAGATGCCTCGGTGGCGACACTTTCGGTGCCAATAATCACGCGATCCGGGTATTTCCTGTGCTCTTCCTCATAGAATCGCCAGATGTAGTTGTAGCCCAAGACATCCAAATGATACATCGCGTTATCCAGCGGCAGCATCGCTGTGCGGTCTTTATTCCAATGTTTGTTGACACCGGCAGTAATCAAACGGGTACTGTCGTATTTTAAAATTTCGTTCTTCAGATACCCGGCGGTTTCTTTTCCTTCCTCGGTGATGCGTTCCCGAATTTCGTTCCCGATGCTCCAAAGAATGACGGAGGGATGGTTGCGGTCGCGTAGCACCAACGCTTTGATATCCCTGGCACTCCATTCTTTGAAATAGTTATGATAATCATCGGGGTTTTTCCCTCCGTTCCACTGGTCAAAAGCTTCATCTATAACCAACATCCCCAGCCTGTCGCAGGCATTCATAAAACTCTCCGACATCGGGTTGTGAGCCACCCGAACAGCATTATAGCCATTTTCTTTCAGCAACCTGATTTTCCGTTCCTCGGCATCGTCGAAAGCAGCAGCCCCCAACAATCCGTTATCATGATGGACACAGCCCCCTTTCAGCAAAAGCGGTTGTCCGTTCAACTCGAAGCCTTTCTCTACCGAAAACTGAATGGTGCGGATGCCAAAAGAAACCGATAGACGATCCATCTCCTTCCCCGATTGGCTCAATATGATCCGAGCCTCGTACAGATGGGGCGTTTCGGGCGACCAAAGCAATGGGCTGTTCACCTCCAGTTTAAAACTCGCCTCCCGCTTTGGTGCATTTTCGATGCGGATGTTTTTTCCAGACTGAATCACTTCACGACCATCAGGAGCCAAAAGACGAACACTTAGATCGTAATTTCCATCTCCATTAATTACGGTTGCAGAAACCGAAATGTAAGCCTTGTTATCTTCGATGTTTGCTGTGGCGATAAAAGTCCCCCAATCTTCGAGATAAGTTTTAGGTGTTTTCAGCAGCCACAGATGGCGGTAAATACCAGAACCTGAATACCAACGGGAGTTCTGGCCTTCATTCACGACTTTCACCGCAATGACATTCGTCTCGCCAACCGGTTTGCAAAACGACGTGATGTCGAAACGAAAAGAGCTGTAACCGTAAACATTCGTGTAGGCTTTTTTCCCGTTTACCCACACTTCCGATTGGTTATACACGCCTTCAAAATAGAGCTCATGTCTCTTCTCCGCATCTTCAGGAGCAACCACAAAGGTTTTGCGGTACCAGCCCTCGCCGCCTACGGTTTGACCGGTTGCAAAACCACCAACACTGGCTTTACTGAAAGGACCTACAACAGAATCAGGTATTTGCTCCGCAAGCGGTTCAACCGACCAGTCGTGGGGCAAGTCCACCACCCTCCAGTCAGCGTGATCCAGTTCCGGGTTTTCTCCGTTTTCAATCGCACCTCTGTGAAAATGCCAATCGGCATCGAATAGTATTTTACGGTCCGGACCATCTGCCTGATGATTACAGGCAGACAGCACCAGACCAAAAAATAGTAGTAAGTTGAGTAGTCTCATTGTATTTTCTTTTTATTGATTTTCTGTTAATTTCTAGTTTCCATCGGGTTTTACCAGATCAACTGATGGACTCAACGGCCAAAAGAAGTCTTTGAAAGCGTCCGGTTTTCCGGGATCAAAGCCTTTGAAGTCGAGGTATAGGTATTGGGCCAGGCCCGGATGGTTGTCTTTGATGGAGGCTGCGACACACTTGGCCAGTTCGTAGGCGCCGAATGTACTGAAATGTGTATTGTCGGCCAGGGCCTTTTCCTGGTCTGGAAAGGTGTTGGCCGAATAATGAACAAACAAATTTTTGGAGTCCTCTTCCCCGTACGCCTCATACAAGGTTTTGGTCATCGCATTTAAGTCGATCAGCTTAACATTTTCCTCTTTGGCCAGTTGTCGCATAGCCTCGGGATAGTAGCCCAGGGTGTTAACCAGTTTCCCCGACTCATCGAACTTTCGCCGGTTGGTTGAAGTCACCAAAACCGGGATGCCACCCTTTTTCCGGGCTTCGTTGATAAAATAGCGGAGTTCATCCTGGTACGTTGTAAATGGTTCGACATGGCATGAACCGGGTTTCTGATCGTTATGCGCAAACTCGACAAAAAGATAATCACCCGGTTTCATCACACTGATAATTCTCTTCAGCCTGTTTTGGTATTTGAATGAAATCAGCGTCAAACCGGATTCGGCATGATTGGCCACCACAACTTCCGGTGATAAAAAGCGAGGCAGCATTTGTCCCCATGATGCCCAAGGCTCGTTTCGCTGGTCGGTTACCGTTGAATTTCCGGCCAAAAAGATGACCGGCAAATCGTTGGCTTCCTCGATGACTATTGACGAAACCGAAGGCCGTGAACCATTGAATTCCAGACAAAGATTATTGTCCCAGTTTTTCGAACCGATCTCCCGTTCCTTCAACCTGACACGCAAAGTATCGTTAATCTCGGGGCGGCGAACATCCACCACAATCGTCTTTTCAATGGTTTGTCCTTTCTCAGTCTCGACATTTTCGAGCATTAATCGGCGCGACTCGGCTTTGACCGTTGTTGCCGATTCATGGGCACTGCTACCCAGGGTAAGCTTAATTTTATACCTTCCCTCGTCCAGATTTATCCGGAAATAAAAGGCCTGATCGGATGTAATGCAGTCGGAAGTGCGGGCATCGCCTTTTCCGGCTTCAGTTGAATACAGCTTGCCTTCGGGGCAAATCAATCCATATCCTAAACTGTCGGAATACGCAGTCTCGGATGTGACGGCTACAAATTCTTTATGCACTTTTCCGTTTCCGAGGTCGAATTTCCATTGCTTGTTAGTTGCTGCGCAAAGCGGGTTTGTCACCTGCATTAAATACAGCACAAACGCCGCTGTTAAAATCTTTACTGTCGTGAACATATCTGGTTTATTCTTTGGGTGTTATTTTATTTAAAATACTTAGCCAACGGGAGTTGATCCGATTTTACCTGCGCAACAAAAAGCCCGGCAATTACTTTTGCTCCATTTACATTCAGGTGGGTTGAATCTTGTTTCCGGGTGGTATAATTATAGATTTCCTGGGATGCCAACGGCCCCATCTTTGTCACCAACTCCCGCGAAAGCGACTCCAGATCGATGTAAGGTGTCTGGGTTTCTGTTGCGATTTCCCGGGCTGCAACGATATAATCACCATGAGTATCTTTCAGGCTTCCATCGAGACGAAACTGGCGGCGGACAATTGATGAACAAACAATGGGAGTTGCACCTTTCAGCCTTGTTTCGTTGATCATCGTTTTCAGATTCTCTTTAAATGTACCAAACGCCACAGTGTGCAATCTCTCATCTGCTTTTTCATCATTGTGCCCAAACTGAATGATTACAAAATCGCCCGTCTCCAGGCTATCCTGAACGACTTGCCAGCGTCCTTCATCCAGAAAACTTTTGGTGCTCCGCCCACTGGCAGCATGATTGTGAACGGTGGCTCTCCCGGTCACATAAAGCTTTAAGCCTTCGCCCCATCCCGATTCAGGCGCACGCGACGGCTTTTTCCAGGCCATGGTGGAATCACCCACCAGCCATATATGCGTAGCTCGTTGTTCTCGGCAAGAAACCAGCAGGAGTATGAACATTAAAAAAGAAAAGCAGCTGATGAATTTTTGTCTAAACATGAATGGTATTTTTATTTCAATTTCACTTGTATTTCACCGCCATAGGGATCAAAGTCAAACAAAGCTTTATCGCGGTCAATTTTTACAGCAATCGTTTTGCCGTCTTGCTTTACACGAATGTTTTCAATGCCTTTTTTATTCACCACCATGGTGAGCGGCTGACAAAACAAACGCTGGTCGAGCGAGAGCGATGGAATAATGTACGTTTTCTTTCCTTGCGCTTTGGTCGTGAGCTTTATGGAATCGCGTTCGGTTGAATAGGCTGCTACATCGCGGAAAGTGGCCACCCAAATTTGGTCTTCCAACTTTTTAACCTCCGTTAAATGGTTCCATAAAATGGTATCCGACTTGAAAATATCATACCCTTCGTTGATGCCATGTGTCATGGTCACCCACCAGGAATGATCCTGAAGAAGACTTCCAATTTTCGCCTTCAATTTTTCGGGGCTTGCTTTTCCGCCCAACGATTGCTGACTGATCCGGGTTCCCACCCTATTCTCGGAAGCCAGACGAATAGCCATCTCATTTTTCCGGTTTCCCGCATAACAGTAGGTAACCGGTCTGACGCCCACCCGGGTCTCAATTGCGCTGTCATTTTTTTCGATTTCGATGCGCGCCTCCTCCTCGGTACATTTTGTCAGGTTTTTGTGAGCCCAGCCATGGTTGGAGATCTCCTGCCCGGCGTCGGCCATTTCCTTTAGCTGCGCCCACGAAATACGCGGAAGCTTGTTTACCAAGCCCTCTTTCTCGGCTTTGTCAATGGTATTCCCGTTTACCCAAAAGGTTGCCTCAAATCCCAGTTCTTTCAGTTTGGGGAATACCAGGGTATAATGCTCCAAAGTACCGTCGTCGAAAGTGTAACTGATGGCACAGCTTTTATCATCTTTGTATTTTGCCACGCTGAAATCAGGGCGGTTTCGATACTGAATGCTGTCCAAAACGGCATACATTTTCTGCCCCAGGTACTCGGCCGACCGGGCATTGAAATGCGTGCGGTCCTTTTGCAACTCCTGTGCCGACATGTCGATCAACCAGGCATTCGGATCTTCTTTCGCTTTGCGCTGCTGAGCCTCTTCGATCCCCTGCCGAAAATGACGGTTCGATTTTGGGATCGATCCAAAAACGAAGGGTAGAGCCGAATAATCCTGCCCCGTTTTCGCTGTCAGATGATTCCGCACGTAAGCGACCACCGCCTTCAGGTTCTCATAATACTGTTCCTCGTACCGGTCGTCGCTTTCGCCCTGGTGCCACAAAAAAGCATCGATCGTGTAGCCGTTTTCCAGTTTGGACAAGGTGCTGTCAATCGCCGCATCAATGCTTTCAGTGAAAGACTTCAAAAGCGATTTTCCACCCTTTTCAAAGGAGCTTGTATTGGCGAGCCACGCCGGATTTGCAGACCAAAAGCGACCTTTCACGGTATCGTTGGGATACTGAATCGAAGTTCCCCCAACAGCATATTTTATCACATAAAACTCTTCTTGCAACGCTTGCTCCAAGAGATAGTAAGTTACGGCATCGTAAGTCCAAAGCCCTTCGGTGATCCGGCCCTTGGGGAAGTACGATTCAAAATGTCCGTCGTTGCGGTTCTGCGAAATCTGGCAATACCGGTAAGCTCCTGTTTTAAAATCAACAGTATCGGTGGCAAATTGCTTGATATAACCGGGTAACTCAGCATTGTTCACTCGCCCGTCGGTATTCGACTGCCCGGCAGTGATAAAAACATGAGCAGGCTTTTGAGCAAACAGCTTCGCCGGTACAAGCAGGTTAACAACCAATAAAAGCGAAGCAAGAATTATTTTTTTATCCATTTTTTTCATTCGGTTTAGCTTACTGAACATTCACGTTGTTCCAAATTGAATTGTCTATCAAGGAAAGGTTATCATCACGATTCGCGGCACGGATCTGTCGGTTTTAAAAGCTAAAATCATCTGATGACCGTTCGTTTTAACATTGAAATAAAGGCCGCGCAACTATTTTGCAGACGTGATCAGTTTTTGATTACAGTGACCGCCTGCATTGTCCCGTCCGAGCATATCCGAAGCACATACATTCCGGGAGCAAGTCCTTTTAGGTTGACTTCTATCAACCGATCGGAAGACTCGGTGGATGAGATCTTTGTTCCCATAGCCGAGTAAAGTTCAACTGTCTTAGGGCTGCTTGCCGACACGGAAATAGTCACAAAATCCTTCGCCGGATTCGGAAATACGACGAGTTCATTTCGAGCCTTGTCAATCTCATCCGAACTTGTTGGGACTGAATCGTCAGGGTCGTACTTAATGGTATAAATGTTTGGCACAGGTGCTGGCTCGGGAAAGTAGTAACTTACATTGGCCGGTTGGTTGTAACCGATATTCTGAGTAGCCACCTGCATGCGGTAGGCCGGGTCATGCATCAGGGTATAGTTCTTTCTTTCCGTCGGGAACCAGGACGAGAAGATAAAAAGCTGCGTGCTTTCAGCATCGCGGATCACGATCTCTTCCCTCCAATCGCCTACGATATCAGCAACCAAATTCATATCTTTTTTGGTGCTGTGAATTGTCGATGCCCCGTAGTAATAAGCAGTAAGAATCCGGTTTCCCTTACCATCAGTTATGTTGTCCACGGTATTCCCGTTTCTTAATTCTTTTTGCACATCGCCGTCAAAGTAAAGCGGCTGACAATAGGCGTTGTAGGTTGTTTCCAACAAACGACCTTTACTGTCGTAGTTTCCCATACCAATTGCCGAAATCTCAGCTCCGGGGTAACGCGAATCGACATCGGCAGCCCAAGCCCGCCCAACATCTCCCGAATCCAGGCCTTCCCAGATAATTTCGCCGGTTGCCGCGTCACGCATCGAGATACCATAGGTTGAATTTTCGTGGGGCTGAAAAAATTCCAGCCCGGGGCGATCCGGGATGAGGTCGCCCAGCGCATGTGAATCGCCATGGCCACGCCCGGTGGTGTACAGGCCGTTGCCATCATGATCGATCGCGCAAGCTCCGTAGATCAATTCATCCGAACCGTCGCCATCCACATCACCGACACAAACGCCGTGATTTCCCATACCCTCATAAGCTTTATAATCCGGATTATCTTTGGTATCGAAAGTCCAGACCTGAGTTAAATCCTGGCCGTTCCAGGTAAACGCCGCCATTGCAATACGGGTATAAATACCTCTTCCGAAAACAAGCATGGGTCCCAGGTCTTTGTGGTAAAGTACGGCTGATTTTATCGAACTGGCGCGATAGCCTCGGCCATCTCCCCAGGTCGCGTCCTGTTCTCCAATGGGGCCTATCGCCGGGAAATAATCAACTGTTTTCAATTCCTTCCCTGTGGCACCGTCAAAAACAGTCAGGTAGGCCGGATCAACCTGCAGATGGCCGCTGGATGAGCGAAGCACCAATTGCTGGTCGTTATCTTCCGCCGCAGGCCCTGTGCTTAAAAATGCTCCGGTTCCATCAACGGTTCCGGGTCCGGTTTTGCAGGCCACCTCTGCTTTACCGTCTTCGTCCAAATCGTAAACCATAAAACCAAGTTTTACAGCAGATGTATTTGGGCCTGCGTTAATCCGCCACAAACTGTTTCCCTCCAGGTCTATGGCTTCCAGAAATGAGTTCTTCAGCGTTGATGATTCCCATTCGAAAATCAATTCGTATTGCCCGTCGCCGTCCAGGTCGCCAACACTCATGTCGCCCGCTGAAAAAGTCGCCCCTTCCAATACCGGGGGTGCTGGCAGCGGTATGCGTTTAAACGCGAGTTTTCCTTTGGAAGCATAATTTTCAAGTGGATCTTGCTGTGCCCACGCCTCAAACTCGCCGGAAATTTCAACAGCTTCGCCATTTACAATTGTTTCAACCGAATATTTGTCGGTAACCGATCCGCTTGCATCCGTGTAATTACTGGCACCATCAATCGGGTTTTCATTTATTTTCTCACCGTTTCGATATAGGTTGAAAGCTACATCCGCCGGATCGGTACCCAGCATGCGCCAAGTGAGATAAATTCCGTTTTTAGTTTCCAGGGGAACGATACTCCGGTTTAGGTATTCCATCGGTCGTTGACTGAAAACCGGGCCGGAGGAACACCCAATCAGCAGTAGTAAAAGTAGTAGTTGTTTAGTTTTCATTCGTTTAGTATTTCATTCGTAGTGTAGTCGTCGTGTGCGTTCGGCGTTTTCATCCCGAACGGTCAACAGCAGCAGCGTGTCAGGTCAAAGAATCCCGCTACGGTGTTCCCTTTTTCCGATACAAATCCTGACCGAATAAGCCAACCATGCTGCCGACGGAAAAGTCCGTCCAACCACCGGCAAAAGCTCGTGGAAGGACCGACTTGTGGTGTAGCCACATTAGTAGTAGTAGTTGTAGTAGATTATAATTGTGTAAAAAAGCCATTCAATAGTAGTTTGCCATTGCCGTGAGCTTATCAGCATACAGAAAGAGGCTCGACGAGATCAGCTATTCAGCGACCTTCTGAAAAATCTCCGCTTCAACGATCCGAAGCTGACCTTCGGTGTTCAAACCTTCCGGGTCTTTAAATCCGTCGAGCTCTTTGTTTCCGCTCAGTTCGATCATATTCTGGAAAGCATCTTCCTCGACGCCAGCACCGGTTAGTTTGATGGTCACGGTTTTACCAACGGTCGGTTTTACCGGGATGGTGATATACCCGAGGCTACGTTCCGTTTTGCCTGACCATACAGTCTGGTCGCCAACTAAAATATCGATCGGGTACGACTGCCGTCTCCAGCCGGTCATTTTCAGCGAGATCTCATCAATGCGGGCTTCATCGGCCAGCTCGTAGCTGATCCATCCCGTGGATAATAGTCCGTCGTTGGTCCACTCGCTCAGTTCATTGTCATCGTAACTCTGAATTGCTTTATCCTGGTTTGCTCCGGCTTTCACAGCGACAATTTCGAGAGTTTTGCGGGTAACTTTGTACGAAGGTGTCAATGGTGTCGGCCCTTTCTCCAGGTTGGTCGGTAAACCTGCTGATGGTAACTGGCGACTCAGGCCGTTCTCTACCGCAAAGGGTAGGGTCTCAAAATCAATCTTCGCTGATTTCAATCCTTCAGCAGAAGCTTTCACCGTTACTTTACCGGCTTTGGTTGTTGAACGAATAAACGCGCGGTTCACACCACACTCCACCGGGAGCGTTGTTGAACCAATGTAGTTGTTTGGTCCTTCGGCAATGCCACCCAACCACTCACCGGCTCCGCTCAACTCGAAATCAATTTTATTCAGGGCTGTCGGGCAACGTTGGCCGTTTTTGTCAACCACTTCAACCTGAACAATAGCCAGGTCAACGCCATCAGCTTTAAAACCAACCGGCGACTGAATGCTTGTCAGCTTGATGGCATAAGGTTCACCAGCCGTTTGAATCCGATCTTCAGAAACCACTTCGCCTGCCTTGTTATAAGAAACGGCTTTGATTTCACCGGCTTCCCATTTAATGTCGGGGAAGGTGTACAGGAATCGGTAAGAATTTTCGCCCAATCCTTTTGATTTTCCGTTGACAAACAATTCAACCTGAGTGCCACCCGAAACCACATAGATTGGTTTCACCGTGCCCGGTTCGTAGTTCCAGTGCCCGATAATGTGGGTTAGCTGCTTTTCCAGGTCGACCCAACCGGCCCAGATGACTTGCTGGGCGTAGAAATTATCTTTCGGAATACGCATTGGGTCAACCTCGCCGCTACGACGGTAATTTTGTGCCCCGCGATAATGGGTGTTGCTGTCCGAGAAGATGATCTTGGCGCCGCCACTGCTCACCCGTGTTCCGGTTCCGGGGCGTTGTTCCCAGTAATCGAACCAGCGAACCACATTTTCAATCGCGTGCGAATCCTGATTGTGATTGTAAGCACTTGCATCGGTTACTTTGCTCCCGTTAATGTTGTGGGCATAGGTACCGCCCTCCCCGTTCTTGTGATACGGTGGTGTAAATTCGTCCCAGTATTTGCGCAGACCTTCGTCGCGCGAGTATTCGGTGGCAAACAAGGGTTTTCCGGCACTCTTATTAATGTAGAGCATTTCGCCACCATATTCGGCAACTTTGCTGTCCAACATTTCGCGACTGCCAATGGCCCTGCCCCCGTGCGGATCGTAGGTATCGCGAATTTGTTTGAGTTCGGCCATGTGACTTTCGCTGATGCTTTCATTTCCACCTTCGTAAAACAGGATACTTGGGTTGTTGCGGTTGTAAATGATGGCATCGCGCATTACCTCGCAACGTTGTTCCCAGCGACGGCCGGTCACGTCTTTTTCCGAGTCACCGGCAGGCATCGCCTGGATCAATCCGACCCGATCGCACGACTCCACATCCTGTTTCCACGGACTGGTGTGCATCCAGCGCACATAGTTGCCACCCGACTCAATCATCAGTTTATTGCTGTAATCGCTCAACCACGCCGGAACCGACATCCCCACCGAAGGCCACTCGTTGCTGGTGCGTTGGGCGTATCCTTTCATCATAAGTACCCGGTCGTTCAGGTAAACCATGCCGTTTTTGAATTCGGTTTTGCGAAAGCCGGTCCGAACAGGCACTTCTTCAACGACTTTCCCGTCGACAAGCAGTTTCGATTTTACGGTATATAAATAACCATAACCCCAGCTCCAAAATTCCAATCCGCTGATGCTATCCTGCGCTGTGATGGTTTGGATTCCGTTGGGTGAAATCATTCGTTGGGTTCCATCAAATTTAGCAACTTGCTTACCATCCAAATCTTCAACCGTAATCTGTAAGCCGGCAGCCACTGCTTTACCAGATTCATTTTTCACTTCAGACTGAACATGCACAGTGGCCGACTTTCCTGGAATATCGAAATCAGAGGCATAAACGTAAACCCCGGTTGTTCCCAGGGTTGAAAACAAAGGCAAGGTTTGATATATTGAACCGGCCGTGTGCAACTTCACATTTTTCGGAATACCGCCATAATTGGCATTGAAATTTTTATCGTTCCACTGGTAGCGCTGGTTGTAGAATCGTTCGCGGTAATCCCAGGCATTATCGGTACGAACGGCCACCACATTCTCTTGCGGATAAGGTTTTACCAAATCGGAAATATCCAGGCCAATCGCTGTGATACCATTTTCGTGCAGGCCGACTTTGACTCCATTTACATAGAACTCGCCCGCCTGACGGACTCCTTCAAACTCCAAAAAGATTTTTGTATTCTGATCGTCTTTCGGCAAAACGAAGGTTTTGCGGTACCAGGCAATTCCGGTTGACAGTTCGGTGATGTCTTTCAGGAAGGCTTCATGCTCATTCCAGGCATAGGGCAGCGTAACGTTTTTCCAACTCGAATCGTCGAAACCAACCTGGTCGGCCCCTTCAGCATCGCCGATAAACAGTTTCCAATCGGGATTGAAGTTATAGGTGTGGCGGCTTCCCTGCGCCACCGCATTCAGATTAAATACGACTGCCAGAATAAAAAATAAGACTCGGATCCTGTTTGGTCGACTGTGCTCCATTTTCACGTGTATTAGTTAGATTGACTTTTAAGTTGTGCATTCCGGCTCATTTTTTTGAATGCTGCCACCGGGCAATGCAGAAACATTTTCAAAGCTAACTGATCAAGCTTAAAGCGGCTTGACAATTCTTGACGCCGACTTGACAAAACTTGCCACAGCTAAAAAGAGCCGAGTCAAAGCATTAATTTTCAGCCAAAAACTGCGACGGGCTTTTACCAAATTGTTTGCTGAAGCTGCGTGAAAACGTAGATAATTCGTTGTAACCAACTTCGAAAGCAACGTCAGAAATACTCATCTCCTTTTTCAGCAAAAGCTCCTTGGCCCGGTTCATCCGGATGGAGGTGATGAATTGGTGAACTGTTTGACCAGTGAGTGCATCCAGTTTTCGGTATAGTTGCCGCTGGCTGAGGTTCAGTTTTTCGGCCAACACATCGGAATTAAATCCTTCGACATTCAGATTTTCCTGAACCAGCCCGATTGCTTTGCGCAAGAATTCCTGTTCGAGATCAAGCTCCGGTTTTGCGTCGAGCAGCGGTTCACCGGCCTGTTGAAACTGCTGCTGCACTTTCCGGCGATTTTCCACCAGGCTTTTCACCTGTGCTTTCAGTACCGAACTGTTAAACGGCTTGGTCATGTAGGCATCCGCTCCTTTTTCCAGACCTTCAATTTTAAACTCGTGCGCCTGCCGGGCAGTCAGTAAGATTACCGGAATGTGGCTGGTTCGGATGTCAGACTTGATTTTTTTACAAAACTCTATGCCATCCATTTCGGGCATCATCAGGTCGCTGATGATAATGTCGGGCACCAGGTTCGTCGCTTTCTGTTTGGCTTCTTTCCCATTTTCTGCCGTTTCAATTTTAAACAAGTCCTGTAATTCTTTCTCCAGGTAATTCCGAATTTCCGGATTGTCGTCGACAATCAGTAGCAAGGGCTTCTCCGATGTATATTCCTGCCCGGCTTGTTGATTCAAAGGCACTTCCTCAGCAACCGGGACGACTTGTTCTCCAGCTTGCTGTTCATCCTCCAGCGGCAGCTCTACAATAAACCGGCTACCGTGCCCGGGTTTACTTTCCACCCGGATTGTTCCGCCCATCAGTTCGACCAACTTTTTGGTCAACGCCAAGCCGATACCGCTGCTACTTCCTTCATAGCTTTTGTTGGCAGCAATGCGAACAAAAGGACTAAAGATCGTTTGCTGCGCATCGTCCGGGATTCCGATCCCCGAGTCGTTGACTGACAACACCAGCGTCTTACGGCTTCCGACAGACTGGTCCGCGGCCTTGCGCTCTTGCACATCTACCTGAACAGTCCCTTCATCGGGCGTATATTTGATGGCGTTGCCCAACAGATTGAAAAGAATCTTTTCAAACTTATCCTGGTCGATCCTTCCCCAAACGGAAGGTTCTGATGCGTGAAAGCTCAGTTCGATTTGCCGGCGACGGGCGCGCATCTGAAACGAACCGGTAATCTGCCGGGCAAATTCAACCCAATCGGTATAGGTCGGGTTTAAGGTTTCGTTTTGTGTTTCAATTTTCCGGAAGTCGAGCAATTGATTAATCAGGCTCAATAAACGGGTCGCATTTCGGTGAATAATCTGAAGGTAGTCTCGCTGTTTATCCGGTGGCACATTCCCTTCTGAAAGCTTTTCAACCGGATCTAAAATCAGGGAAAGCGGCGTTCGCAATTCGTGTGAGACATTGGTATAAAATTCAAGTTTTACATTGTCAACGGCCCTTATTTTTTCTTTTTCGACCCGCTCCAGCGCCAGCTGACTGCGAAATTTCTCCTTTGCCAACAAGTAATAATAGATCGCTATCAAAACCGCCACTATTATCGAAACATAAAATGCCCAGGCAAATGAACTCGCCCAGAAAGGCGGCTTAATTCGAATCAGGATCCGCGCTTGCTCATCCGACCAGGCGCCATCCGGATTGGCAGCTTTCACCTTCAACACATAACGCCCTGCAGGTAGGTTCGAGTAAACAGCCTTTGCATTGGCAGCTCCCGTTTCAATCCAGTTCTTGTCAAAACCCTCCAGCTTGTAACGGTAGCGATTGTTTGCCGGCTCGGCATAACTCAATGCCGCAAACGACAAGGCAAAACTTCGTTCCCAAAACGAGAAAGTCAGCTCGTTGGTATGGGCTAACGCCTGTTCGAGCAATACCCGCCCCCTCCATTCTTCCCCAATCGCCACTTCCGAGTTCAAGACTTCCAGTGCCGTGAAACGCACAACCGGTGCAATCGGATTCAATTTTATCCCGGAAGGCTGAAAAGACAACCAACCACTTTGTGCTCCAAAATAAATCTGTCCGGTTTCCGGATTTTTATAGCAACTGTTATCCAGAAAACTAATTCGTTCTTTATCGACCAAAGGATCGAAATGCCTCAGCTCATCCGATTTCTTGTTATACCGGGCCAAACCGGCTTTGTGGCTAATCCAGATATTTCCGTTAGCGTCGCCCGTGACAGCCGAGATGTAGCCATCGGACAATCCACTGTTTTCAGGCATTACATGAACCTCACCCTCGGGATCAAGGTAACATAAGCCATTTGACGTTCCTGCCCAAATAAGCCCTTCGTCGTCTTCGTAGAGGCAATAAACCCGGTTGCCGGGCAGCCCCCGAACGGAGTCATGCTTGTTGCGGTAGGAAATAATTTCTTCTCCCAAGCGCTTTCCCGCTCCTTGCTTCAGACAAATTAGCCCACTCCCTTCTGTCGCCAGCCAAAGGTTTGCCTGTCGGTCAAACAACATCGCCATAACGCTGCGCTCACCAATGTGGGATGATAGGTCGAACCATTCAAACTGATCTTTTTCGGGGATATAGCGCGCAATGCTTCCGTAGAGACCTGCCCAGAGTTGCCCTTTGTCATCGCAACAAAAAGTAAAAACCGAATTAGGCATATCGGCATTAAACAGCTTTCTGGGACTGTACGATTTCAGTTGATTCCGTTGAGGGCTGTAGCGATGCATTCCCCGGACACTTCCAAACCAGATATTCCCCTTGCCATCGGGAACAATTGCCCGGGTGCGAAGCAGATTGTCACCTCCCGGAACCACATCGGCCATATCAACAGATCTACCGGTTTGCTTATCCAGCTTTCTTACATTTCTATAATTTCCAGCCAACCAAAGGTACTTATCGTCCTCATAAATAGCCCGGATCGCGTTATTTTTCCATATTCCCTGTTCTTCAAACCGGGTGTATTGAAAATTGAAGGGTTTGCGATTGAGATCGGCTTTGTTGATGTCTCCGTTGGCCATGCCCACCCACAATATTTGCTGATCATCCAGGAAAATCCACGAAGCGAAATCGTCAGATAGCGCCCCGGGCTTGCTCAAGTCGTTTACAACTTGCTTTTTCAGCCCGGTTTGAAGATTATATTGCCAAAGGACTCCATCGTCCAGCTCCCATTGCATATTCGCATAGGTAACCTGCTTCCCTTTAGCGATTGACTCAAGCGCCTTTTCATACAAATTAGAATAGTTAGCGGTGGCTGCCTTTTCAATCTTCTGAAAGCTTTCCTGAAGAGGATCGTAGCGCCGTAATTCCCTGTCAAAACCCATCACAATCAGCTCGCCCGCATCATCCGGAAAGATGGTTCGGATTCGGTTTGAAGAAATTCCATTTTCGTCCGATTCCGTATTTCGAAAGATTTTGAACTGTATACCATCGAAGCGAAACAATCCGTCCCAACTACCAAACCAGACGAACCCGTCTTTGTCCTTCACAATTCCCATTATTGCAGTATGTGGCGTATCCGGCCCGGCTACAACTTTCTCAAAGTACAGATTCCCGGGCTGCTGGCTGAAGCCAAATAACGATTGCATTAGCAAAAAGGACAGCAGGAGATATTGGTATTTCATTGTTGACGGTTTATTGGTGAGGCTAAATTAGTAAATCAATAAAATGTAGAATATTTTCCGCAGCTGTTTTATTACAAAGCAACTATTTTGCGATCCCGCGACCAAAAGAGATCGAGATACAGCTGCAATCGACAACACCAGTAGAAGGTATTCGGCTCCGGCATACAAATCCAAATTGCCAAGCTGAATATTCACCTCTTCAGCCCAAGTCTTCGGAACCGGTCTATACAAAAAAACCATGAAACCTGTCGGGTTCCATGGCAGTTCGTAAAAACAAAATCGATGCTATTATTAAAACGGACTATTTACAATTTCAAATCATTACGAATTATTTACTGGTCATGATTTTCAGAATCATTTTATCGACATCCCCCATTCCTGTACTACCAATATCGGTGAGGTTTTTGATTGTTTTATCCACATCGGCATCGGCAATTCCTTCCAGGGAGCTGATCACCTTGTTATCCATGGCCATCATCGCCGAGAATACTGCTGATGAAACTGAACTTGATACTTTTAACGCACAACTAGGCTTGGCGCCGTCGCATAACATACCGGTTATGTTCCCGATCATATTTTTCACCGCATAAGCCACCTGGTCGCGGTTACCGCCCATCAAGTGGGTAATTCCGCAGGCTGCGCCAATACCTGCGACGGTAACGCCACAGAGCGCCGACAAGCGTCCCAACCGACGTTTGATGTAAATGACCATTAAATGGCTAAGCACCAGGGCACGCACCAAATCATCTTCAGGCTTTTGCATTTCTTCGGCAAAAACAACCACCGGCAATGTGCAGGTAATCCCCTGGTTACCACTCCCCGAGTTGCTCATCACCGGCACCATTGCACCGGCCATCCGCACATCGCAGGCCGAGGCTGTAACGGCTACCAATCGGTTGTAGACACTGCTCCCCATCAGATGGCGGAAGGATTCATTTTCGATCACGCGGGCTACCGAATGCCCAAAGGTTCCTTTTCTGGATTCCTCGGCCGCCATTTTATTTAGCCGGGCAGCTTCCAGCATGAAGTGCAATTCTTCGACTGGCGCTTGCAAGGCAAAATCGTATATCCGGTTGAAGTCCAATTGGACTTCATTGCTGTCTACCTGCTGGAAGTTTCCATTCGTAAACCCGTCATGAATCACGTCCCCGTTCAACTCCACATAGGCAATGTTATTATGACTTCCGCATATAATGACCTTTGCCTCTCCCCGGGCTCCGAAACAACGCGCTTCGATATACAGCTTATCGAGAACATCTTCTTTTAACTCAACAGAAGTTCGCTTTTCATCAACAATCTTCTTCGCTTCGGCCAAAGACTCCGGATCCATATCTTTTAGTACTTCCAGTCCATATTCCGACTTTCCAACGACCATCCCCAGCGCAATTGCAATGGGCAGGCCAATCATTCCGGTTCCGGGAATGCCCACGCCCATTGAATTTTTTAAAATATTCCGACTCAGAAACAGCTCAGCACGAATCGCTTCTTCCTGAAGAACCTCTCTTGCTTTAGTCACTGCTAGGGCAACCGCAACCGGTTCGGTACAGCCGATTGCCGGGACCACTTCCCGATGAAGCAAATCAAGTAATTCTGATGTATTTTCAAGCACCATGGTATTGATCTTTATTGAATGAGTTTT
Organism: Mangrovibacterium marinum; assembly: GCF_003046625.1. GTDB lineage: Bacteria > Bacteroidota > Bacteroidia > Bacteroidales > Prolixibacteraceae > Mangrovibacterium > Mangrovibacterium marinum. Next base: position 34,615 of record NZ_QAAD01000025.1, read on the forward strand.
TTTAATGAAGCGACTGGAATAGCTGTTTTAACAACCATTTGCACCGGTTTGTCGGGTAATCCCGTGTGAAACAGAGTGCGCGTAGCCGAGACGGTGCCAATCACATTTCCGGCTGTGTTTACAATAGCAGCGCCGCTCGAACCGGTTGCAAAATCGGCAGAGATGGTCATCACATCTCGCCCGATCGTACTTTTCCCATCGAAGGTCGGAAACCCGATATTTTGTTTCCCGGTTACAATCCCCTGCGAAAGCGTATAGTACATGCCCTGCGGATGGCTGACGATAAAAGCATCATCGCCGATTTCGGCTTCCTCTGCCAACGACAAAAACGGAAGTTTTTCATTGGATGTATCCAGCTGCAAAATAGCCAGGTCGTACTCGGGTGCGGCCAGCAAAACTTTACGAACGGCCAGGGTGCGTCCATCGTGCATACAAGCGACAAAAGCTTGCGGTTTGAAATGTCCATCCCGGTTCATGAAGTAATTCAGCACATGATAATTCGTAACACAAACACCTTCGGGCGAAATCAGGTAGCCGGTGGCCGGGAAAATGTGCAGCTGATCGCAATTATCGCACAAACAGGCATCGGTCATTATAACAGTTGCAGCAGCAACTTTGCGATACAAATCGGGGGTGGACAATCGCTTTTCATTTTTTTTCTGATGCAAACTCAACTTTACCGGGCCGACATTTGGAGCCGCTTGCTCCCGGGCTTCTTCCTGGCTGACACTGGTTCCGGCCTTGATGATTGAATCAGCCTGTTCAATGAGTGGTTTCTCCCAGTCCGTCCACTGATTGGGATAGCTTTGCGCAGCCGCTTCTCCTCCTCGGGTAACGAGTCCGCAAAACAACAGATAAACGGCCAGCAACTTCAACTTAGTTATTCTTTTCATTGTCTTATAATTATTCCTAAAATCAAACTCAAATGCCCTTTCAACCGGGCATAGAAAAGCCCAGCCAGCAGATCCTAAAATAGACTTGAAGAATCCTGCCAGCCGGGCTTATCTATTCTCAACTACGTCATCCTAGTCTCCCAGTATTTCTTCCAACTTTTTGCCTAGATCTTCGCCCCGAACATTGTCGGCGATCAGGCGGCCTTCGTTATCAATCAGGTAAGTTGTAGGAACGGCTTTCACTTTGTAGAGCGATGATACTTCCAGGTCGTTGAAGTTTGGCCACTTCAGGCCTTCTTCTTCCAGGGCTTTGGCCCAGGCTTTCGGGTCTTTATCGATTGAAAAGCCGATCACCTCAAATCCTTTGGAAGCATATTTTTCATAGTTCGCTTTTACATTTGGAAGTTCTTTACGGCAAGGCACACACCACGACGCCCAGAAGTCAATCAAAATCACTTTTTTGTCCTTAATCAACTCATTTAAGGTGCATTGCTTTCCATTCTTATCGGTTGTGGTGAAATCCGGTACTTTTTCGCCTGTCCGGTTGGCAGGATACAAGTCCTCGGCCACCATTTTACCGTAATAGCTATTTTTTGCCTCTTCCGACATGGCGTCGAACGTCGGGCGGACTTCGGAAGTAAAGTACGAGTACAGGTTCAGCATCATCAACGGCCCCCAGAAGGTTTCTTTGTTATCCTCGAACACCTGGTTGTAACGTTTCTCCACTTCAGCGAAAAAAGCATTCTCCGCCTGCACATAGTCCTGATAAGCAGGCAGGTTTTTGATGGAATCCATCCGGGCCTGGTCCTTCTCACCCCGCGCTTTGCCGTACATGGCCTGAACGTCGGCATAACGTTCGTTTTTCTCTTCGAATAATTTATTCAGCCCTTCCCTTACGGCCATTTGGCTTTTAAAGTAGTTGTGGCTTTCAGATCCTGTCACCTCCATTTTGTCGAAGGCCTGAGTTGTTGCGCCATCGTTCCCGGGGCGCTTTTTTACCGTACCTTTTACGCTGATGGAGTTGTTTTCAACCATCAACTGGAAATAGTCTTCCTTGTCTCCCAAAACCAGAAAGTACAAGCGTGGCTCCGGAACCGTTCCTGCGAAATGAAATTTTCCGCCTTCGATCGTCGTTTCAGCTTCGGGTTTTACGTCGTATTTGGCAAAAGGCACCAGGGCAATTTTTGTCCCGTCGGCGGCTTCGCTTAACTCGCCTTCAATCTTGTAGCCACGGCTACATCCCAGGCTGCAAATGATGAGCAAGCCTAAAAATCCTGTTAATAATTTCTTCATTGTAATCGTCTATAAATTAAAAAATCAAATACCTACTTTCATCCTGACAATTTTCCCGTAGCCTTCAGTTACGCTTGGGTTAGGCCCCGGCAAGCCAAACATCATCCCCCAAAACCAATCCAGTTTACCGGAGTACGGGTCGATTTCGCATTCCACGATTTTACCGTTTTTCGACGCCTCGTTCCAGGTTGCAAACCAGTAAACACGACCTCCCGTAGGGAAACCTTTCGCCGGGATACTGTACATCGCTGTAACTTCATCTCCTTCGGGCAAATCGTAAACCTTATTTGAAGTTGTTTCGCCCGAAGTGATTGAGAAACCGTAAATGGCTTTGTCGGTTGCGTAGTGGAAGGTAGTGCCGGATGACTCGGCATAGAACATGGTCGCGTTTTCAATGTCCTCACAAGCCGACAGATCGATTTTGGAGCGAGAACCATTCCCCGACAGGTCGCTGTCGTCGGAAGCCCACAGGTTGTATAACCACAAAGCCATTTTCCCGTCTTCGTCTCGGAGAACAACACCCGTATAATCGCCATTGTAGGTGAACATAGCCAGGGGGAGCGAGGGCAAATTACGGGCATCGACATAAGCGCCGGCGCTTGCTGCCCCGTATTTGCTGAAGCTTGTGCCGCCGGTGTAATACCGCATAAACGACTTGCTCTCTTCGTCGAAGATGACACATGCAGCTCCCGAACTGTTCGAGTATCCCTTTTGGGTAATGTACGGGAACGCTTCGTAGTCGCCGGAAATAGCGGAGGAGAATTTACGATCGTTGCTAAGATTATTGTTGATCACGTGCAACTTTCCGTCGTTAACCAGCAGTTCCTGGTTTTTCACATATTGATATTCCCGGGCATTCAGGCTTGGAGCGGAGTAAAACATCTCGTCAAAATTCTCCATGGTCAGGAAATCATTTTTATCCAGACGACGCCCTTCCTGGTTGGTAAATGCATAATAATAGCCTTTACTGCAATAACCAAAGGTTGATGGAGAACCAGGAATCATACTGCCCGTCTTCTCACTGTAAAAGTGTTGTTTGGTTTCGGCACTGAAGATCAATGCCAATGGCGTGTAGTAAATATCAATATCCGTGTTTCCGTCATATTCAGTTAAACACATCAATCCATAAAAAGAGCTGGCCGAAACGACATTCAGGTAATTACTGTGGTTCGGATAAATGTTGTCTGACAAGCCCAACACGGTGTCCTTCACTTCCAGGTAGTATCTGTAGCCCCCCGGTTCAACATCCACAATCCAATCCAGGTCTAATGTGTGTGCAATGGTATCCGGAGCCGGATATTGGGTCGTATTTCCAACGATCTCTGTTTCATAAGGGAAAGGCAACAGAAACCAGGTGTAACTTAAGTTTTCGGGATGAGCATAATCCACCATGGGATTCACTTTTATGGTATCACCCAGGTGAACCGTAAAATAAGGACTGGCCTTAGTAACACCAGTCGTATCGATTGCCAACTCGTCAGCATCAATATAATCGTAGTTTCCGTGGTCTTTGTAACACGAGGGCACCAGTGCTGCAATCGCGAGCGTGAGCAATATGGCAAAGAATAATTTTCTCATAATTCGAATAATTTTGAAAGTAGCTGTTAAAACGTAATTAAGTTGCCGTCCTCATCGGTTAAAGGATCACCCGGGTGCTCCAGGTTATACACCCGAAGCGCTTCGGCCAACTGAATCTGGTAGTTTTTCAACTGTGCCCAGCTTAATACATCCGTGTCAAACGATCCGGTATTCAAGACATCGATAATGAAGCGATATTTTGTGAGACTGTACTCGCCAAAGAACTCTTCCAGGTCACTCCAATTATTGGGTTTCGACAGGATATCGGACCATTTCAGCAACAAGTGATTTTGCTCGTTCACTCCGACTCCGAAATCAGCATTCCCTTTCACCTGAATGTACAAGCTCACTTGTGTTGCTTGCAATTCTTCGGTTCGGTTAACAACCACCGGAAGCGTTGCCGAATAGGAACCGGCAGGAATGATCACCGATTCGGGGAAAGAATACATGCCGGTTTCGGCAGTCGATAAAGCCGGATCAATTTCAAACTCCGCTGTCCGGTCTGCATCCGAAGCCTCTCCCATCACATAAACGGTAACCTCAAAAGTGGTGTCGGTAATTGTGGAACTGTAATTCGCGAATGAAAATTCCAGCGAATCGGTTCCAAGTGTCCATACTTCCGGCCCCTCCATTCTCAGCCGGGCTTCCGAGTTAAAATAAAACGGATCGTTTTCGCAGGCAACCAGCGCTATTAAAGCGGATATTGCCAGATATAGTTTTAATCTTTTCATTGTTCCTGGTTTTAACATTAGCGGTTGCCAAATTCAACTTCATTATCCGGCATCGGCCAAACGTACACCGCATTGTTGGCTGCAACCGATGAACCCTCAATGGTGCCAATATTCAAGCGTTTGTAGTAAAAGAACAGCTGTCCTTCACCTAAAAACTCCTTGCGGTATTCCTTAAAAATTTCTTCCTGAATTTCAGTAGCAGTCAGGCTTTCCGGCAATTCATTATCGGTTGAAATATTTCGGTACGAACGCACTTCATTCAACAACTCGACGGCACGCGCCGGATTGGTTTCCTTTTCGGCTTCGGCCGCGATGTAGTAAATTTCCGACTTGCGAATTACCGGCATCATGTCTTTAAAATCATCATACTGGTGATATTTCCAGAGATACTGATTTTCGCCGTCGTACTGAAAACCGAACAAGGAGCGGAAATCATTTCCCAGCCCTTTCGAGGATTTCTCGAAGATTTTATCCAGACTTTCTTCCGTAAAGTAGAATGAATTTGCACCAGCCTCCTCGGTGAAATAAGCGTCAACATAGTCCAGCATATCCGGAATATTCAGCCGAAAAACCAACTCCGGCGTATAAAGGCGGTTCACCTGATCGTTGGGTGGGCCCTGTACTTGGGTAAAGTGTACCCAGCCAGCGGGTGAGCTATTTCCATCTTCGTAGTCGGTGATCACTTCTTCGGCTACTTCTGCCGCATTGGTTAAATCACCTTTCCAAAGGTAGGCCCGGGCCAGAGTTTGCTTTGCCGCATAATAGTTGAAAAAGTAATGGCGCTCCTCTGAAAATGAATACGGACTATCACCAATACGCAGCGAGTCGGTTTGTAAATAACTAACAGCGTCTTCCAAATCAGCAATAATCAAATCCATCGTTTCATCAACCGTTTTTTGCGGTGTTATTGAAGGATCATAAGCAGTTACATAAGGTACAGCCAATGCTTGTGCATTGCTGGCCGGGCTTGGTGAAAAAGCTTTCAGCAATTCGAAATGTAAAAATGCCCGCAGGCCTAAAGCCTCTCCGCGATACAGATTGTAATGGTTCGCCGTAAATATGGTCGAATCAACGGTATTGTAATACTCCAGCATCACGTTCAGATTGGCAATACAATTGTAAGCCGTACTCCAGACATTGTTGATTCGTGATTTAACTCCCGAGTTCTCGTAATCGTATTGGGCTGCATACCGATAGGTATTCGTCGCGTCCATATCGTAGTTTTGCGACAGGACCTCGGCCAGGCCAAAAGTCATTTCGCGACCATACAAAGCTCCGGTTGCCATTTCGGAGTACACACCGGTCAATTGGTCGTAGAATCCGCTCTCGCGGCTGAAATGCTCGTCGGTAAGGATTTGGGATTTCGGGCTAACATCGAAGTAGTCCGAGCAGGAAGCCATCGACAGGGCCAGTACGCTGCCTGCGAATAGTTTACCCGTTATTTTTAGTATTGAAAATCGTTTCATAATCGTTCCGGATTAAAAGGTTGCTTGAATGGTGAAAGTTGCATTACGGGCAAACGGATACGAGGTACCACGTTCGGTTTTCACGGATGAGATCACGAAGATGTCGTTCAGGTTGACGCTCAATCGCAATTGTTGCAAGAAAGATTTTTGAACCAGGCTCGTCTCGCGGAAATCGTAGTAAACGTTCACCGACGAAAGTGTCAGCGTGTTGTTATCTTCCACAAAGCGAGTGGTCGGGCGCGTGTAACTTTTATCGGTGATGGCCTTGAAGCGGGCTAAATCACCTTCTTGCTGCCAACGATCGGTAAACACTCTTCGATCAACATTATAGGCAACATCAGCATTTTCAACTTTGTCCACCAAGGTTGAATTGTAAATCTGACCACCCAAGCGGTAGTAGAATGAGATGTTACAACCGATGTTTTTAAATTCGCCGCTGATGCCCAGGTTACCGGTTACATTAGGCATGGCATCGCCTGCGGCAATCTGGTCGTTGGCATCCCACTCGTAGGTTGTTGTACCATCTTTCTTCACAAAAATTTCCTGTCCGTTTTGCGGATCAATTCCTAAAGACTGCACCGCCCAAATTGTATTGATCGACTGCCCTTCAACGTAACGAACCGATGGCGTTGTGATGTCGTCGTAGTTTGTCGATGTTTCAGCTTCACTTTTGGTTTCATCCTGCGTGTCGTTGAAAGCTTTCAAACTGTTCGAAATCTCTTTCAATTTGTTTTTGTTATGAGCAACCGACACGTACAAATTCAAGAAGTCACGACTTGTTTTGCTTTGATAAGCCCGCACATTCAGGTTGGCTTCAATCCCTTTGTTCTCCGTTTTACCCAGGTTGGCCCGGTAATAGCCAAATCCGGTTGACGGCGGAAGAGTCACATCGGTTAACATATCTTCTGTATTTGCGACATAGTAGTCAAAACGTCCACTAATACGGTTATGCGCCAAAGCAAAATCAAGACCGACACTCTTGTCGTATTTTGACTGCCATTTCAGATCAGGATTAGCCAAACTTACAAGATACGAACCGATATTTCCGTAATAACTTGTATTTGTATAATATCGCAGGGTCGATAGGGCTTCGTAAGTATTAAACCCTTGAGAACCGGTGTACCCAACCGAGAAACGCAGCTTTAGCAGGCTAATAAAGGGGCTGTCGGCCAGGAATGTTTCCTTGTGCATGTTCCATCCGGCACCTAGCGACCAAAATGTTCCCCAACGTTTATTGCTGCCGTATTCCGACGAACCGGACAGACGATAGTTGGCATCAAACAAATAACGCTCGTCGAAAGAATAGTTCGCCGACAGTAAAGCTCCGGCAGTATGGCTGATCCCTTCTGTTCCGGTTGGCTTGCCGCCTTCAGCATACTGCACGGCAAAAATAATATGATCCATGTAGTCATTCGGGAAGCCTTCAGCACTGTAGGCAACCCGGTCGTAACTATTGCTGGCAAAATTAACCTGACCGTTCGTAAACAGCAGGTGCTTTCCTTTCACAAACGAATAGTTTACACCCATATCGCCATTTATATAATGTGTCCGTCCATTTGATTGAACGTAACTTCCTTTTTTCAGGACATCAGTGTAATTCAGGAAATCAGTATGAGAAGCCGGTTTAAACAGGTCAGTTCGGGATTCTTTAGCGCTAACGCCCAAACGACCAACCACTTTCAATCCTTGCCGGACTGTCCACTCACCATAGAAGTTGTTGGAGATATCGGTATAGGTTGAACGATCTGTTGTATTGATCGTTGTGTTCCAGATTGGGTTTGCTTCCAGTGTTCCGTTATAGTTATATGACTGGACCATATTGCCATTCTCGTCGTACAAGCGACTGTAAGGGTTCATCAGCGCGTACTGACTGAAGGTCCCATAAGGCGAATTATTACTTTCATTATAAGTAACAGCCAAACGGTTACGAAACAAGATGTTCTTTTTACGGTAAGTTAAGGTAATGCCACCGGCAAAAGTCTCGCGATCAGAGCCTTTCATGGCACCGGCAACGTTGTTGTAAAAAAGGTCGACACCGTAGAGCATGACATCGTCGCCACCATCGATATAAACCGAGTGCTTTTGGCCAACGCCTGTTCGTACAGGTTGCGCCAGCCAATCGGTATCCACCCCGCGCAAAACTTCCAGCATTTTATTGTTGTACGTTTTATTCAGCGACAATTGCGTGACATAGTTGTCGGAGCTGTAAAGGCCGGCCAAACGCTCAACTTCGAGCTTTTCAGCAGCGTTGGCCAGATCGTAACTGGTCAGATCGGGCATCTCAAGCGACAAGCCACCATTGTAAGTTACACGAAGCTTGCCTCCTTCGGGCCGGCGTGTTTCAACAACGACCACCCCATTCGCACCCTTTGAGCCGTAAATTGCTTTTGCAGTAGCATCTTTCAACAGGGTGATGCTCTCAATCATATTGATGTCCAGGTCCTTTACCTTTTCTATCGTGGTTTCGAAACCATCTAAAATGAAAAGCGGTTGGTTTGGATCATTTTCATACTGGCTTTGAAAGTTTTGCGAAATTGAACTGGTTCCGCGCATCTGATAGGTTGCAGTGGCATTCGGATCGGACCCGGCAGCAAGGTTGTCAACTTTCACAAACGAAGGATCGATATTTGCCAGGCCACTCAAAACGTTTTGCGTACTCATTTTCAGCAACTCGTCGCGTTTAACTGTCGTCACAGCGCCTGTGTATGTGTTGGCTTTACGGGTAAAAGCCCCGGTTACAACGACCTCCGAAACGTCTTGCGTGTCCGGCTTCAGGGTTAAACTGATTTGTGACTGACCATCGACAGCAACTTCTTCGAGTTTCATTCCGATGAATGAAAACTGAATGACCGCATCAGCCGGGAAATCCGCTTTCAGGCTGTAATTCCCTTTGTCGTCGGTAAACACACCAATGTTGGTGCCTTTCAACCGAACCGTTACCCCGGGAATTGGCTGGTTGTTGGAGTCAACCACCCGGCCCGTGATCACTTTCTTTTCCTGAGGCAACTGGTCGGTTTGCTCCATCTTGCGGATCACAATCACATTCTGCTCCACCACATAGGTCAGCCCGGTGCCTTGTAAACAGCTGGCCAAGGCATCCTGCACCGTTTCGCCGGAGATGTTCACATTGATTTCTCCGACTGCCTTCAATTCTTCCGCATTGTAAGCGAAAATAAATTCCGACGATTTCTCCAACTCCCAGATAACCTCTTGGAGCGAAGCATTCTTCATCGTCAACCTGATGACATTATTTTGCATCATCGCATAAGCCTTTCCATTGGAAATGAAAGGAATAAGCAGCAACAGCAAGCATAGCTTAAGCGCGTACTTCCTCATTTCGCCACGGGGGCAAACATTACAGAGTTTTCTTTTCATACTAACAAATTATGGTTTTGGGTAAATTTTTCTTGTCGTTTCGACTATTTAATGAGATGCGTGACGGACCGTGATTACCCGATCATTAATCGACATGGTTAGTAAACCATTTGCCTCAAACACCTTCAACAGAGGTTCGATGTTGCTGTACCGATCTAAATTACAGCCGAAGGTCATTTTCCGCAGATCGTCGTCTTCATAAATGACCTTTACATCATACCAACGCTCTACATTGCTCATAATTTCGTCGAGAGGACGGTCGCGGAAACGAATGCGTCCATTGCGCCAGGCTGTTGCAAAGGATACATCGACCGTCTGTTTCGTTAACCGACCCGACCGGATCTCCAAGGCAGCCTGTTCCCCGGGAACCAAGATTGTACTTTCTCCATCGGCGGTGCTTGCACTAACCGAACCATTCACCAGCGTGGTATATACTGCGGGTTCATCTTTGTAAGCTGAAATGTTGAACTCGGTTCCCAGCACACGAACATCCATTCCCCCGGCATTGACAATAAACGGCTTGGCTTTGTTGTGGGCTACTTTAAAATAAGCCTCGCCCTCCAGTTCCACTTTCCGGATATTACCCTCAAAATTGACCGGAAACCTGAGGCGCGAATCGGCGTTCAGGGAAACCTCTGTCCCGTCACTCAGCGTCAAAACGTATTCGCCTCCGCGCGGCACAATTAGTTGGTTATACACCGGTTTGGCTGCCTTTTCTGTTTTTAACTGTTCGTAGGCCAAGTGTTTTTCAGAAAGCTTTAGCTCTGCTCCTGTTTCAACCCGCAGCGCATTTTCCTCGATATCATTTAAACGAATCGCTTTTCCATTGTCCAGAACAAGTGTTGCCTGGCTAAATCCGGGTGAGATTTCAGGCAGCTCATTTCGTTTAAATACGTTCAAATTATCGCTAAACAAATAGCCCATGACGATTGCAATCGGTAAAATCACGGCTGCTGCATATTTGATCCAGACCGGCATCAGGCGGCGCTGCTTCTTACCACGCTGCTTTTTCTTTAAACCAGCCCAAGCCGATTTGGAGTCGATCTGTTTCAGCGCTTCAAGTTTTTTTAATTTGAAAGGCTCGGCGGAAATCTGAGCATACCACTCCCGATTCTCTTCCGACTCGGCCAACCAACCGTCTAAGACAGACTGTTCCTCTTGGTTCAGCTGCCCGGCCAACGACTTTCCAACCAAGGCTGCAATATCAAAATGGTACTTTTCAAGACTCATATATTCTTTTTTATTTTCTGCATTGACAATCCTATAACACTTGGATACAAAAACAGGGTACGTCGAAAATTATCTTTTTTGTAATATTCTTAAAAAAGGTCGATAAATTGCCACAAATACAGCCCTTCAGGTTTCAATAAAGTGAAATTAACGCCCCCAAAGTCACATTGTGAAAACGAGAATGAATGGTCGGGATATTTTCTACTGAAACAAAATGCAAGACACCAGAAAAACCAGCAAACTCTGCTCGTTCAGGCTTTCCCGTAATTTTTTGTAAGCTCGCTTTTTATACGCCTGGACCGCGTGTTCCGAGAGTTCCATTTTTTCGGCAATTTCGCTGTTTTTGAGCCCCATCAAGGCATGTTTAATCACCAATCGCATTTGCGGGGGCAATTGCTCCACTGCCTGGTAAAGAATGCGGTAAGCTTCTTCTTCCATTAGGTATTGAAGAAATTTTTCGTCCGCCTCAACGTCGGCTCCTTCTTGAATTTTTGCCAGTTTTTTGCGGTCGCGCAGGTAGTTCAAACAGCTATTGCGGGTAACAAGGTATAGATAGGATTTAATTTTGTAAGCATGATCGAAGTCGATGTGTTTATCCCAGTACTTTATGAAGGTATCCTGAACAATATCTTCCGCAGCATGCTGGTCTTCGACGTATTTCAAGGCAAACAAACAGAGCGAAGGGTAGAAATGATCGAAAAGCGAATGAAACGCAATTTCATCTCCTGCTTTTAGTCTCCCTACCAGTAATTCAATTCCCTGTATGCCCATGTTCCAATAACAAATTCGGCTTAATAATAGTTAAAATTTGGGAGAGGCTCTCTGTGAATCCGAAAAACACTCCTTCGGGTTAAGCCAATGTAACCTGCTGTTTCCGGTACCGGATCATAAACGGACTCCCGTAAATACCGATATGCCCGGACAGCAAAAATTTGCATTCCATTCTACTCTCGTTCAGCATAAAATAACCGGGAAATAGCAAAACAGCCTGCCGAATCTGACATAGCTGAGTTGCAAAGTGCAACTCAGCTATGGAAAAGGCAGATTATTCTCTTAGAATTTGTTTTTCCCTTTTTGAATTATCAGCTGTTCCCCGCCTCCATCCCAAAACAGGTTGAGCTTTAGCTCTATGTTCGATTCTATTTCAAGAACAGGCTTTTCTGATGGTGAATTTCTTGTAAAACATTTAAACGAAAGCAAGCCCTCCTTCCCCATTGGATATCTTTCAATACCATGCTCCTCTAAAAGGTTAATCTTCCAATTAACGCTTTTTTCAGGCAAATTGACGTTGATTCCGAATACACCTTCAAAAAGCACAGCAATTGGAGGCAAGCCTGTCCATCCTACAAAATCGGGGCGTGCTAACAGGCCTGGGTTTGCACTTTCCGGTGCATAATACTCCCAAAAGGTTCCGGTATCTCTGAATACCTGAAGAATCTGATCGTGATGCCGACGTGCAATGTTAAAAGCCTGCTTATCATAGCCGTTTTTCTGAAGCCCTTTAATAATCATGAAATTTGTTGGGGCCCAGATTCCTCCCTGCCAGTACCGACCATCAGTTTGATATTTTTCATGGTCGGCAGAAAGAGAAGGAACCGGAAATTTGCGATTAAATGTATTTGTGTCATTCAGATGATTTACAAGTTTATCCAATTGGGATTTATCCAACACATCGGCAAGCAAAGCCCAATACGCACCTACCCCTTTTGTAATACTCAGGCTTCCGTCGGCAAAGCTGTCATATAAAAAGCCAGATTTCTCATCCCAAAGATGTTCTCTAATGTAAGAGCTCAGTAGGCCTATTTCATCTTCAATATCTTCAATTTCCTGCCAGCGCTCAAGTACAAAACCAAATTTCAATAATATTTTATCTACCATCAATTGCTGTAAACAGGCATCAAGCCAAACCATGTGCCCATGACTGTATATTAGATTATACTCTTTAGGAACACGTGGCATATTGTCCATGCCTGTTCCCCAACCGCTGGTCCAGTACGATCCGTCTCGCCAGGTACGGTTCAGACGCAACCAACGACTAAATGCAGCTAACGCAGGGAAGATCATGTTCACACGGTCCCAATCGCCAAAATGGTTGTAATATTCCAATTCAGACCACGGAATAATATTGGGGCCAGTACTTACCGGATCGTAACGATGAAAAGCATCATCGCCGGAAGCCATAATTTCACGGCAGATAAAACCGTCGAGATGCTGTAGAGAGTAAAAATTATTGAGTGTTTGCTGAAAAGGGAATAAACGACTTCCATAACGGGCAAACATGGTAATAAAGGCAGAATCCCACATAAAAATATTACCATTGTATGCCGTATCAAGGTAGCTCGAAACAAATCCTGAACCAGGTTCCGGTTTACGAACATGACCAATCCCTATTTCCCAAGCTTTCCAATACATATCGATGGCGTCATCGTGTCCTTTCCAGAAAGGAGACGGTAATACTTTCTTCCCATTTTCAAATGACGGTGGCTCTATCAAATCAGGATCCATTCGCCGGAATTCATTTTCTGCAACAAAACTGTTTTTTACATAGGTATTTTTATATGGCAATTTATACTCTGATTTTCTTTCTTCGGCTTTAAGTACGATAGGAGCAAGAGACATTGCAGATCCTGCCAGCGCGCTTTTCTTCAAAAAGTTACGTCGATTTGTTCTCATTTGTCGTTTTTAAATTAATGTTCAACTTCGGTTAACGGCAAAGGGCTGCCGCTCCGTAAATCGCGTGATCATCTTTTTCTGAGATCCGAATCTCCAATTTATTTGCCGATTTGGAATAAGGAAAATCAGTTATTGCCATCCGCATTGCATCTTTGAAGAATGGAAATGTTTTTGCAACAGAACCGCCAAAAACAATCATTTGCGGATCGACAGTAGCCATTACAAGTTTTACGAGTTGACCGATATGAAAACCAAAGTCGTTAAACACTTTTAGCGATGAAGGATCTCCTTCTTTTGCCTTCTCGTAAAATTCCTGACCACTATGACCACGCTTCTGAAAATACATTCCACTACAATAATGTTCATAGTCAGAATTGAGATAAGGGACAATGCAGAATTCTCCTGATCCACAGTTGGCATCTTTTAAAAGCCTACCGTTTTGAATGATTCCAGCACCCAAACCGGTTCCCAACGTTACGCCAACAAAATGCTGAAAGTCTTTACCTTCTCCATAAATTTTTTCGCCAATGGCAAAACAGTTGGCATCGTTATTCACAAAAACCGGAAGATTCAGTTTCTCTTCCAGCAAACTTTTAATGGGCACCTCTTTCCACGCAGGAATATTCATTACATCATAAACAATTCCTTTTTCCACGTCAACAATACTCGGAATACCAATGCCAATGGCACTTGTGTTATAAGTAACAACTTTCGAAATGGTTTCAACAATAGCATCTACCACCACCATTGCATCATAAGCTTTTGGCGTGGGACTAACTGCTATTTCTTCAATTTTCTCGTTTCCTACGCGTCCTACTTTTATGGTTGTTCCACCCAAATCAATCCCAATAACTGGAACTGCTACATTTGACTGGACGGTAGGTTAAGTATAATTTATTTACCTATATTATGAGTCCTATGAGAAAGAAGTTTGACAAAGAATTTAAG
>NZ_QAAD01000026.1 GCF_003046625.1 Mangrovibacterium marinum
GTGGTCTGCTCAATAAAATAACTTAAACAGCCCGTCAATTCCATTTGAAAATTGACGGGCTGTTTTTTGGGCTGCGTCATCGCCGAGACGCTTACATTAAAAAGAATACAACGGTTAGAAAGACAATTAGCAGATTTAAAAAGCGTCTATCGAAATTAAAAGGTCGTGGGTTTTTTGGTGATTAAATCCCGTAGAAAAAACTGACATCAGACGCTAAGAACCAACAGTTGTTGCCATTGTGAGCACGTAGAAAAAATTATAATTCTTTTATAACCGAACTATATTTTGGTGAGTGACTTTCAGAAAAAAAGCTGTCCCCGCGAGAGAACAGCTTTTGCCCTATTTTATCCGAATAAATCCGGTGTTAGTCGAATTTGTGATCGCAGCTACCGTTGTCGGTATCACAATCGCATTCCAAACCTTTCTCGTATTGCTCCAGGGCACGCATACTCATACCCATTGACGAGAAACCGCCATCGTGGAACAAGTTCTGCATGGTTACTTTGCGGGTTAGGTCCGAGAATAAAGTGATACAGTAGTCGGCACACTCGTCACCTGTGGCGTTACCCAGCGGCGACATACGTTCGCCGAAGTCCATCAGGCGATCCATTCCTTTAACGCCGGCACCGGCAGTTGTTTGTGTTGGCGACTGTGAAACCGTGTTCACACGCACGTTGCGCTCGCGGCCATAGATGTAACCGAAGCTACGTGCAATAGACTCCAATAAGGCTTTGGCATCGGCCATGTCGTTGTATCCGTAGAATGTACGCTGAGCGGCAACATACGACAGGGCAATTACAGAACCCCACTCGTTGATGGCGTCCATCTTACGGCAAACCTGCATTACTTTATGGAAAGAAATAGCTGAGATGTCCAGCGTTTTTTCCAGATAGTTGTAATCCAGATCGCTGTAATGACGACCTTTACGAACATTGGGAGACATGCCGATTGAGTGCAGCACAAAATCGATTTTTCCGCCTAAAATTTCCATCGACTGTTTAACCAGGTTTTCCAGGTCGGCAACGTTTGTTGCGTCGGCAGCAATTAAGGTTGAATTTGTTTTTTCAGCCAATTGCGCAGTTTCACCCATACGCAGGGCAACGGATGTATTGGTTAGTGTGAAGGTTGCACCTTCTTCGTACGCACGTTCTGCTACTTTCCAAGCAATAGAATCGGGGTTCAGGGCACCAAAAATAATCCCCTTTTTACCTTTAAGTAAATTATAAGCCATGTTTTTAAATTTTTGAGTTTTAACAACTCGCGTTTAAAATGGTTTTAAAATATGGTGTAAAACAAAAATACCGGCACTAGCCGGCATCATTTTAAATTCTTTCAATACTGTTCGCTGGTAACCATCCCTGGTTTCCGTCAGACAGCCGAATTTCCATCCAGCCCGACAGATGATCCCTGATTTCAACTTTCAATCCTTCATGAATCAGGAATAAATCTGTT
This sequence comes from Mangrovibacterium marinum, assembly GCF_003046625.1. Taxonomy (GTDB): domain Bacteria; phylum Bacteroidota; class Bacteroidia; order Bacteroidales; family Prolixibacteraceae; genus Mangrovibacterium; species Mangrovibacterium marinum. The sequence goes on from NZ_QAAD01000026.1 coordinate 1,453, forward strand.
CCGCTTTCCGATGGCGAGCTCTTCACCGTAACACTGGGTTGCACAATAATGGCAAAATTATGCTCGGTGATTCGCTGCTTATGCCGGGCGGCAAAGTTAAAACTAAAAATGGAAATTACTACGATTAAAATTCCGCTCCAGAAGGATAGCCGCTTAATTAGCCCACTTGGGGTAAAGAAGAATAAGCCGGCCAGAACTAAAAACAGGATGAAACTAACCACACTGATGCGAGCCCATTGATCGACCGAGAACTTGTTGGTGATGTTGTTCCACCAGCGAATAAAAAACACCTGAGGCAGCGGATCAATCGCATCAACAACATGTTGGTTGGCCAAATCCAGGTTGAATTGAATGTCCTCGTCGTTGGGCGCCAATAGCTTGGCACGCTCATAGTTCAGTATGGCCTGGGTGAATTGGTTGTTCTTATAATAACTATTCCCCAGGTTGTAATACACTTCCGCTGAAGCTTTATTGCTGCTCAAAATTTCGTTATAGGCTGCGATGGCATCTTCGTATTCGCCGGCAATATAATGCTGGTTGGCTTTGTCCTGCAAGGCATCTTGTGCCGATAGCGATAGGCTTAATGTCAGTAAAATTATAAGTTGAATGAATCTCTTCATGGTCGTTTTCATTTTTCGGTTACTCAACGGATTTGTTTGTCCAGTTTCCCCATCAGGTTGGCCGACTTTTGGTACACGTCTTCCAGGGCGGCATCCGACGAACTGGGTGCATAGCGGGCAAATTCGCAGGTATTGATAATTTGGATAAATTCCTCGATTTGCTCTTGTTGAACGCCTTTTTCAACAAGGCTCGCAATGGCATTATCGCGGTTCAGCTTGGCAACCGGAATGCTCAGCTTATCGCTGAGGTAACCCCAGAAGGCTTTCAGTACCGCTTCGTAGAATTGCTCCGACTTGTGCTGTTTCAGGTGGCCGGCAGCTTCTTTCAACCGCCTTTGAGCAAGCTTGTTGGCCTTCTTGGTTTTCATCAACTGGATGTTGGCATTTTCTTTCAGCTTTTTGCGATAAACAATCGCCACAACCACAAACATGACCGTTGAAATGATGTACAACAACCAGAAGGCGGTGCTGCCATAGAACGATTGCGCCAGATCGCGGAGCTTGTATTGCCCCTGCTTGATGTAGCGAATGTCTTTGCCGATGAAACGCACATCCTGCTTGCTGATTGAGCTGGTTACAGTCGCGTTTTGGTCATCGTTACCTTTCTCAATGCTTAAGTTGAAAGCCGATGAGGTTTCGGTTTTGTATTTGCCGGTTGCCGGATCGAAGCTCGAAAACTTAATCGGCGGAATGCTGTAATCGCCGGCATAGCGCGGGATGATCAGGTACTCGAAGGTTTTGGTGCCGGTGAGTCCACTATTGGTTGATCGGACGTTCTCATCCGTTTTCGGATCGTACACTTCAAAGTCGTTCGGAAACTCGACCTTGGGCGCATCAATAAGCCGGAGGTTACCACTGCCCGAAATTGTCAGGCGAAGGGTGATGGCTTCGTTGGTTTTGGCAGCCGTTTTGTCGATGCCTGCCGAGAATTTCAACTGGCCCACACCGCCATAGAAACCGTCGGGCGCTTTGGGTAGCTCCTTCACACTCAAATAAACGGGGTCGCTTGTTACCTTTGCTTGCACGGTGCGGTAGTTATCGAAGAAATCGTCGAAGAAACTACGCTGGCGTTTAATTTGCTGGCGTACCAAACAGGTAATCTCAAACGGATCGATTTTTATTTTCCCGGTTTGCTGCGGAAAGAGAATGGTCTTTTTCAAAACACCCACCTGGTAAATTTTACCTTTGTACACCTCGCGGTTAAAGGTAATTTGGTTCGGCGTTTCAATATCTTGTGTCCAGAAACCTTCGTACGAGGGCAGCTTTACATCTTCGAAGTTGGTAATCGGCACATTCGGACTGACATAGATTTTAACGGTAGCAATGGCTTGTTGGCCTTTGTAAACCGCCGATTTGTCCAGATCAACCTTTACAAAAAGGTCATCCTTGGTAATTTCCGCAGATGATATATTTTGCTGCTGGCCCGACTGCGTACTGCCTGTGCCGGTCTGGCTTTGCGCCCTGGCCTGACCTTTGACAACCTCAATTTCCAACTCGTTCGAATCGTACACCTTGCCGTCAACGGTAATCGATGCCGGGCGCAGGGTGTAGGTTCCTTCAGCCTTTGCTCTTAAAATGTAGATGTAGGAGAAGTTTACCGATTGGGTTGTCTTCCCGTTGATCATCTGGAAGCTCGAGCTTTGCGAGGTCGATGGCCCCATTAAAACATCAAAGGCCGATAAATCGGGTAGTTTGAGGTCTGTCCCCCGTTCGTTCAGGGTGAATGATAGCCGGAATTGTTCGCCGGTTGATACCACGTTGGGTGCGGTCATCTGAAACCGAACACTGTCGGCCGAGGCGAACCATACCGGAAATACAAGTAAAGTCAGTAGGATGAGTTTCTTAATCATTTTACTCATTATGGGTTGTTATTTGCAATTCAAAATTAACATTTAATGTTAAGATTCAGAAAATGCAAAATTGGCAATTCATGTTGGTGATTTTATTTTAGCCTACCAATCTTTGTCGGTTTGGCGTTGTTGTGCTTTTGCTGCTTGTGCTTTTTTTACTTTTTCCTGAATCTTCTCTTCATCATTTTGCAAGGCTTGCAGCAGTCGCTCAGCATTTTCTTTCGAAATTTTTTGCTGTTGCTGTTGTTGCTGCTGGTTTTGTTGCTGATCCTTGTTTTGGTTCTGCTGATCCTTTTTTTGCTGATCTTTATTCTGTTGATCCTGGTTCTTATTCTGATCCTGTTGATCTTTGTTCTGATCTTTATTTTGGTCCTTATTCTGGTCTTTATTCTGATCCTGCTGATCCTTATTTTGATCTTTGTTTTTGTCCTGATCTTTATTCTGATCCTGGTTTTTATCCTGATTCTTCTGCTGCTGTTCCTGTTGTTTTTTCAGGTTCATGGCATACAGCAGGTTGTACTTCGAGTCCAGATCGGCGGGATTGTTACGCAGCGCCTCTTTATAGGCTTCGATACTTTCGTCCAGTTTTTTCTGCATCAGCAGCGAGTTGCCAATGTTGTGGTAGGCACGCGCTTTTTCCGCCTTATCGGTACTTTTTTGGGCGATGTCTTCGAATGTGCTTTGTGCCTGATCAAACTTTTGCTGTTTGTACAAGGCATCACCCAGGTTGAAGTTCCATTTCAAATCGTCGGGGCGCTTTTCAATGGCACGGCGGTACGCTATTTCTGCTTTGTTGTAGGATGCCGTGTCTTGCTTGGTCGTGTCGGCAAGCGCCTGCTCGTAAAGCTTGTTCCCTTGCCGAACAAATTTGCGTTCGTTCTGTGCCTGCGCTGTCAGCCCGAATAGGATGAAAGCCAGGCTGATAAATAGGGTATAGAATTTTAAATTTTTCATCATTTTCCAAATAATTTGATGTTTTTCAAATATTTGTTTTTGCGTTCCAAAACGAGGTAATCGACAAAAAGGAAGAATAGGGCCAACGCAATAAACCATTGGTATTGTTCGGCATATTCAGCATAAACAAGCGATTCCATTTCGGCGCCTTCCATTTTGTTGATCTCGCTGAAGAGCGTGTTTAAGCCCACTTCGGCATTGTTGGCCCGAACGTAAACGCCCTGGCCGGCTGCGGCAATTTCTTGCAGCATTTGCTCGTCGAGTTTGGTAACGACCACCTGACCGCTTTTGTCCTTGCGGAAGTCTTTCTGGCCATTCTGGTAAACCGGAATTGGTGCACCTTGCGGCAGCCCCATCCCAATGGTGTGAACAATAATGCCCTGTTGGGCAGCTGCTGTTGCTGCACCTACCGCATCGTCCTCGTGGTTTTCACCATCGGTAATCACGATGATGGCTTTGTTGCCTTCAAACTGCGGGCTGAAGGAATTGGCGGCCAGATTAATGGCAGCTCCGATAGCCGTTCCTTGTCGGGGAACAATATTCGTGCTCACGGAATTCAAAAACAGTTTTGCCGATGCAAAGTCGGTGGTTATCGGCAATTGGGTGTATGCGTCGCCGGCAAAGACAATCAGGCCGATTTTATCATCGTCCAGTTTATCTACCAGGCGGGAGATTGCTCTTTTGGCGCGTTCCAAGCGGTTGGGCTGAATATCCTCAGCCATCATCGAGTTGGAAACGTCGAGCGCGATCATCAGTTCTACGCCTTTGCGTTTCTCAGTTTTCAGCTTACTGCCAAATTGTGGTTGGGCAATAGCCAAGATGATTGACATCAGGGCCAGCATCCAAAGGATGAATTTGACCACCGGACGGTTGTTGCTCGCATTGGGCATCAGCTGATTGACTATCTCGGGTTGCCCGAAACGTTTCAGCGCATTTTTTCGCTGAATGCGGATGCCGATAAACAGCGCCGTCAGGATTGGTATCAGGATTAATCCATAGAGGTATTCGATATGTGCAAATCTGAACATTTCCATTTTTCTTATACTTAAGGAATGTTACGAAATAAGGTGATTTTCAAAAACAGGCCAGCTAGCAGAATCAATCCGCCAAACAAGGCGAAGCGTTGATATTCTTCTTGTTTGCGGCTGTATTCTTTTACCTCAATTTTTGATTTTTCCAGTTTGTCGATGTCTTCGTAAATCTTCACGAGCGACTCGTTATTGGTTGCGCGAAAATACTTCCCATCGGTAATGTCGGCGATTTTCTGCAAGGTTGCTTCGTCGATCTTCACCTCCACATCGCGCAGTTGGGTGCCAAAAGGCGTTTGCACGGGGTAGGGCGCCGTCCCGATTGTTCCAACGCCGATGGTGTACACGCGGATGCCGTAGGTTTTAGCCAGTTCGGCCGCTGTTACCGGGGCTATTTCGCCGCGGTTGTTCTCGCCGTCGGTCAGCAGGATGATTACTTTACTAATGGCATTGCTCTCCTTTAGCCGGGCAACCGATGTTGCCAAACCGTTTCCGATAGCCGTTCCGTCCTCAATCATTCCGCTTTCAATATCCTTGAAAAGGTTAATGAGCACGGCGTGGTCGGTTGTCAGCGGGCACTGGGTGAAGCTTTCGCCCGAGAAAACCACCAGCCCCATCTTATCGTTGGGGCGACCGGCAATAAACTTGGTGGCCACATTTTTGGCTGCTTGCAGTCGGTTGGGCTGAAAGTCGCGTGCCAGCATGGAGCTCGAGATATCCAGCGCCACTACGACGTCAATCCCTTCGGTAGTAACGTTCTCCCAGCTGCTGGAAGACTGAGGGCGTGCCAGCGCGACAATTAACAGCGCTACACCGGCCATTTGCAGTACAACAGGCAGGTGACGCAGGTAGTGTTTCCAGCTTTTGCCAAGTTTGGCGAAGCCCATTGTTGTGGAGAAGCGAATGCTGGCTCCTGATTTTTGAAACCTGAAGATGTACCAGGCCAACATGGGAACCAGTACAAATAGCAGGTAAAAATATTCCGGATTTTTAAATGTTATTCCGTCCATTTTTTGTTCTGTTTCGTAGAAAATATTTTTTCGAACTGACCAAGTCATCGTTCAATTCAGAACGATCTTACTTCAGTTCCACTTCTTCGCCTTCGCGTTCGTCTTTAACTTCGGTTTTGCGATCTTCAATTTTGGTTTCATTCACAAAAAAGAAGGCATTCATCAGGCTCAGGTTATGGTCGTCGGGCAGCGGCTGGTACTTGGCAAACTTCACCAGGTCCGATAGTTTCAGAATTTCTTTTAATTGGGTGAATGATTTTTCCGAAATCAGATTCTTTTGTTTGCTAAACGCCTGGATGGTTTCGTCCGAGGTGTATTCCGGAGCATCGATCGCAAAGCGTTCTTTAATGTAAATGCGCAGCGTATCGGAAAGCTCGCTGTAAAACAGCTTAATTTTATCCGGTTCGAGCCATAGCTTGCTTTCGCGAATATGCTCCAGCTCGCGTAAAGCGACAACATGCGGGGCTTCCTTCGGTTTGGCCGGTTTTCCGAACACGGGTTTGTTTTTCTTGCGTCGTTGCAGATAGTAAAAAATGAAAAAGACAATCGCCAGGATCAAAATCGCTCCCAGGATGTAGGGCGATGCCTCGGCTAAAGTGACCGGCGCGCCGTAAGGCTGCTTAATGTCAGTGGGGCCCTTGGTTGTGTCGATTTCCATTCCATGAACGAAGAACTCAGCAGGAAGTGTTTCCAGATCCTGTTGCATGGTGTTCTGTACCAGTTTGAACTTAAATGCCGGAACAACATTGCGTCCGGTATCGAAGCTGGTAATCGTCAGGTTTTTTATAATCTTCAATTGTTCTTTTTCATCCAGCTTGAAGGTGTCCAGGGGCGATTGAGCCATCACCTCAATACCATTGTCCAGGGTGTCGCTGATCAGCGGAAATTCAACCTTGAAATCGGCGGGTTGCTCAACTTCCAACCGCAAATTCAGCTGGTCGCCAATCAGCACGTGGGTCGAGTCAATCACCGCTTTTACCTTAATGCCTTGGGCCAATAAGGAGCTGTGGATAAGCCCCGACAAACAAATAATTAGGAGTGATAATTTTAAACTTTTCATGCTTTATGCTTTTAATCCCCGTTTTTGAAATAAGGTCATCAGGGATCTGACATAGTCTTGTCGGGTGTTGATATTGGCATAGTCAACACCACTTTTCTTAAAGGTCCAATCCAATTGCGTACTGAGCTCGCGCCACCATTTCTCGTACTCATGGCGTACCCGCCGACTGCTGCTGTCCACCCAAACGTATTGGCCGGTTTCTGCATCTTTCAGCTTAACCATGCCGATGGGGGGCAGGCTTGTTTCACGCTCGTCGAAGATGCGCAAGGCCACAACATCGTGTTTGTTGTTGGCAATGGTCAGCGCTTTATCAAAATCGGCTTCGGGTTGGATGAAGTCAGAAATGATAAAACAGGTACAACGCTTCTTAATCGCATTGGTCATATAGCGCAACGCCTCGGTGATGTTGGTGCCTTTGTTCTCGGGCTCAAAATCGATTAATTCGCGGATGATGCGCAGGATGTGCGATTTTCCTTTTTTGGGCGGAATAAATTTTTCAATCTTTTCCGAAAAGAAAATTACACCAATCTTATCGTTATTCTGAATGGCCGAAAAAGATAGAATGGCCGAAATTTCGGTAATAACATTCTTTTTGAATTTTTCGAACGAGCCAAAATCGCGCGATCCGCTGACGTCAATCAGCAGCATGACGGTCAACTCGCGTTCTTCCTCAAAAACCTTGATGAAGGGCTTATTGTAGCGAGCTGTGACATTCCAGTCGATGCTGCGCACATCGTCGCCAAACTGGTATTCGCGCACTTCGCTGAACGCCATACCGCGACCTTTAAACGCCGAGTGGTACTCGCCGGCAAAAATGTTGCGACTCAGCCCCCTGGTTTTGATCTCAATTTTTCGGACCTTTTTTAATAAATCTGTATGTTCCAAGCTACCTTGATTATCGGTTCAACTATTTTACTTTTTCTCGTGGTATAAATTCCAAAAATCAAATTCCAATGTTCAAAACTCAAATTCCAGAAATCAAAGAATTCAGTGATCTAACTTTTTAATGATTGCTGAAATAATCCTTTTCAACTCGTCAGCTTCATTAACCAGATCTACAAGCTCCTTGTCAAAGTCAGGATTTGTGTTCTTTAAAATTGTCAGCCAGTAAATCGTCTCTTTCGCTTCCTTTCGTGCAATTCTCATTCGGAATAGCTTGTCTTTGTCGCTTAGAGACTCATTGGCTTCGATATAATTTGCCCCGATCGAACCTGAAGACCTGACCACTTGCCTGAAATCTTGCGTGTTTGAAGTATTTCTCGGTAGTGCTTTCAATCTTAATCGAATATCGATTGCAAATTGAAGGCACCTGTTTTCAAGTTCGTTCATGTTTGGATTTTGTTCTTTGTTCCTTGTCTTTTGGAATTTGTTCAGCTACGGAACTTCTACAGTATTCAAAATATCGGTGATGATATCTTCGGTTGTAATATTATTGGCTTCAGCTTCGTAGCTTAATCCGATGCGGTGGCGCAATACATCGTGCGAAACGGCACGAACGTCTTCGGGAATAACATAGCCGCGGCGTTTGATGAACGCATAGGCTTTTGCAGCTTGTGCCAAACTGATACTTGCCCGGGGCGAACCACCAAACGAAATCATATCGGCATATTTCTCCAGTTTGTATTCTGCCGGGGTACGCGTTGCAAAGACAATGTCCACAATGTACTGACTGATCTTTTCATCCAGATAAACATCTTTCACCACGCTGCGGGCTTTCAGAATGTCCTCGGGTTTTAGCACTGTTGCCGGTTGCGGGAATTGTTTAAGCAGGTTTTGCTGAATGATCAGTTTTTCTTCTTCTTTTTGCGGGTATTTGATCACCACCTTTAGCATAAAACGGTCAATCTGTGCTTCGGGAAGCGGGTAAGTTCCTTCCTGTTCAATGGGGTTTTGTGTTGCCATAACCAGAAAAGGTTCCTGTAATTTGAAGGTCTCGTCGCCGATGGTAATCTGGCGTTCCTGCATCGCTTCGAGCAGGGCCGACTGTACTTTTGCCGGTGCACGGTTGATCTCGTCGGCCAGTACAAAGTTGGTGAAGATTGGTCCCTTTTTAACGACGAATTCTTCGTTTTTCTGACTATATATAAGTGTACCCAGCAAGTCGGCCGGCAACAAGTCGGGGGTAAACTGAATACGGGCAAAATCAGCATTGATGGTTTTCGACAGGGTGTTTATGGCTAAGGTTTTTGCCAAACCCGGCACTCCCTCAAGTAAAATATGACCACCGGATAATAATCCAATCAACAAACTCTCAACCAGGTGTTTTTGTCCAACAATCACCTTGTTCATTTCCATGCTGATCAAATCGACGAAAGAACTTTCCTTTTCGATTCTTTCGTTGAGCTCACGAATATCAACTGCTTGATTCATTTTTTTAGATCAATTTTTATATTTTGGTTGACGAAATTAAAGCATACTTGTCCAAAAAAGGGTATAAACTTGTTAAAAGTTGTTAAGTGTTATGTTTGGACAAGAGCCGTTAAAATTAATAAAATAGGGCATTCCGTGAAGGAGTGTATTCTTTTTTATTTTAAAAACAGATTGATTTTGAAACAACGATATTTTATTGAGTTAGCTTATAATGGCACTCGATTTCACGGGTGGCAAATTCAGCCCAAATCGAAAAGTATACAGGAAGAATTGCAACGTGCATTGAGTACAATCTGCCGGGAGCACATTGCCGTAACAGGCGCCGGCCGAACAGATACCGGCGTACATGCGAGTTATTACGTGGCCCATTTCGACTCGGAAAAAGAGCAGCTTGACGATGCTCAGTTTGTGTATAAAATGAACCGCTTTTTGGGGATGGATATTGCTATTTTTAATATCGTGAAAGTGGACCGGGAGGCTCATGCCCGTTTTGGCGCCATTTCGCGCACCTATCATTATTTTATCACCCAGCAAAAGGATCCGTTTGCTCTGGAAACAGCTTGGTATAACAGCCGCTCGCTGAATGTTGACCGGATGAATGAGGCTTGCCGTATTTTATTCGATTTCGAAGATTTTACCAGCTTTAGTAAACTGCATACGGATGTGAAAACGAATAATTGTAAAATTTATCAGGCCGAATGGATCCGGAACGGACAGCAGCTGAAGTTTGTCGTTAAAGCCGATCGCTTTTTGCGCAATATGGTGCGGGCTATTGTTGGAACCTTGGTTGAAGTGGGGCTGGGAAAGCTCACTATCGACGATTTTCGGCGGGTGATTGAAACCCAGGATCGGGGGGCAGCGGGAGTTTCGGTGCCTGCCTGTGGCTTGTTTCTGACCGATATTGAATACCCGGAGGCTGTTTTTAAACGAACGGTGATACCCGATCAGAGTAATTGAACGATGGCGGTCAAATCCCGGACCTTATCCTGGTGTCCCAGCGATTCGTAGGACTGGATCAGGCTCTCAATTAGGAGCTTGATGATCTTTTTATCTTCGCAAGCGGTTTCGAAGAGCCCGGAATCGGAACTCTCGCTTTTTTTGACGAAAAATTCGATTTCTTTTCGCCCGATGATGGCGCCTCGATTGGCCGGATTGATGTAGAAAAGAACCGGCGAATTATAGTCGTCGCCATGTGCCTTTTTGGCAATCTCCGGATCGATATACGCCAAAAGCGGATTTTTTGGGAAGTTGATCAAACGAATCGGCAATTCTAAGTCGCGGGCTATCAGGATGTATAGAATGGCCAGTGAAATGGGGTTTCCCTTTTTGGTGTCTAGGAGTTGGTTGAGATAGCAGTTTTGCGGCGACTGCAAGTTCGACAAATTGATCGAGAACTTGTTCACATCGTATAGAACGTGATTCAGCACGGTGATTTTCTCGATCGATGTCAGTCGGTTGTTGATCTCGAGCCAAACGTCGTTGCTAATTTTTTTGAGCTGGTTTAGGATGTTTTTCTTTTTCAGTTCCGGGTATTGATATTGGCTGATCAGAAAGAAGCCTTCGAAGAGGTCGACCTCTTTTGGGTTGGCCCAGTCGTGGATTTTGCTGCTGGTTTCGCGGAACTGAATTTGATGAATCAGATTCTCGATTCGGGTTTGGATCAGTTCGTCCAGGCTGGTTTCCCAAATATGTTCCAGTTCTTCAATGCGAAGATCATCCTCCCGGAGTAATTCCTTTTCAACCATCTCATAAACCGCTTGGTCCGGATCGTCGAGCAAGGTTATTAAGGCCTGAAGTTTTTCTGAATCCATATTTTGTTCCTCCTGTTTCAAGATAAGCTATTCTGCTAATTTATCCAAAACCAGTCGGATAAGCTTCTTCATCGACGAGTGGTAGTCGCCGTTGGCTTGTTTGCTCAGTCGGTTGGCAATGATCAGACAAACGGTGAGCGCATGGTGTCCTAACAGGGCTGAAAGACCGTAAATCGCTGAGCATTCCATTTCGTAGTTGGTGATTTTAGCCCCCTGATAACTGAAGTCCTCAATTTTTGCGTTGATCTGCGGATCGGCCAGCGGCAGGCGCAGAACACGTCCTTGCGGGCCGTAAAAGCCCGGAGCCGAGATGGTTACGCCGGGCGTAAAGTCGTTTGTCTGAAATTTGTCGAACAATTTTGATGACGAACTTACAACATAAGGAGATGCCAGTTGCCGGTTCCAGTTTAAATGCGATTTAAGTTGCTTTTCAAAGGCCAAATCGGAAACCGAATCGCGATTGGCATAAAAGTTTAGCAGCCCGTCGAAGCCAATTGCTTTTTCGGAGACCACAAATGAGTTGACATCCAAATAAGGTTGCAAGCCTCCCGAGGTGCCAATGCGCACAATATTCAGGCTTCGTTTTTCGGCTCTGACTTCGCGGGTGACAAAATCAATGTTTGCCAGTGCGTCCAGCTCATTGAGCACAATGTCAATATTGTCGGTCCCGATTCCGGTTGACAGCACCGTAAAACCGATGCCGCGATATTGCCCGGTGACCGAGACAAATTCCCGGTTGGCAGTTTTGACTTCAATGGTTGAAAACAGCGATGCAATAAGTTCAACCCGCCCGGGGTCGCCAACCAAAATGATGTTGTCGGCAAGGTGTTCCGGTTTCAAGTGCAGATGGAAGACCGTTCCGTCGGGGTTGATAATGAGCTCTGAAGAACCAATCATAACAGTGTTTATTGATGTTTTTCAAATCTAACTAAAAATTATTCGTGCAACAAAGCCTAAATAGCTGCTCGTTTATTCGGGAGTTTTTCTTAATTTTTCAGCTTAAAGGATACTGAAAATTTATTTAAGCAATTAATTATCGATGGAAATGAATCAAATGAACATTCTTAAGAAATCTTACCTTATCATTATTGCTGTCGGGGTTTTGATTTTAATCTTCTTTGGCAGCAGTATGTTTTTTACCATACAGCCGGGTGAGCGTGCCATTATCTTCCGGCCTTTCGGAGACGGTTTGGATAAGGAAAATATCTTTGTGCCGGGCTTTCATGTTGTTGCTCCCTGGAACGACTTGATTGTGTACGATGTGAAAGAACAGCAACGCGAAGAAACCATGGATGTGCTCGATAAAAATGGACTCTCGGTCAATGTTGACGTGTCGGTTCGTTTCAACCCGATTTATGATAAAATCGGTACGCTCCACGAAGTCTTTGGCACGCGGTATATCGATCAGCTGATTATCCCCGAGGTGCGTTCCATGGTTCGCCAGGTGGCCGGACGCTATACGGCCGAGGAAATTTATTCAACCAAACGCAGCGAAGTGGAACAGGCTATTATCGATGAAACGAAAATCATTCTCGAAAAGAATAATATCGATATGCGGGCTTTGCTGATCCGCTCTATAAACTTGCCGGATCAGATTCGGGTTGCCATTGAGAATAAACTGAAAACCGAACAAGAAGCTTTAGCCTACCAATTTCGCCTTACCCGCGAGGAGTCGGAAGCAGAACGGAAACGCATCGAGGCCGAGGGTATTGCTAATTATAATCAGATCATTAATTCGAGTTTGACCGATAAAATCCTGAAACAACGCGGGATTGAAGCAACACTCGAGTTGTCGAAGTCCCCAAATGCGAAAGTGGTTGTTGTGGGAAGTGGAAAGGACGGTATGCCATTAATTTTGGGAAACAATTAAAACGAATTGAAGCCGGTGTAATGTAGCCGGCTTTTTTTTACCGATTAGAATTGTCTATTGGCATTCCCCATGCAATTTCAGAACTCTGCTCAAGGCTTAGTTGGAAGGAAAATTGAGTACGGAAATCGCGCCGACTTACTTGCTGTTTCTGCAAACGGTTGCCCGCGAGAAACTTCATTATCCGGGTGTCGAGTTCCTCCTTGACCAGGGATAACCCCGAACTAATCCATTTTTTCCATTAAGTGATTGGTTCGTTGCCGAATAATGGGATTGGCTGCGTTACTGTCAGGGGCGGGTGATTTTAGGCTTTCCTGCGGATTGATAATCAGCGATTTTTCAATGTTCTGTTTTTCTGCCTCTTGCTTGTTGTTTATGGTTTGTTCTTGTTTCACTTGCACCGGATTGGCATCCGGCTGTGATTTTGCATTGGTATCAATGTTTTGGGACATTTTCAAACCAAGCAAGTAAAAAATTGAAGAGGTCAGGATAACTACTTTCATGTTCGCGATCAAAAATTTTCCTAAAAATAGACTTTTCTGAAAACCACGCACGCAAAAAACGTTAAAATTCCTAAATGCGTAGGTGAAAGTCCGTATTCGGTCTGCGAAACATGACAAATGACAGGGAAGTGAGTGTTTGTCGAAATATTTGTCTTTGTTCGGGCTGTCCGGTCCGCAAGGGCTTAACGGCAGCATCGCAGCTTTGGTTTTGTTTCACCAAAAAAAAAAACTGGCGCCCCGAAATTCCCCGATCTGTTTAACGGCCAATCCAAACTTCTGTGGAAGATATTATTCGTCAATATTCGGGCAAACAGCGCAAGTTTTTATTTAAATTCGTGTCAAACCCCAAATACTCAGCAAAACACGATGACTGATCCCGAGCTGGTGGCGCAAATAAAAGTGGGCAACGAAAAGGCCTTTCGGCTTTTGGTTGAGCAATATCAACGGATGGTGTTGCATACCTGTTTGGGGTTTGTGCAGGACCGGAATGATGCCGAAGATCTGGCGCAGGAGGTTTTTATTGAGCTTTTCCGTGCCATGGATAAGTTCCGGGGCGAATCCGGTTTGTCCACCTGGATATATCGTATCGCCGTGAATCGATCCCTGAATTTCATTCGTGATCAGAAACGACGTTGTTTCTTTCAGTCAATAAGTACCCGCCTGACTGGTGGAACGACTGTGGATGTTGCCGACCAAAGCTGGCGCTCTCGCCCGGATCATGAAGTTGAAAATAACCAGCGCCGGGCAAACCTGTACCAAGCAATCAATCGTTTGCCGGAACGGCAACGCGTGGCGTTCACCCTAAGCAAGCTGGAGGGTTTGTCCTATCAGGATATTGCCGGAATTATGGGGCTTTCGTTGTCTTCGGTAGAATCGTTGATTCACCGGGCAAAGCTTGGTTTGCAGAAACAGTTGTATCAGTGTTACAAAAAGGGCCTGTGAGTATGCAAGTTTTTAATCAATAAGGTGTCAAAAGAATATGGAAACAAGAAGTCACGCTCAGATTCAGAAAAAGCTGATATTCTACCTGGATAATCAGTTAGGGGCGAAGGAACATCAACAGGTTGTACAGCACCTGTCTGGTTGCGATGAATGTGCTGCTTTTCTGCGGGAATTGCAGAGCACTCTTTGTTTGTTGGAGGAGAATAAGCAGCACGAGCCAGGCGCTTACTTTTATGCAAGCATCCAAAACCGGCTGCAGGCAGGGCATAGGCAGCCCTTGCTTGGAATCCGATTGTTGCAGCCGGCAATACTTGTGTTGCTTTTGGCCTTAGGAATCCGTTTGGGAATCTGGATAGGTACCCAAAGCTACGCCGAGAGCGTTTTATCAGAACAGGCAGTCCTTGTTCCCTTTAATGATTTAGCAGAAGAACCGATTGAAGAATTCCTTTTAAATCTGAAATGATGTTTCGAAATGTAAAACTTTTAAGTTGGTTGGTTGCAATATTGTTGGTTACCAACCTGGCGACTATTATCACTGTTATTTATCATACACGCACGGAGTCAAAAGTCATAACAAACAAGGGGGATGAGCACGTTCCCGGTGATCGGCGAACGCGCTATTTTAAGGAGCAGTTGCACTTGACCGACGAGCAGCTTGTTCCTTTTCGCGAAGCCAACCGTCGGTTTAACCGCCGGACCCGGGCATTAACCGATCATTTGAGTGACCAGCGGTCGGCAATGCTGCGTGAGCTGTTCTCCGATGCTGCGGACCAGAAGGTGCTGGCCGCTATCGCTGCCGGGGTCGGAGCAGATCACGAACAGCTGAAACTGGCAACCTGTGAGTTCTATCTCGAGCTTAAGTCGCTTTGTACCGAAGAGCAGAAGGAACAGCTAGCGGCAATTTTTCAGTCGCTGCTGGATGCCGAAGAAAAGGTTCAGTTGCCAGGCAAGAAGCATCGTAACGGAAAAGGCAGATTAGCGGAATGATAATAGTTCCCTTTGAATGATGAATAAAAAGAAACATATAGCGCAAGTTTTTTAGTTGTTACGTGTCAAAGTAGTACGCCATTGGATTTGGCACAGAAACCGATCGAATGATCGATAATTACGAATTAAAAAAACAGATATTATGAAGACAAGTATTGGGATTTTAGCAATGACATTTTTATTGACATGGGGACTTCAGCTAAACGCGCAACAAACCAGGAGAGGTTCGTGTGTTAACGGAATTTCAAATCTCACCGAAGAACAAAAAACAGCAATTTCAGCTTTGGAAACGAGCTATCAGAGTCAAATGGCCGATTATCGCACAGACCGGCAGGGAACAATGGATCTGGAGCAGAAAAAGGAGATTCGTGAAAAAATGATAACGGCTCGCGATCAACATCGAAAACAGGTAAATGAACTATTAAATTCCGATCAGCAAAAAGAATATGCCGGTTGGATTGATGCTCGCAAGGAGCGTTGGGATAATAGCTCTGCAAATGTCGGGCATCGTGGCCAAAAAGCAAAGAAGGGAAAAGCTGCCAAACGTGGAAAGGGACAGGGTAAAAACCGATCGGGGGCAGGTAAAGGTGCCTGTTTGAATAATAATTAATAGAACGAAGGATGAAAACGTTAATTGGAATTATTGGAATAAGCGCCTTGCTTTGTTGTACCGGATTCAGCTATGGAGAGGAAGCGGCAAAACAAATCTTTTCAGGACAAATGACGGAACCCGCAACGAACTTGACGGTTGCTGACTTACCGGACAATATAAAGGCCGGCCTGTTACTGATGCGCGAAGAAGAAAAACTGGCTCACGACTTATATGCGGCTTTTGCCGAAATGTACGAACTCCCTATTTTCGGCAACATTGCAGCTAGTGAGGCGAACCATACGGCTGCCGTGCTGCGCCTGTTGCAGCAATATGGCTTGGAGGATCCGGCATTGACTGGCAAGGGAGAATTTCGCAATAAGAAATTGCAGCAAGCCTATAATCAGTTGCTGGATTCTGGAAGTGAATCGTTAGTTGCAGCACTCAAAAACGGCGCCTATGTCGAAGAACTGGACATACTGGATCTTGAAGAGCAGCTAAAACAAGTCGAAGATGATTCAATTCGGCGGGTGTATTCAAATTTGCTGAGGGCGAGCTACAATCACCTTCGTGCTTTTAACCGGGTTTTGGACCGAAATGGGGTTGACTATAATCCGCAGCTGTTGTCGGTGAAATCCTTTGATGAAATTGTCAGTGCCGACAACGAGTGCGGTCATCACGGGCGCAAGGGACGGCATGGTAAGTCCTGTAAAAAATAATGCCGGCAGAGTAGTTCGAAAGAAGGAGTGGTGGATGAGCTGCTCCTTTTTCTGTAAAAGTGCTACTACGCAGAGCCGCTAAGTCACCAGGTCAATAACTGGTTTTGACTAGATGTGGAACGATAACCCGACAACTTTATAGAACAACGACAACAGCATCGTCGAAAAATAGTAAACTTTCATTCTTGTTGGTGATTCCCCGGAATCGTGTAGGTTTTTGGTTCTATCCGGTGTCGTTGAATATTCATAATTTGGCAGGAATATCTTCCGAAAATTAAAGAAAATTGACATCTTTGTGTAGGATGCTCTGTGAATGAAAAAGATAATACTGATATTTCTTGTGTTTCTTAGCCTCGATATGTTTGGGCTTTCGGAAACGGATAGCTTGAACAATATTATTCAGGAGCAATACGGTATTCCAAAAGCTGAAGCCATGTTGCGAATGCTGCGACTGGGCGGCGTTGACGATACGGCTACCTGCAAGGGGTATATTCGTGAAATTATGGAGATCGCACAGCAAAATGAGCGTCCCGATTTAAGGGCGAAAGCTTATCTGGCCGAAGGCGATCGGTTGTTCGATTTGAGGGATTATGAGCAAGCCGTATTAAATTACGAGAAGGCAATACCTTGTTTTACTGATATCGACAGCATTCAGTTTGTCGGGGAAATATACAATTCAATTGGACTGGCCTATTACTTTCAGGGGGAATTTGAAAAAGCAATTGGCAGTCAGATTGAGGCCGTAAAAATTTATGAGCAAACCGGTAATTTGCCCGATCTCACCCTGATCTATATCAATATGGGCATGGTGTATAACCGTTTGGAAGATTACGAGTCCGCGATTCAGTTTTATCGCCGGGCTTCGGAAATTGCCGCGGAGACGGGCGACCTGTTGCGATTGGGAAATAGTTTCAACGGACTGGGAACAGGACATTACAATGCAGGTCGCTTAGATTCGGCAAAGGTGTATTACCGCAGGGCTGAGTCCATGTTTGAGCAAACCAATAATCAAAGTCGTTTGGCGGCTGTTGTCAATAACCTGGGAAATATCTACACCGACGAGGGGGACAGCCTTGAGCTGGGCCTGGCTTATTATCAACGCGCTTACCGGATTTACGAACAGGACGGTAATTTGCGCAATCAGGTCTTTGTGATGGAGGGTTTAGGTTGTGCCTACACCGAACTGGGAGACTACGAAAAAGCAAAGGACATCTTTCAGGACGGATTGAAATTGGCGATTGATAATGAATATGGTTACTACATCATTCAGCTTTACTACGAAGACCTGGCTCGTGTTTACGAGGAGATTGGCAATATTGAGCAAGCGTATGCTACCTTTAAGAACTATAAAATCTATTCGGATAGCATGCGTCTGGAGGAACGCCTGTACCAGGCCGCTGCGTTCGAGAAAAAGTATGAGTTTCGTAAAAACGAAGTCCTCATATCGAAGTTGAGTGCCGAGAAAAAATTGGCGATGGTTCAGATCGAGAAGGATAAAGCATTTCGCAATCTGGGGGGCTTTGCTATTCTGATTTTGCTGGGCATCATTACCTACGTGTCTTTTGCAAATTTTCACCGTAAACGGATGAACCGCCTGCTGACCGAAAAGAAAATTCAAATTGAAGCCCAGCGCAATGAGTTGGCTCAGATGAACGCGTCAAAGACCAAGTTCTTTTCCATCATCGCTCACGACCTGAAAAATCCTATTCATACAGTTCTTGGCTATTCTTTCCTGTTGCAGCACGACTATGACCGCTTTGAAGATTGGGAGCGTAAGCGATATGCAGGCGATATTTATAAGTCGACGAATAATATTTTTCGTTTGCTCCAAAATTTATTGGACTGGAGTCGTGTGCAAACCGGAATGATGAAGTATGCGCCGACGGTGTTCGAATTGTCTTCGCTTCAGGATAAGGTGGGAAGCCTTCTGAAACCGATCGCAGATCAAAAAAATATCAGGCTCAACTATCATGTTCCCGGTAATATTCATGTTTATGCTACTCCAATGATGGTCGAAACGGTGTTGCGCAACCTGCTCGGCAATGCCATTAAGTTTACTCCCAACGGTGGATCGGTTTCCGTTAGCTTTACCAGAGCAGAGCAATATGTTACCTGCTGCGTTGAAGATACCGGTGTTGGGATGGCCAAAGAGGAACTGAACCAACTGTTTTGCATTGATTCAAAAATCAAGAAAAAGGGAACCAACAATGAAGATGGTTCCGGTTTGGGGCTTATTCTTTGCAGTGAATTTATTCAGCTTAATAAAGGCAAAATTTGGGCACAAAGTGAGCTGGGAAAGGGCACCCGGTTTTGTTTTACCATTCCGGCAGCCTCCGATGATGCTTAATGCCACCCTTCAACTAACATTGCCTTTGCCAATTGGTCCGCTTTTTCTTTACTAAGGAGCTTTTCCGTGATTCTTAATGCAAATTCGAGCGCTGTGCCAACTCCGCGGCCAGTAATAATATGCCCATCGGCAACGGTTGGTTTCAACTGCACGTCAGCCTCTTTGAGTTCTTGCTCGAAACCCGGATAACAGACCGCCGATCGCCCTTTGAGAATGTTTAAATGCCCGAATACAAGCGGAGCAGCGCAAATGGCAGCGAGCGGTTTTTGTTGCTCGTGAAACCTGAGGATCTGCTTTTTTAACCCATCATGAGCATTCAGATTTTTTGCGCCAGGCATTCCTCCGGGGAGAATAAGCATGTCGATTGCAGCAAAGTTCGTCTCCTCAAAGAGCATGTCGGCCACAACAGGTAACTGGTGGGCACCATGAACCAGCTTCTCGCCAGTTATGGATACGGTGCTTACGTTGGCTCCGGCTCTGCGCAGGACATCAATAACGGTAATTGCCTCGATTTCCTCGAAACCTTCGGCTAAAAAAACGGTTACATTTTTCATTTTCTTTTGGCTTGGTCGTTCAAAGATAGCTGAATGAGCCAAAAACCGGAAATACATTTTATTTGTTTCCGACAAGAGGGTTGTGTTGGGAGTAGTGGGCTAATGTTTTCACAAGATCGGGTGGCTTGCAGGGCTATTTTGCAGTCGCTTGTGCTCATCGACAGAGCCCAAAAAAAAGACCTGCGGTGCAGATCTTTTTTAAGGTGATTAAAATGTACTATGTCGAAACTAATTTGCGTAGTCTTTCAGTGCTTTCTCCAGCTTTTTGCGTGTAAAGAAGATTCGGCTTTTCACAGTTCCCAGCGGCAGGTTCAGATACTCGGCGATTTCCTTGTACTTATATCCGTCCAAAAACATTTTGAAGGGCACCTTATACTCATTTTCCAGCGCGTTAATGTTTTTCAGAATTTCTTTTGAACTGAAAAACGAATCGGGCGACGGGTAAATCCGGTCTTTCGAAAATTTCAGGTGGAAATCGTTGTTCGATCCGTCAAAGGTATTTTTGGCCTTCACGTTACGGCGGTAATTATTAATGAAGGTGTTCTTCATAATAGTATAAATCCAAGCCTTAAAATTGGTGTTCTGTGTAAATTTGTCACGGTAAGTCAATGCTTTCAGGAAAGTTTCCTGCAACAGATCCTGTGCTTTTTCCTGATCAGCAGTCAAACTGAGGGCGTAATACAAAAGTTTATCTTGCAGTCCCAGCAATGCGTTGTTAAATTGAACTTGTGTCATGGCGTGTGATTTAACGTTATTGTTTAGAACAAATATAAATAACAAGTTTGGTCCAATAAAAGATTTCGCAGTCTTTTATTATTCGATTTTATTTATTCGCGATAAAGAAAATCGATCTGTTTTGAGATCGACCCTACTAAACAAGTACTTACGGCAAAGCAAGTAGTTTGTTTAAGAATGTATCGATGTTGTTCGACAATCCTCGATTTTTCCAAGTTACGTTAAAATGCCTGCAAGAACAACCATTTTTGCACTGTTTATGTTTTAAAAAATGTGTAATTATTTACTTTTGGGCCTTTCTGTAACAGAAAAGTAATCAATGAAAAAGTTTATTAACCAACCAAAGCGGGCTGAAGTTATTCATTTCAGACATTGGGGAGGGAAACGTTATTCGTTGTTTCAGGCTTTATGCAAACAAGTACACATTGCCTCGCTGGCAGTGGCCTATTTGTATGTGAGCTTGCCGCAGGATGCCGTTGCCCAAGCCGAGATTGTGAAAGTGAATACGGATTACAACCTCGATGAGATCGAAGTTAGTGCCCAGCGAGCGCCTGTGACCTATTCGCAGGCAGCACGGATTATTTCCGTGATTGAGCGTGATGAAATTGAGGCGGCCCCCGTCTCCAGTATCCAGGATCTTTTAGAGTATGCTGTAGGAGTCGACATCAGGCAGCGCGGTACTTACGGAGTACAGGCTGATGTGTCGGTGCGCGGCGGATCGTTCGATCAAACGCTCATTCTTCTCAACGGGATCAACATCTCCGATCCCCAAACCGGTCACCACAACCTCAATGTGCCGGTTAGTTTAAAAAGTGTCAAACGTATTGAAATCCTAAACGGCCCCTCGGCGCGTGTTTATGGCCCCAATGCTTTTTCGGGTGCTATTAATATTGTAACCGAGCCCGACGATGCCGAATCGGTAAACGTTGATGCCGCCTTTGGCGATCATGGCCTGCGCGATTTAAACGTATCGGGCAATGTGAAGACCGGTAAGCTGACCAGCTTTATTGCTTCCAGCAATATGGCATCGAATGGCTATATTCAGAATACCGATTTCGATAGCTATAACCTGTTTTACCAAGGACGATTGACAACGACGCCCGGAATATTGGATTTCCAGGCCGGTTACACCAACAAAGGTTTTGGGGCAAACAGTTTTTACAGCCCTGCCTATCCCAACCAGTACGAAGCAACCAAAACCACCTTTGCCTCGGTGAAGATGACTACCGGCGAGAGGCTGCATTTCACTCCCGCAGCTTACTGGCGGCGCCATCAGGATCGTTTTGAGCTGTTCCGCGACAATCCGGCCAGTTGGTATAGCGGTCATAACTACCATCTGACCGATGTGTATGGCCTGAGCCTGAACAGCTGGTTTCAGTCGGCCTGGGGGAAAACAGCCTTCGGTGCTGAATTTCGTTCCGAGAACATCTGGAGCAATGTCCTGGGCGAAGAATTGGATGAGCCCATGGATGTTCCCGGCGAATCGGGTCGGCAGTTTACCAAGGGGCACTCGCGAACCATCGTGTCGTATTTTGGTGAACACACCTTTTATGTGGCCAATTTCACAGCCTCGTTGGGAGCTATGGCCAACTGGATCTCCGATTTAAATAAGGAATGGAATGTATATCCGGGCATCGATCTGAGCTATCGCTTTGCCGATCAGCTGCGGGCTTATGCATCCTTTAACAAATCGCTGCGCATGCCTACTTTCACCGATCTGTATTACGCGGGTCCCACCAACCTGGGCAACCCCGATCTGAAGCCCGAGCGCTCGACCACCTACGAAGGCGGGTTGAAGTACCGCACGCGGCCCCTGAACATCGAGGCGGCGTACTACCACCGCATTGGTAAGGATATGATTGACTGGGTGCGGCTGTCGGACGAGGAAAAATGGCATACGGAAAACCTCACCGAGATTAAATCGCACGGAGCCGAGTTAACGGCCAAGCTCAATGTGGCTGCTCTGGCCGGCAGCTCGTTCCCGGTAAAACAGCTTGGTGTAAACTATGCCTACAACTCGCTGAGTAAAGGCTCGGCCAATTACCAGTCGAACTATGTGTTGGACAATTTGAAACACAAATTGGTGCTTAGCCTCGATCACGCCATCGCCGGGCGTTTACAGGCCAGCTGGAAGTTCCGCTATCAGGATCGCAACGGCAGCTACGCCCGGTATGTGGATGCAGCCTACGTGGGCGAGGAAAACTACCAGCCATTCTGGCTAGCCGATCTGAAAGTGTTCTGGAAAAGCCCTTCGACGCAGATCTATTGCACCGTAGCCAACCTTTTCGATCAGCACTACTTCGACTTGGGCAACCTCGTTCAGCCCGGGCGCTGGATTAGTGCCGGAATCAGCTATAAACTCGATTTCAACCAATAGTAACTCGTTCGAATAACCGCTTTAAAGTGCTGCCTGGGCGTCGTGACACCGCTTGGGCAGCACTTTTCTTTTAGTGCAAGCGCTTGTATTGCAAAAATCGAGTTTCTTCGATTGAAAGGATAATCACAAATATTTTTTTCGAGCCTTGGCCGGGCAGCTTCCCTATGCGGAACCCGATGATCGCGCGCAGGCCGACAAGGACGAGAAAGAAGCTTTGCAAGCGCGGATAGGCGAGCTGGAGCTGGAGATAAAGGTGCTGAAAGAGGCAATCAGTCTGATGCGGGGCTAAAAAGGCACCCAAAGAGCGTGCTAATTTCGGACAAGCGGTTTTCGGTTGCATGCTTTTTTATCCATGCGGAATATATTATATTCGCGGCGATCATCTAAAAATTGAAAACAGACATGTTAAAAGGAATATTAGCAATTTCGGGCCAACCCGGATTATTTAAATTGGTTGCCGAAGCCAAGAATAGCATTATTGTTGAATCGTTGCTGACCGGCAAACGCCAACCGGCTTATTCAACAACCAAAATAAGCTCGTTGGGCGATATCGCCATCTTCACCCAAACCGGCGAGGTTTCGTTGAAAGAAGTTTTGGAAAACATTGCAGAAAAAGAAAACAAGGCCGAAGTGGCCAAAAAGGACGGGAACGAGCTGAAAGCCTATTTTGGCGAACTGTTGCCCGACTACGATCGCGACCGCGTGTACACCTCGGACATGAAAAAAGTGATTCAATGGTACAACATCCTTCAGCAAAACGATTTGTTGAATTTTGAAGAAGCGGAAGACGTTTCTGAAGAAAAAACAGAAGAATAAACGTTGAACGATATTCGTTAAGAGCCATGCACTGCATGGCTTTTTTTATGAAAGTCTTACTACACAGAGGCCCAAAGTTGCAATGCCAATAACTGGTTTTGAATGGCTGTGGAACGATAACTCGACAACTTGTTGAAAACAACGACAACAGTATAATTGAAAAAATCCTACCCCTTCATGTCTGTTGGTGATTCCCCGGAAACATGAATGTTTTTTATGTCCTGAAGAAGCGGAATAGTCAAAAAGCCGAGTCGTTCTTCAACCTTACTCTTTAAAACAAGCTGGGCTGACGGGCCGAATCGTCGGGGCCCTGGATGTGTTTTTGCAGAATCATCTCGAAAAGCTTCACCGTAGCCAGGGCATCGCCGGCGGCGCGGTGGCGCCCGTCAATCCGGATATTGAGGTCGGAGCAGATTTTGCCCAGCGAGTACGAGTTGTGACCCGGTAAATATTTGCGGCTAAGCTTGACCGTACAGATGGTTTTGCGCTGGTAATCGTAGCCGAGACGCTTAAATTCTTCCTGAATAAAGCGATAGTCGAACGATGCATTATGCGCTACGAAAACCGTTCCGGCAGTCATTTCCACAATGCGTTTGGCAATTTGGTAAAAGCGCGGTGCATCAGCCACCATCTCGTTGTCGATGCCGGTAAGCTTGGTGATAAAATAGGGAATATGACATTCGGGGTTTACCAGCGAGCAGAACGAGTCGGTCACCTGAACGCCATTGTGCCGATAGATGGCAATCTCGGTGATTTTTCCTTCTTTGGCACTTTGCCCGGTGGTTTCAATATCGATGATGGTGTACAAAACGGATGCTTTTGGAGCAAAAATAGAGATTCGAACGGGAAGATTGCACGAAATTGGGATTTATTGAAACAGTTTTTCAAAGATGTGCTGTGGATTATTGAAAGAATAAAATAAATTAGCAAATAATAAGTTATTGAAATAGAAAATAAAGCTTGTTGTGCTATGAAAAGGCAAATTCTACTTGGTATATTCATCCTATTGGCGGGGGGCGTTTTGGGCCAAAGTTCGGATCAGAAATGGGGGCTGGGAATCGGCTCGGGGGTTTATGGCGCGTGGGGCGAAAATAGCTTGGGCTACATGCCCGAGTTAAGCATCAGCCGTTATGTGAGCCCCTCGCTCGATGCTTTTCTGCGGCAAAACCTGGGCCTGGCCAATAATAAAATTCAAAGTAATTTAGATGTTTCGTTAACCACCTTGGGCATTCGCTATAAACTCAACAACGGCCTTGTTTTACCCGAAAGCAGCTTGCTGAAACCCTATGTGTGGGCCGGCCCCGGCTATCTGTCGGACAATAAGGTTGATAAAATCAATCTCAATTTAGGCCTGGGGGTCAACTATGCCTTAAAACGCAATGTAGCCCTGTATGCTGAAGCCGGCTATATTCACGGCGCAAAGGTGAAGGAGCACGAGGAGACTGCGCCGGGCACGATATACATTATACCAACCTACCGCGACAACCTGTGGAAGGTGACCGTTGGCTTGGCCATTAGTTTTGGTGGCTCCAAAGATTCGGACGAAGACGGCGTGCCCGATCGCCGGGATAAATGCCCCAATACGCCGCGCGATATTTTTGTTGATGAGCACGGCTGCCCGATCGACACCGATGGCGATGGGGTGATCGACCACCTGGATGCCTGCCCGACCGAACCGGGACTGACCTCGGCCAGCGGCTGCCCCGACCAGGATCGCGATGGCGTGCCCGACAAAGAGGATGCCTGCCCCGATGTTAAAGGAAGCAAAGAGAATAAGGGTTGCCCCGATAGTAACAGCAATGCTGCACAAGAAACCGATCCTTCGCAGTTGACCGCTGCCGAGGCTATTGAGAGCGGCAATACCCGCGTGCTCGATATTAAAGTGAAACCGGTTTATTTTGTGGTCGATCAAAGTTACCTGACCTCCTTTTCGAAAAACCGCATTGCCAATCTGGTGGAAATGCTGCTGAAAAATCCGGCTTACCTGGTTCGCCTGTGGGGCTATACCGACGATTTGGCCGGCGACGACTACAATCAAAAACTTTCGCAACGACGAGCCGAATCGGTGATGCGTTTTATGACCAGCATGGGCTTTAGCCGTTCGCGCATTGTTTCGTCAAACGGATTGGGCGAAGCCAACCCGGCCGCTCCCAACAACTCGGAACAAAACCGAAAGCTGAACCGCCGCGTGGAATTTGAAATCTTTGTGGCCGAATAAAAATACATACCACCTGCTGAGAGCCTCGCCAAACGCGGGGCTTTTTGGTGAAAGTCACTTTTTCGACGCTTTAGAGCCTATTTCTTCGCTTCAACTTTTGATCAATTCGGATCTTTTGTCCTACCGGACGGGTTTTCATTTTTGTAGTGACACAAAAACGAAACAAAAAGGTCATGGCTGATTTTTATCTGCAACCGTCATCTGCCGAAAAGCTAAGTTCAACCGGGTGATCTCCTCCTCGCGGCGGAGCTTCCCGGATTCTCTAAGCTTTTCGTTTGATTCCGGTCTCAATAAAAATAGGCAACCGGTTCCCAACTTTTTGGCATTGATCGAACGTCATTCTTATACGCTGATGGTGCTTTAGAACGACAACCCGACAACTGTTGAAAACAACGACAACCCGATACCCCAAACACGTTCCTTTAATTCTTGCTGGTATTTCCCGCGCACGCCGTTTGTTTTTTGAACCTTCACTCTTCTGTTCAGGCAGAATCTATTATCTTTGCGCATCCCTAAAAATAAAATAGAAACATGCTTATCGAACAAATTATTAAAGAGAAAATTGCGCAAGCTGTTCATCAACTATACGGACAAGAAATTGATGCTGAAAAGGTACAGGTTGAAAATACCCGTAAAGATGTTGAAGGCGATTTAACGGTCGTGGTTTTTCCTTTTCTGAGAATCTCACGAAAGTCGCCCGAGCAAACGGCCAACGAGCTGGGACAGTATTTGCAGGAGCAGGTCGATGAAGTAGCGTCGTATTCGGTCATCAAAGGATTCCTGAATGTCACCATTTCAACGAGCTACTGGATTAACCAGTTAGCGCAGGCATTCAGCGATTCAAATTACGGATTTACCGAGGCGACCGACGATTCGCCACTGGTGATGGTCGAATACTCGTCGCCCAACACCAATAAGCCGCTTCACTTGGGGCATATTCGTAACAATTTGCTGGGTTTTTCGCTGGGCGAGCTGTTGAAAGCCAACGGTAAACGCGTGGTGAAAACCAATATTGTGAACGACCGCGGTATTCATATCTGCAAGTCGATGTATGCCTGGCAGCAATGGGGCGAAGGCAAAACTCCCGAAAATACGGGAATCAAAGGCGACCACCTGGTGGGCGATTTCTATGTGTTGTTCGATAAGCACTACAAACAGGAAATTGAAGAACTGGTAGCTAAAGGAGCATCGAAGGAAGAAGCTGAACAGCAGGCGCCCTCGATTATTGCCGCCCGCGAGTTGCTGCGTAAGTGGGAAGCCAAAGATCCCGAAACAGTGGAGCTGTGGCAGATGATGAACCAGTGGGTTTATGCCGGCTTCGATGTTACCTATAAAGAATTGGGAGTCGATTTCGACAAAATATATTACGAATCGGATACCTACCTGGTGGGTAAGGACGAGGTGTTGCGCGGTTTGCAGGAAGGCATCTTCACCCGGCGCGACGATCAGTCGGTGTGGGCCGATTTGTCGGCCGACGGGCTGGATCAGAAACTGCTGCTGCGTAGCGATGGCACCTCGGTTTACATGACCCAGGACATTGGTACGGCAAAACTGCGTTTCAACGACTACCAGATTGATAGGATGGTTTATGTGGTGGGTAACGAGCAGGATTACCACTTTAAAGTATTGTCTATTTTGCTCGATAAGCTCGGCTTTAGCTGGGGAAAAGACCTGCACCACTTCTCGTACGGAATGGTGGAATTGCCTCACGGAAAAATGAAATCGCGCGAAGGTACCGTGGTCGATGCCGACGACCTGATGGCCGGTATGGTTGAGGTGGCCCGCAAAACATCGGAAGAACTGGGCAAACTGGACGGTTATACCGAGCAGGAAGCTTTGGAAACCTATAAAACCATCGCGCTGGGGGCCTTGAAATACTTCATCCTGAAGGTAGATCCCCGGAAAAATATGATGTTCAACCCGGAGGAATCGATCGATTTTAACGGAAACACCGGTCCTTTTATTCAGTACACTTATGCCCGTATTCGCTCGGTGATTCGCAAGGCTGAAGAGAAAGGCATCGTTCCGGCTATTGATTTCGATCAGTCGCTCCGTATCTCGGAGAAAGAAAATGAGCTGATCAAAACCATTTCCTTGTATCCGGCAACGGTTCAGGAAGCAGCCGACTCGTACAGTCCGGCGGTCGTTGCCAACTATGTGTACAACCTGGTGAAAGAGTACAATCAGTTCTACCACGACCATTCAATTTTGAATGAAGAAGATGAAAACATTCGCCGCTTCCGCTTGGTGTTGTCAACCACCGTGGCGCAGATTGTGAAGTCGGGGATGGGCTTAATGGGAATTCGTGTTCCCGAACGGATGTAGAAAAATAATCTTTGACGATAAATCCAAAATGGGAAGCTTAATTCAATGGCTTCCCATTTTCTATTTCTGTGAAAGTCAATGCTCCCCAATCCACCGGTTCATCACGTGGCTTCGATGTTGTTTTAGATGACAACCCGATATCTAAAAGTGATTAAACGCCGTGCTGCTGGTTTCTCTGGCACCCAATAAAGAAATAGGGGGCCGGATGCCCCCTGATTTCAGAAAATTGCGATTTGTGAAAAGGAAATTAAAAAAAAGATTCTGCCGAATCGGAATCCGGCGGAATTTGAGTGCTGGAGCGAGCATAATCACGGCAGAATTTATTTGCTGTTAACCAGGTCTCGTTTGAAGCGGAGTGAGAACCATGATTCCACTTTTTCGCTTTCTCCATCTTTGCACACTCGTTTGTTAATCCTCATATAGGCGAAAAGGTTACCCTTCTCAGTTGAAAAATAAGATTTTTCTTCATTTTATTTTTTGTACTTTTGCACGAGCTTTAAAAAATTAATTGTACTTCTACTATGTTTGAAAGTCTTAATGAGAAGTTAGAACGGTCATTTAAGCTGCTGAAAGGGCAGGGGAAAATTACTGAGATTAATGTTGCCGAGACATTAAAAGAAGTCAGACGTGCCTTGTTGGACGCTGACGTCAATTATAAAATTGCCAAATCATTTACCGAAGTTGTTAAGGAGAAAGCCTTGGGGCAGGACGTGCTGAACGCTGTAAAGCCCGGCCAGATGATGGTAAAGATTGTACATGACGAGCTGGCCACCCTGATGGGGGGTACCTCGGTTGATGTCAATCTTCAGGGAAATCCAACTGTCATTTTGATGGCAGGTTTGCAAGGTTCGGGTAAAACAACCTTCTCGGGTAAGTTGGCGAAGTTCCTGAAATCGAAAAAAGGCAAAAACCCGCTTTTGGTGGCTTGCGATGTTTATCGTCCTGCTGCGATCGACCAGTTGAAAGTATTGGGTGAGCAAATCAACGTTCCTGTTTACAGCGAAGTAGGTAACATGAACCCCGTTGAGATTGCCAAAGCAGCCATCAAGTCGGCTAAAGCAAACGGCCAAAATCTGGTGATTGTCGATACCGCCGGTCGTTTAGCGATCGACGAAGAGATGATGAAAGAGATTGCAGCGGTTAAAGCGGCCATTAATCCCAATGAAATTCTTTTCGTTGTTGACTCGATGACTGGTCAGGATGCGGTAAACACCGCTAAAGAGTTCAACGATCGTTTGGACTTCGACGGAGTGATCCTGACAAAACTGGATGGTGATACGCGCGGTGGTGCGGCACTTTCAATCCGGTCGGTGGTCAATAAGCCCATCAAATTTGTTGGTACCGGCGAAAAGCTGGAAGCGCTCGACGTATTCCACCCCGAACGTATGGCCGACCGTATTTTGGGGATGGGTGATATTGTTTCGTTGGTTGAACGTGCACAGGAACAGTTCGATGCAGACCAGGCCCGTCAGTTGCAGAAAAAGCTGGCTAAAAACCAATTTAGCTTCAACGATTTCCTTTCACAAATTCAGCAAATCAAAAAGATGGGTAATCTGAAGGATTTGGCAGCCATGATCCCCGGAATGGGTAAGGCCCTGAAGGATATTGATATTGACGATGATGCCTTCAAACATATCGAAGCCATTATTCACTCGATGACTCCCGACGAGCGCGAAAACCCGGCAATTCTGAACGGTACCCGCCGTAAGCGTATTGCTGATGGTTCGGGAACCAACATTCAGGAAGTAAACCGTTTGATCAAGCAGTTTGACGACACCCGCAAGATGATGCGCATGGTATCAACCGGAAAGGGTAAAAATATGCGTGGTTTGATGGGCAATATGAGAAGACGTTAATCTTTATAAAGAAATACAATGCAATTAATTGACGGAAATAGGACGGCAAAAACGATTAAAGCCGAAATTGCACAAGAGGTAAAAAACATTGTCGCTCAAGGCGGAAAGCAGCCTCATCTGGCAGCTATATTGGTTGGTCACGATGGCGGAAGCGAAACTTACGTGGCCTACAAAATTAAAGACTGCGAAGAAGTTGGCTTCAAATCAAGCTTGGTTCGTTACGAAGATGATGTTACCGAAGAGGAGTTGTTAGCTAAAGTAGAAGAGTTGAACAACGACGACGATGTTGACGGTTTCATTGTTCAGCTGCCATTGCCAAAGCATATTTCCGAACAAAAAATTATTGAAGCAATTGATGCCAGGAAGGATGTCGATGGCTTTCATCCCGTCAATGTTGGACGTATGGTCATTGGCCTGCCGTCGTTTGTTTCGGCAACGCCCGATGGAATTGTTGAGTTGATCAAACGCCACGGTATTGAAACTTCCGGTAAAGATTGTGTCGTTATCGGCCGAAGCAATATTGTTGGCCGCCCGATGAGTGTGCTGATGTCGCAAAAAGAGATGAATGCCACTGTAACTGTCGCTCACAGCCGTACAAAAAATCTGAAGGAGTTGTGTGCTAACGCCGATATCCTGATTGCTGCGATTGGTTCGCCGGGCTTTGTTACAGCCGATATGGTGAAACCGGGCGCTGTGGTGATCGATGTGGGTACAACGCGTGTGAAATCAACCGAAACTAAGTCGGGATGGAAACTGAAAGGCGATGTTGTATTTGAGGAAGTCGCTGAAAAATGCTCCTTCATCACGCCTGTGCCGGGCGGCGTAGGGCCTATGACCCGCGTTTCGTTGCTGAAAAACACCTTGTTGGCAGCAAAGAAGGAGATTTACAAATAAAAACGTTAAGTAAAACAAAATAGAAAAAGGTGGCTCCGGTAGTCACCTTTTTTTGTCTTTAGACCAGTCAAATTAGTCAAAATAGTCGTTTTTTGCTTATTTTGTGTAAACGTTTACACGAAATGACACGAAATGAAAAGATATTGGAAATTAATGCTTTTGCTGATAGCCGCGTTTGCGGTGAGCTGCACAAACAAGCGGACTTATAAAGAAGGTATTGTACGGGACGAATTTGTTTTTGTATTTCAGGGAGCACCCTTTAGATCCCCTCATGCAGCAACGCTGGCTGAAGCAACGAATGGCACCTTGCTTGCGTCGTGGTTTGGTGGTACCTACGAGCGCGAACCGGATTGTTGCATTTATGTTGCCCGGTATGAAGATGGTCACTGGACTGCTCCGGAAAATGTAGCCAACGGAATTTTGGATGATTCTACTCGTGTTGCTACCTGGAACCCTGTCTTATTTCAGGTTCCCAATGGCGAGCTGCAGTTGTATTATAAAGTTGGGCCAAACCCACGGGAGTGGTGGGGAATGAAAATAACGTCAACTGATGGTGGAAAAACCTGGTCGGAGCCGGAGCATTTGCCCGAAGGTATAATTGGCCCTATTAAGAATAAGCCCGAATTTGTAGATGGTAAAATAATTTCGCCGACCAGTACTGAGAATGATGGCTGGCGTGTGTACTTCGAGATATCGGACGATTTGGGCAAAACCTGGCACAAAACCGGACCGGTAAATGATGGTTACAATATGGCTGCCATTCAACCGAGCATCCTGAAATATGCGGATGGGCGTTTGCAAGCTTTGTGCAGGAGTAAGAACCGAGCAATTTTGCAAACCTGGTCGACCGATGGTGGCGAAAGTTGGTCGGAGATGACAAAGACCAGCTTACCTCAGAATAACTCAGGAACCGATGCTGTAACATTGACTGATGGCCGCCAGTTGCTGGTGTACAATCATCTGTTGCCTCCGGGCGACAAATATAAAGGCGGACGTACTCCGCTAAATGTTGCTGTGTCGGAAGATGGCGAAAACTGGTCGGCGGCGTTGGTGTTGGAAGATACGCCTGATTCGAAATTCTCGTATCCGGCGGTTATTCAAACCAGCGATGGCCTGGTGCACATTGCCTACACTTGGAACAGGGTAAAAATAAAACACGTTGTTGTTGATCCGAAAAAATTGAAGTTGACTCCGATTATTGACGGAAAATGGCCGGGCGCAAAAATGAAATAAGAGCAAGCATTTCCGGATTCGTTTTTAATGCTGCTTCTATATAAATCAAACTTAATTATTGAACTATTCAGAATGAAACCAAATTTTTCAATGCCTTTACGGGGGATTGTACCTCCATTGGTAACGCCTTTACTGGATAATGATACGCTTGATGTTGCTGGCTTGGAGCGTTTGATCGAGCACGTAATTTCAGGCGGTGTACACGCCTTGTTTCTGCTGGGAACAACCGGCGAATTTGCCAGCTTAAGCTATAAAATCAGAGAAGACTTGATCCGGTTGAGTTGTCAGTTTGCCAAGGGGAGAGTACCGGTGTTGGTCGGGATATCCGATTCAGCTTTTACCGAAAGTCTGAACCTGGCTCGCAAAGCAGCTCTATACGGTGCCGATGCTGTGGTTATTACGCCTCCCTACTATTTTTCTTCAGGGCAGCCCGAGTTGCTGGAATATTTGAAACGGACTATGGTGCAAATGCCGTTACCGCTTTTCGTATACAATATGCCCGTACACACCAAGGTGATGTTTGCGCCGGAAACAGTAAGAGCTGCTGCTGATATTCCGGGAATCATCGGGATAAAGGACAGTTCTGCAAACCTGGCCTACTTCAACCAGGTACAGTATTTATTAAAGCACCGACCGGATTTTACCTTTATGGTGGGGCCCGAAGAAATTACTGCCGAGTTTGTGATGATGGGGGGCCATGGAGGTGTAAACGGCGGCGCCAATATGTTCCCGAAGCTCTATGTTGATTTGTATAATGCGGCAGCTGCTCACGATCTGCCTAAAGTGATGGCGTTGCGCGACAAAGTGCTGCAAATAAGTACTTCGATTTACAATGTTGGTCAATTTGGCTCGAGTTATTTGAAAGGGCTAAAGTGCGCGCTTTCAGTTATGGGGATATGCAACGATTTTATGGCTGAGCCATTTCACCGATTTAACGAGCCGGAGCGGAAAATTATTCAGGAAGCTTTGGAAAAAATCGACTATAAATCTCTTCTCTAAGCCTACAGATCAACAAAACCTTCAAACCCAAAACTAAAATAAAAGAATGAGTAAGCTGGATGTTATTGTATTTATAGCCTACCTGGCGGGTATTGTTTTATTTGGAAGTTCGTTTTACCGGCGAAATAAGTCGGCTGAAGCGTATACTATGGGAAATCAACGGATACCAACCTGGGTTGTGTCGTTGTCCATTTTTGCAACCTTCGTAAGTAGCATTAGCTATTTGGCATTGCCGGGGCAAGCTTACCTGACCAATTGGAACGCATTTGTATTCAGCTTATCCATTCCTTTTGCATCGTACATGGCCGTTCGTTTCTTTGTTCCCTTGTATCGTTCGATTAATAGTCCTTCAGCATATACTTATTTGGAAATGCGTTTCGGGAAATGGGCTAAAACCTATGTTTCGGTGATGTACCTGCTAACCCAGCTGATGCGCGCTGGAACAATCTTGTTTTTGTTAGCCTTGATGGTTCATACCTTGCTGGCCTGGAATATGACGACGATTATCATCGTTACCGGTTTCAGTGTGATGCTCTATTCGTTGCTGGGCGGTATTCAGGCGGTTGTCTGGACCGATGCCATTCAGGCAATCATCCTGATTCTGGGGGCGGTGTTTTGTATCGGAACCTTGTTGTTTGAGATGCCGGGAGGAGTCGGTCATGTTTTTACCATTGCCGCAGCGAGCGATAAGTTTAGTTTGGGGAGCTTCCGGTTGGAGCTGAGCAGTTCTACCTTTTGGGTAGTATTGATTTACGGGATCTTCATCAATTTACAGAATTATGGTATTGACCAGAATTACATTCAACGGTACATGACCTCCGGCTCCAAACGTGAAGCTCAAAAGTCGGCGCTGGTCGGAGGTCTGTTATATGTTCCGGTGTCGGCTATGTTTCTGTTTATCGGAACAGCTCTTTTTGCTTTTTATAAGCAAAATGCCGGTTTGCTGCCTGAAGGAACGCCTGCGGATAAAGTTTTCCCCTGGTTTATCGCCAATCAGCTGCCGGTTGGCTTGACCGGCTTCTTGATCGCCTCTGTTTTTGCTGCCGGAATGAGTACGATTTCGACCAGCATCAATAGCTCGGCAACCGTGATCCTGACGGATTTCTTCAAATAACCGACGGAATCACAGCGGAAAAATGGCTCCATGCAGATTCTTTACCTTGCATCGTTCATTTTTAGCGTGCTCAGCATTGGCGTCGCGCTGGCCATGATTAATGTACAAAGTGCACTGGATGCCTGGTGGAAGCTGGCGTCGATTTTTAGCGGTGGTATGCTGGGGCTTTTTCTGCTGGGCTACTTATCGAACAAAGTAACCAACAAAGCCGCGGTCTGGGGAGTTGTCGCAGGCGTGTTGGTCATTGGGTGGATGAGCCTTTCGCCCATCTGGTTTCCGCTATGGGGGCTCGACGCTTATGCCAGTCCGTTTCACAGTTATTTGTCGATTGTCTTCGGAACGGTCACAATTTTTATTGTAGGCTTTCTGTTGGGGCATACGCTCAACAGTGCCGTCAAAATCCGAAAGGCTGATTAATTCACCGGAATCCAAAAGGTAAAAGTCGATCCTTTACCCGGCTCAGACTTCAGGGCGATGTTTCCACCCATCTGTTCAACGAGTTTCTTCGAAATCGACAGTCCAAGTCCGGTTCCTCCGTATGTTCTGGTGTTCGATTCTTCAACCTGCCGGAAGCGTTCAAAGATGTTGCGTTGATGATCTTTGTCGATCCCGATCCCGCTGTCTTTAACGAAAAACTCGACAAAGCCGTCTTCAACCTGCTTGGCTCCGAAGTTGATTTCTCCTTCCCGGGTAAATTTAATTGCATTGGTCAGCAGGTTGTTAAATACTTGGCTCAAACGGCCTTTATCGGTATGCACGGAAATGCTGCATGGTGGAATGTGGTAATTCAGCCGGATATGGTCTTTGTTATGCTTTTTGATGAGCTGTTGCGAATTGGCATATAGCTCCAGCATCAGCGGTTCCACAATAAAGTGGGTTTCATTAAAAACAAGCTGCCCGGTTTCGAGCTTCGAGATGTCCAGAATGTCGTTGATAATATGCAGCAGATTGTCGGAACTTTGCTTTACGATTGCGCTAAATTGTTCTTTATCCTCGCTTGTAAGCTCATTCTCGACCAATAAATTGGTAAAGCCGAGAATCACATTCAGCGGAGTCCGGATCTCGTGACTCATATTAGCCAGGAAGGCCGATTTCAGCCGATCGCTTTCTTCGGCTTTTTCCTTCGCTTTTTGCAGGTCGGCAATAATTTTCTTCTTTTCGGTAATATCCTCCTTCAGACCAATGAAATGGGTAATCTTTCCCTTTTTGTTGAACAAAGGGGAGATGATGGCATTTTCCCAGAAAAGCTCGCCGTTTTTACGTTTGTTCAGGATCTCGCCGCGCCATTCTTTCCCTTGCAGGATGGTGCCCCACAGTTCGGCATAAAATGCGCGGTCGTGGTAGCCCGATTGCAGCACCGACGGCTTTTTCCCGATCACTTCATCGGCGCTAAAGCCCGATACCTCGGTGAACTTGGGGTTGGTATAGGTTATTTCGCCTTTCTCGTTGGTGATGACGGTGCTGTTCGGACTTTGCCGTACTGCCCGGTTGAGCAGTTGCAGGGAGTGCTCTGCCGTTTTGCGCTCGGTAATGTCCTGACAAATCGTTAAGTATTCAGCCTCATTATTCCAAAGAATGACTTTTCGGTTGATAAACAAGTGGCGGATTGCTCCGGTCTTCGCGACAATCTCAACTTCGTAGCTCGATTCAGTTTCAATGCCTTGTTTGCGTTTTATTTTTCGTTCTTCATGCTCGCGCAGGCTTTTGGCGGTATAACGCTTTTTAACCGGTGTGCGCAGAAAATCGTCGAAGGTGTCAAACTCGTATAACTTTAAAAAGGCTTCATTTACATATCGGGTTTCACCGCTGGATGAAACAATTCGCATACCCAGCGGGAACTGATTCATCGTTTGCTGGAGATTTTCGTGCGATTGCACGAGTTTCCGCTCGGCCTTCTTCCGTTCATCAATGTCGATGATGGTCCCGATATATCCTACCAACTGGTTGTTGGCATCGAGCTCCTGCGAAACAAAGCAGATGACCCATTTTGCGGAACCATCCTTGCGGATAAAACGGAACTCGATTTTTGAGTCATGGCCGCGGGTGATGGTCTTGTTCCATTCATCAATTAATTTTTTGCGATCATCCGGATGAATATTCTCGGACCATCCATTCTGTTTTGCGTTTTCGCAGTTTAAACCGCTAATTTCGCACCAACGGGGGTTTACATAGCTCAACGAGCCATCGGGCTTGGCTCTGAAAATTCCCACCGGCGACTTTTCGGTTAAGGTGTGGAACAATCGCTCGCTGTCGTCGAGCTTTTGCCGTAAGTAATGTTTGTGAGTTTGGTCGTTCAATGCGATTATCAGCCCACTGATCAGGCCAAGCTTGTTGCGAACCGGTGATACATCCAAGGTAACCGGTGTTCGGATCCCCTTGTTCGAGTATAGTATAGCTACCTCGGGCAAATGAAAAAACTTTTCGTTTTCCACAAGCAATTGGTGAGGAAGCGTGATTTGTTCTGAGCTTTCAGCATGCACGAGTTCAATGACTTCATCGGCAGACTTACCGATGGCCTGTTTCTCGGAATACCCTGTTAGTTTTTGAGCCGACGGGTTGATATAATTGATAAGTCCTTGCTCGTTGGTTGTGATAATGCCGTTATCGATACATTGCAGCGTGCTGCGGTATTGAGCCTCGCGTTTGTGAAGCTCATCCTCGGCATATTGCCTTCGGGTTTCGTTGCGTAGGATTACCCCCATCAACAGATTTGCCAAGGGAAAGGTGATCAACACGGGAAGTCCTATCTGAAAAATAATTCTCATAGCCGTATCGCCGGGCAACAACAGCTGGCAGCCTAGCATGGCTATATGGGTAACCAGTCCGAGCAACAAAAGCGAGGGTACTGAAATGTCTTCGGGGCGGTTCCGGAGGGATTTGCGAAACAGCAACCCGATTAGGGGGGCGATTACGATTGTTGCTCCGCCGGCCCAAATACCTTCACCCCCTGCTGCGAGGCGATAAACCAAAGCCATGGCCATGGAAATAGTCCCGGAAAGAACGCCGCCAAACAAGCCTGCCAAGGCTAAAACAATAGAGCGACCATCGTAAAAAATACCCGGCGAGATGCTCATGGGCACATTCATCCCAATGATGGTGATGCCGCCAAACAAAATGCCGGTAATTAAGGGTTGCAGTTGCGGGTTCGTTTCCCGGTTGCGCGATACAAAACTGTACAGCACCGCAAGCGTAACCAGTAAGGTTGAATTTAAGATAAGCTCGTAGATCATGATTGCTCAACGGACGGCCGAATAGTATCAGCAGTAATTTATTCCTGTTTATTTTTCGAAGCAGCGAATATACAAACAAAAAGTGAGAACCACTTTATAATTTTCATCCCTTGTTTCGGTGCTATCTTTCTTTAAATGTATCCCTTAAAACGGTTGTCCCGCTGCCTGATTACTGGTCGTAAATCAATGAAAGCAGGCATTTGGAGCGGATTTTACGCTGTTTTTTGATTTTGCCAGGCAGATGTTTACTATCTTGTCGTGTCGAAAAAAGAACCGACCAATTAAGACTCATTCTATAAAACAGTAACAACCCAATATTCCTAAAAATGGTTTTGGATTACGAAAGAAATCAATCACTAAGAAATGATTATAGCGTTGATGAATTTAAGCATCTGAATTTACTTGCTGAAAAATTCCCAACTGTACAGTCCGTGTGTAGCGAGATTATTAACCTCGAGTCAATTTTGAACTTGCCCAAAGGGACAGAACATTTCCTGACCGACATTCACGGGGCTTACGAAACGTTTAGTCATGTTTTGCGAAATGCATCGGGGATGGTGCGCAAAAAAATTGATGCGGTGTACCAGTACGCGCTCGATGAAAAAACAAAGCGACAGCTGGCAACCCTAATTTATTATCCCGAGGAAAAACTCGAGATTATCACCAAAGAGGAAAGCGACCTGGAAGGCTGGTATGCGGTGACGCTGTTACGTCTGATCGAGGTAGCCAAGGTTTCGGCCGACAAGTACACGCGTTCGAAAGTGCGAAAGGCCATGCCCGAAGATTTTGCTTACATCATTGATGAGTTGCTCAATGAGCGTAATGCCAAAAAGGAGCAATATTACAACAGCATCATCCGATCTATTATCGATGTTGATCGCGCTAACTCGTTTATCATCGCCATCAGCAAATTTATTCAGCGCTTGTTGATCGATCGCTTGCACATTATCGGCGATATTTTCGACCGCGGACCACATGCCGATAAGGTGATGGATGTTATTCAGAATCATCATTCCGTGGATATTCAATGGGGAAACCACGATATTTTGTGGATGGCTGCAGCAACGGGAATACGAGCCAGCATCGCCGGAGTAATCCGTATCAGCGCCCGTTACGATAACCTTGCAACGCTGGAAGATGCTTATGGTATCAACCTTCTTCCATTGGCAACATTCGCCTTGAAAACTTATGCCGACGACCCTTGCGATGCGTTTATGCCGATCAACACCCCATCGGAAAACAGGAGTTCAACACAGGCGAAGCTCACCAGTAAAATGCATAAGGCCATTATGATTCTGGAGATGAAGCTCAATGGCGAAATCATTCGGCAGAACCCGGAAATGTGTATGGACGATCGTTTGCTGTTGGATAAAATCGATTATGAAAAAGGAACAGTTACCATTGATGGGCGCGAGTTGGAGTTAACCGATAAAAACTTTCCGACAATCGATCCGAAAAATCCTTATGCGCTGACACCGGAAGAAAAAGATCTGGCGGAAAAGCTTCGTTTTTCCTTCCTGAATAGTGAACGTCTGCAACGGCATGTCAAAACCTTGTTTTCGAAAGGAAGCACATTCCTGACTTATAACTCGAATTTGCTGTATCATGGGTGTATTCCGCTCGATGACAAGGGCGATTTCAAAGAAGTAACCATACACGGTAAAAAATACAAGGGCAAGGAGCTTTGCGAGCAGTTCGATTTGGTGTCGCGCAGGGCTTACTACAACCGCGAACGGCAGGATAAACGAAGTCGGGATCGCGATTATATGTGGTACTTGTGGAGTGGCGCCGATTCGCCTTTATTCGGGAAAAAGAAAATGGCCACATTCGAACGCTACTTCCTGAATGATAAGGATGCGCAGTACGAAGCCAGCAATAGGTACTACAAGCTGCGCGACGATAAAGAAACCTGCATGCGCATACTCGAAGAGTTTGGGCTCGATCCCGAAAAATCGCATATCATTAACGGACACGTGCCGGTTAAAGTGGGTAAGGGGGAGAGCCCGGTTAAGGCCGATGGTAAGCTGTTCGTGATTGACGGAGGAATGTCCAAGCCGTACCAAAAAGTTACAGGAATTGCCGGCTACACCTTAATTTACGATTCGTATAGTTTGATTCTGGCAGAGCATGCCCCTTTCGAGTCGCGACGAAATGCCATTCAGGAGGAAATTGACATTGTTTCGACCCGGAGTATGCTTGAACGGGCTACCGACCGAATTTTGGTAGGTGACACGGATAACGGAATTGACATTAAAAATCAGATTCAGGATCTGAACCGCCTTCTGGAGGCCTATCGCAAAGGCGTAGTGAAAGTGAAAAGTGTGAAATAGTCGTCTGCCGGGCTGCTGCAAATGAA
Organism: Mangrovibacterium marinum; assembly: GCF_003046625.1. Lineage (GTDB taxonomy): Bacteria > Bacteroidota > Bacteroidia > Bacteroidales > Prolixibacteraceae > Mangrovibacterium > Mangrovibacterium marinum. The sequence goes on from NZ_QAAD01000026.1 coordinate 40,817, forward strand.
CGCTTAATTCAACTAAATGAGTACCATAATTCTATAAAATCAACAAACGATGATAAAAAGAATAAGCTTGCTTATACTCTTCGTATTTAGCGTGTGTATGAGTAAAGCCGGGAATTACCCTTATCGCAGCGATGTACTTTGGGTAACCACACCAAGCCACAGCAACTGGCTTTATAAAACAAAAGAAAAAGCAACAATTACCGTTGCCCTGTACCGATACGGAATCCTTCAGGACGGCCTTGAAATTAAATACAGCATTGGCCCTGAGTTGAGGCCTGCCGAAGATGAAGGTACCGTGAAATTGAAAAACGGCAAGGCGGAAATCGCCTTAGGAACCATGAACGACCCCGGCTTTAAAGATTGTCGGTTGAAAGTTTCTCTCGACGGAAAGGAGTTCAGTCATCATATTAAAGTTGGATTTTCTCCGGAAAAATTGATGCCGTACACCCAATTGCCGGACGATTTTACGGCTTTCTGGGATAAGGCTAAAGCAGTGGCCGAAAAGTGTCCTGTGAAGGTAGAGAAAACCTTCGTTCCCGAATTTTCGAGCGATAAAATTGACTGCTATCTCGTGAAGTTGCAGGCTTATGCGAAGAACGCAGAAGTGTACGGCTATTTGACGGTTCCAAAGCAAGAAGGAAAATTTCCGGTTGTTTTCTCGCCTCCGGGGGCTGGCATCAAACCGATGGATCCCACGAAGCACCTGTTTTATGCTGAAAGCGGCTACATTCGCTTCGATATGGAAATCCACGGTATTCGCCCCGATTTGGAGAAGGAGCGCTACACCGAAATAAGCCGGGCATTTGGGAAGGAGAACAACAGCTATTTGACCAACGGGCTCGATAACAAGGATAACTACTACATGAAGAAAGTTTATTTGAGCTGTATTCGTGCGATTGATTACCTGACGTCGCTGCCGGAATGGGATGGCCAAAATGTTATCGCACAAGGTGGAAGCCAGGGCGGTGCGTTGGCTTTAATCACAACTGCGCTCGACGATCGGGTTACTTTATGTGCAGCCAACCATCCGGCTTTGAGCGATATGGCCGGCTTCAAGGGTGGGCGTGCTTCGGGCTATCCGCACTTCGACCTGTATTTTAACGGTATGGATACGCCCGAGAAGATCAAAACAATGGCGTATTACGATGTGGTCAACTTTGCGCGTTTCATCAAAGCACCGGTTTTTATGACCTGGGGATACAACGACAATGTTTGTCCGCCAACAACAAGCTACACGGTTTACAACACCTTAGCTTGTCCGAAAGAATCGCTGATTACGCCGGTTAACGAGCATTGGGTTTCCGAAGAAACCCGGCACCTTATTCTGGATTGGATTTGTTCGAAAATCGAGCCGTAGTCGCCGCGACTAAAGTGGTTTTTCGAGGCCGGTTTTCCCGAATTATCTTTACCTTTGCCGCATCTCGTTGGGGGTGTCAGGCGATTGCCTGTCTGAGATCATACTCCATGAACCTGAAATGTATCATAACAGCGTAGGGAAACGAGGATTGTAAAAGATCCCATTATTATTGCGATATAAGCCGTTTCACGCCCTGTGAGATGGCTTTCTTTTTAGCCGTCCGCAGATGATCATTTCAAGATTTTTGAACATCTGAAATTCGAAATGATGATTACCGTACAATCAATTAGTGCCGATCTGGCACGAGTGCGCGAGAAATCGCCCTTAGTTCACAATATCACCAACTTTGTGGTGATGAATAATACGGCCAATGCCTTGCTGGCCCTTGGTGCTTCGCCGGTAATGGCTCATGCTGTCGAGGAGGTGAAGGATATGGTCAATATCGCTTCCGCTTTAGTGATTAATATGGGAACGCTGAACCCGCAGTGGGTGGATGGCATGCTGGAGGCCGGAAAAGCCGCAACAGCAAAAAGCATCCCCGTGGTTTTCGATCCGGTTGGAGTTGGAGCTACGCTTTACCGAAACGAAGTTGCTGCCCGCATTTTGGCGGAGTGTAAACCCACTTTCATCCGGGGTAATGCTTCTGAGATTATGGCCTTGGCGAAGGAGAATGTGGTGACGAAAGGAGTTGACAGCTCAGCTTCCAGCGATTCGGCCATTGATGCTGCAAAACGCCTGGCCCAAGAAACCGGTGCCGTGGTTGTGATCAGCGGCCCTGAAGATTTTATTACGAATGGGCAAGAAGTGCTTTCCACCCAAAACGGCTCAACCGTGATGGCTCGCGTAACCGGTATGGGCTGCACAGCAACGGCTGTGTTGGGTGCTTTTGCGGGGGTGAATCCGAACCGAATGGAGGCTGCAACACACGCCATGGCTGTGATGGGAATTGCCGGCGAAATTGCAGCATCGAAATCGGGTGGCCCCGGAACTTTGCAATTGCACTTTCTGGACACCCTTTATAATTTAGATGAAGACAACATTGAAGAGATCTATAAATCCGAAGCATGAAACGTTTTGATTTAAGTTTGTACCTGGTCACCGATCGCGGCTTGTCGCTCGGGCGGCCTTTGGAGTCCATTGTGGAAGAAGCTGTGAAAGGCGGCGTCACCATGGTACAGTTGCGGGAAAAAGATTGCTCCTCGCTCGAGTTTTACGAGCTGGGCCAAAAGTTGAAAAAGCTACTTTCCCCTTTAAATATTCCCCTGATTATTAACGATCGTTTGGATATTGCTTTGGCTGTTGATGCCGATGGTTTGCATATTGGGCAGAACGATTTACCCTGGAAGGTAGCCCGTCAGTTGCTGGGTCCGGATAAAATTCTGGGCTTATCGGTCGAAACGCAACAACAGGTAGAAGAAGCCAACAGCCTGGATATCGACTATATTGGTGTTTCGCCGGTATTTGCAACGCCAACAAAAACCGACACCTTTCAGCCTTTTGGTTTGGAAGGATTGAAGGACGCCTGCCGCATCAGCCAATTTCCGGCCGTGGCTATTGGCGGAATAAATGCCTCGAATGCCGCTTCGATTATCGAGCACGGGGCGCAGGGGATTGCTGTTGTGTCGGCAATCTCGTCGGCAGAAAGCCCGTTGGCAGCTGCCAAAGATTTAAAAGAACGAATCCAACAAATTGAAATACGATGACATGGAGTGAACAAGCCTGGGCCGAATGTGAGTCGGTATTTGCAGCGATCAAGAAGTTACCTTTTTTACACGAGCTGATGAACGGAAGCCTTCCCCGCGAGAAGTTTCTGTTTTACTTGCGTCAGGATGCTTTTTACCTGGCGGAGTATGGCAAGATTCTGGCCGGTATTGCAGCTCGTCTCAATCAGAAAGAATGGCGCGAGGCTTTCCTGCTTTTTTCGGGCGACACCGTAGCTGTTGAGCAGGCCTTGCATCAGTTTTATTTAAAAGATCAGTCGGTTGAGGCCGAGCCAACACCTACCAACCTGCTTTATACCGGGCAGATGTGGCGGCAGCTGGCAAGTGCATCAACCGAGGAAGCGCTGGCCTCGGTTTTACCTTGTTTTTGGGTGTATAAGGAAGTAGGCGATTTCATCGTGGCGAATCAAGTGCCGGGGGACAATCCTTATCAATCATGGATCGATACTTATGGCGGCGACGAGTTTGCCAAGGCTGTTGCCAAAGCATTGTCTATTGGCGATGCTTATGCCGATCGATGCACGGCGGCACAGCTCGAGCGAATGACGCAGGCTTTCAAGCTTTCCTTCAAAATGGAATGGATGTTTTGGCAGTCGGCCTACGAAATGGAACACTGGCCCGTGTAGTTTTTACAACATAAAACAGCAAAATGAAACTAAAAGAAATAGGAGAGTTTGGTTTTATCGACCGTTTCTCGCCATCCTTTCAAGAATTACTAACGAAAAACCTGACCGGTATTGGCGACGATTGCGCCATTTTGCCGATGAACGATCAGGAGGATTTGCTGGTGACCACCGATTTGTTGATGGAAGATGTGCATTTTCTGCGGTCGGCCATCACGCCCGGACAGCTGGGCTATAAGTCGGTGGCCGTCAACCTGAGCGATATTGCCAGTATGGGTGGCACGCCGATTGGTACCTTCCTGTCTATTGCCATTCCGCCCGATATGGATGTGGAATACCTGGATGAATTGATGGCCGGCTATCATGCCATTTCGCAAAAATACCAGGTTCCGCTTCTTGGTGGCGACACAACAAAATCGGTCAAGCACCTGGCCATTAATGTTTGCGTGTTGGGCAAAATTGAAAAGGGAAAAGCGCGTTTGCGTTCCATGGCGCAAGCCGGCGATGCGATATGTGTTAGCGGCCCATTGGGCGATTCGGCCGGTGGGCTAAAGGTTGTATTGAATGATCTGGCGCAAGTCGACGATTACAGCTACCTGGTCGAACGTCATCATCTGCCGGAGCCACGCATCGCGGAAGGTAATTTGCTAAAAGAATTTGGTGGAGTGCATGCCATGATGGACATCTCGGACGGCATTGCTTCCGACCTGAAGCATATCCTAAAAGCATCAGGGAAGGCAGCAAGGGTGAAGTTGGATCAGTTGCCGGTTTCGGACGAACTGAAACGCGTTTGCCAATCTCAGGGCTGGAAAGTTGATGAGTTGGCCAGCGGCGGAGGCGAAGACTATGAATTGCTGTTTACGGTTGCGGCTGATCGGGTAGAGGCCTTGCAGAAGGCTTTTACCAATCAATTTGGAAAGTCCTTTACCGTTATTGGTCAAATTGAAGCGGGAGAACCTCAAATTCATTGGTCGCGGAATGGCAATGCTGTCGAGTTCAGCAAAGGAGGTTTTAATCATTTCGGATAATCAGGAGGTGGCGTGTCGGTTAATCAAATGAGGTTTGCTGTTGTAATGCGATCCTTCGATCCTTCAATCCATCAGTCCTTGTGTTGATTCAATAATTCAAAAACAGAAAATGAAAAAAATACGCTATAAAAGAGTTTTAACGATTGCCGGAAGTGATCCCAGTGGGGGAGCCGGCATTCAGGCCGATTTAAAAACCATGTCGGCATGCGGCTGCTTTGGCACAAGCGCCATTACGGCGGTGGTCGACGAGAATACCGTGGGTGTGTATGGCGTTCACCCGATTCCGGTCAATTTTGTGAAAGGGCAAATCAAGTCGGTAATGGACGATATTGGTGCCGATGCCATTAAAATCGGGATGCTGCACTCGTCGGACTTGATCCGTGGCATCAAGGAAACGCTGGCGCCTTATCAGCTGCGCAATATTGTGCTCGACCCCGTGATGGTGGCCACCTCGGGCGATAAGCTTTTGCTCGATGAAGCGATTGCAACATTGAAAAGCGAGTTGATTCCAAGCGTTCGGGTGATTACCCCCAATATTCCGGAAGCAGAGATTTTGTCGGGGCAAAGGATCTCGTGCCAGGCCGATTTGTCGAAAGTTGTCAAAAGCATGACCTGTGGTGGAAAGGTATCGGTATTGCTGAAAGCCGGTCACCTGACCGAAGATGAGCTGACCGACATTTTTTATAATGCCGAAACCGACGAGATGATTGAGTTGAAATCGCAACGCGTCCACACCCGAAATACCCACGGAACCGGTTGTACCTTTTCGTCGGCAGTGGCTTCCCAATTGGCGCAAGGGCTCGATTTGAACGATGCCGTGCGCGCCGCCAAAGAATACATCAACAAGGCCATTGTTGATGGTGCGGCCTACGAAATTGGCAAAGGCCACGGCCCCGTGCATCACTTTCACCCGTTCTGGAAGTAGGGAAAGGGGCAGAGGTGAATGTTGTTGATTTGAAATAACGAAGGGTTGATGCCGAAACATCAACCCCACGGGCACGGATTGAGCAAGGCTCGCTCCGTAGGAGCAAATATACCGTTTTAGCAGCAGCGCTGCGAAAATATTTATAGCTAGGAATGTGGTGTATGCGTTGAGGTGCAGCGCACCGTTAATCATCAAAGGGACCAGATGGAGGAGGTTACCGGTGCTCTGCACCTGGTTGGTTTGCGTTCGGTTCTGCGGCTATAAATATGACCGGTGCTCTGCACCTGTGGTTTTATGTTGAAACTACCAAATATTTATTTCTGTTTCAATATCATTTAATCTATCCGTCAGGTAATTTCGAAAGGAGAATGCATCTTTCAAAAACCTTGGATAGTCATCGTCACCCCAGATCCTCTCAGCTTGAACGTGGTTGTTAAAGTTGATACAACCATAAAAGATCGTCTTTTCATCCTGATAACCTTCTTTATCCACCATTCTTTCCTCGATGCGAATTTCAAGAACTCCCAACTCAAACCAGAATGACCAATCCTTCCAGTAAATTCCGCCTCTTCTCCATAGTCCCCGCATTGAAGAACCGGGTCATAAATATCGATGCAGACGCACCATTGCTTAAAGGTTTCAGGCTTATCGAGGTTCGCGATCAAATATTTAAGTTCTTGTGCGTTGTGTTTATGATCGGAGGATGTTTCTTTCAACTTTGCAACATAATCGACAAAAGCCTTTAGAGTTTGAAGTTTTTGTAAAGTATCCTGATCTATCGTCCAAAATTTTGCGCCGTTGTTTTTCATGTTGATCGACTGGTAATTTTCCCCAATTTAATTTCAAAATATTTCTGATGTCTGAACCATCCTCGTTTTTGTTTTATTATCCGAATGCCTTTGAATTCGACGGTTATTTGTGGGGCATTCTTATGATAGCCATTTCGGAATAAGATTAAATCGTAATGTTTAAATGTTCCGTTGGCATTCATCAACTTCTGAATCCAGTGTCTTTTAAATTCCCTAAATTCAGATTCTTTTTCGCCCCTTTCGATCTGGTCGAAATATTCTTTTTTTATCGTGAGATATAAGGTTTTCGTATTTGCTTCTATCATAAACGATGTTGCTTCCAGAGCTCTTTGTTTGAGACGAGGGAGCTTTGTGGTATTTAGGCTATAAATATTATCGGTGCGCTGCACTTGTTTGTATTGTGGCATCCGAACTACAAATATTGTCGGCGCGCTGCACCTGCGATTTGCTCTATGAAACCCAACCATCAAGAGCATGTAAATAGCAAATAAAAAAGTACCATTTTTTCGCAACGATAAAGTGCCAGTTTAGGGTGAAAAATTTATTGATTAAATATTGACTTTCTGTTT
>NZ_QAAD01000027.1 GCF_003046625.1 Mangrovibacterium marinum
ACCGGCTATAATTTCCGCCATCATTTTGGCGCCAACTGACTGATCCTCCACAACATTGATCGGGAGTTTCTCAACTGATCTTTCGATGTAACTTAACTGATTTTTCATTTTCTCCTATCTTGTTTAACGAAATAACAAAACCCAACTATTCAAATAAATCTTCCGTCATCAACCTAACTTACAGTTTTCCATCACAATTTCGTCCATTGCTTCTTTTTGTTGCTCAATGCTTTCCAGCAAGCGGTATTGGGCATGAGTTCTCACCAGGTTGTGATTCTCGTAGTTTGTCCGGTAATAATTATCCCCATCGATGTAGTCCATCAGGAATCGCAAAACCTGTTCGTAGGTGATATAACGAGCCGAAAAAGCAAGGTATTTCATTTCTGTTTCGGTCAGAAAATCCTTGGCTTCCGACAAGTAACCTTCAGTAAAGGCCCGGAAGATTTGAATGTCCATGCTCACATTCTCCGGATTGGGATCATCTTCCAAACCGGTATTGGTATACGAACGAATTGCGTCGCCAAAGTCATTCAGCGCAGTACTCGAGAGCACCGTATCCAGGTCGATCACACACAACACTTCGCCTTCCTTGTCGAAAAGAATATTATTAATTTTAGTGTCGTTATGCGTAACACGTGTGGGGATTTCGCCCGATTCAACCAATTCCCAAAAACACAGCATCTCGTCCCGGCGGCTTTCAATCCATTGAATTTCTTCCTGTACACTGTTTTTACGGCCTGCAGGATCTTTGGCAATCACCTCGTCCCATTGCTTAAAACGAAAGCGGATATTATGAAACCCGGGAAGGATATCAGTTAATGTTCCGGGCATATCCGAAAGTATGCGTTGAAATTTCCCGATTCCGCGCCCTCCGGCATAAGCCGTTTCGGGCGAATCGGCCTTTTCATAAATCAGCGTATCTTCAATAAACAGATACACCGTCCAGTAGTTTCCGGCCTCATCCTTATAAAAAGGCTCACCATCATGCGACATAATCACGGTCATGGCTTCGCGCAACGGGTCGCCTCCGGCTGCCACAACTTTAGCTTTCAAATGATTCGTCACTTTCAGGATGTTATCCATCATACCCGGCACATCCTTAAAAATGCTGCTGTTTTTTGTTTGAAGGATATAGTTTGGAGCATCGGCAGCGCGTGTCTCCACAAAATACGTTTTGTTAATTAGTCCGTCTCCGTAGAGCTTCACCTGTGCAACTTCCCCTTCGATCTGGAAATTCTTCAGGATTCCGTTTAAGTCGAAATTTGTCATATTGATCTAGATATTTTCGTGAATTGTATCGATAATTTTCAAGGCCAGCTCATCGGCCTTTTGGAGACTGGTCGATTCTGCATAAATCCGAATGATAGGCTCTGTGTTCGACTTGCGCAGGTGAACCCACTCGTCGGGGAAATCAATCTTGACCCCATCGATTGTGCAAACCTGTTCGTTGGCGTAGATCTGCTCCACTTTTTCGAGCACTTTATCAACATCAATACCCGGAGTTAGTTCAATTTTATTTTTGGAGATAAAGTAATCGGGATAGCTTTTGCGAAGCTCGGAGCACTTCTCCCCCGACTGAGCCAGTTGACTCAGGAACAACGCAATACCAACCAAGGCATCGCGCCCGTAGTGACTGGCCGGATAAATTACGCCGCCGTTTCCTTCGCCACCAATCACTGCTTTGGTGGCTTTCATTTGCGCAACAACATTCACCTCGCCAACGGCCGAGGCCGAATATTGACCACCGTGCTTTTGGGTAATCACCCGCAAAGCACGGCTCGACGACATGTTGGAAACGGTGTTGCCCGGCGTTTTCGACAGTACATAATCGGCAATGGCCACCAAGGTATATTCTTCATTGAACATACTGCCATCCTCACTAATGATCGACAGTCGGTCCACATCCGGGTCAACCACAAAGCACAGATCAACTTGTTGTTCTTTCACAATTCGGCAGGTATCGACCAGGTTCTCGGGCAAGGGTTCGGGAACGTGTGCAAAATGACCGGTCGGAGCTTCATTGATCGGAACGATATTCTTCACCCCCAATGCTTCGAGTAAGGCTGGAATAGCGATTCCTCCAACCGAGTTCACCGCATCGAATGCAACGGTAAAGTTGGCCGCTTTCACCGCGTCAACATCAACCAACTCCAATGCCAGAACCTGGCGAACATGCTCGGCCGTATAATCTTTCGCGGTCATAGTTCCCAGCTCGTCAACTTCAGCAAAGCAAAAACTCTCCTCTTCGGCATATTTTAAAATAGCAGCACCATCGGCGGCAGAGAGAAATTCGCCTTTTGCATTCAACAACTTCAGTGCATTCCACTGTTTGGGATTGTGGCTGGCTGTCAGGATAATGCCGCCGTCAGCCTTTTCGGCAGTCACCGCAATTTCGGTTGTTGGCGTTGTCGCCAATCCGATGTTAATCACATCGATACCCATTCCGGAAAGGGTAGCACAAACCAGCGCATTCACCATTTCGCCGCTGATTCGGGCATCACGTCCGACAACGACCTTGTGATTTTTGGCGCCTGTGCTCTCGGTCAGCCATTTTCCATAAGCAGCCGAGAACTTCACCACGTCGAGCGGCGAAAGGCCATCACCGGCTTTTCCGCCAATCGTACCACGAATGCCGGATATTGATTTAATTAGTGTCATATTTTTAAGTGTATTGAAAAAAATATCGTTTAAATATCATAAGTATCTTCGAGGTATTTCTGCACCATGGCCAGATCATGTTTGCGTATCCGGCCAATCTCTTTTCAGCCGGGCTTTTCATACAACAGGGCACCGCCCCGGCTTCCATTCCCCCGTTTCCGCTCATTAAGCTTGATGTTTAATCTCGATGCGAACTTCAAAAAAAGCGCTTCAAACAAACAACAAACGCTGATTCTTCTGACATCACGCAATAAATGCGTGTTCGTACACACAATATTAGTGTTTTTTTCGTTTGATTGACGAAAATGCCGTAATAAAATGGTTAAAAATTGTTTCAATTGGTAAAAAACAGCCTCTCGGGTACTCGATCAAGAAGCTCATCGTGTGCTCGAACACATATAACTATCCTGCAATTCTGAATCTTCGTTATTCTCTGATCGCCGATCGGACGATCCGGGAGCAGGCAGCAGCAAATCAATTTCACACGAAAAAAAGCTGAAAAGATTCCATTGCCTGATCGTCGGCAGCCCCCGCATTCCGCTATCGCTGAATGCCTTCGACCCGAAACATTCATTAATCAATAAAATACAGGGCCTAAGCATCCGGTATTTCACACACACCACGTCCACGCTCGACAAACCTGCAATTTATATCTACATCGATGGAATATTTGCCGACAAACGCGCAATGTGTATATTAGCACCCCAATAAGCAACGACCTTTTTATTAATAAAACTTTACCTATAAACATCGCACTAAACCCCGGATTATGGACTTCAATCACTCTTTCGATATTTCTCCGATTTGTTTTGCGCAGGTTTCAAGTTGCGGCGAAATAGTGTATGCCAATCGCTCTTTTTGTGAATTTTTAGGTTATACCAGGGAAGAGCTATCCACCAAAAAATTTCAGGAGATTACCTATCCGGAAGATATTGATAAAGATGTTCTGTTGTTTCATCGTCTGACATCCGGCAAAATTAAGGACTATCGGCTTCAGAAGCGTTACATTCATAAAACCGGGAGCTTGCTGTGGGGCGACTTGTTTGTTTCACTATCCCCCCGGGATCAAGCGTCGGGAGAACAGGCCATTTGGGCATCGGTTGTTGACATTACGGAATTGAAAAAGCATGAACAGCAACTGATCGAGGAACGTTCAAATTTCCGAACGATGTTCCGGAATAATCCTCAGGCCATGGGAATCTATGACCTTCTGAATTTTAAAATCATGGCTGTCAATCAGGCTGCCTGCACCTTGCTTGGCTACAGCCAGCAGGAATTGATAAAAATGAACGTCTTTGATCTGCTTTCACCGGAGCAACAAGTCAATTTTCGTCAACATTCAACAAACAAAGAAAACGGGGTCGATAACGAACGAAAGTGGTCGATTATATGTAAATCCGGCAAACAACGCATTATCCAATCCACCTCACACATCATCAACTTTAACGGACGCACATCCCGTCATGCGATGTTGATCGACATTACCGAGAGCGAACGGATTACCCGGGAACTTCAGTCCCGGGAATCGCTCATCAGTCAGGCTGAACAAATAGCGGGAATGGGCAGCTGGGAACACGACATTTTGAAGGATGTATGCAGATGGTCAGCCAACCTCTATCGCTTACTGGCCTTTGATAAGACAATCCACCCGGCGTCCTTCGAACTTTTTCGCGAACGTATCCACCCTTGCGACCAAATTCTGCTGAGCCACACGTTAGATCGCTTGCAAGAAACCAAATTAACGCAGGAGACCGAGTTGCGTCTTCAACTTCCCGGCTCGGCGATCATCTGGGTTCATATTACGATAGCTCCTGTTTTTAACCGGAACCGTTTAGTCAAACTTCGGGGGATATGCCTGGACATTACCGAACGAAAGTTACAGGAACTAGCTGTCAAAAAAAACAATGATTCCATACAACAAGCACAAATTTTAGCGCAAATGGGCAGTTGGGAATATGATCCCCGAAAAGACCAGGCTGTTTGGTCTGAAAATTTGTACCGAATCCTGGCTGTCGACCCCGCTCATCAGGATCTATCCTTTAACTTTGTCAAAAGTTTGCTAACCCCCGACGATCGGATTCTTGCGGATGCCACCTTTACAGATCTGCTGAAAACGCCTGAGAAACAGCTATCCGAATTTCAGATGAAGCTCCCGAACGGGAAAAACATCTGGATTGAAAACCATATTGAACCGGTTTTTGAACACGGTGAATTAGCCCTGATCCGCGGGGTGATTGTTGACATTACAGAACGCAAAAAACGGGAAAACGCTTTACTCAATCTATCGAAAGCAGTAGAACAAAGTCCGGTTTCTATTGCCATAACCAACCCGGATGGAGTTATTGAATATGTTAATCCCAAGTTCACCGCCGTTACAGGCTACAGCCGCGAACAAGCCCTGGGACAAAACCAACGGTTGTTGAAATCCGGAAAAATGAGCGAACAATTCTACAACAAGCTCTGGGAAACAATCACTTCGGGAAAAAACTGGCAGGGCGAAATAATCAATAAAAACCGGGCCGGCGAGCTTTATTGGGAGAACGCAATCATTTCGCCGGTGTTTGATCAGGAAGGAGCAATAAGCAACTTTGTAGCCATAAAAGAGGACATCACCACCCGCAAACGGCTGGAGAAAAGCAGGGACATCATGGTTCAACTTTCGGTTGCTGTAATGCAGTCAGAAGATATGGAAGCCTTTTTTGAAATGGTATTCGAATCCTTGGGGCAGCTCACGTCAGCCAAGAACTTTTTCGTGGCCCTTTGCGACTCTGATCGAAAAAAGGCGACCATCCCCTACTGCACTCAAAGCTGCCAGCATGAGCCCAAAAACTTCATCCTTGATCATACACTAACCGGGCAGGTTATTCAGAGCGGGCAATCTCTTCTGCTTTCCGGTGACGAACTTACTCAGCATGCGCATAATGGGGCCAAACAGCTGGTTGGGGCTCCGGCAAAAGCCTGGATGGGAGTACCGCTAATGACGAAGAAAAATGTGATTGGAGCCTTGGTACTGCAATCCTACGACAAGGATCCCCTTGTGTGCCGGGAAGATCTTCACTTGGTAGAATCGATTGCGCCACAGCTTAGTTGGGCTTTCGAGCGGAAACGAACCATCGAAGTGCAAAAAGAAACACTGGTAAAATTAAAGGAATCGGACCGGCTGAAGTCTTCCTTTTTGGCCACCATATCGCATGAGCTGCGAACACCACTAAACCCTATAATCGGTTTTAGCAACCTGCTGTGTAGTGAACATAGTGATCCGACGGTCAACGAACTTGCCGGAATCATCCATCGTTCGGGAAACGATATGCTGCACCTGCTTGAAGATATATTCGACCTGGCCTTTCATCACGGGCAGAATGTTCGGTGCAATCCACAGCCCTTTTTACTGGTTGACTTGTACAGTCTGGCACGTGCCTATCTGGAGGAAGCCTTGGAGATCGCAAACAAAACAAATACGATTGAAATTTTATTCAATGACATTGACATTGATATCTGCCATGAGCTTCAGTTGGACAAAGATAAAGTGTTACAAGTGCTAAACATACTCATGAACAATGCGGTCAAATTTACGGAGCAAGGACGTATCGAGTTCAAAATGAATATTCGGCACGATCCTGATGCGGTATGCTTTTCAGTCTCCGATACCGGCATCGGCATACCACACGAAAAACTCGACTTGATTTTCAACGAATTCCGACAAGTTGAAGAAAGTTACAGCCGACGCCACGGCGGACTGGGAATTGGCCTGGCCATTGCCCGGAAGCTCTGCGACATAATGGGGGCTAAACTCGAGGTAAGGTCGCAAGTTGGCGAAGGAAGTTGCTTTAGCCTGATCGTCCCCAGTCCCATTTCGGTTCGGGAATTCGACGATACTCCCCTGCTGGATCGCCTGGACGAAGAGCCTGAAATTTTGAACGGAAAGACAATCTTACTGGTGGATGACAATCGTTTCATTTTCGAGCTCACCCGTCTGATGCTCTCTAAATTTGATTTACGTTTGCTTCATGTCTCCAACGGGCTCGAAGCGGTAAAAACCGCCGCAAAAGAAAAACCGGACTTTATCCTGATGGATTTGATTATGCCCGAAATGGATGGTATTGACGCCACCCGACACATCCGCTCATTTTTGCCCCGCACGCCCATCGCCGCACTAACGGCGCACTCCATGGTTAAAGATCGCCGCAAGGCTTTTGAAGCAGGCTGCGATACCATCATCACCAAACCAATACACCGCGATATTTTACTCCATGTTCTTCGAAAATACCTCTCGGATTCGAACCGGGGAAAAGCAATGAATTTTTTCCTGAATTATTTTTAAAGCTGCACTAAAAACCGACAGGTAACCGTGCCCGGATTCGTTAAGTGTGCAATGCCGTTTGTACAGCTTGCGGCAAGCTTTCAAAAGCCTTTGGCAATGGCTTCTCCTCTAAAGCCAGTGACCGGGAGATTCCCGCCCCTGCGATGATATAATCGGGCTTGAAAACAGAAAACGCCCCGTTAATAAGGAGCGTCTTCCTGACTATGGCTTGTTCTGTTACTATTTCAGGTTTTCGTTAAAGAAGGCTTCCAGCTTATCGAACGGAATCACATCTACTTTGTCATATAAATCGGTGTGAACTGCTCCAGGGATAATCATCAGTTCTTTAGGCTCGTTTGCTGCAGCGTAAGCATCTTCGCTAAAATAGCGGGAGTGAGCATTTTCTCCGGCAATAATCAGAATTGGACGAGGTGAAATTTCATTGATGTAGGTCATCAAGGGCATGTTCATGAATGACAAGGCATTGGTTGCAGTCCATGAACCATTGGAGTTGATTGAACGTGGGTGGAAACCTCTGTCGGTTTTGTAATAGTTCACGTAACCTTGCACAAATTCAGGTTCGTTACCGGTTAACTGTTCCGGTTCCGGCAAGCCAGCCTGGCCATAAGCAGGCTTTCCGTTTTCAGCATCTTTCCAGCGTTGCTGGGCCAACTGTTCCAGCATTTCTGAACGTTGCACGGCGGTCATGCTATCGAAATAGCCACGTGCTGTAACACGCGACATATCGTACATACTGGCTACAGCCACCGCTTTTACGCGTTTGTCAACAGCTGCTGCATTCAAGCCCATACCGCCAAAACCACAGATCCCCATAATTCCCACTTTTTCGCGGTCGACAAAGGCTTGTGTTCCGAGGAAGTCGATGGCAGCGCTGAAATCTTCCGTATTAATATCCGGTGAAGCAACATTACGAGGTTCGCCGCCACTTTCGCCGGTGTATGAAGGGTCGAATGCCACGACGGCAAAACCGCGTTGAGCAAACTGGTTGGCATACAGCCCTGATGCTTGTTCTTTTACTGCTCCGTAAGGACCACTGATGGCTAGTGCCGGCAATTTTTCGTTGCCGTGGTTTTTGGGAAGATACAAATCGCCGGTCAGGGTAATTCCGTAACGGTTTGTAAAGTGTACTTTCTCGCGGGTAACCTGGTCGCTTAATTCAAAGGTGTATTGATCTGCTGTTCTTTTCATTTTCTTTGTTTCTTTTGCCTGTGTTGATGCCAGCATTCCGACAGACATCAGCACAACTATTGCGATTTTTTTCATGCAGTATTGCTTTCTGTTTTCTGGTTTTCAGCCAATTGTTTCAACTTCTGCGGAAATCGATTTATTCCCCCAGCTTGTTATATTCTTCATCGGTAACCGGGCCTAACCATTCGCTGGTCGAACCTTCAACAGGCACCGAAAGAGCAACATGTGCAAACCAACTGTCTTTGGCAGCACCATGCCAGTGATTCACTCCGGCAGGAATATTGATCACATCACCCGGTTTTAGAGCTTGTGCAGGTTTACCTTCCTCCTGGTACCAACCAGAACCGGCAGTGCACAGCAAAATTTGTCCGCCACCGTGGTGGATGTGCCAGTTGTTGCGGCAACCGGGCTCGAAGGTTACGTTGAAGGCCGGAACACCTTCGACCGTTAACACAGCCAGGTAACTTTGACCGATAAAGTAGTCGGCATACGCGTCATTTTTCTGACCTAGCGGAAAGGGTTGTTTAAACTCGCTCATTGTGTTATCTCCTCTATTTAAATATGTTAATTATTCTCCGGTATTATTTCGTTGATACAGCTTAAGGCATTCAGCGTGCGCGGGAATCCCATATAAGGCAAGCATTGGGTGACTGCTGCAATCAGCGTATTTTTATCGTTCCCCGCCTTCAGGTTTCCAAAAACATGCGATTTAAGCTGATTTTCGCAACCGCCCAGCGCACTTAAAATACACAAGGTTAATAGCTCACGAACTTTCAAGTCAAGACATCCGCGTGTGTAAATATCACCGAAACAAAATGCCGACAAGTAATTCTGAATATGCTTTTGATTTTCAGGCGCGGTTTCATGCATCTGATCAATCACATCGCCAAAGATGCTTTTTTGTGCTTTCAGCCCCTCTTCGAAACGGCTTTCTTCGGTTACTGTTTTCTGGCTTTCAACAGGAAGCGGAATACTCATCATCTTGAAAACCTCGTTGACCTGTTGAATGGCATTCAAGGTTTTGGGAAATCCCAGGTAAGGCACACATTGGTAGATCGCCTCTTTAATCTCAACAGCCGAAAGACCAACATTCAGCGCTGCAAAAACATGCGCGTTTAGTTGCTCCAAAGTTTGGTTCGTTGTAAGAACCACGAGTGTTATCAACTCCCGCGTTTTATCGGACAAGTTGCCCTGGCAGAAAACCTCACCAAAAATAAAGCGGTTCAGCATCTCTTGCATATCCGGGTCTGTTTCCGTAAGCGGGCCGGTGTGTTTCCCAAATAATTCTTCGTATTTCTTCTCGCTCAATTCTACCCTATTCATAACCATATCGTTTTTGATTCTTTGTTCTCTACGACAACAAACCGGGTTTGTTTATCTTTAAAATTCTCAGCCCTGAGGCCTGTAAAAATCAACGATACAAAGATCCGAAACAGAAAATTCAGAATAATACCCAGATAACGGAATGACTTACCACTTTTACGGAATGTGATTATACAGCGGCGAACAAGCACAATACCTCCGAGAACCAGCAATACCGGAATTTTGCCCCCGGATATCGTTCATCGACCCAAATAGCATCCCTCCGGGATTTTTGGGCTCAATCATTTATCGATCGATTTAAACGCTATCAGGACCTGCGGACGCTGACAGGTTTCAAAGAGCTACTAGCGAGTCACGAGTCATTCATTGCCAATAGGCAGTCTATCCTTCTATCCTTCAGTCCTTCAGTCCTTCAATCCTTCAATCCTTCTAGCCTTCAGTCCTTCTAGCCTTCAGTCCTTCTAGCCTTCAGTCCTTCTAGCCTTCAGTCCTTCTAGCCTTCAGTCCTTCAATAAGTACATAATTACCGGCGCAACTGGTAGCAATCGAGTCGTGAGTAGTGAGATGTGACTCAATTATTGTCATTGGGTCAATTATTGTCATTCAGGGTCAATCGATGGTTAATCCTTCAATCCGCTAGTCCAGTGATCAGTGATCAGTCGCAGTGATCAGTCGCCAATCGTCATTCAATGGTCAATGAGTTGTCAGTCCGTCAATCCGTCAATCCGTCAATCCATTAGTCCGTCAGTCCTTCAATCCATCAATCTGTACCGATACAATAACTCAATGCTACTTCGTAACTGCGACTGATTTTTCAAGAGCCGATCCTGACTTTTAGGCTTCTATCGATGATTTTTTCCTCAGAAATCATGATTCCTTGGACGTTGAGCATGATTCATTCCGCAGAAATCATGATTCATTGGACGTTGAGCATGATTCATTCCGCAGAAATCAGGCTTCGGGCAAGGCAAGCTGATGCAAATTAGTCTGTAAAACAGTATAAAACATTGTCGACCTATTCAACACCGGGGAATCAGATTCTAATTCCGGAGATAAAAAAAGCCCGTTGAAAAATCAACGAGCTTTTATGTGCCCAGGACGGGACTCGAACCTGCACGCCCAAAAACGGGCACCAGCCCCTCAAGCTGGCGTGTCTACCAATTTCACCACCTGGGCAAGAACATTAGAACGAAAAAAGAACCATTATCGTAATTAGCTCCCTTTCAAATGTGAGTGCAAAACTAAAAAAATAATTGCAAGCGCAATCCTGCCGGGCGAAAAATATTCCGTTTCAAACAACTTTTTCCTCCAGCTCGCTGATTGCCAACAGCAAAGAAACAGCCATTTTTAGGGCCTGTCCCCTACTGTTGCCGATGAATGTGGGGGAAGCACGATCAGTTTCGCATTTTTTTGAAAACAGATCGACGTAAATTCCGGCAGCTATTGCCTATATTTATCAGCAGGTAAACAAAAAACAAGTTTCTACCAACCGGATACGCTGATCTCCTTCCTCCAAAACGTCAGGGATAGCCCGAAAAACCATTGATCGGAAAAAACGATCAGCCAACCCGGCACCGAAGAAATTGGATCATTTACATCGCTAAAAATCAAAAACCATGAAGCTAAAAATCACGACCGCTATCACCTTTCTTATCGTTGCCTTCCTTGCCACCAGCGCACAAAGTCCGGTTGAAAAGCACGGACAGCTGAAAGTAGCCGACGGACAGCTTGTCAACCAACACAATCAAACACCTCAGCTGCGGGGACTCAGCTTTTCGTGGAGCCTTTGGAACGGGCAAAAGTATTACAACCCGGATGTTGTGGACTGGATATGCGCTGATTTTAAGGTCAGCCTGATTCGCGTTTCGATGGGGGTGGAACCCGAAGGCGGCTACCTGGACAAGCCGGATTTTCAAAAAGAATTAGTGACAAGGGTGATTGATCGCGCACTCGATAACGGGGTTTACGTCATCATCGACTGGCACGACCATCATGCCGAAAAGCACCTGGAAGAATCAAAAGCCTTTTTTGCTGACATGGCGCAAAAATACGCCGGAAACCCCCAAGTGATCTATGAAATTTTCAACGAGCCCGAATACCAAAGCTGGGAAGTGATCAAAGCTTATGCTCGGCAAGTTATTGCGGTCATCCGCAAATACGATCAAGAGAACCTGATTGTTGTAGGAAGCCCCCATTGGGATCAGGATGTTGATGTGGCTGCCGACTCCCCGATCTCGGGCTACCCCAATATCTGTTACTCGTTCCATTTTTATGCCTCGGATAACAACCACCAGGAACAACTGCGCCAAAAAGCCGATTATGCCTTATCGAAAGGATTGCCACTGTTTGTTACCGAATGGGGTGTGGGCGAAGCAGATGGCAACGGCAAATTTGATTTGGACCGCAACCGCAGATGGATGCAATGGTTGGAAGACCGCAAACTAAGCTGGGTTTGCTGGAACATTACCGACAAGGACGAAACAACGGCCTTTTTGAAGCCGGGAGCCAACAGCAACGGCAACTGGACCAAAGAAGAATTAACGCCCAACGGATTGTATCTGCGGGAACGATTGAATGAGTTGAATAAGTAGCTTACACTGAAAGAGGAAAAAGCGGAGTTGATGAATTTTCAACTCCGCTTTTTTATTGGCTTTAGCGGCGAACAATCACCATGGTTGCGCCGTAGCCATATTCCTGGAAACTGGCATCCTGATGCGCATATTTTTTGTATTTAGAAGACAGCTCGCGGCGCAATTCGGCCTTCAATACGCCATTACCCAAGCCGTGAATAAACACCACTCTTTTAACCGCATTCGACGAGATGGCTTCTTCCATCTTTTCGCGGAAAGTCTTCATCTGCAAGTCCAGCATATCCTTGTTCGAAAGGCCGGCAGTATTATCAATCAGCTCATCAATATGCAAATCAACCTCCAACAGCTCCGGCAATTCCACCTTTACCTTTTCGCTGTTCCGGGCGGGCTCTTTTTCGCGGGCTTGTTTTTTCAGCTCCTTATTTGTCAGCTCTTTCATGGCCTTTTCCATGTCCGACTCGTTCAATTTATAGAGCATTGCTTTTCCGCTGAAAAAATCATTTTCCTTGAAGCTTCCCGACTTATAAAACTTCACCGGGTTAATCGCGATGCGTTTGCGGAGTGGTTTCTCCAACCGGGACGATTTATCCTTGTAAAACATCAGCTGAAAGCCAAAAGCCGGCAAGTTGGCAATATCGGCCTGCGAGAGTGTTCCCAACATCAATTTGGTATTGGGCTCCAATTTTCCGGCCTCCTGCGTAACATACTGCTCGTTGGCAAAATGGCTGAAATGATACAAGATAAAGAAATTACTGTCGTTTACCAGGTAAACCTTGGTTTGCCCGTCCAGGGGATTACGAGCGTTCTCGGGAAGAAAAGCCAGATAAAACTTCGGTTCGTCGTTACCACGAATAATGGTAATTGGTTCCTCCACCTTCTGCTTGCGTTCTTCGGCCTTCGGCTTTTGGGTTCCCCGGCGAATAAAGTCGCTCACATCGGGCTTCTTATCGCTATTGGTCACAGCTTCCTGGTCAATTTCATCCAGAATAATCTCCGAAGTCATCACCGGAATTTCAAAGCCGTCTTCGTTTTCAACATGAACCATATTTTTACCTACGATCTTGGTGATGATACCACCACCCACGTCGTTCATAAACTTAACCCGATCTCCTACTTGATACATAGCTATTCAATTTTGATTTACAAAAGTAACAAAAGGAAAAGCCAAATCACAGGGACAAACGTAAAATGGCTGCCACCGGCGAAAAGCAGCCCCTCCCCGGCCTTGCAGGACGAACCAAGGGCTGCCCGCTTAGCCCTGTTGCAAGTGCCCCAACAAGCGGGATCACCCCCCAATATCCGCTGATAAATCATAACATCGCGATGTTGTATGACTTTATGAAAGACAAAGCGAAGGCCAAGGATTACCTGAAAAAAGAAACAAGAGTAGCCGATGAGTTGAATAGCCGTTTGGAACTATTACAGTTTTACTTTACCAACAAGCTCAACAAGAAAGCGTTGGGATTGGGCGAGGAGATCCTGAAATTGGATCCCGACACTGCGGGTGTGCCCCAAGTAGTAACGCAGTTGAAAGCCGAAATTTAAATCTCTTTTACTGCGATAAAGACGTCCTGTTGCGGGTGCGGGAAATCTCAATTCAGGATATCGCAGCTGAATCAGCAACAAAAAGGTGAATTTTACAGGTGTGGAGGATGAATTCTAAGGTATTCAGTTCGATTTTGGAGGCATTGGATGCCCTTAAGTTTACAATCTATTATATCTTTGTTTTCGCTATTACCGGAACGACTGATTAGAATTAAATTCACCAAAATAACAATAAAATAAAATACTATGTTGCCAACTATTAATCCAACGACCACAAAAGCCTGGGGAGCGTTGGAAGCCTATTTTGCAGAGTTTAACGGTACTCAAATCAAAGATCTTTTTGCAAAAGACGAAAAACGATTTGAAAAATATTCACTTCAATTTGAAGATATTTTACTCGATTTCTCGAAAAATATTGTCGACGATAAGGTCCGGGCACTTCTGGTGCAGCTTGCCGAAGAATGCGGATTGAAATCAGCGATCGAAAGCGAATTTTCGGGTGACAAAATCAACCAAACTGAAAACCGTTCGGTACTTCACGTTGCTTTGCGTAACCGCAGCAATACGCCGATTTTAGTCGATGGCAAAGATGTGATGCCTGAAGTGAACGAGGTACTCGACCAAATGAAAGCTTTTTCGGAGAGTGTAATTTCCGGAGAATGGACCGGCTACAGCGGTAAAGCAATTACCGACATTGTAAACATCGGTATTGGTGGATCCGACCTTGGTCCGCTGATGGTGACCGAAGCGTTAAAGCCTTACAAAAAAGAAAATATCAGCCTGCATTTTGTTTCTAATGTTGACGGTACCCACATTGCCGAAACCCTGAAAGCGGTCAACCCCGAAACAACTTTGTTTATTGTTGCTTCGAAAACATTCACCACCCAGGAAACAATGACCAACGCCAACTCGGCAAAATCGTGGTTTCTGGAAGCTTCCAGAGACGAAAGCGCTGTTGCCAAACATTTTGTGGCACTATCAACCAATGCCAATGCGGTTGCTGCTTTTGGCATCGACACCAAAAACATGTTCCGTTTCTGGGACTGGGTTGGCGGTCGTTATTCCTTGTGGTCGGCAATTGGTTTGTCCATTGCCTGTGCCATTGGTTTCGACAACTACGTGGCTTTGCTCGAAGGAGCGCATGCCATGGACAACCATTTTAAATCGGCTGACTTCGACAAGAACCTGCCGGTAATTTTGGCTTTAATCGGCATCTGGTACAACAACTTCTACGGGGCCGAAACCGAAGCTATTTTGCCTTATGACCAGTACATGCACCGTTTTTCAGCCTACTTCCAACAAGGAAACATGGAAAGTAACGGGAAATACGTTGACCGCAACGGCAAAAAAGTTTCGTACCAAACCGGTCCTATTATTTGGGGTGAACCTGGAACAAACGGTCAGCACGCTTTTTACCAGTTGATTCACCAGGGAACAAAATTGATTCCTTGCGATTTCATGGCGCCGGCTATTAGCCACAACCCGCTGAGCGACCACCATCCGAAGTTGCTGGCGAACTTTTTTGCGCAAACCGAGGCACTGATGGTTGGAAAGACCGCAGCCCAGGTTGAAGCCGAATTGAAAGCTGCCGGTAAATCTGCCGACGAGATTGCTGCTTTGCTTCCTTTCAAAGTGTTTGAAGGCAATATTCCAACCAATTCAATCTTGTTCAAAAAATTGACTCCGTTTACATTGGGCGCACTAATCGCCATGTACGAGCACAAGATCTTTGTTCAGGGGATCATCTGGAACATCTTCAGCTTCGACCAATGGGGTGTTGAACTGGGTAAACAATTAGCCAATCAAATTTTGCCGGAGCTGGGCGGCGACGAAAAAGTAACTGCTCACGATGGTTCCACAAATGGCTTAATTAACGCTTACAAAGCAATGCGTTAAGCCGGTTGAAATTTATTGCAATCCAATATTATAAAACAGAAAAAACTGCTGAAAGGCAGTTTTTTCTGTTTTATTGTCGCTTGTAAATAACGTCTTTTCCTACCGGTAAAGCTTTGCTTCCCAAATTCCCGGCTGCCCC
The DNA here is from genome assembly GCF_003046625.1 of Mangrovibacterium marinum. Taxonomy (GTDB): domain Bacteria; phylum Bacteroidota; class Bacteroidia; order Bacteroidales; family Prolixibacteraceae; genus Mangrovibacterium; species Mangrovibacterium marinum. Next base: position 15,662 of record NZ_QAAD01000027.1, read on the forward strand.
TCAAGAAAACGGACGCGCAGGAAACGCGCCTTGCCAATCTTTTCAACCTGATGCGGCGAACGGATGGCAAGCTCTTTTTGCTCTTTCACGGTTTCCCAGTGTTTACCGTCGGTTGATTTTTCGCACACAAAAGCATGCCCCAGCGACGGATGGACCAAGAACAAGTCCAGCCGATCCAATTTTTCAACTTTACCCAAATCCAGTTGCCACCACTTTTCCGTATCATCGGGGCGCGCCCACCAGCGGGTAAAGTTCGAGTTGTCAATGGCATCCTGCGCATTGAACTCGTGATGACGATACAAGGGCTCTTCGGGCAAAGCATACTTCAGTTCTTTGGCATTTCGCCACTTGCGGGCTTCCACTTCCATGGGCTTTTTAACCGACGAAGCTGTTGCAACGGCTTTCGACAAATCCACGGGCTTATCGGTCTTCACCTTGGCTAACGGACCAACTCCTTTGCGGTCGAGCTGTATCTTCCGGATGGTTCCGTCTTCATTAAACTCCATTTTATTGCAGTACACCTGGCGCGAAGTTCCTCCGATACCATATTCAAGGTACACAAAATACCAATCGTCGGTTCCTTGGGGCGAAAACGCAAAGCCGTGCCCCGGCCCCCAAATCTGCTTGTCCAAATCAGACGAAAGAACGACGTCATTTTCCGGCGTCACAAACGGTCCCAGCGGCGACTCTTTGCTCATTACATAGGCGTTTTGGTAGTCGGCATAACCGCCCATGGTATAGAAATAATAGTAAATGCCTTTTCGCTTAAACAGAAACGGGCCTTCGGAATAGCCCTGCCACTGCGTCGGGATGGTAATCGCTTCACCTTCGGGCTCAGTCCAGTCGGCACTGAGTTTCGACGCCTTTTTACGGCGCCAGAAAATATAGGCTTGTCCATCATCGTCGATAAACGGACAGCCATCGATATCGTCAATCACCATCGAAGGCTTTTCGTCGCCGGTGTAGTTTTCCGGGCCGTTAATAAAGCTGAACGGTCCTTCGGGCGAATCGGCCACCGCCAGCTGGGTGACATGATCGACCGTTACATAGAGGTAATATTTCCCATCGCGCTCCACGACGCGCCCCGGGGCCCAGTATTTGTGCTCGTGCCAGTCGATCCCGGGAAAGCAAATCCCTTCGAAGCTCCAGTTCACAAAGTCTTCCGATTTCCACACCACCGGGTTGCCCGAAAAGGCCAGGTCTGTTTCAATATCGCCTACATCGCTGGTGGCATACAGGTAGAAAGTGTCGCCAAACTGAACAATTGTCGGGTCGGCCAGGTTATCAGGAACCAAGGGATTAAATTCGGTGTGTTGCGCCGACACCCAAGTCGTTGTCAACGCTACGAACAGCAGGAAGCATATTCTTTTCATAATCGTATGTAGTTTTTTTGAGTAGTGCCGCTAAGATAGCAAATCAGCCCGACTGCCCGAAAAACAGCAGCATCATTACCCTTCCCAGTACCCCGATTTAATTCAAGGGCACCAGGATCGCGTCTTTTGCGCTTAAACGGATGCTGAAATGATCGGCCGGTGCCCCGTTCAAAAAATGCTCGAAAATATCAGCCAGGTCTTTGAGTTGACCAATCCGTGCTGCGCTTTCCGGCTTTGGAACCGCCTGCTTAACCAATTGAAAGAAATGCTGATAATCTTCCATCCGTTCTGCTCCGATATCGGGTACTGCCAGTTGATCGGCACTGCGTAACCGGTAGAAATCGTAAATCAGGTCTTGTCCCGTCCAATCGCCAGTTGCAGTCGCAGTCGCAGTCCCAGTCGCAGTCTCAGTCGCAGTCGCAGTCCCAGTCCCAGTCCCAGTCCCAGTCCCAGTCGCAGTCCCAGTCGCAGTCGCGGCCGCGGTATTTCGGGTATTTAGAAGAAGGTAATCCAACATTTCCTGCCCGGTTGAACCAATGAGAAAGTTCCGGAGATCTTCCGGCCAATCCTCGTTCAGAAAGCGTAAACGCACCAATTCTTTTAAATGAAAAGCCGTATAATCGTGATAATTGGCTGCGTTCAAAATAGCGGGATTCCAAATTGAAGGACTTTGCAGACTATCAAGGTAAGCGTATTCCTTTTCGTACAGCGGAAACAATTCGTTGAAGCGGGATACTGAATCCAGTTTTATCGTTTCCACTTCCATATTTTCCGCATCGTGAATCGTCAGGAGTTTATAGGCCGGAATATACGCCGCCAACGAAGGAATCTGTACATTCACCAAAAACTTGCCGTCTTCGTAAGTTCGGATCCCTGTATCGTTGATGTGCAGATGCCCGCCAAAGTGCAGCCGGATGCCCGCTTCCGCAAAAGTGCGCGCAACCTCCTCGGCCGGCACCCGGTGAAGCTCCATCCGGTGGTCACCAAAAAGCTTTCGTATCTCCGGACTCGCATCATCATAAAACTCCACCATCGGATAGTGGCTGAAAGCAATCAGCGTTTTCCCTCGCTTTTTAGCCTCCCGGCAAACCTTCGTCACCCAGCTGAGCAAATGCTGTTTATGGGTCAACACCTGGTTATAACCGATACTTGCCCCTTCATAGTTCTCCGGATTTGCACCATCCAAAGCGGCGTCTTCTTTTGGCACGTACACATTGCCATCAATTGCCAGCAACCACAATCCGTCAACCGGCTCTTCCAAATAACTGACATCCGGCAACAGAAAATCCGTCGGCGGAACCGGGTACTTTCGGTTGTCCAGTGCGGCTTCCCGGCTGGCTTTTTCAAAAGAATAGTCATCGTAACTGTAGTCTGAGAAAGCTGTCTCCCAATAGCGATCCGATTGCTTTGGGAAAAAACCAAAGTCGCCCATCTGATCCAAAATTTCGGCATAGCCCATTTTGTGGATATCCGTGGTAATCACCACCGGATTTTCATCTTCACTTTTCGGCTGATACATTCCTTCGCGGCTCATCAAGGCCTGCCGCTTGCCGCCCGCACCCAGGTAATCGGTCTTTCCGGCATCCATCGCAAACGGACGGACCGGGTCGTGGTTGCCGGTTGTTGCAATAAACTGCAAGCCGTATTTCGATTCATAGTCGTGCAAAATCTCCTGCAAGCCGCGGACATTCAGCGGTTGGCCATCATCGCTGAAATCGCCGGGCAGCACCACGAATTTCACGCCCCGGCGAACCACATCGTCCAGGGCAGCCAGAAAAGCAAAATAATTTTCGTTGAACAGCCGGGTCGAATGCAATTGCGCCTCCATCGTTCGCCCAAGCACATAACGTCCGTTCTCCGGATTGAAGACTCCTTTAAAATCGCTGTCGGAAAGTTGGCCGTACAGGTTTTGCAGGTGCACATCCGAGAGAAAAGCAATTTGCAAATCCTTCGGTCCGCTTGCAGGCTTCTCATGACAGCTGATGACGAAAACCAGCAGCATGAATAGCCCCATGCTGCGTTTTATGAATGAATTTCGTTTCACTTTTTTCGTTTATTTTTTTCGTGTTTCAGCCGGGAAAGCATAACTCCCTTTCCAACCACCCAAATCTATTAGGATCTGGTCCAGCATCACGCCCGGATCAACCATCCAGACTTTCAGCTGGTGTTTTCCCGGTTCGGCAATCACTTGTTTGGCCGATTTCACTGCCGCATTTTTCAGCACATTTTGCTTCCACTCATTACTGCGGCCAACTGTTTTAAAGTCGATAATAACGGGCTCTGCGTCGTCGATGGCCACCGCGCAACGAACACCGGCCCCCTCGTAGAACGGATGGGTCGGCACGGCCTGCACCCGAACATCAGTTTCTCCGGCGTTGAAGGTGTAGAAATCGTAAGTCAAAAACGGACTGCCGGATTTTATCTTTGTAGGATCTGTGATTGGTTCTGTTTGGTAAGCGTCGCAAGTGACCACAGCTCCCGAGTAGCCAAGCCCTTTCCATACTTGCCAATTCACCCCTGCACTTCTCTGAATTTGAGCGCTGAAGTTTTCGGCATGGATCGACACGTAGCCATTGCCCTCAACAAAGCCCTCAAAATCCTCCAATTCTTTAAATTTCGGGTTGAAGGTCGACACGCCAATTGTGATTGTGGTGTCTGCCGAACGAAACTCAACCGAGCCATTCACCTTGTAAGCCGGCGGGATCAGCTGGTAATCGTGGCCGAGTGGTGGCTCCTTGGTATTTTCGCCCCGTGGAACCAGGTCCCAATTGATACTTACCCACAAGCGTTGTTCCTGTTCGCCAGCCGCCGTGGTCAGTTTTCCATGATCCGCCGACAAACGAATCCAGGGCTGTTTGGGCTCTGCTTTCCATTCCACTTCGCCTTCGCCTTTCAGGAATACATCCACAAAAGCGGAGTCTTTCAAATAGGCATTCAGCACCGGCAACACATCGGCATAATTGTTTTCAATCTTTTTGTTGGCCTCCATTTCGTAGCCTTCCAGCGCAAGTCCCAAACCAACTTCATCATCACTGGCCGGTACGGCATACGAAGGCTGCGAGAATACCGGCAAATTGCGCGGTTTCATACTCATCATGTTCTTCCACTTGCCATTTTGCAGTTTGGTATTGAAGTATTCGGTTTCCGTTTTAATCTGGTCGTAAGCCGCTTTGGAGCGTGCAGTAAATTCGTTGGCGCTGGTTCGTCCCTGTCGGGCAGCCAACTCATTTTTGTAATGATACAACCACTTCTGATTCATCAGAGAAGCTCCGGTAACCGGGTAATAAACCAGTTCGAAGAAAGCATCTTTTTGCGCAGCAGGAATTTCGTCATCCAGCTTTTTCACCTCTGCCGACAGTTGCTCCCAGGCGCGCAACCGTTGGGTCAATTCATCGTTGTAACGGATTTGCGCCAACTCGGTTTCCTGAGGTTTAGTCGTTGGTTCGGTTTGGCTCCAGGCCATAAACTCGGGACGACGCCTAAAACACAGCTGATAATAATCCATCATCAGCTTTGTTAGCTGAGGCGCCTTCTCTGCACCAAACAGCGACCCCAGCCAGTCTTCCAGGTGCAATTGCACATCCATTGTTCCGGCAAAAGCATCAATATCCCAGGCCATATCCATGAACAGCTCGATATTGTATTCCAGGGGTTTGATATCACCGCAGTTCAAAATCCACAGATCGTGGCAATTAAACTGGTATGCTTTAAACATTTCCTCCCAGATCAACATCGGGCTGGTTGAGCTTAGCCACAGGTAATCGTGCGGGCGTCCCCAGTACGAAGCATGGTAATAAATACCGCCACCGCCCGGGCGCTTTTGCTCTTCGGGCGTGCTTAGCTGGCGAATATATCCGTAGTTGTCGTCGGTCCACATCAGGGTTGCATCCTCCGGAACGTTCAACCCACTTTGATAATAATCAAGCACTTCTTTGTAGGGAATGAACGCCTGCGGCAAGGTTTTCGGGTCTTTTCCGGTTTCTTCCTGCATAATCGCACGCTGATCGGCAATCACCTTTTCCAGAAGTTTAATCTGATCTTCCCTGGTCAGGTCTTTGGCGTTCATCGGCGAATCGTGCTCACCACGCATCCCGATGGTGTAAATACTTTCGAAGTTTGCCGTTGCTTTTGTGCGGGCCTCGAACAAATCGCGGATCGCGTGGGCATTGTTGTCGTAGCGCCATTCGCCCATGGTGTGGTGGTCCCATTCCGCATTGATATTGCACAACATCGGCTCGCAATGCGAGGTACCAACCACAATGGCATAATCGTCGGCGGTTTGCGCATTGCCTTCAATGGTATAAAACGCTTTGGTACAGCCGTGCATAGCCGGCCACACCGTGTTTGCCCGAAGGCGGAGCATCAGTTCGAAGATTTTGGCGTAAGTTTTCGGCCCAATGTCGCCGGTTTCGGGTTCAAAGGTTTTGGCCGCCCAAGGTTGAAGGCCCCAATCTTCGTCGTTCAAAAACAATCCGCGGTATTTCACAGAGGGCGATCCGTACGTTTTCGTTTCAATATTGAGGGTGATTTCCTGCCGTTTGGCTGGTTGCACATCGGCCCACCACTCCCAGGCCGAAACGCCCATTTTACGCGAGAGTTCCAATATTCCGTAAGCCGTTGCGCGACGGTCGCTACCGACAATAACCAGCGCTTTCTTCACCCCGGCAAATGGTTTCGGGAGCACTTGCACCGACCAGCTTTCCCACTTTCCGGTGATGGCTGAAACATCAATTTTTTGATCAGCAATCAGCTGATCGATGATTTTGTTCTGGCCAATTGTACCGGCAATAATCAATTCGGGAGCCGAGTCGGGAATGTCATGAATTATTTCGGGTTGCTGTTCGGTGATCTTCGCCACATCGCCGGCATAAAGGTTCGCGGCTATCGACACAACTTTGGCTTCTTTTTCTGAAATCAAAATCGGTGAAGCAGCCTTCTTCGCTGAAAGGGTAAAGGTGTTTGTTTCGCCCTTTTTTTGAGCATTTGCCTGCAACTGAAAAGACAGGCAAACAAGCAGAATTAGAGCATTGAAAATCGTTGTTTTCATGTTGATTAGTTTCTTGTAATTCGTAAATAGTAGTATCGTTCCGAAAATTAGTCAAACTTTACTACCCGTCAAAAGCGATTGGCCGCCGGACGATGCGCGCGACTATATTTTGATGTAGATTTTCCGGCGGTGCAGCCACCATCCCAGCAACCAGCAAAGCAAAACATAGGCGACAGCTGTCATGAATGCACCGAAGGCCCCGGGGAAAATTTGCTGAAAAATTTGCTCGCTCACCCACTCGAAGGCATCCTGGCTTGAATTGACCGGAATCATCCGCAGCACCACGTAGAACAGTTCTGAAAACAGGTAAATAAACAGGGGATTCTTGCCAAACACGTCGCAGAATTGAACGCCGAAGCGGGTCTTTTTCAGCTCGATCAAATAGATAAGTACGGCCATGATCGACAAATCCAGGCCGACAGTATAAAGCACAAAGGGGCTCGTCCACAGTTTTTTGGAAATTGGGAAAATCAGGTCCCACCAGAGCGCCAGTGAGGTCATCAGGAAACCAGCCATCAATAACATCGCAAGCCCTTCGAACGACTTTCCTTTTTTCTGAATGAACACACCGGCCAGATAGCCCCAAAGTACATTGACGATTGCCGGCAAGGTGCTGAGAATCCCTTCCGGATCGAATGGAATGGCGTCTTTTTTATAAATATGCCCCAGTCCGAGGATTGAAAGGTCGAAGCGGCTGGCGGCGTTGGAGGCCATTTCCAGCCAGGAGCCGGGTTCACCGAAAAAATAGAGAATTCCCCAGTAGCCCAGTAAGATGACGACAGAAATGATTATCGAAGCCTTCTCCGATAAGTACAAAACGATAACGGAGGCGAAAAAATAACACAGCGCAATCCGCTGCAAAACACCCATAATGCGGGTTTCGGCCATTGGCTTCCAAAGGAAACTGCCGTCGTCGCCGAATTTAAAAAACGGGAACCAGTACATCAGGTAGCCCAACAGAAAAATAATCACCGTTCGTTTGATGATCTTCGTCCAGACCTCAGCGGTCGACATGCTTTTCATCTTTTTCATCGAAAAGCTCATGGCATTCCCGACCGCAAACAAGAATGAAGGAAAAACCAGGTCGGCCAACGTGAACCCAAACCACTGCGCGTGTATGAGATAGCCGTAGATCCTGGCTCCGGTTCCGGGCGTATTTACCAGGATCATCAGGACAATGGTGAGCCCCCGGAAAACATCGAGCGACAGAAAGCGCTCCGGCTTTTGTTTGATTGTTTGTTCCATAATCAGTAGTTGTAATGAATTACCGGCAGCGTTTTGGTCAGCGGCGCAATCCGGTCGCGGTATTTTTGATAAAGTTCTTTGGCCACTTCCGTGCAGCTTCCCTGGGCTTCCAACGGAAATTCTTTGTGCGCGGTCACCCAATTCCATTCCCATTGGCTGATTTCATCGTCAAAGGCCTGCTGATCGAAACTGCCCCAATTTTGGGTCACTTCAGTGAAGAATTGCTCCCAACGTGGCTTGTAAAAATCGCTGAGCAGACCGCTCCACTGGCGGTTACTGTATTCGTGCAGGCGGTTGTCAGCTCCGCCCCAAAGGGTAATCAAATCGCGGGCATTTTGCTCGTACAAGGCTTTTTCGTCGGGTGTTGTTCCCCAACTGCGGGCATCAGCAAGCCAGTGCCCCAGCAGAAAATCCTTGCGGGTTGCCAACAGACGGTTCAAATCGTCAATCAACTCCAGAAACTCGCGGCTGTATTTGGCAAAATTTTCCTTGTCGTTGTTTTGGTATGCTGAAGCGATTTGCTGCTGAACCGGCAGTGCATAATTAGCCAGCACCTGGCGGGTTAAGTCAACCAGATCGTACTGAAAACCGTCGGATGTGCCAAACTCAGGAGCTGTTTGGATAAACCGGTCCCAGGCCGGCAACAAATCTTCCGGCGCATAATTCAGCTTGGTGCGCGCCCAGCGGCGATAGCCTTCAAAAGTTGGGCGGGCGACAAGAATCGATTCGGCTCCATCCCGGATCACCTGTCCGTTGAAGACGGTTTGCACCAAAATATCCCAGGCTTTTTCAATGTCGGCATTCGTGCTGCCATAGCGGTTTCGAATGTATTTCGGCAACCATTCTTTCAAATCAATCGGCGTATCGCGCCAGGTATTATCGGTCATCAGCTCGTAAAGCACCGGCGTTTGTTCAATCGCCTCCATGGTCAAACCGATCCCTTTCAGTTGGCCGGATGTGGAATCGTTCAACGCAGCCGCAGGGTGCTCTGCCACATTCTCAATGCGCCCGAACAGGCTGATGTTTCCGCCGAAGTTGTGCAACATGCACCAGATCCATTCTTTTCCGTAGAAAGCCTCCGTGCGTTTCCAGATGGGTTCAATCTCGGCGGCCAGATCCAGAATGATCATCCGGTCGTTGGGAACAGCGCCCAGCAACCCCTGTATTTGCGGAGCTTTCCAAAAATCGCGGTGACTGTAAAACAACCAGCCCTGCATCACCCAAACCGCGTCGGGATCAGCCGATTTCATGCCTTCGAAAATCTTGGCACTTAGTTCCGACAGGTACTGCGGATCATCCGATGGCGGCTCATTTTCATTGAACGTATCGGCTGAGTACAGATGATCTGTTCCATAAATTTCCTGTTGCACCTCCAGGAACTTTTTACCGATCTCGGCAAACAACGGATCATCGGCATCCAGAATGTAGGTGTCATCGAAATCATTTCCCCAGTTGGTTTGCTTCAACTTAGCATTGGGAAAATATTTTTTGAATGAAGCCGGAACGTGGCCCGTAAAAGCCGGTAAAACAGGCTTCATGCCCAACTCACGCTCGCGCTCCAAAATCTTCTTTTGCAATTCACGGTGACTGTCTTTCCAGCTCTTGGGTAACGGGCCGCCCCAGCCATCGAGGTTGCCCATCCAAAACCAGCCGAAATAAGCCGGCCCGCTGAAAAACGGATCCAGGTCCTCATCGGTAAATCCGTACGAACGGTACACTTCATCCCAAATCGACTCTTCACCCGTAATCGCCAGCGGCATGTTGATGCCATGCAGCGCCATCCAGTCAATTTCTTGTTCCCAGCGCTCCCAATCCCACCAGCTCATGGTGTAGTTGAAGGTGCAGTAATTTAGGTAATAGCGATACTCGTAGGGGCTGTCTTTGTGTACTTTTTCGGGAATCACAGGGAGTTCTTCCGGCAGGTTCAGATTCGTTCCGTTCCAGGTAATCTGACAATGACAATATTCAGCCAGGTAATAATACAAAGCTGACGCAACCGACACGCCGTTGTTTCCGCGAAGCAGAATTTTGCCATTCTTCGATTCCAACTCAAACCAGTCGGCCGAATCGGAGGGAAGGATTTCGACCTCAAATTCATTAGCCCGATCGGGAATAATCCGCTGAATTAATTCAACTTCGGGACTTATTTCCTGCGGTTTTACCGCTGCCTGTTGACAGGCATTAAGCAGTGCAACCAGGCAAAAGACGATCAGTATCGTGTATCTGTTGGTCATATCTTATTTATTGAATCGTTTGAATTTGATTTTCAGGAATCGGCATATTGGCATCCTGAACCCCTTTTAATACAATTTGAGGATGAGCACCGGCTCCGGAAAGCTCCAGTTTGTCGATCGCAACCGTTTGAACGTCATCGAAAACAAAAGCGGGGCGATAATCCGGGGCTTCCAGTTTCAAGTTGATATTTTTAAATTGAATCTCCCGGGCATGACGCACATAAAAACCCCAGGCCGGCAATTCACCGAGCATGGAAAACTCAGGGTACTTTTCAACCTGTTCCGGTACGCGGTCCAAATCGCTCAAAGGGATGTAGGCCATTCCCTTGCTTGCCCGTCCCGGATAGGTAATTTCAATATTTTCAAGAACGACGTTTTCAATGCTATGACCGGGAATACCGACAATGGATGCCGGAAAAGGATTGTGAAAGAAGTCAACCTCGGGGCCGCGCAAATCGTAGTCGATATCCGGACGACCAAAAGGAACCTGAACGTTCATATTGGAAATGTGAATATTGCGGACAACTCCGGGCTTTTCGCCGTCGCGGTGCCCCAGGCGAATAAAAATTGCATTGCCGGTATTTTCGGCAACAATATTGTTGACGCGAATATTCTCGATTTGCGCTCCATCGACAGATTCGATGGCGATTGCCGAACGAAAGGTGTCGAAGACGTTGATATTTTCAATCGTCACATTTTTAAACCCGCCGTACGAACCGGTTCCAAATTTCACGGCGCTGGCGCTGCTGCGAACCGTGCAGTTGGCAATGTAAATGCTGTCGTTTGCCTGCCCCGGATGATAGGATTTGAGGCAAATGCCATCGTCGGCCGCGTCGACATTGCAATTCGTAATACGCACATTTACGCAATCGGTAATGTCCATTCCGTCGTTATTCCAATAAGCGCGGTTCGTGATTTTCAGACTATCGAGCACCATATTCCGGCACAAATCGAAGGAAAGTCCCCAGTTGGCGCTGTTTGTCAGCCTCAGGTTTTTGATCGTTATCCCCTCGCATTGCAAAAAGCGAAACAACTTCGGTCGGACCAATTCACTGGGACGCATGCGGCGGTAATTGTAGTTTTTATCGACCAAAATTCCGGCATGGTGCAAACTATCGGCAGCCAGCGCCAGTGCCAGGCCCTGCCCATCGATCGTTCCCTGCCCGGTCAGACTGATATTCTTTGCATTGACCGCCAAAACCAAGCCGAGCTCTGAGTTATCATCGGTCTTGGGGCTTTGGGGCAACAACTCTCGTTCAACTTTAAAATAATCGTAAGGGCTGGTACTCCCCAGCAGCACTGCATCCTTTTCCAAATGCAGTTCAACATGATCTTTCAGCTGTATACAACCGGTCAGGAAGGTTCCCGGGGGGACAATCACCACACCACCACCGTTTGCCGATGCCAGGTCGATGGCTTTCTGAATCGCTTTCGTATTCAACACCTTCCCGCCGGGAACGGCTCCAAAATCAGTAACAATATATTTTGATTCTCCCCGGGAAACATAAACAAAGTTCATCAGCAAGAAGAGAACCAGTAGTTTTCGAAAAATATTCATTGTTCTTATCCTTTATTGGTTAATCTGTTGTGCAATTCTAACGAAGCGCTCCAAAATCGAGGGGCAGAAGCGCGCAACTTCTGTGAATTGAGCGATCCGACTCCTTTCGGAACATTTAAGGCTTCACAAAACTGTCAACACCACCGGGCTTAACTTTCAACATGTTGTGATTGACATCAAAATTCAGGCTATCGAGACACAACTGGCGCAGCACGTAGGCTGAATCCTGCGGAAAAATACGGTGATATAAAATGTAGTCCTGCTCTCCCTCCCGGAATACCGAATGATGCCCCGGCCCGTAAGTTGTGCTGTCGGCTGAGGTCTCCAGTATCGGGCTGTTAGCGCCCGTTTCAAATGGTCCCAAGGGCGAATTGCCAACGGCATAGCCGACCTTGTAAGTAGCATCAATGGCCTTGCCCGACGAGTACATCAGGTAATATTTTCCGAAGCGCTTGATCATGTAGGGCGCTTCAAAATAGTCGGGCGGAGTGATGTTGGCCGGTTCTTCCTGAAAGGAAATCATATCCGGGTTCAATTTGGCAGCCATGCAAATGCCATTCACCCAATTGAAGCCGGAGCCCCAGTACAAATAGGCTTGCCCATCGTCGTCGATGAAACAATCGGCATCAATCGTGTGCACTTTGGGAAAGTCGGCGGCAGCCACCAAAGGCGAATTGTCGTCCTTGGCGTTTTGCCAGGGGCCCAGCGGCGAATCGCTCACCCCAGCCCAGATTTCGCTCCCAACCGAAACATACATGTAGTATTTCCCGTTTGGCGCTTTTCGAACTGAAGGAGCCCAAACCATCGAGCTGTTTGAACTCGCACTCGTACAAGCTTCTTTGGTCGGCCAGTTTAAATGATGGCGATCAAAAGTCAGAAAATCCTTTGTTGAAAAGACGGCCAACTCCTCGCCGCCCCACGGATCAATTGTGGCGTAGATGTAAAAAGTATCGCCATCCTTAACAATGCAAGGATCGGCAAAGTAGCCGTCGATGATTGGATTTTTAATCAACTGCGCTTCGTCATTCGCCTTCCTGGCTGAATTGGTACAAGCAGTTAATGCGACTGCTACAATTAGAAATAAAAATTGTGCTTTGATCTTCTTCATGGTTAATTCTTTTAGTCTGAAGTTTGACGAGACGAACTCGGCGTTACAGTTCCTGATCTGATTTGGATGGAGGCGGAAGCGCCGCTCCCCAGCTTGAAGGCGCGGGCCCCATCTCCAGGATTAGTGTTCCTCCCACAACAATATCGTTGTGCTCAAGCCAGGCTTTGGGAAAATCGTTACCATTCAGTTTGGCCGATTGGATATATTTGTTTTTCGGGTTGAAATTTTTGGCCTGAATGACAAAATCATTTCCGTTTTCCTGATGAATGACTGTCTTTTCAAAATAAGGCGCGTTGATCAGGTAATACGACTGCCCCGCGTTCGGATACAAACCGATCAGATGAAAAGCCAGCCAGGACGACATCGCGCCGGAGTCGTCATTGCCGGGAATGCCGCTGCGACTGCTGTTGAAATTTTCATCAATAATTTGGTGGATGCGTTCGTTGCTCAAATCCGCACGGCCAATCCAGTGATACAGGTTTGGGCTCAGGAAAGACGGCTCATTCGCCACATTATAAAGTTTCTTATCGAACAAGGTGTCGAGGCGTTTTCTGAAAGCCTCTTTGCCTCCTGATTTTTCAACTAGTTTCGCCACATCGTGCGGCACCGAGAGGGAATATTCCCAGGAACTCGCTTCGTAAAAGAAACCACACCACCAGCACACGCAAATCGGCCAGTCCTGCGCAACGGGCGTGTACGGAATGTAGCTGATCCGGCCGTTGCTGGCGTCACACTGAATGCTATCGACCCAGTTGCCACGCGCATCTTTGGGCATAATAAAGCCGCGCGAACCATGATCTTCGATGTCGCGCCACAAGTTTTGCCAGTTGTCTGCCTGCGCAATAAAGCGCCAGTATTCACCTTTGCGCTTGATGCCCCTGGCAACGATTGCCAGGCAATAATCGTCGTAAGCATATTCCAGCGTCCGGTTGCCGGCCCGCACAAAGTTGGTCGACACGTAGCCCAACCGGTTATAGTCGGTCAATCCGCCACGGCCTTCCTTCTCTTCGTTGCCGCCCGGAGGAACCGTAGCGTCTTTCAACATCGCTTCCAAGGCCAGTTTGTAATTAATGCCCTGCAACCCTTTTACAAAAGCGTCGGCGATGACAACTTCAGCATTTGAACCGCCCTGTGTGCGCCCATTGCAATTGCCACTGCGCGCTTCCGGCAAATAACCGTCGCGCTTATAGATTTGCAACATCGCATTTACGATGTCAATTTGCCGCGACGGAGTCAGCAGCGTAATCAGGGGGCTCGACGAACGATAGGTGTCCCAGATGGCATAAAAATCGTCGTAATACGGCCCCTTGTTTTCCCAGTTCGGATTTTCGCCGGTGCGGTCAACCGGCATCAGCATGGTGTGGTACAAGCCGGTGTAAAACATGGTTTTCAATTCGTCCGACGCATCCGGATCAACTTCCACACGAGCGAAATTCGATTCCCATTTTTCGCGATTCTCGTCCAGTGTTTGGTTGAAATTCCAATGCGGAATTTCGTTGTCAATGTTCGCGCGGGCTTTCATCGGGCTCAAAAAGGAAATCCCGATTTTTAGCTGAAGATCATCGCTTGAGCTGCCGAACGAGAGCAAGGCTCCTGTTTTTTCACCCGAGTCGATCTGCATTTTTTGACCCGGAAAAAGCTCGCCATTTTTCCAGGTCGCAAATCCGGTAAAAGGCTGATCGAAAACAGCCGAGAAATAGACTGTGTAAGCTGATCCGTTGTTCCACCCGCCACGAATCCTTGTATAGCCTCGAACTTCAGTTTCTGAAACGATTTCAATTTCGGAGCCCACAAATTGTTGTGCCTCCCGTGCATCCGGATTCGCGATCGCAGGTTCGCCCAAAAACTTTCCCAAGTCGATTTTAATGGCTTTGGCTTTTTCGGGTTGATAGGCAAAATGGTAAAAAGCTGCCCGGTCCGAAGTTGTAATTTCGGTTTGAATGCCCCACTTCTGAAGCACCACACTGTAATAGCCCAGCTCCACCTGTTCGTCGCTTTTCACCGACTCCTGCTCAATCGACTCCAAATCGCCGGAGAAAGGCATGACCGAAACGTTTCCGTATTTGGGGCCACCGCCGGTGCCGCTCACATGCAGCTGGCTGAAGCCGTAGATCGGTTTCGCCGGATCGGCAGCGTAACCACTATTGGACGCGACATCATTATCCGGCCCCGGTTTCACCATTCCGTACGGACAGGATGGACCGATAAAAACATTGCCCAAACCTTCGGAACCAATCAACGGATCGACATAGCGGTGAAGCTGCGCCGGAGCTGTAAAAGCCCAGCAAAGGGCACAAAACAAGAGCACTATTTTAGCTTGAAGTTGTTTTCTCATCATTGGTTTTTTTTAGTCATTCGACAAAGAATAAGGCCGCGCTTTCGTCGCTACACCCCAGGATTTGTTGGGCAGGTCTCCCATCTCAAAATTGATTGTTCCTCCTTTGATCAGGTCGAAATGATTGAAATAATTCAGGTCTGTTTCCTGACCATTCACGTTCATCCCCTGAATGTAATTTTTACCGGAGGATGCTCCCGGAGCATGAATCACCAGTTGTTTCCCACCTTCCAGCTCGATCGTAATTTTGTCGAAATGCGGCCCGGAAATCACATATTCCGGCACCGACGGACAAACCGGATAAAAGCCCAAGGCGGCAAACACGTACCAGGCCGACATTTGCCCCGCATCGTCGTTGCCGCTTAATCCTCCGGGGCCTGTTCCGTATTCATTGACCATGATTTCCGAAACCAGCTGCTGGCTTTTCCAAGGCTGGCCGGAATAATTGTACAAAAACGGAATCTGGTGACCGGGTTCATTCCCGTGCCAATATTGCCCCGAAGCGTGAAACTGATCGAGATTGCAGTTAAAACCATCTTCTCCGCCCATCAAGTCCATCAACCCGCGAACATCCTGCGGAACATACCAGGTGTACTGCCAGGGCGTTCCTTCGGTAATGTATGGCTGACGAATGTATTTGTTGAAGTCGGCGGCCCAGCGGCCATCCAGGTATTTCCCGCGAACACAGGAATCGGCCGGACTGTAAACATTTTGGTAGTTCAGCGCTCTTTTTCTCAGGATCGCTGCCCGCTCCGTATCGCCTCGTTTTTCGGCAATCCGGCTCAAGGTAAAATCATCGAAAGCATATTCGAGCGTTCGCGAAACCTGCTCCTTTTTGTGAAAAGATTCCTGAACGCTGTCTTCCATCGGAATATAACCGTATTCCAAATAAGATTCCAACGCCCGTCGTCCTTTGCCCTCCTTGTATTCGGCAAAGGTTTCCGGCGACTGGAAAGCGTTTTTAAGCAGTAGCTGGTATTGCGCATCGGTCAAATCAATGACATCCTTCGAATAAGCATCCGCAATAGCCGCAGCGGCATGGTCGCCAATCATCGCCGAGGTATAACTGTTCCAGCAGGGGAAAATGGGTAGCCAATTCCCTTGTTGGGCTTTGTCGAGCAGGCTGTACATCATCTCGGCATTCTTTTCGGGCACCAGCAGGTTGAACAACGGATGAGAAGCCCGATAGGTGTCCCACATCGAGAAATCATCGAAATAATCCCGCGAACCGGAGTTCAGAATTTGTTTCCCGCCCGCAAAAGCCGGATAACTGCCATCGACATCATTAAAGGTTCGGGGTTGCAAGAAACTATGGTAAAGCGCCGTGTAGAATTTCACCTTCGCTTCTTCATCGCTTCCCTCAACCTGAACTTTTGAAAGCAGCCTTTCCCAGCTTTCTTTCAGTTGAGTTTTAGCTTGCTCAAAATCCAAATCTGCAGTTTCGGCATCCAGGTTTGCACGGGCTTCGTCAATGCTGGTAAACGAGGTTCCAACTTCAACATAAACCGGCTCGTTTTCGTTCAGGTTGAAAGTCACCCACGCGCCCAGCTTGGCCTGGTTGGCTATCTCTGTTGCTAATTCGGTAATCAGACTGTCCTGGTAAGTTCCGTATTTTTCAAAATCGTGGCTGAAGCGCGCTACAAAGTAACCGCTGAAGCCGGCCGGTTCGCCCCAGCCCTGGTAAATCCGGTGCACCGGATTGTAGCCGGCAATCTCATTCTTTTCGGGTATAATTTGAATGAATCCCTGCCCTTCATCGCTGTTGGGATTGATGACCAGATGCGACTCTCCCCCCTTCTCGAAGGTGAATTTGAAAAGTCCGCAGCGCTTGGTCGCAGTCATTTCCGCTTCAATTGCATAATCATCCAAGCGAACATGATAGAAATACGGCGTTGAAATTTCGTTGTCGTGAGAAAATGATGAGCCTCGTTCCTCCGGAAGACATTTCAGTTCCCCCGCAATTGGCATAATCGTTACACTGCCATAATCCTGCACACAGGAGCCACTCAGCCAGTGGCTTCCCCGAAATCCCTGGATAATTGAATCGGCGTAATAGTACGGAGCCACGCACTTGGTTTCGGTATCTTTGGTTTGAGCTGTCCAGTTGGTCATCCCGAAAGGCACTGTGACAAAAGGCACCACCTGTGAATTATTTTCGGTTCCCTCGCCGTGCTTCAGCGCGCTAATGGTTGTGGAAGGCGCCGTGCCGATTAGTGGGTTCACGTAATCAACATTGCGTTCAATGGATGCTGTATCGGTCATACAACTGATCCCCGTGCAACAAAAGGTCAGCAAAACTGTAGCCTGCAAAAATCGTTTCTTCATTTTACTTCTTATGAATAGAGAAAATACGCGATAGACCGGAAGGGTTAGAAATGAAAAGGGGATGTCCGCCAGAACACCCCTTTTCTTTTCAATGGATTAGTAGCCGTCATTTTGCGACCAGTTGGTATTCTCGTTCAACACACCTGTGGGAACCGGAAAAATCCGTTTGGTCAAATCGGTCTTCGCACTAGGGTTAATGATGTTTTTGTAACCCCAATCATCTTCGAAACGCCCAAAACGAATCAGGTCGTTGCGGCGCCAGTTTTCGTCGAAAAACTCACGGCCTCTTTCGTCCAGCAGTTCATCCAATGTAGGATTTGCGCCGATGGTTGGCGCATTCACATACAAACGGATCTGGTTGAATAAGCTCATGGGTGTGTCTCCGTCGGTCGCGGTTGCTCCGCGAAGAATGGCCTCGCACTTGGTCAGCAGGATATCAGCATAGCGAAAAATCGGAACATCATTATCCTGAGAACGGCTATACAAGCCATAGTCGGTTGGATCCATAATGAACTTATTAAAGCGATAGCCCTGCGACCAGCCGGAAACCGTGTTCCCAACATTCAGATTCTCATCCACATCCTTCAGGGCAATTTCTTTGGTCAACACCACTTGCTCGCCCTTGTAGAGGAAAGGACTTGATGTCACATCATAAGTCGACGGATCGTACTGATACAGAGCTCCTTTAAACAAGGCATCGTTGCGTCGGTCTCCTTCCAGACTAAACAGATCGGCAAACTCCGGGTTAACCGCAAAGTTTCCGGCAGCCGACTTAGCCAGTTTTACGCCGTACAAGCCTGCACCACCTTCGCCGTCAGAATCGCCCTTGCGCCAGGTCCGGAAACGCCCATAGGTCAGTCCATCCTGATTGGCAGCTGTATAAGGCATTGCATAAATGAAATCTTTGATATGGTATCCATTTGTCGGATAAAATTTCTCCAGGTAATCGTCATCCAAGTTGAACAGCCCCGATTGAATGATGTCGTCACATACCGCCACACAATCATCCAGTTTTTCGTTGGCCGCTGTTGCCGACCAGGAAGAACTGGTCACATCCATGGTGTACACATTCCAGTTTATGTACAACTTGGCCAACAGAGCATCCACCATCCAACGGGTTGGCTTTCCATAAGTGGAGGCATCAACCGCAGCATTCACGCCGTCGCGGATTTCCAATAACTCCGACTCAATCCAGCGGGCCACATCGGCTCTCGAACTGCGTTCCAAGGCTTCATCAGCATCCAGCACATGATCCAAAATGGGCACATCACCATAATTATCCATCAAAATAAAATGATAGAAGGCCCTCATAGCGCGGACGGGAGCCGTAACGGCATCGTCGCCCCCCAGATCGACCATGACCTGATTACACTTGGTAATACCACTCGACAAATCGGGCCAAAAGCCGATACAGGCATCGTCGGGCATAAAATTATGCAGGCTCGGATGGGCGTAGTTGCCCGAATCGTAGTAGTCGCCGTCGTAGCTTACGCCCATACATTCATCCGACGAAAAGCTCATCGCCTCGTTGTAACGGCGCCCTAACACGCCCCGAAAGGCGTAATAAACATCCGAAGTTTTTGCTTCGATAGCAATTTCCGAATCCGGATAAGAGGTGTATTGCGATTTTATATCCACATCCAAATCGGTGCAGCTGCTAACCGCAAATGCCATTAGACCGGATGCTATAAGGAATATGATATTTCTTTTTTTCATAGGAATTAAGATTAGAAATTGATATTAAGTCCAAGCATGAACGTCCGGGTACGCGGATAGTAGGACTCCCGGCTGTCGATGCCTGGCGTAAGACCGCTCAGGTTAATCTCAGGATCAAGTCCTTTGTAGTTCGAGATAGTCATCAAATTGTTGCATGTTGCGTATACGCGTAAACCATGAATATAGTCGCCAATTCGGCCAAAGTCGTAACTTAACGACAAGGTTGACAAACGCAGATAGCTGCCGCTTTCCAGATAACGATCCGAGGGAGCCTGTGCATTCACATCCGAGAATTTCTGATTACTGGCCACTTCACTCAACACATTTTTACCGGTTGACACCAACGCAATGTAATTGTACTGAGCGCGGGTTGAATTCAAGACTTTATTACCGGTTACGCCTTGCAGAAATGCTGTAAGTGACCAGTTTTTGTAGGAAAGGGTGTTGTTCCATCCATAAGTTAACTTGGGCTGTGCACTGCCAACCTTCGTCCGATCGGTTTCCTGCGGACTGGTGGTCAGCTCGCCGGTGCGTTCGCCGGTTTCCGCATCGTGCACATAAAACTGAGACACGCCGTTGTCGCTGTATCCGGCCCACTCCCACATGTAGAATGTGCCAATCGCTTCGCCCTCCATAATCCGCTGGACGTTAGCTGTTGAATAACCACCAATATTCGGATTTCCGGCATTGATGTAATCAACAGAGTAAGTTTGGTTTGAAAGACTTACCACCTCATTCTTATTGTGAGACAGATTCAAGGATGTTTCCCATTTGACTTTTTTGGTTTGAACGGGAATCACATTCAACGACAGTTCAATCCCCTTATTGCTGATTTCGCCCACATTGGCAAGCATACTTCCGTAGGGGTAACGGTTGGTCGACACCGCATAACTATAGATCAGATCCTTTGTACTTTTATTGTAGTACTCCAGTGTACCGGTTACCCGGTTTTTCAGGAAGCCAAAATCCATGCCCACATTCAACATACTGGTACGTTCCCATTTCAAATCGGGATTGGCATTGCTTGTGGCCGCCAGGGTACGATAAGGTGAAATATTTCCGGTTGGATCGGTATACGAAAACCAGCCCGAAGCGCCGTAAGTTTGAATGGCCGTAAACGCGTCGAAACCTAACGAGTTACCGCTGACACCATAGCCAATCCGGAACTTCAAATCATCGAACACATTCAGGTTCTTGATAAAATTTTCTTCACTCATCCGCCAGGAGGCCGATGCCGAAGGAAAGGTTGCCCAGCGGTTGTTCTTCCCGAAAGCCGAGCTGCCATCGCGACGCATAGTCGCCTGGAAAATGTATTTACTGTTGTAACTGTAATTGATACGCCCGTAAAAAGAGATCATCCGCAGCGTAGAAAGCGTATACCCGCTGTTGATCCCCGAAATATCCATATTGTTGGCATAGCCCATGTTATAATACTTTAAGGCATCGTTGTAAAAGTTGTACACCGTCAGCCCAAAGCCATCGTTATTATCCGACTGCTCCCACGAATAACCAGCCATCAACCCCAACTTATGAATATCGTTGAAAACCTTGTCGTAGTTCAAGTAGGTTTCCAGCACCTTTTTCTTATTCTCAACAGCGGTACGACTTGCCTGCCCATGCTGCGAAGCAAAAATCTGGGACGCTGCCGTGTTGTAGTTGCTGTAAATGTATTGCTCGTTCTGGTACGAGAGGCCTAAATTATACACCAGACCATCCACAATCGTAAACGCAGCATTGGTGATTCCCTGCATCCGTTTACTCTCCGTGTTATACTCGTCTTCGTAGATCATCGACATTGGATTGTAGTTCTGGGAGATCCCTGAGCTTTGATACCAGCTGCCATCTGCATTTTTTACCGGAACCAGGGGTGAATAATAATTCATCGCATCCAACACGCTGCGTCCCTCGTTCCACATCGGCACATTATGGTTATTGGTAATACTTCCGTTCAGGCTGAATGAAAGGGTTAGCCGGTCGTTCATGGATTTGGTTTGTAAAAATGAACGGGCAATCAAACGATCCATGTCGGTTTCTTTAATAACTCCCTGCTTGTCCAGATAATTTACACTGGCATTATAGCTGGTCTTCTCATCGCCACCATTAATCGAAACATTGTGATTATGGCTGAAACCCGTGCGTTGCATTTGTTTCTGCCAATCGGTGTTGGCTCCTTCATCGTTGGGCAGGCTAACATCATTGGCCAAGGCATAGGCACGAAGCTCTGCTGCGGTCATCATATCCAGATTCTTCAACACGTCATCCACAGCCATGTAAGTGCTGTAGTTGACATTGGTTTTACCGCTTTTAGTTCCCTTTTTGGTGGTGACGATGATCACTCCGTTGGCTGCTTTCGAACCATAGATGGCTGTTGCCGATGCATCCCGCAACACATCCATACTCTCGATATCTTCGGGGGCCACCAGCGATAACGATACGCCCGGAACCCCGTCGATAACATAGTAAGGTTCCTGTGCTGCGCCAGTGCGCAAGGTTGAAGCCCCCCGCAGCGTAATGGACGAACTGCCATTGGGATCGGAGGTTTGCGTAATTGTTAAGCCCGGAACTTTCCCCTGCAACAACTGTGCGGGATCGGTGTACACGCCAACGTTCAGGTCTTCAGCCTTAACGGTGGTAATGGAACTGGACACATCTTTGCGCGTCATTTTTCCGTAGCCAATGGCCACAACCTCGTCAATCCCGATCATCTCAGGCTCCAGCATCACGCTCAGGCTCGGCTGCCCGGTGTAGGCTACTTCCTGAGCTTTCATCCCAACAAACGAAATAACCAGCACCGGGTTTTCACCTTCTGTATTGATGGTGAATTTTCCATCAACATCGGTGGTCGTTCCCATCGAGGTCCCTTTCACAACAACGGTTGCTCCGGGAATCGGATTGCCATCCGGATCAGTAACCAGCCCTTTCACGTTCACCGCCTGCTGCCAGTTGTAAGTTCCCGTGCCCGGCTCCGTTTGCTTCGGGCTTAAAATGATCTGACGATCTTTAATGTCAAATTCCACATTTGTTCCGCGGAAAACTTCACCGAGCACTTCGGCAATGTTACTTTCATGCAGGTTGACATTCACACGGCGTTCAACATCGATAAATTTGTTGCTGTACAAGAAAAAATAGTCGCTGCTTCTTTCAATATGCATCAACACGTCTTTGACCGTTGAATTGTGCATATCCACCGTTATACGGGCAGTCTGGGAATAGGAGTCAAATGCTGCCACCTGTCCGGCAAAAAGCAGCACCACCAGGATTGTTAGTTTCATACATCTCATAAGTTTAGTGACCATGGGATAATCTAATCCCGGGCCAAACCGTTTACGATTTTTTTCCATAGTTTTGTAATCGATTGAATTAAACAATTTGAATTCTGAAGTTGTATTTTTTCAACCTTAAGGGAGGATGTGCCAGCATCTTCCCTTTGTTGATTTATCTATGCTCTTTCGTTCATCTCATGATTTTTGCTATTTTAAAATTTCATATTTCATTTTTATTACTGATCCGTTTGCACTGATCTGTTCCTTTTTTAAGTGTAAGCCCGAAGCTTGTGTAAGGTATTCCAGCACCTGATCGAGGGGCTCCTGCTGAACGGTCATGGTAAAGGTGTAATCGTTCAGTTCGCCCTCCGGATCTACAATCCGGATATCTGCATCATACCAGCGCCCCAGCCGCCTCACAATTTCCTCCAGCGGATCGTTCCGGAAAATCAGTCTGCCGTCTTTCCAGGACGTGAACTTCTCGATATCGATGGTTCTTCGATGTAAAACGCCGTCGGCTTTATCCAGAATAATTTGCTGCAAAGGCTTTAAATCGATTTTGTCCGATGCCCCGCTTGGTCTAAAACTCACTTTCCCCTCCTCCAATACCACGCTGTAAGTATTGTCGGTCGCATAGTTCGACACATTAAACCGCGTACCGGTAACCGTGATTGTTCCTTCGGGTGTTTGAACATGGAAGGGGTTATTTTTGTCCGACTCAACGTGGAAGTAGGCTTCCCCGACCAGGAACACCTCGCGGTTCTGTTTCGAGAAGTCAGCCGGGTATTTCAAGGTCGTTCCGGCATTTTGCCACACCTCCGTTCCATCGGGCAGGGTCGTCTTCATTTTCGAACCCAGCGGCGTTTCCAGTGTCAAATAATTATTTTCATTTGGGTTGAAATTGGTTGCCAATTGCCACACCGAAAAAATCAACAGTGGAATAAATAATATCGCAGCAGCTTTATAGGTATACAAATACAAGCGCTTAACAAGCGGCCTCTCCGAAGGCTCTTCCAGATTTATGCGGTGATGAATGGTGTCCAACATCTGTCCCAGTTCATCTTCCGCAACTTCATGGCGGAACGAAGGCGTATTGCTCCAGTAATCATACAGCAATGGCTGTAATTTTTCGCGATATTGCTCCGACTGAAAGATCTCCGCGACGGTTTCCAGCTCCTTGGCCGAACACTGATCATTCAGATACTTTTCGATGAGCTGGCCTATATTTTTTGTTTTATCCATTCCCGTATTTTTTTGGATTCGGATCAAAGGCAGCGGCTTTCGTTCCGAAATTCAAAGCTATTACGGCGAAGTGGCTCCGAGCCCCCAACGCGTATTCTAAAAATTTTGATTTTATTTTGCAGACCGCCCAAATGCTAGAAGAAAAACACCGAGAACAACTGGGCAACATAGCTGCCGCCGCTCAATTTT
Organism: Mangrovibacterium marinum; assembly: GCF_003046625.1. Lineage (GTDB taxonomy): Bacteria > Bacteroidota > Bacteroidia > Bacteroidales > Prolixibacteraceae > Mangrovibacterium > Mangrovibacterium marinum. Next base: position 39,297 of record NZ_QAAD01000027.1, read on the forward strand.
TTACGCATTGTTTTCAATGCGAGGTTAATGTGATTTTCAACCGTCTTGGGGGTAATGCCGAGCTTATCGGCAATTTCGGCATGGCTCAAGCCTTCTTCGCGGCTCATTCGGAATATGCGCTGCCGCTGCTCCGGAAATTCAGCAATAATCTTTTTCAAGGCATCACTCAATTCATTGTAGTCGGCGATATTTTCTGCCGCCTCGTCATTGTCGCTAAAATGCCCTTTCAGGTATTCCAGGTATTGGTCGTTTTTCAGGCGCCGACGAATCAAGTCGATCGAAATGTTATAGGAAATCTTAAATAAAAAGGCTTTGGGCGACTGGTCACTCCGGAGCTGTTTGCGGTTCTTCCATAATTTCAGGAAAGTTTCCTGCACAATCTCCTTCGCATCTTCATGGTTTTTCAGAATGGAATAGGCAAAGCCGTACAAGCGCTGGCTATACAGCTTATAAACTAAATCGAAGGCATGCAGATCGCCTTGCTGCAAGCGCCTAATATCGTTAACAGACAAATTCATTCTTTCCTGGCTATTCCTTATTTCAAAGCTATTTGCTTTTAAAGCTAGGAAATTATTTCAAGATGAAAGAATACCAAACCGGACTGTCTCTAATTTTATTATCGTTTTATCCGATCTTTATCCGATCCTTATTCTTGTTTATCGCATTTTTACGAATAGCGCTTCTTCCACCAGTTTTTCAGACGTTCCAGGATCTTCAGTTCCGACGCATTATTTTGGGGAATATAGAAACGTTCTTTTCGGATTTGCTCGGGTAGAAAGTCCTGCTCGGCAAAGTTGCCCTCGTAAGCGTGGGCGTATTTATATTCCTTGCCATAACCCAGTTCTTTCATCAGCTTGGTGGGAGCGTTACGGATATGCAGGGGTACCGGTAAATCGCCGGTACGCTGAACCATGGCCAGCGCTTTGTTGATCGCTTCGTAGGCTGAATTACTTTTGGGCGAAGTTGCCAGGTAAATGGTACATTCCGACAAAATAATCCGCGACTCGGGATGCCCGATCTGATGCACGGCATCGAAAGTTGTTTGGGCAAGTAGTAAAGCATTCGGATTGGCCAGGCCAATATCTTCGGCTGCTGAAATCAGCAAACGCCGGGCGATGAACTTCACATCTTCGCCGCCATCAATCATTCGGGCCAACCAGTAAACTGCCGCATCGGGGTCGCTGCCGCGAATGCTTTTAATGAAGGCCGAAATGATGTCGTAGTGCATCTCCCCTTTTTTATCGTAGGTGCGCAGGTTATTTTGAAGGCGTTTGGTGACTTTTTCATTGGTAATTTCAATCTGGTCGCTTTCTTCAGCATTCACCACGAGCTCCAGCACGTTCAGCAATTTGCGGGCATCGCCTCCCGAAAAACGAAGCAGTGCTTCATATTCCTTCAGCTCAATTTGCTTGTTTTTCAACTCAACATCTTTGGCAAAAGCATTTTCGAGCAGACGTAGCAAATCGTCCTTCTCCAGATGTTTCAGAATGTATACCTGACAGCGCGACAGCAAAGGCGAGATCACCTCGAACGAGGGATTTTCGGTGGTGGCGCCAATCAAGGTTACAACGCCCTGTTCAACAGCGCCCAACAAGGAGTCCTGCTGTGCTTTGCTGAACCGGTGAATCTCATCGATAAACAAAATCGGGTTGGCACGACTGAAAAACTGCTGCTTCTGAGCTTTTTCAATCACCTCGCGCACATCCTTCACCCCCGAACTGATCGCACTTAAAATATGAAAAGGCCGATCCAGTGTGTTGGCAATAATTTTGGCCAGGGTTGTTTTACCAACCCCGGGAGGTCCCCACAAAATGAGCGACGACAGATTCCCCGAGTCAATCATTTTGCGCAGAACGGCGCCCTGACCGACCAGATGTTCCTGACCAATATAATCGTCCAGCTTTTTCGGACGCAAACGTTCTGCCAACGGTTGTAAGCTCATTACTGCAAGTTTCGGCGTTGTACTTCGTTGTAATATTTATAAAATACCCGGGCAACAAAAATGAAGGGAACAGCAACAATCGCCAAATACAGGAAGTGAACTTTGTAAATAATAATAACAGCCATACCCAAAAAAATGGACAACACCGAAAAGAAAGCCATGTTCCGGTATTTCGAAAGTTTCTCCAGCAATTCAATGTTGCTCAGTTTTTTCACATCAGTCATATCTAAAAGGTTTTAATCTAGTTACAATAGCGCTTTATAATATTATAAGCTTCTTCAATACCCAGCTCGCCGGCTTTACTTAAATCTTTGGCACCACCATCCACATCATCCAGGTAAATCTTGGTTAAGCCACGGTTAAAATAAGCTTCAGCAAAATCGTGCTGCAGGTCAATGGCCTTGTTCAGGGAAACAATCGCCTCTTCGTATCGATCGAGCTTACACAGAATGTAGGCCTTGTTATAATACACAAACGGGAAGTCGGCATCCAGTTTCGAGCAGCGTTCGTAGTCGCCTAAAATCTCCCGGTAGTCATTCAAAAACTCATTGGTGCCGGCAGCATTTCCCGAGCCGCCCGAACCAATGCTGATGGTCAGGTCCTGCGAAAGATCGGGAACCGACTCCAACAATTCAACCATCTTCACCCGGCAGTTTGCCCTGCTAAAATAAGCAATCAAATTCTTACTGTCTAATTTCAGGCTTTTGTCGAAGTCGCCCATCGCCTCGTTATACTGCCGGGTGAGAAACTTAAAGATCCCGCGGCTCAAATAATTTTCCGACGACTGGTTCACCTTTAACTTCTCGTTGAAGTAAAGAATATTGTTTTGAAAACTATCCGTAAAATCAGCCGTCTCCTTATTGGTGATGGTCATCTGCGGAAGATAGTTATTGTACTTGTTCAACTCTTCCAAGGCCATACTGTAATACTGTAAACGCTCGTAGTCGACCGAGTTTTCGCTGAAGGAAGCGATCCGGAAGATATGCTGCAGCTCGATGATCACGTTTTTGTTCTGCACCCGTCCATCGTCCACTTCTTCGTCGTAATTGGGAATATTACGCGTGTCGGCCAGCGAAAGACGGAAACGACGGCGAGCCCGTTCGGCAGCTTCTTCCTCTTTTGTTTTTCCTTCGTTCTTGTTGTTTGGATCGGCCGTCGTGTTGGACTGATTGCCATTTTGTGCCAAAGCTTGCGACTGTGACTGCGACTGTGACTGAGACTGCGACTGTGACTGAGACTGCGACTGTGACTGCTGCTTCTGCAACTGCGCATAGTATTCTTCCTCGGTTGGTCGGCGACGAATATCCAGCTTCGGATCCAGTTTAGCTGCAATGCGGTAGTCTTCCTCGAAACCGGGCTGTCCCAAAACTTCCTTGGCAATACCCCGGTTGAAATAAGCATTCGGCATGGTCGGATCTAACTGAAGCGCCAGGTCGTAATCCATAATGGCCCCCTGAAAATCTTCAAGTCTTTGCTTCACAATCCCGCGGTTATTGTAAGCAAAAGCATTTTGCGGCTCCAGCCTAATAGTTTGATCGAAGTCGCGCAAAGCCGAGGCAAAGTCATTCAACTCGAAGCGGGCCAAACCACGCAGCAAATAAGCGCTGGCAAAGTGAGGGCGAATGATAATTGCCCGGTTCAGGTCGCGAATAGCCTCTTTGGTATCTCCCTTCACAATATTGGCATTGCTGCGGTTAATCAGGGCATTCACAAAGTTCGAATTAATATCCAGGGCCTTATCGTAGTCGGCAATGGCGCCGTCAACATCTTTCATCGATAGTTTGGCAATACCGCGGTTATTGTAAATGCCGGCATTGCGCGGTGCCAGTTCCAACGCCCGGTTATAATCGGCAATCGCAGCGGCATATTCGTGAAGCGACAAATGAGCCAAGCCCCGGTTGATGAAGGCATCCGGATAATAGGGTTTTATTTTGATGGCCGTATCGTAATCTTCAATTGCACCGCGAAAGTCTTCCAGCTGTTGCTTAGCCAAGCCGCGAAAGAAATACGGCTCGGGCAGCTGTGGCTTAAACTTGATCACAATATTGAAGTTTTCGATGGCCCCCACATAGTTAGCTGTCGAAATACGGGTCTGTCCCACCCGGATGTAGTGGTTAATGTTAAGCTGTGCCGAAGCAAAGCCGCTTATAAAGATCAGAAGAAAAAGAATCTTAAATTTCATAGGGTGGACAATTTACGAAGAGCAAAAATAATATTTTAGCCCGGTATCGCTTGTTTTAAGTATTTTTATCTCGATTTCAATTTTTTAACAACTCACACTATGGAAAATCGATGTGAATGGTGCCTGAAAGATGATTTGTACCGCAACTACCACGACCTGGAATGGGGCGTTCCGGTTTATGACGATCGGGTTTTGTTCGAGTTTTTGATCCTTGAAGGGGTGCAGGCAGGCCTGAGTTGGCATACTGTTTTGAAGAAACGAGAAAACTACCGCCACGCTTACGACAATTTCGATCCGGAGAAAGTGGCTGCCTACGACCAGCAAAAAGTTGACGAGCTACTGCAAAATGAAGGACTGGTCCGTAATCGCCTAAAAATTGCCGCCAGCATTACCAATGCGCAACGCTTCCTGGAAGTACAAAAAGAATTTGGTTCTTTCTCGAACTACATCTGGCGCTTTGTCGACCACAAACCCATCGTCAATCATTTTGAAAAGCTAAGTGATTTGCCGGCCACCACGCCCCTCTCCGACAAAATCAGCAAAGACCTGAAAAAGCGAGGCTTCAAATTTGTTGGCTCAACCATTGTTTATGCCCATCTGCAAGCCACCGGCATGGTTAACGATCATCTGGTGAGTTGTTTCCGGCATCAGGAAGTTAATGCCTCTACGAAATAGAATTCCTTTCGCTGCCGCGCTTTTGTAAAGCCTGCCGCCGTCTCTCAACCTGCTTGTTTGTATCAAACAAAGCACTAATTACAGACTCTCGCTAGCAAGGAACTTTGAAATTTGGAGTTTGGTCTTTGAAATTTGGAATCTGGAATTTTGGTCTTTGGTCTTTGAAATTTGGAGTTTGGAGTTTGGATTTTGGATTTTGGAATTTCCTTCACATTGAAGCAAAAAAAAAGAGTAGATCTCTATCTACCCTTTTCAAACCTAACTAAACCAATAAAACTAATCAAACCTAAACTTATGAAATAAAATCTACGACAAAGATAAGGCAGAATGACGGTGTGTGCATTAACACAGCATTAAGGAAACATTAAAGAAATCAGAAGTCGCAGAAAAACAAAAAGCCTCCACCGCCAACAACCTCGATCAAAACCAACTGATAATCATCAATAAAAGCAAGCAATCAAAACAAAAGCTCCGGAGGAGCGAAATCTTTGTAGCTCAATTGCCATAAGCAAAAATTCGAGCTCCGGAGGAACGGCACCTGCCAGGCTGCTGGTTTCTGTTACGCTCCTCAATGCCCAAGCTTTCTGCAAAGAGCCGCCCCTACGAGACTGGACTTTGCGCTTAGCTTTCGACCCCCTCCGCTTTAAAACCGGAAGTTAACGCCCAACCGCCAATACTGCCGTTTAAAGCTGAATGTCCATTCCGAATCATCCAGGTCGCCGCTTACTTTGTCGTAACGCAAACCACCGGGAGAAACTGACACGCCCCAGCGCTGTGCGAAAAAGAAAACCAAATCGGGAGCCAACTCGGCCGAAAACAAATCCACATCGGTCCGAAAATACGATTCGGTGGCAGTAGTCTGGCCTGCTTGTCCCATCTGTATTTCATCGGATTCAATGTATTGAGCACTTAGCTCCAACAAGAAACCTTCGGCTTTGGCTTTGCCATAACTTGCCGTAAAACGCGGAACCAAATACAATCGACCTTTCAGCGGAAGATAATACTTCCCAAAAAGCTGAGGCATCCAATAATTCGACTCCAACTCCATAACGCTTCGAGTCAGCGTGTTGTTACTGAAATTGGAAATATCCAGCTCGCCATCTTCCCAATGACGGGCAATGCCGATCCCCACCGAAAACCGATCGCTTAAAAAGCGCTCGACCATAAAAGAACCGATTATTGATTTGTCCATCTGATCAACACTGCTGCCCGAAACCGATTCGGACGTCGTCTTTTTGTAATAGTTGCCCGCCCCCGAAAGCATCCAATCTTTGTTGGTAGGTTGCGCCAAGGCATTAATACTAACGACCAGCAAAAAGCCGGTTTGTAAAAGGTGTTTTAGTCTTTTCATGAGGTGTTGTTTGGGTGTTTGTTGTTTGAAAATTATTTGCACTAATCATACCATTCAAATAGATAGCGTTCATCGTATTCAATTTCCGATTTCATCAGGATCTCCAGGTATTCTTCCTTAAAGCTACGATGCTTATGGCGTTCTGCTTGATTGAGAATATATTTCGCGACTGCATCAATCTGCGATTTTGAATATGAAAATGCACCAAAGCCCTCCTGCCAGCCGAATTTGCCAACCACCAACCGTTCCTCGTTGATCCACCTTGATGAATTCGCTTTAATATCCCGGGCTAAATCAGATACCGAGGTCGACGGATTAATTCCAACTAATATATGTGTATGATCGGGATTGCAATAAATCGCCAGAGGTTTTGATTTCTTGTTCGTGATCGTACCACAAATGTATTTTTCTAACCGTTCCCGATGCTTTTCCGCAATTAGATTTTGTTTACCATATACTGCAAATACAATTTGAACAATTAGTTGGGTGTATGTATTGGCCATGATCGTTTCGTATAAATCAGTTAAGCTATTCTTTTTTTAAGAAACTAGCTCTATTGAATTTTATTGTATCTCCAGCTCCGGAGGAGCGCCATCTTTGTAGCTCAATCGCCCGATGCTGAAATCCGAGCTCCGGAGGAGCGGCACTTGCCAGGCTGCTACCATTGAATTGCATATTTGATACAACAAAACATCATCGTCCTGCGGTAGCAGAAGCGCATTTCACAATCTTATTCAAGTTTGTATTCGCTATCGTCTGTGGGAATAAAGAATTCAACTTTCCCGCATTTCGGACATACATAAATATCAAATGCTTCCCGATTAACAAACACTTCAAATATATTTCCCAATATTCCGATCCTTGGTCCTTCATGAAATTTATACTCTCCGGAATAGATGTACGGGGTATTGCATCGCAGACAGTTAATGTCTTTTTTATTGTCATTTAAATCTTTAATATCAAGAACCTTATTTTCAGTTAGGCTGAAGTTGCAATTCCAGCATAACTCAAAATTTTCTTCCATCTCGGATTTGCAATTGGGACATTTTTTCATATTAGGCTTATTTAAAGTTCATTTGTTATTGGTGGTAATGTTTCCTTGATCTCCTATTCGCTGGCGCACTTTGGTAAGCGGCCTCCTTTTCCTGCTTGCTTGTTTGTTCCAAACAAAGCATGAATCTCAAATTTGCGCTAGCTGGCGTAATGTCGATATAAACAGCTTGCCCAATACAATCGGGAACTCCAAGCTTTCCCCTCATCTCCGCTAGCGCTCAGAGGAGGGGCAGGTGGAGTTATATCTTTTGATCTAGCACCTTTAATTTGATATTGTTCTCTTTGCAAAGCGCCTCAAAATCTTTAATGCATTTCATTGCTCCGTTCTCATCCTCAAATAAATCCAACGCATAATGTTTAAAGATCATGTATTTATTATTTCCCTTTCTTTTTTCACCTGATTCATTGAGGATAAATTCCGGTTCATCCCAATTGTATCCCCAACCATCCCAAAGGTTTTTACCTACAACAAAGATCAAATCACTCGTAGAATCTTCAACTTCAGCAAATTTCGAAACCGATGTTTTACCAATCTTATTTTCGTTATGCGTTTCAAAAAAACCACTGTCATTCATTAAAAAGATTGAAAAATAGATTGTATCCTCTCCTGCTTTTTTATTCTGAAAGTGAAACTCATAGAAATACATATTTAACCAATCCCATGCCCAAAGGTCTAAACGTCCGCTCCCATTTCGAGGCCCAGGGCTACTAAATTTAGGATATCCTCCATCATAGTTAAGACCGTATTTCTTTCCTATAAAATCGACTAAATCCAAAATCCTTTTCTGATAGCTATAAAGCAATCTGTATGATTTGCGAACCTCTGCCAATAATTCCTTTGTGCTATTTGTTTGCATACTTAAATAGATTTTCAATATTATTTCCGTTTATTTTATCTACAGGCTCCAAATCCCCCAACCACCTTTTACGGTAGAAACCATGCATCTCAAAACAGCGAATTAAATCGTTGTAGATTCGTTTGTGGAACTGCTACATTTGACTGGACGGTAGGTTAAGTATAATTTATTTACCTATATTATGAGTCCTATGAGAAAGAAGTTTGACAAAGAATTTAAG
>NZ_QAAD01000028.1 GCF_003046625.1 Mangrovibacterium marinum
TTTCAGGGCGTGTTTGAGAGGGGTAAATGATACCGCTTTCTTCCTGTATCGAATCTCTAAAATTTATGCCTAAAAAATGAAGCTCCACAACTTTTCGGAATGATCCATTCTTTCAAAGTGAAGCGTAACGAAACTCATCGGGATTATCTGACGCTTCAGGAACTGCATCACTTGGAGAGAAAGAAATTCTTAACGGTAAGAATGGAAATCATTCGTGATGCCTTTGTTTTCGCTTGTTATACCGGATTGGCCTATGCAGAGCTTGTGAGGCTAAGTGAAGAACACATTCATATTGGAAACGATGGGGAAGAATGGATCGTCATTGATCGGACAAAAACAGATATTCGGTGCCGAGTTCCGCTATTGCCCAAAGCCAAAGCAATAATAATCAAGTATAAAAGCTTCCCAGAGAGTGAAAATAAGAGAAGATTGCTTCCGATACATTCAAATCAGAAAATGAATGAGTATCTAAAAGAATTAGCGACGATCTGTGGAATAAACAAGAACCTATCAATGCACGTGGCTCGACATACATTTGCTACATCGGTGACGTTGTCGAATGGCGTTCCATTGGAAACTGTTTCAAAGATGTTAGGGCATACCTCTATAAAGACTACTCAAATTTATGCGCGAATTGTCGATTCGAAAATATCGGCAGATATGAAGGGATTAGCGATGAGAATGGGTATGACAGAAATAGGGTAGGTATGACAAGATTTGAACTTGATTCGTAATGTATTTATATATCAGATATTTATAGTCTTGTGAATTCTTTAGTTTACCGTATTGTTCACATTTAAAGAACGCTTCAAAATTTGTCTAATTTAGTTACAATAATTTCTGGATGCAAATAAATATTGGTTCTTATATGCGTTCGAAATTCGAAAGTTAAGCATTTAGATCTGATTTTTCTATATTCAGTCGTGTCATATCCGTATATTTCTTAAAGAAGTGGATATGCAATAAAAATACTTTACGGCTAGTTAAGTGCAACGATGCTATTCTTTGATTTTTTATTTGTTGCCCTTTTAATGTGATGTTGAGAGTTCTTTCTTTGTTAGAATTGACAAGAAGGGAATCTTTTATATTTTTGAAACATCTTTAGAATTCAATCAACTTTGAATCATGTGGGAAAGGGAAAAATCGAGAAACGATGCATCGAAGATCTTGTCAATGGAGATATGCGTGCTTTTGACGGAGTATACTCTTTCTTTTAGGCAAAATTGAACAAATTTGTTTATTCTATCATAAAATCGGAATCAGATGCTGAAGATTTGGTTCATGAGGTTTTTGTGAAGGTCTGGGAGAATAGCCAACGATCGGACATTTGTCTCAAAGTACATGGGGCGCAATATATGAGTTCCCATTTTGGGAAACACTTCGGAACCATCCTCCATTGACAACTGGTTTTAAGCACATAGAAGATGCCGTTAAATATTTCTATCAAAGAATAGTTCCGTTTTCCTTTATCCTTTAAAATGGCTAATATTACATCATATTGGGTATCGGTTAGGTCGGTAAAATACATTCTTTTGGTGTTTTATGTGTTTGACTATATGTGGGATATGGATTTTTATTTCATTTGCCAATTTGATAGTCAATTGTTTGTGCCTGTTTATCTAATATTAAACAGTTTCCCATTATCATGCATTTGTGAAACGTAATTATGACAAAACTGTTGAAACTAACAATAATAATATTATTGTCAATGGCGGTCATTGTCGTCAAGGCCGAATTAACCAACAATATATTCGACATCAAGCATATTGGCTATTCGGAGGGGCTCAGCAGTCAACGCGTATTTTCAATTGTTGAAGATCAGAACAGCGCAATGTGGATTGCCACAAAAGCAGGAATCGATCGCTATAACGGCAATACCATAAAAAGCTATACGTTATCGGGCAACTTTTACTACGGTGATATGGGCGGGCGTACACTTCGTTTGCTGTATGATAAACATTACGGACTATGGGCATACGACAACACCGGGAGAATCTATCGTTATTCGATTCAGGATGACAATTTTGAACAGTACATGTATTTGTCCGAGTTTATCAACGAAGAAATCATTTTAAACAAGTTGTGCCTGGATCAGAACGGAACATTATGGTTGGGACTTAGCAAAGGGCTGTATAAGAAAGAAGCTGATAAACCGATCACTCCGGTCCTAAGCGGACAATATGTAAATGACATCATATCTACAGGCGAATCGCTTTTTGTTGGTACATCCACCGGGGTGTTACAACTTTCGTACGCGCATTTAGACCAAGCACATTGGCTGATAAAAGGAAAGGATGCACAGACGCTCTTTCACAACCTAACCGACAATGAACTCTGGATAGGCACTTTCAATAATGGTCTGTGGGTGATGGATTTGAAAACTTCGGCCCTGCTCCCTCTGAAAGAACAAAGTTCCGGTTTTCTATACCCGATAAGAACAATTACGAGCTATGATGAGAATACCTTGTTGGTAGGAATAGATGGAGGAGGTGTGTATGCAGTCGACCGAGACTCAAAAAAGTACCATCTGCTGATGAGTACAGAGGACAGTACCGACATTTTCTTACCGGGTAACGGGATTTATGCCGTCACCAAAGATCACCAGGGAAACATCTGGATAGGAAGTTACACCGGGGGCGTATCTGTTGCCATTCTGTTGAAATACCCGATTACGATATTAAGCCACCAAAGAGGAAATCCGCAATCACTGGCAAATAACAATGTCAATGATATCGAAGAAGATACCAATGGAAACCTATGGTTTGCCACCGACTTCGGAATCAGCATCCGCGATAAATCTTCGCATCGGTGGAGTCACGAGTTAAAGGGTGTGGTGGTCGTTGCCTTGTGCAAAGGAGAAAATGGCTCCGTGTGGGCCGGAACTTACGGCGACGGCATCTACCTTTTGAACAACCGGAAACAGGTCGTCCGCCATCTTACCAAACAGCAGGGAGGACTTACAACAAACTATGTTTTTTCGCTTAAACAAGATACAGAAGGGAACTTATGGGTGGGTGGCCTGGACGGACAACTGCTGATGATGGATAAGCAGGGACGCCCCGAACGAACATACGATATTAAGTGGATTCAATCCATAGAGGAGGTAAACAATGACCAAATAGCCGCCGCCACAGTGAATGGGTTCTGCCTGGTGAATAAACGCACCGGGGAAATCCAACGCTACGCTACCTCCCAGGAATATCATGAACAAAATGTCAGTGCCTATATCATATCCATGCTTTTTAACGGCGACAGCACGGTCTGGCTGGGGACCGAAGGGGGTGGGCTAAACCTGTATGATATGCGAAGCCGGGAGTCAAGGATATTCATCACGCAGGAAGGGCTGCCATCCAACGACGTATACAGCCTGCAACAAGATGCCAAAGGACGTCTGTGGATAAGTACGGGAAAAGGGCTTGCGCTAATCGAAAACTTCCAGGTTTCGAACCTCAATTACGTGGGCGACATCGACAAAGAATATAACAAATCCTCTTTCGCCCGGCTGACAGACGGGAAATTTGCCTATGGCAGCACGAACGGCGTTGTCTTAGTTACGCCCGACGCGATAAGCATGACAAACTATCAGGCCCAATTGAGATTTACCGGCTTGACCATAGACTATCTCCCCGCTGAGGAAGAAAAGCGTTTACGTCCTGCTATCTACGACATGCTGGCTAATGGCACGATTCAACTTGACTACAAACACAACTCATTCTCAGTCACTTTTGAGTCGATCAATTACCGCTTTCAGCGAGACATTGCCTACCAGTATATTCTGGAAGGATACGAGAAATCATGGAGTAACTTATCGCCCAATGGAGTGGTGAGGTACACCAATGTATCTCCGGGCTCTTATCTCCTCAAAGTACGCAGCTTACGACGGAATAACGGGAAGATTATATCTGAAAAAACACTTGTATTAAAAGTCGCTCAACCCTGGTGGAATTCGTGGTGGGCATGGGCAGTTTACATTGCCGTCGCGGGTATCGTCATTTCCTTTATCTGGCGCTACAAGAGCAATCAGCTTCAGAAACGCTACGATGAGGACAAAATAAGGTTCTTCATTGATACGGCACATGACATCAGGACTCCTGTAACGCTTGTTATGGCGCCTTTGGACGACCTTTATAAGGAAAAGGGACTCTCGGACAAAGCCCTTTACCTCCTGGAACTGGCGCACAGCAACACGAACAAGCTCTATACGCTCATCACGCAGCTACTCGAATTTGAAAAGGTAGATACCCACAAGCAACAGCCTGTATTAAGCCCCTTAAACCTCAACGACGTCCTTGCCGAAGAGATTGCCGGTTTTCAGCCGTTGTGCGACAAAAAACAATTGCACTTAAGTCTCTCGTTGCCCGATGAAGACGTTTACGTTATGGCAGATATGCATATCGTCGAAATACTGCTGGACAATCTTGTTTCCAATGCCTGCAAGTATACGATGCCGCAGGGTGATGTCCGCATCAGTTTACTTTACACGAAACGAAAAGCCATTATAGAAATCAAAGACAGCGGCATTGGTATTCCGAAAAAGGCAAAAAAACACCTGTTTACCGATGTTTACAGAGCCGAGAATACGCGAAAATCGAACGAAGGCGGAACAGGCTTCGGCCTCTTACAGGCACGCAGGATAATAAAAATACTGCACGGAAAGATCAGCTTTCAATCCGAGGAAAATAAAGGGAGCACCTTTACGGTAACGCTGCCAAGAACCTATGCCGTCCCCAAAGCTGTATCAAAGCAGACTGTTACTCCACGGGAAGTTTTGTTCTCCGGAACCGCCGACATTGCCAAACAAGAAGTGAGCAAGACCAGGAACATCAACCGGCAAACAGGAAAAGATACGCTGCTTATCGTCGAAGATCACGAAGCGCTGCGCTACTACCTGCGTAAAACTTTCGAGTACGACTACCGGGTGGTTGACGTTTCTGATGCTCAGGAGGCTCTCACATATCTCTCAAACGAATATCCTGACCTGATACTATCCGACGTCATGATGCCGGGCATACAAGGGGATGAACTTTGCAGGCTGGTCAAAGAAAATCCGGACACCGCGGGCATACCTTTCATTTTGCTTACCGCGAAAGTTAATCATGATGCCACTGTTGAAGGACTGAAGAAAGGTGCAGACGACTATATTCCCAAGCCTTTCAGTACCGAGATCCTAAAACTGAAAGTACAGAGTCTGATAGCCAACCGAAACAGGCAACGGGATTTCTTCATGCGACAAGCTCTTTTACAAGTTGAAGCAGAAAAAGGAAGCCTGAACAATAACGACAACCCGGACTTATCAGCAAAAACCAACGACAATCAAACAGATGAACCGGCTTCGGATATGCTGCCGGAAAGCGATCGTCAATTTATTATACGAGCGACTCAACTTGTCATCGGGAACATGAGTAACGTTGATTTCAATATTAACACGCTGTGCCAGGAAATGGCCATGAGCCGGACGCTCTTTTACAGTCGCCTTAAATCGCTGACCGGAAAAGGCCCACAAGAGTTTATACGCATCATCCGGCTTCAGAAAGCAGCTGAACTATTGAAGGAAGGCAGAAACGTGACCGAAGTTGCTACCGACACCGGATTTGTCAATACAAAATATTTTAGTTCGTTGTTCAAGAAACAATTTGGTGTACAACCCAGCAAATACAATCAAACCGATTCAGCTTCATAACTGATTTTAGACCGGAGCTTTTTCGGTCAAACGGACGACAACTGACCTTATTGGCGCTTTTTACTCATCACAACGCCGGAAATTTAATTTTCCCGCCACAGGTATAACGGTCTCTGAAAGCCCCGTGTGTCGCGCTTGATAGAAATTGTCTGTAATCAAACCTTATTTGTCAGCTATCTGCCCATCGTTTTTACCTGCAATTAGCATTTTCACACCGCTCTTTTGAGCAAAAAGGCCGTCCAAAAGACATAAACCTTCTTCCGGGTTCGACTTCGGGAAATGTTTGTTTGCGGCCGTACTCAAAACAGCCAAAAAACAAGTTTAACCTAAACATTTTAATATGAAAAGAACAACAGTCTTTCTACTACTAATGTGTTTGATGCAACAATCCTGCTCGTCAAACGACGAGGTGGATGCAGGAAAACAAGAGAGCTTTTTTTTCAAAGACGATTTTGAAACCTTTAACGGAAACATCTGGACGAAAGAAGTGCACGAAGCAGGCTGGGTAAACCAGGAACTGCAAGCCTACGATGCAGCACATGTTTCGGTGGGTACCGACCAAGGTAAATCGGTGCTGATTTTAACAGCCGAACGCAAAGGCAATAAAATCTACTCCGGACGTGTAAACACCGAAGGAAAAAAGAACTTCAAATATAGAAAAATAGAGGCAAGCATTAAGCTTCCCAAAACAGGCAACGGCCTTTGGCCCGCGTTCTGGATGATGGGAGACAACGGAAAGCCCTGGCCGCAATGCGGAGAAATTGATATTATGGAAATGGGCGAACGTAACGGAATTGCCGGAGCTACCACCGAAACATTCCTGAACACAGCCATCCACTACGGAACCGATGCCGGAACAGGACATCAGCAAGAATACCAGGCTTCAAACTTCCCCCACAGTTTACAGGACGGCCAATACCATGTCTACACCTTGGACTGGAGCGAAAATAGTCTGACAGTATCGGTTGATAATATCGAATTTCATTCGTTCGACATTAGCACAACCAGCGGACGTTCTGCGTATTTCCATGACAACTTCTTCATTCTGTTTAACCTTGCTGTAGGTGGTTCTTTTACAGGCATCACCAACATAAACGAAATCACCGCTTTAAAAGACGGTGAAAAAGTGAACATGTATATTGACTGGGTGAAAATATATTAATCTTAACTATAAATTCGATGAAAATAAAAGCTTACAAATACATATTGTTTTGCGGACTACTATCTGCCTGCCTTTTCGGAAGCGTGTTCCAAATGAAAGCGGCTGGTTTAAATGATTCCGCAACAGAACAACAAGAACTCAAAGTTACGGGAACAGTGAGGGATGCCTCTGCCTCCATCATTGGAGCAACTGTTGTTGAGAAAGGAGATCTCCGCAACGGGACCATAACCAATGAAGAAGGCAAATTCAGCCTGAATGTCCGTCCCGGAGCCATTCTTGTTATCAGTTATATCGGTTATAAAACCCAGGAAGTAGCGGTTGATCAGCTTCCGCTGGACATTGTCCTGGAAGAAGACAACAAAATGGTTAGCGACGTTGTCGTTACAGCACTGGGAATCAAGAGAGAACGCAAAGCGTTGGGGTACAACGTGGCCGAAGTAAACGGCGACGCCCTGACAAAAGCCAAGGAAACCAATGTCATCAATTCAATGGCCGGTCGTGTGCCCGGGCTGGTGGTCAGTCAAACCGCAGGCGGGCCATCGGGCTCTACCCGTGTACTGCTTCGCGGAAACACCGAGATGACTGGAAATAACCAGCCCTTGTATGTTATAGATGGTGTTCCCCTCGACAACACCAATTACGGTAGTGCAGGTACATCCGGTGGTTTCGACCTTGGCGATGGTATTTCAGGCATCAACCCCGATGATATCGAAAACATATCGGTGCTCAAAGGTCCGGCCGCTTCCGCTCTTTACGGTAGCCGCGCCAGCCATGGTGTCATCCTGATCACCACCAAAAAAGCCAACGGCAAAAACAGTTTCGATGTGGAATACAACGGAACGGTGACCTTCGATACACAACTTGCCAAATGGAACAACATACAACAAACCTATGGCATGGGCAGCAACGGAACCTACAGCATCGATGCCGTATCCAATACCAATAAAAGTTGGGGTGCGAAAGCTGACGGAACCAATTCCCTGAAATACTATGACGGCGCAGAGCGGCCATACCTCATCATACCCGACAATACCTCCGGCTTTTTCCGCACAGGTCTTACAGCCAGTAATACCGCCATCATCAGCACAAACAACGGTAATACCGGCGTGCGCTTCACTTATACCGACATGCGGAACAAAGATATTGTTCCGGAAACCCATATGAGCCGAGACATCTTTAACCTGCGTGCCAATACTTCGCTGGATAAGGTGGATTTTGATTTCAATGCTAACTATACGCGTGAGGCGGTAAAAAATCGTCCTGCACTGGGCGACAGCAAGTCGAACATTGGTAAAAACCTGATGACACTGGCTACCACCTACGACCAACGGTGGCTAAAAACCTACCAGGATGAAAATGGCGAGTACGCCAACTGGAACGGCATGGATCCCTACAACGTGAATCCTTATTGGGATGTCTATAAGAATAGCAACGACTCGAAGAAAGATCAGTTCCGATTCAGCGGAAAGGCGATTTGGAATATCAATAAGCATCTGAAGTTGCAAGGAACAGCGGGAGCAGAACTCAACTGGTTTACTTTCGAAGACTTTAAAGCCCCCACCACTCCCGGTTTTGAAGCGGGACGTCTTCAAAGCAGTTCGTTCAGGAACCGTATGTACAATTTTGAGCTGCTCGCCCTTTACAACAAAAGCTGGGGAAATTTCGATCTAAATGCGACCCTCGGCGGGAACGTGTACAAAGTGAACAACCAAACCACGGTTATCACAGCTCAGGATATGCAAATTCGCGACGTAGTAGCCTTGATGAGCTTCAACGAAACCAGCATCGAACTGAACAGTTACCGCAAGCAAATCAACTCGGTATATGGCGCTGTCAATCTGGGTTGGAAACACATGCTCTATTTCGATGCCACGCTGCGCGGCGACCAGTCATCGACGCTTCCTACCAGCAACAACATCTATGTTTATCCTTCTTTTTCGGGTAGCTTCGTGTTCTCCGAACTGGCTCAGGTAAAAAAATTCATGCCTTACGGAAAACTCCGCATGTCGTGGGCCCAGGTAGGTAGCGATACAAACCCCTACCAGTTAGGGCTGGTGTACACCAAATCCAAATTTACTTATCCCGGCTACACCATCGGCTATATCGACAACAACACCATTCCAAACAAGGACTTGAAACCGACAAAGACCAACTCTTTTGAAATCGGTCTGGATACAAAATTTCTAAAAAACCGGGTTGGCGTTGATTTTACCTACTATACACAGACCAGCAAAAACCAGATTATGGGCATGGCCGGTTCCTGGACATCGGGCTACAACTACCGACTGATTAATGCCGGCGAAATTGAGAATAAAGGTATCGAAATAGCACTCAATACACGTCCCATTGAAACCAAAGACTTCTCATGGGATGTAAACCTGAACTTCTCGAAAAACAGCAACAAAGTAAAAAAGCTTGTCGACGATATGGATATGTTCGAATTGGAAAAAGCTGCCTGGCTCGATGTTCAGGTGGCAGCCAAGGTCGGCGAGAATTTTGGTTCGATTGTAGGACCTGATTTTAAGTACAATGATAAAGGAGAAGTACTCATCGACCCGCAGACTGGTTTGCCTCAATACGACAAGAGCAATCATGTGTTGGGTAATGCTTCCTGGGACTGGACCGGAGGTGCAACTACGACCTTGACATACAAAAGACTGTCGCTTTCAGCAATCTTCGACGTAAAAGTAGGAGCCGACCTCTACTCCATGTCTGCCCGTGCCGCTTATGAATCGGGCAAGAGCAAAGAAACACTTGCCGGACGTGAGGGATGGTACCGCTCTGAAGAACAACGTCAAGCTGCCGGCATCGCCAAAGGCTCTGCCAGCTGGACCCCCACCGGAGGATTTGTCGCTCCCGGGGTAATTGACAATGGCGATGGCACTTATCGTCCCAACGACATCTACATCAACCCTGAGGATTACTGGATGAGTGTAAGCCGCAATGCACCGTCAATGTTTGTCTTTGACAACTCGTATGTAAAACTACGCGAATTAACACTGAGCTACAATGTTCCGAAATCCCTGTTGAAAAATGTTGTAGAAGGTCTCAACCTCTCATTTGTTGCACGCAACCCATTTATCATCTGGAAAAACATTCCGAACATCGATCCGGATTCCAACTACAATAACACGACTGGTATGGGTATGGAGTATGGCTCATTACCATCGCGCAGAAGCTACGGGTTCAACGTCAATATTAAATTCTAAACGAATTTCAAGTTTAATTCATTCACAAAGAATATAATACAATGAAATACAATCTATCCTATATAGCAATAATGTTGGTGACCTCTGTCCTGTTCTTTGCCGGTTGCACGGATCAGTACATGGAAAATATGAACACCGACCCCTCGAAGGCTTCCTCTGTTGACCCCAATGCCCAGCTCACTACGGCACAGCTGCAAACGTATGGCGACCTGGGAATGGTTGAGATTTACCGAAACTATCTCTACGCGTTCAATCAACAGCTCATGGGATGTTGGAATACTACAAATTATGGCGGACGTCACACGCAAGACAATAGCGAGATGAGCCGCATCTGGACGTCGTTTTATCCAATGGCCATCAAGAACATCACGGACGCTGAATACCATACCGCCAACGACAGCCTAAAGGTGAATATTAATTCAGCCTTGCGTATATACAGAGTCTATCTCATGTCTGTTATCACAGACATTTATGGTGATGTACCTTACAGCGAAGCTGGCAAGGGTTTTCTCGAAGGAAAGTTCAATCCCCGTTATGACACGCAGGAAGAAATATACAATGATTTCTTCCTGGAGTTGAATAGCGCTGTTGAAAACCTTGACGCCGCCAAAGACAGAATTACGGGCGACGTTATTTACAACGGAGACATTGCAAAATGGAAGAAACTGGGCAATTCACTTCGCCTGCGCTTTGCCATGCGAATCTCCAATGTAGCACCGGAGAAGGCTCAGGAAGAATTTGAAAAAGCGCTTCAAGCCGATGGCGGCATCCTGGAGAATGCCGGCGACGACGCACTTATCAAATACATGGATATTTCGTTCAGCTTTGGGCAGGAAGCCTATTCAGATTATCGGGGTAATGCTTTGTCGCAGTTGCTCTTCGGTAACGACCCGGCCAATAATCCCAGCTATCTTTGTTCTACCTTATACAATCAACTTTACAACACCGGCGACCCCCGTACTTTCAGAATCGCCCGCTTCTATTACGACGGGCTTATGAGTGCCACAAGTCCGGCCAACCGTGTTGACTTAACTGACGAGATAATCGCCAAAGGCGTCCAAACGAATCCCCGTGATCCGGGAGCTTTCTCCTGGGAACCATGGCCTTCCGGCTACGACAGCGATATATTGAAAGAGCTGGCCAAAACCAATCCTTCAGTCAATTCGAGTGTAGCCCGCGAGACCGAGCCAAAACTGGCTAATAATTTCCTCAAAGGCAGTAGTCCGGGGGTTGTGATAACTTCAGCTGAAGTGAAATTTCTGTTTGCAGAAGCCAAATTAAAAGGATGGAATGTTGGGGCTAGCTCTGTTAATGACCTGTATATCCAAGGCGTAAGAGCATCTATGGATTTTCTGACCGATAATTATAATTGTGAGGCTATATCCGACGATGAATTCAATGCATTCATCCCGAATATAAGTATAGGCTACACCGACGAGCAGAGAAAGAAAGCGATTAACACCCAAGCGTGGATTCTTCATCTCACCAACCCGGCCGAATGCTGGGCCAACGTGCGCCGCTCAGGTTATCCCGCACTTAAATCTCCTGCTGATTACGGCTTCGGCCAGTTCCTCACCGGAGGTTCAGAAATTCCGGTACGCCTCAGCTACCCGGTACTTGAATCGTCATACAACAAAGCAAGTTATGATGAGGCATTGGCCCGGATGGGTGGCAATAACAGCTGGAACACACCTGTATGGTGGAATAAAACAATTACGGAATAACGATAAAGATGTAAATAGAAGAAATATGAAAACAATATATTTTATACTGGTTGCGGTACTTGCGATGAGTTTTACATTCACAGCATGCAACGACGAAGATCCGTTCTCAACAGCTACCGCCAGTGACGACCCCCGGATACTCGACCCCATTTTCCCGGACCGCGTAAACGGCGAACTGCCTGTTGTCGCCAATATTAGCCGGGACGCCAACCTCACAATGGAACTGACAGTCACTCCGGCCGACTATACCGCCATTTCATGGCAGATCGACGGAGTTGAAGTACAAACCGGAACCTCACTCGATATCAACCTCAAAGCAGGTACATACAATTTTAAGGTAATCGTTTCAACCGAAGCCGGTAAATCGACCTATCGCGAGGGTATTGTACAGGTAAATCCCTTAGCGGAAGACCCTTGGGCGACAGAAGTAGGCTTTGAGCGTATTATCGCGCCGGGTATAAGCGCCCGTCTTTATGGCAACAATCTCGACAACGTAACGAGTATTATTATTGATGGAATAAGCATCACCAATATCGTTTACGTCGCTTCAGAAGACAATTCCTACATCGAATATGAAGTGCCCGCCGACCTGGCCGAAGGTGAGCATCGCGTGATACTGGTAGACAATGAAAACAACGAGTATGGCGGCAACACCGTCAAAGTAACCTACACGGCGCTTATCACTTCAGGGGCCGATCGAACCAACTCGAATCGAGAATGGGTGATGACCGGTATCAATCTCGACCAGATTGCTTCACTGACCTTTGCCGGACAGACTATCACGGAGTTCATCCGGCAGTCGGGCACAGAAATCGCCATTACCTGTCCGCAATTGGATGACGGGGATTACCAACTGACAGGTGTTACCCAAGGCGGTGCAGACTTACAATTCTATCTTGATAAGAAAGTGGTTACCGAACAGACAGTCACTGTTTCGTCAACAACTGTACTTTGGCAAGGACACCATTACGTGTCGTGGGATCTTCCCGACAGTAGTCCGAACAAAACCTTCAACCTGATTGGCAGTGATGTGTTTGCCTCGTTAAAAGCCGGTGCTGTCCTGAGTATTCACTATTCAGTAGCCGCTGAAGCAGCATATCATCAGTTACGCACCACGACCGGCTGGTGGAATGACCTGCCCGACACTTCTGTAATCGAGTTCTCAACAGACGGAGTGAAGGAAGTACCGTTAACACAAGAGGTTCTGGATAAAATTCAGGCTGAAAGCGGATTTCTATGCGTAGGGCACGGCTATTATGTCGATCTGGTAACCGTACAGTAATATGAACTAAAAAATTAATCATTGGATTATGACACTGAAAAAAGTATTACTAATTTTTTCATCAACTATTATGGTTGCCTGCACTACGCAGGTAACCCCTCCTTCAGCAGTGGCTGAAGATCCTAAGATAGAGCAGCAGGTGAGTGACATCATTAAAAAAATGACTCTTGATGAAAAAATAGGTCAAATGACCGAACTTAGCATTGACGTATTAGGTGAATTCGTTAATGATGAATTCAAACTTGATGATGCCAAACTTCACAAGGCCATTGCTGAATTCAAAGTTGGTTCTCTTTTAAATGCCCCCGGTCCTGTTGCACAAAGTCGTGAGAAATGGCAAGAGATTATCGGTAAAATACAGGATGTATCGATGAAAGAAATCGGTATTCCCTGTATCTATGGATTAGATCAGAATCATGGCACCACCTACACATTGGGGGGTACTTTATTCCCGCAAAATATTAATATTGGGGCTTCGTTCAATACCGAATTGGCATACAAATCGGCCCAGGTTACTGCTTATGAAACCCGTGCAGCCAACTGTCCGTGGACTTATTCCCCGACTGTGGACATGGCACGTGACCCGAGATGGCCACGTGTTTGGGAAAATTACGGCGAAGATTGTCTGGTTAACTCAATCATGGGGAGTACTGCCGTTCGAGGCTTCCAGGGCAACGATCCGAATCATATCCCCGCGGATCGTATCGCGACTTCAGTAAAACATTATATGGGGTACAGCATGTCGCGTACTGGTAAAGATCGAACGCCAGCTTACATATCCGATGCCGACCTGCGTGAAAAATGTTTTGCACCTTTTAAAGCATGTGTTGAAGCCGGGGCATTAACCATCATGGTCAATAGCGGATCTATTAACGGAGTGCCGGTTCATGCCAACTATGACTTGCTGACCAAATGGTTGAAAGAAGACTTAAAATGGGACGGAATGCTGTTAACTGATTGGGCAGATATTGACAATCTTTACACACGGGAACACATCGCTGCCAATAAGAAAGAGGCTATCCAAATAGCTATTAATGCAGGGATCGACATGGCGATGGAGCCTTACGATCTTCATTTCTGTACACTGCTCAAAGAACTGGTGGAAGAAAATAAGGTACCCATGAGCCGCATTGATGATGCTGTACGCCGGATTCTCAGATTAAAACTCCGCTTGGATCTCTTCAATTGCCCTAATACTATGACTGAAGATTATCCGCTTTTTGGTAGTAATGAACACAAGCAATTAGCACGCCATGCTGCTGAAGAGTCGATGATTCTGCTTAAAAATGAGAATAACATATTACCCCTAACAAAAGGCAAAAAACTCCTTGTCACTGGCCCAAATGCCAATTCGATGCGCTGTCTGAACGGTGGATGGAGCTATTCATGGCAAGGACATCTTACCGATAGGTTTGCCGGTGAGTATAATACCATCTACGAGGCGATATGCAACAAATTTGGTGCGGACAATGTACGCTTGGAACAAGGAGTAACCTATAAACCGGAAGGTAGTTATACGGAAGAAAATGAGCCGGAGATTGATAAAGCTGTTGCCGCAGCACGCAATGTAGATATCATCATTGCTTGTATTGGTGAAAACTCTTATTGCGAAACGCCCGGTAACCTCAACGATCTCGCCATTTCTCCAAATCAACGTAAACTTATAAAAGCCTTGGCCACTACAGGAAAACCAATTGTGCTAATACTCAATGAAGGTAGGCCTCGTATTATCAACGATATCGAGCCGCTGGCAAGTGGAATCATAAACATTTTGTTGCCAGGTAATTTTGGTGGCGATGCGTTGGCCAATATTTTGGACGGCAGTGTCAATCCGAGTGCCAAAATGCCATACACATACCCGCGCAATCAAGCCGAACTTACCACCTATGATTACAGGGTAAGCGAAGAAATAGACAAAATGGAGGGAGCGTATGACTATGATGCAGTTATCTCTGTGCAATGGCCTTTTGGCTACGGACTTAGCTACACAACATTCGAATACAGTAATTTCAAAACTAATATGGACTCATTTACAGCTGAGGACGAATTACATTTTTCTGTGGATATAACCAATAGCGGTACGAAATCAGGAAAAGAAGCAGTTATGCTTTTCAGTCGTGATCTAGTGGCATCGCTTACACCGGAGAGCCGTAGATTAAGAGCATTTAAAAAAGTAGAACTGCAGCCTGGCGAAACCCAAACTGTTACCTTGTCCATTAAAGTCAGTGATTTAGCATTTGTTGGTGCAGATGGTAATTGGACACTGGAACAAGGAGGTTTTCGTATGCAATGCGGTAATCAAACGTTGAATATTGAATGTAGCAAAACATACAAATGGAACACCCCAAACAAATAAATTACGGAGCAGTTCAAAACTTGCTGTGTGGTATCTGTAATTGTAAATTAAATATTCAAAACTGAAAGCGTCTCGTAGGCGATTGGTGTAATTTGTCGTTTCTAAACTAAACTGATGGCAAATGAAACAAACTTTTTTTGTGGCATTCATGATCTTTTCTTTTATTGTGAATGCACAGAAGTACACGGAGTCCACGCCTTCGGGATTTGATGTGTCCCGACCGAATATTCCGCATGGGAAAATTGATACACTTGTTTATCACTCGGAAACAGTAGGCACCAATCGACGAGCTTTAATATACACACCTCCTGGCTACTCCTCCAGCAATAAATATCCGGTCTTGTATTTATTGCATGGTATTGGTGGCGACGAGAAAGAATGGTTCAACCAGGGACAACCGCAGGTTATTCTCGATAATCTTTATGCCGAAGATAAGTTAGCACCGATGATTGTAGTGCTTCCCAATGGGAGAGCGATGAAAGATGACCGTGCAATCGGGAATATTATGGCCCCGGACAAAGTGGCTGCTTTTGCCGCCTTCGAAAAAGACTTATTGAATGATCTGATCCCTTTTGTTGAAAAGAATTACCCTGTATTGGCGGATCGTGATCATCGTGGCATTGCTGGATTATCGATGGGAGGTGGTCAATCGCTGAACTTTGGGCTGGGGAACCTCGATGAATTTGCCTGGGTGGGTGGATTTTCGTCGGCTCCAAACACGAAAACCCCCGAGTTGCTTGTTCCTGATCCGGAAAAAGCGAAACAGCAACTGAAATTACTTTGGATCTCGTGTGGAGATCAGGACGGCCTAATCAACTTTAGCAAACGTACACACGATTACCTAGAGGCAAATGAGGTTCCGCATATTTACCAGGTAATTCCGGGAGGTTACCACGACTTCAATGTATGGAAAGACAATCTCTGGCAGTTTTCTCAATTACTTTTTAAATCGGATTGTATGTTGGGTTCGCAGCAGATGCCCGACCCTAAATTCTATATTTTCCTTTGTTTCGGTCAGTCCAATATGGAAGGAAATGCTCGGATTGAAGCACAGGACACCATCCATGTGAGTGAGCGGTTTCGGGTAATGGCCACTTTGGATTGTCCGGAGCTGAATAGAGAAAAAGGTCAATGGTATACCGCTGTCCCTCCGTTATGCCGATGTAATACTGGCCTGACTCCGGCTGACTACTTTGGCCGCATGTTAGTCGACAGTTTGCCCGACGACATTCGCATCGGCGTGATAAACGTTGCAGTAGGGGGATGTAAAATCGAATTGTTCGATAAGGATAGTTGTGCTGAGTATATCGCAACGGCCCCTTCGTGGATGGTTTCATGGATTAAGCAATATGATGATAATCCTTACGGGCGGTTGGTTGAAATGGCAAAGGAGGCACAAAAAGCAGGTGTTATTAAAGGAATTTTGCTTCACCAGGGAGAATCAAATACGGGCGACCATCAATGGCCTGTTAAGGTGAAGAAAGTATATGAAAACCTTTGTGCTGACTTGGGCCTCAGTTACGATGCAGTACCATTGCTGGCTGGTGAAACCGTTAATGCCGACCAGGGAGGAGCCTGTGCGAGCATGAATGAAATTATTGACAACTTGCCCTCAGTTATTCCCAATGCTTATGTGGTCTCGTCGAAAGGCCTGGCTGTAATTCCAGATAAACTCCATTTTACAGCAGCTGCTTATCGGGAGCTTGGACGCCGCTATGCTGAGAAAATGCTTGAACTGATACGCCCGGTTGTCGTCAATCATTAACCGGAGGTGGATGATGACTGATGCAACCGAGACCAAGCAAATAATTTGTGAGCAAGGCAAGTTTTTTGGGAGACTTATAGTGCGACGGAAACTTCGTAATATTCTGCTGTTTCTGTTTTTTTTTACGTGTACTTCCGGTTTCTTTTCGGTAGCGGCCCGACCGGTGAGAGTTTCTTCTCCGAACAACTGCATTCAGGTTGAGTTGCACGAGCAGGAAGAATTAGGGGGATGGATTCTCCGGGTTAATTACATGGACAGTGGTCGCACAGTCCTTGTCATTCCGAAGATTACGCTGGGGCTTTCGCGCAGCGATCAGGATTTTTCGAGTGAATTGAAATTTCTGAAAGTTGGAAAGTCAAGATTGGTGAACGAACGATATATCGCTATTCACGGCAAGCGCAGTCAGTGTAGCAATCAAGCCAACGAAGTGGTGGTGTCGTTCGAAAATCCTTCAAAAGCGAAAATGAACCTCATAGTCAGGGCGTACAACGATGGCATAACTTTTCGCTATGAGTTTCCTGAAAAAGAAGGAACTTTTGTAGTGAAAGATGAATTCACTGCTTATGCTATTCCCGACAGCACTGTGCGCTGGCTCACCAAATTCAACCCGGCCAACGAAGGGCTTTACAGTGCCCAAACAAACGGCAATGAGCAGAATGACTGGGGGTACCCGGCGCTTTTCAATACGCCCGATAAAGCTTGTTGGTACCTGATTCATGAAGCCGATTTGGATCGCAGCTATTGCGGAACCAAACTCACCAACTTCGGTGAAAAGACCAAATACAAACTCACTTTCCCCGACAAATGGAACGGCCGCGAAAAAGGCGAAACACAGCCAACCATCATGCTTCCATGGAAATCGCCTTGGCGTGTCATCATTGTGGGAACATTGGCCGACATTGTTGAATCGACGTTGGTCGACGATGTTTCGGCACCTTCAACCGTAGCTAAAACCGATTGGGTTCAACCCGGAAAAGCGTCTTGGAACTATTGGTCCGACAACCACGGAACCCGCAGCTACAAAACTGTTTGCGCCTTTGCCGATTTGGCCGCGTCGATGGGCTGGCCCTACACTTTGCTCGATTGGGAATGGGATGCGATGACCGATGGCGGCAATCTCGAAGATGCACTGAAATACATTCATTCCGTTGGAGTGAAACCGCTGATCTGGTACAACTCGGGCGGCGAACACACTTGGGTGAATGCCACGCCCAAGGATCGCATGTTGACCCACGAAAACCGAATGGAAGAATTTGCCAAATTGAAGAAATTGGGAATCTATGGAGTGAAAGTCGACTTTTTCGAAAGCGAAAAACAGGACATGATTAACTACTACATCGATATTTTGGAGGATGCCGCCAAATTTGAAATCATGGTTTACTTCCACGGCTGTTTGGTTCCTCGTGGTTGGGCGCGTACCTATCCGCATCTGATGACGTACGAAGGTGTACGTGGTGCCGAGTGGTACAACAATGGTTCTGAGTTTACAAGCACCGCGCCCGAGCATAACGCCATCTTGCCATTTACCCGTAACGTGGTGGGCTCCATGGATTATACGCCTGTGACTTTCACTAACTCGCAGTACCCACACATCACATCGTATGGGCATGAGTTGGCCTTGAGTGTGCTGTTTGAGTCAGGAATACAACATTGGGCTGACCGTCCCGAGGGGTATTACAATCTGCCTGATGCCGCTAAAAATTTCCTGCGTGAAGTTCCCAATGCCTGGGACGACACCAAATTTTTGGATGGGTTGCCGGGAAAAGACGTTATTTTGGCCCGCCGCAAAGGAGCCATTTGGTATGTGGGAGGCATCAATTCTGAAATACGCAGGGATAAAAACAAGGCGTTGAAATTCAATTTTCTACCCAAAGGGGGAAAATACCGGCTTACGTTGATTGCCGATGGAGAATACGATACAGAGTTTTCGACACGCTACTTGGTTGTCGACAACAATTCTGAAATAGTAGTGAAAATGCTCCGTAGGGGAGGATTTGCAGCTAGTTTAAAACCGATTAACTAACTTTTACTGAATGTTTATGAATATAGTTAAATATTGGAATTATAGAAGTGCTTTGCTTATGGCACTGTTTCTATGTTTTATGGGCACTTTGCGCGCCCAGCAATACCCCTATCAAAACCCCGACCTGAGTTCGGAGGAGCGGTCAAAAGATTTAATATCGAGACTGACCATTGAAGAAAAGGCCACCCTGATGTGCGACCAATCGGACGCAATATCACGTTTGGGAATTAAAAAATTTAATTGGTGGAGCGAAGCACTTCACGGATATGCCAATAATAACAACGTAACCGTTTTCCCCGAGCCAATCGGCATGGCGGCCTCGTTTGACGATGCACTATTATACCAAATTTACAATGCCGTTTCGGATGAAGCCCGTGCCAAATACAACCAATGGATACAATCGGGCAACGAGAACAAGCGTTTTTTGAGCCTTTCGGTTTGGACGCCGAATGTGAATATTTTCCGTGATCCGCGCTGGGGACGCGGTCAGGAAACCTATGGCGAAGACCCCTACCTGACTTCCCGCATGGGTATTCAGGTGGTAAAAGGCTTGCAGGGACCCGAAGATGCCAAATACCGCAAGTTGCTGGCCTGCGCCAAACACTACGCCGTGCATTCGGGGCCGGAGTGGAGCCGCCACGAGCTGAACCTGAACAATGTTGACCCGCGCGAGCTGAACGAAACTTACCTCCCTGCTTTTAAAGCGTTGGTGCAGGATGCCGATGTACGGCAGGTGATGTGCGCCTACCAGCGTTTGGACGACGAGCCTTGCTGCGGTAACACCCGTTTGCTGCAACGCATCCTTCGCGACGATTGGGGCTACAAATATATGGTGGTGTCTGATTGTGGCGCCATTACCGATTTTTTTACCAGTCACAAAGTTTCGTCCGATGCTGTCCATGCGGCTTCCAAGGCTGTTCTGGCTGGTACCGATGTGGAATGTGTCTGGCAAAACTACCCCTTCATGCAGCTTCCTGAAGCTGTTGAGCGTGGTTTGATAAAAGAAGAGGATATCGACAAAAGTGTGATGCGCTTACTTGTCGGCCGTTTCGATTTGGGCGACTTCGACCCTGATTCCATTGTTCCATGGGCACAAATTCCGGCATCGGTTTTAAATAATAAGGAACATCAGCAACTGGCACTCAATATGGCCCGTGAAACGATGACACTTCTTCAAAATAAAAATAACGTATTACCCTTGTCCAAAAATGAAAAGCGGATTGCCATAATTGGACCTAATGCCAACGATAAGCCAATGTTGTGGGGAAACTACAACGGAACGCCGGTCCGTACCATTTCCATTCTGGACGGCATTAAAACGAAAATTTCGGAAAAGAAAATCGTTTATGATAAAGGTTGCGATTTGGTCGAAGATAAAGTGACAGACAGTTATTTTGGACAGTTTTCATTTGATGGCAAAGCAGGGGTGAAAGCCTCCTTTTGGAACACCCCCGACTGGGAAGGCGATATTGTTGCCACACAGCAAATTACCGACCCGATAAAAATGACCACAGCCGGTCAGCACGAATTTGCATCGGGCGTTAAGCTTGAAGGTTTTTCTGCGCTTTACGAAACTGAATTTGTGCCTAAAGTGACCGAAGAAATTGTGTTTAAAGGCGGTGCCACAGGCTATTTCGAACTGGTGGTAAATGGGGACACGCTTGCTAAATACAACAACTGGAGAACACTTCCTGCGAGAATTCCTTGCCAGGTTGAAGCCGGAAAGAACTATAAAATTCAAATCCGCTACGCCCAGAAAAATGATTGGCAGGCGAATATTGAATTCGACTTTGGAAAGGAAGTAGACGTTGACTATACCAATCTAATCAGCAAACTGAAAGGTACAGATGTGGTGGTGTTTGTTGGCGGGCTTTCCGGTAAGCTCGAAGGCGAGGAAATGCCGGTCAATTACCCCGGCTTTAAAGGGGGCGACCGTACCAATATCGAGTTGCCGTCGGTTCAGCGTAACTGCTTAAAAGCACTGAAAGAAGCCGGTAAAACCGTCATTTTTGTGAATTGTTCGGGTTCGGCCATTGCTCTGTCTCCCGAAACCCAAAGCTGCGATGCTATTCTGCAAGCGTGGTATGGCGGCGAGTCGGGCGGACAAGCTGTTGCCGATGTGTTATTTGGCGACTATAATCCGGCCGGGAAACTGCCCGTCACCTTTTATAAGAACTCGGATAAGCTGGGCGATTTCGAAGATTATTCCATGAAAGGCCGCACCTACCGTTACACGACCGATTATTTGTTTCCTTTTGGTTTTGGACTGAGTTACACCACATTTAAGATTGGTGATGCAACTTTGAGTAAAACAACTATCGGAACGGACAATTCAGTTCAACTAACGGTACCTGTTACCAATTCAGGCCAACGCGACGGGATTGAAATCGTGCAGGTTTACGTTCGGAAGGTGAATGACCTGGAAGGTCCTTTGAAAACCTTAAAAGGTTTTAAACGGGTTGAAGTAGGGAAAGGAAAAACCGTGAAAGCGGTGATTGACCTGCCTTCATCTTCCTTTGAATTTTACGACTGGAACAGCAGAGAGATGGCTGTTACCTCCGGCGAATACGAAATTCTGTACGGAACCAGTTCTGATGTAAATGATTTGAAAACCATGAAACTCACAATTCAATAAACAGACATGAAGAATATAGCTTTTTTCATAGTAGCAGCGATGATAGTTGTTTTCAGCGCTTGTTCAAATGCTCAACCCGGGCAGATAAAAGTTGAAGGTGGCTGGATACAGGGTACCGTTACCGATAGTATGACCATCTTCAAAGGAATCCCTTTTGCCGCCCCTCCGGTTGGGGAATTGCGCTGGAAAGCCCCTCAGCCGGTTCAACAATGGGAAGGGGTGAAGCAAACTATCGATTATGCACCAGCTCCTATGCAGGGTGGAAATCCTCAGTCGGGCAAAAGCGAAGACTGTCTGTACCTGAATGTTTGGACCCCCGCAAAATCGACGAAAGACAAAATCCCGGTTTTAGTTTGGATTTACGGTGGAGGCTTTAGTTTTGGCTCAACCTGCGATCCCATGTACGACGGTGCCAAACTGGCTTCAAAAGGGGTGGTACTGGTTAGCATTGCCTACCGCGTTGGTCAGTTGGGTTTTCTTGCTCATCCGGATTTGACTGCTGAGAGTCCCGATCATGTATCCGGTAACTACGGTTTGCTTGATCAGATCGCAGGCTTGAAGTGGATTAAGCAGAATATTGCCCAGTTTGGAGGCGACCCCGACAAAGTAACTATTTTCGGTGAATCAGCCGGTGGAATTTCTGTCAGCATGTTGTGCGCCTCGCCGCTGGCAAAAGGTTTGTTTCAAGGGGCAATTTCCGAAAGCGGCGGTTCATTTGGGCCAACCCGTCCGACCACGTACCCGGGAGAAAATATGAAAACCCTGGAACAGGCAGAAGCAGATGGTATTGAATATGCAAAGCAATTTGGAGCTTCGTCGATTGCGGAATTGCGTCAGATGGATGCCGAAAAATTTATCCCGGCGGGATGGACAATGCCCGGCGGATGGCCCATAGTTGACGGTTATGTCATTCCGGGAGACCAGCACACCATGTATCAGAACGGCAACTACAACGATATTCCGGTGCTTATTGGTTACAATTCCGACGAAGGGGCAAGCTTTTCAAGGGAAAGAACGCCGGAACAATATATCGAAGGAGTGAAAGCGCGTTACGGTCAGTTTGCTGATACATTGATAGCTGCTTATCCGGCAGGTGAGAACTCAGTACCCAAAACAGCGCGCGATTTAATGCGCGATGCCGCTTTTGGATGGCAAACCTGGGCGTGGGCACGCCTTCAATCCGAAGCCGGAAAATCGAAGGTCTATTACTATTATTTTGACCAGCACCCGGATTTTCCGGAAGGTTCGCCTATGTATGGATTCGGTTCTCCCCATGGGCAAGAAGTTGCCTATGTGTTCCAGCATTTGAACAACGCAGACCCGAATACTTCGGCTTCGGACAAGGAAATATCGGAAGCAATGGGAACTTATTGGACAAACTTTGCCAAATACGGCACCCCGAACGGTGAAGGTGTACCCGAATGGCCGGCTTTTAGCGATCAAAACCCGAAGGTAATGTACCTGGGCCCAACACCGCATATTGGGCCGGTTCCAAGTGAGCAGTCATTGAAAGTGCTTGATACCTATTTCGAATGGCGGCGTACCCCCGAAGGACAAGCCTGGGCCAAGTAATGTCGGGGATGAGACCTGAAACAAACTAATTCCAACCGATTCAACAATGCAGAAAACGAAAACAAAGCTAATACTGGTTATCTCTTTGTCGGTGATGATACGGGTTCTGGGATATGCCCAGAACCCAATCATTCAAACTTATCACACAGCCGACCCGGCGCCGATGGTTCACGACGGCACGGTTTATCTTTATACCACACACGACGAAGATTCGACGGTAAACAACTTTTTCACCATGAACGATTGGCGCTGCTATTCGTCAACAGACATGGTAAACTGGACGGATCATGGTGCAATTTTACATTACAAAGACTTTAGCTGGTCCAGGGGTGATGCCTGGGCCGGTCAATGTGTATACCGTAACGGGAAGTATTATTTCTATGTCCCGGTAAATCAAAAGGGAGGTGGAAATGCGATTGGCGTGGCGGTATCGGACAGTCCAACCGGCCCGTTTAAAGATGCCATCGGAGAACCCTTGCTGATTGGTTACGGCTACATTGACCCGACAGTGTTTATCGACGATGATGGACAAGCTTACCTATACTGGGGAAACCCGAACCTTTGGTATGTAAAACTGAACGAGGACATGGTTTCTTACGACAAAGAAGTAGGCATTGTACAGGAGCCTCTCAATGATGAAACCTTTGGTTATCGCTCAAAGAAAATTCAAAACCGCACTGCCGCCTACGAAGAAGGCCCTTGGTTTTTCAAACGCAACAGCAAATATTACATGCTTTATCCGGCAGGAGGCGTGTCCGAGCATTTGGCCTATTCAATAAGCAACGGACCAACCGGTCCATGGGTTTACGGCGACACCATCATGCACGTCATTCAAAATAAAGGTGCATTTACCAATCACCCCGGATATATTGATTTTAAAGGAAAGTCATACTTGTTCTACCACAATGCCGGATTACCCGATGGTACCGGGTTCAGACGCTCGGTCTGTATTGAGCCTTTTGAGTTTAATGCCGATGGTTCCATCCCGTTGATTACACCAACCAAAGAAGGTGTTACGGAGAGCGCTTCAAATTTAAACCCTTACGCAAGGGTAGAGGCCGAAACCATTGGCTGGTCTGAAGGGCAGAAAACACTCGGTTCCGATGAGGTCGGGGTTTATGTAACTAAAATTGACAACGGCGACTACATCAAAGTGAGTAGTGTCGATTTCGAAAAAGGTGCAACGAAATTTGAAGCAAGTGTTGCCGCAGCGACTCCGGGAGCAAAAATCGAAATCCGTATTGACGCGAAAGACGGTGAGCTGTTGGGAACATTGGATGTGAAAAATACCGGCGGCAATCAAAATTGGGAAACACAGTCATGTTCAATCAAAAAAGCGAAAGGGGTGCATGATGTGTATTTCGTATTCAAAGGCAGCACAAACGATTTATTCAACTTCGATTGGTGGAAAATGAAAAAATAAGCTAAAACAGCAAACTTAACCGAACTATAAAACACGAAAATGACGATGAAAAAACAAACAAAAAATAAAATAGACTGCTTTTTTACAAAGTTGGTTGATTCTCCGAAATTGATTTTGACTTTTGGAATTGCCGCCTTTTTCGGCAGTAGTATCCAAGCGCAAAACCCGATTGTACAGGCTCATTTTGCGCCCGATCCGGCGCCGATGGTTTACCATGATACCATGTACGTTTACACCGGGGACGACATTCCCGGCTTCGACTTTTATTACATGACCAAGTGGCGGGTGCTGTCATCAACTGATATGGTTAACTGGACGGATCACGGTGTCCCGATAACATTGGAGTCATTCGAGTGGGCGCGTGACCGGGCTTGGGCGGCTCAGTGTATTGAGCGCAACGGAAAGTTTTACTGGTACATCTGTGCCCAAACCGTCGAAAACAACATGGCTGTTGGCGTTGCGGTGTCTGATTCGCCAACCGGACCATTTAAAGATGCGCTTGGAAAACCGCTGATTAGCAATGGTAGCTGGTCAAATATCGACCCGACTGTTTGGATTGACGACGACGGACAGGCCTACCTTTATTGGGGAAATGGAGGTTTGTTTTATGTCAAGCTAAATGAAGACATGGTTTCGTACTCGGGCGATATCGAATCTGTTCCAACTACAGTGGAAACGTTTGGGGGTAACAGGGAAAACCGCAAGTTGGGCATTGAAAATAAGGACATGTATGTTGAAGGTCCCTGGTTTTATAAGCGAAACAGTAACTATTACATGATGTATGCCGGCATGGGTAAAGGCGGCGAGAGCCTTTCATATTCGATGAGCGAAAGCCCGGTTGGCCCCTGGAAATACCAAGGCAAAATTATGGAAAATCAGAAAACCAACAGTTTTACCAATCATGGCGGGATTATCGATTACAAGGGCAATTCCTATATCTTCTATCATACCGGGCTGCTTCCGGGAGGCGGAAGTTACGGAAGAGCAGCATGCGTGGAGCAATTTGCCTACAATGCTGATGGTACCATTCCTTCGGTGAATATGTCATCGGAAGGCCCGCAGCCGGTGGGGGAGCTCAATCCTTATCAGCGTGTTGAAGCGGAAACTATGGCCTGGTCGGAGAAATGTGCTATTGCTCAGAATGACCAAGTTGGCGTTTATGTTTCGGATGCCCGCTTGAAGGGATACCTGAAAGTAAGAGAGGTTAATTTTGGGAATAAACAAGCCAAATCTTTTTCTGCCTCATTGGCTGCAGGGGTTGACGGAGGTATCCTGGAAGTCCGCCTCGATAGTGTAGCAGGTCCGCTTGTGGCATCCATCGACCTTCCCCGCACCGGGGGGTGGGAGAAGTTTCAATTGTTTACGTCAGAACTCACTTCTCCGGTGACCGGGAAACATGATGTTTACCTGTGTTTTAACGGGCATAACATCACTGCCGGTCGCGAATTATTCAACTTCGATTGGTGGAAATTTGAGTAGAGATCCCGGTTTGTAGAATCAATCTAAGAAACGGAAACAGGGACGGGTGGGTGTCCCGCTCCAAAATGACTAAATTCCACGGTCACAGAAAAATTAAATCAAATCTTATATCAATGAAATCAATCTATTACCTGCTGACTTGTGTGCTCATTTTAAGCGTGAGTTGCAAATCGCAGTCGTATGAAAAAACGGCCTCAGGGATAAAAACGACCATCGATTCCACGGTCGTGGAAGTCAGGTTTTATACACCCGGAATTGTTCGGATAATCAAATCGCTTCCCGGTGAAACGGTTGAAAAAAAGAGCCTTTCGGTGGTGAAAGAAGCCGAAACTGTCCCGCTTAACGTAACTGAATCGGATAGCACGATATCGCTGCTTAGCGATGTGTTGACGGTGAAAGTCAATACCCGAACAGGTGCGGTGTCGTACTTGTCGGCAAACGGTGATGCCTTGCTGACAGAAAAGGCCGGAAGCACAGCTTTCACCCGGTTTAACGATGCCGGAAACGAGACTTATTCGGTTAAGCAATCCTTCACCCTCGACCCCAATGAAGCAATTTATGGGCTGGGAATTCTGCAAAACGGGAAAATGTCGCAACGTAACCAGAAAGTTCATATGGTACAGAATAACACCTGTGACTTTTCAACTTTCTTCCAATCGGTAAAAGGCTACGGACTGTTCTGGGACAACTATTCACCTACCGATTTTACCGATAATGAAGCCGGTACCGAATTTGCTTCGGAAGTTGGCGATTGCATCGATTATTATTTCATGTATGGTAAAAATGCCGATGGCGTGGTTGCCGAAATGCGCGACCTGACCGGCAAAGTGCCTATGTTCCCGCTCTGGACCTATGGTTTCTGGCAAAGCCGCGAACGTTATAAAACACAGGATGAAACGGTGGGTGTGGTTGAAAAATACCGCGAGCTGGGTGTTCCATTGGATGGTATTATTCAGGACTGGCAATACTGGGGCGACAACTACCATTGGAACGGCATGTCGTTTCTGAACCCGGGCTTCCCGGAACCGCAAAAATTTGTTGATGACGTTCATAATCTGAATGCACACCTGATTATTTCAATCTGGGCATCTTTTGGCCCGGAAACACCACAATACAAAGAATTGAAAGAAAAGAACATGCTGATGGATTTTCAAACCTGGCCGCAATCAGGGAAAGATATCTGGCCGCCTGACATGAATTATCCTTCGGGCGTTCAGGTGTATGATGCATTTAACCCGGAAGCACGGGACATTTACTGGGAATACCTAGACAAAGGGCTTTTCTCGTTAGGTATTGATGGTTGGTGGATGGACTCCACAGAACCTGACCACCTCGATTTCAAACCAAAGGATTTTGATAACAAAACCTATCTGGGGTCTTTCCGCAAAGTACGTAATGCCTTTCCGTTGGAAACGGTTGGAGGCGTATACGACCACCAGAGACAAGTATCTTCAGATAAGCGCGTATTCATTTTAACCCGTTCCGGTTTTGCCGGTCAACAACGCTATGGTTGTAATGTTTGGTCGGGCGACCTGGGTTCATCCTGGGACTCATTCCGCAGCCAAATTCCTGCCGGTTTGAACTTCACCTTAACCGGAAATCCGAACTTCAATTCCGATATCGGCGGGTTCTTTGCCGGGGCTTACAACAAGTCGTGGAGCGATGGAACAGCAGCCAAAAATCCGCTGTTCCAGGAATTATATGTGCGCTGGTTGCAATACGGCGTATTTACCCCGATGATGCGTTCACACGGAACAGATATGAAACGTGAAATCTACTACTTTGGCAAACAAGGCGAGCCGGTTTACGATGCCATTGCGAATGCCATCAATTTGCGCTACTCTCTGCTGCCGTACATTTATACCACTTCGTGGGATGTTGCCAGCAATAATTCCAGCTTTATGCGCGCCTTGGTGATGGATTTTCCGGCCGACAAAAAAGTGTGGGACATGAACAGTGAATACATGTTTGGCCAGTCCTTGCTTGTAGCGCCGGTAATGAATGCACAGTACACACCAGAGAAAATAGTAAAAGTTGACGAAGCAAGCGGCTGGAACAAAGGGAACGCCAAA
This sequence comes from Mangrovibacterium marinum, assembly GCF_003046625.1. Lineage (GTDB taxonomy): Bacteria > Bacteroidota > Bacteroidia > Bacteroidales > Prolixibacteraceae > Mangrovibacterium > Mangrovibacterium marinum. Next base: position 28,383 of record NZ_QAAD01000028.1, read on the forward strand.
ACGAAAGAAGGCTTCCCGGCGGTTGATTTCACCGAAGTAAAATCGTCGCCTGTTTATTTGCCGGAAGGTACGGCTTGGTATGATTTCTGGACCAACGAAAAGTTCGATGGCGGACAGGAAATTGCCAAAGAAACAACCATCAATACAACGCCCGTGTATGTTAAAGCCGGAGCTATTCTGCCTATCGGACCCAAAGTGCAATACGCTACTGAGAAAAAATGGGATAATCTGGAGATCCGTATTTACGAAGGTGCAGATGGCGAGTTCACGCTGTACGAAGACGAAAACGATAATTACAACTACGAAAAAGGGGTGTATTCAACCATTACGTTTAAATGGAACGACGCCGACAAAACTCTGACGATTGGCAGACGCAATGGCGAATTTCCTGGAATGTTGACCGAACGGACTTTCAACATAGTGCTTGCTTCGAAAGACAAAACAAAAGGAAATGAAATTGTGAGCCAGCCGGATAAAGCCGTGACATATTCGGGTGACGAGGTCGTGGTTAAACTATAAAGTATTACCAGAGAAAAAGAACCGTATGAACTTTGTATTTCAACGAAATAGGCTCGGTACAGTGCTCATCATGCTGCTGCTACTGTTCATATCCTGGAGTGGTTTTGCACAGAGTGCCAGCCCGGAAAATGGCGATAGTATTTACCTCGATTTCAAAACCGAACTGATGTGGAAAGCAAAGGTAAGAATCGGCAATGTGTTGAATGTTGGGGAGAGCAAACGGGGTACGCGGCGTATGATTCCGATTACCGGCGGCACGTTTAGCGGGCCAAAAATAAAGGGCGAAGTTTTACCTTATGGCGAAGACTGGCAACTAGTGCGCCCTGACGGCGATACCGAACTCAATGCATGTTACCTGCTGAAAACAGACGATGGCATTCTTATTCGGGTTGCAAACAAGGCGTTAATGCACACTCCTGCAAAAGGGGAAGAAGGCGGCTTTTATGTGAAATCGGTGATTGAGCTCGAAGCTCCTTCGGCAAGTTCATACGACTATTTGAACCATGCCATTTTTATAGGAACACTGGAGATTCCAGAGCTGAAAGCCAATGAAGAGCCCTACGTGGTGATTGGCGTTTATAAAGTATTGTAATTTGAAACAAAAGAAATTGTAAATGAACAAGAATAGAATGAGCACGCGAACAAAATTGACGAGTATTTATTTACTCATCTTCAGCTTGTTGCTTGTGAGTAGTCGGGAAGCAGTAGCTGCACGAGGATTTCATAAAGGGAAGGACGGTTTAACGCTATCGGTGTCGGACGGCACGCTGGCCATTTACCCGGTTGCAGATAACGCTGTAAGGGTGACTTTTACGAAAGATACACTGGACGCCTTACCCGAACTGATTTTTGTTCGCGAACAGCCTGTTCCTGCTTTTAAGGTGGAAGAGAGTGCTTCAACCTTAAAGGTGATTCTTAAAAACATGCAGGTAATTGTTGATAAAAGCAACGGAAAATTATCCTATGCCGATTCGTCGGGAAGCGTGTTCCTCAACGAGGTGGGCGGCCAGCGGAAGCTTGATGCCTCTAGTATTGAGGGGCAAGCCTGTTATGTAGCAGAGCAAAGTTTCGAGTCACCCGACGATGAGTCAATTTTTGGTTTGGGCCAGTTTCAGGATGGCAATTTTAATTTGAAGGGCGTCACCCGGAGACTGACACAGGTGAATACGCAGATTGCCTTGCCGTTCATCTACTCCAGCAAAGGCTATGGCTTACTTTGGCACCAATACGGCTTAACGGACTTCAACCCAACAGAAAATTTTGTCGAATTGACCAAACAACAAAAAGCAGGCGAAGAAAACCAACTGGTTGAGGTGACCACGACTTCGGGTACGCAAAAAGTTTCGCAAAACCAATCGCTTTATACCGGAACGTTTCAGGTTGAAAAGGACGGGGAGTATTCGGTCTTTCTTGATTTGGGCAATATGGGTAACCGCCATTTTGTGACCATCGACGGAAAGCCCTGCGTGGATGAAAGTAACATGTGGCTGCCGCCAACGGCAGGAACTTTAGTTAAGCTGTCTGCAGGTGAACACCAGGTGCAATTGATTTGCAAAGCCGATAATCAACCAAAACTGTCATGGAAACTGGTGGATAATACCACCACATTCCGGTCGCCGGTTACCAAAAAGCTCGACTACGTGGTGTTTTACGGCCCGTCGGCAGCCAAGGTGATTTCCACTTATCGGAATTTATCGGGCAATGCCCCCATGTTACCTAAATGGGCCTATGGTTTCTGGCAATGCCGCGAACGATATTCGTCATCTAACCAGTTAATTGGAACGGTACAGGAGTTCCGAAACCGAAAACTTCCGATGGATGTTATCGTTCAGGATTGGCAGTATTGGGGTAAAAATGGCTGGGGCGTACCGCAGTTCGACGAATCGAATTACCCAAACCCCTCCGGTTTCATCCAACAATTGCATGATTTACATGCTCATTTCAATATTTCTATTTGGTCGAACCCCGATCAGAATTCGGAAATAGGGAAGGCTTATGTGGCTGAAAAACGCTTTATCCCGAATACGAAATGGCTGGACTATTTCAACCCGGAAACCCGAAAAGCCTATTGGAATACCTTAAAAAATAACATGTTCGACAACGGTGTTGATTCGTGGTGGATGGATGCTGTTGAACCGGAAAACGATGCGTTGAAAGGCGAAACAACCTATGCCGGATTGGGCGATTTTTACCGCTTGGCTTACCCGTTAATGGTGAGCAAGGCCGTTTACGAAGGGCAGCGCGAAGCTACTTCCGACAAACGGGTTTGCATTCTCACCCGTTCGGCATTCCTGGGGCAGCAACGTTACGGTGTCATCAACTGGTCGGGCGATATTGGCGGCAATTGGGACAGCTACCGACGACAGATTGTCGCTGGCCTAAATTATACCATTACCGGATTTCCGTATTGGACAACCGATATCGGCGGTTTCTTCCGCCCTGGCCCATCGCAATATACTGATGAAAAATATCACGAGTTACTCATCCGCTGGTTCCAGTGGGGAGCGTTCAACCCCGTCTTTCGCATTCACGGTTACATGAGCGAAACCGAACCGTGGAAGTACGGACAAGTGGTGGAGGACGACATGCGTAAGATGTTGAATCTGCGCTATCAAATGCTACCCTACATTTATTCTGAGGCTTGGCAAGTAACCGAGAACGGTTCCACATTAATGCGCCCGTTGGTCATGGATTTTCGAGACGATTCGGTAGCTGTTGCCCAAACCTTTGAGTACTTATTCGGAAAATCGATTCTCGTAGCCCCGGTTACAGAGCCGATGACTCGCGAAAAGACGGTTTACCTGCCTAAAGCGTCTGGCTGGTACGATTTCTGGACAGGCGAAAAGCTGAAGGGCGGACAAACGGTGATAAAAGAAACCCCACTGGACATTATTCCGCTCTATGTAAAAGCCGGTTCGATATTACCGGTTGGGCCCAAAGTGCAATATGCTGCAGAACAAAACGGAGACAACCTGGAAATTCGCATCTATGAAGGGGCTGATGGTACCTTTACTCTATACGAAGATGAAAACGACGGTTATGATTACGAAAAAGGTGTGTATTCTGCCATTACTTTTAGGTGGAATGATACCGACAAAACCTTGACAATCGAAGATAGGAAAGGCTCATACCCGGGAATGCTGGCCGAACGAACGTTCAATATTGTAAAAGTCTCGGAAAACAAAGGTGCAGGGGATGTAGCTGTCGAAAAATACGACAAAACGATCACTTACAAAGGGAGGAAAACAATTGTAAGTCTCTGACTTCAAAATATTAGATAAGAATAAAGGATGAAAAACCCATTAAAAATAGTTGCAATACTAGGGGGAATTATGGTGACTTCGGCCGGATTTGCCCAAAACCCAATAATTCAGACCGTATTTACGGCCGATCCGGCCCCCATGGTCTATAACGACACGGTTTATCTTTACACCTCGCACGACGAAGATTCTACGCCCGAAGGCATGGGCGGATTTAGAATGAAAGACTGGCGTTGCTACACCTCAACCGACATGGTAAACTGGACGGATCACGGGGTAATTGCCACACTGAAAGACTTCACTTGGGGACGACAGGACAATGGAGCCTGGGCGCCGCAATGTATTGAACGGAACGGAAAATTCTACCTGTATTGCCCGGTGCAGGGAAGCGGAATCGGTGTATTGGTGGCCGACAGTCCTTATGGCCCGTTTAAGGATCCGCTGGGAAAACGCTTAATTGAATCTGATCATATTTGGCAGGATATTGACCCCAGTGTTTTTATCGACGATGACGGACAGGCCTACCTGTACTGGGGAAACCCACAGGTGTGGTATGTAAAACTCAACGAGGACATGATTTCTTATTCCGGTAAGGTTGAAACCAGTCCTGAGTTTGTCAAGGTAGAAGGGGAGAAAGACCCGTATCATTATCAGGAGGGCCCTTGGATTTACAAACGGGATGGGCATTATTACCTGGCTTATGCTTCAACTTGTTGTCCCGAAGGGATTGGTTACGCCATGAGCGATAGCCCTACCGGCCCATGGGAATTCAAAGGTTACATTATGCGCCCCAACGAAAAGTCTTCGGGAAACCATCCGGGCATTATCGAATATAAAGGGAAGTCTTATGTCTTTGGCTTCAATTACGAACTGAACTCTCTGCTCACCGATAAACACCACGAACGGCGTTCAATCTGTGTGGATGAGTTCACATATAACCCCGACGGAACTATCCCGGAGCAACCTTGGTGGCAGAAAAAAGGGATTGAACCGGTTGGTACCCTCAACCCGTTTAAACGGACTGAAGCCGAAACCATTAACTGGACAGAGGGCGTGAAAACAATTGACGGCACTATTTTAGGTGGTGTTTATGTAACTGAAATTAATAATGGGGATTACATTCGGGTACGCAATGTCGATTTTGGTAAAGGGGCCAAAAAGTTTGAAGCTGGTGTTGCAGCTTTGGCTGGTGGCAGCATTGAAATCCGTGTTGACGAAAAAGACGGAGAACTGTTGGGAACACTCGATGTAAAGGGTGACGAAAGCGGTTGGATAACCCAATCGATCAAGGTGAAACAAACAGAAGGGGCGCACGATGTTTACTTCGTATTTAAAGGCGACGATGGCGACCTGTTCAACTTCGACTGGTGGAAGTTTGTAAACTAGGGAATTAAAATAAAAAACAACAAAATACACATGGGAAATGACTATAAGATGTATAAAGCGATAGCGTTATTTTTTACTTGTTACATAATAGCAATCAGCTCGGCGCTGGCTCAAACTGTATGGCTCGACGAGCTGGATTTGAGCACGGCGACCCAAGGTTACGGGGTTCCAGCCTCGAATAAAACAGTTGATGGCAAGGTGTTTACGATTGCCGGTAAAACATATGACCGGGGTTTCGGGACACACGCCGAAAGTTCGTTGACCATTTTATTGGAAGGGAAAGCCATTGAGTTTACCGCAAAAGTTGGTATGGATGACGAAGTCATCGGACATCAACCTGCCTCTGAATTTGTGGTTTACGGCGATGGTAAGAAACTATGGTCGAGTGGGGTAATGCGTTTGGGCGATGAAGCCAGGGCCTGTTCCGTTCCACTTAACGGCGTAAAGAAGGTGGAACTGGTGGTAACCGACGGCGGAAACGGTAATTATTACGACCACGCCGATTGGGCAGATGCCAAGTTTAAAACCGATGGTGTAAGCACTTTCAAAACATATAATCCGGTATCCAGCGAGCCATATATTTTGACGCCTCCTGCCCCGGCCGAACCCAGAATCAATGGTGCCCGTGTATTTGGTGTCCGTCCGAACTCGCCTTTTGAGTTCCGTGTACCGGCAACCGGCGACCGCCCGATGATTTTTTCGGCAACCGGATTACCTGCCGGGCTGGAAATTGATCCGAAAAGCGGCGTTATTACCGGTAAGTTGTGTGAGCCCGGAACTTTTAAAGTTACACTCGGAGCAGAGAATGCCAAGGGCAAGGATGTGAAAAAACTGCGGATTGAGTGTGGCAATAAGATTGCACTAACCCCGCCAATGGGCTGGAATAGTTGGAACTGTTTTGCCGGCGAAGTTTCAGCTGAAAAAATAAAACGTGCTGCCGACGCTATGGTCAAAAGCGGACTGGTCAATCACGGTTGGACTTATATCAATATCGACGACTTCTGGCAAAACAACCGCGACTCCAAAGATCCGTCATTGCGGGGCGATTTACGCGACAAAGACGGGAATATTGTGCCAAATGCCCGGTTTGACGACATGAAAGCGCTAGCCGATTATGTACACAGTTTAGGCTTGAAAATAGGCTTGTATTCCAGCCCGGGCCCTTGGTCGTGTGGTGGTTGTGCTGGTACCTACGGCTACGAACAACAAGATGCCGAGATCTACGCCAAATGGGGTTTCGACTATCTGAAGTACGATTGGTGCAGTTACGGGGGCGTAATTGATGGTATGCAGGATAATGACCCTTATAAAGTGTCTTCTTTGTCCTATAAAGGAGGAGAGGATTTGGAAACCGCTAAAAAACCATTCGAAATAATGGGTGATTACCTGGCAGAGCAGCCGCGCGATATTGTTTACAGTTTGTGCCAATACGGGATGTCCGATGTCTGGAAATGGGGCGGTTCTGTTCAGGGCAACTGTTGGCGAACAACCAATGATATTACGGACACCTGGTCGAGTATGAGCGGTATAGCTTTGTCGCAGGATAAAGCTGCACCGTATGCTAAACCGGGTAACTGGAACGACCCGGATATGCTGGTGATTGGCACTGTGGGCTGGGGAAATTCGCATCCAAGTAAGCTGAAACCTGACGAGCAATACATGCACATGAGTTTGTGGAGCCTTTTTGCAGCACCGCTGCTTATTGGCTGCGACATGGAAAAACTGGACGATTTCACCCTCAATCTGTTAACTAACGATGAAGTAATTGCCGTAAATCAGGACCCGTTGGGTAAACAGGCGACCTGCCTTCAAACAATCGGTGATTTACGTATTTATGTGAAAGACCTGGAGGATGGAAGTTATGCCGTAGGCTTCTGCAACTTTGGACTCGATATCGTGGATATTTCGTACAAAGATTTTGAAAAACTCGGAATCTCAGGTCGCCAAACGGTGCGCGATTTATGGCGGCAAAAGGATATTGCAGGCATTGACACCCAAAGCGATTCGTTTACACTCAAAGTTCCGGTACACGGGGTGCTTCTTTATAAATTTACCCCTGTGAATGAAATGTAAATTCTATTCTCAGCATAAAAAATATAAATCAGTTATAATGAAAGTATTGATTAGAGTATTTGTTCTATTCTTTTTGTTGAGCATCGGGGTGGGTAACGTATGGGCGGCCGGCGGCGTAAAAAAAGCTAGTCCTGACAAAAAAATTGAAGTTTGGGTCTCCGTTACTCCGGAAGGAAGGCTTTCATATAACGCTAAGTCAAACGGCATTGAGGTATTGGAGACGTCTCCCTTTGGTATTGTTGTTGATGGCCTTGACTTGGGGGATGGTGCAAAAATCGTTTCCAAACCTGTTCGTACAAAAATCGATGAAGCTTATCCGGCAGGAGAAAGCTCAGTGCCGAAAACTGCGTACGATCTGATGCGGGATGCTGCTTTCGGTTGGCAGACATGGAGCTGGGCGCGTCTTCAATCAGAAACCGGAAGGTCGAAGGTTTTTTATTACTATTTCGATCAGCATCCTGATTACCCGCAAGATTCACCGATGTACGGTTATGGTTCTCCTCATGGACAGGATGTGGCTTACGTTTTCCAGTATCTCGATGCTTCGAACCCGCAAACTTCTGAGTCTGATCTGGAAATCTCGGAAGCTATGGGTACCTACTGGACAAACTTTGCCAAATACGGAGATCCTAACGGTGAAGGAGTCCCCGAGTGGCCGTCTTTCAGTGCCGAAGACCCGCAGGTTATGTACCTCGGGCCGACGCCACATGTGGGGCCGGTTCCAAGTTCGGAGTCATTACAAGTTCTGGATAGTTATTTCAGCTGGCGCAGAACTCCGGAAGGTGCCGATTGGGCTGAATAATTCATGATAAAATACGATCAAAATGAAAACGAAAAATCTTCGCTTAATACTCTTTTTTACAGTTTTTCTGACGATTGGTGTCAAAGCCGAAAAACAGTCAGTTAAGAGCCCTGATGGTAATTTGGTTGTGCATGTCTTCTGTGACGATGGTACGCCTGCTTACAGCGTTTTACTAAACGGACAAAGTTTTTTAGAATCGTCTCCGCTCGGAATGAAAACCAACGTAGGCGATTTTTCAACCCAAATGACTTTGCTTGATGATGTCAAGCGTAGTGAAATTAGCGGAGCCTATGAACTACACAATATCAAAACAAGCACTGTTAATTTCAGAACTAATGAGGCTGTTTTCTCATTTCACAAAGACGGTAACATCGCTTTTGATGTTACATTCCGGGTCAGCAACAATGACATTGCATTTAAATACCGGATTTATCCGCAGAAAGACAGACTTGCTTGCGTTGTATATGAAGAGGCAACAGGTTTTGCATTTCCCGAAGGAACCACAACTTTTCTTTGTCCGCAAGCCGCACCAATGGGGGGGTACGCACGAACATCACCCAGTTACGAAACATCCTATACTGTTGATGATGCAATGGGTAAAAACGGCTGGGGAAATGGCTACACCTTTCCCTGTTTGTTTAAAGTGAATGAAAACGGTTGGGTATTGATTTCAGAAACAGGTGTTGACAGTCGCTATTGCGCCAGTCGTTTGATTGGACATGAAGGCGGATTGTATAGCATTGGCTTTCCGCAACAAGGCGAGAACAACGGCAACGGAACAGCGGAGCCAGGTATTAAGCTTCCGGGTGAAACGCCTTGGCGGACAATTACCCTTGGCGAAACCTTGGCTCCGATTGTTGAAACAACGATCCCTTTCGATGTTGTGCATCTGAAATATATGGCATCTCAACAATATCAATACACAAAAGGTGCGTGGAGTTGGATTATCAAAATGGACAATAACACGACTTTTCCGGTTCAGAAAGAATATATAGATTTTAGCGCGGCCATGGGCTGGCAGACCGTACTGGTGGATGCACTTTGGGATACCCAAATTGGTCGTGATAAAATTAAGGAACTGGCCCAATATGGAGCAAACAAAGGTGTTGGTTTGTATCTCTGGTACAACTCTAATGGATACTGGAATGATGCTCCGCAGGGGCCAAGGGGAATGATGAATCGAACTAATATTCGTCGGCAGGAAATGGCATGGATGAAAAGTATAGGCATTAAGGGGATTAAGGTCGATTTCTTTGGAGGGGATAAACAGGAAACTATGAAACTGTATGAAGATATTTTGACCGATGCCAATGATTTTGGGATCATGGTTATTTTCCACGGTTGCACTTTGCCCCGCGGATGGGAACGGATGTACCCGAATTATGCGTCAAGCGAGGCGGTATTGGCTAGTGAGAACCTTCACTTTGGTCAGGGAAGCTGCGACCATGAAGCCTTTAACGCTTGTATTCACCCTTTTATTCGGAATACCGTCGGTAGTATGGATTTTGGCGGAAGCGCCCTGAATGAGTTTTATAATGCTGACAATACCCCCAATAAAGGAAGCCACCGGGTGACATCAGATGTGTATGCTCTGGCAACGGCTGTGTTATTTCAGAGTGCAGTGCAACATTTTGCATTAGCGCCAAACAATTTGACCGATGCTCCGGCCTGGTCGATCGATTTTATGAAACAAGTTCCTACGACCTGGGATGAAGTGAAGTATGTTGACGGTTATCCCGGTAAATATGTGGTGCTGGCGCGTCGGCACGGTAACAAATGGTATATTGCTGGTATTAATGCTCAACCAGAAACACTGAGATTAAAGGTAAAGCTTCCGATGCTGGAAGCTGAAGAGGCGTTGACTGTATATACAGATGATATGAACTTGCAAGGTGATGTTTCTATCGCCAAATTGAATAAAAATATGGAATTGGAATTGATAATTCCTTGTAATGGCGGAACAGTCGTTGTTAATTGACTTTAATTAGTAGGTGAGGGGATTTGGTATCGGATTCGAACTTTATGCTATGACAAGTTCTTTTATTAGATGGAACTCCCCAAAGGACAATCGCTGTAATTAGCAGAGGGGGAATTTTAAAGTCTCTTACACATTCTGTATCGATTTACTATGTTTGAAAAACAAAATGAAATGTTAGAGCGTGAATCTGATCTTTTGAATGGTCTTAAGAACGATGATGAAAATACTTTTAAAATCATTTTCAAAAGGTATTATTCACGTCTTTATTATTTTATTTTCGAATTTATTCCGTACGATGATCTTGTTGAAAATGTGATTCAGGATACATTTTTAACCTTATGGAATAAACGTTATGACTTGGATGATGACACCAATTTCTCAGCCTACTTGTTTACAGTTGCCCGAAATAATTGTTTGTATCGTTTACGTAGCGAAAAGTACAGGAAAAAATTATTTGTAGAAGGTTCGGCAGATAGCATGGAACTGGAATTGAATGCCAGTATTTTATCTACAGTTGACACCTCTGTCTATGCTTTTCGGGAGATTGAACGAATTATTGAAGAAACCTTAGACCAGCTGCCGGCACAATGCAAAAATGTATTTCTGCTTCGGATTAATGCTAAAAAGAACAAGGAAATTGCCGATGAGCTGAATATATCGGTAAAAGTAGTCGAAAAGCATGTCACAAAAGGGCTTAAGGTTTTTCGAAAGGCATTGAAAGATTATTTGCCGCTGATCGGTTATTTATTTACGTTGTAAAAAAAATAGAGAGAGAGGGGGGGGGAGGAGCGGCTTTCGTGCATTCTAATGTTAAACGAAATGCATGAATAAGCTTGAGGACCTGATTGATTTAATTACCACGAATCTGGATTCGCCCGAAAAAGAGAAGCTGATCGCGGAAATTGAAAGAGAGCCGGATAAAAAGAAATTATATTCCCGATTAAAAACGACTTGGGCGTTAATTGCCTCTGAGCGGCAGATGTCGGACGCTAAGGTTGAAACCTCCTATAAACAGGTAAGAGTTCAGTTGTCAAGAAACAGAGCACCCCGACTGATAAGTTTAGTCCGTTTAAAGTATGCAGCTTCAATTGCTTTACTCATCGGGTTATCTGTTGTCATGTTCTATTGGGGACGATATAGTAAGTCCTGGGATGAAACGTTAGTCGTGAATTCAGTTATTGCTCCGAAAGGAGAAATCTCGAAAGTTATACTCCCGGATAGTACCGTTGTGTGGTTGAACTCGGGTACAACGTTGAAATACGACAATCATTTTGCTCTCGATAACAGGCGTTTGACAATCTATGGTCAAGCCTACCTTGCCGTGAAACGCAATGAAGACTTGCCTCTTGTAGTATCAACCGGACAGATAGATGTAAAGGTATTGGGAACCAAATTTGATGTCTGCGCATATCCGGAAGAAGATGACATTCAGGTCGTTCTTGAGTCGGGGAAGGTTGAGCTGTTGAGAAGCGAAGACCGGAGCGTACTTGACATGCTTAAGCCCGGTCAAATGGCCAAATACGATATCTTGAACCATAGACTTGCAATTGAAGACGTTCAGCCTAATACATATATGTCGTGGAAGGAAGGAGAACTTCTCTTTAAGGATGCTCCAATGTCCAATGTTATTAAAAGATTGGAACGTAGGTTCGACGTAGCCTTTGTTGTTAAAGATCCGGGGGTTTACCGATCTGTACTAACCGGTAATTTCAGGACTGAAGGCTTAAAGGAAATTATGGAGTACATCCGGTTTTCTTGCCAAATTAATTATTCAATACAGAAAGACTCTGTTTCAAACACTTCTACAATTATTCTTCAGTCGAAATAGTCGTAAATCAAACTCAAAATAAAATAACAGCTTATGACCTAACAAACAGAAAATAAAAAAGGAGATGCGTCAACATCTCCTTTCCATTGTGTCGCTGCCGGTAGTCGTCCAAAACAGCCGGTAACTAAACTTGAATTATAAATCCAAATCATGACAAATTTATGAAAAAAACGAATTGTCGAATGATTTCTTTAGCGTGTTCGCTTTGGAAATCAAAACTATTCAGAATTATGAGAATCATGTGTTTCTTGTTAATTGTGGGGATGGTTTCCGCTTTTGCGGAAAAAGCCCATTCTCAAGCTGTGCGGTTTAGTTTAAACTTGCGAAATGTCACGACCAAAACGGTACTTCAACAAATTGAAGAGCAGTCGCAATATTATTTTATTTACGATGCCTCGGTGGTTGATGTAGAACGAAAGACAAATATCTCTGCTGAAGATCAGTCGATTGTTGCTGTGTTGGATCAGCTGTTTAGTCAGACCGACGTGATTTATAAAATCAATGATCGGACTATTGCTCTGTCTTCCACTTCGATCCCGCAAAACGTTTCTCAAACAATTGGCGTGTCCGGGAAAGTTACAGGGGATGACGGTGTACCGCTGCCAGGGGTAACTGTTGTAGTAAAAGGTAGTACTAATGGTACAATTACAGATGCGGAAGGAAATTATAATATTCCGCAAGTAGACGGTAATGGTATACTTCATTTTTCCTTTGTTGGAATGAAACCTCAGGATGTAAGTGTTCAGGGACGCACTGTTATCAACGTTGTAATGGCAGAAGAAGCAATTGGCTTGGATGAAGTTGTTGCAATTGGATACGGAACACAAAGTCGGCAGAATCTAACCGGCTCTATTGCAAAAGTGTCTAACGAAATACTCGAAAAAAAGCAGGTAAGTACCATTGAATCAGCTTTGCAGGGAGAGGTTGCTGGTGTGTCTGTTGTGAATAACGGAGGTCCTGGAGTTTCTCCGACAGTTCGTATAAGGGGAATTGGCTCTGTTAACTTTAATGCCGATCCGCTATATGTTGTTGATGGCTTACCCGTAGGTAATTTGAACAACTTTGATATTAAAGATATGGAGTCTGTCACAGTTCTGAAGGATGCGGCGTCTGCTGCAATTTACGGCTCAAGAGCTGCGAATGGAGTCATTATTATCACGACCAAACAAGGAGCTCGTAACAATAAAATGACTGTTTCAGTGGATGCTTCTACTGGGATTCAGAAAGCCTGGAATATGCTGGACCTTTTAAATCGGGATGAATATCTTCAATTTGGAACAGAACTCTTAACTAATGCCGGCGATGCAGCTCCTCCTCGTTTCTCCCAGATGAATGAACCGATATATGAAGGGACTACACAAACATTTGCCCAAACAGAAACCGACTGGCAGGATGAAATGTTTCGCACAGCTCCGATCTCTCAACTAAATGTCAATATATCAGGTGGTAATGATAAAATTCGTTTGTATACGTCATACGGAAGATTTTCGCAGAAAGGGATTATGCTTGGTACTGACTATAACCGACACAGCTTCAGAGTTAATACAGAAAGCAAGGTTAGTGACCGCATAACTGTGGGAGAGAATGTGAAGGCAACTTACAGTGAAAGAAGCAATCAAAGAACCGATGGTGGGCGTACAATAGTAAAGCATATGGTCAATCAGGTGCCTTATATCCCCGCATATGATCCAACGAAAACAGGCGGCTTTGGCGGACCTGAAACTGTTGACGGAAGTGATGCAGCTAATCCTTTGCGAATTGCGACTTTTGAATCGGATAAAACAGATGTTGTGAATTTGCTGGGTAACGTGTTTGCAGAGGTAAGACTGACAGACTGGTTGAAATTTCGTTCCAGTGTTGGTATGGAATATACTTCAGACCGAAATGTCATCAAATTACCAATTTACAACGAGGGATATAATCAGCGGGTTGATAATGAGTTAACAGATAACCGCTTCACCTACTTCTCGCCGATTTTTACGAATCAGCTAACCTTCAATCACGCTTTTGGTAATCATTTGATCAATGCAGTTCTTGTTTCTGAACAGCAGAAAACCAAGAGAACTGTTCTTAACGGCTACGGCAAACAGGCGACGAACGATCTTACTGAGTTAACCGGTTCTACTGCCCAAACAGTAGATGGTTACAAAGAGGAAACAGCATTGATTTCTTACGCCGGCCGATTGAACTATTCGTTTGCCAACAAGTATTTATTTAATTTTTCAATCCGTCGTGACGGGTCGTCAGTATTTGCTCCTGGCAAGAAATGGGGTTATTTTCCGGGAGTCTCTGTTGGTTGGGTTATAAGTGAAGAAGGTTTTATGGACAACGTAAATGTCATTTCTAACCTTAAACTAAAAGCGAGTTACGGAACCTTAGGTTTTAACGCAGTGGGAGCCTATCCATGGCAGTCTTCCATTTCTTCCAATACAACCGCAGTATTCAACAACAACTACGAGAATAATCCTGGTGCCTATTTCGATAAATTGCCCAACAAGGACTTGGAATGGGAGATCACCAAAATGACAAACTTTGGTTTTGATCTGGAACTGCTCGAGGGATCGGTATCTTTTTCTGCTGAGTATTTTGAGCGTAAAACAGACAACCTGATCGTAAATAACCCGTTGCCGACTTCAATGGGGTATGCCGTTAATCCTGCGACAAACATTGGTTCTATGAAAAACTGGGGATATGAATTCAATGCAGGATATCATAAAAGCTTCGGAGAACTCAATTTATCAGTAGACGGAAATATCAGCTTTGTTGATAATAAAGTTTTGAAACTGAGTACTGGACAACCTAATATCGATATGGGAGGTGTAACTTCAGACTATGGTGGTTATACGATTACCAGGACGCAAGAAGGTTACCCGATACAAGGTTTTTACGGTTGGGTGGTTGATGATATTTTCCAATCTCAACCTGAAATCGACGCGTTAAATGCAGATTCCGGCGGATTTTATCAGTCTGAGAGCACAGCTCCGGGGGATATCAAGTTTAAAGATATTAACGGACGCGATGCCAACGGAGAGCTCACCGGGAAACCTGATGGTAAAATTACAGATGATGACCGAACGTATATCGGGAGTTACTTGCCTGATTTTTCATACGGTGTCAATATTTTAGCTTCTTACAAAGGATTTGATATTTCAGTTGCGTTGCAGGGAGTACAAGGCAATGAAATTTACAACGGAACAAAAGTATTGACGCAAGGCATGATGCGCCTATTCAACATGGATAAAGCGGTGCTAAATGCTTGGACTCCTGAAAATACCAATACGGATATACCGAGAGCCGTTAATGGTGACCCTAACCACAATGCTCGAACTTCGGATCGTTTCGTGGAAGACGGATCTTATTTGCGAGTGAAGAATCTGACGCTTGGTTACACATTCTCTCCGAACATGATGTCCTCGATATCGAAAGGAGCAGTTTCGTCACTTCGTCTCTACTTCACAGCTCAGAATCTACTCACTTTTACAAAATACAATGGTTACGACCCTGAGATTGGAGCATCGTCAACTTATTCTGGAACGAATGCAACCTTGCTTCAAGGTGTAGATTTTGGATTTTATCCGCAGCCAAGAACATTCATATTTGGAATTAACGTGTCATTTTAATGTCGGTTAAACCCTTAAATTCAAAAAGTATGAAAATTAAAATAGCATATAAAACAGCTTTCTTGCTGACCTTATTTTTAGCCGTGTCCTGCGATGAAAGCATTTTGGATCAGACAAATCCAAATCAATTTACAGTGGATCAGTATTACAAAGATGCCGACCAACTCACGGCTGCAACGAACGGAATCTATTCTGAGTTTTATGGAGCAGCGCTTTGGGGAAGGATGATGCAGTATTTCTGCGACGGACGAGCCGATGAGCATGTTCCGGGCGGAGGTCAATTGGAGACGCATAACCGTCAGTTGCTGGAGGGAACTTATGACAATGGAAACTACACGATTAGTGTGGTTTGGAGAGGACTCTACCGAATCATCCACCGGGCAAATGCAGTCATTCAGTTTGGACCTCAAATTGAAGAAATAGATGCCGCGGTACAAAAGCAACGGATTGCGGAAGCGAAATTTCTTCGGTCCTGGGCCTACTACTATTTGGTGGTGAATTGGGGGAAGATTCCGGTTTACACTGAAATTGCTCAGTCTCCGGGCGATGCACAACCTCTTTCTGAAGAGTCAGTGGTATATCAGTTGTTGGAGACAGATTTGACAACGATTCAAAGTGATTTGGCTTGGAATTATACCGGAAGTGATGCTGGACGTGCGAGCAAAGGAGCTGCGAAGTTATTGCTGGCTCGTGTCTATATGCACCAGGGGAAATATTCTGATGCTCGCGATGTGTTGGAGGATATTTATCAGAATGGTCCATATAGCCTGGTAGCTAACTATTCTGATAACTTCATGGAAGAAACAGAATATAATGACGAATCTATTTTCGAAATCGGCTTTGCCGGAACTGGCTTTACCTGGAGTGAGGATGGAAATTCATCCAATGCCCGATCAAATGTTATGTTCCAGGATTATAGTCCGGTAGCGTGGCGGAACTGCATTCCGGCGGACAAGTTGTTGAACGATTTTGAACGACCCTATAAGGGGGATGCAAAGGAAGATCCGCGTTTGCATGCAACGGTTTATTTTTCGGGTGATACTTTCGGACCCGCTGAAAGTCCAATTGTACTTACTGATGAGATGCAAAACGGAAACTCTTCTCAATTTAACGGTGCTACAGTTAAGGCAAGTTGGAAAAAATACTCACCGATGTACAAGTTAGACCCGGGTGGCTATTACACGTCTAATATCAATTACAGGAATATGCGTTATGCCGAGGTTTTGATTAAACTCGCAGAATGCGAAAACGAAATCGGCACCCAGGCCAAAGCAATCGAATATTTGAATGAAATCCGAGCCAGAGCGAGTGTCGATATGCCAGCTTACCCTACTGCAAACTATCCTTGCAATAGTTACGATCAGGTAATGCGGGCTATAATGCACGAATCCTATGTCGAGTTTTCGGATGAAAAGCTGAGAGAACTGGAACTGGCAAGATGGCGGAAAAACAACAAGTTCTCCACGCTAAATCCAGATCCGATTGATTATATCGTATCAGATCCGAGTAAAGCTTATTTGGTTTATCCAAATGAAGAGACAACTGCAAATACAAACATCGATTAAAGACAGGTGATTGTTATCTGTTAATTAGAATCACCTTAAATTCCTGCAGACCTTACTCCGGTTTGCAGGAATTTCACTGAGAGCTAAGCCCTTTTCTGTATCTGTGTTTGTTTACGGACTCGACAACAAGTCAATCCCGCCGAAATTATCTAAGATCAGAAATTCTTTGGCTGCATTTGAAATTCGAAATGAGAGGCAGAAGGTAATTTTAAGGAACATTTGGCTCAACTCTCAAAATCCTACATTAAACCAAATAAAATGAAATTCCTAAGCTTACGATTCGGACTATTCTTATTCCTATTTCTCATCGGCTCTCAGTTATTAGTCGCTCAAAAACTGCATAGCGACAATGGCGACGGTACCTACACCAATCCGGTAATTCCGGCCGATTTTCCCGATCCCGATGTCATTCGGGTTGATGATACCTACTACATGGTCAGCACCACCATGTGGGTGTTTCCCGGAGTAACCGTGCTGCA
>NZ_QAAD01000029.1 GCF_003046625.1 Mangrovibacterium marinum
TTTCCGTGGGTGAAATTCCGTCCCGTACGGGACGGGAGAATCTTCGTGCTGCCTTTAGTGCTACCCAAATTGAATGGCTAAAGTCATTGCTGAAAAATGAAAACCCGTCCGGTAGGACAAAGTTCCCTTTTTGATCAAAGGTAGAAGTTAAAAAGGGCAGATTCTGAAATGACTTTCTGATTGTCTGTTGTCGGGTTGTCGTTCCTCATCTATTCAAAAACTTGATCGACATTGAGGCTTAGCTCCTTTGGGTGGTAAGACTTTCAGAAAAAAGCCGCTCTTGCGTACAAAAGCGGCTTCGGTATATGTAGAGTAAATTGCCGATCTGCAAAAGCAGTACGGCAACTTACGGAAGCGCCGCCAACAGGAGTTGGCAACGACTGTGAGCCCCTCCAAACCTCCCCGTTGGGGAGGAATTTGGGTATGTATGTGAACTATTCTGCCATCTTGTTTCTCCGATCCCTTCCATTTGGAGGAGCCGGTGAGGCCTATCGTACTTCCGATCCGTTTTTAACCTGGGCCTCGGGCGAAACGAATTTGAGGCTGCCGTCGGCATCTTCAGCCATCAAGATCATACCCTGCGACTCGATTCCACGCAATTTACGCGGCTCCAGGTTCACCAGGATTGATACCTGTTTGCCAATGATCTCTTCGGCTTTGTAATATTCGGCAATGCCCGACACAACCGTACGTTTGTCAATACCGGTGTCCACCAAAAGCTTCATTAGTTTTTTTGTTTTGGCAACCGGTTCGGCCTCCAAAATGGTTCCGGTGCGGATATCCATCTTCATGAAATCGTCAAACGAGCAGTTTTCTTTGGCCGGCTTGGCAACAGCAGCAGCTGCTTCGTTGGCTTTTTTGGTATCCAGCAATTTTTGCACCTGCGCATCGATGGTTGCATCTTCAATTTTTTCGAACAGCAACTCGGGCTTGTTGGTTTGGTGACCTTCGGCCAGCAAATCGGTGCGTCCCAGTTCGCTCCAGGGCAGTTGCTCCATATTCAGGAATCCGCGCAGTTTTTCCATACTGAAGGGCAGGAAGGGATCCAGCATAACGGTCAGGTTGGCGGTAATCTGCAAGCAGATATTCATCACCGTTTTTACGCGTTCCGGATCGGTTTTAACCACTTTCCAGGGCTCTTCGTCGGCCAGGTATTTGTTGCCCAGGCGTGCCAGATCCATGGCTAATTTCAGGGCTTCGCGGAAGCGGTAGTTCTCCAGGCTTTTCTCCACATCGGCTTTCAGCTTGGCAATATCGGCCAGGGTTGCCTGGTCTACGTCGTTGGTTTTGCCCAAAGCCGGCACAATGCCTTTGTAATATTTTTGAGTCAATACCAACGCACGGTTCACAAAGTTACCCAATACGGCAACCAGCTCGTTGTTATTGCGGGCCTGGAAATCTTTCCAGGTGAAGTCGTTGTCCTTGGTTTCCGGAGCGTTGGCCGTCAGCGTATACTTCAGCACATCTTCCTTTCCGGGGAATTCATCCAGGTATTCGTGCAGCCAAACGGCCCAGTTGCGCGAGGTTGAAATTTTGTCGCCCTCCAGGTTCAGGAACTCGTTGGCCGGTACGTTTTCGGGCAGAATGTAGCTTCCTTCAGCCTTCAGCATACTGGGGAAAATGATACAGTGGAAAACAATGTTGTCTTTCCCGATGAAGTGTACCATTTTACACTCCGGATCCTTCCAATACTTCTCCCAATCGGGTGTACATTCTTTGGTGGCCGAGATGTAGCCAATTGGCGCATCGAACCAAACGTACAACACTTTGCCTTCGGCACCTTCAACCGGAACAGGAACGCCCCAGTTCAGGTCGCGAGTTACAGCACGAGGCTGCAAACCACTGTCGATCCAGCTTTTGCATTGTCCGTAAACGTTGGATTTCCATTCTTTATGGCCTTCCAGAATCCATTCTTTCAACCAAGGCTCGTATTGGTCGAGCGGCAGGTACCAGTGTTTGGTTTCTTTTAAAACCGGGGTATTGCCGCTGATCATCGACTTGGGATTGATCAGTTCGGTGGGGCTTAGCGAGGTACCACAGCTTTCGCACTGGTCGCCGTAAGCTTTCTCGAACGAACATTTTGGGCAGGTACCCACAATGTAGCGGTCGGCCAGGAACTGCTTGTTTTCCTCGTCGTAATATTGTTCGGATGTTTGCTCAACAAACTTGCCGTTTTCGTAGAGTGTTTTGAAGAATTCAGAAGCTGTTTCGTGATGTACAGGTGAACTGGTTCGTGAGTATACATCGAACGAAATGCCAAATTTTGCAAATGATTCTTTAATGATGCCGTGATACTTATCGACAATGTCCTGAGGGGTAACACCTTCGTTTTTAGCTTTTAATGTAATTGGCACGCCATGTTCGTCCGATCCGCCGATGAAAAGCACATCTTCGCCTTTCATGCGCAGATAGCGGGCATAAATATCGGCCGGAACATAAACCCCGGCTAAGTGACCAATGTGTACCGGCCCGTTGGCATAGGGAAGGGCCGATGTAATGAGAGTACGTTTGTATTGTGACATGTTGTCTATTTTTTCGTGTCGTGAAAAACAGTTCTTTTAAAGGGCTACAAAGATAGTTGTTTTTTGTGTTTTCGAGGCAGAAAGATCCGGAACGCTGAAGCTTACAGCCCAAACATTTATAAACTGATCCGATTCAGGTTCAATCCGTCGCTTTGGATGGCCCGGGCATAGCTCACTGTTGGTTTGCCGAATACCAAAGTCGAAGCGATAACATGATCTTCGGGAATGCCGATTTGACGGGCCAGTGCCGGGTTTATTTCGTCGATCACCCATTTGATCATGCCATTCCAAAGCGTGCCAATGCCGTGGCTGTTGGCCAACAGCTCAAAGTAACTTAGTGCGATGGTACTATCGATGATGGGCGTGGTAATCGATTTTGGAGCCGATGCAATTAACAGGTGAGGGGCATCGCGGAAAAGCACATCGATTTGTTTGCTGGCCCATAGGCGTTGTACGTTGAATAACATGGCCTTATCTGCCGGCAAACGTCCTTCCTCCCGGGCTTGTTTGATGCTGTCGTAGGCCAGGCTTCTCAGTTTGGCCAGATCGTTCCGGTTATCGACAACCGACAGCATGACGGCGTTTTTATTGTGGCCGGTAGGGGCGTAGGCTGTTGTTTCCAGGAGTTGTTGAATGAGTTCCGGAGCAATTTGTTCGGCTTTGAATTTGCGAATGGAACGTCTGGTTTTGATTAATCGGCTCATTTCCTCCGGCGTGGGGAGCTCATCGCTTACCAGCTCACTTTGGTCCGGATCTTTGCCCAGAATGGAGAGTGCCGCTGTTGGACAAACGGCCAGGCAGTGCTGGCAACGAATGCACAGGCTTTCTTTTCCGGCCTTAATTTCGGGATAGTCTGTTTGGCCATCGATAATCAGCATCGGGCATTCCTTCGAGCACAAGCCACAGCCGATGCAGCGTTCAGTATCAATTTTAAAGTCAATCATTTTTGGTTTCTTTTTTCGGGCGGCAAAGATATGGCCTGCCTGGCGATTGGCGAAGGGCATGGCCGAAAAAGCGGCTAAGGCTTAAGCTTGCGTTAAAAGAAATAATACCCGGAAAAGCTTTTTCAGCAAAACAGCCTGGTGAAAACGGCTTTCATAAGGCGATTAAACCATTTTTTCGGATGTTCTGCATGGCGGGGCTATTCCAAAAAAGAATGAAATCGTCGCCGGTATTGGCTTCAAAAGTCGTTTGCAGCTGGCCGAATGTTTTGGTGTTCGCCTGGTCTGCCGACAGCGTGGGGAGCTCAGCCATCAACCATTGGCCGTGTTCTTTTTTCAGCTGCATCGAAAACTCGTTTTGCAAGTTTGCAAAGCTCAGTTCGGCCATCTCGAAGGTTTTTTTCTTTTTCTTTCGGGTGAAATAATTGGCCGTTACGCTGCCGCCCAGCCAAAACACATTTGCCGACAGGGCAGGTGTTTCGGGCCCCTGCGAGTCGATGGCCTGTCGGATGAAATCGGGAGCGACGCTTGTGCGCGGTACCTTGAAGTTGAACCACTCGTGCAGGGGCATGTCGAAGCCCAGCTCATTCATGTAGTTAAACAACGATGTGCGCAGGCCTTCGCTAAACAGTTCGTGGCGGGCGCCGGTTGGGTCGTGGTGGAGCAGGTCGTTGTTGGCAAAGCTTCCGGTTTGGTAGCTGTCGCGTTCTACTTTAAACTTTTTCGGATTCAAGCCAATGGGGCTGTGGGCTGTCATGGCGAATTGGTGCCAAAAGCCGGACTGAACGATTCCGGCCTCGAATAATTGCCGGACAACTTCGAGCGAATCGATGGTTTCCTGAGCCGATTGAGTTGGAAAACCGTACATCAGATAGGCATGCACCATGATTCCGGCGCGGGTGAAATTGTCGGTCACCCGGGCTACGTTGGCCAGGCTCACACCTTTGTTGATCAGCCCCAGCAGGCGTTCCGACGCAACTTCGAGCCCGCCCGAAACAGCAATGCAGCCCGACTTTTTCAGCAACATACACAAATCGTAAGTAAAGCTTTTCTCGAAGCGGATGTTGGTCCACCACACGACGGTCATCTTGCGCCGGATAATCTCTAAAGCCAATGCGCGCATCAGGGCCGGGGGAGCGGCTTCATCAACAAAATGAAAGCCGATTTCGCCGGTTTGGCCGATGATTTCTTCCATACGGTCGCAGAGCTGGCCAACGCGGTTGGGCTCGTAGCGTTGGATGTAATCGAGCGAGGTGTCGCAAAAGGTGCAGCGCCCCCAGTAGCAACCATGGGCCAGGGTGAGCTTGTTCCATCGTCCATCGCTCCACAGGCGGTGCATGGGGTTTACAATTTCAATCACCGACAGGTACCGATCCAGTTGAAAGTCGCTGTAGTCAGGAGTTCCGGTTTGCGATTGTGCCACATCGTTTTCGCTTGTACCATTGTGGTAAACCACCTTTCCGTTGGTACAGCTGAAGCAGCGTTTTAGTTGTTCGGCCGGGCGTTTACCGTCCAGGTGTTCCAGCAGATGGAGCAGGGGAGCTTCACCGTCGTCCAGGGTCATAAAATCGATGTAGTTGAACAGGCGGCTGTCGGTTAGCGAGCGCAGTTCGGTATTGGGGAAGCCTCCGCCCATTAGAATGGTGGTTTGCGGATGGTTCTTTTTAATCCATTGGCCGCACTTGAGCGCGCAGTACAGGTTGCCGGGAAAAGGAACCGACAAAGCCACCAAACTTGGCTGGTAGTGGTCGAACTTTTGACGCAGGAGCTCCAGTAAAATTTCATCGATGAAGCTGTTGGGAGCCAGCAGCGCCTGGTTGATGGGCTCGAAGCTGCTGGCCGAGCTGCTCAGCCGTTCGGCATAGCGGCTGAAGCCAAAATGCGGGTCAACAGCTTCAATAATCAGATCCGAAAGATCTTCGAGGTAGAGCGTTGCCAGATGTTTGGCTTTATCGCGAATGCCCATGCTGCCAAAAGCCCAATCCAGCTCGTCGGTTTGTGCAAAGCGCGAAGCCTCGGGCAGGTAGGTGCGGTCGCAGATGCTATGAGCCAGCGTGTTGTTTTTTTCCTGTAAAAAGTGGATTACCGCGTCGATGGTGCGGATATAGTCGGCTTTGAGACTGACCATGCGTTGGGCATTAGCCGATAATTGGCTTTCCGCGCTTTCAATCCGGTTAAAAAGAGCCGTTAAGCCTTTGGTTGAAAACAAGCTCAGGATCACTCCGAGCCCCAAATCGCATTGGTTGGAAGCGATGCCTTGGCTGTTCAGAAAACCTTTTAAATAGGCCGTTGCCGGGTAGGGCGTGTTCAACTGGGTAAAGGGCGGATTGATAAAAAGGATGTTCTGACTCACGGATTTCAAGTTTTTTCTTGGGGGCAAAGGTACGATAAAACGGGCAAGCTGTGCAAGCGATACAAGGGGAGCCGGCACGACTTCACCCAGGCATTGGATATCTGTAAGCAAAGGCTTACTTTCGCCTATCGCATCGAATTATGGCAAAATAGTGCGCTGCGAGGTATCGCTATTCATCAAATAGCCGTATTTTAAAGAAAAAACCATACGTTATGATCGGCTTCAACAATGGCAGTTACGAACCGGTAGCAACAATCGGCGTACCGGTAACCAGTCTATCGATTAATCGCGGATACGGGGCTTTCGAGTTTTTCGAAATTACCGGTGGCCGCCCATTTTACGGCGAACGGCACCTGGCGCGCTTCCGCCGCAGTATGCAAATCTTAAACCTGAAAACCGATTTCGACGATCAGCTGGAGGCTGTTGTAGCCGAAGTTATTCGCCTGAGTGAGTTGCAGCATGCCTACCTGAAACTGTATGCCTTGCCGCACGAGCTGAATTGCAACGGGCGTCGGCAGGCAGCTTTGTATGTTTTTCCAACCGAAATGCCGTTGTTCGACCCCATGCTTTATAAGGAAGGCGCCAAGCTGGTAACCCATTGCCATCAGCGTTTTTTGCCCGAAGCCAAATCGACCAACTATTTGCCCGGCCAGTTTTGGATGGATCAGGAAGCTGATCCGCGGGTGGCCGACGTGTTGTACCATAACGGGCGGACGGTGCAGGAAAGCTCGCGCGGAAATATTTTTGCGGTGAAAGATGGAGCCGTAATCACCCCAGCCAAGGATGTGCTGCAAGGAATTACCCGCGGTTTGGTGCTGGAAATGCTCCCTGCAATGGGCATTCTGCATACTGAAGCCGAGCTGAGCCTCGAGCTGCTTTACGGTGCCGACGAGCTGTTTGTGTCGAGCACCACCAAACACATTCTTCCGGTAACACAAGTCGACGATAAACACATCGGAAGCGGCAAGCCCGGACCGGTAACCTGCCAAATTCGGGAGCAGTTTATGCGCCTGAAGTACGAGTATTGAAACATGAACGAATTAACAACCAAAAGCTATGTATTCACTGAAAAACACTTTGATTCAAATCACCCAAAAGGGAATGGGTTCGGGTAACGAGGAATTAGCCCTTGTCCTGGTGAAAAACTATTTTAAACTGCTTACCGAAGAGCAGGAGCTACCTCGGGTTATCGCCTTCTACAACACCGGTGTTGAGCTGATTGTGAAAGGTTCGCCGGTGCTTGCCGAATTAAAAATTCTGGAAGAAAAAGGCGTGCGCCTGGTGGCTTGCAAAACCTGTTTAAAACATCTGAGCCTGCTCGAAAAGATGAAAGTGGGTATTGCCGGAACCATGATGGATATTTTGGAGCTGCAAAAGGTAGCCTGCAAAGTGATTAGCTTATAAACGGCCCGGATCCCGGTCAGTTTCGAGGCCAACGCTTGCTCGGTGAGCCGGCAAAGCGGTAACTTTTAAGCTTATCATGAAGTAGGATGAAGTAGGTGAGAACCAAAACTAAGGGCCATGAGTTTCAATGCTGATTTATATAACCAGGAATTTATCGATAAGTACTTTCGGGGCTGGATTGGCCTTTCGTTCGACTTGCCCGCGGATCCCGAGGCCGAAACAATGGCGCTGAACCTGGAGTTTAACTCGAAGTGTAATGCCACGGCGGCTCTGCTGTTTATTTATCGCTGGCAGGTGTTTAGCGCCGGTAAACGACTTCGTTTTTCGATGGTGGAAGAAGCCGATGGACAGCTCTCCTGTTATTTTTACACCCCCGGTTACCCATACCGCAAACTGGGGCGATTCCAAAAGAATATCAACTTCGACAAGCTGCGCCGCTTTGTTGAGTTACAGCAAAAGTACCCCGCATACCGCATCCTTACCCGTTTTGCCGATCAAAATTTCGACGTGTGCGAGGCCGACACTCAAAACATTATCATTTTTCTCGACTCGCTCACTTACCGCAAGCGCGAGAAGGTGAAAAAGGGCGAACTGGAATACGAATAAGCGCGTTGGAGCCTAGCCTTTGAGGAGTTTGATTAAGGTGCGGTTTTCAATTTCCAGCGCTTTAATTCGTTCAATATCGGCTGATGCCGGTTGATCAATCTGTAGTTGGTCAGCCCAAAACCGGAAAAAATTGAAATTCAGAATAACCGATATTTCGTGAAGCCGGTCCAGTGTCATCTGGTTGCCGTTCAGCATATTCCGAGTGGCACTCACACTTAGCTGAAGATGCGAGGCAAACGTTCTGATATCCATATTTTGCGCTGTGAGTTCGAGCTGTATCAAGTTCACCAGTTCGGTTTTAATTTCGGCTGTCTTTTTTTTGCTGATGCCCATTGTTAGTCGTTTTAGTGGTTCGCGAATGCGTGATACGCTTAAAGATACGCGAATGAATCGTAAAAAACGAGTCAGACTATCAAAAAACGCGTGGAACTGGTGGAAAACCAGTCGGACTCGTAAAACACGTGTCAAACTGGTAAAAAGCGCGTGTAAATCATCAATCGGTGAGTTGAACTGCTAAAAAACGAGTCGGACGCGTAAAAAACGAGTGTAACGCGTAAATTGATTAGTTAGACTGCGCGAAAAAGTAGTTGTACGCGTTAATCGGGGCGTGTTACAGTTGTCCGAATTCGTTTTGCTTGGTAAAGGTTTGGTTTAATAGCGTAATCGTGGCTTTCAACATTCCGGGCGCCGTGGTTTTACAGCGCGGATGTAGCGATGTAGTCTGAGGATCGCGCGATCGGGCTTTCGGAAGCCATTTCAGGATGGCCGGCCTGTTTCAAATAATTTCCTACTTTTGCCTCTGTTTTTGGGTGGCTGGCTTCCTTTGTTGAACATTCAGGAAGCTGCCTTAAAAAGGGAATCCGGTGTAATCCCGGAGCAGTCCCCGCTGCTGTAAACCTCGCGAATTTTGCAGAACCCCCGCCACTGTCAGGCTACGGCCCGACGGGAAGGCATCGGCAAAAGAGGTGAGCCAGAAGACCTGCCCGAAACAAACAGTATTAACCGGATCTTCGGGGAAAAAGGTCGTTGGAATACCCGTTCCATCCTTATCTTTTCTTCGAATCATCACATTTTTGATTCGTTCATGAAAAACAGATTTCGACAAAATTTTTATCGCAAAACCGGCTTGCTGAGCCTGCTGTTTTTGCTGGTGGGGCTGTCGGTGCAGGCGGCAACACCGCAGCGCATTATTTCGCTCGCGCCCTCACTCACCAAAAGCTTGTATATGCTTGGCGCCGACGATTTGCTGGTGGGTTGTACCAGTTTCTGCACCCTCCAAAAGCCCGACGATGCTGAAGTGGTAGCCTCGGCCGTGAAGGTGAATCTCGAGAAAGCCATGCTGCTGAAGCCCGACCTGGTGTTGACCAGCTCGCTGACCAGCCCCGAAACAAAACGGGCATTCGAAAAGCTGGGCGTTGAAGTGCTTTATTTTCCCTATCCCAAATCGTACGGGGAGATGTGCCGGTATTTGTTGCGTTTAGGTGAAAAGATTGGGCGCAAAGAACTGGCCGAAAAGCTGGTGGCCGAGTCGAAAGCGCGCCTGGCCAAGGCAATTGCTACGGTTCCCGCAACCGATCATCAACCGCGGGTGTTTATGCAAATTGGCGCTAACCCGCTGTTTACCGTAGTTCCGAACACCTTTATGCAGGATTTTATCGACTTCTCGGGCTGCGAAAACATTGCCGCCGACCTGGAGATCGGCAGCATCACCCGCGAGGGCGTTTTGGTGCGTAACCCCGATGTCATCTTTGTGATTCTGATGGGCTCACTCAGTGTCGACGAAAAAGAAAAATGGGAATCGTATCCGGCGCTGAATGCCGTGAAGAACCACAAGATTTTTGTGCTCGACTCGGAAAAAACATGCAGCCCCACACCGCTCGATTTTGTCGACGCCCTGGAGCAGATGATTGGAATGATCTATAATTAAAAAGTCGTGAGTAGTGAGTCGTGAGTGAAGAAGTCGCAGTCAGTCCCAGTTTTCAGTGCTCTCTGTGGTTAAAAGAGAAAAGAGGGTGAGAAATGAGAGGGTATGAAAATGAGAGAAGAAGTCTCACGACTCACGACTCATGTCTCACGACTCAATATTAAAAAGTAGTGAGTGAAGAAGTCGCAGTCACAGTCGCAGTTTTCAATACTCATGTCTCAATACTCACGACTCAATACTCACGACTCATGTCTCATGACTCACGTCTCAATACTAAAAAAAAAATGAAAAAAGGACTTGTTCACATTTATACCGGAAACGGCAAGGGCAAAACAACCTGCGCCGTTGGCCTGGGAACCCGGGCCTTGGGGCAGGGGTTTAAAGTAACCTATTGCCACTTTATGAAACGCCCCGAATTGTACGGCTATCACGAGATTGACAGCTTGAAAGCCCTGGGGGCAACCATCATGGGATTTACCGATGGACACCCCCATTTCAACAAGGAAGTAACGCCCGAAATGCTGCAAAAGCAGGTGGCCGAAGCCTTGGTGTACTTATCGGGCTATCTGCAAACGGCTAAACCCGACCTGATGATCATGGACGAAATTCTGATCACCGTGCGCGACGGTTTTCTCGAAGAAGATGTACTTTTGGACTTCGTGAACCAAAAGCCGGAAGGAACCGAGCTGGTGTTAACGGGCCGCGGAGCCACCCCAAAACTGATTGAGCGCGCCGATTACGTGAGCGAAATCAACATGGTGAAACATCCCTACCAGCAGGGCATTCCCAGCCGAAAGGGGATTGAGTTTTAGAAGAAGTTCATAAGTACGATGTCCATAAGTTCCCGGCGGAAGTGGGCTTTTGGGCGACTTGTGTACTCATGAACTTTGGGACTTATGCACTAAAAGTGAAACATTGAAAAATAACCCGAAATACCTGAAATGGCTGTTCGCCGTGATCGGATTGTCAGCGCTGTTGCTGTTTGCTGTACTGCTGTCGTTAAGCTCCGGTGAAATGAAAATTGGCCTCGGCGATGCACTGAAAATGCTGTTTGGCGGTGGCGATCCAGGCAGCATCGAATATATGCTGGTTCGGCAGGTTCGCTTGCCGCGCATCATCCTTGGTGTGGCTGTGGGCGGCGCTTTAAGCCTGGCCGGGGTCATCCTGCAAGGGGTCTACCGCAACCCGTTGGTCGAACCCTTTACGCTGGGCATCTCGGGTGGAGCTTCCCTGGGGGTGGCCATCACCATTGTGTTTGGTTTGCACCTGGCATTTGGATCGTTTATGCTGCCGGTGGCCGGCTTCATTGGCGCTTTCCTGATTATCTTCCTGGTTTATACCATCAGCTCCCGCCGCGGAGCAATCGAGATTCAGCGTATGCTGCTGACAGGTGTCATGGTGAGCTTTGTCGCCTCATCGGCCATGATGTTCCTGATGTCCATAAGCACCAGCGAAAACCTGCATGGCATCATTTTTTGGATCATGGGATCGCTCGACGAGCCCGATGGCTTTCTGATTTGGCTCACCCTGATAGCAACCCTGGTGGTGTTGTTTCTGTCCTACTTCTTTGTTCAACCTTTAAATGCCTTGCGTTTGGGCGAAGAAAAAGCCATGCACCTGGGTATTAATACTAATGTAGCCGTTCGCATTCTGTTTTTGCTGGCCTCCTTGCTGGCAGGTATCTGCGTGTCGGTGGCCGGGGTTATTGGTTTTGTAGGGTTGATTATTCCGCACCTGTTGCGCCTGATTTTCGGCACCGACTACCGCATTTTGCTGATCAGCTCGTTTTTGTTTGGCGGTTCGTTTTTGGTGCTCTCCGATGTGCTTGCGCGAACCATTATTGCCCCCAACGAGTTACCCATTGGGGTCATTACCGGCATTATTGGCGGGCTGGTGTTTATAGTGATGATGAGCCGTAAAAAGAACCTGGTATGAGCGAACACTTCTTCGAAATAAAAAATTATTCCTGCGGATATGCATCCTTCCGGTTGAACGATATCAGCTTCAGTTTGAAACGGGGCGCCTTTGCAGGGATTATTGGCCCCAACGGGTCGGGAAAAACCACCTTATTTCGGGGCATTTCCGGTACACTTCCCCCCCTGGCGGGTCAGCTGATCTTACAGGGAAAGCCGTTGAAGGAGCTTCCGCTGCAAAAACGGGCGCAAAATATTGCCATCGTAACGCAGACGGTCGATGCCGGGCAAATTACGGTGGAAGATTATGTGCTGATGGGCCGCATACCCTATCACTCGCGTTTCCAGTTTTTCGAAAGCAAACGCGATTACGAGCTGGCAACCAAGTATATGGAGCTAACCGGGGTTTTGCATCATAAAGACAAGCTGATGACCGAGCTGAGTGGGGGCGAGCAGCAGCGCGCAGCCATTGCCCGCGCATTAACGCAGGAACCCGAGTTGCTTTTGCTCGACGAGCCGACCTCACATCTCGACATTACCCACCAGGTGCGTATTTTGAACCTGATTCAGCGCTTAAATGCCGAGATGGGCCTGACCGTTCTGATGGTGATTCACGATCTGAACCTGGCCTCGGAATACTGCGACCAGCTGATCATGTTCCAAAAGGGAAAGATATTTTTGCAAGGTGCACCCGATCAAGTGCTGACCTTCGATACCATCGAACAGGTTTATCAAACACCGGTCATTACCCGCATCAACCCGTATTCCAACAAGCCGGTTATCTTTTTGGTTAGCGAAAAGATGTTGAAAAAGCATTAATCCGATTACTTTGTTTTTTATCTTGGTTAAAACTGGCGAAAATGCTTACTTTGGTCTAAATATCACGACCCAATGACACTAAAGTACGCGACCAAACTCGAGAATCCTGCTACCGATTATCTGGCACATTTATCCATCGATTGTGTTGTTTTTGGTTTTCACGATAACCAGTTAAAAGTGCTTTTGTTGAAGTCGAAATACCTGGACGAATGGAGTTTGCCCGGTGGTTTTGTGATGCACTCGGAGACGGTGGAACAGGCCGCCCGCCGAACCCTGGAGGAACGAACCGGAGCCACCGATATTTTCATGCAACAATTTCGGGTTTTTAGCAACCCGGAGCGTAAAAATCCCATTTTTCAAAAAGAGAATATGCTGAAAGCCAATCTGAAGATGAACAATTTTGATTGGTTAAATCAGCGCTTTGTTTCCATTGGCTTTTATGCCTTGGTCGAATTTTCGAAGGTCGATGCAGCACCGGATATTTATTCCGAAGAATGTGTTTGGAAAAACGTTGACCAGGTTGGCCGGTTGATGATGGATCACAACCAGATTCTGACCGATGCGCTGGAAACCCTTCGCCTGCAATTGCGCCATCAACCCATTGGGTATAATTTGCTGCCCAACAAATTTACCATGCCTGAGTTGCAAAAGCTCTACGAAACCATTTTGGGCCGTGAGTTGGACCGTCGCAACTTTCAGCGTAAAATATTAAGCTACAAGATTGTGAAACGACTGCCCGAACGCCGTACCGGTGTGGCCTACAAAGCACCTTATTTGTACCGCTTCGATTTGGAGGAGTACAACAAAGCCCTGAGGGAAGGCCTCTCGGGCGATTGGTAATTTTAAGTCGGTTGAAATTTACAGTCTATTTTCAGGGATTTTCTTCAACCGAAGAAAATAATTTCTACTTTTGTCGCGGATTTGGTTCCAGCGCTTGTGTTCGCACAAGCCGGATGAAAAGGGAATCCGGTGTGAATCCGGAGCTGTACCCGCAGCTGTAAACCTCGGTAATCTTTCTGAAACCCCTGCCACTGTTTCCAAACAAGCGAGACGGGAAGGCATCAGAAAGAGAGGTGAGCCAGAAGACCTGCCAAGACCAATTTTTTAATCATAGCTTTCGGGATAAAAGCGTGAGATGAATTAATCATTCATTTATCCATTTTATTTCTTTTCATTCATTTTTCGATTTGGAAAGTATGAGAAAAGCTGTGGTTTGCATTTATGTTTAACCATACTTTATTTTTAATGAAAACAAACAAATTGAGATTTTCTTTGAGATTGGTTTTAGCGTCGGCTGCCTTTTGGGCCTTCAATCATGTGAATGCTGAAGTTATCGATACGCTGAATGTTGATGAAGTGGTCGTGAAGGCGTCAATACTGGATGTTAAACTAAAAAACATTCCACAAAAAATTGAAATTATCGGTGAGGATGAAATTAAAACCGGGAATCAACAGAGCCTGGTCGAGGTCTTGAAGCAATACAGCAATATCGACCTGATTCAATACCCCGGAGTGAACGCTACCATTAGTATGCGCGGTTTTTCGCCAAGTGCAGTATCACGCAGCTATACGTTGATCCTGATTGATGGCAAACCAGCAGGGACGACCAACCTGGCGGCTGTGAATCTGAACAATGTGGAGCGTGTTGAGATTGTAAAAGGCCCATATTCCGCAATTTATGGATCCGACGCCATGGCCGGCGTTGTCAATATTATCACCAAGCAAGGGCAGGGAGACTGGACCGGAAATGCCTCGGTCGGATATGGTAGTTTTGAAACGCAAACAGCCGATGTTTTTGTAACCGGAGCACTTACCGAAGGGATTAATTTCAATGCCGGTTTCTCGCACAAGAAGAGCGGAAAAGACTACAAAATCGGGGACCATAACTTTCTGCATCTGTCCGAAAGCGATCAATTGCTTTTGGATAAGAACTCGTATGGCGACCGTATGGAAAACTCCCAATATGAGTTGAATGCGGTTAATGCAGGAGTGAACGGAAAATTTGGAGAAAAATGGTCTGCCAATGTCAATGCAGCTTACACTTATGGCAATAAAATAGGGTCGCCGGGAAACTACTGGGGAAGCTACGGACAAGCGATGAAAGACGTTCGCCGTTTGAATTTATATACCGACGTAGCCTATAAAACAGGGAAAAGTTCATTTCTGTTAAGTCCTTATTTTACACAGGAAAAAGATCCGAACTATTCGGACAACACTTCCGAAGGATTTATAAGCTTTGAAAGCCGTGTGCGTGAATATGGCTTCCAGTTTCAGGATATGATGACTTTCGGCCGGTTTAAAGCAACCGCTGGTGTGGATTATAAAACCTACGACTACCACTCGGAACGTTATTCGGATGCGACAACACCTGCTGCTCCGTACAAACCGGATAACCGGAATTTAAATACCGCGGTATTCGGTCAGTTAACCTACTCGAAAGGAATCTTGGACTGGAACTTCGGCCTTCGTTACGATCACTTTAAATACGAATTGGATGCGAATGAAGATTTGAACTCGGTGAAGGCGGATGAAAACTACAACACCGTGAATCCAAACCTTGGTTTGCAGTTGCATTTGGCTGAGAACTTACGTTTCCATGCTTCTGCCGGATCGGCTTTTTTCGTTCCCGATGCTTATAAAGTAGCCGGTCAATACGAAGTTTCTGAATACTTTCCGGATTGGGACTATACCTGGGTTGCTTCGTACGTGGGGAATCCGGATCTGAAACCCGAAAAATCAAAAACGGTAGACTTCGGATTCAAATACAATGCCTTGAAACAGGCTTTCAATATCGACCTGACTTATTTCACGACCTATCATAAAGATAAAATTGCAGAGACCACGTTGGAATCAGGTGAAACAACTTATATGAATGCTGACAAAGCCAGAATGTCTGGTTTGGAATTGATGTCTTCAGTCGACTTTGGAAAATTGGCCGATCAGAACTATAAATTGGAGCTGTATTCAAACTGGACATTCATGTTTAAATCGGAATTACAGATTGAAGATAATGGTAATACCTTGAAAAAGGATATGCAGTATGTGAGCAAGACAACAGGTAGTTTCGGTTTGTTCTACGATAGCTACAAAGGACTGATAAGTCGATTAAACGCCAGATTTCTCGGATCTCGTTTGGAATCGGATCGCTTTGCGGTATTACGTCCTGCTTATTCAGCGGACAATTATTATACTCGGAAAGACTACGAAGCATCGGATAAGATTATTCACCATCCAAGCTATTTAATTTTCGACTACACATTAGGTTACAACTTTAAAAATGGCTTTAATGTGCAAGGATCGGTACTGAACCTTTTGGATGAGAACTATACCGAAAAAGATGGATATAATATGCCGGGACGTAGTTTCTCAGTTAAATTAGGATATGCATTCTAACAGCGACATGTACTATTCCCATCAGATAATAATTAATGTTTGAACGAATACTACCCTCATCTTCCCTGGGGGTAGTATTCTAGTTTCATACAGAAACCAAAATAAAACTCGAATGAAACTGACGAAATTCTTTTTAAGCCTGATGTTACTGCTGGTTGTCAGCGTGGCAGGCTTTGCAGCAAAAGGTAAATTTATAACAGTTGAGATTAATTACGGCGATCAGAAAGCGGCAGAGACAATTCAGGTTGAATGTCCGAAAGCAATGACAGCTCTGGAAGCCTTGCAACACGCCGCCGATGTGAAAACTCATCCGGTCAATGAATACGTCTTTGTAACTTCAATTAACGAGGTGACTGGTGTGCGTGGCCAAATGGCCTGGTATTACACCGTCAACGGCCAAAAGCCGAAACTGGCCATCAGCCAGATCGTAAAAGCCGGAGATACCATTAGCTGGCGCTACGTGAAGGACGTTTGCTCCTGCACGGTTGACGGGCCTAAGAAAAAGTAAGCAGTGATCAGTTGCAGTGCTCAGTGAAGGAAAGCATTTCCGGATTGTTTCTTGTCATTTACAGAACATTCGGTGAAACTCTGTGACGAACTCGGAGTACTCTGTGGTAAAAAAGAAAGTCTTGAGTATTGAGTTTTTTTTCTCATGTCTCACGACTCATGTCTATTTTTGGAACATTAAACTCGAAATTTGGAACTCAAGGAATGGCAAAAATTACATTGGTAACCGGAGGTGCCCGATCGGGCAAAAGCAGCTTTGCCCAGCAAATGGCCGAGGCGAAAAGCGAGCGGCCAGTGTACCTGGCAACCGCCCGGATATGGGATGAAGACTTTGCGCAGCGGGTGAAGCGCCACCAGGCCGACCGCGATGAACGTTGGGTAAATGTGGAAGAAGAAAAGCAGCTCTCGAAACATGATTTCAGCGGCAAAGTGGTGCTGATGGACTGTGTGACCTTGTGGCTGACGAACTTTTTCCACGATAGCGAATATAAACTTGATGAAGCGCTGGAAGCCGCCAAAGCCGAATGGAAACTGTTTATTCAGCAGGATATGGAGCTGATTGTGGTGACCAACGAGCTGGGCATGGGTGTTCACCCCGAGCATGAGGTGGCACGCAAATTTGCCGACTTGCAGGGCTGGATGAACCAGCACATTGCCAAAGGAGCTGATGCTGTTTACCTGTTGGTTTCCGGTATTCCGGTGAAGATAAAGTAGCGAGTAATGAGTCGTGAGTGATGAGACAGCGCTTTTTTTACACAAATCTCGTGTCTTCTTGACGAAAAAATCATGTAGTGGATTTGAAACTGCGGGTTTTTCTACTCATGACTCAAGTCTCACTTCTTTCAAATCGTAAATTGTAAATAGATAAATCGAAAATGAATATTAAATCTCAGCTTCAACACAAAATTGACCTGAAAACAAAGCCGACCGGTGCTTTGGGTCAGCTGGAACAGATTGCCTTGCAAATTGGTTCCATTCAGAACAGCTTGACACCCGAGTTGAAAAGCCCGGCGATGTTGGTTTTTGCCGGCGACCATGGCCTGGCCGATGCCGGAGTGAGCCCTTACCCCAAGGAAGTAACCTGGCAAATGGTGATGAACTTCTGCGCCGGTGGTGCGGCAATCAACGTGTTCTGCAAACAAAACGGCATCAGCCTGAAAGTGGTCGACGCTGGTGTGGACTTTTATTTTCCGAAGGAGCTGCCGGTAGTAGACTGCAAGGTTGCCATGGGTACAAAGAATATGCTCGAAGAGCCGGCCATGACTCCCGAACAATGCCGCGAAGCCATGAATCACGGGGCCGAACTGGTGAAGGCCGAGGCGGCAGCTGGCAGCAATGTGATTGGTTTTGGTGAAATGGGAATCGGGAATACGTCGGCCTCGTCGCTGTTGATGCACCGCTTTCTGAACCTGCCGGTTGAACAATGTACCGGACGTGGTACGGGCATGGTGGGCGATCAACTTGATTATAAAATATCAGTATTGAAGAAGGTTGCCGAAAAGTATAATCCGCAAACAGTGGAAGAGACCCTGGCCACTTTTGGAGGCCTCGAAATTGCCATGATGACCGGCGCTATCCTGGAAGCTAAAAAGCAAAGCATGGTCATTTTGGTCGATGGATTCATCACTACGGCAGCTACCTTAACAGCTATTCAGTTCGACGGCTCGGTGCGCGACAACTGCATCTTTTGCCATGCCTCGGAAGAGCAGGGGCACCAGCTGATTCTGAAACACCTGGAGGCCCAGCCTGTGCTGTCGATGGGCATGCGTTTAGGCGAAGGATCCGGCGCAGCGGTAGCTTATCCGGTAATTAAATCGGCCGTTACCTTCCTGAACGAAATGTCGAGTTTTGAAGACGCCGGCGTTTCCAATAAAGAATAAATAGAAGGCAAAAGTTAAAAGGCAAAGGTTAGAGGCTGTCTAAAAAGTCTGAAGAGTTTTTTCAATGCTATCAAATTGTAAGTCCGTTCAAGCTACATGACCCCTAAATCCCCTGAAGGGGACTTTAAGCCGCCCCTTTAGGGGAGGTTTGGAGGGGTAAAATCAGCTAGAGCTTTCAATTTGTAAGTCTGAGTTTCTTCTTATCGACTTTTTGGACAGCCTTAAGCAACCCCAAAGTAACGATACCGATGAAAAAGCAATTTCAGCTCCTCTTAACAGCTATCATGTTTTACACGCGCATTCCGGTGCCGGCAAGCCTGGAATACTCGCCGGAACGCCTGAACAGGGCAACGCGGTATTTCCCGTTCATTGGCTGGATTGTCGGTGGAGTAGGGGCTGCTGTTTTTTATGGTTTGATGCAAATTTTACCATTGCAGGTGAGTGTGTTCCTGAGTATGCTTGCTACGATTTTCGTCACCGGAGCGTTTCACGAGGATGGCTTTGCCGATTTCTGCGATGGTTTTGGCGGCGGCTACACCCGCGAGAAAATCCTCACCATCATGAAGGACAGCCGCATCGGCACCTACGGTTCGGTTGGCTTAGTGGGCATGCTGGGAACCAAGTTTCTGGCCCTTCAGTCTATGCCGGTTGGTGTGATTCCCCTGGCGATGGTTGCTGCTCATGCGTTTAGCCGCCTGATGCCGGTATTGATCATCTTTACCAGCTGGTATTCGCGCGACGACGAGACCAGCAAAAGCAAGCCTATTGGCAAGAAAGGAAAACGCAGCGACCTGATAATCGCCATCTTCTTCGCCTTGATCCCCACGGTTTTTCTACCGTGGCAGCTTATGGCTGTTGCCCTGCCCTTAGCCTTGCTGGCCACCCTTCGCTTTAAAAAATACAGCGAGCGCAAAATTGGCGGCTACACCGGCGACGGCCTGGGTGCCCTGCAGCAGTTGATCGAGCTGCTGTTTTATCTGTGTTTGCTGGGTGTGGTCCACTTCGGGCTGCTGTAATTTTTCGGGTGTGTTTTTTTATAAGTAATAAGATTAAAAATCATAGCGTTGGAGTTGTTTTACTAAGGAGGATTAATGCAGATGGGGACTACGGTCTTTTTTCTTCAACCTTATTCTTCAGTAAACAACCTTAGTAGAAAAATTAGTACCAAGTTTGTTAACCTTATTAGCTTATTGAAATTGAATGGTGAATCTGTTAACTTTAAGAAACACATTTCACCTGCCTTATGAAAATAGAATACAACAATCTTTACACGCATTTTGTGTTGACATGCTTGCACCGCCAACCTTTAATTAAGGAGTCGTCCAGAGAACGGATCGAAAAATATATCACAGGTATCGTCAATAATAACGACTCTCAGCTTTATGCGATATATGCGAATCCCGAGCATGTCCATTTTCTGATATCTCGTTCTCCGGCAATCTCAGAGCAACGATTGATTACAGTTATAGCAGAAAGTTCGGAGCGGTTTATTCGGGAAAGCAAATTGCTGGCCGGACGATTTGAATGGCAGCAAAGTTGTTCAGCCTTTTCGGTATCAAAAAGTCACATCGACCGGGTATGTAAGTATATCTTAAATCAGCCTGAACATCACCGGACACACACATTTGCCGAAGAGTACGAAGAGTTTATCAGGCATTATCAGAAGACCATTCATAAACGAGATGGAGAAGAATAAGCGAATAAGGTTACGGAATTCTCACATTGTGTTTCTACTAAGGTGGGCTACGTTGAATAAGGTTTGTCAAATCATAGTTGAGCCTTATTGCGTCATTTTAATTAGATAATACTTATAGCATTTATCAATGATCATTACCACCATTCGCCATACCCGGGTTGATGTGCCAGCGGGTGTTTGCTACGGGCAAACCGATGTTCCGCTGGCTTCCACTTATACGGAAGAAATGGCCGCTGTAAAGACGCAAACCGATTGGTATCAGTTTGATGCGGTGTATTGCAGCTCGCTGAGCCGTTGCCGCCGATTGGCCGAAGATTTGTTTCCACGTGAAACCATTTTGTTTGATGAGCGCCTGATGGAGCTGAATTTTGGCCGCTGGGAAATGCAAAAGTGGGACGACATGGACCACACGGCCGAGGCGCAGGCCTGGTTCGCTGATTTTGTTGATGTGCGAACTCCCCAAGGCGAGTGCTTTCGCGATCAGATAAACCGGACGGCCGACTTTTTGAAAGACCTGAAATTAACCGGTTACAAGCGTGTTGCGGTGGTTACGCATGGCGGCATCATCCGGGCGCTGCATTGCCTGCTAAACGGCACAAAGCCCGAGGATGCTTTTCAGAATAAAGTGAATTACGGTGAGGTTGTGGAATTTGAGACTTGAGACTTGAGACGTGAGTCTTGAGTCTTGAGTTGGGAAAGAGAGATAATATCCATCTTTTTTGTGCACAATTATTGACCATCAATCACTACAACAACCCGTCATCCAATATTCTTGCTTCCGTATATTTTACCCCTAAATCCCCTGAAGGGGACTTGGCTTCAGCTTTTCAAATCAATATTGATGCACTTTGCAATGCAGTCCTTGTTTGGTTCTCCCTTCAGGGAGTTAGAGGGTCGAAACAAGGACGAGCGAACGGCGTTTCAGTTACTTTCTTTTTAACCACAGAGGACACCGAGTTCGGCACAGAGTTTCACGGAGTAGTCTTGAGTCGTGAGTTGGGAAAGAGAGACAATCTCTGTCATTTTTTGTGCACAACTATTGACCACAAATGACCCCGGCGAACTGCGACTGCGACTGTGACTGTGACTGATCACTGCGACTGCGACTGTGACTGCGACTATTTCTCCTCTTCATCCGGTTTTTCCCAATCGCTGACGGAAAACACCGGCGTCATAAACTTCAAAAAACCTTGCCGGTAAATGGCTTTGAAGACAATCACCCCAAACCAAACAGCGCCTAAAAACAACACCAATGCAATGATAATCCCAACGAACGATTGCAGCTCGGTATAAATCAAAATGCTGAACATGCTGGCTCCGATAATGGGTAAACAACCGGTTAGAATGCCGGCAACAATGCGGATGAATTGTTTCATAACGGCTTGTTTTTAGTTTTCCCGTTAAAGGTAGCATAGTTCTGTCGCTTTTGTGGACTAATCTCCGGTATATTTTTCTGAAAATAAGCGCGTCAGCAGGCTATCCATAGAAATAGTTGCTCTTGCGGCCATGTTTTTTCAGGCTGCGGTATTCCCACGGTTGCATCTGTTGATAGGCCCTGAAAAACTGGCTGAAACTACTCGACGACATACCTAGCTTCTGACCGACTTCTTTGAAGCTCCAATCCGTTTGTTCCATTAAATCGCAGGCTACTAAACGCAAATATTCGCAAATCCAATCGTGGGCACTCATTCCCGACATGCACCGAATGGCACCGTCAAACTGGCGGGGATCGGCGTTCATCTGTTTGGCATACCATTTCGAACTTCGTTTCCCGTATTTGCGAACCTGTTCTGCAAACAAGTCCATGTAGCTGTTGCCCGAAGGCTGATGGTTTACAATGATCCCGGAATGGCGATGGCCGGAGTCTTCAGTGGTCTCTATAAGCCCCGAGTATACGTTTGCCGGAGTGATGGGGTGGTATTCGATTGAGCTCATTGTTTTTTTCCCTTCAAGTTAGGCCGATATTTTAGAATATGGTACTGTTTCTTATAGTTTTTCAATTCATATTTTATAAAAATGAACACGTTCCTAAAGTTATGGGCTCCTAATTTTAGAAAAGTGTACAAGGTGGTAAAATAAACAACTCATTATTTTAGGAAAGTGTACCAAGTGATAAAATTTAGAACTGATAATTTTATCAAAAAGCACAAAATGATAAAATTATAGCATCTGCGTGGACTAATCTACCGTTTTTCTTTTTGGGGTGAATAAGATGATGTTGCGTCTGTTTTTTCGCGCTTGTTAAATCCCCTTAATTCGGCTCGATTCTCCTTGTGTTTCCGGTCTTTTTCGACCTGAAAAACTTATCTTTGGGCGCACTTTCGGAGGGGCGCCGCACGATTGGAGCACGAGGCGTTTCCTTCCCCGAAAATCAACAAAAACCAAATGCAACAAAACGAATTTGAAATCCCCGGAATTGACGAGGGATTACGCGAGGGCATTCAGCATAAGCTCGACAACAAAGCCAAGCCGGTAGGATCGCTTGGCCGCCTGGAGTCGCTGGCCATGCAGGTGGCGCTCATTCAAAATACACTGACACCGGAATTGCGAAAACCGGTGATGTTGACCGTGGCATCGGACCACCTGATTTGTGCCGAGGGGGTGAGCCCTTGCCCGGTTGAAATTACCTGGCAACAGGTGCTCAACTTCCTGCAAGGCGGTGGCGGCATCGGGCTGTTGTCGCGCGTGTATGGCATGGACCTGCACGTGGTGGATGCCGGGGTGAATTTCGATTTCGCACCGCACCCGAAACTGATCGATGCGAAGGTTCGCAAAGGCACGCGCAACTTTTTGTACGAGCCGGCCATGACGATGGACGAGTGCATGCAGGCCTTTAACAACGGGCGCCGCATTGTGGCAAAGTTCAACGACGAAGGCACTAACATCATCGGTTTTGGCGAGATGGGCATTGGCAACACAACGCCCGCTTCGGCGCTGATGTCCATCATTTGTAAGCTTCCGGTGAAGGACTGCGTTGGCCCGGGCGCGGGCTTGGATAAAGATGGTGTATCGCACAAAGGCCGCGTGATTGAGCAGGCCATTGCGAAGCATGGCGTGTCGGAAAATGTGCTGGAAAACCTGGCGTGCTTTGGTGGTCTCGAAATCGCCACAATTGCCGGTGGAATGTTCGAAGCAGCCGCCCGCCGCATGGTCATCCTGGTCGATGGGTTCATTACCACCGCCGGCATGCTGGTGGCATCGGAACTGAACCGCAAGGTGCTCGACTACGCCGTGTTTGCACATGTGTCGGACGAGCAGGGGCACCACAAAATGCTGGAATATATGAAGGCTGATCCGGTGCTGGCTTTTGGCCTTCGCCTGGGTGAAGGAACCGGCGCAGCGCTGGCTTTCCCGATGATGCAAGGCGCCGTGGCGGTACTTTCGGAGATGACTTCGTTCGAGGAGGCGCAGGTGGTGAACACCAGCCATATTCGGTTTGAAGAAGAGGCGGAGAAGTGATCAGTGATTAGTTGCAGTGCTCAGTCGCAGTGTTCAGTTGGAAGAGGTCAGGGATGGTCATTCAGTTGTCATTGTTGGTCAATAATTGATCGGACTCCGAGAAACTCTGTGCCGACCTCCGTGTCCTCTGTGGTTAAAGAGAAAGTAACTGAAACGCCGTTTGCACGTCCTTGTTTTCACCCTCTGACTCCCTGAAGGGAGAACCAAACAAGGACTGCATTGCAGGGCGCGCTAATATTGATTTGAAAAGCTGAAGCCAAGTCCCTTTAGGGGATTTAGGGGTGAAATATACGGAAGCAGGAGTATTGGATGACAGTCGTTGATAGTCATTGATGGTCAATAGTTGTTGTACAAAAAATAGCGGATATTGTGACACGAGTTTTCTTTTAATACTCAAGACTACTCAGTGAAACTCTGTGGCATACTCCGTGTTCTCTGTGGTTAAAAAAGAACACCGAGACGCCGTTTGCTCGTCCTTGTTTTCACCCTCTGACTCTCTGAAGGGAGAACCAAACAAGGACTGCATTGCAAAGTGCATCAGTATTGATTTGAAAAGCTGAAGCCAAGTCCCCTTTAGGGGATTTAGGGGTGAAAATGTAATGAGTTTCATGCAGTACCAATACTCAGGTCTGTTTGAAACTTGAAATATATAACGTGGAACTAGAAACAATGAATAAACTCAAACCCATCATGTTTGTTGGCACCGGCTCCGATGTGGGCAAGTCGGTGATTAACGCTGCCTTTTGCCGCATCTTCAAGCAGGACGGCTACCAGCCCGCGCCCTTTAAGGCGCAGAATATGTCGCTCAACTCCTTTGCCAGTGCCGAAGGTCTGGAGTTGGGACGGGCACAGGCGGTACAAGCCGAGGCCTGCGGCATTCCCTGCCTTAGTGCCATGAACCCGATCCTGTTGAAACCGACTAGCCACACCAAGTCGCAGGTCGTGTTGAACGGCAAACCGCTGGGCGACCAGTCGGCACAGGAATATTTCCTGAAAACCGACCGCCAGTTTCTGTTCGACGAGGCCATGAAAGCCTGGCGCTCGCTGGATGAAAAGTATAACCCCATTGTGATGGAAGGCGCCGGGAGCATCTCCGAGGTCAACCTGTGGGATAAGGATATTACCAACATGCGCATTTCGCTGGCCACGGGTGCGCCAACCATCCTGGTGGCCGACATCGACCGCGGTGGTGTGTTTGGCAGTGTTTACGGCACCATCAAACTGTTGCCCGAGGCCGAACGGAAACTCATCAAAGGCATTCTCATCAACAAGTTCCGGGGCGATATTGCCTTGTTTCATGATGGCCGTAAGATGCTGGAGGAGCTGACCGGTGTTCCGGTGATTGGCGTGGTTCCCTATTTCAGCGACATCCACATTGAGCAGGAAGACAGCGTGGTGATCGACTACAAGCGCGGCAGTGTGAAAGATGACGGCAAGGTGAATGTGGCGGTGGTTTTGCTGCGGCACATGAGCAACTTCACCGACTTCAACATGCTGGAGCGCATGCCCGATGTCAACCTGTATTACTCGGCCAACCCGGCCGAGATTGCCAAGGCAGATCTGGTGTTGGTGCCGGGCTCGAAGAACACCATTTCCGACCTGATGTACCTGCGTGAACGTGGCCTGGCGAAAGCGATTCTGCAGGCTGCCGAAGCGGGCAAAGGCGTTTACGGTATCTGCGGTGGTTACCAGATTTTGGGCGAAGAAATTCGCGATCCGCACCATGTCGAAGGCGAGATTGAGGCCATTCCGGGACTCGGTTTGTTGCCGGTTGTCACAACGCTCACTAAAGACAAACGCACGGTGCAAACTGCCTTCAAATTTGCAGGTCGCGAGGAAGATTGCTCGGGCTACGAGATCCACATGGGAACAACTGACCTGAAAGGTGGCGAACCTTTATGTGCCCTGAATGACGGTGGTACCGACGGTTGCCGGGTATCGCCGAAACTGTGGGGAAGCTATCTGCACGGCATTCTCGACAATAAAGCGGTAGTTGAAGAAATGCTGAAGGCGAACCAGCTGAAGGCTGAAGTGACCGAATTCGATTACGCCAAATTTAAAGAAGAACAGTACAATAAACTCGCCGATCATGTTCGTGCCTATGTGGATATGGATTACGTGTACTCGGTGATGCAAATAGAAGAATAAAAAGATTGCCCAATTGAGGGCTTCACTTTAAGTGAAACCCTCAATCAGTGAAGCCCTCAATAACAGAAAGCTCAATGGAACTCCTCATACTTCCTTTACTAATTGGTTTTGCAGTGGACTGCCTGTTGGGCGATCCGCGATGGTTGCCGCACCCGATCCGCTTGTTTGGCTGGCTGATTGCCTGGTTCGAAAAGCGCTTTAACCAAGGAAATCACCGCAAATTGAAAGGTGCACTGACATCTGTCTTGTTGGTTGGCGGTACTTGGTTGTTGCTGTTTCTTTTGTTCGGATGGTTGAAGAGCTTTCCGACCATTTACCTGATGATAGCATCGGCAGGTGTCTTCTTTGGCCTGGCCAATCGAAGCTTGATTTACG
Organism: Mangrovibacterium marinum; assembly: GCF_003046625.1. Taxonomy (GTDB): domain Bacteria; phylum Bacteroidota; class Bacteroidia; order Bacteroidales; family Prolixibacteraceae; genus Mangrovibacterium; species Mangrovibacterium marinum. The sequence goes on from NZ_QAAD01000029.1 coordinate 25,941, forward strand.
AATCGTGGCTGGTGATCCGGGCCTTGCAGCGCGACGGACTGGAAGCCGGCCGCAAGCAACTGAGCTACATTGTTGGTCGCGATACCACGAAGCTCAATGAGCAGCAAATCCGCACGGCAGTGCTCGAAACCATGGCCGAAAACCTCAGCGACGGAGTAATCGCGCCCCTGTTTTTTTATGCTCTAGGCGGCGTTCCGGGGCTTTTCGCTTTCAAAATGGCCAGCACCCTCGACTCGATGATTGCCTACAAAAGCGAGCGCTTTAAAAGCTACGGCTGCTTTGCCGCCCGATTGGATGATTTGCTCAACCTCATTCCTGCCCGCCTGACAGCTTTGCTGATGGTTTTGGTGAGTCTGAGTTGGAGTGGCCTGACACATATTTTCCGCTACGGACATCAACATGCCAGCCCCAATGCCGGTTATCCGGAATCGGCTTTGGCCGGAATCCTGAAATGCCGCTTCGGAGGGCCGAATGTTTATCATGGGAAGATGGTCGAGAAGCCCTACATCGGCCATCATCAAAAGCAAATCACCACCCGCGATTTTTGGATGGCGGCTTATGTGAATACCGCAACGGCTGTGGTGATGGTTGGCGGGATTGTGGCGGTGTATTTGACGTGTATTTGATCGTTTCTATTCAACTAACTTGGGATATAATCCTTGTTGAGATCTAAGAAGCTTGTAGTAAGTGAAATTCAGATTTTTGATCTCCTCGTATTTAAATAGAAGCAAATGTCCGTCTATCGGGTAGTATTTTGTGGCATTTGACTTTTTTGAACCGTCTTTTTTAATTTCACAGTCATCAGTTAATGCTCTGCGTTGAACATTTTTTAGAGTGATACTTTCTATACCTCCATCTTTACTTAACGAATAGTCGACGAGAACTCCGTCATAAAGTATAGTAGAGCCGCCTAATTCAATAATTACATCCACAAAAACAAATTCAATATCTTCAACGGAATCGGTCATCAAATCAAATTCAGCATCTGGAAAATCGAAAATCTCACCTTTTAATAGGTAATGCCATTCATTCTTGAATCTGAGTATTTTATATTTTCGATCGAGTTTAAAATATCGAACGATTTTTCGAGATAGATAACCAATCGACAATGCAGCTGTATACATCGTCAGATTATAAAGGAGGATTTGAAGCGAAAAGATCTCAATTTTTTGAACTGAATCAGGGTGTGGGGTATTGGTTAGTATGTCGAAAAATACCTTAAGATCGACTTTATAGCCGAAAATGGGAGCTGCAAAATACCATATAGTTTGAAATATGAGAGATGGTATAATTGTAGAAATAAAAATGCTAAAGAAAGTTTCTTTAAAATATTCGTGAGAAAATTCGGCCGAGTAATAGAAACGTCGATAAAAAATGCCCGGAAGCAATAATACAAAAAGAATTATTGTCGACAGGGCAATGTTCATTATTCTGCATTAAGAATTTCTAAGGCAAGCTTGGTTTCTTCGGTAATTTCAAAAGAAGAATCTGTAGCAGAAGCAAATCTTCGTTTTCTTACAGCGTTGGCAAGTTTCTCAGAATCTTTAGAGTTTGCCAAAATAATTTTTACTCGTTTACTTGTTAATGGGGTATCAGAGTTAAAGAAAGTAACGATTCTTTTTTTACTGATTTTTTCATGCCATTGTTGATTAGGAATCAATACAAATGTAAAGATTTAAACTGAAAGTAGATATTCGATGAAATATTTTTGATTTTAGCCTCTCGGGGATGATTCTATCTCATCTCTCATCTCTCGTTACTCCATCAACTTCTTTCCAACTTCAATAATCTCCCGGGCCAGTTTTTCGCTGGTGGCGTAAATCACACCACGGTGGTTCATAAAGGTTGAATCGGCACGGTTCAGGTCGAGTGGGTTGCCGTGAATGTCGCTGATCCAGGCACCGGCTTCCCGGAAAATGCAGGCACTGGCCGCGAAATCCCAAATGCTGCCACCACCTTCAATTTTCTTTGGTAAATAGAAGTAGCAGGCCGGCGCTTTTTCGAGCACCCAGCAGGCAATCAGTGCTGCTCCGCCCTGAAAGTGAGTGGTCATTCCTTGGTAGCCCAGCTTTTGGCTTACCGCTTCCATCTCGCTCAAAATGGCGTCTTTTAACGGATAAGTCAGCATGCTTTTGCCGTTCATGAAAGCCAATGGTGCATTGGTTTGTTCTTCAACCTTCCACGGCAGGCCGCAGAAAAAGGCACCCTGGCCTTTCACCGCATAATACAGGTTGCCGCTCATGGGGTCGAAAATAACGCCGATAACCGGTTCGCCTTCTTTCGAAACCAAGGCGATAGAGGTTGAATAACCATGCTCGCGGTTGATAAAGGGCAGCGTTCCGTCGATGGGGTCGATGGCCCAGAAATAGTCTTTTTCAAAGCGTTCGTGGTTGTCGGGGCTTTCTTCGCCCAAGGTTCCCAGGTCGTAAATCTTCGTCACTTTTTTGAGCATCTTCAGAATAAGTTCCTGTGCCATCACATCAACTTCGGTAACCACGTCCGAGGCCAGCGAGTCGCCGGTTCCTTTGTGCTTTACGGTGAGGTCTTTCGTGGTGTAGGTCGAAATTAGTCTACCGGCTTTCAGGGCTGCCGAAGTGGCTGCTTCGCGCAGCATCTGCAAATCGTGATCGGTTAATTGCATGGTGGTCTATTTTTAATTTTTTAATTCGGCAATAACTTCGCGGCAAACACGCTCGCTGTAGCTGTTTATCTTCCAGTGGCCGGGGCTCCAACCTTTCAGGAAACGGTGAAAATCGGCCCAGGCGGTGTGGTATAAGCCCCGCCAATCGTTGTGCAAGGCTATAAAATCAATTTGCTTTTCGTGTCTGATCAGAGCCTCTTCGAGTGCTTCAAAGTAAGTATTCAGAATCCGGCTTTCCAGTTGTTCGCAATCTTCTTCGTACAAACAACTTCCAACGAAATAGGCCACATCTTTCATGCCGCAGCCACCGCCAACATATTGAAAGTCGACTGCTGCGACCTGCTTGCCATCGGGCGAAAAACAGAAGTTGGCCAACTTGGCATCGCCATGCACAAAGGTTTGGAAGGGTGATGCGTTCAGGCGGCCATCAATGGCCGAAGCTGCCTGTTTCAGGGCTTTGTCGTTGAGAACTTCCAGCTCGTCGGGGCGGGTTTCCAGGTGCCAGTAAGTTCCCGATTTCCACAAACCCTCGGGCTGTTGGTTCAGGAAGGTCGCATGAAAATTGGCCAGCCACCGCAGGCAAATTACCATTTCGTCCCAGTTGAGCCGGTCTTTTCGTTTGGGGAAGCCGGCCGGGTCCAGATCTTCGAGCACCAGCAAGACCTCTTCGCCTTGGCTATCCATTGCCAGGCAATACGGAATGCGGCAGTTGTCGTCGCACAGGGCGCTGTAATGTTCGTAAAAATAGCTTTCAACCTGGTACGATTTCAACTTACGCTGGTGCGACAGGTTGCTGTTCCAGCCACGCGGGTTGCCGGCACCATCGAGCAGGCGCACATGCTTGACCACCACCGAGGGAACTGAAGCACCAATCAGCTGATAGCGGATAATTTTTCCGTAACCACTCCACAGGTTTTGGATGGTTTCCGGCTTGCTGACGTCCTTGGCTTGCGTTGCTTTTATGATGGTTTCGAGAAACTGTTTATTCATGAAAAAGAATCGTTTTGATTTCCTGGAGTGGTAAAGGTAATATTTCGATTTACCTTCCGCTTATTGGCGATCTGATGCCCCTTTCATATTTAAAACTTCTTAATGTTACGAGGCTTTAGTGCCCGCCGAAGAATAAATGCAGCGAATTGTGTTTTCTTTGTAGGGTAAATAAATGAGCAATGGCCAATTTTTCACATCTTATTTTCGATTTGGACGGAACGCTGGTTGACTCCAAGCCGGGTTTGCTGAATGCGCTGCGCTTTGTGCTTGGTGAGATGGGCCTGGATTTGCCGGCAGAGGAGCTGATTGATTCGCTGATTGGCCCGCCGGTGCAGCAGGGAATGCGGAATATCCTGGGGTTTAACGATCGGCAGGTTGAAATTAGTTCGCGCCTTTTTCGGGAATATTATGGTGAAAAAGGAATGTACGAAGGGCATGTTTATCCCGGCATTCAACTGCTGCTGGAAGCCTTGCTGGCTGACGGCGCGAAGCTTTACATTGCCACTTCGAAACAGGCCGTATTTTTGCCTGCTATTTTGCGCCATTTCGAGCTGGAGCGCTACTTCGACGATACCGAAGGTTCGGAGGGCGCCGCACTGCAAACCAAAGCCGAGTTAATCACCAATTTAATGGATCGCAACCGCCTGGAGCCATCGCACCGCATTGCCATGATCGGCGATACAAAGTTTGATGTTGTCGGCGGAAAGGCGAATGAAATTACGACCATTGCTGTGGGCTACGGCTTTGGATTGAACGGAGATCTTCAGGAACTGGATCCGGATTATTTTGCCGAAGAAGTGGATGACCTGACCGAGATTTTGCTGGGCTAACCGATGCTTCCAGGGCGTTTGGCGCAGTCATCATTCAATTTTGATCGTTTTGGGCGAGGTTGAAACAGATGCTGCCTCGCGGAGTTTGTTTCCTGTGCAGTTTTGGGGTATTCAGGGCGTTTTTCGGCAGTCCTGTGTAGAAATGAGTCTTCCTGTGGAGTTTTTAGCGCTCCTGTGCGATTTTTTGATTCCCTGTGCAAAGTTTTGTGTTCCTGTGTTGTTTTTTGCTTTCCTGTGCGCTTTTTGTCAGCCCTGTGCTACAGGAGTGACAAAATGTAAGCAGGATGCGTTTTTTTTACACAGGACGGGAAAAAACTACGCAGGACGAGGAAAAACCATACAGGACGGGATTTGATGCCGCTGGAAAGCAAAGAATGATGCAGGAACGGCTTTTTACGCCCAGTTTAGTGTGAAAAGTCCCAGATCTTTTCCTAAAATAGCTTGACAGATTTATACTTTATTTGGTAGGATATAAATGTTTTTCATTTACTGGTTTACAAATCTAATTAGATTCTAATTCCTGGTTGCGTTCATACTTCATTTTCTTTATCCTGTTTTTTGACGCGGTTGAAAACCGCATCGCTCCCCAAAAAACCTTCATGATTCCCGGGAGTCACCAACAGGAATGAAAGGTTAGGATCTTTTCAATTATACTGTTGTCGTTGTTTTCAACAGTTGTCGGGTTGTCATCCCTCATCTAATTAAAACCAGTTATTGGCATTGCGCCTCAGTGTCTTTGCGTGGTAGACTTTCAAAAAAAATGCAGGAAAGCCGAAGCAATCCTGCATGATATCGTGGTAACGGATGATGTCGTTGTTGTTAGATGGTCGATTCGAACTGGCGCAGGAAGCGAACATCGTTTTCGAAGAAATGGCGAATGTCTTTGATGCCGTATTTCAGCATGGTAATCCGTTCAATTCCCATTCCGAAGGCGAAGCCGCTGTATTTTTTCGAGTCAATTCCGCACAGCTCCAGCACATTCGGGTCAACCATGCCGCAGCCCAGAATTTCGAGCCAGCCGGTGTATTTACACACGTTGCAACCTTTACCGCCGCAAATTGAGCAGCTCACATCCATTTCGGCCGATGGCTCGGTGAAGGGGAAGTAAGAAGGGCGCAGGCGAATTTCGGTTTTTTCGCCAAACAACTCGCGCGAGAAGTACAGCAGGGTTTGTTTCAGGTCGGCAAACGATACGTTTTCGTCAACATATAAACCTTCAACTTGGTGGAAAATACAGTGCGCACGAGCCGAGATTGCTTCGTTGCGGAATACGCGTCCCGGGAAAATAGCGCGGATTGGCGGCTGTGTTTTTTCCATCACCCGAACCTGAACGCTCGAGGTGTGGGTACGCAGCAAAACGTCGGGATCTTTCTCTATGAAAAAGGTATCCTGCATATCGCGGGCCGGGTGCTCGGGCGGGAAGTTCAGGGCCGAGAACACGTGCCAGTCGTCCTCAATTTCGGGGCCCTCGGCAACGGTAAATCCCAGGCGAGCAAAAATATCGATGATTTCGTTGCGAACGATCGAAAGCGGATGGCGTGAACCAACGCGCAAAGGCTCGGCCGGCATGGTCAGGTCGGTTTGGCCACCGGCATTTTCTGCGGCTTCAAAGCTTTCTTTCAGTTCGTTTATTTTATTGAGTGCAAATTCTTTCAGTTCGTTTATCGCTTGTCCAACAGCCTTTTTTTGGTCAGCTTCTACGTTTTTAAAGTCGGCAAACAACTGACTGATCAAGCCTTTTTTACTGATGTATTTAATGCGAAGCTCTTCGACTTCCTGCTTCGCTGAAGCGCTAATTTGCTCAAGTTCTTCTCTTAACTCTTTAATTTTTTCTAACATCTTCGTATGCTGTTGAATGAAGGCGCAAATATAATTATTGAAGTTCGAATAATTAAACGATTGCCTGGTTATTTTAAAATGCGGATGCGCCGGATGCGGATATCTTTCCGGGGCCGATAGTCGCTGTCGACAGGCAGGGCGTTGATTTTGTCGGCAATGTCCATTCCTTGGCTTACTTCGCCGAAGATGGTGTAGGTACCGTCGATGTGTGGCGCGCCGCCAACTGTTTTGTACACCCGCCGTTGTTCGGCCGTGAACTGGTAGCCTGTTTCTTTGGTGATGTCGTCGAGCTCCGAATCGGAATAAGTGCGTCCGGTAACAATGTAGAATTGCGAGCCGTCGGAGCGTCGTTTGCTGTTACCGCGATCCGGTTTCCGGGGCGAACCAATCACGCCCCGTTTGTGATATAATCCGGGAACGATATGTGCCGGTAGCGTATAGCCGGGGCCTTTCCAGCCTACCACGTCGTTTTTGCCGGCGTAGCGCGTGTCGGCAGCTCCGCTCTGGATGCAAAATCCCTTGATGACCCGGTGGATGAGCAGGCTGTCGTAGTAATTTTCGTTGACCAGAGCGATGAAATTGTCCCGGTATTCGGGCGTCTGGTTGTATAGGCGGATTTTAATATTGCCCAGATCTGTTTCAATCAGCAAGCCTTTAATCCGTTTGTTGGCTTCGCTGGTGGCCTTGTCGGTCGACGATTTGAGTTGATCCAATGGCTGCGGATTCGTACTGGCTTTACGAAGCAGGTCGACAATTAAGTTTGAAGGGATCGCCAGGTTTTGGTTTTCGTATTCAATGACATCGGCATAGCCCAGGCCAATGCATTTTTCGCCCGAAAAGACCGGAGTACCATAGCTTTTGGATCGAAACTGGTTGGTAAGCTGGTAGCGCATGGCTCCGCCAATGTTGCCATGTTTTTTCACGCTGCCTTTGTGTAAGGGGAGCGTGTTGCCCTGTGGCCTGGTCAGGTAAATCGTTTTTTGATCGATGGGAATAACCTGCGCTGCCAGGGGAATGGCGGGGCGGCTGATCGCTGAAGTTTTTAAAATCACCAGGTCGTTAATTCGGTCGATGGCCACAAAGCCGTCAATCTCATATTTTTTGTCCTGGTTCCAGGGGCTGATCAAAGCGGTGTTGGCTTCAATCAGTGGGCTTAGCCGGCTAACAATAAGATTGCTGTCGACGAAAAAGGCCGTTTCACTTTCCAGAAATCGTGCGTGGTCGAAGCTCTCCAGTTTTACAATGGCAGGAACATAGTCGAGGTAATTGAATGGCGTTTTTGCTTGTGTTTCGGTGGTCTCTTTAGCCGCTTGTTCCGTGGGTTTCTTTGGGCTCGATGAGCAGGATGCCAGCAGACTAACAAGCAGGATGAAGCTGTACTTTTTCAGCATATTTATTGAATGATTTTCACGGTTATCATCACATCGGTGTAGGGGCGGTTGTTTGTGTCGGTTTTCAGTTTCGAGATTTTGTCAATCACATCGAAGCCGGAAATACACTCCCCGAAAATGGTGTACTTGCCATCCAGGTCGGGATAGCCGCCAACGGTGGTGTAAGCTTTACGCTGCTGATCCGTAAACACAAGAGTTTTTGGATCCAGCTTCATCTTAGCCTCGATATCGGCCTTTACTTTTTCTGCAATTTCGCGAAACTCAGCCACCTTGTTTTCCGCTTTCAGTTGTTTCAGTTGCGCTTTTATTTCGGGGGTATAAACCTCCTTGATCACTTTCTTGCGGATGGGACGGTTCACAGCCATTTCCATTGTGTCCAGCTGTCCCTCGGTAAATACCTGCCCTTCGATAATGTAAAACTGCGAAATATCCGATTGCTTAAACGGATTCACCTCGTCGGGTTGGCGGGGCGCGCACAGCGCTCCTTTTTTGTGAATATGCCCGGGAACAATTTCATCATCCACCGTGTGATCGGGGTCTCCGTAGCCGATGCGCTTGCCCGGTGGGGCATTGCGCGATGATCGTGATCCGCCCTGGATCAGGAAGTTCTCGATTACCCGGTAAAACAGTGTTTCATTATAATAGCCTTCGCGTGCCAGCTGCATAAAGGCATCGCGGTGTTTGGGCGTATCGTTGTATAGTTTGAAGCGCATAGTACCCAGGTTGGTCTGTATTTCAACGATATGATCAACCTGGCTCTGGGCGTTAACGGCGTTGAAAACTAATAAGCTAAGTGCTAAAAGGAAATATTTCATTTCAGAATCTTTACCGTCATTTTTAGGTCTTGTTCCGGACGATTAAACCGATCTGTCTTTACTGCGGCAATTTTATCGAGCACCTCAAAGCCGTCAATCATCTCACCAAAAACGGTGTAAGCTCCATCGAGTGACGGGTAGCCTCCCTGGGTGGTGTATATGGCTCGTTTTTCTTCCGAAATTTGATAAGGTTCGGTTTTGGCCAGCTGTTCGTTGGCCAGTTCTTTCAGCTCGGCCAGGCGGATGTTCAAGCTATCCTGAAGGCCTTCTTTCATTAGTTTATTCAGCTCTGCCTGATGCTGGCGGAAGATTTGCTGGTTGATCTGACTGGCTCGTTTGCTGTTCATCTGCATCTCGAGCGAATCCAGTGCTCCCGGCGTAAGCAACTCTCCCTGCACAATGTAAAATTGCGATCCCGACGATCTTTTTTCGGGATTTTGAGCATCGCCTTGTCGGGCGGCCGCCAGGGCTCCTTTTTTATGGAAAAAATCGGGTTTTATTTCAGCCGGAATGGTATAACCCGGATCGCCGTTTCCTAAACGCTGCCCCGGAGCAGCATCTTTCGATTTCGGATCGCCACCCTGGATCATAAACTCATTGATGACCCGGTGGAACAGCAGGCCGTCGTAAAAACCATCCTGGGCCAGTTTGATAAAGTTGTCGCGGTGTTGCGGGGTTTCGTTGTACAGGCGGAAGGTCATTTTTCCGTAGTCGGTATCGATTTCAACGGTTGTTGCTTTATTCGCTGGTTTGTTGCTCGAACAGGAGCTGTGCACCAGCAAGCAGAGTAGCAGTATGATGCTGTATGCTTTGGTCATTGTCTGATTCATTTACGGGTTTGAAAAATTATCATTAAACGCTTGTTGTCGAACAGAAAAGAGCTTGACAAATGATGTTTTTATCTGTTCTCACAAATATAGTTATTCTGTAAGCCTGAAAAAATTACAACCCGAGAGGATTCGCCGAAGCTTCCTGTTTCAAAAGAATTACATTTGTTAAAATCGAAATAGCTATGCACGAAATCAGAGTAAACGATCAGCTTCGTCTGGAGAAAATTAAATATTCACACGCTTTTCAGATGTTTCATGCAATTGATTCGAATCGCGAATTTTTGTCGCCCTGGTTGCCTTTTGTTCAGCAAACCCAATCGCAGGAGGATACCGAGGCTTTTATCCGGTCAATTCTAAATCAGTCCGGCGATCGTAGAGATGAAGTTTTTGTAATCTGGTTTAATCAGCGTTTTGCGGGCTTAGTCGGCTTGAAGGATACCGATTATCTGAATTTGAAAACCGAGATCGGCTATTGGCTTGTTGAGAGTATGACCGGAAAAGGCATCATGACCAAATGTGTCAAAAATCTGGTTGACTTTCTTTTTAGTGTCATGAAATTGAATCGTATTCAGATTAAATGTGGTGTCGGAAATGAGAAAAGTTCAGCAATTCCCAAGCGTTTGGGCTTTACCTTCGAAGGAGTTGAACGAGCTGGCGAAAAGCATGAAAATCGCTTTATCGACCTGGAAGTTTACAGTTTGTTAAAGAATGAATGCAGACCAATGAATAAATTGTGAAATACCATATTGCTCGTTTTCGATATAGAAAATAGAGGTGTGTTTGCTTGTGGCGTTTAAAGACAACAGAATTGATTGTTTTGTTTTTTGTTTTGTGACTAATTGATGATAACGTTTTTAGCTGTGTTGGTACGGTTCGGAGAAATAAAAGTTAGAACGGTTTAATTTTTTGTTCGATTTTTTAATTTTGAATCGAATTAGATAACCGTTCATAGCCAGGCGGTTATTGCGAAAAAAGAGAACAATGGAAAATAAGACTGCAAGAAGAACGCTTTACAAGGTGCTTCGAAAGACAGGAGTTGCCAGGGATGCGATTGAATTGGATGCATCTTTTCAGGAAGACCTGAATTTCGATCAACTGGACTGGAACGTGTTTCTTTTCTATATGGAAGAAACCTTGAATGTCAGTATTAAAGATGATCAGGCGAGAAATCTCCGCCAGGTCAAGGATTCGCTCGAGTTATTAGAGAATATAGCCTAGGGGTATATTTAGTTTAGTTAGTTCAAAAGGAATATTTTCGAAGGAAATATTCCTTTTTTCGTTTTTGTAAGTTGCATTCCAGAACCGAAATAGTGTACATTTGTTAGAGCACTAAACATTCAATCAATTTAATTTATACATTATGGAAGTTTTGGAAAATTACACCGACAAGATTAAAGAGCTCATAATGACCTACGGCCTGAAAGTTGTGGCTGCTATTATTGCCTTAGTCGTTGGCTTGTGGATCATCAATCTAATTGTAAAGGCTTTCGCCCGAGTGATGGAGAAAAAAGAGGTTGATCCGTCGTTGCGGGGCTTCATCAACAGTTTGACAGGCATCTTGCTGAAGATTATGCTAGTCATTACTGTCATCAGCATGGTTGGCATACAGATGACTTCGTTTATAGCGATTTTGGGTGCTGCCGGTTTGGCTGTCGGTATGGCGCTGTCAGGGACCTTGCAGAATTTCGCCGGCGGTGTTATGATCTTGATATTTAAACCCTTTAAGGTTGGTGATTTCATTGAGGCGCAGGGTTATATGGGAACCGTATCCGAAATACAGATTTTTATTACCGTATTGAAAACCCCTGATAATAAAACCATCTTGATCCCTAATGGTGGTTTGTCAACCGGATCGCTGGTGAATTTCTCCACCGAAGAACGACGCCGGGTCGACTTTTCGTTTGGCATTGCCTATGGCGATAATTATGACGATGCCAAAGCTTTGTTGCTGAAGTTGATTGCTCAGGACGAACGCATCTTTAAAACACCGGAGCCTTTCATCGTGCTGGGAGCTTTGGCTGATAGCTCGGTCAATATTACCGTACGTGTTTGGGCAAAATCGTCCGATTATTGGGGGGTTTTCTTCGATATGAATGAGAAAGTATACAAGGAGTTCGACAAGCACGGTTTGCATATTCCTTTCCCGCAGTTGGATGTTCATCTCGAAAAATAAATGCCGATGAAGAAATTACTTGTTGTTGCCTGTTTGTTGCCCCTGTTGGTGGCGGCACAGGCACCGGTTGATTCCGTAAAAGTGTGGAAAACCGGCGGCTCTGCCTCGGTAAATTTCAGTCAGGTATCCCTGTCAAACTGGGTTGCCGGGGGTAAAAGTTCGGCCTCTGGTACGTTCCTGGTAAATCTTTACGGAAACTATCAGAAGGATAACGTGAGCTGGGAAAATACACTCGACCTGGGCTATGGCCTTTTAAAAGAAGAAGACGCCAAGGTGCTGAAATCGGACGATAAAATCGACTTTAGCTCGAAATTTGGCTACAAGGCCTCCGGGAAGTTCTTCTATTCGGCTCTGCTAAGCTTTCGTTCGCAGTTTACCGATGGCTATGATTATAAGATCGAAGAAAGGCCCGTCATCTCGCGTTTCTTAGCACCAGCTTATATTACGATGGCGTTGGGGATGGACTACAAGCCCAATGAGCATTTTTCGCTTTTTTTATCTCCGCTGACTGGTAAGATGACCCTGGTAACCGATGATGCTTTATCGGAGGCCGGTGCTTTTGGTGTTGACGAAGGGGCAAAAAGCCGCTGGGAATTGGGTGCCTTTCTGAAGACAACCCTGAAGTATGAGCTGGTTAAGAATGTTTCGCTGGAGTCGAAGTTTGATGTTTTCTCCAACTATCTGGATCAGCCCCAAAATATGGATGTTAACTGGGATGTGACGATTAACATGAAAGTCAACAGTTTTATGTCGGCCAAGTTAATCACGAATATGATTTACGATAACGATATCAAGATTGATGTCGATAATGATGGCACTGTTGACGGGCCACGTGTACAGTTTAAAGAACTTTTCGGAGTTGGATTAAATGTAAAATTCTGATCTTCGATCGACGAAATGAGGTACTCGTGGGGTGAAAATGGTAGTTTGATCAGTAAAAGTGCTTATTTATCCGAAATCGAACCTTGAGTGTTGACTTGTATCGTGTGCACGGCGTAACTTTGTTAAACGGTTGCAGCCGACTCTTCATCTGCTGCAATTTCGTATTTTTCTCTTTTATTATTCTATATCTTAAGCGCACAAGAATTCCAAGCCGGCAGAATCCTGTCGGCTTTCTTTTTGGTTCGCTTTGTTGAATCGCTCTCCGATAACGGATCAGAGTCTAATTTGGGTCCTACGCATAAGCGCTACAGCAAGAACCCACGTTAACCACACTTCCGGATTGTCGTCAGAAGTCCTTTATTTCTGAAAGTCTACCATGCAAAGACACTGAGGCATAATGTCAATAACTGGTTTTAATTAGATGTGGAATGACAACCCGACAACTGTTGAAAACAACGACAACAGCGTCGTCGTATAATAGTAACCTTTCATACCTGTTGGTGATTCCCCGGAATCATGAAGGTTTTTTGGTATCGAATAGTTCCGGAGCTGCCTTCGTGCTTCTTCCAGTAATATAATGTGATAATTGGTATCGTGATGTATTTCGATTGTTCTACTCAAATCCGTATATGTATTTAAACAGGATAACGCTATATTATTACACCATTCAGTTGATCTGGTTCTGGCGACATCTGTCGGTGTATGACGATTATCGATTTTATATAGCATTATAGGATCGTTGGTCGCTTTTTTGATGTTGTGCTATTAACTCCAGTAATGCAGTGTTGATGTCGTTCTTTGTTTCCTTTGCAAGGAAGCCCACTTTTAAATTAGACCTAACTTTTGTGTGTGATCCGTCCTCTGTTGTCCGAATTTCCAAGCGGGGCATTAGCCGAATGCAGGCCTATATGCGATATTTCAGCGCAGTGCTGGTTTGCGCTTTCATGCATGGTGAAATATTTTTGAGAAGTTAACGCGGCTGTTATCAGCTTGTTGGTTGTTTTGGCCTTGAAAAAGGTCGAAAAAACTTCACAGCAGGTGTTGCAAAGCAGAAAATAGTCTCTATATTTGCACCCGCTTTTGAGAAACAACGGCACACAAGCCGAAGCAATCGGAAGCCGCGTTCTGTGAGGGTTTTAGAGGATTTGAGAGTTTTGAAAAAATCTTTAAAAAGAATTTGGAAAAG
>NZ_QAAD01000030.1 GCF_003046625.1 Mangrovibacterium marinum
ATGGTGTAGGTGTAAGTCCAGTCGTGGCTGTTACCCGCACAATCGGTATAAGTAAATACCCAAACCATGTCACCTTCGCAGGCAATAGCGGCAGGTGTTGTTTTTAGAACCGGTGTAATTGCATTTCCACAGTAATCATTTACGGCCGGTGGTGTCGGCTCTACCTGTGCATCGGCCAGGCAGTTCACTGTAGCACCATCGTCTTCGGCCGGAGTGAAGTCCGGAATATCGATGGTGTAGGTGTAAGTCCAGTCGTGGCTGTTACCCGCACAATCGGTATAAGTGAATACCCAAACCATGTCACCTTCGCAGGCAATAGCGGCAGGTGTCGTTTTTAGAACCGGTGTGATTGCATTTCCACAGTAATCATTTACGGCCGGTGGTGTCGGTTCAACCTGTGCATCGGCCAGGCAGTTCACTGTAGCACCATCGTCTTCGGCCGGAGTGAAGTCCGGAATATCGATGGTGTAGGTGTAAGTCCAGTCGTGGCTGTTACCCGCACAATCGGTATAAGTGAATACCCAAACCATGTCACCTTCGCAGGCAATAGCGGCAGGTGTCGTTTTTAGAACCGGTGTGATTGCATTTCCACAGTAATCATTTACGGCAGGTGGTGTCGGTTCAACCTGTGCATCGGCCAGGCAGTTCACTGTAGAACCATCGTCTTCGGCCGGAGTGAAATCCGGAATATCGATGGTGTAGGTGTAAGTCCAGTCGTGGCTGTTACCCGCACAATCGGTATAAGTGAATACCCAAGCCATGTCACCTTCGCAGGCAATAGCGGCAGGTGTCGTTTTTAGAACCGGTGTAATTGCATTTCCACAGTAATCATTTACGGCAGGTGGTGTCGGTTCAACCTGTGCATCGGACAGGCAGTTCACTGTAGAACCATCGTCTTCGGCCGGAGTGAAGTCCGGAATATCGATGGTGTAGGTGTAAGTCCAGTCGTGGCTGTTACCCGCACAATCGGTATAAGTGAATACCCAAGCCATGTCACCTTCGCAGGCAATAGCGGCAGGTGTCGTTTTTAGAACCGGTGTAATTGCATTTCCACAGTAATCATTTACGGCAGGTGGTGTCGGTTCAACCTGTGCATCGGACAGGCAGTTCACTGTAGAACCATCGTCTTCTGCCGGAGTGAAGTCCGGAATATCGATGGTGTAGGTGTAAGTCCAGTCGTGGCTGTTACCCGCACAATCGGTATAAGTGAATACCCAAGCCATGTCACCTTCGCAGGCAATAGCGGCAGGTGTCGTTTTTAGAACCGGTGTGATTGCATTTCCACAGTAATCATTTACGGCCGGTGGTGTCGGTTCAACCTGTGCATCGGTTAGGCAGTTCACTGTAGAACCATCGTCTTCTGCCGGAGTGAAGTCCGGAATATCGATGGTGTAGGTGTAAGTCCAGTCGTGGCTGTTTCCGGCACAATCGGTATAAGTGAATACCCAAGCCATGTCTCCTTCACAGGCGATAGCATCCGGAGTTGTTTTAAGAACCGGAATGATTGGGTTACCACAGTAATCATCTACTGCCGGTGGCGTTGGCTCTACCTGTGCATCTGCAAGGCAATTTACTGTTAATCCACCGTCTGTTGCCGGAGTAAAGTCCGGAATGTCGATAGTAAACACATGATCTACGTTTGTGTAATTCCCAGCCTCATCCGTAATTGTATAAGTTCTGGTCATTGTACCTTCGCAGCTGGGAAGCGCTCCATCGCTGGAAGTGACAACAAGATCATTCTGAGAGGTACAGTTATCCGATGCGGCTGCTCCAGATAAAGCAAGAAAACCACTGATTGTCGTTTCTTCGGTCGGTATGTCACCGGTACATTCTACAGTTACAGATGAAGGAGCGGTTACGACTGGCGCCTCTGTATCAGGTGTATCTCCAATCGTAAAATCATATGAATCTGATGTACAATCAGTAATAAGATTCTTAACCTGAATACTATGATTACCGGCAGAAAGCCCTGTCAGGGTAGAAGTTGCTGTGGTTGTTACAGTCGTTGTTTCACCTGCAGTGGTTGTAACTACAGAACCAACACTCCCAGTCCCAAAGGGTGAGTATGCACCTCCATCTAAGGAATACTCCAAATCAGAAAGCGTCACTGTTCCCACTGTAGCAGAAGATATTGTTAATGCAATGCTACCGTTAGCACCTCCACAGCTGGCATTCGATGTAATACCTGAAACCACAACATTATTAACAATAACATCAAATGCACAGCGTACTGTATCATTACCAGTAGAACTCCTATAAACAGCTTGATACAAAACGGAAGTTGTCCCAACAGGGAAATAATTTCCTGGATTGTAATTTGAAGTCTCTGAATAATTTACGTCTCCCGTACACCCGGTATCATAAATATTTGCATCAATACTCAAATCTGTAACAATATTCTTGTTACTTATCGATGATGTAATTTCAATAAATTCAAATTTAAATGCATAAACTCCTGACAAAATGGGATCTAACAAAAAGCTATAACCTTTAACGGTGTTTGCTGTTTGAGTCGTATTAACATCAAATGATAACGAATCTACTACTGTTCCTTCGCTATCAATCAACGAAACTTTACAGGTAAATGCCTCTCCATCTTTCCTGTAGATACTTATCAATCCATCTGTTGGTCCGGAGAGGTAAAATGTTGGAGTCAGGAAATATGTTCCATCTGGAGCTGTTGATTGAAAAAGTCTTAACACTCCTGGATCGCCATTAACAGTATTACCTGTACGTTGTACTCCCGAAAACGCCCAACAATCATCCTCTGATTGACTTTCAGGCAAGTCAAACCCCATTACAAAGGAATAATCACCTTGATCACAAGTAAAATCAAAATTTGGAGGAGTCCAATCTACAATTGCTCCATCCCCACTATCAGCACAAACTGTTACATCTGATGGGCATGTACCTTCCTCTAGAACAATCCCACAAGTTTGTCCAAATATCGAATTAGAAGCTAAAAAAGTCACCCCAAAAGCAAATAACAAAGACATCATTATTCGACTTGTTCGGAAAGGTTTCGTCAATGAAGAAAACAGAAGCACAAAACTAAAAGCAAGGGCTTTTAGTGACTTCCATGAAACGAGATAGATATTTTCTTTCATAATCTCACATTTTTTCTGTCTAAAGTTTTGGCTGTCTGAGTGGTTGTTTACAACATCAGCACAGCTCAACATTGCATTAATTAATCGTTAGAGAGTTTGTATGCGTGCAACGAACAATAGCAGCAAATCCACTCTGCTGCTTTATCGTTTGATATATGTTGTTTTGTAATAGTTTCGCGATTAATCGAGCCAGGGCACCCGGCTGTGTGACGGAATCAGCAATGCCATAGCCAACAAGCGGCATTGGGCGATAACCGTATTGCTTGCTGGCGAGTAACTTTTTAAAAACTGACGGGAAAAAATTCTCCGGTAAAGAAGTGATCGACTTCCATAAGTCGAAAAAAACAGGAGAACATAAGATTACTGCTGCCAAATAAAAATTCAAGGTAGAAATTTCATTCATACACATCCGTTTAGTCTATTAAGTTGCGGTATTTTGAAGCAAACCGCATTGGCTTTTAAAACCTACCGCCACCAACCTTATGCTAGGTTGAAAACGGTATCAACAAGTTACGGCAATGAGTACATTCAAGGCAATAGACAAGTGCGAAGAGCCCCCCAATATTGGACGAAGAGCAGATTTGAGATAGCAAAATGAGGATATGAAAGAGCAAATTCTTAAGAATTTTTAACAAACACACTAAAAATCTTCGAATTTTAGCTTCCTAAAAGCACCGAAAGACGAATCAAAACGTCAGATTTTGCGAGTATGACAATACTCAAAATAGCAGATTGGGAACTGCGAAGAGTGCAAAATGCGTAATGTTACAGCAAGTTGACAAACAAATAGAAAGCAAGAAATTCGATTCGCTTAAAATTCGATATTGAAGTTGTCGGCATCGGGTAAAACCGGGAATTTTTTCCGGAATTTTTGAAGTGTGCCCAAGGACAAGCGCGCGGTGATTACAGCCTTGTTCGCGGCTACTTCATGGAGGCTGCGACCGCGGGCATCCAGAATCTGACTGTGTCCCGAATAACGGATGCCATTCGCGTCGGTACCGACGCGGTTTACTGCTGCAACATAACATTGATTTTCAATTGCCCGGGCTTTTAGTAAACAATCCCAGACTTCCTGCCGCGGGGCCGGCCAGTTGGCGCAATTCAGGTACAGATCGTAATCATTCCGATTGCGGGCGAAGACAGGAAAACGCAGGTCGTAGCAGATTTGCGGCAAGATGCGGAAGCCTTTGATCTGAATAATTTGCCGTTGGTTTCCGGGACTAAAAAAGACAGTCTCCCGGCCCATCGAAAAAAGATGCCGTTTGTCGTACCAAAGGAGTTCTCCGTTGGGGAACGCAAAAACAAACCGATTGTAAAACAAACCGGATTCAGCAATCATCAGGCTACCGGCCACAACAGCCTTCAGCGACGCAGCTTGCCGGGTCATCCAGCGAACTGCAGGACCACTCATCGGCTCAGCCAGCTTTTCAACCTGCATGGAAAAACCGGTGGAAAACATTTCGGGCAACACCAGCAAGTCAAGCTCAGAGGGAACATCCCGAAAAGCTTTTTCAAAGTTCTTCAGGTTCGCCGGAACGTCTTCCCAAACCAAGTCGGCCTGAATCAGGGATAGCGTCAATCTATCTTGCTCGTTTTCCTTCATTTTAATCACACTTTGTTGCAGAGTTTACTGAATTTTCTTCCAATCATTTTAATCGTCCAGGCTAAACTGATCGGGATGCTTCCCCACCACCCCACGACTGCGGTAATAGGCTTTCATACGCCGGAGATCCTCCTTCGGGTCATCGGTTAAGGGCAAGGTTTCGAGCCAGCCGATTTCCTTTTTCCCGAAATCGAAGAAGCCAAGATAAACGACCGCGCCGGTAGCCTTGGCAATGGTGTGAAAGCCCGCCTTCCAGCGTGTGGTCAGCTCCCTTGTTCCTTCGGGGGTAATGGCCAGGTGCATCACATCGCGTTTATTCATCTCGGCAATAATTTGCTTGACCACCGATGCTCCCCGGGAACGGTCAATCGGTATGGCGCCGGCCTTACGCAGGAAATAACCAACAGGCCAGAAAAAAAATTCCTTTTTAATAACAATGTTGGCCACCCCACCTACCGATGTATAATATAAATAGGAGATAATAAAATCCCACGCGCTGGTGTGCGGTACGCCAATAATAATCGCTTTTTTATGGGGCATCACTCCGTTAACAGCTTTCCAGCCCAACAAGCGGAGCAAAAAACGACAAAGAGCTTGCATAGTTTAAACAGTAATTTGGTAGGTTTCGATATAGCTTGCCGAGGCATAATCGCTCAGCAACTGAACCGCAGCCTGACTCGGTTCGTAAAGCGGATGAATGCCTTTGTAGGAAACCAGGATCATCAGAAACCGCTTGGTATCGGGACGAACGCCGGTTCGTTCCGAGTCGGATGTTGGCGTACCAAATGCGCCCAGCTCATCGCGGAAAACAGGCATTCCCTCAATGTTCAGGGGGCCACGTCCCAGGCCTTCGTACGCTTCGTCAGCCCGGCCAATCCCCATGGTAATCTTGCCTGCAATTTTATCGGCATCGTACCCGCCAATGGACAATCCGGTGCTAATCGAAACAAAGTTCAGCGCATCAACGACATTGTTAATCTGATACAATCCTTTTTTACTCGCCACTCGCCTTAACAGCGCCTCGGCCGAAAGGCGGTAGCGTGCCGGATCTTTTCCGCAGGCCTTGTAAGCTTGGCGCGAGGCCGCAATGGCCGGAACGTTCTTAATCTGTTCCACTTCCAAGCTGTTGGCAATTTCGCGACAACGCTTTTCAATCAGCTGCCATAAATCCTCGCGAAAAAACTCAACCTTCACATTGCATTCGATACACGACAGGCAGATATCCGGGCATTTATCGGCCAGCTCTTCCGAGATTTTAATATTTTTCATTTCTGTTGGTTAAAAATCACACATTCTGGAAACCGTGTAGCAAAAATAAAAAATAGCAACGCTTGGCTGCTATTCTTTCTTCAAAAACTAAATTCTTAATTTAACAGATCTCCGGATTTTTCGATTCGAGGCTAGCAGACGTTCTATCGCTATTAATTTCGAAAAATTGGGACTCCCTTCCTTGCGAAGCCTATCCCACTAACGATCAATATATCCAAAATCCATTCTCAATAATATTCTAAAAGAAAACTTCGGTCCGGATGTTTTCCGGACTTAGCCCGTAGCCTTCCAGAATATTGGTCGCTTCTTCAATCATTTCCGAATTTCCGCAGAGATAACAAATGGTATCTTCCTCAACGGGGTGCTCTTTCAGGTAATAAGTTACCCGCCCGAAGTAGTCGCTTCCCTCCTGACGTGAGGTACACAATTGATAGCGCTCCGGGGCGTAGCTCTGCCGGCCATAAGCTTCGTCGGGAAAATGAACCCCGTGTAACAATTGGTAGTTAAGCTCCGGATAGCTTTGCACAAAAGAGTGAAAAGGTGAAATGCCGGTTCCTGTGGCAATCAGCAGGGTTGGCTGCCCGGCAAGGACCTGCTCATCGAGTACAAAAAAGCCGCGTGGCCCTTCAATCTGAAGAGTACTGCCTGGCAACAGGTGCCGCAGATAGCGGGAAAAGTCACCAAACTCAACCTTCCGAATTAAGAATGAAAGGCGTTCGTCGCGATCGGAGCTGTAAATAGAGTATTCGCGGGCTTCCCCGGTTTCCGGATTGCGCAAAACGGCATACTGCCCGGGCTTAAATTGAAAGCCATTCCGCTCGAAATGCAACACAAAAGTTTCGGGCGTAAGTTCTTCCACCGCCAGCAATTGGTGTAATGATTTGTTCATACCTGTTTTTTTGATTTATGCATTCACGTGGCGCTCCGCATGATAGGACGAACGGACCAGCGGGCTACTCTCCACATAGCGGAAACCACGTTTGTAGGCTTCTTTCCGGTAAATATCGAATTGCTCAGGGGTAATGTACTCCACCACTTTCATCAAATGCGGATCCGGTTGCAGGTACTGTCCCAAGGTTAATACCTTGCAGCCGGCGGCCTTCAGATCGTCCATAGCTTCCAGCACTTCCTCGGGGGTTTCCCCCAAACCAAGCATAATACCCGACTTGGCCACAACGCCGGCCTGGGCAATGTAGGAAATCACCTTCAGACTACGGTCGTAGCGGGCAGTGCTACGGATCTTCGGCGTCAAGCGCTTCACCGTTTCCAGGTTATGCGAAATCACTTCCGGCTTGGCATCAATAACGATTTGCACCAACTCCTTTTTGGCATGAAAATCGGGGATCAGCGTTTCCATCGTCGTATTCGGATTCAGTTCCTTGATCTTTCGGATCGTTTCAGCCCAAAAGCGGGCACCACCGTCGGGCACATCATCCCGGTCAACCGAGGTGATCACACAATGCTTGAGGTTTAAAGTTTGAATGGTTTCGGCCAGGCGGCGAGGCTCATCCCAATCCAGAGGCTCGGGTATCAGGTTTTGCACATAACAAAACCGGCAGTTGCGGGTACACCGGTCTCCCATAATCATGAAACTGGCGGTACCGGCATTCCAGCACTCCCCTTTATTGGGACAATTGCCGCTGGTACATATCGTGTTCAGTTTGTGTTCGGTAATTAAGCGCTTTACTTTCGAATAGTTTTCACCACTGGGAAGCTGCGATTTCATCCAACGCGGCAGGCGCTCCTTGGTATTTGAGATATCAGTCATGACAAAATAAGTTTTGACCAGTAAACACCAAATAGGCAGGCTTGTTCAAAGAAAACCTTCCTGATTCCGGGGAATCACCAACTGGGATGAAAGTTTACTATTTTTCGATGATGCTGTTGTCGTTGTTTTCAAAAGTTGTCGGGTTGTCGGGTTGTCGTTAAAAACGTCACCAAAACCTCGCGATCGTCGAGCCGCTTGGCGTTGATCAATTTTTACAAAAAATTAAGAAGGGGAACTCCTCATCAACAAGCAGGAGGAGTTGGAACCCGGCTAGTATGCTTTTACCAGCCCGGCATCAAACGAAAAGCTTCAAAAAATCCCGGAGGGATACGATTTGGGTAGTTGAAGGATATCCGCGTAAAATTCCGTCCCATGCGGGACGGGACAATCGTCGTGTTCTCTTTCGTACACCCCACGTCAAATGGCAAAAGCCATTATTATAAAATAAGCTCTGAACAGTTAAAACGGGACGTTCACAGCCTCAAGACAAACGAGTCTTTGCTATTGCACTTTCCCCAACGGAATCAGGTACTCGAAGCCGAGCTGAAAATCGGGTGCATTATTAATGTAGAAGAAATCTTCGCCCAAGTAAAAATTGAATTGTCGGGCTCGATGCTTCCAGCCCACCACAAAAAACGCTTTATACGAAAAATAATATAGGGCTGCCGGAGTGATGCGCGCCAGCCAAAACTCCTGATTCACCTCTTCCCCCTCCCACTGGTCGCCCTTTTGAAGGTATTCAACACCAATTTCGTCGTATCCCAGCTGCCCCCATTTGTTGGTGCCGCCTTTCAACAACGCCCCCTGAATGTTGCTGAGTAGGCCCAATTGCAACAGACTCTGTTTTCCAACAGTCCGGTTGAGCCCCAGATAAAATTTAAAAGCACTTCGGAAGCTGTTATCGATGGCCTCGACACTCTTCCCTGTTTTCAGGAATGTCGGATTGGTGAGTGCTCCGTCCATCGCGAATGTCGCAGAACTGCGGGCCGTCATCAGCCGATCGTAACGCAAACCAAGCGAGACGCCCGGGATCAGATAACGGTGCAGGCTGTTGAACGGCACCGACAGATGCACACCAGCCGTTAGCTGCGCCGACCAAAGCGCGGACGATTGCCTGAATAGTTCCCGGTAATAATGGGCATCAAACACACTGGTAAACCAATCGCCTTTATCCTTCCGGTACTGGTTTCCGTTTTCATCCGCAAAAAGAATACTGGCCCGGTTAAACGGATACTGTCTCCGCCCGTAGTTATCATCAATGGCGAAGGTCGAGTGAAAGTCCTCGATAAAACTGTCGCTCACCGGATAATGCAAGGGCGACGATCCGCCACTCAGCAGATGCGCATTCATGGTTAAAATCAGGCTACTAGTCTGTTTCCAGTTGCGAATCCACGAAAAGCGAAAATGTTGCAATACACCGTCCGACTGGAAGGTCTTCACCTGAGTTTGGGCCCCAATGGTCTGAAAATACGTTGGTCGCCAGGTCATGTACAAATCCTTGTTTAGGCTTTTTTGCGCTGCCGTGAGGTTTTGCGGATAGTAAAACCAAGCTTGCGGATGCCAGATGTTGGCCAAGGTGTACGAAACAGCAAGCTGCGAGCCGTTGGTTGAAGTTCCCGGGAAATAAAAAGGCAGATCGAGCGCAAAAATACCGATGGGATGTTCCGGGTTGGCAGCCAGTAAGGAGAGTGGCAACTGCAACAGTTCATTCTGACCCTTTTCCTGCTGAGCACGGGCAAACAAGCAAAGAAAGATAAATAATGCGGTTAGTATTGGTTTTTTCAGTCTCATGAAGCGCTCCGGTTCAGACAATCGAAGATAGTCCATTCAGTGAAAAAATCGGTTAAATTCTGACTTTTTACGTTCTCAGCTGCGCTAAAAATTATAACTTTCAAACCTTATGCAGCCTCCTTATTGCTGCGCAACAAAAGCTTTCGGCAAACATGGAAGATCAAATCATCTATCAAAACGATTATGTGGTAAATAGTTGGAAAGAATTATGCGAAGAGGTGTATCAGGACTCCTGGAAACCGGGCATGGGCCGATACCGGTCGGATTATGCCTTTCGTGGCCTTTCGGACAGCAGCTACCAACTAAAAAACAGCTTTCTGCGCAATTGTGGCTCGCGCCCGGAACTGGAGTACCACCTGCTGCGCAATTTCCGCAAGTACTCGCTTTCGAAGGAAGCACAGCTGTCGGGCTCGTTTTGGCGGGCGCTGGTGAAAGCTCAACACCACGGCCTCCCCACCCGCTTGCTCGACTGGACCTATTCACCTTTCATCGCGATGCACTTTGCCACCGTGAATACCGACAAATACGATCTGGACGGTGTAATCTGGAAAGTCGATTTTGTGAAAGCCAACCGGCTGATCAGCGACCCGCTGCATCAAAAGCTGTTCGAAGAAAAATGCAATGCCTTTACCATTGAGATGCTCGAAGAAAGCATCCATAAACTGTCGGACTTTGAGCAGGTGATGGGGCCAAATCAGGTAGCCTTTTTTGAACCGCCCAGCATGGACGAACGGATTGTCAACCAGTTTGCCTTCTTTTCGGTCATGTCCAACCCCACAGCCGTCCTCGACGATTGGCTGATTGAACATCCCGAACTGTACCGACGGCTGATTATCCCCAAAGAGCTCAAGTGGGAAGTACGCGATAAACTGGACCAGGCCAACATTACCGAACGGGTGCTGTTCCCCGGCTTGGACGGACTGGCACACTGGCTGAAACGCCATTACAAACCGGCTTCGGACTTGCTGTAAGAAATACAGGACGCTGATTTTTATGATCGATTGTGATTTTTATGGTTTATAACTCTCAAATTGTTGGTGTACCGCTCTGCGGTCATCATCAACAATCAGCGTCATCAGCGTCTAAATTCTTTTTATTTGTAAAAATCGCCATTTAAATTATCTCAAAACAAAAACAACACGATCAAGGATGAAAATAGTTTATACGCTCATCGTTTTAATTATTGGCACTTTGCTTGCCGTGCAAGGCAGTATCAACACGCAGCTAACTACTTTTTTGCGCCATCCACTGCAAGGAGCGCTGGTCAATTTCCTGGTTGGCTTTATTTGTGCCCTGGCGCTGAACTTCATTTTCAGGACCCAGACTCCCGACTGGGGGCAGCTGAGCACAGCCCCCTGGTACTTGTTTGCCGGTGGTCTACTGGGAGCCATTTTTGTTTCGTCAGTCATCTTCTTCATCCCCAAAATCGGCGTAACAACGGTTTTGGCAGCTTCCATTGCCGGGCAACTTATTGCAGCCTCCATCATCGACCACTTCGGTTTCTTCGGGCTGGCTGTTCACCAGATTTCAGCCGGTCGTATAGCCGGAATACTACTGCTGCTGGGAGGAATTGTGCTGATTCAGAAGTACTGAAAAAACCTACATGATTCCGGGGAATCGCCAACAGGGGTGAAAGTTCACTATTTTTCGACGATGCTGTTGTCGTTGTTTTCAACAGTTGTCTGGTTGTCTTTCCTCATCTAATCAAAACCAGTTCTTGATATTGTGCTTTTGCATCTTTGCGTGGTCGACTTTCAAAAAAAGGCCGACGAAAAATGCCGGCCTTCTTAAGTATTCGTTGTTTTTATTTACTTCAATTTGAAGGCCCCCTTGAGCCCCATTTGCGAGTTGGTACCGACCCATAGGTTAAAATCACCCGGTTCGGCTTTCCAGCTTCTATCGGCTCCGAAGAAGGCCAGATCATCCGCTGTCAGCTCAAATTCAACGGTTTTGCTTTCGCCGGCTTTCAGAAAGATCTTTTCAAATCCCTTCAACTCTTTCACCGGTCGGGCAATGCTTCCGTACAGATCGTGCACATACAACTGCACCACTTCTTCACCATCCACTGTGCCGGTGTTTTTCACCTCCACCCGAACTTTGAGTGTCTGATCTGCGCTAATCTCACTGGCACTCAATTTCAAGTTTGAATACTCGAAAGTGGTATAACTCAAGCCATAGCCAAAGGGAAACAAGGGATCGTTCGACTCGTCGGTATAATGCGACCAGAACACCGTACCGGTATCATCGGCACGGGCAGTGCTGAAATGATTGTAGTAAATCGGGCACTGACCAACGCTGCGCGGGAACGAAACCGTGAGCTTTCCGGCAGGGTTGTAATCGCCAAAAAGCACATCGGCAATGGCATTGCCAGCTTCGGAGCCCAAATGCCAGGCCTCAACAATTGCAGGCACCTTTTCGGCCATCCAGTCAATCACCAGCGGACGACCATTCATCAACACGACCACCACATTTTTATTGACCTCATACACCGCTTCAAGCAGCTGCTGCTGATAGCCTTTCAAACCAATATCGGTCTGGCTGCGTCCTTCGCCCGACTGAAAACAGTTTTCGCCCAAAGCCAACACAACAACATCCATTTTCTGAGCTAGCTCAACCGCCTGGTCAATACCAGTCGGGTCAGTATGGTTAATCTGAAGGTGTTTCGTGAACTCCGGTTCGTTGCTAACATACACCGGGCCGCGTTCAAAGGCTACGGCGTTTTGATCGGCTACGGCGTTTTCAATTCCTTCGAGCAAGGAAACTGCGGAGCCTGCTATTGCCTGGGCACGCCAGCTTCCGATTGGCGAATCTTTATCGTCAGCCAAGTCACCGATAACGGCAATTTTTTGTCCCTCTTTTTTCAGCGGAAGTAAGTTATTTTCGTTTTTCAGCAGCACAATACTTTTGCGGGCAACCTCGCGGGCCGCTTGCAGATGCTCTTCATTCAGCACCAGCCCCTGCTCGTCGAGCTTACTGTATTTGTAGGGATCGTCGAACAATCCTAATTCGAACTTTATGCGCAATACGCGGCGTGCGGCATCATCAATCAGTGCTTCGTCAACCAGGCCTTCATCCACCAACTCTTTCAGGAAGGGCACATACGAATAGCCCTCCATATCCATATCCGAACCGGCAATGATGGCCAGACGGGCGGCTTCTTTCAAGTCGGGAGCCACGCCGTGATTTTTGATCTCGCCGATGGAGTTCCAGTCCGACACCACAAAGCCGTCAAAGTCCCACTCTCCTTTCAGGATATCGCGCAGCAAATGCGGGTTAGCCGTTGACGGCAATCCACCAATCACATTGAACGAGTTCATCAGCGTTGCCACCCCCGCCTCAACAGCCGCCTTAAATGGTGGCAGCACCATATTTTGAAGGGTATATTCCGAAATTTCAACCGTGTTGTAGTCGCGGCCTGCCTCGGCAAAACCATAAGCAGCAAAATGCTTGGCGCAGGCTGCAATCGTATTGTCGGCACTCAAATCATCGCCCTGAAATCCGCGAACCTGCGCCGCAGCCATCTTCGCTCCCAGATACGGATCTTCGCCGGCACCTTCCATCACGCGTCCCCAGCGGGCATCGCGCGAAATATCAACCATCGGGGCAAAAGTCCAGTGCAGCCCCGAGGCCGCTGCTTCAACCGCGGCAATATGTGCGCTTAACTCGGCAGCCGAAGGATCCCAGCTCGAAGCTGTAGCCAGCGGAATCGGGAAAATGGTTTTATAGCCGTGAATCACATCGTAGCCAAAGATCAAAGGAATGCCCAGACGCGTGTTTTCAACCGCCAGTTTCTGAGCTTTCAGCGTTGCCTCTGCTCCGGTTACATTCAGCATCGAGCCTACCTGGCCACTCTTAATCTCCTCGAGCAACTCCTGCTCGCTACTACCTGTCGGCGCCGGTCCGGTCATCTCCCAACGAGCCGTATACTGATTCAGCTGTCCTATTTTCTCTTCGAGGGTCATCTTCGAGAGAAGCTCTTCTACTTTCATATCCATTTCCGTTTTGGGTTGATTTTGCGCCTGCACACCATGAAAAACCAGTGGTGAAAACAGCGCCGTTACGATTAATTTTTTCAGCATCTGTGTTTAATTATTGATTTAGTTTCTAACAAATATAAGAAACAATCGATGCAAAAGTAAGCCCACGAACAGGCTCGTTAACAGCAAACTAAACACAACAAAACATTTTCACCAGGACAAGCTATCGGATCTTATTGTATTTCAAACAGTAAGATTGGTTAAACAAAATCAAACGGATCGCAATTCCGGGCTTTTTTTTTCAAAAAAATTTTCAGCCAAGTTCGCTCCCGGCCGTTCATTGAACCAATCTCAGCTAAAAACGGGAACATCACCATGCCCGGATACGACAGGCTTCGCCGGCTTTTTTTTTAGAAAGTCTTACTCCGCAGAGGTGCTAAGGCGCAGTATCAATAACTGGTTTTGATTAGATATGGAATGATATCCCGACAACAGACTATCAGAAAGTCATTTCAGAATCTGCCCTTTTTAACTTCTAACTTTGATCAAAAAAGGAACTTTGTCCTACCAGACGGGTTTTCATTTTCCAGCAATGGCTTTAGCCATTCAATTTGGGTAGCACCAAAGGCAGCGCGAAGATTCTCCCGTCCCGTACGGGACGGAATTTTACCCACGGAAATACCAAAGCTACCCAAATTGCATCCCTCCGGGATTGCAGGAAGCTCTTCGTTTGATTCCGGTCTTAATAAAAAAGGCCAACCGGCTCCCAATTTCTCCTCGTTGATCGAAAGATCTCCTTGCTCGTTGACGCTGTTTTGGACAACAACCCGATAACTTTTAAAAACAACGACAACAGCATCGTCGAAAATTGTAGACTTTCATTCCTGTTGGTGATTCCCGGAATCATGAATGTTTTTTAGAAAGTCTTACTCCGCAGAGGTGCTAAGGCGCCATGACAATAACTGCCTTTGATTAGATGTGGAACGACAACCCGACAACTCATGACAACCACGACAACCCGACACCTGTTGAACCTATCGACCACTTGCAGGCCCGATGTTTGCGTCCGGCTTTCGGGGCGTAAATTCCTTCAGTTGAAATGAATTTCGAACAACCTGGCGGATTTCCGTCAATGAAGCAACTTGACCCAGGGCTTTGGCCTGCATCATGATGTTACCGGTAGCCGTTGCCTCGGTTGGTCCGGCATAAACCGGAAGTTGGCAGGCGTCGGCCGTCAGTTGGTTCAGAAAATCATTATTACAACCTCCGCCAATCATATAAATCCGGTCGATCTGCTGGTCGCTCAGCTGGCGGATTTCGTCGAGGGTTTTGCGGTATTTCAAAGCCAGGCTATCGTATATACAGCGAATAATTTCGGCGTGGCTCTGCGGCCTTCCCTGACCATTCTCCTGACAGTAAGCAACAATTGTTTCGGGCATATTCTCCGGGTTCAGAAAACGCGAATCATCCGGGTCGATGACGAATTTAAAAGGCTCGGCTGTTTGGGCCAGGTCCACCATCTCGGGCCAGCTGTATTCATATTCACGAGCCCAAATACGGCGACACTCCTGGATGAGCCACATACCCATAATATTTTTCAGCAGGCGGGTTGTTCCCTCAACACCTCCCTCGTTGGTGAAATTCAGCTCCATCGACTTCTCGGAAACGATAGGCTGGCTAACTTCAATTCCGAATATTGACCAGGTTCCCGAGCTGATGTAAGCAAAATTTTTATCATCGGCCGGCACCGAAGCAATGGCTGATGCCGTATCGTGCCCACCAACGGCCACCACCGGTATCGGCCGGCTTCCGGTTTCTGCAACCACATCAGCCTGTAGCTGCCCGATTACCTGCCCCGGACGAATAATTTCGCCCAGCAGATCGATCGGGATGCCAGCCTTTGCAATTAGCTCCTTCTGCCACTTACAGGCTCCGGGAACCAACATCTGGCTGGTGCTGGCAATAGTGAACTCGGTGCGGGCAGCTCCCGAAAACAGGTAGTTCAAGGCATCGGGCATAAACAAAATTTGCCGCGTAACCGCAAGCAGCGGATTTTGCTCCTTTACCATCGCAAACAGCTGAAACAAACTGTTGAACTGCATCAGTTGAATGCCGGTTTGGAGGTACAACTCCTCCCTCGGAATCAGCTTAAACAGCTCGTCCATGGCCGTATCAGTTCTCGAATCGCGGTAGGCATAGGGCAGCGACAGGATCATTCCGTTGGCATCGAGCTGCACAAAGTCGACCCCCCAGGTATCCACAGCAACCGATTCGGGCTGAATGCCAAAGTCCTTCACACAAATCGCCAGTCCCTTCTTGAGTTCCTGAAAAAGACTGAAAATATTCCAGAAATAATGTCCGTTGACGCGTTGCATTTGGTTGGCAAAGCGATGTATTTCGGTCAGCTGCAATTTTGAACCGGCAAGTGTCCCCAGGATGGCGCGGCCACTGGAAGCCCCCAGGTCGAAGGCCAGATAGTGATGTTTAGGCATCGTTTGTTTTTTTGGTTGGTTTGAATTTCTAAAATAAGGATTTTAGACCAACAACACGGCCATGCACGCTACGAATTTTGCCCGAACAAAAAACTTAAGCCGGGAGTGAATTACAATACCGATGCCGACTATCAACACAGCATTCCTGGCTCGCACCGCCCCGATTTAAATATAGGTCATATAGCTCTCGAACAGTTTTGAGATAGATGTCGGTTCGCCGATAATGGTCAGGATATCGCGCTCCTCAAGCACTGTATTTCCATGTGGTGGAAAGGACTTCTGGTTACGTTCAACCAGTGCTACAAGTACGTCGGGCGGAAATTTAATTTCTTTTAGCGGCTTGCCAATCATCTCGGCCTGAAGGGTGCCACGCAGCAGCTGTACGGTAATGAAACGTTCGTTCTGTAACAGATACTCCTTAATTTTCCGATGATTGCTGTGTGCCAAGATTTCCGACACAAAACCCTCGCGCTCAACAATGCTGACAATGCGCGACAACATCCGCAGCTGCATGCGAACATCCGCCGCCGGGCTCACCAAAAAGAAGAAAACTTTAATGGTATCTTCCCCGCTGATGTTGCCCTTGGTCACCGGTTTACGGATTCCCTGGTCTGCCAAAACAATATAAAGCGTGGGAACATCTATTTCCTCCAGCTTTGCAAATAAAACCGCCACCTCAGCAATGGTCAGCGATGTATCAATCGTTGATGCCGTCAGGAAATCATCCTGCACCTCCTGTTGTTGGATATCCAGTTCGCGTGAAAACTGTTCCGACATCTTTTCAACCAATGTCTCGAAATCCATTCCTTCGTCCAGGCGGAAGATGGTCGATTTAATGATAGTCTCGTCGAAAGGATCCCCCTGCCGCAAGCCTTTTTCCTTAAGAATGATCATAAATTCATTCTCCAACTCGGTATGCTGATGCTGTCCCAACAAGGCGAACCAATGATAAATAGCCCCCTCACGCTTCACCTTTGCCCGGGCGTAATAATAATACCACAAGGCGGCCACCAAAATGATGAACAAGCTAAACAGCACCGCCGGCCACCCCATGTAGGCAATTAAGACAAACGAGATCAGGATACCGGCAATTTGCATCAATGGAAACAAGGGCGACTTAAAACCGGGGTCGTACGACTGAATGTTACTCTTGCGAAAAACAATGACCGCAAAATTGATCAGCATAAAAATAATCAGGTTGAAGGTACTGGCCATTTTAGCGATTCCTTCCTCGCTCAACACCAGGATGAAAACAATAACCAAGGCTGCTGTGATCAGAATCGACAAATACGGGCTTCCTCGTTTTCCCACACGACTCAGAGCCGGCGGCAGCAACTTGTCGCGCCCCATGGCAAAGGGATATCGCGACGATGACAATAAGCCGGCATTTCCGGTGGAGGCAAAAGCAGCCATCGCGGCGCCAATCATCAGGTAGGTGCCCAGATGGTCGGGAATCCACTTAAACAGTTGCTTAACGGCCGTTGCTGCCGGCGCCAAATCAGAGGCCAGCTGCGTCGGCTCAATCAGCGAAACCATGACAAAAACCCCCAGCACATAAATTGCCCCTGTTACCACCAGCGACAACAACATCCCCAACGGAATATTGCGTTCCGGATTTCGGATTTCCTCAGCAACACTGGCGATTTTAGTCAATCCCAAATACGACACAAAAACAAAACCGGCCGTGGTGATCAATCCCTCCAGTCCGTGCGTTAAAAAGGGACTGAAATGCTCGTTTACTGCGGGAACAGCTACCTGGGGAGAGAAATAAATCCGGTATAGTCCGTCGATAATAAAAACCACCAGGACGATGAGCAGAAAAACAACAAAGAAATTCTGCAGCCGGGAGGTCTTCTTGGCACCAACCAAATTAAAAGCCATAAAAATGAAGGTTGCCGCAATGGCAATTGTTTTAATGGGGATATCCCAAAAGATGGCGGCATAAGCCCCGATCCCCACCAGAGCAAAAGCTGTTTTAAAGACCAGGGCCAGATAGGTTCCCAAGCCGCCGATAGTTCCAAACAAAGGGCCTAAACTGCGATCCAGAAAGAAGTACGCACCACCGGATCGTGGCAAAGCAGTTGCAATTTCGGCCATGCTGAACATGGAGGGAACAATTAAGATAGCGGCCAACAAATAGCCCACAAAAACAGAAGGACCGGTAAACTGGGAGGCCAGTCCCGGCAGCAGAAAGAAACCGGAGCTAAACATGGCTCCCGTGCTAATGGAGAAGACATCAAACAGTCCGAGTTCCTTTTTTAAACGATTCTTGCCGGCCATAACGAAAGATTACGGTTAGGAATGGTATTTCTAAATATACAACTTTTTCGCTGCCACAAAAGCCAATCGCCCACATTTAGGCGAAGGGTGAAGTCATCGCGTCCGGGCTGTGTAGCTTGCCCCCTAAAGCCACAGAGTGAAACTACATCCGGGGGTTATATTTCCTGCAGGCGAGCTCGCCGCGTGCCACCATCAGCGCATTCATGGCCAGGGCTTCCAGCTCATCCTCGCCGGGATACACAAAAATGGGGGCTATAAAGGCCACCCGCTGCTTTATTTTCCCCACGAGAAGATCGCTGTACGCCATTCCTCCGGTGAGTAAGATCGCATCCACCTGTCCCGACAACACAGCCGCCATTTCGCCAATACACTTGGCCACCTGGTAGGTCAAGGCCTCTTCGATAAACTGCGCCTGCCGATCGCCGTCGTCGGCTCTTTTACGAACATCGAGCGCATTATTGGTGCCCAGGTAGGCCACATAGCCCCCCTCGCCCACCACCATCCGGTAGATTTCATCTTTTGAATATCGCCCGCTGAAGCACAAGTCAATCAGCTGTCCCACCGGAAGGCCGCCACTGCGCTCGGGACTAAAAGGCCCGTCTCCGTCCAGGGCGTTGTTCACATCCACAACCCGTCCGTTCAGGTGTGCGCCAACCGAAATGCCACCGCCCAGATGAACCACAATCAAGCGCAAATCTTCATAATGAGTTCCTGTTTTTCGCGCGTGCAAACGAGCTGTTGCCTTTTGGTTTAAAGCATGAAAGATCGATCGCTTTTCAAACTTAGGATGCCCAGTTATGCGGGCCAGCGGATCCAGCTCGTCGGTCACCACCGGGTCGGCAATGTAGGCTCGGGCTCCCGGAATTTGCGAGGCAATATAATCGGCGATAATGGGCCCCAGGTTACTGGCATGCTTGCCGTAAATACCCTGCCGGGCATGTTCCAGCATTTGTTGATCGACCTGGTACACCCCCGACTCAAGCGGATATGTTAAGCCTCCGCGACCAATGATGTGCCGGATCCTGTCGATCTCGATTCCGGCCTCCACCAGCGCATCGATGATCATTCCCTTACGGTAGCCAAACTGCTCAATAATGTCGGCATAAACGGATAGTTCTTCGACCGAATGGCGCAGTGTTTTATTTAACACACAGCGTTCATTTTCGTAAACGGCAAACTTGGTCGATGTCGATCCCGGATTAATCGCTAATATGTAGTGTTTTTTCTTTAAATTCATCAACTTAATCAGACCGGCTAAGGTTCCGGTTTTGTTTCTTTCTTGATCTTATACCAATTGTTTTCCGGCGTGCAACGAATTGAAGGCTCTATTCAATTGCGAATCGGCGTTTGGGCAAAGCAGCTGTTTTCTTTTCTCCCCCTAACTCAGCAGGGCTGCCAGCGCAATTGAGTTCAGTTTTGTTTGCACACTGTCGCCGCGCGAGGATAATACAGCCGGAACTTTAGAGCCCACCACCACGGCGGCCTGTTGCGACTGGCACAACTTCGTACTCATTTTATAGAACACATTGCCCGCATCGATGTTGGGAAATAACAAACAGTCGGCATCGCCGGCAACCACCGACTGCACCTTCTTGATGCTTGCCGACTCGGCATCGATGGCCACATCCAAGCCCATGGGACCATCAACAAAAGCACCCTGAATTTGGCCGCGGTCGGCCATTTTTGCAAGCATAGCCGCATCCACGCAAGCCGGAATGGATGGAATAACCTGCTCGGTTGCTGCAATCAGGGCCACCTTGGGCTTTTCGATACCAAACTTCTGCGCTGTCCGAATCAAATAGCCAAGCAACACCGCTTTCTGCTTTAAGTCGGGATAGGGAATGATGGCCACATCGCTCGCAAAAAGCAGTTTGTGGTAATGCGGATTTTCGAACACCGTAACATGACTTAACAGCCCTTCGGGACCAACCATTTCATAGTCCTTATTCAACAGTGCACGCATATATTTATCGGTGCTGATAAGTCCCTTCATCAAACAGTCGGCCTTCAGCTCGGCAATCAGCTCGAGGGCCAAGCGGGCAGCCTGCTCTTCGCCGGAAGCAGGAATGAGCTCGAAACGATCGCCGGAAATCCCGAGCGCAGAGCAACTGCTTCTGATTTGTTTTTCATCGCCGGTCACCAACACATCAACCAAGCCCAGCTCAACAGCCCGCGAAGCTGCCCCAAGGCTATGCTGGTCTACGCCGTTGACAAGCACCATCCTGCGGCGCTTCCCTGTTTGCGCTGCCTTCAGCAGTTCATCTAATTTATTCATCATAGCGCTGTATTTTTGCTAGTCAAGTTAACATTTCATTTCGGATTAATCCCAATCTTTTGGCATACTTTACAGCTTCAGAAGCTGCTGTAAAACAAAAAATCCGATACTCGGGAGTATCGGATTTTTTGTTTTATATGATCGCTTTCGTTATTGCAACGCTATTTCAAGTCGACAAGCCGTTATGCTTTCGCGTTCTTAGCTACGATTTTCTCGGTATCCAGAGCAATCATCAGCTCTTCGTCGGTTGGCACAACCATCACTTTCACGCGTGAATCTTCTTTACTGATGATCCCTTCGTCGCCATAGGCTGCCAGGTTTTTGTCGGCATCAAGCTCAATCCCCAGGAAGTCCATATCGGCACAAACTTTTTCGCGCACATAAGTGGCATATTCGCCAATACCTCCGGTGAATAATACGATATCCACACCGCCCATTGCAGCGATATACGAGCCGATATACTTTTTAATTTTATAGCAATAGATGTCGAGTGCTTCCAGGGCTTTCTCGTTTCCTTCGAGCGACGCTTCGCGGATTTCGCGCATATCCGACGAGATACCGGTTAAGCCCAGCATACCGCTGTGTTTGTTCAGCAGGGTATTCAGGGTTTTCATTCCGATTTCCTCTTTTTCCATGATGAAGGTGGCGGCACCCACGTCCAGGTCGCCGGCACGGGTTCCCATGATCAGCCCTTCGAGCGGGGTAAAGCCCATGCTTGTGTCAACCGACTTTCCGTGATCGACAGCCGCAATTGAGGCTCCGTTACCCAGGTGACAGGAAATCACCTTCGCCTTGCTGTAGTCGAGGCCGGCCACATCGCAGGCGCGTTTCGACACATAGCGGTGGCTGGTTCCGTGGAAACCGTAACGACGGATTCCGTATTTTTTATACAGCACATGCGGGATACCATACATATAAGCTTTGGGGTCCATGGTTTGGTGAAAAGCGGTATCGAACACCCCAACCTGAGGGATTCCCGGGATCAACTCTTCCATCGCCTCAATCCCTTTAATGTTGGGTGGGTTATGCAAGGGGGCCAGGTCGGTACATTTCACCAGCGCATCGATCACCTCGTCGGTCACAAATTCGCTGGAGCTGAAATATTCGCCGCCATGCACCACGCGGTGTCCCACCGCATCAATCTCGTCCAGGGTCTTCAGACAGCCATACTTCTGGCTTGTCAAAACGCCCAAAACATACTCGACACCGGCTTTATGATCCAGGATTTCGCCTTCGAAAACGACAGACTGACCGCTTTCGGTTTTGTGCTTCAGGAATGAACCTTTCATTCCAAGCTTTTCAATTCCACCTTTGGCGATCACATGGCGATCGGCCATATTGAAAAGCTGATATTTGATTGAACTACTTCCGCAGTTTAGTACTAAAACCTTCATTTCAATTGATTTTCTAGCATTTTTGATCTACTGATTTGATCCGGATTCCGTTCTCATCGTAATCATAAAAACCTCTTCCGGTAACTTCTCCCAGTTGTTTGGCACGCACCAAACGCTTGATGTAAGGAGATGGTTTATAGCGAACATCGCCAAATTCGTTGTAGATGTTATCCATCCAACGCACGATTTTGTCCAATCCCATTTTGTCGGCCATTTCAAACGGACTGATCCGCATACCGAAGCCAACACGCATGGTTTCGTCGATATTCTCAATAGATGAAACGCCTTCCATCAGCATCTCACACGCTTCGTTCAGCATAACCACGAACATCCGCACGGCAATCAAGCCGGCCGATTCCTCCACAGGAATCACTTTCCGGTTAATCATCTGCACAAACTTACAGACTTTGGCATAGGCCTCGTCGGTGGTGTAAAGTCCTTTGACCACTTCAACCATTTTTGCCTCGGAAGAAGAAATCAGGAAGTGGATGCTCACGCAGCGCTCTTTGTGTTTCAGTTCCGATGAAAGCTCGGTGATCACAATTGTTGTTGAGTTGGTGGCAATGATACAATCTTCGTCCACAACCTGCTCAATCTTTTTGAAAATTGCTTTGCGTTCTTTCAGTTTACCGCCACGGTCGACAGCGCGAATTGCTTCAACAACAAAGTCGCAACCGGCCAGATCGTTATAATCCAACGAGCCTTTGATGCGCGAAAGAATTGCTCTTTTTTCGCCGGCCGTCAGCCCCCAGTGTTCAATGCGCTGGTCGAGCACCTTCTCAATATTGCGGTAAGCTTCGCGAATTTTGTCTTCGTTGATCTCGATAAAGACCACCTCAATGCCGTAGAAACTTGCTACGCGGGCAATATTTTGACCAACAATTCCGCAACCCACAATTCCGATTTTCGAAAACAGGGTTTTGGATTTTTCCTTTTTGATTAAGCCAAACTCTTCGATGGCTTCGTAAATAGTGTCGCTCGCCATATCTTCCTATTTTTCGAAGGCTGCTGCCTGATTACAGGTTATTGCAACCAAATTTACAATATCACTCGCCGAACAACCTCTGGACAAATCGTTGATCGGAGCTGCCATTCCTTGCAGAATTGGCCCGATTGCCTCGGCACCGGCCAGACGTTGTACCAGTTTGTAGCCAATGTTTGCAGCTTCCAATCCCGGGAAAACCAACACGTTTGCACGTCCGGCAACGTCGCTGTCGGGTGCTTTCAGCTTGGCTACTTCAGGCATCAAGGCAGCATCCAGCTGCATCTCGCCATCAATTTTCAGGCTACCATCCATCTCTTTGGCAATTTTGGTGGCATTGGCCACTTTGTCAACCAGCGGATGTTGGGCACTTCCTTTGGTTGAAAAGCTTAACATGGCAATGCGCGGTTCCATACCAACAATGGCTTTGGCGGTTTTAGCCGTTGTCACCGCAATCTCGGCCAGCTGTTTTTCATCCGGATCGGGCATCACGGCACAGTCGGCAAACATCAGGATGCCATCGTGACCAAAGTGCGGATCGTTGACAAACATGATGAACGCTCCCGACACCACGCTTACTCCGGGCAGGGTTTTCACAAATTGGAAAGCCGGACGAAGCACGTCGCCAGTTGCATTAATAGCACCGGCAACTTCGCCGTCGGCATCGCCTGCTTTAATCATCATTGGTGCAAACACCAACGGATCGTTCAACATGGCCAAAGCCTTTTCTTTGGCTAAACCTTTCGACTTACGGATTTCAACCATTTTGTCGGCATAAGCCTCGCGACGGCTGTCGGTTTTGGGGTCCACAATAACGGCGCCTTTGATGTTGACACCGATTTCATCGGCCACCTGGGCAATTTCTGCCGGACTCCCCAACAGAATAATCCGTGCAATATTTTCTTTTAAAATAATTTCGGCAGCTCGCAGAGTACGAGGTTCTGATCCTTCCGGAAGAACAATTCGTTTCTGGTACTCCTGAGCATTTTTAATGACACGTTCCAGTAGTTTCATTTGTATAGAGCTAATTTTATAATACCTTCCTAGTTAATAAATACTTCCCGGTAAACCTTTTCTCAAAAAGTCGTTCTAGGCTTCATAAAAACAGATCTAAGGGGTACATTCTCAAAAAAACGGGTCAGTCTTTCAATGATCTTTTCAGGCTGAATATGATGTATGCAAAAATAAGGAAAATATACAGAGCCCAAAGCCAATAGCGCCACTTTAATTGGTTTTACACGGCAAACAGGGGCTGATTTATCTAATTTTCAGTTGAAATATTCGAACTTTGTGCAATCGATTGTATTGTAAACGGTGGAATTTGCCCGTTCGTCAGGACTATATTAATTTTTCTTAAACTTTAAATCGGGCTCTCCCTACATTGTCCCTGCAAAGCAGCAATTAAATGGTTAACTTTGTACTACGCTACCTTTAAATATTATGAAGCAAGACGACGCTTACCAAAACCTGAAGGCGAAACTTTCAGGAGATTTGTTCACCGAAAATGTACAACGAATTATATATGCCACCGATGCCTCCTCGTACCGGGAGATCCCGCAGGCGGTGTGCAAACCCAAAAACCGCGACGACATCCGCGAGATCATCCGGTTTGCCCGCGAAAACGGAACATCAGTCATACCGCGGGCTGCGGGCACCTCGCTGGCCGGACAGGTAGTCGGGCCGGGTCTTGTTGTCGACATTTCGAAATACATGAACAAAATCCTGGAGTTCAACCCCGAAGAACGATGGATTTGGGTTGAACCGGGCGTTAACCTGGCTGAACTGAATCAGTTTCTGGCGCCCCACGGCTTGCAGTTCGGGCCCGAAACATCAACAGCCAACCGTTGCTGCATAGGCGGTATGGTGGGCAATAACTCCTGTGGCCTGCACTCGCTGGTATACGGCAGCGCCCGCGAACACCTGCTGGAAGCCGAATGTGTGCTTTCCGACGGTTCAACAGTCAGCTTCAAAGCCCTGACAAGCGAAGAATTTCAGGCCAAATGCGAAGGAGACCACAGTCTGCTGGAGACCCGGATCTACCAAAATATTTACGAAACACTGGCCAGTGAACACAACCAGCAGCAAATCCGCCGGGAGTTTCCCGATCCGAAGGTCAAACGCCGCAACAACGGCTACGCCATCGATGTGCTGCTGGAAACCGATCCGTTTACCGGTAACGGCGAAAAGCTGAACCTGTGCAAACTGCTGGCCGGCAGCGAGGGAACCCTGGCTTTTTCAACCAAACTGAAGCTGAACCTCATCCCGCTTCCGCCCTCCCACCGCGGCCTGGTATGTGCTCATTTTGCCAGTTTAAAAGAAGCCTACCGCGGCAACCTGATCGCCCTGAAACACGGCCCTACAGCCATTGAGCTGATGGACGACATCATTATGAACTGCACGCGCGAAAATATTGAACAGCGCAAAAACCGCTTTTTCATCTCGGGCGAACCGGCAGCCATGCTGATGATTGAGTTTGCCTGCGACACGCTGGAACAACTACTTCAGAAAGCAGCCGACCTGGAAGCCGATTGCCGCATCGAAGGCATTGGTTATCATTTCCCGCTGGTGCAGGACGACGAGAATATCAAAAAAGTGTGGGCCCTGCGAACCGCCGGACTGGGCGTGCTGTCGAACATCCCCGGCGACAAGCGCAGCACAACGGTGATCGAAGATGCCGCCATTGCCCCGGAATATCTGCCCGATTATATGGACGAACTGGACCGGGTACTCGAAAAGCACCAGCTGAGCTGTGTAAAATATGCCCACATCGCCACCGGCGAAATTCACCTGCGCCCCTTACTCAACCTGAAAGACCAAAGCGACGTTGACCTGTACCATACCCTTGCCAAAGATATTGCGGCACTGGTAAAAAAATACCGGGGCTCACTAAGCGGCGAACATGGCGACGGCCGCCTGCGCGGCGAGTTTATCCCCTTCATGCTGGGCGAGCACAACTATAAACTGATTAAAAAGCTTAAGAAATGCTGGGATCCCGATAACATCCTCAATCCCGGGAAAATTATCGACACACCACCCATTACCGAAAACCTGCGTTTCCTGGTTGGTCAACAGCGCAGCTTCAACACCACCATGGAATTCAACATGGGTGAAAATCTGTTGCAAGCCATCGAGCGGTGCAACGGATCGGCCGACTGCCGCAAAAGTGTGCTGATTGGCGGAACCATGTGCCCCACCTTCATGGCCACCAAGGATGAAGATAAAACCACCCGGGCACGCGCCAATGTGTTGCGCGAATTTCTGACCCGCTCCGACAAAGCCAATCCCTTCGATCACGAAGAGATTTACCAGGTGATGGACTTGTGCCTTTCGTGCAAAGCCTGCAAGGCCGAATGCCCGTCGAATGTAGATATGGCCAAATTTAAAGCCGAATTTTTACAGCATTATTACGAGGCACATGGCATTCCGCTTCGAACCAAGCTGATCGCAAATATGCCGAGGCTATACAAGCTGGGGCGCAAATTCAGACCTCTGACCAATAAAGTGAGCAATGCGGCCTGGTTTAAAAAGCTGATTGGTTTTGCTCCCGAACGGCAGGTGCCGCAGTTGGCGAAGGAAAGCCTCCGGAAATGGTACCACAAGGCAACGCAGTCGAACACCCAAAGCATCGGGAAAGTCTATCTGTTTGCCGACGAATTTACCAACGAAAACGAAAGTGACATCGGCATTAAAGCAATTTTACTGCTCAATAAGTTAGGCTACGAAGTGGTGATTCCGAAACACCGCGAAAGTGGCCGTACCTTCCTGTCGAAAGGACTGGTGAAAACAGCCCGGGAAATTGCCCGCAACAATGTGGAAATGCTGGCCGGCTTAATCTCCGAAAAAACACCTTTGGTCGGGATTGAACCTTCGGCTCTGCTGACTTTCCGTGATGAATATCCGGATTTGCTCGAAGGCGATTTAAAAGATAAAGCCCGCGAACTGGCCAAAAACAGCTTGCTCATCGACGAGTTTTTAGCGCAACAGGACGAAAAAGGTAAAATCGACAAACATCGCTTCACCCTCAAAAAGGTTGACATTAAACTGCATGGCCACTGCCAGCAAAAGGCCATCGCCTCGACTGCACCAACCCGGCGGATGCTCGAGATCCCGTCGAACTACAAAGTCACCGAAATACAAAGCGGCTGCTGCGGCATGGCCGGCTCGTTTGGCTACGAAAAAGAACATTACGAGCTAAGTATGAAAATTGGCGAAATGGTGCTTTTCCCGGCCGTGCGCGAGGCTTTACCGCAAGAGATCATCGCCGCACCGGGAACCTCCTGCCGCCACCACATTCTGGAAGGAACCGGCCGCGAAGCACTCCACCCGATCGAGATTTTGTATAACGCGTTGAAGTAGCTGATAAGCTCCAAGCTTTTAGCAGCAAGCTCCACGCGGGAGGAACCGGTCAGCGTCAGTGTTCAGTCGCGGTCGCCAGTTGCTCCGGTACTTATGGACTGATGTACTCATGTACTTATGCACTTTTTCACGAAAGCAACAGATCCTGACCTGCATCAGGATGACGACAAAGGGAATTTTTGCGCCTTTTGCGTCCTTAGCGTTTCAATTTTACTACAGAGGTTTCGCAAAGAACCAAATCGAACAATTGAGCCGTTCAACGGTTCTACATCGCAACAATCAACCAAGCGCCAACCTGAAACCTGGAACCTGAAACTTGGAACTTGAAACTTAAAACTTGAAAACGAACATGAGCAACAATTTCTGGGATCAACGCTATGCCGTTGACACCTATGTATATGGTACCGAACCAAATGATTTTATCGCGGAAGAACTTCCGAACATGCCAGCCGGCAAAATTCTCTTTCCGGGCGAGGGAGAAGGTCGCAATGCCGTTTTTGCAGCCCGGTTGGGTTGGGAAGTGACAGCCTTCGACTCCAGCGCCGAAGGCAAAGCCAAAGCCGAACGTCTGGCACTGGCCAAAGGAGTTCGCATCAACTACCTGCTCGCCTCCTTCGAGGAAGCCAACTTTCCGCTGCAAAGCTTCGACGCAATAGCCCTGATTTACACCCACATTCCCGCCGCTGTCCGCCGTGGCTACCACCAAAAATTGATGAGCTACCTGAAGCCGGGCGGGCAACTCATCCTGGAAGGATTTGCCAAAGCACAAATCAACAACAATACCGGAGGCCCCAAGGACATCAATATGCTTTGGTCGAAGGAAGAACTGGCAAACGACTTCGCCGAACTTTCCACGCTGGAAATCCGAGAAATTGAAAAAGAACTGGAAGTAGGTCTGTTCCACCAAGGAAAGGCTGCCATCATCCGGGCAATAGCAACGAAATAGGATCCGGCACCAATGCTCCGGCTGTTTTGAGGGTCGCTCGGACTAAATCTTGTGCTGCTCAGCATAAAACGAGGATCGCTCGAAGCCATTACGATGTCGCTCAGCATAAAACCGAGCTTGCTCAGCGCCTTTGGTGTGTTGCTCAGCATAAATTGAGGGATGCTCCGAGAATGGAGCTTACTGGCGATTGACAAGGTAACGAACCTATGATCTTTGTTCTTTTCTACGTGAGCATCCTATCTGCTAACAGCCCGTTTTTGAGGATCAACTTTCATCTCAAATTTAGACTAACCGGCACAAACCGCATAGAACACCGCCAATAACCTCGTCATCAAGACATTTTTAATCGCTGAATTTGCTGTTTAGCTCACCACAAAAGGCCTTTTGATCAATCAACCAGCGACCAGAGTCCGCTTTTACACATCTCCGTAATTTCCCTGATTGACTTTCTTTTTTAATCGCCTTAACTTTTTTTTCAGGAAAAATGAAGGTAAACATTTCGTTCACCAGATACGGAATTCTACCCGCTCATATTCCCGGAAAATTGGCCTTTTCATTCGGTTTTAATCATCTATACAACAGCTACAATGGTGATTAAAGCCGGATTAGCTCATCAAACTACTTCTTACGAAGCAGGTACGAAATCTCCCGCTTTTAACGGCAAAAGCCTTAAGCTGCTTTTTCATCCACTTATCTGAAATCGTGATTAGTTCCTGCATACTCCCCACACCAACCTATTGTCCGATATCTATGATCTGGCAAAACGAATATGTAAAACCTAAAATATCCGACTTATGAAAAAACTTTACTTCCTTCGAAATGATCTTACGCAAGAGAGCAACGATAAAAGTTTGCCAACTTGCCACGTCAGATCCATTTTATTGGTTCTGATTTTCTTGTTTACAGGCTCGTCATTTCTTTGGGCGCAAACAGTAACAACTGATAAAGCAGACTACCTTCCTGGGGAAACTGTGACAATATCAGGTACCAACTGGCTTCCAGGCGAAACCGTCCTGTTGGTACTTGAAAAAGAGCCTCCAGTGACCGACCCGGTTGTTTTATCAGCCGTTGCGGACGAGAATGGCGATATTAGTAATAGTGAGTATGTAGTTTTGCAGGAAGATCTTGGCGTTACCTTTACGCTTACTGCAACCGGGCAATCCAGCCTGTTGACAGCTACAACAACATTTACGGATGGTGGAGGTGCTTACACCATCAATTTGGCAGCTGCCGATCCTAGCAACTACATACCTGCGATACCCTACCCAACAGATCTCACAGC
Organism: Mangrovibacterium marinum; assembly: GCF_003046625.1. Taxonomy (GTDB): domain Bacteria; phylum Bacteroidota; class Bacteroidia; order Bacteroidales; family Prolixibacteraceae; genus Mangrovibacterium; species Mangrovibacterium marinum. Next base: position 29,523 of record NZ_QAAD01000030.1, read on the forward strand.
GCCAACAGGATATGGAGATGGCAATGCTGTAATTCCACTTGCACTGTTCAATGACGGATCTTCTGATGTTAAAGTAGAAAGTTTAGCTCCCGAGGACATGGCCCTGGGGCAAATCGTTCCTTTCGAGATCAAGATTACAGTTAGTGGCGATATTACACCAGAGAATGGCATAATAACCTTCGTAGTCGGCTGGAACACATTAACAACCAATGGAGGTGATTTCGGTTATGACGCCCGTGGAGATGATGTTGGCTACGGTGTATTCAGGGCATTCATAGATACTGGCGATGGTGCTTATACTGATGGTAGCATTCAAGCTACTGTCGATACTTACACCTGGTCATTAATAAACGACGAGATTATAGGGATCTTCACTGTAAGTGGTCTTGAATATGGGGACGAAGTTGTTGTAGAAGCATGGTTGGTTTTAGATGATGATATCCCCGCCGGGATTGGAGGAAATGTTCAATCCCGTCTGATTGTTGCAGCTACCGGGCCTGATCAAACGATCAATGTCTCCAACAGTGGAACAATTACACTTGTTAACGGCGATGCGATCTCGACTGGTAATCAAACGGTACCGTTACTAAAGCCAAGTGATTTCTTCAATGCTGATGTGGATTTGTCCGTTACCAAAACAGATGATATTGATCCAATTTTAGTTGGAGAAACGCTAACCTACGAAATAACAGCATCCAATGCTGGTCCCTCTGTTGCTAACAGTGTGGTTGTGTATGATGTGTTGGATCCAAATGTAACCTTTGTATCTGCTTCTGACGGTGGTTATATCAACACAGATTCTGGGGATTTAATACCGGATGGAGCTGTACAATGGAACGTTGGTGCATTAGCGCCCGGCGCCTCGGTGACTTACACCGTAAGCGTAGCTGTTAATAATGATTCCCCGGCTACAGGCACAGGAGGAGACGGTAGCTCCACTAGTTGTATTACAGGAGTTGATTTATGTAACCATGTGGCCTTCATAACCATCAGCGATGATACAAATTCCTCAAACGATCAGTATTATGAGCCAACGGGAGTTTATAATTGTCCTGATTTTACACTACCTGCTAATGGAGAATCAACTGTTAGTTGTTTGTCTGATGCTACCCAGCCCACCCCTCCAACGGTTAACGATCATTTAGGCAGTCCAATTGTTCCATCCGGTCCTACAATTGTTGACACACCTGATCCACTAGTCTGTTCCGGAACAAGAGTATACACCTGGACTTATGAAGATTGTGAATATAGCCACGAATGGACGTATACTTATACGGTTAATGACAACCTTGCTCCTATGTTCACTACAACTCCGGCCCAGCTTGAGCTGACCTGCTTCGACCAGGACGCAATTGATACCTGGCTCGCAAGTGCTGCCGCCAGCGACAACTGCGGTGGACTCGTAACAATAGATAATAACTACTCTGCTCCGACAGGTGATTGCCTGAACGGAACATACCCCGTGAAGTTCACTGCAACGGATGTATGCAACAACTCAGCGGAAGTGACTGTCAACATTGTTATCAATGACGACGTAGCTCCTGTGTTCACTACAACTCCGGCCCAGCTTGAGCTGACCTGCTTCGACCAGGACGCAATTGATACATGGCTGGCAAGTGCTGCCGCCAGCGACAACTGCGGTGGACTCGTAACAATAGATAATGACTACTCTGCTCCGACAGGTGATTGCCTGAACGGAACATACCCCGTGAAGTTCACTGCAACGGATGTCTGCAACAACTCAGCGGAAGTGACTGTCAACATTGTTATCAATGACGACGTAGCTCCTGTGTTCACTACAACTCCGGCCCAGCTTGAGCTGACCTGCTTCGACCAGGACGCAATTGATACCTGGCTGGCCAGTGCTGCCGCCAGCGACAACTGCGGTGGACTCGTAACAATAGATAATAACTACTCTGCTCCGACAGGTGATTGCCTGAACGGAACATACCCCGTGAAGTTCACTGCAACGGATGTCTGCAACAACTCAGCGGAAGTGACTGTCAACATTGTTATCAATGACAATACTCCACCGGTGATAACCTGCCCTCCGCTTGCAGTTGTCAATTGCGAAGGTGACACAAGTCCGGAAAATACTGGAAAGGCAACAGCTACGGACAATTGTGATGCTAGTGTAGATATCACGTACCTGGATGCTACAAGTACAACACCAGGTTGTGCAGCCACAGCAACAATCACCCGTACATGGACAGCTACCGATGATTGTGACAACTCCAGTTCGTGTGACCAAACAATCCTGGTAGCATCAATCGACATTGTAAAAACGTTTGCTGCTGACAACGTGATCGCAGGTGGCGCAGGTAGCTCTTTCACGCTGGTTGTAACCAACGATGGTTCTGCACCACTGAGCAATGTTGCCATTTACGACGATGTTGATGACCGCCTCACCGTGACAAGTATTTCCGGTACCGCTGGCACAGATGCCGATACCGATGGAGATGCTCAAACAGTTGAGTGGCTAATACCATTACTGGCTCCGGGCGCTTCAGAGACTATTACTGTTACCTTCCAAGTTGCTTCGGATGTTGAAGAGGCAGATGGAGTTGAAGGACGTCTCAACGATGAATATAATGTACCGAATTCCGCCACAGTGAATGCTATTGCCACGGACGACAATACCATTAGCGTCGGTGACGAAGATGACGATACGATAGATATTAAGGTGGTCATCGACCTATCAATTGTCAAGGAATTCGTTCCGGCAGAGGTACAGGTACCTCAAGGTACATTCCAGACCTTTACTTTAGTCGTGAGCAATGCTGGACCATCTGACGCAGTTGATGTTTTGGTGAAAGATACCGTACATAGTTCACTTGAAATTACCGGTGTTAATGTGCTGGATCCTGGTATTGGTACTGCCACATGGGATGGTCCATACCTGGATTGTACTGTTCAAATCCCGGCCGGTGAGTCAGTAACGATCGAGGTTGAATATCTAACGGCACCATTCTTAGATGGCGATTCGCCTAACGATACAGGTGCCGGTGACGACTTTTACTTCGTCTTCGTGAACGGTAGCGTTCTGGAAGGATCAACTGATGGTGGCCCTGTGTTACTTGACGGTGTAGATATCACAGATCAAGTACAGATAATTACCAGTCTTACCCGAAATGACCTCATTTTTGACCCACCAGGCGATGATCCTGCATTCGAGATGCACCTCTCCTGCTCCGATCCTTTCACCGACGGTTGGGGACAATCAGCCGGTCCGGTTGAAGGTGTCGACGTCAACTGGCAGATTGCGTTCTTCACGATCGCCCGCTTCAATGCGAATGGCTACATCAAATCGTGTGGTAACGTGACCGTTCCGTATGATATACCGAACACGGGATACGCATCCGGGGAGGATTCGTATGAAACGCAAGAAGTGGATGATGATGCCAATGTGACCATTATTCCGGGTATCACATTAACCGACTTGACAACCCTCGGTAAGCGACTGACCGCCAGGCTAACGAATAAAACAGGCGACGATAAAGTGATTGAAGAAATCACCGTTGTGTGGCCTGAAAGTAACGGCGATCTGGTTAAAGTTTGGCTTGTTACGGGCAATGTCACCGAAGTTATCTGGGAAGGAAACTATGCTTGGGAAGAAGGCGGAGCCCTTCTCGATAGTTCCGATGTTTCGGGCTGGTATGGCAGTACACTTCTAACAGGTGAAGCCATCTTGCGTTTCGACTTTGTGAATAAAGTCGCAAACTCAGGTTACACCATCCGTGTCTGGTTCGAAGATGGCACGTGGTTGGATATACACAAGGTGGGTGACCAACCAACTCCTCCACCAACAACAGACTTGAACTGTACAGCCGAAGTAACTACCGAAATAGGAACCTTCAAGGGCAGCGATGGTGTAGTTACAGTTACCGTATCGGGCGGTACAGCTCCTTACGAAGTCTGCCTGGGAAGCGACTGCGAGCCTGACGTTCTAGAGGGAGAAAATGTAAGCTTTGGTGCTCTGAGTGCTGGTACATACACATTCGACGTAACGGATGATGACGGAAATACCTGTAATTGTACGGCAACACTTTCAAATCCAAAGAAAAACAATAAAGAAGCAGCGGTCAGTTTCACGGTTGAGTCTGCCGACCTGCAGGTTTACCCGAACCCGTTTAGCGAGAAGGTTCGTTTCGAATTTGTTTCGCCGGAAGCGGCACAGGTACGAATCGATCTCTACGATATGCACGGCCGAATGATTAAAACTGTCTTCGATGAAATGATCGAAGGCAATGCACTCAAGGTCGCTGAGTTCGTTCCGCAAGGAAAAACCTCGGGCGCATACCATTATCGTTGTATTATCGGAGATGAAATCTTTACAGGAACATTGATTTATCAGAAATAGTTTCTTTTCTGAGTTCGACAACAGAGAGAGAAAGGGGGACTGAATTTATCCAGTCCCCTTTTATTCGCTTTATACCACCCAACTGCGAAGAGCCTGCAACCGCTACACCTTTGTTCATCCAACAACTTCTTTCGCTTATTCAAAATAGTCTTTTGATAGATCAAATAACAAAAAGGAGCAGCTTTCGGGCGAACACTCTTTTTCCGCATTGACTTTCGCCTGAAATAGCCCTAACTTTTTTTCTCGGAATTTTGAAATTGAAATGATTCGGTGTATTCCTTTTTCATACCATTTCAAACATTCAGATAAACCGGATGATCTTAACTTCGATTTATAAGCTATTGCTGAGGCTAGCTCCCCCCTTTAAATCAGAGTGATTGAACAACTGCTTCTCGAAAAGCAGGTACGAGCTGACTAAAATTAACGGACTACGAAAGTATCTCTTTTATTCCCCCCCCTTCTGTTCAATATAAAATCTGCCACAAGGAAGACTTGATTAAAAAAACATACAAACCAAAACGAAAGGCTTATGAACGCAAAAACTCTACCTCTGAGAATTGTACGGAAACTTTTTATGCTTATCGCTTTTATGGCGATGTTCCTGCCTGCCGGCTTTGCCCAGGAAGTAAGCATCTTCACCGACAAAGACGACTATTATCCCGGCGAGTGGGTTGTGATTACCGGCTCGGGCTGGGAAAACGATGAGAGTGTTTTGATTAACCTCACGCACATTGAACCCAACATCCCCGATCACACCCACGATCCCTGGTACCTTTACCCCGATGCCAACGGCGACATTTACGACGAATGGTTTGTGTTTGACGAAGAACTGGGCACCACCTTTTGGATGACTGCCACCGGAACAACAACTGGCTTGTTTGCCGAGACAACGTTCACGGATGGAAATGCTGTTACTTTTATTGTTGGAACACAAACAGGCGATGTTTATTCAGGAATTGGTGGCGATGTGACTTATGTTGTTGATGCTACCCGGGATGGAGCGAAAAACGCATTTACCTCAACCCTAAGCACTAACAATCTGCCAGTAGGTGCAACGGCTGTTTTTTCACCCAATCCTTTGTCATTCCCTGGAGAACGAAACGTGACACGAAGTTCAGTGCTAACGCTCACTGTCGCTAATACAGTGACTGAGGGCACTTATGCATTCACGATAGTTGATGATAATGGTAGTGATCCTGCTAATGCAACCCTTATTGTTAGCGGTTGTGCTCCCCCGACTGCTTATATGGTAACCGGCACCGGTGCCTATTGTACGGACGATGCCGGTCTGGCAGTTGGCTTAAACAAGTCAGAAACCGGAGTAACTTACCAACTTTATCTTGATGGGACAATAGCAGTAGGGTCACCAGTAGCAGGTACAGGCTCGGCAATTAGTTTTGGGATTCAACCCGCAGGAACCTATACTGTTGTGGCTTCCCGTGTTGCAGGTGGATGCACCAATAATATGAATGGGAGTGCTGTGCTGACTGAAAATACAATCGATCCGGGAAGCATTGCCAAAGGAGCAACCAACCCGGGACCAGGCTGCGGATCACTTAATCCCAATGCTGCCGGAACCATTGCTAGCGGTTCAACTGAAGCCAGCGGATCCGGAACAATCACTTACCAATGGGAAATGAGTCTAGATGAATCAAGCTGGGACGAAATCACAAGCGCTACCAGTTCAAGTTTTAATATTCCGGAAATTTCGCAAACAACTTTTTACCGAAGAGTAGCTACGTCGACCTCAAATGGTGTGGAATGTTCTGCAATCTCCAATGAGCTGGAATACATTGTATATCCTCTTCCTGAAGTAGCAGCCATTTCGGCCGATGGTTCAACAGATATTTGCGTAGGATCAACGGTGCAACTATCCTGTTCCACACCCGGCGGAACATGGAGTAGTGACGATCCTTCCATTGCTACTGTAAATCCGTCAACAGGCTTGGTTACTGGCATAGCCGAGGGTACGTTGAGCACTGGAATTCATTACACGGTGACCAGCAATGATGGTTGTTCGAAATCTGCCAACAAATCCATTAGCGTATTACCTCTGCCTGAAGTGCCAACGGCAAACAATGTCACCGTTACTTACGATGGCACTTCACATTCTGCATCTGCAACCGTGCCATCCGGATACGAAATAGATTGGTACACCACTGAAACCGGTTCAACAACCACCACAGCTCCTACCGGTACCAATGCAGGAACCCATACCGCCTGGGCCGAAGCGAGAACTACGATGACCGGGTGCTTAAGTGATGGACGGACGGAGGTGACGCTAGTGATTGAAAAACGGCCGATTACGATCACTGCCGATGCCGGGCAAACAAAAGTTTACGGCGAAGCTGACCCGCTGCCGCTTACTTATCAGGTTACTTCTGGAAGCCTCGCTTCCGGGGACGCATTCGATGGAGTTCTGGAACGCGTTTCTGGTGAAACAGTCGGAACTTACCCAATAAACAAAGGCTCCCTGACCATCGCAGAAGGGGCTACAAACAAGGAAAACAACTACAATGTAACTTACGAATCTGCTGACCTCACGATCAACCCGCTGGCTGTAACTGTGACTGCGGATGCTCAAAGCAAAACTTACGGTGATGTTGACCCAGCTCTCACTTTTGTTTCGGTTCCTGCTGTCGGTACATCACTGGCCAACGGTGAAACAATTTCATTTACCGGAGTTCTGTCTCGCGTGGCCGGAGAAGATGTCGGAGCTTATGCAATCAACCAAAACACGGTTGAAAACACCAACTACGACATTACATACACCAGCGCTGATTTGACAATCGGTCAACTCGCTGTTACAGTCACCGCAGATGCTCAAAGCAAAACTTACGGTGATCTTGACCCGGAACTGACTTTCGTTGCAAGCCCAGCTGTGGGAACTGTTCTGGCAAATGGTGAGGTGATTAAATTTACCGGAGTTCTGTCTCGCGTGGCCGGAGAAGATGTCGGAGCTTATGCAATCAACCAAAACACGGTTGAAAACACCAACTACGACATTACATACACCAGCGCTGATTTGACAATCGGTCAACTCGCTGTTACAGTCACCGCAGATGCTCAAAGCAAAACTTACGGTGATCTTGACCCGGAACTGACTTTCGTTGCAAGCCCAGCTGTGGGAACTGTTCTGGCAAATGGTGAAGTGAT
>NZ_QAAD01000031.1 GCF_003046625.1 Mangrovibacterium marinum
CAGATCCTGGAGCTGCGCTTTGGAGAGCGCTCGGTGCTGAAGTGTAAGGATTGTGGCGGCGAACTACTGCTGCTGGAAACTTATCCCGGAAAGCGGGCGCCGCCTGTAAATCCATTGGCCGGAATGGGCCAATGACGGTGTTTTGTGGATCTTTTCGAAATACGCCCCGGAGCGTAAATGGGAAAGCTATGTCCGGTCGCCAAAACCGCCTGCCCAGAGGAGCCCCTTGCTGCCGAAAACAGGGTCAAAGCAGAAGCTATTTGGCCGGCATAGTCGGTTTTGCAGCCAAAACCGGGCTTGAAAGTCCAACAGCACCACCCCAAACGCCTTCCGAAATGGAAACAAAAAACCGATTGAAAACACTATTCGAAAATAGTTAATTAACAGTCGGTTAAGCCAGGGGCAGTGTTTAGTTCAACAAAGCCTCCAATGCCAAGCGTATGCAAGCAACGCTTGATTAGAGGCTAAGTGTTAGCGGTATGTTGTTTATTGTTTGTCATCTATTAAAAATGATTCAGCTTTTTTCTCTACAATTTTATATTCTTCTTGACCAGTGAATTTTTCTCTAATTTTCCCAAAAGCTTTTAAATAATGAGTTTTTTCTGGTAGATATTCATTGACCCAGTTGTAAGAATACTTTGTCAAAGTATCTTTTAAATAATACTCAATTGTTTTAAAGTCCCCACTAAGAATTTTGGATATTAATTCTATAAATATTTCTCTTATCTCGTTGTTATTGATTAAGTCGGAAAAGTAATAAGTCCGAACGAAAGAATTGAATTGTATTTCAATAAATAAGTCCTGAAATAGAAAAACAACTATTCTGTCAGAGTCTGAATTGTGTTGAAGTACAATTTCTAATATTGAACCATTTGAAACATGAGAATGATTTTCTCCTGTCAGCAATTTTTTTGAATCAATTTTCTCGAAAATGTCAGATAAGATGTCAATGCAATATTGCTCAGAAGCATTCCGAGTTTTATAAAATTGTTTTATGGATTCTAATACATTCATCTTTGTTTTTTCGCAATTACCGCTAACGGTTAACTGTATGTGGCGTAGCCGACTGCGGGCTTCTTTCCTGTCAAACCGAGATGAAGTAGAAGCGGGAGATGAACCTACAATTACCCACAAAACCGGCTATGACATATACAGATTGTTAGCAACTGGGTTTAGTGTTCCATCAATGTGATGTCTTTTCATGTTTTGCAGTATCGTCCGTTTCGACCCTTTTTGTCTGCTCGATACGGAGCACCAATTTATTTGTGCGTTTGGCAATCCTGATAGCCCATTAAGGGCTAAATGCGTGGGCAATTTGTAAGCTTATTGGCAAGTTTTGGCAGAGGGGAGCTTGTGCGACTTGCCAATGTGCTTACAAATAGGGTGGGCTTTCCTGTTATTATTTAACTACTTTGCCTAATGCTTCTAATAGCTGTGGATTATCTTCTAATCCAATCCGAGCAACTGCATAGAATTCACTCATCCAGTCATCTATCTTTGCAAAGGCTGAATCTTTTGCTTTGGTTGCGTCTTGCGATTCTCCTTTTTCTTTTAGGTAAACTGCTCTTGCTGCTTCTAATTCAGAAATCAACGTGTTTGCTGTTGTCAAGTCTTCAGCGGATATTTTTAAACGAGCAAGTTTACTCTGAATTTCAGTATCGGTTGATGCCACGCTGTAAAATTTCTTTGCAGCTTCGAGCCATTTTATATAAGTCCGGGGCATTATTCCGGTAATTGCCAACTTGTCGGCAGTTAATGAATCGTTACGAAATACAACCTTTGCTTTTTTTCTGTGAATATTGTAGGTATTCTCAATTTGTTCTTTTTTACTCGAAAAATCTGCATATGCAGCAGAGGTTTCATCGTCCTCAGTTTTATTCGCATCATAAGCAGTCCTTGTTTCTGTTAATAACGCTTTGCCTTCGGCGATTTTTTCTGAATCGTAGCCCAGGTCTGCCATGATAGTAGCAATTTCAGGTTGAGACTCTGCATTTTCCAATGCTACACGGTATAATTCCAATGTTTCTGTGTCGGTAAGTTTTGTACGTGATGCCATAATTTTTTGATTTGGGTTTTTATTATTTTACAATTACGAAATTCCTTTTTACAATTATGTTTTCCGGATTTACAATTGCTTTTTCCCCACTAACATCGTTAACTTTCCGATTTGCATTTGAGTTTTACATTCTCACTTTTAAGCTTTCCTTGCTTACAAATCTGATTTTCCCTTATTCAATTGTGTTTTCCAAACTAACATTTGCTTTATTCCTATTTGTAAAAGCGTTTATAAAACGAAATGTTAAATATAACGAAAATACTTTTGCCAGAACACGTTGCATTTCCATTTTGTTAAAAAAATCAGCAACAACTTTCATTCTTTTGTATCGAAGGGCACTTAACCGAACCATACGAACAAAACACGCAACAATCTCCCTGCCTTGGTTTTAGTATGGTTTTGCAATTTTCACATTCATAAAAGAACTGACAGGAATCCTCAGGCATTGTTTCTTCTTTTTGGTATCCGCAGTCGGGACAAGTGATTGTTGATTTATATTTTATTTCCATAAGACAGATTTAGCAATCTATTTCACAATCTTCTTCTATACTTTTATTTTCGATTTGAAGCGTGGTATGGTTGATACCAAACTCGTGTTCGAGTTCATGTTGTAAATCGCCTATAAAATTGTCATTAATGCCTTCAGGTATTATCAGGTGTGCTGTCAATGCCACCTTTGTAGTACTCATTGCCCAAATGTGCAGGTCGTGAATGTTTTCCACTCCTTTTTGTGCCAGCAGAAATTCCCTGACTTTTTCAAGGTTAATATGTTTGGGTACGGCATCTAAGGCTAAATCGACTGAATCGGTAAACAAACGCCAAGTTCCCCAAACGATAACCGCTATGATAAGGAAACTTGTAACCGGGTCAATCCATTGTTTTCCGGTGAGGTTGATTAACAAACCTGCCACAACAACACCCAGCGACACACCGGCATCGGCTGCCATGTGCAGAAATGCGCCTTTTATGTTCAGGTCGTCTTTCTGTCCTTTCATAAAGAGTAAGGTAGTTAGGGTGTTGATAACTACACCAATGGCTGCAACAATCATAACCTGACTGCCAGCCACAGGTTCAGGGTTTTTAAATTTACCAATGGCATCCCAGCCGATAACTGCTACTGCACCAAACAGCAGAAGGGCATTTAAAATAGAAACAAGGATGGTTGTTTTTCGAAGCCCGTAGGTGTATTTGCCCCTTGGTTTGATGGATGCAAGCCACATGGCCGTCCATGCAAAAACAAGGCCGAGCACATCGCTTGCATTATGTCCTGCATCAGCGAGCAGAGCAGATGAGTTGGCAATTAAACCATAAATGATTTCAACGGCAATAAAGATTACATTTAATCCAATGCCCAGGGCAAAGGCTTTTCCGTAACTTTTGTTTGTTGCATGTGAATGTCCGTGTGAATGTGCCATAATTTTACTGATTTAATTTCTTGGTGCGTACATGATGATTCCCATCCCGATAAGCGCCACGATTCCTCCAATTATATCGTACCTGTCGGGGACAAAGCCATCAACTTTCCAACCCCACAATATGGCCATAATAATAAATATACCACCGTAAGCAGCATAAACCCGCCCGAAATTGGCGGATTGGAGTGTAGCAATCACACCATATAAAAACAAGATAATACCGCCGATTGCCCCAAACCACCAGGGTTTTTGCTCCCTTAGCCAGAGCCAAACCAAGTAACCACCGCCAATTTCGCAAAGTCCGGCTACAACAAAAAGGAATACGGAATATACTACTTTCATAAAAATCTATTTTCCTAGTTTTAAAATCCTGAAAGCCCCCCTTACCACAATCAAAAAGACGATTGCTCCGATAATCAAGTCGGGGTATTTCGATTGCGTCAGCAATACCAAAACTCCGGCAACGATAACACCTATATTAATAATCACATCGTTTGAGGTGAAAATCATGCTGGCTTTCATGTGTGCTTCATTGCTTTTTGATTTTTGAAGCAGGTACAGGCAAACGGAATTGGCTATAAGTGCCAATATCGAAATTCCAATCATCATCCTGAAATCAGGCGTTTCTTCTGCCCCGATAAACCTTCGGATTACTTCTAACATACCAACACCTGCCAACGCCAGTTGAAAATACCCGCTTAATGTTGCTACTTTCTTTTTACGGGTAACCGCTGTCCCCACAGCCCACAAACTCAAGCCATAAACAGCAGCATCGGCAAGCATGTCAAGCGAATCGGCAACCAGCCCCATAGAACGTGAAATAAAACCGGTTGTGATTTCAATAACAAAAAAACTGAAATTAATGAGCAATACTGTCCATAGTAATTTGGTCTGGTCTGAATTACTCTCTGTTTTCATTTCAAACTCTTCAATCTTCTCAGTTTGTAACAGATTTGCACCCAGCTTCAGGCTTTCCAGTTGTTTTGTGATTTCTTCGTTTCCGCCCGAATGAATGACGGAAAGCTTACGATTTTCAATATCAAATTCCAATTGACGGATGCCGTCAAAACCATCCAGCTTCATGCGGATTAGGTTCTCCTCCGAGGGGCAGTCCATTTTTGAAATATGGTAATGTGATTTTTGCATTGCACTAAAATTATAAAAAACCGTGGCAACCCGGAAGCCGCCACGGCTATTTATCTAATTAATTTCCATTTTTCAAACCATCTTTCACCCGGTAAATTTGGTTTACATCCGAAACATAAATAATACCATCGCCGGGATTTAAGGTTTTGCCCTGCTCCGAAATAATATGTACTACTTTGTCCACATCGTTTTTATTGACAACAAGTTCAAGTTTGGCCACCTCGCTGTCGGTAATTGAAAATTTTTGGGAAACAAATGCGGCTTCATCCTGCAATTTTCCCGTTCCCTCTGCCGATGAAATGGTCATGTTCTCAAAACCTGCATCTTTTAAATGGTGAACAATATCATTCACTTTATTGGGGCGTATAAATGCTTTTATTTCTTTCATCTGTTTAAAATTTTTTAATTTCTAAATGTTTAAAAAATTTGAATCCATTCAGGAACTCACATAAATTTTAATCATTCTTGTTTTTGAATTTAGAATGCTGAAAATTTAAGTTCGTTTCATAATCCTGGTTTTTAATGTTCGTGTTCTGTTTCCTCTTTTTTCATATCGGCCAGCAGATAGTATGCTGCGTTCATTACAATTTGAGTATCATCAGCTAAGGGATTGAGCAACTTTATTTCGGTGTAGCCATCGTCTTGCTTTCCGGTTATTACTTCTACCATGCGGAAAGCCATTACATGACCACCATTTTCTTCCTCGTGTCCCGCTTCGCCCTCATGTTCCTCATGGTTTTCCTCAGCCTCATGGTCGTGTCTTTCTTCGTTTTCTGCTACTGCTTCATGTTCATGTCCCTCGTGTTCTTCTGCTTCAACCGATTCATCCAAAATAAAGATATAGGATTTAGTTCCTTCGGCAACCACCGCATTGTTAGGAAGGGTGCGGGTGGTATTTTCATCGGTATGGATATGCCCCGAAACATACATGCCCGGAATCAGGTTGCCCGGATTTTTATCGAGTCGTGCATGGATGTGTACTGCCCTGGTGTTGGGTTCAAACTCTTTGCCGATGGCAAAAATGGTTGCACTCAGTTCTTCGCCCGGACGATTGGAAACGGTAAAATCAACTTTTTGCCCGTTTTCTATAAGGTGTACATCATTTTCATACACCATAAAGTCGGCGTGTATTTCCCTGTTATCGGTAATGCTAAGAAGCTGGTCTTTGGCATCAACATAGGTTCCCACCTTAATATTCACATCATTAACAAAGCCGTTGATGGGTGAAAGTATGGAAATGGTGTTTGAAATGCTTCCTTCTTTTACTTTATCGGGCGAAAGATTGAGCAGTTGAAGCCTTGATTTTAAACCTTCGTAACGTGCTTTGGCGGTGTTGTATTCCGATTTGACCTGTTGGAAGTCTTTACCTGCACCCACGTTGTTCTCGAAAAGTTCTTTCTGACGGGCATATTCCTGTTCAAGAAATTCGAGTTTGTTGGCTGTTTCGGCAAATTCTTCCTGAAGGACAATGTAATCCGGATGCTCCAGTATGGCCAACACCTGGCCTTTATTTACTTTATCGCCGTGAAAAACCTTTATTTCTTTCACATTGCCACCAATAATAGCCGTAACATCAGCACTTGCAGCAGGTGGTACTTCAAGTTGTCCGTTTGTTTTTACCAGTGTGGTAAGGTTTCGCATTTGAAAATTACCCAATTGCAGATTTAAGGCTTCACGCTGAAGTTCGTTCAGCATTACCACACCTTCGGGGCCTTCATGCTCCGCATGTTCCCCGGCTTCACTGTTTTCTTTTTTGTTGCTGTTGCACGACATGAGCATTACTACTGCAAGAAGTGCTAAAAATATTTTCGTTTTCATTATTATCTGTTTTTATAATTATTGACCTGTTATGTATTCCAATTGTTCTTTAATTTCGAAGAAATCCGACAGCCGGGATAAATATTCCTGCCTGGTTTTTATGGCTGATTCTGTATTCTGGATAAATTCAATATAACTGAGGCTTCCCAGGCGATAACCCAGGTTGGCTGCTTCAATTTGCTCGGCAGCAAGCGGCAGGGCTTCGCTTTTATAATATTCCAGCACTTCGCTCATTACCCTGTAACGGTTTAAAAGTTCCTTGTAAGAGGCATTCAGCTCCAATTCCCTTTGCTTGTATTCCTGTCCGGTAATCTGGTAATTTATATGGGCGGCTTTTGTTTTTCCCGACTGGGAAAAGAACAGTAAAGGAACGGAAACACCTGCTTCCCAACCATAAAAACCCGAAGTACCATCGACCGATTGCCGGGAGTAACCCAAACCGAGTTTAGGTAAAAAATTTGCTTTTTCGGCTTTCCACTCTGCTTCGGATACATCAAGCTGCTGCCTGTAATAATTCAATAAAGGAACATTGTTTAACGAATCACCTGAAAAGGCAGCATGAATCGATTTATCCCACTCTTGTCCGACATCGGTAATTTCTACACCGCCAGGGTACATCAGGTACTGGTTCAGAATTTGCAGCGAAGCCAGGTATTCAATCTCAGCCCGTTTCATATTCACCATTAACTCTTTATACTTCGCCGAGGCAGAAAGATACTCCATTTTCGATGTTTGCTGTGTTTTAAACCGCAATTCGGCAGCTTTCAGGAAATTGGCATAAATACTATCGAGCTGTTTATACAATTCTGTTTGCTTTTTTGCAACCAGTGACCTGTACCACGCAAGGCTCACGTTTCTTACCAGTTCATTTTCTGTCAGTTCAAGTCTTGAAACGGCAAGGTCGGTGCGTGACTCATTCAGTTTACTTTTGGCAGGTATGCCAAACAGGTCAATTTCCGATTGCGTTATCCCAATTTTGTTTTGAATACCCACCGCCCCGTTGCCTGTTTCTTCTTTACCGGTGTAGATGGACGTATTGCCCAAATCGAAAGCTGTAGCTTTCAGGGCTTTTTGTTTCTCCACATCGAGCGAAGCTGCTTTTAACGAAGGGTAGTTTTCTTTTGCCCGTTCAATTGCCTGCTCGAGGGTAACTGAATTTTCCTGTGCTTTTAAGCTTCCTGAAACACCAAGACCGCCAATGATGAGCAGGACGGTTATTATCGTGGTATTGAGTTTAGGTACTTTCAGTTTGGTTTTTCCCGATTCAACCATTTTGTACAATACGGGCAGCACAACCAGTGTCAGAAGTGTAGATGTTAACATACCGCCAATAACCACGGTGGCAAGTGGGCGTTGCACTTCTGCCCCTGCCGATGTGGAAATAGCCATAGGCAGGAAACCCAGTATATCGGTTGATGCAGTCAGGAATATAGGACGTATCCGGCGAAGGGAACCCTGTTTAATAATTTCGCCAAGGCTGAGTTTGCCTTCTTCTTTCAACTCGTTAAAACCGCTTATCAAAACCAGCCCGTTCAATACTGCCACACCAAATAGTACAATAAAGCCGACCCCTGCCGAAATACTGAAAGGCATATCGCGCAGGTAAAGCGAAAAAATACCCCCCACTGCTGCAAAAGGAATGGCCACATAAATCATCAGGGTTTGTTTAAACGATTTTATGGCAAAGAAAACAAGCATAAATATCAATGCCAACGCAAGCGGCACAACCAGAGTAAGACGCTTTGATGCCCGTTCGAGATTTTCAAAAGCACCACCGTAGCGAATGTAATAACCCGAAGGCAGTTCCAATTTTTCATCGAGCGTCTGTTGAATTTCTTCTACCAGCGATTTAATGTCCCTGCCTTCCACGTTAATACCTACATAAGTACGCCTGTTGGTATTGTCGCGGCTTATTTGCATCGGGCCGGGTTGGTAACTGATTTCAGCTACTTCTTTTAAGGGAACCTGGTTTCCATCGGGAGTATTTACAAATAAATTCCGAAGGTCGTCAATACTCTGTCGGTGTGCTTCATCAAGTCGAACCACAAGGTCAAACATGCGTTCACCTTCATAGATAACCCCGGCAACGCCACCGCTAAATGCAGTCTCTACCACAGTATTCAGGTCTTTTATTTTTAACCCGTACTGCCCCAGTTTGGTACGATTGTATTTTACCGTAATTTGAGGCAGCCCACGGGTTGCTTCGGCTTTGATGCCTTCAATTCCTTCAATCCCTGCAATTAAGCCGGAAATTTCTTCGGCTTTGTCGGCTAGCATATTCAGGTCATCACCGTATAATTTAATAGCCACATCTTCACGAATTCCGGTTAGAAGTTCGTTGAATCGCATCTCGATTGGCTGGGTAAACTCATAGTTTATACCTGGCAAAACACTTACCTTTTCTTTTACCTTATCAATCAGTTCCTGTTTTGATTCAACCTTTGTCCATTCATCCTCTGGTGTAAGTATGACAAATATATCGGCAATATCAATCGGCATGGGGTCGGTAGGCAAATCTGCCACCCCAATACGGCTTTGTATGGATGCTATCTCGTCCGGAAAATTTTCCAATACTATTTGTTCGATACGGGTAGAGGCTTTTTCTACCTCAGATAGCGATGTTCCGGGCTTCAGGAAAGCCTGAAAAGCAAAATCGCCTTCGTCCAACTGAGGGATAAATTCGGCTCCCATACGTGAGAAAAGGAATCCTCCGGAAATTAAGAGCACCAAGGCAATTCCCAATACAAGCTTACCTTTGCGTAAAGCCCAGGCAATTACCGGTTCATACAGGTTTTCAAGCTTCGTAATAAATTTCTCTCCCCATGTTTTTTTATCTGTTTTCGGAGGTTTCAGGAAAAGTGCTGCCATCATAGGGATGTAAGTAAGACATAGCACCATAACACCCAACACGGCAAAACCAAAGGTCATGGCCATGGGTATAAACATTTTTCCTTCCACACCCTGCAATGCCAGTACAGGGATAAAGACTATAAGGATAATCAGCTGCCCAAAAAACGCTGAGTTCATCATTTTACTGGCTGAATTATAGGCTATTTCGTTTCGCCGGGGCAGCCCCAGTTTTTTTCCGATAAATTCATTCCGGTGTAGGTAAAAAATCATGCTTTCAACGATGATTACCGCCCCGTCGACAAGAATCCCGAAGTCGATAGCCCCGAGGCTCATCAAGTTTGCCCAAACGCCAAACACTTTCATCATGATAAATGAAAAAAGCAGTGCAAGCGGTATGGTAGAGGCTACCAACAAACCGCCCCGTAAATTGCCCAAAAAGATGACAAGGACAAAAATTACAATGAGAGCCCCAAGTGAAAGGTTTTCGGCTACGGTAGAGGTGGTACTTTTAATAAGTTTACTGCGGTCGAGGAAAGATTCAATTTTCACACCTTCCGGCAACGATTTTTGGATTAACGCCATACGTTCCTTCACATCCTTGATAACATCGTTGGAGTTTTCGCCTTTAAGCATCATTACAATACCCCCCATGGCTTCGCCTTTACCATTTTTGGTGAATGCCCCATAGCGAACAAAACTGCCGTATTTTACTTCAGCCACATCACGTATAAAAACAGGTTGCCCTTTTACATTGGCAACCGGGGTATTGCGGATGTCATCGAGCGAACGCATCAAACCTTCGCCACGGATAAAGTTGGCTTGAAAATTTTTCTCAATGTAAGCCCCTCCCGTATTCTGATTATTATCTTCCAAAGCCTCGAAAATGTCGGCAATGGTGAGGTTCATGCTGCGAAGTTTATCGGGGTTTATGGAGATTTCGTATTGTTTGCCACGTCCACCAAAGGAGTTTACTTCAACTACGCCCGGAACCATTGCCATCTGGCGTTTTACAATCCATTCCTGCATGGTGCGCAGTTCCATGTCATCGTAAATGGTATCATAGCCGGGTTGTACTTCGAGGGTGTACTGGTAAATCTCACCCAATCCGGTACTAATGGGAGCCATAAACGGCTCGGCAAATCCTTCAGGGATGTTCTCTTTAATTTCGGCCAATGCCTCACTCACCAACTGTCGTGGAAGGTATGTCCCCATATCGTCTTCGAAAACGATGGTAACCACCGACAATCCAAACCGTGAAACAGAGCGGATTTCGGTAACCCCCGGCAAGTTAGCCACCGAAAGTTCCACCTGATAGGTTACAAACTGCTCTATGTCTTCGGTTCCCAAATTGGGTGCGGTGGTAATTACCTGCACCTGGTTATTGGTAATGTCGGGGACTGCATCCAATGGCACTTTGGTCATCGACCAGATGCCCCCGATGATAAGTCCTATGGTCATTAAACCAATGAGGGCTTTGTTCTTTATTGAAAAAGATATGATTCTGTTTATCATTTCTTATTGATTTTATTTGTTAAAACTCTATTTATCCTACTCATAATACTTTTTAAATGTTTGCTGATTTTTAAAGTAAGCCAATTCAGGTCTTCCTTTTTCTTTTAACCCGATTAAGGCATCGGCTTTGTTGATTGAATCGCCTGAAAAAGCATCGGGAACCATCGCAACTTCTGCAAAGTGTTTTGTTAGGTGATTGAAACATTCCTGGCTACAGAAATAGTATGCCTTTTTATTATAAGCGACTTTTGAAGATTTATGCATCGTTAAATTATTGCCATTCATACAAGCCCATTCACCGGGAATTTCCTTACCATACCAAGCCCATTTGTGATACAGAAACCTGGTATCGCAGCCATAGGTGTAGAAAGTCAGAACAGAAACTGTTGCGACTATCAGTAAACTAAAACTGATAATCAGATTTCGATTAAACTTTTTGTCTTCGATTTTTTGTTTTTCCCGCAATTGTAACTTGCTTAACTTCTTCTTTTTCATAGCGAAAAGATTAAGTAAACATATAGGCCGGCTGTTTTACCGGTCTGTTAATTCAAACAAAAGTTAAGCAATTGCAGGAGGCGCCCGGAGTGAGTGAGCGGTATAGAAAAATTGTTTTATGAAAATGGCATGATTGCCAAAGATAGTTGTGGTAATGTCTTTTACAGGCGGAATTTCACTTTGAACAATAATTCCAGCCGGGAAGAAATTGAAATGGTCGGATAATTGATTTAATGATGTAGTGCTTGTCTTTTCCGACACCAGTACATTAAATGCATGGCAATGGGAATCTGTTTTTTCCGGATTTTGCCCCTGAGCAGGAGTTTCACAGGCTGATTCCTCTTTTGATGAGTGCGTAATCTCAGAATGGTGATGGTGCGGCACAACAGTATGAGCCAAAATAATCAGCCCGGCCAAAAAGGTAAAAAAGCTTCCTGTATGTTGTCCTTTTAAATTCACCGATTTCTAGAAATTAATCAATTATACAACGGCAAAGGTATAAAAAAGTTGATGCAACCGGGTTGCAGAGTTTATTTGTCGCAATTGGAACAAACTCCTTTCACAACCATATTCACGCTTTCGAGCTGAAATTTTGCCGGTAAATTAATATTTGGAATGGGTATGTCATTGAGGCAATAAGTCTGTCCACAAACGGCACATAAAAAATGAACATGAAGGTCTTCGGGGTGGCATTTACAGGCTTCCCGGCACAAAGCATATTTTACTGAACCTGTTCCGTCATCGATGCTGTGGATAAGTTTGTTTTCCTCAAATGTTTTTAGTGTACGGTATAATGTGGTCTTGTCTGCTTTTTCAAATTTGTTTTCCAGTTCCGGTAAGCTTATGGCTGTTTTTTGGTCGGTCAACACCTGCAAAACCAACTGGCGCATGGCGGTTGGTTTGATATTCCGGGATTGAAGTTTGTTGTCAAAATCTTTTTTCATTATTTCGTTCATTTCTTGATTGCTCAAAAGTAGCAATTTAGCACGGGTGCGAAGGTAAAATTGAAGCTCTTTTGCAAGCTCTGGTTTTGAGCGTTGGCTCGTGGGGCTTGCAAATGTGCTGCAATGTGCGAAGGCTGCTTATTTGAAATGCTGTCCCAAATTTCAATTGCCCGATAGGGCAAAAGCGGGGAGGGAAAAATAAATTCCTTCAAGTTTGCAGTGCCTTTTCATTAAAGGATTCTTTGTCTTTGTTTTGGTTGTCAAGTAATATTTTTCATTGTCATTCTCATCATTGATGTTTTTTGTTAACCTTGTTGCTAACGGTAAATTGTATGAGTAGTGGCAGATTGCGTGGACTTTCCTGTCAAACCGTTACGCAGTTTGAGCGGGCTACAAACCTTGATATTTACCACATCGCCTGCCATTACTTATACAAAGTGTTGGGGTTAGTATTTATTGCAGGTCGATAAAATATTTAAACTCTTTAAGCTCTTCTTTAAAAACTTCATCAACTTTTATCACCTCATTTTCTTTTGTAATAATCTCTTTGTCAATTAGCCGTTCAATAATTCTTGAGAAACTTGATGTTATGTACCTTCTTTCATGTAGCATTTGATTTTCAATCAGTTCTTCTCTTTCATAATCATCTATTAATTCGTCATCTGTTCCTCTGGATTCTTTGGTTTTAATATAGTTTACATGTTTTATCAATTTTTTATCATTACTAATTGTATTGTCAAGCCACTTTATACTTCGTTCTCCATAATCTTTATACAATTCAAAAATTAAGTCAACTTTATCCGACAATTTTATTTTCGTCTTATTTCTAAATTTCTGAATTAGTTTCTTCTTTTTCTTGTTGTCAAAAAAGTCAGATAATTTAGAACTTGGAATTCCAATCAAGAGTGAGAACAAAGCCATGCAAATAATATAGTAGAAAAACCGTGCTACATGTATGCCGAAATTATCATTATTTAATCTTTCAAAAAATGAATCCTCGCTCTCTAATTCGTCTTTAAATATATTCCGAACAGCAAATTCGTTTACCATTCCAGATATTTTGCCAACAGGCTTTATGTCTGGAACTTCAGAGTTTTTGCATATAGTAAGTATTTTAATCGTAAAAAATTGATTTTGGTCAATCTGAGTTTTGTTTAAGAAAACGGTGTTAGTGCTATCATATGAGACTTTTAAGTAATTTTTCAAAAAGTCATTTGATGTCTCAAGAATCTGTGGAGTTTCTGCGATTTTCCCATTATTTACAACAAAGCCAAAAGGAACTTGGCTTACAAAATCATCTTCCTTTATATCCTTATCTCCGTTATTTAAGATTTTTAGTGTTATAAGAATTAGATTTTCATCCTTCTCTTTCAAGTCCTCTCCATCGTAAATGATTTTCAATTCATTTAGGTTTTCTTTTAAGTCTAAAACTTGAGTCTTTGAAAGAATATCAAAAGTGATATTGGGTTTAACCTCTTTAAATTGGTCAATATAGATTGCATATCCAAAACCCAAGATTCCGATTAGAAACCCGAAAAAAGACCAAGAAAACTTTTTGTCTAAAGTTTTAATTTTATCTAATGTACTCATGTTCTTTTATATTAACCCCAACGTACGAGTGTAAGTTTAGGCGCGGATTGCGGGCATCTTTCCTGTCGTGGTACGCCGCTGTTGGAGCGGGGTAGGGCGTTGGATTTACAACGCTGCCCGTGCTTAAATTTACACGTTGTTACAGCCTGTATATTATTTTGTCAAATATTCGTCTTTATTGGTTTCACTAAACATCTCCTGAAGAAACAGTCAACTCTAATCGTTGCTGACATTTATTAAAACCGTTTGTTAAATATAATACTTTATCTCTTTCTACAGATTTTCTCAAAAAATCTGTTTTTATTTCATCGCAATAGCTTAAAAAATTTGTCTCATTTTTTAAAACCAGACCGTTTTAAAAACTGTCCTCACGATTATAAAATATTAAAAAATATGCTTTTGTGTAATCGTTTCTCAAAAATCGTTACGAAAACACTTTTTAAACACTAATCATTTTTTTCTCCGAATCGTTGAGCGGCAAAAAAGTCATGGCACAAATACCAGCAACCGAAAAAACTGTCTGCAAAACTTTAATCCTCATTAAGCTCAATCAGTTTTTTAGCCGTCGTTTTGTTAAACCTAAATATGAAAAGAACTCTCGCGGTATAATTTTAAAAAGTCAACGAAAGACTGTCAAACCGATGAAAAACCGCCAATTTTTATAAAAATCTTCTCGTCATGTCAAACCGCCGTACTAGAACAGAGCGACAGTCTGCCGATGACTTTCTGGGCTGTCTGAAAGTCTTTTTTTATATAGGCTGTAACGGATTGGTATATGCAAATGTGGGCGATTGCGGGCTTTAAACTTATCAAACCGTTACTATTTTAAAGCGGGCTACTGCCCTTGATTTTAGTACAATCTCGCCCATTTTGTATATACCGTGTTGTAAGCTGGTGTTCATTGTTCAAAGTCAATCTATTTCAAGTTTTTACAAATCTAATCTTTTATCTTATCAATCCGCACTGACCTTGATTCGAAGCACGAATTTATTTTGTTTTTTGAGCGTCGGCAAACCCTAAAGCCCTGTGGGCTAATTGGGCTGAAAAGGCAAAAGCTCTTTTGCAAGCCTTTGGTCTGAGCGTTGGCTCGTGCGGGCTTGCAAATGTGCTTACGACTGTGCGCCGGCTTTTATTTCATTTCTTAATTCCTTTAATTCTTTTTTCAGTTCATTAAATTCATCCATTTCTCTTTTTAAATCATCTGGCTCAGGTTTATTTGAAACAAAAGTATCACTGTGTAAATGAGCCTCAATGTATCGAGATAAGTGTCCAACTTTTGCAATAAGTTTTTTAGTAAAATCCGGTAATACAACAACGTCTTTTAGTCGTTCAACACTCACTCTTTCATCAAATCTAAGGACAACAGCTTGAAATAAATCAAAAATAATCAAGTACTCATAATTTGTTCTTAATGAAGAAAATCCAGTCCTTAATAATTTTTCACGCTCTGTTGGAGATGTTTCTTTTCTGGCTGCTTTCCAAGCATCATCTGCATTTTTTAATGATTTATAATCGCCTTCAGTTGCAGGACTATTATTATTCGAAACAATTCCAGTTTTATCGTTAATCTTTTCAATCCAGTGGCATTGAATGTCAATCATTAATTCACTTAGATTTTTTAAGTAATTAACAAATAATAAATCATGCGTAAAAATTATCACTTGCTTTGTTTCAGCTAATTTCACCAGTCTTTCCGCTATCAATGCACGTCTTTGATGGTCAAGTGAGGTAACTGGGTCATCGAAAACAACACCTTTATTCTGTGGATTTAATTGTACTTCTGTCAAGAAATCAGCCAACGAAATCGCTCGTTGCTCCCCTTCACTTAAAATCAGACTTGCTTTTTTATTTGCTATTGAGAGCTTTCTAAGTGTTTTTAACCTATCATTCCTCTGTTTTATCTCAATAAATTTGGGGGCTTTTAGAAAATCGCATTCCGTTTCAAAGGTTGATGTGTATTTATCGGTAATATGTTGATTGAATAGACTGCCCTGAAGCGTTGTCAATGAATTAGTTCGAAATGCTCCTAAAGAATTTTCTGCTTTTGAAATCCATTTACAAGTTAAAACATATTCAATTATTTGAGAAAGAAGCTTTGACAATAAACTTTTGTCTGTCAAATAGTTTTGTTGGAAAGTTAATGTTGCTATTTCTTGGTCTGGTTTCTTTTTGAATAGTTCATCAATGCTTTCGTTCAGTTTTTGCGAGATTGGATTTAGCTCACTTGTATTTACTGTAAAAACGGTTACTAATAGTTCTTTATTTAGCTTTTCAAGATTTTGGATTAAGTTGTTTTTTGAGTTTTCTGAATCTGTTACAATCTTTTGCCATTTTTCAGTCTGGTCAGGATGATATTGTTTTAAAAATCCAAAAAGATTAGTTGTGTCATTAAATACAACAGTTGGTAGGTTTTTTAATTCACGTATTGCATTGGCAATATCTTGTTTAATCTTGTTTAGCTCAGTTTCAGCCTGACTTTGCAATAATTTCCAATAAGTATCAATTAAAGATTTTTCATTACCCGATATTGGTTGCAAACAAAATAAACAACGGTCGCCTTCAACCGGATAATTATTCCCATCACCTTTTTTGTTCTCAATTTGAATTTTATAATTCCGTGCTGCAATTACAAAATCACGCCAAGGCTGACTGCCAACCAAATCAATATTATATTTTTCAAAACTCTTTATTCCTTCTGCATTTACAAGTGTTTGTGTTTTATAAAAATTATCTAAAAGACCATAATAGTAATCTATTTTTTCCTGAGTCAGAAAGTTTATAATATTCTGTTGTTTCTGAATAAAATCGGATAATTCCCGTTGAAGCTTTTCAAAAGCGGAAATCTTTTCCTGTATGTTTAATGCTTTTAATTCTGCAATTTTCTTTTTTATTCCTTCAAGCTTTTCTGCATCTTCTTCTGAAAAATTTGCATAGGCTTTAAGTTTTTCAATATCTGTTTGTGAATTAAAGCTTTCAACAGCTTTCTTTATTTCATTATCATTTTGAAAATGAATTAAGAAAGGATTTGTCTTTTTAAGAGAATTTATTTCAGTATTAATATTTGATTTAAGTTCCTCAAATAATTGTAAAATTTTCTCGAAGAAGTCGAAACCACTCGGAGTAAAGTTTAATTGGTTATCATTATCGAGATGTATTTTGACGCTTTGGGTATCAAAAACAGAATATTGAGAAAATTCAAAACAATTCTTATCAGCAGGGAAGAATTTGTCGAGAGTTCCACCATTGGACTTGAAAACAAATTTACATGTTGGCTGTCCACTTTCAGTCTCGTTAAAGACATTTCCTAAAATGTTTTTATCACCTCTTGAATTATAAAAAGCATTATTTAATAATCTTATGTATCCGGATTTGCCAGTTCCATTATTGCCATATATGACAGTCAGATTTTTGTTGATTTCTATTTCCTGACCAGAAATTAATGCATTTACATTTTCAATGTCTTTTACAGCTTGTAACTCAATATCATTTGTTGTAGATGAAACTGAAGTTTCGATTTCGTTAAATACAATTGGCGTTTGTTCATTTTCAGCGGGTTTCAAACCGTTTTCTTCTTTAAAGAATGTAAGTGTATTAGATAGTAAATTTTCATCAATTACTTGACCTTCCAGAATTTGATTACCTGAAAATTGCAGCCAATAAGGTTGATTTCTAAGCCACTCAATAATTTGATTTTTTAGTATTGCTTTACACATGGTTAATAAAATATAATTCTAAAATTTCTCTCCATATTTATCTCTCATCCAATCATTAATTTCTTTTTCAAATGGTTGAATGAAAGTATATGAAATATGAAAATCATCAAAATCAAGCACAATATCATTTTCGTATAGCTGTGTACCTCTTAATAAAAGTTTTCTTCTGATTAAATTGTTATTATTAATTTCATAATCATCAACGCCTTTAATCGTGAAATTATTTTCATCATCAAAATCTCCATATTGAATTGCCCCTCCAACACTTGGGACTCTTTCAGAGTTAATTATATTACGGAGTAATTTGATAGGGCTTAAGTTTTGTAATTTCTTTATATATTTTTCAGCCTCATCCTTTCCACTGCCTAAACATTCAATCCAGTTGTCAACTAATATTTGTTTAAAAGTAGATTTTATTGGAAAGTCGGATAAATCAAGTTCAAATTTGTAAGTTTTTAATAATTTATCTTTTGGACAAAATCCTGTGAGAAAAAATCCAGCAAGACCTTTTTCCCTTAAAACACTGCAAACTTTTTGCGATGTGTGTTCATGAAATTTTGAAATCAGTTTTGCAATTCCATTCATTGAAAAATCAGTGTAATGAGTATATTGCAGCCTTTGCAATACTTCATAAATAGCCTCTTTTATTATGTAAGAATTGGTTGATGAACCAGCAAAACATAATCCAATTTTATAATCATAATCTAAGGTCTGTTGTTGAGTTTCAAAATTAGTTGGGGAAAAAATTTTGACAGGTATCGAAAATATTTTTATACCAAAATCTATAAAAGATGAACAATCCGAATTCATTGATAATCTGCTATCAGAAGCAAAATGAATGTTGTTTCCAGATTTCCAAGCTAAACAAAGCGTCATATTTATTCCATTTTTATATTTGAAGTCGTTCAGTAGCACTCTTTTGCAAATTTAGCATGTGTGCTGGCATGTGTGATTTGCAAATGTGTGCGGTATAGATGTATCTGTGCGGGGGGAGAAAAAAACAAAATAAATTCCCCTCAAACTGCACTGACCTATCAACGGAGCACCATCCCAGGTAATCCTTTTTTTGTAATTATTTCAATTTTCTTTTATTTGTTTAAATGTATCGTGTCTGTCCACTTGCTTACAACGGTTGGTGCAAGTTGCGTTGCGGATTTCGAAGAGCGTCTTCGTCCACCGGACGAAAGACGGTCAGAGAAAGGAACAACGGCAACTGAAACCACCGAGCCCGCGATGCAATTTGCACGTTGTTAGCAGCCGGTTGTTTCGTATACTCAGTTTATTAACAGAATAAATGTATGATTTTCCGCGGAAAAGTTTTACAAAGTGCGGAAGCTTTTATCAACTTTTTTTGTTCAATTCGAAACAACGCGAAGTAGTTGCAAGTACAGCTATGGTTTACAGAGTAGGGGCGGGAACCAGCCCGTTCATGCCCAACTCCGCTGGCGGAAAACTTGCCTGCGCCGGAACATTCCTGCCAATTTTGTTTCCCTGCAAGTACCGGAAAGCAAAAAACAAGATTTCAGGCAACTACCGGCCATTCTTAAAAACTGGCAAACAATCAGGCTGCGAAACAACCTGGCAAGCTATCAGACAGCGAAAAATTGGCAACTGCGCCAAACTTCTCCTGCAAGTTTTGTGACAGCAACCTGCCTGGGCGAGAACAAAAGCAAAGAACGAAGTTTCAGGTAACCACCATTTGGCTTTTATCCAACTGGCTGCTAACGGTTGGCGGTATGAGTAGTGCGGGATTTCGAAGCACTTACTTATCAAACCGTTGCTATGTTTATTAAATGTACTCATGTTGAATTTACCACATTACCCCGCATTACTTATGACCGCGTGTTGTATGCTGGTGTTTATTGTTCAAAGACAATCTGTTTCAAGTTTTTACAAATCTAATATTTTATCTTATCAATCTGCACTGAACTTGATACGGAGCATTAATTTATTTTGTTTTTTGTGGGAGGGCAAACCCCAAACCGCCCTTAAAGGCGGTAACAAGGCTGGTATTTGTTAGCTCTTTGGCAAGTTTTGGTTTGAGCGTGGCTCGTGTGACTTGCCAATGTGCTAACAAATAGGGCTGATTGGTTAAAAAAATTATGATATTTACATACCTTTAGCTTGTCCCATTATTTTTATTTTCAATTTCTCAAATGTATAATAAATCATAGGTACAATAATCATTGACAAGAACATAGAAACTGTCAAACCTCCAATTAATACCCAACCGATTCCGTTTTTCCATTCAGCTCCGGCACTGGCAGAAACGGCAAGAGGAATAAGCCCAATAATCATTGAAATATTGGTCATAAGAATGGCTCTAAAACGCAATAGTACAGCTTCGAGTATGGCATCCACCAATGCTTTTCCTTCCTTTATTAGGTCGTTGGCAAA
This sequence comes from Mangrovibacterium marinum, assembly GCF_003046625.1. Taxonomy (GTDB): domain Bacteria; phylum Bacteroidota; class Bacteroidia; order Bacteroidales; family Prolixibacteraceae; genus Mangrovibacterium; species Mangrovibacterium marinum. The sequence continues at coordinate 19,937 of NZ_QAAD01000031.1, forward strand.
GTCGATTACAAGAATGGCATTTTTGGCTACCAGTCCGGCAAGCATAATAATACCCAAAATGGTAAACAAGCTAAGGTTTTCGTTTGCTAATGCCAGTGCAAACAATGCCCCGATAATTGCTAAAGGAATGGTAAACAGCACCACGAAAGGATGCAGCCAGTTATTGTAAAGCAGAACCATAATTAAGTACATAAAAAGAATTGCGGCAATAAATGCAATTGCGAGCGACGCAAACGATTCGCTCATCATTTTCGACATTTTCGAATATTCATGACTTGTACCTTGTGGGAAATTTGCCTGTTCTACTAAATTTTCGAATTGTTCAGTTGCAGTACCTTGCGAAACACCTACCAACTGGCAGGTAATAGTTGCCGACGAGCCGCGGTTATATCTTTCTAAAACGCTTGGACCCAGTCCTTGTTCAATAGTTGCAAATTGCGATAAAGTAACAATGCCTTTGTGAGTTTTAAATTTTAACGATTCTAAATCAGATTTGTCTTTTCGATTAAATTCGTCGAGACGAATGTTGATATCATATTCGTTATCTCCAATCCGGTATTTATTATCGGTGTTCCCGGCAAATGCCAGTTGAATATCTTTTGAAATTTCGCCTATTGTAAGTCCATAATATGCCAGCTTTTCTCTGTCAAAAAATACCTGGTATTCAGGATTACCAAAATTCAGTGAATTTTCTACTTCTGTAGTTCCTTCAATAGAGCGAAGCAAATCGCAAAACATTTCGGAAGCTTTGTAAATACTATCAATATTACTACCTTTTACATAGAATTTTATAGGAATGTCTTCGTTGCCCATAATGTTAACATTGGCAGCACTAACTTTAATGCCGGGCACTGTTTCCTCAATTTTGGCACGTAATGTTCGAGCAATATTTTGTGAACTCATTTCGCGTTCTTCTAAAGGAACAAAAATTACATTAAACTCGGTAAAATAAGGTGTACTATTATCAGTTGCAATAGCGTTTCCTGTTCGTTTACCAATAGTTGTATATAAATTTTCAACTTCAGGTTGTGAAAGGATAAGCTCTTCAACTTGCGAAGTAACTTTTAAATTCTCGTGTATTTTTGTCGATTTTGGCAATTCAATTCTTAAAATAGCATTTCCCCTGTCACCCGATTCCATAAACGAAGTGCCAATAAAACCTGCCGGAATAAGCCAAACGCTAAGAACAAACGCAACAATCACAAAGCCTGTTGTAAGCATTTTGTGGTGTAATGCCCACTTAAGCATATTTGTTATCCAAACAGCAAATTTTTCCAATAGTTTTTCAAAACCATCGAGTACTTTGCTTACGGCATTTTTCTTTGGTGTTTCAATTTTAGCATATCTCGAGGTTAATAAAGGCACAAGTGTAAATGTAAATAGCAAACTAAAAAGCATAGATGCCACAATAACAATTGCATACTCGTGCAAAATTTGACCTGTGATTCCTGTAACCATTGATATTGGAATAAATACAGCTGATAAAACAGCAGTAGTTGAAACAAGTGTAAGACCTATTTCTTTCATGCTGTCTTTTGTGGCATCAAACCTGTTTTTGCCCATTTCCATATGGCGGTGGATGTTTTCGATTATAACAATAGCATCGTCGACTACAGTACCAACAACCAACGAAAGCGAGGTTAAACTAATAAGGTCGAGCGAAAAATCGAGCAGGTACATAACAATGAATGTCCCTATTAATGATGTTGGAATAGTAACCAGAACAAAAAGGGTGTTTCGGTAACTTTTTAAGAACAAAAGCATAATAAGTGAGACAAGGATAATTGCCATCATTAGGTCTTTACCAACAGCATTTGCTGCATTGAGTGTAAATACTGAATTATCGTTGGCAATTGTAAAATCTAATCCGGAATCGGCATAATCTACTTTTAGTTGTTCCAGTTTTTCCTGAACAAGTCGGCTTACATCTACAGCATTGGCTTCTTTTTGTTTTGAAACTTCAATACCAATGGCTTCGACACCATTGATTTTTGCAATTGTTTTTATGTCTGAAATTCCTTCATATACATCGGCAATTTCTTCAAGGTAAATAGCATTGCCGGTATTTGAATACCCTGCCACGGTTTTTCTTAACTGGTCGATAGATTGGTATTTTCCGGATAATCGCACCTTCATTTGAGTTTGTTCGTCTTCAATTTTACCGGCCGGGAATTCTATATTTGAAGCTCCAACAAGTTGAACAACTTGCTTTATAGTAAGGTTAAAAGCATCCAGTTTGTTTTTGTCGATGTTTACCTTAATTTCCTTTTGCATACCGCCAACCATATTCACATTTGCCACTCCTTTAATTTGCGATAAAGTCGGCTGTATTGTCTTATCGATAAGGTCAAAAAAATCGGTATTCGACAAAGCTGATGTTGCACCAATAGTAATAATTGGCAATTCACTTAAATCAATTGCCGAAACAGATGGTTCGTAAATGTCTTTTGGCAGTGTCCGACGGATTTTGTCAAGTTTTGCTTTTACATCTTGTAAGGCATCCTTGGGGGCAATATCCATACTCATCATAAGTCTTACACTTGAAACACCTTCCATTGAAGCTGAAATTATTTCATCGATTCCTTCAACTTGTGCCAGTGCATTTTCGAGTGGAATGGTTACTGATTTTTCGATATCGCTTGCACCTGCACCTGGATACACTGTAGTTACAACAACTACCGGCGCACTAATATCGGGAATCAATTCATACTTTAGTTTTGTACCTAAAAACAATCCTGCCAATAAGGTTATTATGAGCAGAACTAGTGGAATTGTTGGTCGCTTGATTGATATATCTGATATATTCATATTTTCAAAATTTTAAACTCGTGTCCAAATAACTTCTTTTTTAATAAATCCATATTTCATAAAAATCTTTATTTGATTAGTATTATGAAATTTGGTCATGCAGTCAAGTGTTTTTCCTTTAGCTGTTAAAATGCCACTTTCATACTGTTTTAATTTAGAATTATAGGTCAGGTCTTTAATGATAACATCCCCTATATTCACATCTTTGTCAGCATCTTTAGCTTTCCACACTACTTTTGCATTGTATTGGCCATTTGTTTGATAGAATTCAACCTTCATTTTTTTGTTTGCAGTAAGATATGTGCCAACTATGTTTTCTTGTTGAGAATATGCGGTCACAACTAAAAACAATGATATTATTATTGTACTTATCGTCTTCTTCATGCTAGATATTTTTTAATCTATAATTTTTACTTTCGCCGATTCGTAAAGGTTAATGGTTCCCGATACTACATAAATCTGGTTTAGATTTAAACCATCGATGATTTCAACACTGCTACCCAATGTTTTATTTATTTTAACCTCTTGTTCTACCAGCTCATTGTTTTCAACAATATACATCGAAGCATTTTGCAAGGAACCCGAAATAGCATTTCTGTCAACAATAATTGCTTTGGGCTGAGTTTTTTCGATAGTTGCTTCTGCAAACATTCCTGCTTTCAGATAGTTGTTTTCGTCAATAGAAATTTCAATGGCAAACCGACTGTTTGACAGTGCTTTTTCAGCGATATTTGTAATGCTTCCCGTAAAACAGTTGTTTGGATACTCATCTACTTTTAAAGTAACAATATCTCCGCTTTCTATTGACAAAACATCCTTGCTATTAACCTCAGTGGTAATAATCAGATTGTTTTTACTAATAATGTTGCACAGTTTAACACTTCCCGAAATAAGCATTCCTTCTTCGTAATAGCTATCGTTAATAAAACCCGATACAGGAGAAGTAACTTTAGTGTCGTTGAGCATTTTTGTAATTCTTGCAAGCTCAGCTTTCGATTGTGTATATTTTAAAGTAATATCTTCGAGATTTTTTTGAGTTACAGCATTGTTTTCAACCAACTTTTTCATTCTTTCGTAGTCAAGTTTGCTGTGCTCGTAATTTGTTTTTGCAAGTTCGTATTGCTCTTTCAATACTGAATTATCTATTTCAAGAATAGTTTCGCCTTTGTTTACCCAGCTGCCTTTTTCCTTGTATATTTTAATAATTCGTCCTTGTGTTTCGGCAAAAAGAAACAAATCGGTTTTATTTTTTATTGCTCCTGACATCTCGATATTTTGGATGTAATTTGCAGCCTTTACCGTGTCAACTTTTACAGGTATGGCAGTTGCTTTTACATTAGCAAGTTCCGCTTCTGCTTTATTTTTTTCCTTGTTTGCTTTTAATTTCCAACAAATTGCTGTTATTACCAGTAATATGATGAATGCGGGCAAAATATGTTTTATTATCTTTTTCATCTTATTAAAAATTTATTTATTCGTTAAAGTATTTAAATTGCAATTCGATTTTAACACATCGAGCTCGGCCATGAAGAGTTCTAATAAGCTTTTTGTGTAACTTAATTTAGCATTGCTTAAGTCTGAAGTTGAGATTAATAATTCAGTTAGGGGGAGTAATCCTTCTTCGTATTTAAGCGATGAAACATTATAGATATCATCGGTTTGTTTTATGTTGTCGAACTGAATTTCACAGTTTTCTTTTAGTGAAAAGTATTTATTTAATGTTTGTTGTCGTTCTTGATTAAAGTTTTGTGTTGCTTGTTCAATGTTCTTTTCTACAATTTGAGAATTGAGCTTCGATTGTTGCACTTTTGCTTTGTTTCTGCCACCCGAAAAAATGGGTATTGTCATTTTAAGACCTACAAGCGAAATGTTATTCCAATCGTTAACTTTGAACACATCGGCAAAATCGTTCTGTTGAACATTATAGGCATACGAAGCATAAAGCAATGTAGTTGGGCGGTAAGCTGCTTTTGATTTTTTTATCTGAAGATTTTGTATTTCAAGTTGCTTTTCAAGAATTTGAATATCGGTACTTTTTACAGAATCTATCAATCCAATTTTCTGATTGTTTTGATTGAATTCAATATCTAAATTGGGCTCAGGAAATGGATAGTCTTCATTGCCTATTAGTAATCTTATCCTGTTTTTCTGCTCAAATAACGATGCTTCTATTAGGTTAACTTGTTTCTCCAAATCATTAATTTTTACAACAATTCGGTTTGTGTCGGTTGGCAAAGCCATATCGTTATTTACCAGATTCGCAGCAATTCTTTTATTTTCTTTTAATATCTCAATATTTTCTTTTATAATTTTTAAGCTCTCCAAACTTGCTAAATAATAATAATATGAGTAGCTCACCTGATAGATTACATCTTCTTCAGTTTTAATTTTTAAAAGTTTGTATAATTCCGTTGACTCTTTTGCTGTTTTTAAATCGGTAAGCAATGAAATATTTGGTATTAAATATGATGCGCTAATACCGACATCGCCATTGTTGGGTCTTCCCATGTGTGTTTCAATATCACTGGGAGCACCAAGCATTTCTCCCGGAAGAATCACAGTGGGCAATTCAATATAATGCTTTGCTTCAATTGCTCCTGATAATTGAGGAAGTGTATAGGACTGAACTTGTTTAACTTGCTGTTCACTGTTAGCAATATCTAATTCTGCTTTTTGGATTTCGTAATTATTTTCAAGGGCCATCCGGAGCAGTTCTTTATGAACATCATCTACTTGTGAATAAAGAACACCTGTAAAGAGTAGCCCATTAATCAATATTAAAAACAATTTCTTCATGCTTCTCACTTTTTAAAATTTACTGAGAGCAAAGAAACTGCAATACAATAGTAACTACGACCTAACTACAAAGGACGTACTATTTACAAGTTCGACCTTTAAAGCAGCGACATATAAAATACAGATATACTGATACATAAGTTGTGATAGTTGAATTGCATTTTTTTACGAAGACTATCCGGAAGCTAGCTCTTTTCGATATTCGGAAGGTGTTTTTCCTGTAAATTTTTTGAAAAAAGTGTTGAATGATGACTTGGAATTGAATCCTGCCTCAAATGCAATGGCTATAATACTCCAATTTTTATATTTTTCTTCTTTAAACAAACGGATTACTTCGTTGGCACGAAACTCATTCACGAATGTATAAAGGTTTTTATTCAATTGTTCATTTAAAATCTGGGTAATATAATGTTGCTGTATGCCTGTGTGTTGCGATATTTCTTTTAAATTTACTTCGGGATTTAACCACAATTTCTCTACTTGCATCAATTTTGTGATTGTTTGGGCATACTTTACAGCATCGTTTCTTTTTAATCCTGACTTTTGATACGATTCTTTTGGCTTATCATCTTCAACTTCTTCTTTTTGAGCTAAAAGTCTGGGCTGAACATAACCTCGAAAACTTATTACATAAATAAAAAAAGTATAAACAGGTATTAGGATATTTGACATCTTGAAATCAATTCCAACGACTTTATTGAAACCATTTATTATAATGGCCAGAAAATAATATGAGTAAAAAATAAGTACCAGTGTCCATAGCCATTTTAAACTTACATTAGTATTATGGAAAGAATATAAATTATCGACGATTTTACGATATTGGTTCAACTGGCGAATAGTTATGTAACCATATATAGCAAAAGTAGATATAGAAATAATTCCAAATAAGATAAGCAATAATCCTATATCACCATCAGAGTATAACAAAGCCGAAAACTTCGGATTGTAATAAGATAAGAACAAAACATAAAAACTGATAAACACAAAAGGTAAAAAATGAACCAAATCGAATGGTTTGAATTTGTCAACTCCGGATATTAAATATTTCACATACAAATATAAAAATGATGGAAACGACAATGTAATTATAGCTCCTCTACCAATAAGATCGAATTCAAACTGGTCTTGAAAATCAATATTGATTAGTTTCATTATAAAAGAACACATTACAAAAATTAACCAGGCAGAAAGCAGCTTGTCGGTTATATTAAGTGGTCTTTTTGTAACAACAATTAATATGGCAGCAAACAAGGTTTGTGCAATATTTATATGTAAGAAAGCATCTAACAAAACATTTGAATTTTACATAAAGATATAATTAATCTAAAAGTAACAATAGATGAGAAATTTATTTTAAAACCGGATAATCATAAAAAAGAAGAATTGCTATCAAATTAGCAGCGGTGCGTTGGCAAAAAAACAACTCTTTTGTAAACTTTGGTTTGCAGAGCTGGCTTGCTACGGTTTGCAAATGTGTTGTTTTGTGGGCGGGGTTTCCTTTTTCTTTGTGTGGGGGGAGAAAAAAACAAAATAAATTCCCCTCAAACTGCACCGCCCTGTCAACGGAGCACCAATCCAATCAATCCGTTTTTTGTAATTATTTCAATCTTTTTTATTGTATTAATGTATCGTATCGGTTTTACACTTGCATACAACTCTGTTGTCTGTCCACCAAAGTTATCTTATAAATGATTATTTCATACAATATGTGGAACTTTATTTCTCTTATAAATCAAGTTCATCGAAAGGATTTTTAATGTTTTGAAGGCTTTGCGTACTCACGTGGGTGTAGATTTCGGTTGTTACGGACGACTTATGGCCGAGCAGTTCCTGTATGTAGCGCAGATCGGTGCCATTTTCCAGCAAATGCGTGGCAATACTGTGTCGTAAACAGTGGATGGTGTACGGCTTGTTTATTTCGGCCTTCAACATAGCCTTCTCGAAAACTTTTTGCAGGCTCGAGGCTGTTAATGCTTTGCCCGGATATTGACCTTCAATCAGGTATTGTTTAGGCCGGTGCTCGAGGTAATAAGTTCGAAGTTTATGCAAGGTTCGTTCACTGAGTGGAATCATGCGGTCTTTTTTCCCTTTGGAGTTAATGACCGAAAGTGTTTTCCGTTTCGAATCCAGATGTTCGAGTTTTAGGTTAATCAGTTCGCTTCGTCTCAAACCACAGGAATAAATCATCATCATCGCCATTTTGTGTTTGGGATTGCTGATCACGCGAAAAAACTTCTCCAAATCGGGCTTGCTGAATACCTTGGGCAGGGGACTGGATTTTAAGGGTCGTTCAATTTCGTCGATATTTAGCAAGCGTTGTTGCGTTTTTTGGTAAAACAGTTTCAGGGCGCTCACCGTTTGATTCTGAAAAGTGGCACTCAAGCCGTTCTTTAGTATGAAATCGTTGTTAAATCGGGTAATGTCGTGGTGCGAAATGCTTTCGGGTTCTTTGTTGGCATAGTATCCAAAGAAAATTTCCAGCTGGTGCATATAGCTGTTGATCGTATTGGTGGCATAGCGCTTTTGAACCATCCATTGTTTAAACGACTGAAGCTGTTTTTGACGATCCGGAGTTAAAGCGGCTTTGAGAGCCCGCAGGTTATAGGGAGCCTTGGCGGCACCGGACTCCGCATCAACCGGCTTCTTCGTGTCGGTCTTCAAGGCTTCATAATCAACCCAGGCCTTGCCCCGGAAAAGCTCAAAAAAACGGTGCAGCACAAAATGCTCCCTGGGCAGATACCAAGCTTCCATTGTCCGGCTCCAGCGTGCATGGTCCAATTGCTTCACCTGATGAACGAGCTCCGGGTCCCAGGCAAAATCGATTCGTACAACCGGCTGCTTCCGGTGCATCGAGTAGGTCAGTTTAATATTTCGCTGTTCCGTCATTCGGTGGCTGGCTGTTTTCAACCTTCAATTTACAAAATTTTGAGAAGTCGAACGCTACAAAAATGATATTTAGGCATGGTGACAACAGCTCGGACTTAAGCTTGCTTTGGGTATGGGGCGGGGAGCGAAACAACCGGAATTTCGTCGGAGCAAAGCAGGGGTTTCTGTAAGGTTTCTGTATGCTTTCTGTAAGCTTACTGTATCCTTTGATATAGAAAGCTAGTAGAAAGTCCAGAGTAGAATAGTAGAAAGTTCGGCCTTTGCATGTAGCAAGCCCGTCGCAGATGGCGGGATTGAAGGATTGAAGGATTGATGGATTGACGGATTACTGGACTACTGGATTGATGGATTGATGACTCACTACTCACTACTCACTACTCACGACTCCTGTCTCACGACTCACTACTGATCACTGACCACTGGACTTCCGGATCCTCTCTCTGCGTCTTCTCCGCGTTCTTGGCGTTTCCGTATTGGTTTAACCGCAAAGTTCGCTAAGAAGGCGCAAAGCACGCAAAGAATGACTCCAGTCTCCCAACTGATCACCGAATTGACGGATTGAAGGATTGACGGATAGCCGGATAGCCGGATTGTCGGATTACTGGATTACTGGACTACTGGATTGAAGACTCACTACTCCCGACTCCCGACTCCCGACTCACGACTCATGACTCACGACTCACGTCTCACGTCTCACGACTCCTGTCTCACGACTCACGACTCATGACTCACGTCTCACGACTGATCCCTGGTATCACGCTTTTTCGCTTAGCTCCAGCCAGCGCAATTCTTTTTCGTCCAGTTCATCCTTCAGTTGGGCGTAACGTTGGCTTTTTTCGATTAATGCTTCGGGGGCAAGTTCGCCGGAGTTCATCTGGTTTTCAAGGCTTGTTTTTTCTTCTTCCAGCTTGGCCAAATCTTTTTCCAACTGTTCGAACTCGCGTTTTTCGTTAAAGCTTAGTTTTTGCGACTGCTGCTTTGGTTTTGTCGGAGTCGTTTTCACCTCTTTGGCTTGAGCTAAGGCTTTTGCTTCAGCCTGGGCACGTTCTTCTTCCTCTTCAACGCTGTTGCGGTAAATGGTGTAGTTGCCCGGAAAGTCTTTGATTTTTCCGTCGCCCTCGAACACAAACAGGTGATCCACGATCTTATCCATAAAATAGCGGTCGTGCGAAACCACAATCACGCATCCATCGAAGGCTGCCAGATAGTCTTCCAGCACATTGAGCGTCATGATGTCCAGGTCGTTTGTTGGCTCATCAAGGATTAAAAAGTTGGGGTTTTGCATTAGGATGGTACACAGGTACAGCCGACGTTTTTCGCCACCGCTAAGCTTTTCAATCAGGCCATACTGACTTTCGGGCGGGAAAAGAAAGCGCGTTAGCAGCTGGCTGGCGGTCATGCGGTTTCCATCTTCGAAGGTCACCACTTCAGCGATGTTTTTCACCACATCAATTACTTTGTCGGTGGGGTTAAAGTCGATGCCGTCCTGCCGGTAATAGCCTATTTTAATGGTTTGTCCCCAGTCAATTGTTCCCTTGTCGGCCGGTATTGCCTGGGTGATGACATTCAGAAAGGTTGATTTTCCGGTTCCGTTTTTTCCCACAATACCTACTTTCTCGAAACGCGAAAATTTGTAGGTGAAATCATCGATTAAAATCAGATCGCCATAAGCTTTCGACACCTGGTCAAGCTCCAGAATTTTACTCCCCATTCGCGAGGAGGCAATGCTCAGCTCCAGGTTGTCTTCGCGACGCCGAAAGCCGGCCTTTTCTTTCAGCTCGTAAAAGGCATCAACACGGTACTTGGCCTTATGGCTGCGGGCTTTAGGCATGCGGCGCATCCATTCCAGCTCCGTACGCAGCAGGTTTTGGGCTTTTTCAGTCGATGCCTGTTGCTGCTCAATACGTTCCTGGCGTTTTTCCAGATAATAGCTGTAGTTGCCTTTGTAGCTGTATACCTGGTTCTGGTCAATTTCAATGATCTCGTTACACACGCGATCCAGAAAATAGCGGTCGTGAGTGACCATAAACAAGGTGCAGTTTGTGCGGTCGAGGTATTGTTCCAGCCATTCAATCATTTCCAGGTCGAGGTGGTTGGTCGGTTCGTCCAGCATGAGCAGGTCCGGCTCGTTGACCAGGATGTTGGCCAGTGCCAGGCGCTTTTGCTGTCCGCCCGAGAGGGAGCCCACCAGTTGGTCGAAGTTATCGATTTTAAGCTGACTTAAAATCTGCTTCACCTTCACCTCGAAATCCCAGGCATGCAGTTCGTCCATTTGTACGGTCAGCTTTTCCATAGCCTGGTGGTCGTTGTGTTTGATGGCTTTCTCAAACTCCCGAACCACTTGCAGCGCGGGATTGTCCGACTTCAAGGCTTGTTCCAGCACGGTTAGCCGGTCGTCCAAATCGGGGTTTTGGCGCAGGTAGCCAATTTTTACATCCTTGGTTTTGGTAATAATTCCACTGTCAGGCTCATCGTTTCCGGCCAAAATTTCCATCATGGTGGTTTTTCCGGCCCCGTTTTTGGCAATCAAGGCCACTTTCTGGTCTTTGAAAATGGTAAACGAGATGTTTTCAAAAAGCATGTAATCTGCAAAACGCTTCGAGATCTGTTCGGCCTGTATATAGGGAGTCATTGGTTCTAATTTTTGCCCAAAAATAGGAATAATACCGATTGGCAATAGAATTGAGGCTTAAATTCGTTCCAGTCTTTATGGCTCAGGCATTAATCCTTGTAATTTCAGCCTTTTGCTTAAAGCGCAGGTTGAAAAACAATTGGTATAATTTGCATCGTAGGGGAGATGGCGTATTTTTGTTTGAGACAGAACAAACAACAGCGAGATGTTAAAAAAAGAACGATACGAAAAGGTTATTGCTTATTTTCAAAAAGAAATGCCTATTGCCGAAACCGAGCTGCATTATTCAAACCCCTACGAGTTGCTGGTGGCGGTCATTCTTTCGGCTCAGTGTACCGATAAGCGGGTAAACCAGCTAACGCCCGAGTTGTTTAAGCGTTTTCCCCAACCGGAACTTATGGCCGAGGTGGAGGCTGCCGAGGTATTCGATTATATCCGTTCCTGCTCGTACCCCAACAACAAGGCGAAACATCTGGTGGGGATGGCCCGGATGCTGGTCAACGATTTTGAAGGGGTGGTACCCGACGATGTGAAAGAGCTGCAAAAGCTGCCGGGAGTAGGGCGGAAGACAGCTAATGTGATAGCCTCGGTTGTGTACGAAAAGCCTGCTTTTGCGGTCGATACGCACGTGTTTCGGGTGTCGGCCCGCATCGGTTTGACCACCAATGCCAAGACGCCGTTGGAAACCGAGAAACAGCTGATGAAGTATTTCCCCGAAGAAATAGTTCCTCTGGCGCATCACTGGTTAATTCTGCACGGGCGCTATACCTGCCTGGCACGCTCGCCCCGCTGTTCGAAATGTGGACTGACCGATTGCTGCAAATATTACGATCAAAATGTCAGGAAGACAGAAAAAGGGAAATAAGACGTTCTTTTTCATAGTCGTTATCTGTTCATGTTAAGTCCACTTTAAGAGATTTTAAAAGCTTATTTGGATTGATGAAAAATAATAGGGAGTTCCTTTGATTTTTTGGCAAACTTTGTACTTTTGCTCGTAATCTTTAACTATAAAAAAGAAGTGTTATGGCTTATGTAATTTCAGACGAGTGCATTGCATGCGGAACTTGTATCGATGAATGTCCTGTTGAAGCAATTTCAGAGGGTGATATCTACAAGATCGACGCTGATCTTTGTACGGATTGTGGCTCTTGCGCCGAAGTTTGCCCGGTTGATGCTATCTCAGTAGCAGAATAATCATCGGACAGCATAAAAAAATTCGCCTGCCAGATTTTTCTGGCAGGTTTTTTTGTGCCTTTTCGCCGCGGCAAACGTGACGAAGGGCAAGATATTGCCGTGTTTTATCAACAATGAGCTGTTAATAGGCATTTTTCTTTCTTTTTAGGGGTAACCTTTAGGCGAAATGTCGTATATTATGTGTGGCTAAGAGAGAAATATGAAAGCAGCTCTACTTTGTATGATATTATTATTGTCTGTTTGTTTTGGAAATGCCCAAACAGAACCGTCGTTGGAGCCGGAAAACCTGACGAAGGTTGAAAAGGTATATCCGAACCCAATGGACGAGCATATTATTGTAGAGATCACTTCCGAAGAATATGCCAACGCTACTTTTATTTTGATGGATATTTTGGGCAACACTGTTCAGCGGTGGGATGCCCGGGAATTAACTCCGGGGCTTCAAAATGTACGCCTGAACCTGAAAAATCTGCATTCCGGTATTTACTTGCTGAAGGTGGTCATCAACAACAAAAGTTTTGTCCATCGCTTACGCAAAGTCTAAGCCTCATTTTTGGGGCTTTATCGTTTTATCCGACCATTTTACAGGCTAATTTACAGACTGAAAAATTCAGCCCGAATGCTGTCCCGATTAATCGGGATTGAAACCTCCTAAAAACACAGATGATTCCGGGGATCACCAACAGGAATGAAAGTTCACTATTTTCGACGATGCTGTTGTCGTTGTTTTCAACAGTTGTCGGGTTGTCGTTCCACTTCTAATCAAAAACAGTTTTTGGCATTGCGGCTTAGCGCCTGTGCGTAGTAAGACTTTCAGAAAAAACTACATGATTCGGAGGGAATCACCAACAGGAATGAAAGTGGTGGAAGACAGCAGAAGGCATTTAAGAGAAGACGGAAGCTCGCTCGGAGCGGGACCGGCCTACTTTTTATCGATGGTGAGAGGCGAACCGGAAGCTTAGTGAATCCGGGAAGCTCCGCTCCGGCAGCTGCCGGACTGGAGATCACCCGGCTGAACTTAGCTTTCGGGAGCTGACACCTGAAGATAAAAATAAGCCTTGCGTTTTCTGTTTCGTCTTTGGGGCAAGCCAAAGATGAAAACCCGTCCGGTAGGACAAAAGATCCGAATTGCGCAAAAGTAGGAGTGAAAAACAGCCAGTTTTGGGGCAAC
>NZ_QAAD01000032.1 GCF_003046625.1 Mangrovibacterium marinum
AGAAGGCATTTAAGAGAAGACGGAAGCTCGCTCGGAGCGGGACCGGCCTACTTTTTATCGATGGTGAGAGGCGAACCGGAAGCTTAGTGAATCCGGGAAGCTCCGCTCCGGCAGCTGCCGGATTGGAGATCACCCGGCTGAACTTAGCTTTCGGGAGCTGACACCTGAAGATAAAAATAAGCCTTGCGTTTTCTGTTTCGTCTTTGGGGCAAGCCAAAGATGAAAACCCGTCCGGTAGGACAAAAGTTCCGAATTAATCAAAAGTAGGAGTGAAAAAAAGCAGGCTCTGAAACGCCATGGAAGGAACTTTCAACGCGCATACCAGCAGCCTTCCGTAACTCTCCCCTGAAATGAACCAATCCTGTCGAATTGATTCAATTCTGTCCCCTCTCTGCAAGCAGAGCGGGGGCGACGGGAGCCATCCCCAAAGGCATCTCCGATGCGGTTGGAAACCCTGCCTACCGCAGGCAGGCGCATCACCCGAAGGGACTTTCAAAAAAAAAATGCCAGGGGGTAGGGTAAAAGCACACTGGTGCGGTTAGCTTATGAAATTGGATCAATAACACACTAAAATGAATAAGTTATGAAAACAATCGCACGCACAATCGCAACCATGGTTTTGGCCATGTTTATTGCCGCTCCGGCAGTTTATGCACAAACCGACGAAACACCCGTTCAGGATCAAACTCAGCAGCGCCTGAAAGATGGAACGGGCGATCAGCTGAAACAGCAAAAACGTGATCGCTCGCAAATAAATCTGACCGATGCGCAGATGACCATGATCGCCGAGAAACAGGAAAATGCCAAGCAATTTCGTGAAACTTTCCGCGCCAGCTTAACCGAAGAGCAGATGGCCATTTTGGAAAACCAGGAAATGACCCGCGAACAAAAACGGGAAGCGCTGATGGCAACCTTGAGTGAGGAACAACAGGAAATGCTGCAGGCCCAGGAACAAGTTCGGGAAGAAAACCGCCAGCAGTTCCGTCAGAGTGTGAGTGGTGAGCAAATGAAACAAGCCCGCCAACGCCTGCAACAGTCCGAAAATTGCGAAAATGCTACGGCTGTGCAAGAGCAAGTACGTCAGCAAGCGCAACAACAAATGCAGCAAAAAGCCAAAGAGGCCGCTCAGCAGGAAGCCAAACAACAAGGTTCTGAAAGTGCCGGTGGTAATGGCTACGGGGGAAATGGTAAAGGAGGAAATTAGTTAAGTTCGAGGATGAAGCCGCTGAAGGGCGGCTTTATTCTTTTTTAGGTAAGCTGGTTGTCAGGTTGACCCAGCCTGACCCTATTGTCGGAATGGGAGGGGAATAAAGATTATTGAATGAAGGTGTTCCAAATTTGAAAGCGATGAAACGAATAAGCTTAATACTAGTTGCACTGTTGGTGTTGTCGGGAGCGGTAGTGGCACAGCATACCGATATGCTGGAGCATGAACGGGTGAGTCGGATTGACTCGCTGCTGAACGACGTGTTGTTTGGCGATGATGATTTATATGCGCTCTTCAACACGAAGCAAAATTTTCAGTTTATCTATGCCGGAACCAACTTCAGCAGCAAAACCTATTTTGCCGGTCGCGAGATTGGCAACGATCAGTATAACCTGTCCGGGCAGCTTTATTACATGCACTCCAAAGGTTTCTTTGCCGGCGTGTCGGGCAGTTGGTACAGTCAGCTCGATCCGGGGTATCGCACCACCGTGCTTTCGGCCGGCTTTGGCCGTGGCCTGAAAAAAGCTTCCTTTTTCCGCTATCGGGCATCGGGCAGCTATTACCTGTTTCATGTCGATGATCCCGATTTCGATCCCATTTATACAACCAGCGCGAATGCGGGAATCACCCTGAAATCGAAAACACTGGGCACCCGTCTGGATGGAACCTTGTTGATGGGCAAGGAGTTTGGTCAGCAACTTTCGTGGGATGTATATGCTTACCTGAACCTGGTTAAATTTGGCCGCTACAATTACCTGCGCCTCGAACCCGAGCTGAGCCTGTTCTGGGGATCCGAAGCTGCCGAGTTTTTATTGAATGAAGCTTATTTCGACGAAAGCACGCAGACCGAGATTTCAACCTACTATAAAGATGTTTTTGGCTTACTGAACATCCAGCTGCAATTGCCGGTAAGCCTGAGCTGGAAGAGCTTCGACCTGGAAGTTTCGTACAATTACAACTTGCCTCAAACGGTGAGCGACAGCTTCGATTATCCGAATTCGTCATACTTCCGAATTTCTTTAGGTTATATTTTTAACCTTTAGCTATTTATTGAGGGCTTCACTTGAAGTGAAACCCTCAGTAACGAGTGAAGCCCTCAATAGCCAGTGAAGCCCTCAATAGAGCCCTCAATAAGACTTGCTTTTTCGCCGATCAATTCACGAAAGCATGACTTCGCCTTGCCGGTGATTGAATGTTTGCCGGCTTTCCCTTATTTTTGGGGCAAACAAATTCAAAACAATGTACAAAATCAGACTAATCGTATTGGTTCTCGGCCTCTGTGCCGCGAGCTTTACACAGGCGAAGGAAAAGGAGAAGAGTGGTAAGGTTGTCTATTCTGCATGGCGACAAGGTGCGGTGGTGCCCGACCGGGATCCCCTGGTGGTGGAATATGTGAATGGCATTGCCCGCAGTTGGATGGATCAGGGAGACAAAAAGCTGATTCCCGAATTGCCTCAACAAACAAGTTATCTCGACTATAACTCGGCTACGGTCTATCAGCAGGCCGAATTTATGAGTGGTGAAACCTATTTTACCCAATCCGAATTTCGGGCGCTCGAGGGCTATGAACCCGTGGGTGAACCGGAGAAAATTCTGGGTTACAGCTGCCAGAAATATGTCGGTTCTTCGTTTTCCAACAAAATTGAATTGTGGGTGACCACCGAAGCCGGCTTGCAAGCTACCCCAATGCTTTTCTTTGCGTACCCCGGAGGGCTGGTGATGCGTTATGTGCGCAATGGCAGTTCGGGCTGGGAGGCCACATCGGTTGAGTTTTTCAAAAAAGGAAAAGCACCCGAGCTGATGCCTGCCGACTTGGGCACCGAAACCGACGATGTTGACTTTAGCCGTCGGTTGAGCAATGCTTTTGTGAAGGAAGTAACCGTGTTTAATAAGCAGCAGATTAACTGGACTGATCAGATTGAAAACCCCAACGGCGAGTATACCGACTCGTTGTATCGTTTCGCGGGTGGTACGGTGGTGGTGAAACGCGTCAAACTGCCGCAGGTGCCCGATGGAACGTCGGTTTTTGCCGAAGTAACCGAACAGTCGAACGGCGATGCTTACGACCGCACGGGCTCGGTGTTTGTCATTCCGGTGAATAAAGAGCGTAGTTTTCTGGATGGGCTGAAGTTTGGCAAAGATTCCTTGCCGCAATACATCAGTAAAGAAGGAACTGCTTATCAGGGCGTGGTGCTGACTAATGACTATAATCCGCTGCTTGAGCTGATGCGTTTTTTCACACCTTTTGGCGTGCACCATTTCAATGAAAAACGCGACGTGGGCATTGCCTGGGCCGACTCGGTAAGCTACAAGCAGGATGTCAGCGACCTGCTGCCGGTGTTACAGGACGAATGCTGGATTGGCGTGTTTGTTGGGAACTACGATGGTGGTGGTCACAAAGTAAGCTTGAAGTTGAAATATCATCTCAACGAGCAGCAAGTGTCGGAAAAGCCCGCGAAAAAATACTGGATTCAACCGGTTTTCAATACAACCAATGTCATGGAAATGGCAGGTCAGGAATACGGAACCATGTTTGCCAGCGATACGCTTACGGTGAATTTTGAAGTTCCCGCAGGTGTTAAAAATGTGACCTTCCGCTACATTACAACCGGCCATGGTGGCTGGGGCGGCGGCGACGAGTTTGTGCCCAAAAAGAACGAACTGTTTATCGACGGCACTCCTTTTTTCAGCTTCACCCCCTGGCGTGTTGATTGCGGAACTTACCGCGCGTCGAACCCGGCATCGGGTAACTTCTGGAACGGCTTGTCATCGTCCGACTACAGTCGCTCGGGCTGGTGTCCCGGCACGGTTTCGCACCCGTATTTCACGCCGGTGGATAATCTGACACCCGGAAAACACAGCATCCAAGTGTATATTCCGCTTGGCAAGCGCGACGGCAGTATGTTCAGCGCCTGGAATGTGTCCGGAGTATTTGTTGGCGAGATCGACGAATAATCGGTTCGTAAAGGAAATTGCAACAGGGGGCTATACGGCAAGTGTAGTCCCCTGTTTTATTTAGTAGTCCGAATTTCGTCCCGAAGCATTGAGTAAATCTTTTAGCAGGTCATTAAAATGTTGTGCTTGTTTCAACTCCTCAATGCTTTGTTTCATGCGGTAGCGCCACTTGTGCCGCACATTGGCCGGAAGGTTAATCTGTTCTTCCTGTGTTTTATCCCAGCGCAGCTGGCCGTCCATGGCCAGTAAATCCTGAATGGGGAAGGTTGTCCATATCGCTGGTGAGTGCAGGTGCTGGGTGATGATCTGCCGGCAGATATCGGGCTCGGCAAAATAGGGAGCTGTTCCCCAGTTCCCCAACTCCTGGTTGTAAAACAGCTGGCTCAGTTCGTGATCTTCTTCCCACCACCCGCGGATGGTTGACATGTCGTGGGTGGAGGTGGTGCAAACCGACAGGTAGGGTGCATCGGCCGGGTGGGCAAACTGTTTCTTCGGGTCTTTGGGCATGCGCTGTATTTCCAGGCTCAGGATGTTGAGCTCGGTCATGGCCTTGGGTACGCAGGCCGGGATCATTCCCAGATCTTCGCCGCACACCAGCAAGTTGCCAACCGAGGTGATGGCCGGCAGCTTTTCCATTCCTTTTTGATACCAGAAGTCTTCGTGGCGTCGGTAAAAGTAATGGTCGTAAAGTGTCCGCAGGCGTTCCTGGCTCCAAAAATCGAGCTCTGCAAACGAGCTTGTTTGTGTCATCGCTATGCGCGGGTGCCACTGGTTATGACCGGTACTCACCAGGATGACATTGGCGACCAGGTCGAACAGCCCGTTGCGTAGTCGTAGTTTGTCAATCTCGAGCTGTTCCTCTTCAATGCCATTTAAAAAATGCGCATTGATCTTCTGCTGGGTGTTGAATTCTTCTTTTAGTCGGTATTTCTGATCTCCCAGGTCTTCCAGATATTGCTGAATGACACTTTCGGTTTGTTCTCCAAATTGTTCAACCAACAAGTGGTAACGGATGTACGGCTGGGTGAAGCGCTCGTAATCGAACTGTACGCCAAACTGCTGAATTTCGTCGGCGGTGAGCGGTAGTGCCGGGTTAAAATGTCCCAGCAGCGCTTCCACTGCGTCGCCTGGCACCTCCCAAATGCGGAAGAAACCCAGGATATGGTCAATGCGGTATGTGTCGAAGTATTCTGCCATTTTTTGCATCCGGCGGATCCACCAGGCATAATTATCTCGTGCCATTTCTTCCCAGTTGTAGGTCGGAAATCCCCAGTTCTGTCCTTTAATGGCAAAGTCGTCGGGCGGCGCTCCCGCCTGGGCATCCAGGTTAAAAAGGTGGGGCTCCATCCAGGCTTCAACACTGTTTGGGCTAATCCCAATGGGGATGTCACCTTTCAGAATAAGGCCGTTCTTACGGGCGTGGCTGGTGGCTTCTTTCAATTGTTTGTCCAGATGATATTGAATGAAATAATGCACAACAACATCATCGCGGCTGGGAGCACCTGGCTCGCTTAGCGCTTCAATTTTATAGCGGTCGTAACGGCGGAAGTCGCCCCATTGGCGGAAATCCGGAGTTTTAAACTGGTCGCGCAAATACACAAAAGCGGCGTAGGGAACCAGCCAATCCTTGTTGGCGGCGAAAAATTTTTTGAAGCTGCTGCTGTTGAAAAGCTTCTCACCATCCTGATCAAAAATGAGTTTGTAATAACGCGACTTGAGGCGATGCACTTCCGGATAATCCACGTGCGTTTCCAGGTTGAGGCGTGCGCCGTGCGTTGTAAATTCTTCCTGAACCCGCAGATTGTTCAGCTGTCCCATTTTCTCCAGGTTCAGGTAGATGGGGTGAAGCGCCATCACCGAAATGGATTTGTAAGGGTAGGAGTCGAGCCAGTTGTGGGAGGCGACTGTTTCGTTGACCGGCAGAATCTGAACCATCTTCAGACCTACCGACTTTGCCCAGTCAATCAGCTTGAACAGGTCGCCAAAATCGCCGACCCCGAAGCTGGTCCGGCTTCGCAGCGAGAAAACCGGAACCGCGACGCCCGCACCTTTCCAATTGCCCAACGGATAGCGGAAATTATTGTCCGTTTTGATAAATGCAAAGGATTCCCCCTGAGAAGTCAGCGCATTCAATTCGCGGTCGAATCCTTCTTCTACCGTTTTTAGTTTTCCGGCTTGTAAGTCCCAGATGCCGTATTTGTAATGTACCGGAAATTTCAGGTTCTCGGCGTCCACCTGAACGGTCCATACCGGAAAATCGTCGCCAAACTCCATCAAAAGCGGTTGCGACTCGTTCCAGTTGCCCATCACTTCCTGATTGCCGAGCATGCACAGCTTGTAATTTCCGTTGATGCGGGGAACGCTGATGCGGAACTGAAGGATCTTTTCCTTTTCAATCCAATTGACAGCAGCTTTGTTTTTTCCCGGTTTCATAATCACCCCCGAGAAGGTGTCGCTGTAAAAAACCTTTTCGGCCGGCGAGGGGTTTTTCCACTGATCAGCAAGCTCAAGCAGGGGATGGTGGTATTTGTTGAGGTCGATAAAGTGGTTGTTGCCCCATTCCCAGTGCAGCCGTCCGCCGGTGTCGAGCATAAAGTATTTATATTCCAGACGTTTGGTCGAAGCGGGGCAGTCGATGGCAATTTCCCAAAAACCGTTGCCGATACTGTATAGCGGAATCGCCTGCTCCGTTTGCCATTCTCCGAGTGCCTCAGCCGAACCCGACAAAAACAGCTGTTGGCCCGGCGTAGTATTGTAGTGAAGTTTGAATATGAGTTTCATAGATCTGCGGTATTATGTTCCTCTTGCAGGTTTTTCTAAACCGTTTCAGATGAAAAGGTACGATAAAATGCCTTTATATTGAGGTGCTTTGTTCTGTTTTCAGCCGATGCTGTTTCTAAAACATACCGGTTGTTCTTATTTTCGTTTTGCCGGACTCAACTAAACCCGGTGACCAATGTTATTTATGAACAACAAACACGGCTTTGGCGAATAGTGCTAAACGGCAACCCGATAAAAAACGATCTTATGAAAAGAATTTATCAGTTTCTGACCTCCATGCCTTTTATGGGCTTCTTATTGTTGGTATTTGCCATCTCCATGGCGGTGGCGACCTTTACCGAGGCCAGTTACGGAACCGAAGCCGCAAAAAGCATCATTTACAACACCCATTGGTTTGAGTTGGTGCTGGTGTTGTTGGGATTTAACCTGATGGTGAATTTCCTGAGCTATAAAATGTACTCGGCCAGGAAGATTGTTATAGGCCTTTTTCATATTTCCTTTACCATTATCATCATTGGCGCGGGAATTACACGCTATGCTAGTTTTGAAGGCGTGATGCACATTCGCGAAGGGATGAGCTCCAATACCATTCTCTCCACCGATACTTACCTGACCATTGAGATGGCCGAGCAAAAGTTGAAAACGAAGGTTCTTTTTTCGGAATTGCGCTCCGGAACCTACTCGGAATCAATAGTTGTTGAGGGGAATCTCGTAAAAATTAAATCGGTTGGCTTTGTGAAAAATGCGGTGAAGACTCCGGTTGAAAATGCTGCAGGCGAGCCGTTGGTCGACTTTGTTGTGTCGGCAGGGCAGGGGATGCAGCCCTTTGCGTTCCGAAAGGGTGAGACGGTTAACCTGGGGCCGGTGGTTGTGGGGTATAGCCCCGCAGCGAACATCCGCTTCGAAGATGAAGATGACCAACTTTATATTGTCAGCGACCGCGATTTGGAAATCCGCTCGATGAGTGGAGCCGAGCCTGTCTCGATGGTGGCCGGCAGTCGACAGCCTGTTTTGCCGATGCACTTGTATGCTTTCGATGATTATCTGTTGTTGGTGAAGCAGTTTTATCCGCATGCGTCGGTACGTGTGACTCCTTCAACCCAGGGTGATACGGGCGAGGATGCGGTGCTGCTGGAACTGACGGATGGGGAACGTGTTGCCACCGTGAATGTCTTTGGGCGCTCCGGCCAGGTGGGGCAACCAACCACTTATATGCTGGGGAATACGGCGGTAGCATTTTCGTACGGTTCCGAGCTGATTAAACTACCATTTTCGCTTCTCCTGAAGGATTTTCAGTTAGATCGTTACATCGGATCGGATAGCCCGTCGTCGTTTGCCAGTGAAATTGAACTGAGCGATGAAGAGCGCGGCGTTGAGGAAGATCACCGTATCTTTATGAACAACACGTTGAAATATCGTGGCTACCGCTTCTACCAGTCTTCCTACGATCAGGATGAATTGGGCACGGTGTTGTCGGTGAATAAAGATTTCTGGGGAACTTTTGTGACTTATCTTGGGTACCTGTTGATGACTGTTGGGATGATTTTGGCGCTTTTCGCCCGAAATTCGTATTTCCGGCATTTGGTTCGGCATTTAAAAGAACTGAATAAAGCCGCTGTTGCCGGTCTGATATTGTTCCTCTTGACCCTGCCAAATCCGGTTCAGGCAAATGATGCGGTATTAAATGCTATTCCGAATTTAGATCAGGATTTGGTAAGTGACTTTTCTGAATTGTGGGTGCATGGGCGCGATGGTCGTATTGAGCCCATGTCGACCTTGAACAACGAAATTTTGCGCAAGCTTACCCGTAAGGCATCATTCGAAGGGAAGACGGCTGACGAACTGGTGCTGAGCATGAACCTTTTTCCGGAACTCTGGCGGACAGTACCGCTGATTAAGCTGGAAAAGGCAGCGGCTGCCAAATTGGGAATGACAGAGAAGCGGGCTTCAGTGCTCGACTTTTTTGATGAGCAAGGGCAATATCGAATTTTAGAAGAAGTACAGGCTGCTTATAATAAAATGCCGGCAATGCGCGATCAGCGCGATAAAGATTATCTGACTGTTGACGAGCGGTTGAATATCTGTTTTATGATCTTTAACGGTGAGTTTTTTACTTTCTTTCCGCCGGTCAATCAAAAGGATGCCTGGTACGCGGCGGGCAGCAGTCCAACCGGTTATCCGAAGGGAGATTCACTTTTTGTGGCGAGCAGCTTTAAACTGCTGCGCGAGTCGTTAAATCCCGGTGGCGAAATTCAACCGCGCCAAATAATGGCAACGATCGCCAATTTTCAGCAGAAGTTTGGTGCCGATATTTTGCCATCCGACAGTAAAAAGGAACTTGAACTATTTTACAATCAATATCAACCCTTCAAACGTGTGTTCCCCTGGTATTTGCTCTTGGGAATTGGCCTGTTGGTTGTCTTGTTCGTCAATATCATCAGGCAAAAGACGGTGAGCAAACCGGTTCGATACATCTTCGGCGGGTTAATCTTTCTGGCCTTTGGGGTACACACCGTGGGGCTGATTGTCCGTTGGTACATTTCGGGGCATGCTCCCTGGAGTAATGGCTACGAGTCGATGATTTATGTGGCCTGGGCGGCGATGCTGGCGGGAATCATTTTTGGCCGCAAATATCCGATGGTGCTCGCAACGGCAGCCTTTTTAACCGGTATCACCTTGTTTGTGGCGCACCTGAACTGGATGAATCCGGAAATCACCCAGCTGGTGCCGGTACTCAAATCGTATTGGCTGCTGATCCATGTAGCGGTAATCACGGCAAGCTATGGTTTTATCGGGCTGAGTTCTTTCCTGGGGGTATTGGTTTTGACGCTGTATGCCTTAATGCACGAACGAAACCAACAGCGTGTTGCCTATTTCACTGATCAGTTAACAACCATCAGCGAGCTTTCGGCAACCTTGGGATTGTATATGCTCACCATTGGTACCTTCCTTGGTGGCGTGTGGGCCAATGAAAGTTGGGGCCGTTACTGGGGCTGGGACCCCAAAGAAACCTGGGCGCTGATCACGGTGGTTATTTTCGCGTTTATCGTGCATCTGCGGTTTATCCCCGGTTTGCGCGGGCGTTTTCATTTTAATGTAGCTACGGTCGTGGGTTTTTGTTCGGTGTTGATGACCTACTTTGGTGTGAATTATTTTTTAAGTGGCATGCACTCGTACGGCAAAGGAAGTGTGGAGGGCGTGCACTGGAGCGTTTACGCCGCCCTGATCGCCGTTATTGTGCTGATTTTTGCAGCCTACGAAAAATACCGAAGATACGGACAGGCTGAACAGTGATTCGGTGGCAACTGCCGACTGTTTGTGTAACAGCTTTCGGATAGCTTGGCTGTAAGGTTGAAATATTATCTTTGCCCGGTTATCAATGGGTATTAACTTAGATCGATCAAATGACAGTTAACGTTACGCGTACCTTCGATATTCTGGATTATTGCTTAGCCGAATTTCCACGCCACGATGCTTTGGGTGGAAAAAATGATTCGGGATGGTACACCTATTCGACGGCAGAATATGCCGAAAACTCCACCTGTTTCGCATTAGGGATGATGGCACTGGGCCTGAAAAAGGGCGATAAAGTAGCCACGGTGACCTCCAATCGGCCCGAGTGGAACTTTGCCGACATGGGCTTAGCCATGGCCGGCATGGTGCACGTGCCTATTTATCCAACGATCGGTGAAGACGAATATGCTTATATTCTGGAGCATGCCGAAGTGCAGTGTTTGCTGGTTGGCGACAAAAAGCTCTGTGACAAGTTAAAGCCCATTGTGGAAAAAATTGGCGGTGTTAAAGCGATTTTCTCATTCGAGGAGGTCGACGGTTGCCGAAATTTCCGGGAAATTATTCAGGCCGGGCGCGAAGCTGACGCGAAACTGGCTGCCGGGCTTGAGCAAGTAAAACGAGCTGTTCAGCCCGACGATATTGCGACCTTGATTTATACTTCGGGAACAACCGGCGTACCCAAAGGGGTGATGTTGTCGCACGCGAACCTGGTGGCCAATTTTACGGCTCATGCGCGTTTGCACAACCTGGGCATGGGAAAAGATCATCGTGTGATTAGCTTCCTGCCGCTGTGCCATGTTTACGAGCGCAGTGTAAACTATCATTTTCAGTATAAAGGAATGGGGATTTATTACGTTGGCAACCTGGGCCAGATTGTGAATGCCATCAAGGAAATCAAACCACAGATGTTTAACTCGGTTCCGCGCTTGCTGGAGCGGGTGTACGATGGTTTTGTTTCGAAAGGAAATGATCTGACCGGACTGAAGAAGGCGATTTACTTTTGGGCTCTTCGCTTAACACGGCATTTTGAATACAACAAACGTTACAATCCGTTGGTGACCATGCAGGTTAAGCTGGCCGACAAGCTTGTTTACTCTAAATGGCGCGAGGCATTGGGGAATAATATCACCTACATTGTGTCGGGAGGGGCTGCCCTTCAACCTCGAATTGCCCGGGTGCTTGGAATGGCTGGTATGTACACTTTGGAAGGCTATGGTTTAACTGAAACTTCGCCCGTGATTGCGGTGAATAACCCAAGTACCGGTGAAATGAAAGTTGGCACGGTGGGGCCCATTCTGGAAGGAGTAGAGGTGAAAATAGCCGACGATGGCGAGATTTTGTGTAAAGGTCCCACGGTTATGAAAGGCTACTACAAAGCGCCGGATCTGACCGCTGAAGTAATTGACGAGGAGGGCTGGTTTCATACCGGTGATATCGGGCACCTGGATGAGGGTAAATTCCTGAAAATTACCGACCGCAAGAAGGAAATGTTTAAGATGTCGGGCGGAAAGTATATTGCCCCGCAGGTGATTGAGAATAAACTGAAAGAGTCCTTTTTTATTGAGCAGGCGATGGTGATTGGTGAAAATGAAAAGTTTGCCAGCGCCCTGATTTCGCCCAACTTTGATTACCTGCACGACTGGTGCTCGCAGCATAAAATTCATTTCCGCGACAACCGCGAACTTGTTCAGCTAAAAGAAGTGCAAGCGCAGTATCGCAAAGAGGTTGCCGTGATCAACAAAGTTCTGGGTGAACATGAAGAGATCAAACGTTTTCGCTTGGTATGCGAGGAGTGGTCGCCGCAAAACGGGGCACTTTCGCCAACGCTGAAGCTAAAGCGAAATTACCTGGGCAAAAAATATAAGCACTTAATTGAGCATATTTATGCCACACCCAAAAACGGAGCAGCCGGAGATGGCGGAGGTATTAAGTTGCCCCGCATGAACCTTCGCTTCGATTTAAATAAGTTAACCGAGCGATTTAAATAAATTGAGAAAGCCATCGTAACTGATGGCTTTTGTTTTATAGCGATAGATCATTGTAGTTTCAGCGTTTCGCTTAAGGCTCACTCCGAAAAACAGCTGGCATTATCCGCCAATGCGTTTTACTTTAAATCCCTGCTCCTTTAAAATGCCCATGATTTTATCGCGGAAGTTCCCCTGGATCAGGATTTCGCCATCGCGGGTCGATCCGCCAACGCCACATTGTGTTTTTAGCATGCGGGCCAGCTCTTTCAGTTCGTCGTCGGTTCCTTCAAATCCGGTAATCAGCGTTGCCGATTTTCCTTTGCGCCCCTTTTTATCCAGCTCAACGTAGAGGGTTTGCTTGTTTGCCGGAATCGACGGCGTTTGCTCTTGCTCGTGGTGCTCCGGCTCGTTTTGGCTGTCGGGTGAAACGGAAAACGCTTTCCCCAGTTTATCTTTCCAGTCTTGTTCCATCGTGAATTTTTTTTCAAAAATAATTTAAAAATGACGAAATCAAATCAGCCTGAAAATGTGTTTCAGTTGTGAACTTTTAGGCCGGCTCGGGGGTTTGAGAGGATGACCTAAGTTGAAAAGAAGAAAATGGCTAAACTCATCGAGGTAAATTCAGTACAAGACATTCTACCCGAATACAAAAATACGGCGATAAGCTTGCTGCTGGAATATCATAATTTGAACAAGACGTTTAAAAACTACGATCAGGCGCAGATTCTGATCGGGATGTGCATGGACAACCGCAAAAACCTGTGGGTGCCCGAAAATTTTGCCTTTGTGATTCGGTCAGGAGGCGCCAACTTATTTTTTCACGAGTTTCAGGTATCCTATGCCATTGGTGTTGGCGGGGTCAAATGTATTGCCCTGATCGGTCATAACTATTGCGGCATGGAACACCTGGATGAGCAAAAAGAAGAATTTATTGCCGGGCTGGTTCATAATGCCGGCTGGAAGGCCGAAAATGCCACATCGCATTTCGAGAATTTGTCGCCTTTCTTTGAAACCGGGAATACCATCGAGTTTCTGCTTTGCGAGGTCGACCGCCTGCGCAAACGCTACCCGAAAGTAAAGGTGGCACCGCTGTATTTCGATGTCGACACCGGAAAGATCTTGCAAATTGTCGCCGAGTAAACCAGCGTACCAATTCACACTACTGCGTTTGCATTACACATTCATTCGTTGAGAAAAAATACAGCCCACGGAAAGTTCCGAGGGCTGCAAGGTGATTAAACTAGAACTTAAAGTCAATTCCGGCTAAAAAGTTGATTCCGGCTTGCGGGAAATAACCATCCATCTTGTAGCGATTTCTACCGCTGCCGTCGTCGTAATAATACGAGTAAACCCAGGCGTTACTTTCGTATTCCGCGTCAAACAGGTTATTCACCATCAGGTGCAGTTTAATTTCTTTAAACAAGTTGCCTTTTATCGCGTAATCTATCTTCAGGTTGTTCACCAACCAAGCGTCCAGCTTGCGGTCTTCGCTCGACGAGTTGTCGATATACTGATCGCCAACATAGTTGGAGAGCAAGCTGATCGACAAATCTTTTGCGGGTTGAAAACTGATTTGGCTGTTCACAATCACTTCGGGCGAAAACGACAAATCAGTTTTTCCCAGGTTATTTACGATTTGGCCGACATTATCCCAGTCGTCCACGTATTCGGTAAAGTTTTTGATTTTGTTTTGGCTGAAGGTCGCGTTCACATCCCACTTCAGGGCTCGGGTAATTTTCACTCCCCCCATCAGCTCGATACCGGCGCGATAGCTATCGTCGGCATTTTCCATGATGGTTGCTCCAACATTATTAATTTCTCCGGTTTGCACCAGCTGGTCTTTATAAAGCATGTAGTAAAGATTTGCTCCGACTGAGTAATTGCGTGAGCGGTAAGTGTAGCCGGCTTCAAAATCATTCAGCGCTTCGGCAACCGGCTGTTTTCCGTTCGGGTCGGCATCAACAAAATTATCGCGGTTGGGCTCACGGTTGGCGCGGGCGTAGCTAATATAGGCTTCGTTTCCGGCGTCCGGTTTGTAGTAAAGCCCCACTTTCGGGTTGAAAAAATCGAATTTATGCTTTTGACTCACGTCGCGTAATTCATCATTGATTCCGGTAATATTGTAGTCGATGTGGCGGTATTGAAGGTCGGCGTACAAACTCATGGCTTCAGTCATTTGCAGGTTGTATTTGCCAAACAGGTTGAAATCCTTTTTGGTGCCTTTGCCTTTATACCATTCCAAATCCTTGGCATTGTCGCCCATATATTGAGCCCAAATTACCCGTCCAAAGTGACGGCCATCGTACTCGTTGTAGCCACCGCCAAAGGTGAAAGCATTAGTGCCGTCGTCGTAGTTCAGCGAATAGGTTGCGCCGTAAAAATCATTGTCCAGCCACTTGCGAACCACCATGTCTGTCGCGTCAATGCCCACGGGAGCGGCCATCTGGTAGGCCGCATAATCCTGGTCGTAGGCGTAGTTTTCGTAATAGCCACGTCCGTAAGTATAGTGCAGCGCCGCGTTCAGATTCAGATATTCGTTGAACTTGTGCGACAAGTGCAACTGATAGTGGTCTTGCTGGTAGTGGTCTACTTCATTGTCGTAGGTGTAAAAGTTGTAAGTGCGCGCGTCCGAATTAATCAGGTCATCGTAACGTTTTTGGTTTTCGCGTTCCGATCCCGACCACAGCCAATGATCCAGGTAGCGCTGCATCCCTTCCTCATCGTTGTTCA
Organism: Mangrovibacterium marinum; assembly: GCF_003046625.1. Lineage (GTDB taxonomy): Bacteria > Bacteroidota > Bacteroidia > Bacteroidales > Prolixibacteraceae > Mangrovibacterium > Mangrovibacterium marinum. The sequence goes on from NZ_QAAD01000032.1 coordinate 14,935, forward strand.
GTTTCACGGAAGGAACACCGTACCAGGCCTGGTAAGTTTCTTCGAAGCCTGAGAAGATGTTCACTTTCAGGATGGTGTTTTCTGAATAATAACCACCCGAAACAAAGAAGGACTTCAGGTCGGAAGTGGCGCGATCGATAAATCCGTCGGAAGTGACTTTCGACAAACGAACATCGAAAGCGAATTTGCCCAGTAGACCGGTTCCGGCAGCAACCGAATTTTTAAAAGTTGAAAAGGAACCGGCCGAGCTTTTTACCTCGCCGTAAGCTTGCTTGTTGAGGGTTGTTGTTTGCAGGTTGATGGTTGCCCCGAAAGCTGCTGCTCCGTTGGTTGAGCTTCCCACACCGCGCTGCACCTGGATGTTGTCGATCGATCCGGCCAGGTCGGGAATGTCAACAAAGTAGGTTCCGTGCGACTCGGCATCGTTCATCGGAATGCCGTTTACCGTAACATTGATGCGGTTTAGCGATGTTCCCCGAATGCGAAAATTGGTGTAGCCAACGCCTGCTCCGGCATCCGATGTGGCCACGTACGAGGGGGTCATCGTCAGCAGATAAGGAATGTCCTGCCCCATGTTTCGGTTTTCGATGGTTGTGCGGTCGACCGATGTTTTGGCAACCGGCGTTTTGTCGCCCGCACGCGTTGCCGATACCAGCACTTCTTCGGTCATAATACCCGATGGTTTCAGGGTGATTGTTACAGCCTGGTTGCTGTTTTTCAGCGTTACGCTCTGGCTGGCCCGCTCGTAGCCGATAAATGAAATAAGAAGCTTGTAATCTCCTGCGCGCAGATTCTTGAGTTCGAATTGTCCGTTCGTGTCGGCAACGGTTCCGGTGTAGGTCCCGGCCAACACAATATTGGCTCCCGGCAGTACTTCGCGTTTTTCATTCATCACAACTCCACTGATCGCGTACTGTGCAAAAGTCAAGGTGGTCAGACTTAACATGACCAGCAAAAAAAATACTCTTTTCATTTTTTGAGTGAAAGTTTGGTTAATAAAATAACCAATGAGGTAGGAATCGTTGTTCCCTTATTGCGCCCTCCCTACGCCGGCATTACCCGGATCAGGTTCTGTGGGTATGATCTCAGTCCGTCATATTAGGACACCCCATTGCTAATGGCTGCAAATTTAGATACAATCTAAATTACAATCAAATTTTTTGGTCTTAAATCAGCTTTAGTATGGATGAGGTGCACTCAAGGGCATTGTAAACAAACAGTTTGCCCGAAAGTATTTCACCCGCTCTGGTTATGATTTTGAGTACTTCCATGGCTTGCATGCTACCGATAATACCCGGCAGTGCCCCAAAAACACCTTTGGGAGCACCATCTATCGATTGGTCTTCCGGCGCTTCCGGAAACAAATCTTCATATACCGGTCCCCCCTGATAGTTAAACACGGAGACCATTCCTTTAAATTCTTCGATGGAGCCATGCACCATGGGCTTGCTGAACTGTTGGCACGTTTGGCTAATCAGGTAGCGGGCCCGAAAGTTGTCGGTGGCATCAACGATTACATCGTAAGCTTGAATCAGCTCGGCTGCATTGATTTCCGTTAGACGCTCCAAAACGGGACGTACACTTACGTTCGGATTGAGTGATTTTAATACTTCCCGGGCATGCGTAACTTTTGCTTTGCCGACGACTTCCGAGTTGTACAGAATCTGCCGTTGCAGGTTTGTCACGCTTACGTTGTCATTATCAACCAAGGCAATGTGGCCAACTCCGGCGGCCGCCAGGTAAAGGGCAACCGGTGATCCCAGCCCCCCGGCGCCGATAATCAGCACTTTGGCCTGTTTGAGTTTTTGTTGCCCGGCCTCCCCGATTTCGGGGAGCATAATTTGCCGGGCATATCTTTCTTTTTCTTCTAAATTCATCGGTTAAGCATGTTGCATATAAACATCCCAGTCTTTCCAAACCACCTCGTAGCCCTGGGCTTTGAGTGCCGTTTCCACTTCATCGGGCGTACGGTCATCGTTGATGGTAAATTGCTCCAGCGACTCGTCTTTGGTGGCGTAACCACCGGGCTTGGTACTGCTGCCGGCGCTCATGGTTGTTACACCCAGCTTGGCCAGATTATCGCGCATGGCAGAGCTTTCGCGGGTTGAAATGGATAGTTCCACATTTTCATCTAATAAGCGGTATGCACATATCAGTTGCACAAACTCGCGGTCGTTAATCGGATAGTCGGGATTGAAACTTCCGGCATGTGGTCGCAGACGAGGAAAGGCAATGGAGTACTTGGTTTTCCAGTAATGCTTTTTCAAAAATTGCAGGTGCAGTGCGGTGAAGAACGAATCTACCCGCCAGTCTTCCAGCCCGAGCAAACAACCGAGTCCGGTTTTATGAATTCCGGCTTTCCCCAGTCGTTCCGGTGTCTCCAACCGATAGCGGAAGTTTGCTTTCTTACCCTTGGGGTGATAGATCGGGTAGCGCTGTTCGTAGTAAGTTTCCTGGTAAACGTATACCGCATGCAGGCCGGCATCAACCAAGGCTTTGTATTCCTCGGTTTGCATTGGCTGTACCTCAATGGAAATCTGAGCAAACAGTGGGTTCAGGAGCTCTACGATTTCCTTTAAATATGCGAAGCCGGCTTTGCGTGGATGCTCTCCGGTTACCAGGAGCAGATGCTCGAATCCCAAATCCCGGATGGCTTTTGCTTCGTCTAAAACCTGGTCTTTATTAAGTGTGCAGCGGTCGATCTCATTGTTGTGGTTAAAGCCGCAATAAGTGCAAAAGTTGGTGCATTCGTTCGACAGGTACAGCGGCACGTACATCTGAATGGTTTTGCCAAAGCGTTTGAGGGTTAGCTCGCGGCTTTGTTGGGCCATTTGTTCCAGGGAGGGAGCAGCAGCCGGCGAGATCAAGGCCATAAAATCGTCGATGTTCCGTTCGGTTTTGTTGAGCGCTTTCTCAACGTCAGCAGCGTTTTTGCTGTAAATCAGGGCGCGGGTCGAGTCCCAATTATAGTGTTGTATCAGTTCGTAAAATTCCATAGCGCTTAATCTAAAAATGAAGTTAAAGGACTGCTGGCTTCGGCGTGATCGCGAACCGGAGCAAGCTTTGCTGTCCGTGCCAGAGCGGCTGACTCAACGGCCAGCTTGAATGCTTTGGCCATCATCACCGGGTTGTTGGAAACAGCGATAGCTGTGTTGACTAAAACAGCATCGGCTCCCATCTCGATGGCTTCGGCAGCATGTGATGGTGCTCCGATCCCCGCATCAACGATAACGGGAACCTTCGACTGCTCGATGATGATGCGCAGAAAGTCGCGGGTTTGCAATCCTTTGTTGCTTCCGATTGGAGCTCCTAAAGGCATTACTGCGGCGGTGCCGACATCTTCCAATTTCTTACACAAAACAGGGTCGGCCTGGATGTATGGAAGGACTACAAAGCCGAGCTTTACCAGCTCTTCGGTGGCTTTCAGCGTTTCTTCCGAGTCGGGTAACAGGTAGCGCGGATCGGGGTGAATTTCCAGTTTTACCCAGTTGGTGCCTAAAGCTTCGCGAGCCAGTTGGGCGGCAAAAACGGCTTCCGTGGCTGTGCGAACACCAGAGGTGTTTGGAAGCAGATTGATGCGCGGATGATTGAGGTGTTGGAGCAAATCATCGTTGCTGTTATTGATGTCAACGCGGCGCAATGCCACCGTTACCAGTTCACTTTCGGATTCGAGCAAAGCTTCCTCCATGATGGTGTTTGAACTGAATTTGCCTGTGCCGGTAAACAGGCGTGATTGAAATGTTTTGTCGGCTATTTTTAATCGATTCATTTGGTGTTTTTAAGAAATTCGTTCGGTTGAAATAATTGTTTGCTCGATGGCTTGGAGCCATTCCTTTGTTGTTGAGACAATGCTCGCCTTTTGCCAAATGGCAGATGAAATTGCCAGTCCATGCAAGCCTGTTTTTCGTAGCGAGTCAACATCACTTTGTTCAACTCCGCCAATTCCAACGACGGGGAGATTGATGTTTTGTGCTTTCATCTCTTCCAAAATCCGTTGATAACCGTCGAGCCCAAGTACAGGGCTCAGGTTTTCTTTGGTTGCGGTGAAACGAAAAGGCCCTAATCCGATGTAATCTACCCCCTGTTCAGTCAGACGGATGACGTCATCGATTGTATTGGCCGTACCACCGATGATGAACTTGTCGCCTAGTAGTTGACGGGCTTCAATAGGTGAGCAGTCCTGTTTCCCCAGGTGTACACCATCAGCTCCGCATTGTAGTGCAAGCTTTGGATTGTCGTTGATGATGAATGTGAAGTTGAAGCTAACCTTCAGTGCCTTTATTTTTTCGGCTTCGGCCAGGATCTCTTCATCGCAGTGCTTTTTCATACGCAGCTGAATCCATTGGCAGCCACCTTCCAATACTTGTCGGGCTTGCTCAGCCGGAGTCGATTGTGCTGTTGAGTGAGTGATGAATTGTAGTCTTGCTATTTTGTGGTTCATAGTCTTATTTTGTTATCGTTTCGAATCTGTCGGCCGTTCTGTTTTTGGAGAATCCGAAAGCGATCGGTTAGTTCACGCTGTGTTTGTCCTTCCTGCCAGATGTTGCCAAGTACAGCAATGCCGTTGAAGCCGATCTGCCGGCAAGTCTGAATTTTTCCAGCTTCAATGCCGCCCAGTGCAATTACTTCGGCTTTGTTATATGTAGCCAGGAACTTTTCCAGCTCATCGAAGTCGAAGTTGGCGTGGTACCCTTGTTTGGAAATCGATGGAAAAATCGGGCTCAAAAAGGCATAGTCAATTTGATCCGGTAGTTCGTGTAATTCTTCCAAACTATGGCACGATGTACTTCGACTTCCTTCGAAAGAGCGCCACTGTGGCATCTGGTTTTTCGTTTTTGCTGAAAAGTGAATACCACCCAGACCGAATTCAACAGCAAGTTGAAAATGATCGTGGATGATAATTCGGTTAAAAAATGTTGGTTGAACCGATTTCAACAGGTTTCTGATTTCTTCGGTCGACCAGTTCGGCTTTCGCAGATGAAAGTGTTGCATCCCCAGCTCAAACAGTTGGTTGATCACTTCGGCCTCGTGCGCAAATTGATCGGGATGTGAAATCACCAAAAGTTTCATTCCTGTGCGTTTATTGTTTCTTCAACTGCTTCATTGCGATGCTGACATGGCCCGTGTTGTTTGCCGGATTTCATGTTGCGAATTTCATGAGATGACTTCATCGAGCAGAAATTGTCGCCGCACATCGAGCAGAAGTGTGTCTTCTTATTCTCGTCATTGGGTAGTGTTTCGTCATGAAACTGAATGGCTGTTTGTGGATCCAAAGCCAGCGCAAACTGATCTTCCCACCGGAATTCGAAGCGGGCTTTACTCATGGCGTCGTCGTGCAGTTGGGCTCCGGGGAAGCCTTTCGCTAAATCGGCAGCATGAGCGGCCAGCTTGTAGGTGATCACAGCTTGCTTCACGTCTTCGCGGTTCGGTAAGCCCAGGTGTTCTTTTTGCGTAACGTAGCAAAGCATAGCTACACCATGTGCTCCAATGATTGCTCCACCAATTGCTGAAGTAATGTGATCGTAGCCGGGAGCAATGTCGGTTGTTAACGGCCCCAGTACATAGAAAGGTGCATTGTCGCAAACTTCCTGCTGTAACTCAACATTCTCCTTGATTTTATGAACCGGTACGTGTCCTGGGCCTTCAATCAGCACCTGCACATGAGCAGCACGGGCTTTGTGTGTCAGTTCTCCCAAGACACGTAATTCAGCAAACTGGGCTTCATCGTTGGCATCGTAAACAGAACCCGGTCGCAGGCCGTCACCCAGGGAAACGGCAACATCATAAGCGGCCAGGATTTCGCAGATCTCGTCGAAGTGAGTGTACAGGAAGTTTTCTTGGTCGTGAATCATGCTCCATTTGGCCATAATTGCACCTCCGCGGGATACAATGCCGGTCATCCGTTTGTTGGTTAGCTCGACATGATCGCGCAGTAAGCCAGCATGGATGGTGAAATAGTCAACACCCTGTTCTGCTTGTTCAATCAGGGTGTCCCTGTAAATTTCCCAGGTCAGGTCTTCAACTTTACCGTTTACTTTTTCTAGGGCTTGGTATAGCGGCACTGTTCCGATTGGTACAGGGGAGTTTCGGATGATCCACTCGCGGGTTTCGTGAATATTGTCCCCGGTTGAAAGATCCATGACCGTGTCTGAGCCCCAGATCATGGCCCAAACGGCTTTGTCAATTTCTTCCTGTATACCGGAAGAAAGGGCCGAGTTTCCAATATTGGCGTTGATTTTTACGCGGAACTTCGAGCCAATAATCATCGGTTCGCACTCGGGATGGTTAATGTTGCAAGGAATCATAGCACGGCCTGCTGCAATTTCCTGCCGCACAAATTCGGGTGTGATATAGCTTTCGATTTTAGTCGCGCGACCTTCGTTCATCCTACCCAGATTCTGATTTTCACGGATGGCCACGTATTCCATTTCCGGCGTGATTAGGCCTTGTTTTGCATAAAAATATTGCGTGGGAACTTTATCTGCTTTTGCACGAAGCGGCCGGGTGTTGACGTTCGGATAACGAATGGCATCTAATTTTGTATCGGCTTGCCGAATTTGTCCGTATTCAGAACTCAAATTGGAACGCTCTTCAACATCAGCTCGCTCTGCAATCCATTGTTGACGTAGCTTTGGAAGTCCTTCTTTTATATTGATCGTATAGCTCGGGTCGGTGTAAACGCCCGAAGTGTCGTAAACATAGATCGGTTCGTTTGGGTGGTTGACACCTTGCTTGTCGGTAAAGGGCGAAAGCGAGATCTCGCGCATGGGCACCCGAATGTCCGGGCGACTACCTTCAACATAAATCTTGCGTGAACTGGGGAACAGCGTACTTCCCTTCAGCTGTTCGGTTAGTGATTGGTTTTTCATCTGAATGATTTTAGGGTGAGCTGAATCAACCGCCTTGGGTTGCTTTGATGATGAGGATGTTGTCGTTGGAGGAAAACCGGAAGTCGTTCCAATGTTCCCGGCGCACGATTTGGTCGTTCACGGCCAGTGCAATCCCTTTGATTGAATTAATTTGAAGCGCGGAGAGGAGATCCGGGACAGATGCGGAATCGGGCAGTTCCATCGCTTGCTGATTGACAATTACATGCATAATTCGGTTAATTGATAATGAGTAATTGCAATAGGATGGAACTATCCGGACAGTAGCTACACAAATCCCTCCGCCGGTATTAACCGGATCAGGTTCTTTGGGTATGATCTCAGTCCGACGGTAGCCGGACACCCCATTGCGTAATAATGCGTGTAAAGGTAGGGGAAAATAGAAGTATCCGCGCTCGGTGCGGGCAATTAATTTTTTGATGTAGTCTGCAAATATTTCAGCATTAGTGGTTTAGGTGCTGAAAAAATGACTTTGTTTCAGTCAGAATGGCATTTGAAATTGCAAATTTTTGCCCGAAAATTCGTAAAAATACTTTGGAGCGACCTTTGATGTTGTATGGATGGAAAACAAAAAAATCAATGTTTAACGAATTGATAGGAGGACAAAGTTATGTTACCATTTGTAAGATCAAACAGAAACGTACCGAGTTTATTCGACGACTTTTTTGGAAAAGATGTGTGGAACGATTTTTTCGAAAAATCAGGATGGAACAGCAGTCCCAATGTTAATGTGTACGAAAAGAAAGACCATTACGAAATAGAGTTAGCTGCTCCTGGCCTGGATAAAAAAGATTTCCACATTGATTTGAAAGACAATGTGCTGACAATTTCTTCAGAAAAAAAAGAAGAAAAGAAAGAGGAAAAAGACAGTAAAGTTGTGTTCTGTGAGTTTAATTACTCCAAGTTCAGTCGTTCATTCCAATTACCGGAAGGTGTTGATGTGAACAAGATTGATGCTTCGCATAGCAATGGTGTTTTGAAAATTACCGTTCCCAAACGGGAACAAGATAAGGCTCAGGCGCCACGAATGATTGAGATTCATTAAGCGAATTGTTCAACGGAGATTGATTGAATTTTTAAATTGGTTTTAGTTTATTCAAAGCCCTGCCCGATACGGAGCAGGGCTTTGCTGTTATAACCATTTATTTTTTCGGAAGAACCAAAACTGAAAGCCAACGATGATCACCAAAATAAGGATGAATGCTAAAAAGGCATTTGGGTTTTCGGCATGGGGAATGCCGGAGAGATTTACGCCCAAAAGGCCGGTGAAAAAACTCAAAGGCAAGAACAGAGCAGCGATTATTGATAGCAGATACATGCGGCTGTTAATTTGCTCATTCGATCGGTTGATTAAGGTTTCCTGACTTACCGAAGCTAGTTCTCGCGCTGCATCGAGCATCTCCAGATAGCGCATCAGGTAGTCACTAACTTCCCGTAAACGAAGTTGCTGTTTGCTGGTCATCCAGTTGGTTTTTTCAATTTGAAGTTTGTTGAGCGCATCACGTTGCGGAATTAAAAATCGTTTCAGTTGGATAATCTGGCGCCGCAAGTTGTACAGTTCGCTTTTGCTTTCGTCGTCGTTTCCCTCTTCGTCCATCACCAGCTCTTCCATCGAAATGGCCGACTCTTCAATATCTTCCATCACGTCGCTCATATTGAATACCAGCCGTTCATTGAGCCGGACAATGAAGTCGCCGGTGCTTTTCGGGGCATTGCCTTGCTCCAGATCATCAACAATCGATTGAATGGAGTTTAAGCGTTTTTTCTGACAGGTGATGATCATGTTTTTGGTTGCCATGATGCGTACCGAGATCATATTCTCGGGTTTTTCACCCTTAATCAGGTTTACACCGCGCACAACCAGCAGTAATTCGTCGGCGCTTACCGCAACACGTGGCCGCGAGTCTTCTTTCAGCAACGCCGCAGCCGTTAGCTCATTAACCGATAAGTTGTGAACGACCGACTTGGTTTCGGGAACGCTGAAATCGAGCTGTAGCCAGAGATAATCCGAAGGATCCCGCAGCTCGGGGAGTGCATTGATGTCAATTGTCTCTACTTTGCGTGTGGCAGATTCAACATAAAAGGCGTGAATGACAGCTTGCTTCATGGTTTGATAATTTGAATCAAGATACAACCTCAAGACTGAAGATGCAAACCGGATGTTCGAATTTTTCGGATGCTCAGCGCATTGGATGGCAGGAAATGACTGTTGTTGCGGAACGGCGTATTTCGTAATCCAACGAAAGGAGAATCTTTAAATCGGCAGATCGTGGATATTATTTGATGAGTTCGGTAAAGTTTTTTTTCTTTTGGATATAAAACTTCCAGATGAGGCTTTTACAGAGAATTTCATCGTGCCATTGTGGGGTGGCTTCAGTTTTCAACTTCCGGCGTTTGGCTTTTAGCCTCGTCCAGTTTTTATACAAGGCGGCGTGAGCTTTAAAAACTGCGGATATGCCCTTTAGGTTTCCCTCGGCAAGTAGCTTGAAAGCGGCTATGCCATCGAGCATCATGCGGCCGATTAGTACTTTGAACAGTCGATTGGGCGGGCAGTTTTTATAGAGCATGAACAGGCTGTTGCGGAAGTTGAGAAATAATTTCCGCGGATTGTTGTAGGGCAAGCTGCCGCCACCAAGGTGGTAAACCTGGCTGTAAGGCGTGTAGCGAATTTGATAACCAAAATTTTTGAGGCGCCAGCAAAGATCGATTTCTTCCATGTGGGCCCAAAAGTCCGAATCGAAGCCTCCGGTTTTGTGGTAAAGGCTCGCGCGAACGGCAAAGCAGGCCCCGCTGGCCCAAAAAATATTTGCTTCGTCGTTGTATTGTCCCAGGTCTTGTTCAACCACATTCAACACTCGTCCGCGGCAAAAAGGGAAGCCCAACTTGTCGATAAAACCCCCGGCAGCACCACCGTATTCAAATTCATCTTTCTTATGCCAGCTTAATATTTTGGGTTGCACGGCAGCTACCGTGTTGTCCTTCTCCATGATCGAAATCAGGGGTTTTAGCCAGCCCTCGGTAACCTCCACGTCAGAATTAAGAAGGATATAGTATTTAGCGTCAATCTGTTTTAATGCCTCGTTGTAGCCGCGGGCAAAACCATAATTCGTTGGCAGTTGAAGACGGGTGACTTCCGGAAATTGTTCTTCCAGTAGGGCCATCGAGCGGTCGGTTGATCCATTGTCGGCAACAATGACTTCGACTCCCTCTGCTTGGCTGTATTTAATAACCGACGGTAAAAACGTTGGAAGTAATTTTTCGCCGTTCCAGTTCAGGATTACAATTGCAATTTGGGTGTGTTCCATTGGTGCAAAAATACTCAGGAATTCAGAATTCCCGTAACAATGTCGATGAGTTGTTCTTTACTAAGTTGGCCGAGTTTCTCGTTAATCTCGGCAGTTTGATTTTCGGTTTTGTCAGCCAAAATATCAGCCAGTTCTTTCCATTGTTTGCCGGTCATTTCTTGCTGCAGCAACTCGCGTACACGATCAACAGCACCGGCCTGGCCGGGTAAACCCAGGGTTTCCAGTTCCATAATGGCAGCATCTAAAATCTCGCGCGCCTGCATTTTTACCGGGTCGTCCAGTTTTTCGTTGCCGGTAGCATCGCGCAGGTGCCAGCTCGAGTAATCGTATTTCAGCTCGAGAATCATTTTCACGATCGGGTGCGAGGCCCCAAAAATTCGGTTCAGAAACAGCAGACTTTGGTTTTTCCAGGCTTCCAGGTCGAAGCTCTTTTGATTCAGCTTTTCAACCTGCGTTTTCAGCAGTGCAATTTCTTTTTCAGCCATAATGTGCTTTTTTATGCAATTTAGCGTATTGCTTTAGCCTGCCCAAGAATGGTGTTGTAAAACTTAGCCCAGATATTGATTAATTTTTGCAAAAAATGCCGGAAAGTAACCGGCGTTGGCGGCAACCAGTTCCTTGCCGAACAAGTAGTTGTCGCCACCTTTAAAATCGCTTACCTTGCCCCCGGCTTCCTGCACCAGTAATACCCCGGCCGCAACATCCCAGGCGTGTAGTGCATGCTCAAAGAAGCCGTCGAACCGACCACAGGCAACATAAGCCAGGTCAACAGCGGCCGATCCCATGCGACGCATGCCTCGGGTTTCGATCATGAAAAACTCCAGCACCTTCAAATATTCATTCAGCTTTTCGAAATTGTAATATGGGAATCCGGTTGCCAGCAGTACATCTTCGTGTTTCGAAGATTTTGATACTGAAATCGATTCTCCATTCAAATAAGCACCGCCGTTTTTCCAGGCAGCAAACAGTTCGTCCTGGCCAATCTCATAGACCACGCCGGCTACCGGGGAATTATTCTGCGTTAAGGCAATGGAAACAGAGTGCGGGAAAATGCCATGAATGAAATTCGTTGTTCCATCCAACGGGTCGATCACCCATTTGTATTCTTCACCACTTTCGCCGGCTGTTCCTTCTTCGGTAATGAAACCGGCTTCGGGCAGTAGCTGCCGCAGTTTGTTCACAATCATCTTTTCGGTTTCCTTGTCGACATAAGTAACCAGGCTCGCTTTGCCTTTTAGCTCAATATCGTCGTTGCTTATTTTTGAACGTTCTGCCCGAATAAACTGACCCGCGCTTTGGGCAATTTCGGCTATTGCACCAGTAATATTTTGTAAATCCATATTGATAAAGTTTTCTCAAAAGTCATTCAAACATTACTTCCCTGCAAATTTTGGGTGTTATTTTATTTGAAAAGATTTTTCAAGTGTGCATTCGAGGTGTAATTGGTTGTTTATGATGCGTAGTGCGTGTTATTTTTTTGCCGTGTGTTCGGGTGTTTTCGTCGATGAATTGGCCTTGTAAGGCAAGCTATTTTGCCGGCCATGCAAGAAAGGGTACGGATTTTGTCATTTGGTTTATTGTGAAATTAATTTCTCTGCGTTCTTAAAAATAACAAGTGGCGTGCATGTTCGAAAATTTCGAATAGGCACTTTATCGGATCTTCCTGAATGTCGGGTTGACGTTCGGGTGATCAGGCTGAATTATTCATCTTAAAAAACACGATTCATCATGAAAACACGATTAATTATACTACTGATAGCGATCATTTCGATCAGTGCTGTTGATGCCCGGGCGAACTACAACGTTCGTGCTGTGGGCTACGACATCAGCGATAACTTAGACCTGGAGGCGGTTTCCTATATCTTTGGTGAATCGCAAGATTTAGAGGATTTTGAAAATCGGTTGAATGATCCGCGGGCTCAGATTTCGAACCTGGATTTAAACCGGGATGGTTATGTAGATTACTTACGGGTTGTTGAAGTTCGCGAAAACGGCTTTCATCTGGTGACCATTCAGGCGGTGCTCGACCGGAATGTTTTTCAGGATGTTGCAACCATTGATGTGGAGCGAAATAACCGGGGTGGCTTTTATGTGCAAGTTGTTGGCGATCCCTATATTTACGGACCAAATTACATCGTTGAACCGGCTTATGCCCGTATTCCGATAATCTTCAGTTGGTTTGTGCGCCCAACTTATGTTGTTTGGCATTCGCCCTACTACTGGGGCTATTATCCGCGACGCTACCGTCCGTATCATTGTTTGACGACTTTTAAGTATCACCGATATCTGCATAGTCATGTCGATTATCATGTTCACAACTATCACTACAGTAATGTGCGTCGCAATCCTCGTGCTGTTGAGGTGCAACGTTTGGTACGGCGAAACGACTATGGCAGCCGTCATCCTAATTCGTCATTTTCGAGTCGAAATTCAAACTACAAGAACAAGTACGATATGAACAGAAGTCGTTCGGTAACCGACAAGCGTGTCGGGCGTCGTTCTTCCGGTCAGTCTGTTTCTCAGAGTGGTACCCGCTCCGGAAATGTGCAGCGCAATTCGTCGGCGAACCGTTATAACAATAACAAGCAGAGTACCACCAGGAGTAGCCGTTCGGTGACAACGCAACCGGCAGCGGGGCAACGCGGTAGCGGTTACAACAAAAGCAGTGGTTCGCGAAGCCAAAGCAATGGTTCCGCTTACAGCCGTCCGCAGTCAACCAAGTCTTCAGCAACGGGTAGCTCATCTTATCAGCGCAGCAACCGTTCATCAGGAAGTAATTCCGCTTATAAAGCACCGTCCAGCCGTCAAACGCAGGTGAAAAGTAGCAGCTCTTCATCTGGTTCACGCAGTTCGGTTTACAAACCGGCGCAAAGCCGAAAGGTTGAGTCTCGTTCAAAGTCGACGAAAAGTACCGGTAAAAGCACCAGTGTTCGCAGCAACTCTCGTTCGTCCGGTTCATCCGTGGTTCGTAAAGCATCGAGCAGCCGTAGCCAGCAGAAGGCAAGTTCAGGAAGTGAAAGCCGTTCCGGTAGAAGCAGAGGAAAATAGCCACAGCGTAAATAGCATGAAAAAGCCCGGTTTCAGTTTTTGAGACCGGGCTTTTTTATGCAGATTTAATATGTGGATTTAAAGTAGGTCGCTGGCTAGTTCGGCCAGGTAGCTTCGTTCTCCTTTCACCAGGTTTACATGCGAGAACAACTCCTGCTTGCGCATACGGTCGGTCATGTAGGCCAGCCCGTTGGATTTCATATCCAGGTAGGGCGAATCAATTTGCTGCAGGTCGCCGGTGAACACCATCTTTGTTCCTTCGCCGGCACGGGTGATGATGGTTTTAATTTCGTGTGGGGTCAGGTTTTGTGCTTCATCAACAATAAAGAAGGCATTCGATAAGCTTCGTCCGCGAATATAGGCCAAAGGGGTGATGATCAGACGTTGTTCTTTCAGTAGTTCATCAATCTTTTGGTATTCCTGACTTCGTGGGTTGAAGGCATGTTTGATGACTGAAAGGTTGTCGAACAGCGGTTGCATATACGGACTGATCTTTTCTTCGGCATCGCCGGGGAGGAAGCCCAGGTCGCGGTTGCTCAGGGCAACAATGGGACGGGCCAGCAGAATTTGGTCGTACTGCTTGTGTTGCTCCATGGCCGCAGCAAGAGCCAAGAGTGTTTTTCCGGTTCCGGCCTTACCACTTAGCGATACCAGTTTTATGTCGGGGTTTAAAAGCGAGTTCAGACTGAAGGTCTGCTCTGCATTTCGTGGTTTGATGCCGTACGCAACAGTTTTCTCCACCCGGACAATGCGGTTGGTTGAGGCTTCGTAGCGCGCCAACACACTGGATTTATTTCCTTTAAAAATGTAATATTTATTCGGGATAGGCGCATCCGGCAGGGTGGAGTCAGCCAGGCTGATGGCTCCCTCGTTATAAATTTTTTCGATCAGCCCGTCGCTGTATCCTTCGATTTCAAGAATCGATTTTTCAAAAACCTCGGGGTCCTTAATTTTATCATTTTCATAATCTTCGGAAACGATACCCAACGACTTGGCCTTCATCCGAAGGTTGATGTCCTTGGTTACCAGTATGGTTTTGCGCTTCGGATTTTCATGCGTGTAAAATTCGGCGACAGCCAAAATGCGGTGATCGGGAATATCTTCCTTAAAAGATTGTTTCATGGTGTCGGAGAACGGTTTGCCGGTGGCGATGATCAGTTTGCCGGATTCCGGGTTCAGCTTAATACCGCCATTAAATAGTTGTTCTCCAACGATATCGTCCAATACACGTACAAACTCGCGCGCCTGGAAATTAATGGGGTCATTCCCCTTTTTAAATTTATCCAGTTCTTCCAAAACCGTCAACGGAATGACGATATCATTATCTTTGAACTGGTAAATACAGTTGTGGTCGTGCAGGATCACATTCGTATCCAACACGAAGATCTTAGTTTGTTTGCGGCCTGCCATAAGCATCAGTTTTAGTGACTATGCTTACAATGTAGCAAAAAATAATGGCTCGGTTTGCGCCAAACGGACAAAAGATGTCCAGTAGTTATTGACAAGTGTTGGCAAGTATGTTTGAAGATTGAAAAACAAATGAGAAGTTATCAGGAAACCTTAGACTATTTATATAGTCAGCTGCCTATGTTTCAACGTACAGGGGCAGCCGCGTACAAAAATACCCTTGGAAACACCTTGGTTTTGGATGAAATTTACGAGCATCCACACCGTTCGTTTAAATCGATTCACGTTGCCGGAACCAACGGTAAAGGATCGGTGTCGCACATGCTGGCATCGGTGTTGCAGGAAGCTGGCTATAAAGTTGGGCTGTATACTTCGCCGCATCTGGTCGATTTTCGCGAGCGCATCCGCGTTAATGGCGATGTGATTAGTGAGCAGGCGGTGGTCGACTTTGTAGACAGCTTTGATCGCATTAATAAGACGGCTTGTCTGGAGCCTTCATTCTTCGAAATTACCGTGGCCATGGCCTTTTGGTATTTTCGGTTGATGGAGGTTGATGTTGCTGTGATTGAAGTGGGCCTGGGCGGGCGGCTGGATTCGACGAACATTATCACTCCTGAGCTGTCGCTTATCACCAATATCAGTTTAGATCATGTTGCTTTACTGGGCAATACGATTTCACAGATCGCAGCCGAAAAAGCCGGGATCATAAAGGCCGGAGTTCCGGTTGTTATCTCAGAAAGCAACCCGGAATACAATACTGTTTTTACAGAGAAGGCAATGGCTGAAAATGCACCGATTTATTTTGCAGATCAGGAATACACGGCATCGTATAGTACGATGTTGCCCGGAGGACAGCAGAATTTCAATTTTCATAAAAACGGGCGGCTTTATTACGAAGGACTGAAGACTGATCTTTTGGGAAGCTACCAAAAGCATAATGTTGCCGGTGTGCTGAAAGCCTCCGAAATTTTGGCCAAAGCAGGCTGGAAAATCGGTCTGGAAGCCATCTATCAGGGACTGCGTAAGGTGAAAGAAAATACGGGCTTGCGCGGACGCTGGGAAGTTGTTGGCGCAAACCCGATGGTGGTTTGTGATACCGGACATAACGAGGCAGGCATTAGAGAGCTGGTTGAGCAAATCCGGCAAACCGCCTGGCAGAAACTGTATATGATAATTGGTATGGTGAGTGATAAAGATGTGGATCACGTATTGGCTTTGTTGCCCCATGAAGCGCACTATGTTTTTACTCAAGCAAACATTCCCCGGGCACTCGATGCACATGAATTAGCCAGCAAAGCCGGGCAGCTTGGATTGAAAGGCGAGGTGATCCCGAATGTAAAGCAAGCCGTAGCCAAAATTTTATCAATTGCTCAACCTCGTGATCTTGTGTTTATTGGCGGAAGCACTTTTGTTGTGGCGGATTATTTTTCTTAAATTTTTTGCAATTTCTTTTTCCAGATCAAAAAAGGATATATATTTGCATCGCCTTTCCGGAAAGGAGAGACGTTCTAAAGAAAAAGGGCGGTTAGCTCAGTTGGTTCAGAGCATCTGGTTTACACCCAGAGGGTCGGGGGTTCGACTCCCTCACCGCCCACCAAACGAAACTCGTTTTCGTTATAAAAAGCCGCTCCGGCTCAAAAGGAGAAACGTTCAACTATGAAATCGGGCGGTTAGCTCAGTTGGTTCAGAGCATCTGGTTTACACCCAGAGGGTCGGGGGTTCGACTCCCTCACCGCCCACCAAACGAAACTCGTTTTCGTTATAACAGCCGCTCCGGCTCAAAAGGAGAAACGTTCAACTATAAAATCGGGCGGTTAGCTCAGTTGGTTCAGAGCATCTGGTTTACACCCAGAGGGTCGGGGGTTCGACTCCCTCACCGCCCACCCAAAGAGGAATGCAGAAAAGTGTTCCTCTTTTTTTGTGCCTTTTGGCGCTGTGTTGCTGCGCTAGTCCGTATTGTCGCCAGAGCGGTTAGGGATCAATCGGAAAAGTTGTGGGGAATAAATAAAAAGATGAGCTTTGTGTTTTAATGCAAATAGAAGGATGAAGACACAAAACGAGCAATACAGC
>NZ_QAAD01000033.1 GCF_003046625.1 Mangrovibacterium marinum
GAAATACCCAGGCGGGGTGAAGTGTGAGGCTTGAGGCTTGAAGCTTGAGTTACTAGTCCTTGTTGGTTCTCCCTTTAGGGAGTCAGAGGGTAAAACAAGGACGGGCGATTTGTTACTGGTTACTGGTTACTGGTTGCTGGTTACTGGTTACTGGTTACTGGTTGCTGGTTGCTGGTTGCTGGTTGCTGGTTACTGGTTGCTGGTTGCTGGTTACTGGTTGCTGGTTACTGGTTGCTGGTTACTGGTTGCTGGTTGCTGGTTCATCAGGCATTCAATCCTTCAGTCCGTCAATCCTTCAATCCAACAATCCAGTAATCCGAATATCCAGTAGTCTGCCTCTTTGCGTTCTCAGCGTCTTCTCTGCGTTCTTCGCCGTTAAAGGGTTGCTGGTTGCCAGTCCTTGTTGGTTCTCCCTTTAGGGAGTCAGAGGGTAAAACAAGGACGGGCGATTTGTTACTGGTTACTGGTTACTGGTTACTGGTTACTGGTTGCTGGTTGCTGGTTCATTCGGCATTCAATCCTTCAATCCTTCAATCCTTCAATTTGTCCTTCAATCCATCAATCCATCCAGTAGTCTGCGACTGTGACTGCGACTGCGACTGTGACTGCGACTGCGACTGTGACTGCGACTGCCTTCGACTTCTTCCAATCGTCAATGGTAAATCGTTAAATTGTAAATTATCACTGGCTGCGACTTCTTCCATCCGTCAATCCTTCAGTCCTTCACTCCTTCAATTTGTCCATCAATCCATCAATCCATCAATCCTTCAGTCCTTCAATCCATCCAGTAGTACTGTCACTCCACGGTAATTACCGTACGGCGGTTCAGGGCGTGCTCGCTTTCCGGACAGGACACCCCATCGGCACAGCGGTTTAGCAGCTGGCTCTCGCCGTAGCCCTTGCTCGAAATCCGCTCAGGACGGATATAACGCGAGATAAAGTAGTTTTTCACCAGCTCGGCCCTTTTGTCCGACAGGCGTTGGTTGAAGCTGCGGCTGCCGCGGCTGTCGGCATACGAGGCTATGCGGATCTTGCTGCCCGGGTGAGCCTTCACCAGCGCCAGTGCCTCCTCCAGCGTTTCCCGCTCGCTATCCTCAATCAACCATTTCGACAACGGATAGTGAATGACAAACACCGCCGGTTGGGAGCTGACAGCCTCCTTTTCTGCGGCAAGCGCGGTCGCGAACTCAGCATCGTTGGCACTTGCCGGCTGCGCATGAAGGCTCAGGGCAATGTCCTGCGCCGGCTCATCGGCCAGCCCACGGGCACAGATAGCCTGCTCCCCCTCCCGGTAGTTGGCCTTATTAGCCTGAATCCGGTAATCTTCGCCAGTCAGCAGATCCATGCTCAGCAAGCCCGAAGCATCGGTTGTGCCCGCAGCCACCGTGTCGCCCTGCGCATTCAGCACGGCCAGCGCGGCACGGCTCAGCGGCTGCCCGTTGTCCTCGTCGCGCACCAGCACCCGCACAGGCATCAGCTGCCCGGGCTTTTCGAAGTAAAACAGCTCGTCGCGTTTCGATCGGTTGCGGTCGGAAGCCAGGTAGCCGCTCCGTCCATCATCGAGCAGCGCCAGGCTGAAGTCGTCGCCCGAGCTGTTAAAGGGAGCACCCAGATTTCGAATACTGTGCACCCCGGTACTGTCGAGCCGGGCCTGAAACAGGTCGAGTCCCCCCAGCCCCACATGGCCGGTGGAGGCAAAGTAGAGCGTGCTGTCGTTGGCCAGGTAGGGAAACAGCTCATAGCCCTCGGTATTGATGGCCGGGCCCAGGTTTTGAGGTTCCTGCCAGCTGCTGTCGCGCCGGTAGCAGATATACAGGTCGGAGAAGCCATAGCCCCCCGGCTTGTTGGAGGCAAACAGCAAGATGGTGCCATCAGCATTGAGCGCCGGATGGGCCACCGAATATTTGGGATTGGCATACACAAAGTCGTCCAGCACCTTCCAGCCTCCCCCCTCGTGGCGGGCTTCCACCAGCTTCATCTGCACAAAAGAGCGAAAGTCCAGACGGATCATCCGCGGCTTATAGTTTTGGGTCACCAGCATGCATCCACTGTTGGGCGCATAGCTCAGCGGGCCATCATGGTACTTGCTGCGCAGGCCGGTAGCAAAGGGCACCGGCTTGCCCAGCTGTCCGTCAGCCTCGCGCGGGGCAACAAACAACTTCAGAAAAGGCTGATGGCTATCGTTCAGCCAGCTACGTCGCCGGGGTCCCGAGCGCCGCCCGTCGGAGCAAAAGATCAAACTGTCGCCATAAACCACCGGCCCGAACTCCGATCGGTAGGTGTTCACTTTCAGGGGCTCCATGCGCACCAGACCACGGTCTACTTGCAGCCGACGCACCAACTCCAGCTGTTCGGTCAGCTGGTCACCCAGCGAGTCGGCCTTCAGCTTGTTATATTCAGCCAGCCAGTGCTCCGAGCCCTCGAAGTCGCCCAGCCGCCGCAGCGTAAAAGCATAGGTCAGCAGGTCGTTGGCCGATGCTTTTTTGCGCATCACCAGCAGCTTGTAATAGCGCAGAGCCTCCTTATTTTCTCCCAGGCGGTAGGCCAGCTCCCCCATGCGGCTGAGCAGCTCCACCCGCCGCCGGTCGCGTTCGTACAGGTGGCGGTACAAGCGCAGGGCCTCCGGGAAGTCCATGTTCTGATAGCAAGCTTCAGCACGCTGCAGTTTCTTTTCCTGTCCACGAGCGGGAGGACTGAATAAACTGAATAACAAAGTCAGAAGAAGCACCACAGTGCAGGCATTGTTCGGCATCGGTTAAAAGTATCGCGGTGAAATAAAGCGGCGGCGTCCCCGGTTCAACACAAAGTTCACCAGAATCTCGTGTGTCCCCTTGTTGAAGGAGTTCAGATCCGAGGCCGTCACATCATACGCATAGCCGAGCTTTAACTGCTCGGTGATAAAGAACTGCGCCGTAGCGCCCACAGCATCACCAACACGCCAGTTGGCTCCCAGCCACAAGCGGTCGTAAAACAGAAAATGAGCCGACAGGTCGACCGATACCGGCACATTGGGAACCACCTTCACCAAAGCATAAGGCTTAAACTTCAGGTCGCGGTTCAGCTCCCACACATAGCCCAGCATCCCGAAGACATGCAGTTCTTCCTTGCTGGTATACTGCGTGGAGTAGCCGGTTTTATTAATTTGATTTTGCACCAGCTTGGGCACCGACAGCCCTGCAAACAACTGCTCGTTATACAGGAAAAAACCAATGCCGAAGTTGGGCAGAAAACGACGGATCACATCCTCCGACAGCACCGGGTCGCCCTCGTCGTTATAGGCCAGCTCGCCCGTGTCGGTATTGTAAAAGTTAACGCCTCCTTTGAGGCCGAAGGCCAGGTAGCTGCGATAGCCCACCCGTATTTTATAAGAATAGTCGATAAACAGGCTGGTTTGCTTCACCGGCCCGATTTTGTCGGACATAAAATTGATGCCCAGACCCGTCGACAAGCGCTTCAGCGGCTGCATCACCGACAGCGAGTTCGTAACCGGAGCTCCCTCGATGCCCACCCACTGGTTGCGCGATAAGGCGTTGAACTCCAAGCTTGTTCCCACGCTGGCATAAGCCGGGTTGATGGACAGGATATTGTTCATATACTGGGTAAACATCGGATCCTGCTGAGCAGCCACAGGCCCATAGCCCGCCACCAGCAACAGCACGACCACCGCCAGCTTAAAAGACCAGCCTGCGGTCCTTCCCCATTCCCCCCGATTGTATACGTCCCAAAACCTCATTATCTGTCAATATAAATGTAACCACTGAACTGTTTTTCATCCTTGCCCAACTTCAGGATGTAGAAATAAACCCCCGTGGGCACCTGTTTCTCACCAACACGCAGCCCGCGGTTGGCCGTACCATCCCAGAAACCGTTGGCCCCATAGTTGTCGGCCTCGTACACGCGGTTGCCCCAACGGTTAAACACCTTCAGCTGCACGCCCTGGTATTTCCTCAAGCCTTTAATCTCAAACTCATCGTTATAGCCGTCGCCGTTGGGCGTAAAGGCATTGGGGATGAACAGGGCTTCTTCCGACACCATCACCAGAACCGTTGCCTCGTCGCACTGATTCCGGTAGTCGCACACCTGGTAGATAAACTCATCGTTGCCGATAAAGTCCTCGTAGGGGGTGTACAGGATGGTGGAGTCGCGCTGCACCTCGGCCGTTCCGTTCATGGGTGGCGACACGATGGTCACCGATGTGGGGTCGATGTTGCCCTGCGGAATATCGTTACGCAGCACATTGATGGCCACATACTTGTTCACCAGCGCCTCGGCCTGATCGTCGACCGCCTGAATCCAGATGCCCACCACCACCGAGTCGCGCGCCACACAGCCATACTGGTCGCTGATGGTCAGGTAATATTTGCCCGTGCCCAGCACTTCGGGCGTGGCTGTATTTTGCCCGGCAACAATCACCCCGCTGCCCGACGATGCCCAGCTGTAGCTCAGGCTGCTACCCACGCTCTGGCTGGCATCCAGCATGATCGACTCGGCAGCATTGTTCACAAACACCAGCGGGTCGGTCACCACCTCGGGCGCCGGCTCAACAACAACCGAAACCGTGCGGCTGTCGGTATTGCCCAGGGCATCGGTCAGCGTCAGGGTATAGTCGGTACTTTCGCCCGGCGTAAATAGCGGGCTGACACTGGCGGCATCGCTTAAGTTAGTGGCCGGCGACCAGCTGTAGCTAAGCGGCCCCACACCCGAGCTTTTCGAGGCATCGAGCTGCAGCGGCATACAAGCGCCGGTAGTCCGTTCATTTTGAACAATCAGCTGGGGCTCCTCAATGTACGAGCTGATATAGGCCGTGGCGTACGACACACCTGCCAGCGTACTGATGCGATACACAAACCGATCGCTGAAGTAGCCCGTTTGGCCCGCTAAAGGGGTGTAGGTAAATGTGCCGTCGGCATTGACCTGCACCCTGCCGTATTGCGGGTTGCCATCGTCGGCCAGTGCATAGCTATAGTCGGGCGACCCGTCAACGCGCTTGTTAGCGGGCAGCGTGGCGTTCAGGATACCCGAATTGTAGTAGGTCGCATCGCCGGCCAGCAAGTCCGTCAGCGCATAGCTGTCGTCCCAAACGTAGAAGGTCACCGTTGCCCAGTCGCAGCTGCTGTTGCACAGCTGGTAGCGCAACGATTCCTCACCCGTGAAATCCGCTGCGGGCGTATAGCTAAAGGCGCCATCACCCTGATTGGTAAAGCTTCCGCTTAAGCTTGATGAGTTAACGGACGAAAGCTGAATCTCGCTGCCAGTTAAGTCGAAGTCGCCCGTGAGGAAATTGCCGCTGATGGTGCCGTTCATGGCAACCGCGAAATATTTATCGGATGCTGCCGGCGCTGCATCGTCGCTGTTGGTATCCAAAATCTGAAGCGTGGCAAAAGCCGTGGAGCAAGTCTGTGTTCCATCGTCGGCGGTTTCGCACAGTTGGTATTCAAACTGAAGGTCGCCGGTGAAGTCGGCAGCCGGCACAAAGGTGTAGGCACCGGTTGTTTGGTCAAAAGCGGTCAGCTTGCCCGAACTGGGGTCGGGTTGCGAGACGGCTGTTAGCCGGAGTGTTCCGTCGCCGTGCAAATCGTTGGTCAGCAGCTTGCCCGACAGCGTTTCGTTTTTCCAGCCCTGGTTAATATCGTCAACCGCCAGGCTTGGCGAAAGCTCCGGATCAGGCTCCGGATCAACTTGTTTGGGCGCCACGTTAATCGTGATCTCCTTCCATGCGCTGGAACAGGAGTTAGATGCGCTCGCCATGACCTGCAGCAGATAAACGCCGGCCTGGTTGAAAAGAATATCACCGGAGATTTCGGCCTTCGACACCAGCGTTGTTTCGCTGCCATCGGGCGCCACCAACTTCCAGTTGTAGGTGAAACTGCCATCGGCATTTACGCTGAAGGACTGCCAATCGCCCTCCGTTAGTTCGTAAACAGATTTCGTGAATGCGAATTGCGGTTGAGCCAACAAGGTAAGCTCAAAAGTATCGTGTCCCGTTTGGGCTTGAATGGTCTGATTTTGGGCATCGGTTGCTCCGGTGAGTGTAATCTCGTAAGTCCAATCAATGGAGCCATCCCCCGCTAACATCGCGGAATTGATGCTTAAATTTTGATTGGCATACGCAATTGCTTGCGGTATTTGTGCCACACCGGCAATACGAAACGAAAGTGTTACGGGGAAGTCGCTCTCTTCCAGCGCAGCCCCTCCCGAGCCGGTAAAGGCTACCGGAATGGAAATCCCATCGGCCAACTCGCCAAAACAAAGGGTATTGGATTGGGATGGGAAGGAGGTGTAAACATTGGATGCGGTGACCTCAACGGTTAATACCAACCATTCGCTTAAGCAGCCAAACAGATCGGTGGCCTGAACCCGCAAATCGTAACTGCCCGTTTGATCGAACAGAATTTCATCGGATTGAGCGCTTGCTGATGCCAGCTCAAGCTGAACGCCATCGGGCTGAACAAGCAGCCAATGGTAAGTATTTCCAACAGCTCCCTGAACCAAGAAGGTACGCGACTCCCCCTGGGCCACTGAAACAGTGCCTTGACTAAAAGCATTATTCGCCCACAGGCAAAATAAGGCACTTAGAAAAAGGATGAGGAATTGCCGCATATACAGTTCGCGAACGTTAATGGGTTTTGGTCAAAAAAGAAATTTAAATAGAAAGGCCAGCCATCGCTGGCCTTTCTGAGTATAAATTCGGCTTTTAGAAAGTAATAGTCGGTCTTGGATTTACTACGACTGTGTAACGATCTGTTGTTTCCAATGGCACAACAAATCCATTTGAGTCAGTCACACTTGTAACCTTTACAATTACGTCCTTATTACTGTCCCCAGTATTTGTAAATACTCCTGTAACATCAGGGGTAGTTGAATTATGAGCGACAGTGATTGTCGAACCAGAAGTGTAATTTGATTCTGTGAATTCTACACCCCCAACTTCATACACAACAGTATATGTCCCGAATGCACTTGCGATGGTAACATTAAATTTTGTCTCGTCCGGATTCGAGGAATTACCGGAATCATAAACAGTCAGCAACGAACAAGTAGTAAGGTTTGTCGCTCCTGCCAAATTCCAGCTACTATCGTTAATTGTAATTGTTCTGGAGATGGGATCAGACAAACAGCCATTACCATCTTCAAACTGAACCCAAATTGTGTATACTCCTGCTTCATAACCATTTGCTGTTGTAAAATCGACGGTAGCAGAAGAAGAGTTATCTGAGAATGTTTGAATCGGAGTGCCGGATGAATTACGGATCTCCCATTGGTAACCAGCAGCATTGGCATTGCCATTGTCGTCAGTTGTGTTAACTACAAAAGTCACGCTACCACCTAAAGATGCGACAGTTTCGTTGTCAGCAAAAGCACTTGTCGATACTATCATCGCGATAGCGACGAATAAGAGAGAAAGGATTTTGTTTTTCATTTTCAAATTAATTTTAGAGTTTAACTTTTAATTATTTATTTCAAATTCAAATTATTAATTGTGTATTTAATCGAATGAGATCACGGGAATCTTATTCGCTTTAAAATCGTTTGTAATCTCGGGCACAGAAACCAGGTAGGCATCTGTTGCATTTAATTTTAGCTCGATTGGTAATTCGTTGTCCGGGCTAACCGGAAATGTGAAACGGAGTTCTACCTTGTAACCCGCCTCTTTACTGGTCTGCACAAAAGGGGCTGTTCCACTGGCAGGTGTCCAGTCCCAGGTCGCAGTTGAAGTAATCGATTCAATTGTTCCCGAGAGAACCGTTGTTCCGTCGAAGGTTAACTCATATTCGAAACTAAATGGCTCCGTATCAAACCCGCCGGGAAACGTAATCGTCCAGAAATAAGTCGTAGTACTGCTGTTGGGAGTTTGACATTGATCCTTCAGGATATCCATTTCAACATTGAAAAGACTAATATCAACTACTTCCACAGCTAAACTCTCAAAGTTCTTACACCCCCCGCTGATACTCTCCTTGGTAACCTTTAAGGTGTAGCTTCCTGCCGGTATTGTATCTGTAGCACTGGCATATTTCAAACTGATGCTTGCCGTTCCTTGCCCGGTTAAAACATAGCCGGAAGCATCGGCATTCAGTAGTTCCCAAGTATAAGTGTATCCGCCTTCTGTTGTTCCGCCATCGACCTCATAAGTGTGAGTTGATGTTTGGATCGGATTCATCCCCGGGCCGTTGTCGGCTTCTGTATAAGTACCATCGCAGGTAATCGGCGTAATTGTGACCGGATTAGCAACAATTACTTTTTGCGCCACCTCGGCTGAGGTGTTGCCACACATATCTTCCACTGTCCAATAAATGGTTGTGGTGTCAATTGGAAAGTCTTCGGTAAATTGTCCGTCAACTGCGGAACTTGAATGCTCTATCCCAGCTATTGTGTAGCGGTATTTCGGGTCGGCAAAAACCGTGTTACCATCATCGGTTACTGCGTCAAAATCAAAAACAACTGGTATTGTAGCAGTACAATGATCCGTATTGACGTTTTCCTCGACATCATCTAAATCGCCAATCACCGGTGCAGTATTGTCCGAGCCATAGGTCATTTCAACAGGACCATTCCCAAAAGAAGGTGTCGGAATCTTTACGTCAACGGTATTGTATCCTAATTCTATCGGAGTAATAGTCTCACAATCCGACTCGTACCGTGTTGGATTTGCTACATAAGAAAGGGTATAATGAGAACCAACATCCGAAGAAATTTGAACCGTAGTTATACTGCGGTCGTCAGCTGTTAATGTAAGATCAATAGAGCCATACATCTGCATTCCATCAGGATTCGAAAACTTAGAATAAACCAACACCTGATAGTTATACCACCCTTCATCACAACTTCCGGTAGGAACAATATCGATTAAGTTTACAAACAAACTTACTACTTTTCCATCGGGAGACGTATAGGTGAATTGATACCCTGTACAATCGTCTCCTGCAGAAGAATTCCCACTTTCATGCTTTATGATTTCCTCAAATAAATCATCCGGAAACTTATCGTCCGGATCAACATTCTTCACAAAATCGGAATAGCCGCCGGCATCACAGTCTACGTTCTCAGTCTCGGTTGTCCCCCCATAATCCTTTGTACATTTGGTTAATATACCCTTTTCATCATCATCAAACCCGTCAATCTCGTCAAACACATATATATGTGCCGTGTCGACAGAAAGCGTATAAGATCCGGAATTGGATTGTTCCGAAAGACTTCCCGTAACAATAAAGTAACTTGACAAAGCGAGGGTCGACTTGTTCTTCAGTGTCGCATCTCCAAACACAACCACAATTGCCCCCGAACGAGTGACAATCTCGCCGTTATTGCCAATCGTCAGATCGCCGTTAACGATCAATGTCCCGAAAACATCTAATGTTCCGGATATCGTCAGATCGTCGTTGACCGTCAGCGTCGCATCTTTATTCACGGTTATATCAGCGTAATTGCCGCCGGCAATCACAGCGTCTTCATCGTAAGTTTGTGCCAATGCCGCATTGGCCGACAACACGCCTAAAGCCAGGATACTGATAACGAGCAGTTGTTGCCATAATTTGCTTCCGGTCTCTCCCCGCCGTTCCCCCACAGAAATGTCATTCCGGGCAGTACGCTGCCTCGGCCAATGGTTTCTCCACCGGTTATGCATGGGGTTCAACAGGGATATAATGGTGCCTTGCGAGTTGCTCATTCGTTTAGTCCTTCGTTATGCTTGTTGCTGTTGAGCCTGGCCCGGAGCCTTTGCGGTTCGCCTGCTAACCGGCGGGCCTTAGCACTGCCGCATCCAGCGGCTTGGGCCTGCTGTAAAACTCTTCCGCAGCTCGCCATGAAGTGCGAACCGCTGCATCGACCGCCACGGCAGCGCTGCAAAAATTAATTTCGAAATTCAAACGGATGGGCTTGGGGGCTAATCCGGCGACCTATTTCCTGCTGATCCATCTCATTGTCCCCCGCCGGATCGTGCTCGGGTCAACAAACGGAGCCCGACAACCGGCAAAGCATTACAAGCCTGTTTTTCCATTCTATTAAAATCGAAAGAATATTACATTAACTCAACCTAGCTCCAAATATAGACGAACACAAGTGGCAGGTAAAGTAAATCCGATTAAATAGCAGAAGTTCAATACCAACCAGCCTATTTAACCGATTTAGAATGTTTTGAGCGGTAAATCGTTAAAAAAGAAAAATACGGGCGGTTGCCGGAGTGAGCAGTCAGATTGATCGACGAAAATCAAGCGTTGGTCGATAAAACGGCTTTCCTAAAGCTTGTTATGGAGCAGCAAATGTAGTAAATTATCCTTAAACTTGGGCGATACTTTCAGCTGCGATTTGTCGTTCATTTCCACCATGCCGCCATCGGTTTTCACATAGCGGCTGATGCAGCTCAGATTAACTAAATGTGAACGATGAATACGGAAAAAACCGTGCGGCACCAGCAGCTGGTCGAACTCGAGCAGAGTGCGGCTGATTAAAACCGAGGAGCCATCCTTGTAAAACACCCGGGTATAGTTGCGCTCGCCTTCGCAGCGCAGGATGTCCTTCACCTTAATAATGGCAAAGCCGTTCATCTCGGGCAGGGCAATGGTCACCCCCAGCTGGTCTTCGGCCCGCTCAATCTGCGACTTCAGGCTGGCAAACTCTTCTTTATGCTTGATGCCCGCCGACTGGAGGATCCGTTTAACGGTCGACTTCACATTCTCGGGCAACACCGGTTTCAGAATATAATCGAAGGCCGAATATTTAAAGGCCGTGATGGCGTAATCGTTGTAGGAAGTGACAAACACCAGCCGAAAATCAACTTCCAGCAGCTGGTCAATCAGGTCGAAGCCCGTACCATCGGGCATCTCAATATCGAGAAACACCAAGTCGGGATCAACCTCGTTAATCAGCCGAAGCCCCTGTTCCACATTCTCGGCTTCACCAACCAAGTCCAATTCCGGGAAATTCTGACTGACAATACGATGCAAGATCTTGCGTGCCAGCTGATCATCATCAATGATTACGGTTCTGAGCATATCTTATTTTATTGGGTACACTAATCTAGGAAAAAAAATGCGATTCCGCTTTCTGTTGGGCTAAATAATTGACTGCTTTGATGATCTTCGCCCTTTCGGCAGCCTTTCGTCAGCCGGTGACGCAAAGGCTGCGGGAGGAAAGACCAGGCGCATCGGAAACGCTCATGATCCCCGAAATCTCCGGCAGCAATGCAAATTGCGGCTTCCGGGTTATCCTGTTATCCTGGTCGCCTGAAGTTGTCGGCTGCCATCCTCAACAGCATCAACGGGCAAGCAGCTCTTTTGATCAATGAAGAGGAATTGAGAACCGGCAGCCTTTTTCTGAAAGTCCCTTCGGGTGATGCGCCTGCCTGCGGTAGGCTGGGTTTCCAACCGCATTGGGGATACCTTGGGGATGGCTCCCGTCGCCCCCGCTCTGCTCGTAGAGAGGGGACAGAATTAAATCAATCCGCCAGGATTGGTTCAATTCAGGGGTGAGTGAAAAGGGCGTTTGTTTTTTAGTGAAAGTCTCTCCGGGTGATGCGCCAGCCTGCGGCAGGGTTTCCAACCGCATCGGGGGTGTCTTGAATGGCGATTGAGCTCGAACCTGGAGCAAAGGCTCATCCTATCGCAAACTTTTGTTGGTGGGCCTTGCCCCAACTATTCTGGGTGAAAGTCGATGCACACTAAGCCGCAATGGCAATAAAGGTTTTGATTAGATGTAGAACGACAACCCGACAACTATTGAAAACCACGACAACAGGATCGTCGAAAAATAGGAAAGTTTCATTCCTGTTGGTGATTCCCCGGAATCATGTATGTTTTTTCTAGCGAGACCGGAAGCTTCGTGCAATCCAGGAGGTATGACATTTGGGTAGCTTAACGACATCCGGCTGCTAAATTCCGTCCCATACGGGACGGCCCGATTCAACCGCGAATCGGTATTAAAAGAAACGAGTTGAAATAAGCGGATAAGGTCGGTCTATTACAGCACTGATCTCTACGAAGGTTAAATAATAAAGGATCAGGTTTTAAAAGCAATGTTTAACCTTATTCTCGTAGCCAACCTTAGTCGCAAAAAAATCATACCGCCAACAGCACCTTATTACCTTATTTTCGGAGTCGTGCATAGAAAATGGTCATTTTCGAAACACCAGCACCATACCACTCCCCCCTGAACAGCCCCTATCCTACCGGATCGGCTCAATCCTGCCCCCGCTCTGCACAGCAAACAGAGGTGGCGACGGCTCGGCCAGCGGCGCGGAGCGTTAAAACAGCCGGTGAATACCCCAAACATTTTCGTTAAAATCATCCGAATATGCTTATTTTTGCAGCCTAAAACAGCATATTATGGCATACATTCTTCATTTGGAATCGTCGACATCGATTTGCAGCGTTGCCCTGGCCAAAGACGGGCAGCTGGTTGACTTACAGGAAAGCAGCGAAGGACAGAACCACGCGCGCTTGCTGAGCGTTTTCGCCGGAGAACTGCTCTCCCGCAACGGACTGCGTGCCGAACAGCTGGATGCCATTGCCGTGAGTGAAGGCCCCGGCTCGTACACCGGACTGCGCATTGGCGTATCGCTGGCCAAGGGGCTTTGCTACGTGAACGAACTCCCCCTGATTGCCGTTAGCCCCCTGCAAGCCATGGCCGACCAGCTGCTACAACGCCGCGAAGAGCTGAAGCTCACACTGACCGACAACAGCCTGCTGGTGCCCATGATTGATGCCCGCCGCATGGAGGTGTACACCGCCAGCTACGACTGCCAAAACCGGGAAATCAGCCCCGTAGCGGCCGAGATCATCGACCACAACAGCTTTGCCGCAGTGCTGAAGGATAAGCAGCTGTTCTTTTTCGGCAACGGCGCCGCCAAGTGCTCGCCTGTCATCGACAGCCCCAACGCCCACTTTGTGGAAGGTATTCACACTTCGGCACAGTTTATGTGTCGCCTGGCCTGGAAGGCTTACCAGAACAAACAGTTTGTTGATCTGGCCTACTTTGAACCTTTCTACCTGAAAGATTTCATTGCCGGGAAGCCGCGCAAGAATATTTTAACCAGCTAGCAAAAAATGATCAGTTGACGAACTTTCTTTAACGTAAATCCCAACAGAATGCCTATTTTAGTTAAGGATTGATCACGGCTGTCATTTATTGCCGAAAAGAAAGTTGACCCTATGAAAAATTACCTGATCCTGTTTTTTGCCTTCGTCATGGCCGGCAGCGCCATGCAGGCCCAGCCCATCGAAAAGCTGGAATACCATTTAAAGTACAGTTTTATTAAAGGTGGCGAAGCCTTTATCCTGATCAGCGACACCAGCTACCAGGGGATGCCCGCCCGCCATTATTACCTGCGTGGCCAAACCGTGGGGCTGGCCGATGCCCTCTACAACGTGGACGATGTTTACGAGACCATCCTCAACCCCCAAACGGTGCGCCCCTATTTGCACATCCGCAACATCAAAGAGCGCAAATACCGTTTCTACAACGAAACCCGCTTCTTCGATAACGACTCCATCTTCAGCCAGCGCTCGGGCGGCAAAACCGTGCCCCCCAACATGCTCGACATCCTGAGCGTTTTTGGCTACCTGCGCCAAAATCAACTGCTCGAGTCACTCAAAGTCGGCGACACCTTCACCTTGCCGGTCTACCATGCCGACAAATATTTTATGATGGAAACCAAGTTTTTAGGTATTGAAAAGGTGAAAACCAAAATCGGCAACAAAGAATGCTACGTCATCTCCCCCTGGATTGATGAAGGAAAGCTGCTGAAACGATCCGACGGACTGAAATTCTACATCACCAAAGATGAAGACAAAATCCCGGTGATCCTGGAGCTCGACCTCAACCTGGGAGCGGTACGTGCCGAGCTAGTCTCCTACTTCAAGGTAAGCCAATAGCAGGTTGAAAACGGCTCGGGAGACTTGAGTCTTGAGTATTGAGTCGTGAGTCTTGAAGCTTGAAGCTTGAGTCTTGAGGCTTGAGTTGTTAGTCCTTGTTGGTTCTCCCTTTAGGGAGTCAGAGGGTAAAACAAGGACGGGCGATTTGTTACTGGTTGCTGGTTACTGGTTGCTGGTTACTGGTTGCTGGTTACTGGTTGCTGGTTGCTGGTTGCTGGTTGCTGGTTCATCAGGCATTCAATCCTTCAATTTGTCGATCACTCCAGTAATCTAAACATCCGGTAGTCCGACTATCCAGTAATCTGAATATCCAGTGATCCGTCAACTGCGACTTCTTCCAATCGTCAATGGTAAATCGCTAAATAGTAAATTGTCTCTGGCGCTTTTCCCAAGATCGAAGGAGGATGTGGGCGGTCCAATTCGAGTAATTTGTGATCGGTCTTTCTCTGCGCCCTCAGCGTCTCCTTTTGTTCTTTGCGGTTAAAGGAGGTTGCTGGTTGTTAGTCCTTGTTGGTTCTCCCTTTAGGGAGTCAGAGGGTAAAACAAGGACGGGCGATTTGTTGCTGGTTGCGGGTTGTTGGGTACTGGTTACTGGTTGCTGGTTACTGGTTACTGGTTGCTGGTTGCTGGTTGCTGGTCCATCAATCCTTCAATCCTTCAATCCTTCAATTCGTTCATCCAGTAATCCAACAATCTGAAAATCCAGTAGTCTGTGACTGTGACTGCGCTTGCGCCTTCTTCCAATCGTCAATGGTAAATCGTTAAATAGTAAATTGTCTCTGGCTGCGACTTCTTCAATCCACTCTTGCCGGTTCATCCCATTCGAAACAGCCAAACAACCTTCTAAAACAAAGGCGGTTGAATTTGAAAACAGAGCGATTGTTTTTGTCATTATTTTCTTACTTTTGCAGCAAATTTCGAAAAACAACAAATTTATTCAAGATATGGCAACTACAGCTGATTTTAAGAATGGTATGACGATTGAGTTCAACGGCCAACTCTTTACGATCATCCAATTTCTTCACGTAAAACCCGGTAAAGGTCCCGCTTTTGTGCGCACCAAACTGAAAAATGTGAAAACCGGAAAAGTTATTGAAAACACCTTCAACTCGGGTGTGAAAGTAAACACCGTGCGCGTAGAGCGTCGTCCGTACCAATACCTGTACAAAGATGATATGGGTTTTGTATTTATGCACACCGAAACGTTCGAGCAGGTTACCATCGATCCGGAGTTGATTGAAAATTCAGACCTGATGAAAGAAGGTCAGATCATCGAGATTAACTTCCACGCCGAAACCGAAACAGCGCTGACTGCTGAGTTGCCTCCTTTCGTGGAACTGGAAGTTACTTCAACCATTGCCGGCGAAAAAGGAAATACCGCCAGCTCAACAGCCCTGAAACCAGCAACACTGGAGACTGGTGCCGAAATCATGGTTCCGATGTTTATCAACGAAGGTGAAATCCTGAAGATTGACACCCGCGAGCGCTCCTACAGCGAACGTGTGAAAAAATAAGAAACCGCCCCAACCGGTTTATCGCTAAAGCTTCTGCTCCCGCAGGAGCTTTTTTTTTTTGAAAATCAATTCGGGGGATGCACTTGCCTGCGGTAGGCACGGTTTCCAAACCGCATCGCGGATGCCTTGGGCATGACTCCCGTTGCCCCCGCTCTGCTTGCAGAGCGGGGACAGAATTGAATCAATTCGACAGGATTGGTTCAATTTAGGGGAGAGTTACGGAGGGCTGCTGGTATGCGCTTTGAAAATTCCTTCCATAACGTTTCAGAGCCTGCTTTTTTCTCTCCTACTCTTGCTCAGAAAGGATCTTTTGTCCTACCGGACAGTTTATACTTTTCAGCAATGGCTTTAGCCATGCAATACCGATTAGCTTCAAAAGTATCGCATCGTATCACTTCGTTCCAATGCTCTCTTTTCAGTCTATCGGCATTATACCGTCCTATTTCATAGCATAAATTAACCTGTAAAACGGTATAATTTGAGTAGCACCAAAGGCAACACAGCAGACTCTCCCGTCCCGTGCGGGACGGAATTTCCCCCTGTCGTCGTTAAGCTACCCAAATAGCATCCCTCCGGGATTGCAGGAAGCTTTTCGTTTGATTCCGGCCTCAATAAAACCAGGCCACTCGATTCCAATTCCTCCTCGTTGATCAAACCACCTCCTTGCTCGTTGACGCTGTTTTGGACAACAACTTGATAACTTTTGAAAACAACGACAACAGCATAGTCGAAAACTACTACACTTTCATCCCTGTTGGTGATTTCTCGTAATCATGTAGGCTTTTTTAAAAAATCGCTGAATGCCACACCGCGTAATTATCAGGAGAGTTTAATGCTGTTTAGAACGACAACCCGACAACTCGTGACAACCACGACAACCCTATAACAACGACAACCCGATAACCGAACACTTTCGCCTTAATTTGATCGGGAAAAGTCAAGGGCATCTCCCAGGTTTCTGTATGGTTTCTGTAAGGTTTCTGTATGCTTACTGTATCTTTTCTTACAGGAAGCTTACATAAAGCTATCCGTTATCAAGTTAAAAGCAGGGATTTGGTAAAAAGGGAAATTGGGCCGATCGGGAAGATACCTTTGGGGAAACTAAGTCGCCTTGACAGGGCGACATGAAGTCAGCCGGTCAAGGCGCACCATCGGCTCAAGGCGTTTTATCGGAAGGCTGCAAGTCGAGTGCCACCAGCACGGCCACAAAAAACCAGACGGGGATGGCTGCTTTGTCCTGGTCCAGGAAGTTATTCAGGAAGCCATGCACAAAGTAGCTGACCAGCGCCATGGTCACGGCAAGGATTATCGCCCGCTGCCCGGGATCGGTAGTTCGGGCATACCTCCGAAAAGCGGTTGCCAGCACCACCAACACCAACACGGCCAGCGAGAGCATTCCCGGCAGTCCCGACTCGGCCAATGCTCCCAGATACTCGCTGTGTGCATTGCCGCCGTCGCCCGAGTTGGTGCTGATGATGGTGCGCAGGTCGGTGCGCTGAAAAGGGGCATACTGAAACATATAGGTTCCCGGCCCCCAGCCTGTCAACGGCTTCTCGCCAAACATGGCCAGCGCACTGCTCCAGCGGTTCAGCCGCTCCACATTGGAGGCATCGGTCGAAATGTTGGACATGGACTCGAGGTGGCCGGCCAGCTTACCCGACGACTGCTGCTTATTAGCCGACAACTGCTCAACAAGCACATCCTGAAAAGCCCAAAGAGCCACCAACACAACGCCTGCTGTAAGCAGCAGGTTTCGGAAGCGAACTTTCAACAGCAGCAGGGGCAGCACGGCGGCCGCCACAACCAAACTCAGCCATGCTGCGCGGGTGTACGACAAAACCAAAGCCACCGCAAATACGGCCAACTCCAGGGTGGCCAGCAGTCGCCAGCGGCGCCTCAGTTCGGGCATGCGGGTAAGGACGAATAAGGCCGGAATGAAAAATACCAGCATGGCACCATAGGAGGTGTGATCGCTAAAAAAAGGATACATCACAAAGTTGGCCGCCCGATGATCGAAAAAGCCATAGCCGGCCTGTCGCCACCAGGAATAGGCAATAACAGGCAAGAAGCCGCTGGCATAAAGCAGCACAAAGCGGTAGAAATTTTTCGGATCCTCCAGCAGGCGGAAAGCCAGAAAATAAAAAGCCACTACAAACCACAATTTCGACAGCCAGTATTTCAGCGACACCACCGGCATGGTACTGCTCAGGCAAGTCAGCAACATCCAGCCCAGATAGACCAACAGAGCCACACTCACCGGATGCCGCAGCAGTCCGGGCTTCACGATGGGCTTTTGAGCCATCCTCAGCAGGAACAACAGCAGCACCCCCACCAACAGCGGCTCGGTGGGTAAGTTCATATCGAAGGAAAAGCCGGGGACAATTGTTTGCAGCGGGAGGCTCAGCGGGGTGAACAAAACAATGAGCAAGAGCAGGTGGTTAAGCCTACGGAAAGCCGCCAGCACCAGGGCCATAGCCACCGGCAGCAGATTGAACCATAGCCATCCACGAGAAACCACCAGCCAAAGGTTGACTGTTGTAAACAAGGCTATCAGCCCGTAAACGAGTTTTATTTTATTGCGGGGAATGGGCACAAACTAGCTCTTCACTTGGTTCGACGAGTCCATCAGTAAGATTAGCAAGACAGCCAGAAATTCGGCCGACAGCAGGCTGGCCAGCACAATGAGCCAGCGTGTAGGATACGACTTTTTATCCGCCGGGAAGGGCGCCTCCACCAGCACCGAGAAGTTCTCCCGTCGATTAATCTGGCTCAGGATTTCTTCCAGCTGCCGACCAATTTGTTCGCGTTGCTGCAGCAGTTCCGTCATCCGGGCCTGCATCTGCCGGAAGGTTCCTCCCCGCTCGGCCAGCAAGTCCAATCGTTTTTTCAACTCATCGACCGATGCCCGCGAGGCACCACGAGCCAGCGCCTCGGCATAGCCCAGGGTTAGCTGCTCGGTCTGGCTTTGATAGTCCAGCAGTCCGTAGCGTTGCCGGTAAGCCGACAGCCGGCTGTCCAGGCTATCAATATCGGCCTGTTTGCGGCTCATATCCTGCTGAAAAGCTGCCAGCTGACCTTGGTATTTCTCGCGGTGCATGGCCAGCATTTTAGCATTGTAGAAACTCATCAGCGAATCGACCATGGCGCAGGCCATCTTCGGATCACGATCAAGGATGCTGATTTCCACGGTTTCGTAGCGGGTTTTCACGCAGGTCACATGCTTATCGTAGGCTTTCAGCACTTTGGCATGCACTGCGCGCGACTGCGAATCGATCTTGTAGCGTTCGACCAGCGAAAAGGTCTCAATCATTTTTCGTTTCAGGTCGGAGGAACCAATAACCTCGAGCATCTGCTCACTCTCCGACTCTTCGGAAAAAGCCCTTGCATTAACCGGGTACAGGCGTGCCTGCGACTTGTACAGCGGTGTTATAAACAGGGAAGATGAAAAGAGGACAGCCAGCAACATTACGGCGCCCCCCAGCAAGGCCAGGTGGATCTTCCACGCCCACAACAACTTGAATAAAGCGCGGCTATCGAGGTATTCTTTCATAAGCGATCATTGATGAGGATTAGTCGTGCATATAAACGAACAGATCCCCTGTTTAGTACAGGAGATCTGCTTTTAAAAAATTCCATCCGTTGGGATTATTCGGCGATTAGCAGGAAGTAATTTTTCTTGCCTTTTTGCACCAGGATATATTTTCCGCCAATCAGGAAATCGTCGTTCACCGTCAATTCCTGATCGGTAATCTTGTCTTTATTAATAGACAGTCCGTTACCTTTGATGGTTCGGCGCAGTTCCCCTTTCGACGGGAAAACGGCGGCATGGTCGGCCAGCAGGTCAACCACATTCACCCCGGCGGCCAAATCGGCTTTGGCGACGGTAAACTGCGGCACCCCTTCAAAAACAGAGAGGAAGGTTGACTCGTCCAGCTTACGAAGCACCTCAGCTGTTCCGCGGCCAAAGAGGATTTGCGATGCCTCAACGGCCATCTCATAATCTTCGCGTGAGTGAACCATCACAGTCACTTCCTCAGCGAGCTTTTTCTGCAGTTCGCGCTGATGCGGAGCTTCCCGGTGAGCGTCAATTAAGGCATTGATTTCCTCCTGCGACAGAAAGGTGAAAATGCGGATATAATTTTCAGCATCTTCGTCGGTTGTATTCAACCAGAACTGGTAGAATTTGTAGGGTGAAGTCAGCTTCGGATCGAGCCACACATTACCCGACTCCGTTTTACCAAACTTGGTTCCATCGGCCTTTTTAATCAAAGGAATGGTCAAGGCAAAAGCCTCTCCATCAGATTTACGGCGAATAAGCTCGGTACCGGTTGTAATATTTCCCCACTGATCGGAGCCCCCCATCTGAAGCTTACAGTTCATATTTTGGTTCAACCAGTAGAAGTCGTAGCCTTGTACCAGCTGGTAGGTAAACTCGGTGAATGACATCCCTGCTTTGGAATCCGGATCGAAACGTTTCTTCACCGAATCCTTCGCCATCATATAGTTTACCGTGATGTGTTTCCCCACGTCGCGGATAAAATCGAGAAAGCTCAATTGCTTCATCCAGTCGTAGTTATTCACCATCACCGCCTTATTTTCGGCCTCACTCTCAAAGTCGAGGAACTTCGCCAATTGCTTGCGAATACCATCCAGGTTGCGCTGCAGGGTTTCCTCGTTCAGCAGGTTGCGTTCCTGCGATTTTCCCGAAGGGTCGCCAATCATGCCGGTAGCACCGCCAACCAGCGCCAGGGGCTTATGGCCAGCCATCTGGAAGCGTTTCAACAACAAAATAGGCGCTAAACTACCTATGTGCAACGACTCAGCTGTCGGGTCGAATCCCACATAAGCCGTTGTCATCTCTTTCTGCAGTTGCTCTTCCGTACCGGGCATCATATCGTGGAGCATGCCTCTCCAGCGTAATTCTTCAACAAAATTCATCGTCATGGTCTGTATGTCTTTGCTTTTATGTTTTTCGTAAGCTGTATTGACTTCCCGCCGGGGAAATCAAAATCCGGGCAAAGATATAAAAATGAACCGTTAAGCCGGAAATGAATCGCAGCTTTATCGACAAATGGAAATTTGCGAAAACATACCGCAAGGACGGATGAGTCCGGTAAGCCAGTGTTCAGTGATCAGTGATCAGTGTTCAGTCGCAGTCGCAGTCACAGTCACAGTCACAGTCACAGTCACAGTCGCAGTCGCAGTCGCAGTCGCAGTCACAGTCGCAGTCACAGTCGCAGTCGCAGTCGCAGTCGCAGTCGTAGACTACTGGATTGTTGGAAGGATGGACGGATTGATGGATTGAAGGATTGACGGAATGAATGCCTGATGAACCAGCAATCAGCAACTAGTAAGCTGCCAGCCTGAAAGGCCTGATTAATTCAGCCCGGGGCAGAGCGACGAAGCCTGCCTTTGGTAGGCAAGGAGCGGCACCCCGGGATAGAACGCCCCCGCCCGCCCTTCGATCTTGGAAAAAGCGCCAAGGACAATTTACAATTTAACGATTTACCATTGACAATTGGAAGAAGTCGCAGTTGACGGATCACTGGATATTCAGATTACTGGATGGCTGGATTGATGGATTGATGGACAAATTGAAGGATTGACGGACTGAATGCCTGATGAACCAGCAACAAGTAACCAGCAACAAGCAACCAGCAACCAGTAACAAGCAACCAGCAACCAGCAACGAATCGCCCGTCCTTGTTTTACCCTCTGACTCCCTAAAGGGAGAACCAACAAGGACTAATAACCAGCAACAAGCTTCAAGTTGAAGAGAGCACCAGCCTGAAAGGCCAGGTTAATTCAGCCCGGGGCAGAGCGACGAAGCCTGCCTTTGGTAGGCAAGGAGCGGCACCCCGGGATAGAACGCCCCCGCCCGCCCTTCGATCTTGGAAAAAGCGCCAAGGACAATTTACAATTTAACGATTTACCATTGACGATTGGAAGAAGTCGCAAACGCAGTCACAGTCGCAGTCGCAGTCGCAGTACACGGACTACTGGATTTTCGGATGGTCGGATTGATGGACAAATTGAAGGATTGATGGATTGATGGATGGACTGAATGCCAGATGAACCAGCAACAAGCAACCAGTAACAAGTAACCAGCAACAAATCGCCCGTCCTTGTTTTACCCGCTGACTCCCTAAAGGGAGAACCAACAAGGACTAACAACTCAAGACTCAAGACTCAAGACTCATGACTCACGACTCAAGACTCACGACTCACGTCTCCCGACAGATGACAATGATTGACCATCAATGATCAACAATGACCACCACAGACATAACAACCACAGCGCTTTTCCCAACATCGCGGGTGGAATGGAGGCATTCTATCTTTACAAGTTCATATAGGCATTGTAGATAACCCAAACAATAGCAGTTGAAACGCACAAGATGTACACGCCCCCCAGCATTAGAAACTTGACAAAAGTCTTGAGATAGCCCTGTCCGTAAAACCGTTTCAATGCCATATAGATATAGACGTTACCTCCGAGAATTGATAGTCCAAAAATCCAGCCCGGCAAATGCCAGATCAAAGACAAGGCAACCAACAAAATATTCAATAAAAACACGAACGAGTGAATATGCACCGAGAAAACCAGATGTCGAATAAAACGCAGCTTACGCCTCCAGTAAAAACCGGAAAGTAGAACGGCCAAAACAGGCAGCATCAAAAAGAAAGCCCAGGAGAGATATTTTAAAAAAGTATTGGTCAGGGCTCTTGGAGAACTTAGATTGTACTTCATTCGAAGCAAACTTTCCTGTTCCTCGGGATCCGTTTCCTCCTGAAGTTTTTGATCGACACTTCTGGCCAGGATCTGCAATTTGCTCTCCAACGGACCATTGGTAAACAAACTGTCAACCTTAATGTCGGTAGACTGATTAACGGTATCCGAAGCTACATGATCACCTAACTGACGGGATAAAGAATCGACAGCAACAAGCTGCTCTTCGTTTTTAGGCGACCAATCGACATCGTCTTTCAACACCCGACCGGTCAAAAGTTGTAGTAATAAGAACAACACAAAACTAAAAAAAATGAATATCCGAAACGGAGGCGCGTAACGTTGTCTTCGACCTTCCAAAAACTCGCTTGTCAAAAAACCAGGCTTAAGCAACAAGTACCTGAATGTTTGAAAGAAACGAGAATCAAAGGCGAAAAAATCGCCCATAAAATTGTAGAACACAAAGCCGAACGGTCGATCAAACTCGGTATCCGACTGACCGCAATTGGGACAATAGTAGCCTTGAAAAGTGGTTCCGCAATTTGGGCAATCGTGAGGCTCGAGCTCCTCTATTGGCAGTCGCTCTCGTTTAAACCATCCTTTTAGATTCATTTGTTTTCCGTTGATTGGGTTCATCATTAACAGCATCCCAAAAATTCAGGAAGGGCATCAAGGTGGGCACCAGATTTTTTAGTGGCTCATACACCTGCGATTCCTCCTTGCTTTCCTCCGACAGGATATGAACATCTTTATCGACATGGTCGAACAAGACCAAAACTACACTCAGGATTAATGCCGCTTTTAAGACCCCAAAGAGCATTCCCGCCAGATGGTTCAGCACCCCCAGGGCCATGGCCTCCACAACTTTGGTCAGCAAGCGTCCTATCAGATGAACGAGAACAACAATAACCAGCAGGGTTACAATAAAGGCCACCAAGCCCACATACTCGCTGTTCCAATTGAAGCTGTTGGTGATAAAACCAGCGGTGAAATGCGAAAAGTGGATCGCGCCCCAAATGCCAAGAATCAGGGCTGCCAGGGAGGCCAACTCAATCACAAACCCCTTAATAAAGCCCCGCACGGCGGCCACCAACAGAAGAATCCCAAGCACAAGATCGATATAGTTCATAATACGGACAGGTTGATTTTAAAAGCTAAAAATAAAAATTATTCGTTGTTAAAACGCAGCCAAGGGGGCATGAAGCACTTTTAACCGGCATTCTGCTTTTATTTATAAAATTTATGACTTTCGCTTCGAGCATTCTGCCGGAAAAGCTTATTTTCGTTGAGAACGTAAGAACAACGACGAATGACCATCATCACCTCAATCGTTAATTGGCTCAACTACAAGCGTATTTACGAAATCGACTTGTTCAAAAAGCATCCGATAGAAACACAACGGGAAGTGCTTTTCGAGTTGTTGGACGAAGCCCGGGATACCGAGATCGGACGACGATACGATTTCCGGACTATCAGTCGCGAACAAGACTTCAAGGAACGGGTTCCCATTCGCAACTATGAAGCCTACTCGGCTGACATTGACCGCTTGCTGAAGGGCGAGAAAAATATTCTTTGGCCCGGCGAGACCAAATGGTTTGCCAAATCGTCGGGCACCACCAACGATAAGAGTAAGTTTATACCGGTGAGCAAGCAATCGCTCGAGGAGGTTCACTTCCGCGGGTTTAAGGATGTGCTGGCTATGTACCTGAAGAATAACCCCGAGTCGCGGGTTTTGTACGGCAAGTCGCTCACCCTGGGAGGCAGCCACCGGGTGAACAGCTTCAACAACAACTCCTATTACGGCGACCTGTCGGCCATCCTGATTGAAAACACGCCGTTTTGGTCGGACTTCATCCGCATACCGCCGGCAGAAGTTGCGCTGATTGAGGAATTTGACGAAAAGGTGGCCAAGATTATTGAGCAAAGCCGCGATGAGAATGTCACCTCACTGGCTGGTGTTCCTTCGTGGAACCTGGTGCTGTTACAACGGGTACTCGAAGCAACGGGAAAGAAAAATATCCTGGAGGTGTGGCCCAATCTGGAAGTGTTCATTCACGGGGGCATCAAGTTTGACCCTTACCGCGAGCAATACCGGCAGCTGATTCCCTCGGAGCTGATGAACTATATGGAAACCTACAATGCGTCGGAAGGATTTTTTGCTATTCAGGACAATCCGGAGAGCAATGATTTGCTGCTGATGCTCGACTATGGCATCTACTACGAATTCATCCCGATGGACGAGTTTCATCAGGAGAACCGGCGGGCCATTTCGCTGGACGAGGTGGAGCTGGATAAAAACTACGCCATGGTAATCAGCACCAACGGCGGCTTATGGCGCTACCTGATTGGCGACACAGTAAAATTCACCCAGCGCTATCCGTTCAAGATTAAAATTACCGGACGCACCAAGCACTTCATCAATGCTTTTGGCGAGGAGCTGATCATCGACAATGCCGAGGAAGCCCTTAAGGTAGCCTGCGAGCGTACTTCGGCCATCATCCGCGAATATACAGCCGGCCCTGTTTTTATGAGCCAGAACAGCCGGGGAGCCCACCAGTGGATCATTGAGTTTGATCAGCTGCCCGACGAGCTGGATCACTTTGTATCGGTGCTGGACGGAACGCTGAAAACACTGAACTCGGATTATGAGGCCAAACGCCACAAAAGCATCACCCTGGATCCGCCACGGGTAACGGTAGCCCCCGAAGGCTTATTTTACGAATGGATGAAGCAACGCGGCAAAATTGGCGGGCAAAATAAGATTCCGCGTCTGGCCAACGACCGGGCCTATTTGGATGAACTGCTGGACTTGCAGAAAAAGAATTTTGGCAATCAGGACTGACAGCCGGCAGGCATTTTTTAAATTTGTACAACAAACACGAAAAACAGAATACTATGCATATCGCTATAGCCGGAAATATCGGCGCCGGAAAAACAACACTCACCGCCTTGCTGGCCAAGCACTATGGGTGGATGCCCCACTACGAGGATGTGGATGAAAATCCCTATCTGAACGACTTTTACGAGGATATGCAACGCTGGTCCTTCAACTTGCAGATCTACTTTCTGAACAGTCGGTTCAACCAGATTCTGGATATTCACAACTCGGGGGAGACGGTTATTCAAGACCGGACAATCTACGAGGATGCGGAGATTTTTGCGCCCAACTTACACGCTATGGGGCTGATGTCGACCCGGGATTTTAAGAATTACAGCAGCCTTTTTCAGCTGATGAGCAAACTGGTAAAAGCACCGGATTTGCTGATCTACCTGCGGGCGAGCGTACCCACCCTGGTAAACCAGATCCAGATGCGCGGGCGCGACTACGAAAACTCCATCCGCATCGACTACCTCAAGCAGCTCAACGAGCGCTACGAAGCGTGGATCGACCGCTACCAGGAGGGTAAACTACTGATTGTAAATGTCGATAAGATTGATTTCACCCAAAACCCGGAAGACCTGAGTGGCATTATCGATAAGATTGACGCCAGCATTCACGGGTTGTTTTAGCAGAAGTTATCCTTACTCACCGGGTGATTCCAAAGTCACCCGGTAAGTAAGGCTTTGTAAAACTTATGCTTTCATTTCCTCAACGGCGGCCAATAGCTTGGGCCAAGCCTGATCGGGAATTTTGGCTCCCACCACCTGAATCACTTCAGCAGCCAGCATACCGCCCAGCTTGCCACAGTTGGCCAGGCTAAAACCATTGGCCAGCCCATACAGAAATCCCGAGGCATAAACATCGCCGGCACCGGT
Source organism: Mangrovibacterium marinum (assembly GCF_003046625.1). Lineage (GTDB taxonomy): Bacteria > Bacteroidota > Bacteroidia > Bacteroidales > Prolixibacteraceae > Mangrovibacterium > Mangrovibacterium marinum. The sequence goes on from NZ_QAAD01000033.1 coordinate 25,869, forward strand.
CGTATCCACAACATTCACCGTGGTCGCCGCAACGCGCACCTGCTGCCCACCGGCCTTAATGAGCGATCCTTCTTTACCAATTTTCACCACGGCCACCGAACATTGCTCAGCGATTTCGAGCAATGCTTCCTCCGGCTCCTTGCCGGTAAAAGCCTTGGCTTCTTCCTCGTTGGCAAACACAATGTCTACATAGTCATTGACCAGCCGTTTCAGAAAGTCAAGATTAGCCTCCACCACGTTGAAACTGGCCATATCCAGCGAAATGATCAACCCGTTCTTCTTGGCGATCTTCAAAATTCCTTCAATCAGCTCGTGGTTAAACACCAGGTAGCCTTCGATATGCAGGTAATCGTAAGGGGCAAACAACTCGTCGGACAGCTCACTGGCCACCATCTCGCTGGCAGCGCCCAGATAGGTTCCGAAGGTACGCTCCGAGTCGGGACTGATAAGCGTAGCTGCCACCCCCGAAGGAATGTTGCCGGTTAACAAATGAGGCTTGATCTGCAAGTCTTCAAAGGATTTCCGGAAAAAGTGTCCCATCTCATCCGCGTTTATCTTACCGATAAAAGCCGTTTTTGCGCCCAGCTGAGCAATGCCACGCACGGTATTGGCCGCAGAGCCACCGGTTTCGCGAGCCGACTCCAGTCCGGCAGTCGCCGACAGGATCTTCTGCGAGGTATCAGCATCAACCAGCGTCATGCTCCCCTTGGGCAGTCCAAACTGTTCCAACAAATGGTCATCTTTCAGCTGAACCAACACGTCAACCAAGGCATTACCAATTCCTACGATTGTCTTTTGAGCGTTTTCCATGGCGCAAAAATAAGAAAAAAGCGCTTGCCGGATTGATGGATTGCCGGATTGACGGATTGAAGAAGTCGCAGCCAGTGATAATTTACAATTTAACGATTTACCATTGACGATTGGAAGAAGTCGAAGGCAGTCACAGTCACAGTCACAGTCGCAGTCACAGTCACAGTCGCAGTCGCAGTCACAGTCGCAGTAGACAGATTACTGGATTATTAGATTACAGGATTGATGGATTGACGGAATAAATGCCTGATGGACCAGCAACCAGCAACCAGTAACCAGTAACAAATCGCCCGCCCTTGTTTTACCCTCTGACTTCCTAAAGAGAGAACCAACAAGGACTAATAACCAACAACTCCTTTGAGAAACTTTGTGTAATCCTTTGTGTCTTCGTGGTAAAAGATAATCGATGTTCAGATTGCTGGACTATCGGACTATCGGACTCATGTACCAACAACCAAATGACAACCAATGACTATCAATGACCATTAATGACTACTCAAGACTCAAGACTCAAGACTCACGTCTCCCGACTGATCACTGTGACTGCTCACTTATTACCGGACTCCCGGATTGTTGGAATGTGTGGAATGAGTGGATTGCACACCAGACTGATATATTTCGAAAAATAAATCCGCCAAAATTTGGATCGACAGACTTGTTTATCTTAAATTGTATTACTCTGCTTTTAACAGACAAAATATTCCAATAAATCAAATTTAAAATTTTTCAAAGATGAGAAAATCGATTTCATTTTTGCCCTTAGTAACGGCACTGGTTCTATTTTCGTGCAGCAGTTCATCCTCATTAGATGAAGGCTTTGAGGATGCGAATAAGGATGTTAGCGAAAAATTACTCAAACAAGTCCGCTATGACGCAGCCGACGAATACGAAGAAGATGTCACACTCCAATTCAATTACGATGGCCAAAAGCGACTGACCAGCATTACAGACGGTGACGGCAGCCGCTTCTTCAATTATGACTCAGAGAGTAATTTAACAAGCATCACAGGATCCGACGAAACTTTTGAGATCAGCGAGCTTTACGAGGCCCCCTACGACGCCTTTGAAGAAGGTAATGTGCAGGAATACGACGACAACGGCAACCCCTCCAAGCTGGAGATCTTTGAGAGCAGCGACTACAACGACGAGGAGGAAATGCTAATCGCCGAGCTTAGCTACGCTGCCAAGCCTAATCCCTTCTACTACACCCTAAAAGCAGGTGGTATCATCGACGTGCTGAACGATGTAGAGCTGGATTTTGGCAGCACTTCACCATCGATTGTAAAAGCCTACAAGCTGTTGCCCTATAACAACATCGAAAGCATCATCATCAAAGACATGAATGGGTTGGTTCAAGCAGAAGTGCACTTTGACACCACTTACGACCAGGACGGATATGCCACAAGTACGACAGTGCAATATTTAGATGGCGACGACACCGACACCAGTTACATTACCTACAGCTATCAATAGGAATATCGCTTTCCAACACACACACGAAAAACAATAAAAGGCTGGCCACTCGGCCGGCCTTTGTTAATTCAAACATCCGGATTGGTGGACTTTGAGCGAAAAAGACACTAGATGCCAGACGGAAGACACTGAGAAACCAGTACCTTCCTTTGTGAAACCTTTGCGTAAACCTTTTTGGTCTTCGTGGTAAAAGATAATAGATGTTCAGACTACTGGATTGTTGGATAGCTGGAGCACTGAACTCCCGGACTTGTTAAATTGCTGTTACGACTGACTTTGAATTTCCAATAGCCAATATTCAATAAACAATTGAAACGCTCTGCGGAACCCTGTGTCTTCTCTGCGTTCTTCGCGGTTAAATTTGCTGGATTACTGGATTGTTGAGATATCGGACTAACGACAGATGACAATGATTGAGCATCAATGACGACTCAGCACTCATGATCGGGCCCCCTAAAAAGCAGTTATAGCTGATAGCTTTCAATTTGTTTTTTGTCGGCTTTAAAGAATAATTGTCCGGTTACAGGGTCGTAATCGTATACTGGTTTCTTATCGCCCAGTTGAATGCTGTTAAGCTCGTCGCCGGTATGAACATCCACCTTAACAATTCCGGATCCTTTATTCTGTCCGCCATCACCCACAATCGTTAAGATAAGATTGTAGTTTCCTTTACTTTTCGAGGCTGTGAACTTCTTTCGCACTTCCTGTGCTGCCGCATCTCCGACTCCTCCCCACGATTCAGCCTGCATTTCCAGTCGATCGGTTTCCCAGGTACTGAAGCCCATGTTCTGACCTTTAAGGTAACCGGCCTGGGCTGCCGAACCAGCTGCTACCGCATAAGAGGCAGCCTGCAGTGTTCGCAAGGCAATTTTGGCCGCTAAACTAAGCCCCGGTGCTTCCCAGTATTTGTGATAAACGACATCTCCGGAAGTGGTGAACAAAAAAAGATTCTGACTTGAGCTCAACAACAAGCCCTGACCCAAAAGTTCGAGTCTTTCGGGGGTCTCCTTGCCTTCAAAACCGACCTTTCCAATTAATACATCCCAGTCAGCATTTTGTAAATCCACGGTATAGATTTTTCCATCGGCATAGATGATTTCAGTATTAAACTCGGGACGTATGCGCAGCTCAGGTGCCGGCAACATCCCTTTTTTTGCCCACTTTAATTGGCCCTGGTAGTCGATAACGCCTAAGCGATTTTTATCGTCGACGTACATCAGTCCGGCACCAACAACCTGGTCGATGCGGATGCCTTTAATCTTTTGTTCCCAGATATCGGCTCCGGTTTCCTCATCGATAAGTTTAAGAAACTTCTCTTTCTGAATAATCGCAATGCCCCGGCTGCCCAAATCGACCACATCACCGGTTACTTTTTTTACAGTCCATCGAATGTCGCCTGTTGCAATATCGTACATCTCGAATGATTTGGAGTCGATCACCATCACCCCGGCCTTTATCGCTTTCAGTGTCGGTACTTCTTTCAATTTTAGTTCCTTTGTCCAAAGGCGTTTCCCCGTTGAAAGGTCAAGTGCGGTAACCTGCCCGGAGTTACGAACTTTCTCGAAAAAATAGCCGTTCTTCATGGCGATATCGGTATCAAAATTTTCGAACGTCTGCTTCTTCTCGGTGATATCAAAACTCCAGATTACGGATCCGTCATTCGCATTCAATTTTGCAATTCTTCGTTTCCCGGCAAACAACAGGTTGCCATCGCTTGTAACCACAGGCAACACATCGCTTGCTATTTCCTGGCTTTCCCAGCGAACATTGCCCGACGGTAGGTCAAGCACTTTAGTCACGGTATACTCGGGATTTCCCTTCTCCTGATAGTCAACCCATTCGGCCGATAGAATGGCAGCCCGTATTTCGGGGACATAACCGGAACCGTTATAATTGAATGTGGCCATCATCTTCCCCAGTACCTTTTGGATTGGCATACCTGCTTTTTCAGGACTGACAATCAGCTCTCCGGTTTTCATATTTATAAGCCCAAAGTTTTTAGACCCCATATTATCATTAAACTTGATCATGGCGAAGTTTGCGATCTCTTTCACCTCCTCATCCTCCAAGACAAAAACATGTTGATCATTGAAATCCATCTTCTTACCATCCGGTCCTTTTACGCTTTTCGAACCTTTCAGCAAATCGCTTTCCCACAGCAATTCCCCCGTATTGGCATCTATACCTTTTAACACATAGTCGTTCGTTGCCACCAGAAGAATACCACATTCGGTATGTTTGGTCCAGGCAACTTCTTTGTCGAGGTTTAGTGCCCACAGTGCATCTGAGGCATAAGTAGTTCCTAAAAATGTCATGAAGAGCAGCAGAAAACTAACGGTTTTATTTGTCATGATAGCCGGTTTTAAAGTGATAATAACTAAGGCTACGCAATATCGCAGTTAAAGATTCAGTTGTCTTTTTCCTGCCCATTCACAAACCTCAGCATCCGGTTAGTTTAAAGGATAAAATAAGAGGGACAGTTATATTACTGGTAATGCATGTATTCGAGACAAACCTTGAATCAACAGATCGCCCAAATTCAACTGTCTTCCGCTCCCATCATTCCGGGTCGGAATCGTAGAAACTATTGTTATGAATTGACCCAAACAAAGTTTATTGCGAATGGAACAGCGCTATGCAGTTAGCTGGTAGAGTTGTATAAAAAACCTTCATGATTCCCGGGAATCACCAACAGGAATGAAAGTTCACTATTTGGGCACGCTTCTGTTGTCATTGTTTTCAAAAGTTGTCGGGTTGTCGTTCCACTTCTAATCAAAATCAGTTATCGACATTGTGCTTTAGCGTCTTTACGTGGTAGACTTTCAGAAAAAACCTACATGATTCCCGGGAATCACCAACAGGAATGAAAGTGAATTAACTTGCGGTATCTACGTACCAATAAAATTTTCTACTATGAATCCTGTCGAAGAATTCCCAAGAATCATTGAGCG
>NZ_QAAD01000034.1 GCF_003046625.1 Mangrovibacterium marinum
GGCGCCTTCATCACCAGTTGGCTGGGTAAATCAACCGACGATGGTAACCTGGGGCACGATATGGCCTTTCTGGCGATTCCCGTAGCACTGGCCGTGGCTTTGCAGCTGTTCAGCCTGAAGCCCAAAGTGGCCGATAAACTGGAAGATTAATAGCTATTTTGATTTAGATAAAATATACCGATAGTTTTTTTCTCAATAGTTTAGAGTTTAGTTTGGTTGCCTGGGCTTGCGCCCAGGCGGCTTTTTTCGGCTTCGAAACTTGGCGGAAGGATTCACGACGGTTCTTTTTGATCCCGAATAATTTCGGAGGGCAGGTTGGCCATTGGTTTTCATTCAGCAGTTTTCGGAGTCAATCCTGATCGTTCAAATCGATTTCGAAAATCTTCGAAACCCATTCTGGCCGTCCTGTTTTACTTTGCAGCCCTGCGACGTGTTTCCCGATGCCTGGTTCCGACTTCGCAGCTTTTCGAAATGCAAACAGAATTTCAACTTGCTCTTTCCAATCCAGGGGCAGGTTTCCGTCCGCCTGTTTGTGAGGCAGCACACGGCCGGTATTATTTTTCCGTTTTCATTACTATCTTTGCGCCGCAGACCGTTCTATCGCTGTCCCGACCTTGTGTTGGGATTGAGGAAAGTCCGGGCAACGCAGGGCGCCATGCTTCCTAACGGGAAGACGGGTGAAAGCTTGTTTCAGCGTAACAGAAAATAACCGTCCGGCTTCTGCCGGATAAGGGTGAAAAGGTGAGGTAAGAGCTCACCGGTTCCGGGGGCGACTCCGGAAGCCGTACGCCTCATGGGTTGCAAGACCAAATATATCACGGTTGGCTTTATGCCGGCAGGGTTGCCCGCCCTGTTCTGTCCTTCGGGGCAGTCCCGAACTTGTTTCGGGAGTCGTGAGGGGTAGGTTGCTAGATCGTAACAGCAATGTTGCGGCCAGATAAATGATAGAAGCTCAGCTTCGGTTGAGTACAGAACCCGGCTTACAGGTCTGCATTTTTTTAGAATACAATTTTCAAGAATATAGTTGGCGTTAATGGTACAGCATTGGTATAAACTTTAACCACATTAAACTCGGGCGATAAGTTTATACTTCGCAGATGGTTGTACGAGAGGTTTTTCCGGTCGAAAATGTTCAGTACCGAAACTCCAAATTCGGTTTTCGATTTTTCCCAGTTCAATTTGTAGGTTAAAGCCAGGTCCACTCGTTGGTAGTCGGTGGAAACGTCATTGTCCGGGAATGCCTGGCGGATTAGTTTCTGGCCGGAGCCATAAACAAAATCAGAGGAGAAATAAAAACGCTTGTAGTTCAATAAGGCTGCAATTTTGAACTCGTGTCGCTGGTCATTAATTGCCGGCACATAGCCCGGAAGTGCATCGCCTTCCTTGGCCAGTCGCTCCAATGCTTTGCTCCAGTTGTAGCTTGTCCATATCGCTTGATTGCCGAAATCCTTTCGCAAATAGGTACTGATACCGTAAGCTTTGGCGTCGCCCGTATAATTGATATAGGCTGAATTCCATCCGGGTACGGCATTCTGATGTTGCTCAAAGACTTGCCTGCTTAGATTATTCGTTTTTTTGTAGTAGCTCTCAACATTGGCGGTGAACGAATTTTTGTAATAGTTCAGTCCCAGGCAATAATGCGTTGCATTCAACACCGGCACCGAGTTGGCACTGGTAACCCAGAAGTAATTGTAGTTATTGTCGCGATCGACATGAGCCAGTTTGTACATAAACTGATGGTAGCGACCACCGGCTACATTTAACTTCAGGTTTTCGGTAAATTTATACTGCATGCTAAACCGCGGTTCTGCAATGAATTTGTTGCCATCGTTAGCAACCAGAAAACGAATCCCCCCGTCAATGATTAGCTTTTTACCAATCGGCAAATGCTCTTTCACAAAGGCGTATAGGTGTGTGTTGCTAAACTGTTGCTCGCTATTTAGGTTTAGCGAATCGCCATAGCTGTTAATATTTACCAAGCTCGCCTTGTTAGTGTAAAAGCCAGCTCCAAAAGTCAGTTCTTTCCCGTCTTTTCGGTTAATTCTGTTTTCATTTCTGAAGCTGTATTCTTTAGCAGTGTTTGAGAATTCCAATTCGTTGCCAGTGTTCGCCGTTGTGGTGTTTTCGGCTTGGGCTTGCGTATTTTGAAATGCTTCGCGTGAATAGGATGATCTTGAAAACAGAAACTCGGAACTGATTTTTGCAGACCATTTCTTACTGTAAAAAGCTGAAAAACCGTCCTGGCTGTTTTTCTCCCTGTCCGAAAAGTCGACCAGCAAAGGATTTCGTGTTTCCGGAGGATCTTCTGAATTAGACGGCTTGAGTTCTTTAAGTGTTGTTAGGCGGTATTTATCGCCACCGAGGTAGAGGCTAAAATAAAGCTGATCGTTTTTATTGGGGTTGATGGTGTATTTCGCATTGAAATCCCGGTAGCGGTAGTTGTCCGGATAAACATCGAAGCCATTAAGGTTGGTGTTAAAATTTACCGGGGTTCTTGTGGTCTCATTTTTCGAGTGCGTTGGTGCATAAATGTTGAAATTGTTGGAGTTGTAGAGGTTGTAGTAGGTTTGTCGGTAGGCGATAACGAGCGACGACTTTCGGAATAGCGGTAGCTCTGCCATTCCATTCACGGTTGTTGCATTCAGGTTGAAGCTGAAAGTTGGTTTCTGCAGCGACCCGTTTTTCCCGATCATCTGGACGAGGCCACCCACGCGGTTGCCATATTGTGCCGGAAAACTACCTTGGTAGATGTTGATGTTTTTGACCAGGAATGGGTTGATGATACTGATGTTATTGTTGTAATTCTTCAACCCAAATAAGGTAAAGCCATCGAAGGTCATCAGGCTTTGACCTTCCTGACTACCTGAAAGCTGCAAATCGGCACTTTGCTCGTTTGTTGCCTGAATGCCTGGCATTAAGCGCAGCAGGTTAAAGATGGAGTTGTCGCCCTGTCCCGGCAGATACTGGGCAATGTTGTGATTGATCTTCATATTGCCTGCTATGTCGCCAATCAGGGTTGAGCGATCGATCGGTCGGTTTTGTACCTTTATTTCCGGTAGCGGTGTAATTGAGGGTTTTAGTGTGAAATGTTGATCAATACCGGTATAAAGAACTGTATCAAAAACAAAATAACCCAGATGCGAAATTTGAAGGTGAAAAGAGCTGTCAGCTGATGCGATAAAATTAAACGAACCGGTTACGTCGGCAACCAGTTTTTTTTTATTAATGATGATGTTGGAATAGGAGAGAGGCTCCCGGGTTCCGCTTTCGACAATCTGTCCGGATATATGAACGTCGCTCTTTTGCCCGGTTTTTCCTTTTTTCAAGGGAATGATAATAAAGACCTTCCCGGCTTTCTTCAATCGGAATGGAAGTGTGTTTAGCAGGAAATTGAGCGTTTCTTCATCTGTTTCAAATTGCTTCTGAACGCTTACTTTATATTTCGAAAGTTCGTTTTCGGTATAAGACAGTTGAAGGCCATATTGATCACGCAGTTGATGTAAAACCTCATTTAGCGGCTTGTCTTTCACGTTGACCGATATTGGCCGATCAGGTTGAGCAAGTCTGGTTAACACCAGCAAAAGAAACAATATACAAAGCGTTCCTCTGATCATTCCCAAGCGTTCCTTATGAGATATACATTTGCTGATTTCTTCTCGAATTTCAAGCCTGCTGCGGGGCATACAAAACTTAATACCTCTTCAATTTTTGAAGTTCTGTTGAAATTGCCGGTATATAAGTCATGCGTGTTTGCTTCCAGCTCAATTGTGACGGCATATTGTCGCTCAATTTCTTTAAATACCTGGCGAATTGGGGTTGCTGTAAACAGGAAAATATTGTTTTTCCAGGTAATCTCGGTTGTCAGGTCAACTTGTTTGTTTAAACGGATTTGGCCATTTTCCAATATCTCTGCCTGGTGGTTAGGCAACAAAATGACTTGATTGTCCGGCGAGTTACCAACACGGACTTTGCCGGTAACACAGGTAACCCGGTAAACTTCTTCGCGACTAAATATATTAAAGCTTGTTCCCAGTACCTGAGTGGTTCCGAGAGCTGAGGATACCGAAAACGTCTTTCCTTTTTCAACCTTGAAGAATCCTTCGCCTTCAAACTTAAGTGTGCGTTGAAATGTCCACCACAAAGGGTAATACGTTAATTCCGACTCGGCATTTAACTCAACTTGTGAGCCGTCGGGCAGCATGGCTGTTTGGTGCTTGCCGGCAGGAACAGTGATTGTTGTTGAGTAGAAGCGCAGGAAAGATGTGACGGCTGCCAACACGATAATGGTCGCGGCAATTGATAAGCGAGCTACCGGCAGTCGACGAACGATAGGAGCATCTGCAATTTTATGCAATAGCTCCGTTCTGATCTGGTCCTGGCTTTTTCCCCAGCGGAATGTACCGCCCGAGAAAAACGACTTGCTGTGGTTGTCTACAGCTTGATGGTCTTTATGTGATTGATCTGCCTTCACGTTTTTTAATTGTTGTGATGCAAAAAAAGAGATGCGTAAACCAGAGTACAATATGGTTTACTTGATCGCGTAAGTGCGTTTTTAAGTGCGCCAGCGCCAGGCTCATGCGTTTCTCAATGGCTTTCACGCTTAGCCCGAGCTGATCTGCAATTTCCTTATATTTCAGCTCATCGATACGGCTCATCAGAAAGACTTCCCGCTGTTTTTCCGGCATCGTCTTCAGGGCATTTTCGTAAGCTTCCTTCAGTGCTTCGAAATTGAGTTGATCTTCAGGTGTTAATCCTTTTTCATCAATCTGATAGGTTTCGAAAAAACGGAAGGCCTTTTTCTCTTTATGGTACCTGTTGATGTATAAATCGCGGGCAATTTTAATCAGCAGGTTTTTGGCTGTTTTCTGTTCAATAACCATCTGTTTTTCCCAAATCCGCATAAAGGCATCCTGCGCGATGTCGGTCGCGATTGTTTCGTCGCCCGAACGATACAAAAGGTATTTCCGAATATCGTTGAAGTACAAATCGAAAAGCTGTGTAAATTCTTCCGTTGTCAATTGGGTTAGATTTGCATGTTTGATGTCAAATATAACTGATTTTTGTGGAAAGAATTTTGTTAAGGCGACGTTTTGCCTTCAATTATGGCCCATGGTGGTGGTTGTGTGTTTCGCACTGATTATTTTCCATTTGCGTTTTTTATAATTCCCGTAAACGGAGCGCTTACCCTACTTTTTGATGCCTGTGTGTCAGAAAAATCCTTCATGATTCCGGAGAACCTCCAACAGGGATGAACGTTTACTATTTTTCGACCAGGCTGTTGTCGTTGTTTTCAAAAGTTGTCGGGTTGTCGTTCCTCGTCTAATCAGAACCAGCTATTGACATGGCCGCCTTCGTGTCTCTGCGCGGTGGACTTTCACCGAAAAAGAGAGGCTGCAGCAATCTTTAAATTGGCAGCCTCCCGGGGTGAATCGCTATCTTCCTCCCGGACCAGTCCCTCCCGGGCCGGTCGTTCCGCTGCCCGAGCCAACGGTGCTTACCGCGCTCGATATCGTGAAAGAGGTGTATTGAGTACCACCGGAATACGTTCCTCCGGTGTATAAACCGTCTAATTCTGTTCCGCCACTGTACGATCCTCCTGTGTTGATATAGTAGCTTGATCCGTTTGCCAGTTCGGATGATGAAAACAGCACGGTGTAATACGACCGTGACGGTTGAAAGGTGATCAGGTCGTTACCCTGAGCATCCTGGATGTTGAAAAGCGTGCTTGAGCTTTTGGTTGAGCCTAATCGTGCCAGAACAGAATACTGGCTTGATGATGACGATGGTGTTTCGGTCATATTCGAATTAGGGCCGGTAATGGCGATAAAACCGCCCGAGATGGTAAAGGTTCCGTTTACATCAACGCCCACTTCCATCGATGAACTTGCGCCGTGTACCAATACGGTACCGCCCGAGATGGTAATTTTACCGTTACTGTCCAAGCCGTCGGCTTGTGGTGTTACAACAAGATAGCCTCCGGTAATATCCAGCAAGCTACTGTCGTCCGATTCGCCACCGTTGCCTTTCGAGGCATTTAAGCCATCATCCGATGCCGTAACATAGATCGTTCCGCCATTCACATTGATGTAAGGGCCTTCAATGCCTTCGTAAGATTTGCTAATGTTGATGGTTCCGCCATTCAGGTTGACTGTATTGTCGGTATGAATACCATCGTCGCCGCTGGCAATGTTGTATGTTCCGTCATTCAGCGAGATCAGGTAGCCCGAATGGATGGCGTCGTCCGAAGAGTTGATGGTAAAATCGCCGGTTTCGATTACGATGCTCACATCGGCTTTTAGTCCTTTGGCCGATTCGCTGCTGCTTGCATAGCTGCTGCTGCCTCCGCCCGATTTCAGGTTGAAGGTTCCGTCGGTAATCAGCAAATCGGTGGTTGCTTGCATGGCGTCGTTACCCGAGGTTATTGTAATCGTTCCGCTCTCAATTGAAATGTAGCCCTTGGCGTCGTCTTCATCGTTGTCGGATTTAAAACCGTCTCCGCCGGCGGTGACATCGATTGTTCCGCTTTCGATGACTAAATAATCTTTTCCCCGAATTCCATCGTCAATGGCATTGATTTGAATTGTTCCGCTGGCAATGATTAATCCATCTTTACTGGCGATGCCATCGTTGTAGTTGGCGTCAATAATTAACGAACCGTTACCCGAAATCGAAAGGTCACTTTTGCTAAACAGAGCCGCATTCGGTTCATCTTCGTCAGAACTGGAGAAACTGTATGAAGAGCCGTCCGTGAGGTAGTTTTCTGTTCCGTCGGCCAAAATGACAACCACTTTTTCAGCACTCATCACGGCAATTGGAGCACTGTTCGAGCAGGTTATATTTACGCTGTTCAGCACGATTTTTACGGCTTCTTCGGCTTCGGTATCAACGATGATTTTTCCGTTTGTTAATGTTCCGCTAACAAGGTAAGTTCCGGCAGCGGTAATCGTTGCAGTTGTTCCATTGGCGGTAGCTCCGTCGCCGCTTACCGTTATCGAAGTGGTGTTTAATACGATTGCGGTAGCCGATTCGCCGTCCCAGGTATAATCGGTTGCATCTTCGTGATCTTCGGCATTGCCGGTTTCAGTATCAACCACGGTTACTTCTTCGTCCTCATTGCCCGATTGCGACGCTTCATTCGTGCTTTTGGTACACGAAAACAGCAATGCAAACAACAGTGGGATCGTAAAAAACAGATGTTGTGTTTTCATTTATTTGGGTTTTGAGTTATTCTTTTTTATGCTTTCGGTTGTTCAGTTCTAATTTGTAGCTAAAGCCGATAACTGTTCTGTCGACCGGATCGTTGACATTGATTTCGTGATCGAACTGGGTGTATAGTTTGAACTTGTTATGCTTGTTGATTTTGTATTCAGCCGCTAGTTTGTAGCGTAGTTTATCAAATTTATTCCCATCAGGATTATTGAGCTGATAGTGGGTTTCCATTGAGAACGAAGGTGTGATTTTCGATTTCGGAATATTGTACTCGACTTCGAAGCGGTTTCGCCATTTGTTCTTCGGATTCATTTTATAATCGTGCACCGTTTCGTCTTTAAAGGTCATTTGAAAGCGTTCGCGTAAGCTAAACTTAAAGCGATTCCATTTCAGATCTCCTGTTGTGTGAAGGTTTAATCGATGGCGCGATTGAAGATCATCATATTCCGTATCGTTAAAAAGAATGAACTGGTAGCTGGTGCCAAACTCCAGGTGTTTCAACGGTTTATAGTCGATCGCCAAGGAGGTGTAAAGTCCGTACAGATCAGTCATGTTGTCCATGGTTCGAACTTCTTCGCCGACCGAAAAACTCCAGTCTTTAATTTCCTTTTTTAGCTCAAATTCAGCCCACCCGCCTAAATCGTTTTCCTGCGACCTGGCTTTGTTTGGCAAAAAGAGTATTGCGAACACGAATGCCCAAAAATGCGGTTTTCTCATAAGGTTGTGATGATTTTATTAGAGGGGAAATTGATTAATCTTCATATTGTCCGAACTGTTTGTTTCGCCATTGCCCGGATAGAATACTTTAATATGGGCAACCTTCTTTTTGAAGTCGATCTGGCCAACTTCAAAGCGACTGATATTTAGCCCGGTTCGTGTCTTCAGGTCGTTCAGCATCTCCTCCTGCTTGTCGGGGGGTAACAAATCGATTCGTTCGTAGATGATGGCTTTGCTTGAAGTATGCTTGAGTAAATGTTTGGTTTCCATTAACCAGGTTAACAGCACAAAGATGACGTTTGTAATCAAAAGCTCTTGCGTACTGTTGGTGCCGTTGCTCAGTGCATTAATCACCGAAATACCGATGATCACAAACAGGTAGGTCATTTCCCGAACCGGAAGTGAATCGGTGCGGTAACGAAGGATTCCGAAGATGGCAAAAAGCCCTAAAGCAAAGCCGACCTTTATTTTGACACTTTCGAGCAGGTAAACCATCAGGAAAATGGTTGAACTGACCATTAAAAAGGTAAATAAGTAATCACGTCGGTGGGTTTTCCGATAGTAGAAATACCCCATGATAACACCGGTAACGATAAAGTTCAAACCAAAAAACAGCAGCAGCCCCAGGTAGGGTTTTTGCTCGATAAGGCTGATGGTTTCCGATGGATCTGGCAATACTTTTTGTGCGACTTGCTCAATGTCTAACAGATTTTCAGTTTGTAATAAGTATTCAAGCGTATTTTCCATTTCTGTGGTGCAAAGTTTTCGTTGCTGATTTTATTACAAATCCATTAAATGTTTCGGAGCCCCTACCTGTTGATTGATATTTTTTTGCCGCTGATCAGAGGCATTCTTTTCATTTTTGGTGGCGTGAAATATAGTTGGATGGGGAAACAGGCTTTTGGGTTAGCGCAAAGGGCACAGCGCGGGATGTTCAACGACTTGGACTTCCGGAACAGAAGGTGCACCGGGCAGGCTTTCAGCGGAGCAAGTAGAAAACAAAAAACGACAAGTCGGAGCCAGTCTCTTTATTCAAAAAATACCGGATCAAAATGAACCAATCCCTGAACGTGTTCCAGAGCACCAGGAATCAGCTCAATAGCCATACAGTTAATGTCGGGCGCATCGAAAGGCATTTTAATTCCAAAGCGGCGGCATAACTCGTAGCCAAAGCGCGGGTAGTAATGGGCGTGGCCAACCAAAACGATGGAGGTATAGCCCATCTCGAGCGCCTTGTTCTGTGCCGCAACAATCAGCTGGCTGCCAATTTTCTGGTGCTGATAGTCTGGTAAAACAGAAACAGGAGCCAACACCAGCGACGGGTACGATTTTTCCTGGTCTTCGATGGTAATTTTGGTCAGTAGAATATGGCCAACGATGGTTCCGTCGTCCAGGCAGGCAACCATCGATAATTCGGGCACAAAAGAAGGGCTTTGGCGCAGTCGTTCAATAATCAGCTGTTCATTGTGTTCGCTGATCTCCATACGTTCAAAAGCCGCTTTTACCAAGTTGAAAACAGCTTGGTGATCAGCTTCTGTTTCTTGCCGGATCTGTACCTTCATCGTTTCCGTTTTAAACCATTAACTATAATCTAAGTTCGGAAAATTTTAGTTAAGGTTCCAAATTTTAGGCGTTAATCTTCCCGGGCAATCAAAGCTGTTCCTTACTTTTTCCCTTTTTTGGTTTCCCAGATTTGTCTCAGGGTTTGGTTGGCTTCGGTTTTATATCGAAAATCACCTTTGGATACACCCAGGCGTTGCGATGAATAAATCCCCGAGTTTCCGCTGAAATAGTAGGCAATGAAGCAGGCGATGGCGTAGTACAGAATATGTTCGCCACCAAACAGTTCAACGCCCATCAGCGTACAGGCCATGGGCGTATTGGTCGCGCCGGCAAAGACCGCGATAAAACCTATTGCTGCAAACAAATCAACCGGATTGCCCGTTAGCGTTGCGATGGTATTGCCGAGGGTAGCGCCGATGAAGAACAGCGGGGTAACTTCACCACCTTTAAAACCTGTTCCCAATGTTACTGCGGTGAAAACAAGTTTCCACAACCAGCTCATTAAATCAACGCCATCGGTTTTGAAGGCATTGACCAGGCTAACACCGCTGCCGTCGGCTGTGGTTACGCCAATGCCCAGGTAGTCGCGGGTGCCCAAAAGGAAGGTCATGCCAATGACGATTAGACCACCGATAGCAGGAATGAGCAATTTGTGTTTGATGAATTTGTTGGCCAGGTCTTTGATTTCGTGTGTCAGGTAGGCAAAAGCGTTGCCGGCCAAACCAAAGAAAATTCCTCCGATAATAACGAAGAAAATCAGCTTCAGGTCGAAATGCAAAAAGGAAAAGGACGATTGTACGTGATCGTGAAAATCGACATGGTAGTGCGTATGGGTAATTCCAAAGGATGAACAGATGATATCGGCCATGATGGAAGCGGAGAGGGCCGGGAAAAGTGCATCGTATTTAATTTTTCCGAAAGCCAGTACCTCCAGGGCAAAGATGGCTCCGGCAATGGGTGTGCCGAAAACGGCACCAAAGCCGGCAGCAACCCCCGAGATCAATAAAATGCGGGTATCTTCCTTCGATAGCTTCAGCAGTTTGCCCACAAAGGCGGCCATACTACCGCCAATTTGCACGGCTGTACCTTCTCGGCCGGCCGATCCTCCAAACAGATGGGTTACGACGGTTGTGATTAACACAAAAGGTGCCATGCGCGCCGGAATACCACCACCGGGTTTATGAATTTCGTCGACAACCAGGTTGTTGCCGGCTTCGGCGTTTTTGCCTTTGAACCGGTATAAGGCAACGATAGCGATACCCGCAACAGGAAGCAGATACAACAGCCAGCCTTGTTGCCAGCGCGTTTGGGTGGCCAGTTCAAGCAAAAACAGGAAGATGGCAACCAGCGTCCCCGAAATGGCGGCAACCGGGAGGGTCAGCATAAACCATTTGAGCACATATTTCAGAATGTAAAACTGATCGAGATGGCGTTTGACTTTGAAGGGCATAAGCAGCTGTTTATGGTATTCTTCCTTGTTTTTTTGATGAACGGTAAAATTACACGAATTATTCGGGTATCATTTCATATTGGCTATGTAAAACTGTTATGTCGGTCGATTTAATGAAAACGAAAGACTATGCGAGGGTAATGGGCAAAGCGCAAGCAAAATAGCTTAAAGACTCCGAGTGGATCTTCAACAGCGGTGAAAGGCGCGGTTTTTTGCTTGTCGTGTTGTCATTCTACATCTAATCAAAACCAGTTACGGGTATTGCGACTTAGCACCTCTGTGTAGTAAGACTTATACAAAAAAAGCGCGAACCTTACGATTCGCGCCTTGAGTGCTATTGGCATAGCTAAAGTCTATGGGTGGTTTTAGTCACCTTCATATTGCATAAAATCGGGGAAGCCGCTTTCGGTCCATTGCACCACGCGGGCTCGTGTGGCACGATTGGGATCCGACAGCTCGTGTCCTTTGATCTCTTTGTAGTCGCGGGCATGATAAATCATGATGGTGGTTTTGCCATCTTCGGCCGTGGTGAACGAGTTGTGGCCGGGGCCGTATCGTTTCACATCTTCGTTAGTGTAGAACACCGGGCCGGGTGATTTATGCCAGTTCGAAACATCCAGGATGTCGGCATCTTCGTCAATCCACAACAAGCCCATGCAATAGTTATGGTTTGTGGCACTGGCGGAGTAGCTCACGAAGATTTTGCCGTTCTTTTTGAGTACAGCAGGACCTTCATTCACTTTGTACTTCATGCACTCCCAGCTAAACTCCGGCTCGGTGATCACCACTTCGGGGCCGGTGAGTGTTGTTGGGTTTTTCATTTCGGATAGAACCAGTGCTGTTCCTTGATCTTTGCCGCGCACATTTTGGGCCCAGATCAGATACTGTTTCCCTTGGTGCTCGAATGTTGTGGCATCAAGCGAGAATGACTCTTGCTGTGTTTTTATTTGTCCTTCTTCTTTCCATTCGCCCTGCATCGGGTCATCCGACGCATTTGACAACACCCACATGCGGATGTTCCAGATTTTTTCGGCCTCGCCGGCAGCAAAGTAAATGTACCATTTGCCATCGATGCGGTGCAGCTCGGGAGCCCATATATGGTGCCCCATGACGCCGGCGGCATGTTTATGCCAAAGTTCCTTTTCCGCGGCATCTTTTAAGCCATTGATGCTTTTGGCTTTCCGCATCACAATGCGGTCGTATTCCGGAACGGTTGCAATCAGGTAATAAGTTCCGTCGTCGCTTTTGTACACCCAGGGGTCGGCACGTTCCAGTGCAAGCGGATTATTAAACTGAAGTGATTGGGCATGGCCGGCGATGGTGAGTCCAAGCAGGATGATCGCCAGCGTAGTAATTTGTAATAGTTTCATCGTTCTTTTTTAAGTTATGGAGGATTTTGAATCAAAATTCAAGCCAAATATAATAAATGTCGACGTTTTGCCATCTGTGCGGTAGGTCTGTCAACCGGGACTGATCATTCATCAGCGTTGGATATTGGGGAGTTGGGGAATGAGTTGAAGCAAAGCACAAGTGCGAAAACTGCGCTTTGCTTCAACTTAGTTGGCTTACATTTCAGTTGAAAGTTCACCTTTGTTTTTCAGATGCTTGTCGAAGAATTGCTCCATGGCACCGTAAAACTCGAACTGATTTTCCTGGTTGTAGAAGCCATGGCCTTCGTTTTCTTTCATGATGTACTCAACCGGAATGCCCCGGGCGCGCAAGGCTTCAACCATCTGGTCCGATTCGTCCTTGTTTACGCGCGGGTCGTTTGCTCCCTGCGCAATCAGCAGCGGACATTGGATGTTGTCGGCATGAAAAACCGGCGATACTTCAGCCAGCATCAGGCTGTCCTGTTGCGGGTCGCCTACCATTTCGTAAAACATTTTGCGGTAAGGTTCCCAGTAGGGTGGGATGGTATTCATAAAGGTGAACATATTGGCTACGCCCACATAGTCTACCGCGCAGGCATAGAGCTCGGGAGTGAGTGTAATGCCGGCGAGGGTGGCATAGCCGCCATAACTTCCGCCGTAAATGGCAATGCGTTGCGGATCGGCAATGCCCTGGTCGATCAACCACTGCACGCCATCGCTGATATCGTCCTGCATGCTGCGTCCCCATTGTTTAAAGGAGCTCTCCCAAAATTCGCGGCCATAGCCGGTTGATCCGCGGAAATTCATTTGCAACACCGCATAACCGCGATTGGCCAAAAACTGCACCTCGGGGTTAAATCCCCAGCTGTCGCGGTACCAGGGGCCGCCATGCGGATTGATCACCGTGGGCAGGTTTTTCGCTTCAACACCTTTGGGAATGGTCAGGTAACCATGAATGGTCAATCCATCGCGCGAACGGTATGCAATGGGTTTCATCTCGGCCATGTTGTCTTCCTTGAGTTGCGGCATAAAGTCGGCCAGCTTTTCAAATTGATCGGTATTGACGTCGTAGAAATAATAGCCGCCAAAGTAGCGGTCGCTGTAGGCATAAACCAACAGTTTGTCTTCATTTTTATTTTTTCGGGTAACCAGGAAGGTGTATCCCGGAATTTTAGCCTGAATTTTCTCGTCAATTGCTTTGGCTTCATCATCCAGGAAAAACTTTTGAGGCTTATCGGTTTGGTAGTTGATCACGGTCAGTGTTTTCCGTTTGCGCGAGTAATCCAAGCCGCTGATATCCACTTTCGGATTTTCGTAGATCACGCGTAGCTCTTTCCCTTCGCGCGGGTCAAATTCAACCAGTGCAGTTTTGTCGCGTCCCAGGTTGGAGGCGCAGTACAGGTTTTTGTTGTCGAAAGTAAACAGATAGGGTTGAAGGGTTTCCTTGAAATTGGTTGTCAAGACCGTTTTGAACGGTGCTTTTTCGGTTTCGCGGAACAAGAGGCTGGTGTTTACGCCGTCGGTGGTAATGGCTGCGCGGATTTTCCCGTCGTGGTCGGTGATCCATCCGGTAATATTGCCTGGGTTTTCAGCCACCATGGTCATCTTGTCATTTTTAGTATCCAGGTGATAAACATCGAAGATTTGCGGATTGCGTTTGTTGTTCAAAATAAGCATTTCATCGGGTTTGTCTTCCAGAATATCGAGAACGCCCGAACGTACACCCTCGAAGGGGGTGTGGTCGGTAAGGCCCGTGCCGTCGGGTTTTACCGATAGGATGTGAATGTTTTCGTCGCCTCCTTTGTCTTTGGCATAAACAATCCGGTCGTCGCTTTCCCAGAAACAGTTATAAACGCTTCGTTCGGTTTCTTCGGTGATGGGTGTGGCAATAGTGTCGCCCAGCTTTTGAACAAACACATTTTTACGGCCTTTGTATGGTGCCATGTAGATGATCATTTCACCGTTGGGCGATATGCGAAACTGCCCTTTGTCGGGATCTTTAAAAAAGTCTTCCATCGCAACCGGTTCAGCTGTTTGTGGTTCAGCCTTTTTTTGTCGGTTGGAACATGCACAAATCATGAGGATCAGCATCGTCACGAGTGCCAGGGATAAAGAATGTTTCATGATGAATTGTTTTAGGAATGGATGAAATATTGAAAATAGTATGCACTTGTTTTCCATGGAGCCAGTCAGCGGGTTTTGTTAATCGGCAAAGGTTCCGATTTGTTTTGCATTGGTTGTCTACGTTTTATGCTGAGGGGAGTTACCGTAGACGCGGAAATTCGGTAATCGTTGGCCGCACAGGTTGATGTCCGGAAATATCCAGCCGTGGTGAAGGCTATTCGGGGAGAACTTCGCTTCAACAAGACGGAAATCAACCGGCGAGCTTTGGCCTTCGAAAGATGAAGTGTAAGGCTAAAAAGCAGCGGGGGCTTGCGAGCGGCCTTGCGTTTGATCCGAAATCATGCTGTTCTTAATCGGATGAAATCGGAATTTTTTAGCTCCGTGTACGGATATCTAAAAAGTACGAGTTGTAATTGGCTGGTCTCGGTTTTTTTGATACAAAAACGAAACAAAAAAGTCCGGCAAAACCGGACTTCTTATGCTGTGATTTATTGGTCTGCTTAATCGGGTAAGCCATATTTTTCAACGACAAAGTCGATGTCTTTGTCACCGCGTCCGCTGAGGTTAATCAGGATGGATTGCTGCTGGTTTTCTTTGGCCAGTTTCAAGGCATAAGCTACGGCATGGGCGCTTTCAAGTGCCGGAATGATTCCTTCCAGGCGGCTAAGCTCGTAAAAAGCATCGATGGCTTCCTGGTCGTTGGCAACACCGTAGTTTACCATCTCCAGATCTTTCAGCATGCTGTGTTCGGGGCCTACTCCCGGATAGTCGAGTCCGCTGGCCACCGAATAAACCGGGGCAGGTTCTCCTTTTTCATCCTGCAGGGTGTAGCATTTAAACCCGTGAATCATACCCGGTGTACCGTAGGTCAGCGTACTGGCATGGTCGCCCACTTTGTTGGAGATTCCGCCGGGCTCCACACCATGCAGCTGAACATCGTCGAGGTGCAGAAAGCCCGAGAACATACCCATGGCATTACTACCGCCACCCACGCAAGCCACCACATGGTCGGGGTTTTCGCCGGTCATTTCGAAGAATTGGTCCTGCGCTTCGATGCCGACAACGCGCTGAAAGTCGCGCACCATCATGGGGAAGGGGTGTGGTCCAACCACCGAACCGATGCAATAAATCGAGTTGACCGGATCTTTCAGGTAGGCTTCGAAGGCCGAGTCAACCGCTTCTTTGAGGGTTTTTAGGCCGTGAGAAACCGGAATAACCGTTGCGCCCAGAATCTTCATGCGTACCACGTTGGGGTGTTCCTTGGCAATATCAACCTCGCCCATGTGGATCTCACACTCCAGCCCGAAATAGGCCGCAGCTGTGGCCAGCGCCACACCATGTTGTCCGGCACCGGTTTCGGCAATCAGTTTCTTTTTGCCCAGATATTTGGCCAGCAAAGCTTCGCCCATGCAGTGGTTCAGCTTGTGCGCTCCCGAGTGGTTCAGATCTTCGCGTTTCAGGTAGATACGGCCGCCGTACTTGGCCGACAGGTTCTGGCAATAATACACCGGCGTTGGTCGGCCCTGAAAATGCTTGCGAATGCTGCGCAGTTCGGAAATGAAATTGTGCGATTTACTGATGCTGTGATAGGCATTGGTGATTTTATCCATTTCGACCTGTAAATCGGGTGGAATAAACGAACCACCATACTCTTTGTAAAATCCGTCTTTCGTGGGATATTGTTTAAAGTAGTCTCTCATAAGTTTCTATTTTTTCAAAAAATGAACTTACGAATTTAATGTTTTATCCTTTCATCGGTTTCAGAAATGAAGATTTGTCGTGGATTTGCAGACAGAATCGTTTCGTGTGGGGGAAGTGGGGAACGGAAAGCCTTGCAGCGACAATCGGCTTTCTCCGTATTGATCGATGCCGGGCCGAGACCGGAGGATTGAGGGGAATCCGGGGGGGGCTAAACGAAAAAATGTGCTGCCGAACGAATCCGGCGAGCACATTTCATGGATTAAAATGGTTCAGGTTATTACGTTTAAATATCTTAGAGGGCTTTGCTTGTTAGGGCTTTAGCCTGATCTTGTTCGTAACGGTTTTTGAAAAGTGCTGCAGCGCCAACCACGGCAATGTCTTTCAGCTCGGTTTTCATCACTTTAAAGTTTTCAATCACCTTTTTGTACGGGAATGTTTGCACGGTTTCCATCATCGCGTCTTTCCAGAACTCGTAAGAATTGCTGACCGAACCACCGACGATTACCGCCTCGGGAGCCAGGATAAACAGGCTCGTTTTAATCAGGTTGCCCACGTGATGCCCAAACTCGGCAAACAGTTTTAAGGCTTCCGGATCGTTTTGTTTGGCTCGCTCGTACACGCTTTGTCCGTCAACCTTATTAATCAGGCGGAAGAACTTACCGCTGCAGTAGGTTTCAAAGTCGGCATCCAGATAGGGGAGACCACCGACTTCGCCGGCTCCGGCAACTGATCCGGAGTACAGGTATCCGTCGATAACGATGCCGGCACCAACGCCGGTTCCCAAGGCCAGACAAACCACATTTTTGAAGGCTTGTCCTTCACCGTAAATTTTTACGCCAATGGCAAAGCAGTTGGCATCGTTGGTGATGTAAACCGGTTTTTTGAAGTGATCTTCCAGGTATGCTTTCAGATGTACTTCGCGCCAGGACGGAATGTTGGTTACTGAAAAGATCACGCCTTCTTCTTCGTCAATCAATCCGGGAGCGCCAATGCCAATACCCATGGCATCCTGGTAGCCGTTCAGACTTTCAACGCCCTTCACAATTTGCTGCATCACTTCCTCTTTGGTGCCAGTGGCAGGAGTGTCCAGTTTCACAAACTCTTCAATTTTGCCGTTCACTAAAAGGCCAATGCTAATTTTAGTGCCGCCAATATCAATCCCTACAATTTTTTCAGACAACATACACAGTTTCTTTAAGTCAATAAATTCAGTTTCTTATTTCTCTCGGCTCATTTCGAGAACTAACTCGCCTCCGGCCATGATATCCTCGTAGCTGATATAAGGCTTATCGTAAGGCTGGCCGTTCAAGCTTTTCGATTGGATATAGATGTTCTCTGAGCTGTTATTTTTTGCTGTAATGCGGAAGGTTTTTCCTTCGGGAAGCTTGATGACTGCTTCATCCAGATCGGGGCTTCCGAAGACAAATTTTCCGTCAGCCGGGTTAACCTGGTAGAATCCCATGGCCGACAACACATACCAGGCCGACATTTGGCCCACGTCTTCGTTGCCAATTAAACCATCGGGTTTGGTGGTGTAGAACTCCGACATGATTTTACGCACCAGTTGTGCGGTTTTCCAGGGCTGACCTTCCAAAGCATACAAGTAGCTAATGTGGTGGCTGGGTTCGTTACCGTGAGCGTATTGCCCAATTAAGCCGGTAATATCGTTTGAGGCATGTTCGCCCATATCTCCCTCGGCAACAAAAAACTCGTCGAGCTTAGCCAGAAATTTTTCGCGACCGCCCATCAGCTCAACCAAGCCTTGTACATCTTGGGGAGCCAGCCAGGTGTATTGCCACGAGTTTCCTTCGCAGAAGTCGTCGGCACGGTGCTTGGCGTGGAAGGGATCGAAAGGTGTGCGCCATTCGCTGTCCGACACACGGCCACGCATAAAGCCCACAGAGGGGTCGAAGTAGTTTTTGTAATTTTCACCACGCTTTTTGAAATATTCAGCGTCGTCGCTTTTGCCCATGTCTTCTGCCATCAAAGCGATTGAGCCATCGGCTACAGCATATTCCAAACCTTTGGCAACGGTTTCAACATCGCTGTTGGCTGGCATGTAGCCGTATTTTTTTACCAGGTCGATACCGCGTCCGTCGCCCATGGCCGTATTTTTCACTGCTTCCCAAGCCAGGTTGGCATCGAAGCCGGTGAAGCCTTTGCGGTAAGCATCAACAACAACCGGAACGCCGGGGTAGCCTACCATACAGTAGGTCTCGTTGCCAACCAAATGCCAAACCGGAAGTTCGCCCTGTTGCTGGTAGATATGAAGCATGGTGTTCACAAAGTCGTTTACGCGCTCGGGTTGCGTGATGGTAAACAGCGGGTGGTTGGCCCGGTAGGTATCCCACAACGAGAACGTGGTATAGTTGGTGAATGATTTGTCGTTGTATGTTTTGCCATCAGCACCGCGGTAGTCGCCGTTTACATCCTGGAATACCGAGGGGGCAATCATGGTGTGATAAAGAGCCGTGTAGAACTTGGTCAGTACTGCCGGGTCGGCTGATTTGGCGGTAACTTTTGCCAGTTCATCGTTCCACCGGGCATTCGCGTCGGCCACATATTGGTCGAAATTCCAGTTTGGAGCTTCTGCTGTCAGGTTTTCTAAAGCATTGGCAACGCTGACGGGCGAGATTGCAACTTTGGCTTCAATCAACCCATCAGCCAGGCTGCCAAAGTCCAGGTCGGCTTTCAGCTTTTCGGCTGTAGCTTCAGTCTGTTCTTTGTTGTCGCCGTAAAGCTTCAGGTTTTTTAGCGGCTGCGAGAAAACAGCTGCAAAATAGATGCGTTGATCAACAGCCCACCCTTTCGACAAGCGGTAACCGGTAACCAGGGTGTCGTTTACTTGCTGCAACTGCCCTTCAACAGGAGCATCCCAGCCAATACCACGTTCCAGGTTTACGATGATATGCGCATCAGCATTGGGCTGAAAAGCGTAACGGTGAATACCAACGCGCTCGGTGGCCGTAAGCTCGGCTTTAACCTGATAGCGGTCAATATTAACGGCGTAGTAACCGGCTTTGGCAGTTTCATCCTGATGGGTGTATAAGGCCAGGTATCCGTCTTCGGGTTTTTCCGGTGTTCCCAGTTCTATTTTATAATCGCCGGTAACGGGCATCAAAACGATATCGCCCAGGTCGCCGATTCCGGTTCCGCTAAGGTGCGTGTGGGCAAAGCCGATCAGCGTTGAATCGGAATAATGATAACCGGAACACCAGTCCCATCCCTGAGTGATGTTCGACGGGCCGAGTTGTACAGCACCGAAGGGGACATTGGCACCTAAGAACACGTGTCCGTGGAAGCCGGTTCCGATGTACGGATCAACATATTGGGTTAAGTCCGCCGGGGCTTGTGTTTCTTTCGGCGGTTGGTTGCCGCAGGAGGCCAACAGGGCAACCGAGCAGGCTGCTAAAGTCAATTTCTTGATTGTTTCTCTCATGGTTCTATCTTTTGTTTGAGTTTTTTACTTAAAACTGCGCCAATATGGCCAGTACTTCATCGTTCACATCGCCAAAAAGCGATACCCCTCCGGCACCGTTGTCAAGGGCATAGTTGATGCCGCTTTTCAGCTCGTCCATATCCTTAAAATTGGGGAGAAATAGGCCCGAGTATAGCGGAAAGCGGTCGCATAAAAAGTGGATGCCTTCCTTGACGGCATCGCCGATCCAGCTTACTTGTTCGCGATAGAAGCCGTGGTAAATCATCGGGCAAATGCCATCGAGATTCCAGTTTGTCCAGTCCTGACGGACAATGCGACGGGCAACCTCGGGGGTGGGGAATACCGCGGCCGTTATTTTTTTATTTTTTTGATGGGCTATTTCCGCCAGTTGATTGACAATGGTCGTAATCCGGTTGTAGCGGTAGTTGCGCCACGACAAGCTTTGATCGGGATATTCCAGATCAAGCGGATCAACACCGTGTTCGGCCTTGAATTTGCTGCGGCAGCTGTCGCAGTAGCAGAAGTCGTATTCCGGCAATTCCTGTTGTTGAACAATGCCGTAGTTTTGCCATAAATCGACCGGTAAAATTACATCGCAATAGCGCACATAGTCCAGGTGAATGCCATCCACATAATCTTTCTCCAGAATCTCGGTGACCCGCTCGCGCAGGTAGTTTTGTGTTTCGGGTTTCGAGGGGCACAGCCAGCGGTAATAATCCACATAAGGCGGATTGGTTGCGCAGGACTGCCCGTTGCGGCTCACGGCAAACCAGTCGGGATGTTGCTCGCGCAGTTCTTTTTCGCCGCGGTTCATGGTCCACATCCAGCGATGTGTTTCCAAGCCGGCTTGTTTGGCTATGCGGAAATGCTTTTCACTGTCGGCTTCGAAGAACATTCCCCGGATGCCGGCAGCGTAATATTTTTGATATTTAGCCAGCAGCGAATCGGCATCTTCTTTTTCGTTTGGATTTTCCCATACCCAGTGTTTGTAGCCCGATTGTTGCGACGAAACGGCTGGTTTTGCGGGTGCACATCGTGCTGCAATCATTCCGGCACCGGCCAGTAAACTTGTCTTTAAGAAATCACGTTTATTCATGCTTGCTTATTTGTTGACAGCCTGAATGAGACCGTCGTTGTTCAGTGTGTATGTTTGACCATCGTCGTCGCTTACGAAAACGGTAAACTGCTGCGGGCTGGCCGATAAATTGACCTGGAAGCTGCGGCCATTACGTTCCAGCTTAACGGGCAGATTTAATTCTTTCAGTGATGTGGCGAAACGCTTATTTTCGGCTCGGTATGCCTGTTGGTAGTAAAACACTAACCAGCAACAGTCGCGCAACTGTTGATCCTGAGGATGGCTGAAAGCTACCGGTTGTTCGCCTACTGTGTTGGTTGAAAACTGAAGTAGTCCGTAACGCTCGGGAGCGTGCATGCTGATAATTCCCGGAGCACTCCATACCCAGTTGTATTCGGGGTAGGATTTTCCGGTTTCCGGGTTTTTCTTCTGGTGGTATTTGCCATTGGTGACTTCAGTCTGCCAGTTTACACGCGAAAAGTTGATGCGCCATTGGTCGCCGTCGGCAGGAGCAACGGCATCGCCCCAGATAGCCAGCTCGGAGAACGGAATTTTGATTTCTACAGTCCAATGATGATCGGTGTCTGCCGGATTGTTGATTGTGCCGTCGATACTGACCGCGCTTTCAAAACCAAGCGAATTGTAGCTGAGCAAGGCCTGACCACCCGAGCGGTACGATTTCGACATAAACAGATCGAACAGGTTGTTCCGTGCATTCACTTCGTACTCGAAGTAGTTGATGCCATCTCCGTTGGGATCAACAAACACTTCAAAGTCGTTTTCGTGGTACACAATCATGTCCCGTTGGTCGTAGTAGGCCCAAATATTGGGTTCTTCGAGCTGTGCCAGGATATACAGATAGTCCTGATCCCACAGCATTTTCATGCGGGTTTGGTAAAGCGGTGCAGGCATTCTGTCTCCTTCAATGTCTACAAAGTCGTCCGACCATTCCGCTTTAGTCCACGAGCTTTCCAAAGCTTTCCCGTCAATGGTGATTTTTTCGGCAACCCGATAGCCGAGGTAATGTTTTGCAGGCTGAAACAGCTGTTCGTATTTTGTCCACGGTGATTGGGCAACACACGCGGATGCCCAAAGTACCAGCGTTAAAACAAACAGGTATGGAATTGTTTTTAGCATTCTTTTCTCTTCGCTACGATTCAAGCTTCCCGGATCCGGTTGGCCGGGAAGCAATTGTTTGATAATTGAGATTGTTTTTCATGTTTTCAGTATGGCTTTTTGAAGCCTGCCTTAGTAAAGGCTCACGTTCGAGATTAGCGGGCAGGCTTTGGCCGCTTCAATGTTAATCCGGACTTTTGTGCTAACCACCGGGTCGATGGTTAAGATACGTTTGTAACCGATGGTTGTTTCTTCGGCTACCTTCACCCAAGCATTGTCCTGAAGAATTTCAACATTAAAGGCTTTTACGCGCTGGCCTAACTTGATATACTCGCTAAGCTGAATGTACTTGATTTCTTTCGCTTCCGGGAGTTCAATTTCAAGGCTTGCTGTTGTTGTGCTGTCGTTGGTTGCCCAGTAGCTGTCGGCATCTTCATCCAATACGTTTGAGGCGGCGTACTGAGGAGCATTACCACGTGTTTCGGTGGCTGTGGCTTGGCCGTTTTTCGCCAGGTTGTTTCCGAAACGTTCGTCCAAGAGCTTGCGAAATCCCTGCAGCGAAGCAATATCATTTTCGTGGAACAAACCACGTTGATCCGGCGGGATGTTCAGCAGCAGGGTTGAACCGCGGCCTACCGAGCTCATGTAAATATTGAACAGTTCTTCGGGGGTTTTTACTTTGGAATCTTCCTCCTGGTGGTAAAACCATCCCGGACGGATGGAGATATCAACTTCGGCCGGCACCCAATCTGCGCCGTTTTCGGCACCTGTTTCCAGCAAACCGCTGATTCCGGCTTTCCCGGCATACAGGGTATCTGCAGTAATCGTGTTCCAGTTGGTTGGGTTAACACGTCCTTCTTCATTGCCTACCCAGCGCAAGTCGGGGCCACCATCGCTGAAAAATAGCACTTCCGGTTGAATTTTGTGCACCATCTCCAGTGTCGCAGGCCAGTCGTAGTAGCTTTTGCGGTCGATTTTGCGCATCTCGTTGGCACCGCCGTAGTAGCCGTCGCCACCATTGGCTCCGTCGAACCACATTTCGAAAACAGGCCCGTAGTTGGTGAATAGTTCTTTCAACTGATTGCGGTAATATTCCACATAAGAAGGCTGACCGTAATCGGCTCGGTTGCGATCCCAGGGCGACATATAGACCCCGAATTTCAAGCCAAACTTGTGGCAGGCGTCTGATACAGCTTTCACGATATCACCTTTCCCATCCTGAAACGGACTTTGAGCAATGTCGTGATCGGTATATTCCGAAGGCCACAAACAGAAGCCATCGTGGTGCTTGCAGGTTAAGATTACACCTTTAAATCCGGTGTCCTTGAGTGTTGATACCCATTGCTCGGCATCAAATTCGGTTGGATGCAGCAAGGCGGGCGATTCGTTGCCGTATCCCCATTCCTTGCCGGTATAAGTATTGATGGTGAAATGTATAAAGGCGTTTAACTCCATTTCGTGCCAGGCTAACTGACGTTCGTCAGGCACCGGGCCAACAGCTGTTGGTGGCGCGACGGTTTTATGCTGGCATGATAACAGTGCAAAGGCCAGAGCCAATATGCTGATACTGTTTTTGAATGTTGTGTTCATGATTTTTGGTACTGTTTGTTATTGTTTATTTGCTGGCGTTGAACTCGAAGCTTAATGCGGGATAAGCGGCGTTCTTTGAGCGGAAAGAAGCGGGAATCGTAACAACGACTTCATCGTTTACCACTTTCCATCGCACTGTTTTGTTTGCCGACAGCAAGGTCATTTTAGAGCCTTTGGCCGGGATGTTTCCTTTCCATTTTATGGTTGAAGGCACTTTGGCTCCTTCTTCGATGCAGGCAATAGCGTAAGTTTTCTTTCCATCTTTACTTGCTGTAAAGTAGGTGTTGCCGTCTTCGTAAACCGGTGTAATGCGTGTGTTGTAAATCGCTTTGCCATTGGCGTCCATCCAGCTTCCGATTTCAGCCATTAATTTCACAGCTTCCGGATCCAGCGTGCCATCCGGTTTAGGCCCTACGCCCAGAAGCAGTGCTCCACCTTTGGCTACAATTTCAGTTAAATCATGAATGACTGTCGTCGGGCTTTTATAATGCTCGTTGGGAACAAATCCCCAGTTGTTGCCCAAGGTGATGCAACTTTCCCAAGGGTAGGGAAGTTGTTTCTCGGGAATGGCGCGTTCGGGAGTTTGGTAGTTTTCATAAGGACCGTGCACGGTACGGTCAACAATTAGTAAGCCTGGTTGTGCTTCGCGGGCCATGGTCGCAATTTTGGGCATGTCAATTTGCTGATCCCATTCCGGGATCGGAGCTCCCCACGAAAGGACTTCTTCATTAACTGTTTCTTTCGGGCGCACCCAACCTCCGTCGAGCCACAGAATATCCACCTGCCCGTAATCGTGCATCAGCTCGCTGATTTGATTGTAGGCGAATGTTTTGTAATTATCCCATTTTTTCGGGAACTTGCGAATGTCGTAGTTTACGTTGCGGTTTGGGGTAGCATATTTATCCCACCAAAAATCCTGGTTGTGCCAGTCGGGTTTCGAATAATAAGCACCAATCCAAAATCCTTGTTCCCGGAATGCTTGAAAAACATATTTGGCAACATTAGCCTTCGGATTGCCCGCAAAGGGGCCATTGGTGATTTTGTAATCTGTTTGTTGGGTGTCGAACATATTGAAGCCGTCGTGGTGCTTGGTGGTAAATACCAGGTATTTCATGCCGGCATTGGAGGCGGCTTGTGCCCACTGGTCCGGATCGAAATTAACCGGATTGAACTGATCTTTCAGCCCCCAGTACCATTTTTTGTAGCCGCAGTAAGTCATACTGTCGGGACGGTTGATCCAATCTTCGGAACAAAGCTCCCATGATTCAATGATTCCCGGAACTGCGTAAAGCCCCCAGTGGATAATCATTCCGAATTTCAAATCCTGCCATTGGTCCAGCTTGGCAAGTACTTGTTTGTCTTTGGGCCATTCGTATTCATGCGACTGCGGATGAATACCTAATTCCTGTGCGCGGACTCCCGATAGCAGAGTCGCTGCAAATAAGGCGGATAGGAATAATTTTTTCATAGGATAATATCTTAAATTAAGAACTCGATTTCTTTTGCGATCCTTCACCGGCTAAATTCCCGATACCACAAATATAATGTTTGCGCACACATTTTTTGCTAAAAACACATTTTTTTTTAATTCCAGGTAGATATTTGGGGGTAATAGTTGTCCTGATTATGAATGGGATGGCTGCCTTTGCCGGAATTGGAAGCGCACCGGCTAAATCTCCGGGTGTTGCCGTTACCACACTATTAAGGTCGTTTTGCATGTCGTTATTGAGGATGCGCTTTGATCCTGGAGGATGTTCCCTGGTTTGTAGTCCGCTCTTCTTTTTCTTGTCGGTTCGGCTGTCTGTCCTTGAATTTATGGCGCGATTTTTCGCTGAAATTTTTGCAGGAATAGGGGTGGGGCTTCGGCTGTGTCCGGTTAATGGCGTTGTGGTTTTCAATGGAAATAGATTGATCTGGGGTTTTAGTCAGATGTTGGTGATTGGAATATCGCCCGAAGGGGATGGTTGATCGTTTTTTGTGTCGGAGGAAGGAGTCGGTTTATGGTAGTGGGATGAGGCGGCTTGCTTTGAGTGGCTTGCATCAGACCTTATTGGAGATGCAGATTTTGTTGTTCTGCAATTTTCGTGGGGATCAAAATACTTGTTTGTTGGCGCGTTTGGTTAAACCTTAAGTTGTGGATTGTGTTATTTAATGTGTGCGGACACTATTTTTTGTGTTAATTTTATGTGTGCGGGCACATTTTTTGGATAAAAACCATTTCTTTTTAAAAAAGTATACTTAGTTTTGAAGAAATCTAAATAACAAAAGAGTCTGGAAACAGCAATATAAAATATTGACAGTTATGAGTTACAGCCTAAGTTACATCGAAAGATCAGTTGAGAAACTCCCGATCAATGTTGTGGAGGATCAGTCAGTTGGCGCCAAAATGATGGCGGAAATTATAGCCGGT
>NZ_QAAD01000035.1 GCF_003046625.1 Mangrovibacterium marinum
CTTAAATTCTTTGTCAAACTTCTTTCTCATAGGACTCATAATATAGGTAAATAAATTATACTTAACCTACCGTCCAGTCAAATGTAGCAGTTCCAGTTTTTCAAATGCATATCATTGTTGCCCGTCAAAAAAGAGAAAAGAGCCATTTCGAAGAAAAAGATCTTATCAAGCATTGTATTTGCAGAATAGGTATCCAAAGCTTTTCCGACTTTTTCCATGGAACCTTTGTACTTGTCGAAAGCCTCAGTTATTTGAAACATGTCCAACATGTGGATTTTTTCACCGCTATCTGTTCGATCTATCCGTTTTGTGAGGTAGCCCAACTCACCCGATTCCAACGAATAAGCGACGAAGGCACCACTCTTATCCCACATGCTTCAGCGATACGCATGGTCACATGTTCGTTCTCCGGTATTTGCTGAAATCGATCGGAAGGCGGCTTAAAAATATACTGCCCACCCAAGGCTCCGACAACAGTTAAACGCGTATCCGCTTTTTCTTTGGCAGCTTTAACTAATGTCAACGAAAGTTTCGGTTGTACACCAGGAACAGTCACGCTTCGCTCCACGACAGACTTAGCGAGCTCATCCATCTGACTCAAGGTATACTCAATTACAGGTGGCGTAGGAGTACCAAAGAACGCTGACGAACACTTTGGATGAAAATCCAAGTCCTCATCTATTGGCTGGTAGCAATACAAACATTTACGCATCATCATCCTCCTCAATTGGTACAACACTTACGGCTCCGATACAATTTTGACAACAAGCCAAAAGTAGGCCCATTCGATCATTTGGGTTGATCCGCCAACTTTCTGACGCTATTTCAAGCAACCATCCTTCTGGAATAAGCCCTTCAAAAAACGGAAATAACCGATTTTCGGAGTAGGGTTTGTCTGTAACTGGCATCGTAAACGAGAGAAACAATTCCGGATGCTCACTCACATACGCCGAATCGTACTGAAAAACATATTCCCCATCATCGGTTTCTGTGATTGTTCCAGCGAAATAATCCTTATAAAAAACGTTCCCTTGCCTCATCCGTTCAATTCTTTGCTATTCACCGGGGCCAACTCATGCCCAAACATACGCAACACCAGGTTGACTTTATCCATATTCAGGTTTGTCTTCCCTTGTTCAATTTTCCGAATCACTGTCAGTGCAACACCCGCACGTTCAGCAAACTCTTCCTGAGTCAAATTTACTTCTTTGCGTCGCTCTTTAACAAACTCTGCCAACTGCTTCATTATATGTCTTTAAATACAATCTCAAACAAATATATGCATTTATATGCAAAAAGATATAACGATCCTGAAAGTTCACATTTTATATGTAATACCATATAACGAGCGACAAGGACTTTCTAAACAATCAAAGCAGGATCATCAGCAGCATGCCCACATAGGCTATGAGCATTCCATAGGTGCCCCACCGAAGTTGTTTCTGAAGAAGCCTATTGCCTTGTCCATGGCAGGCTTGTTCTGGTTGTGAAAAAACAGGAGCAGACAGGATACCATGAAAAACGTTATCCCCGGGATATCGGTATATTTCATTGAGTTCCTATTTTAATGTTCTCGCTTAACTCTAGCCTTTCACAAAAGTGACTTCACACGCCTTACAAAGTCGTTTTTCCTGCACATATTCATTAATGTCGAACCAACCTCCAGTCTTCTGCCAGATGTCCAGGCCCCGACCAAGGATTACTTTCCATCCGTTGTCCAGATTGATAGAACGGTCGTGAATATTGTCGGCAAACTCATACGAAAACAAAACACCAACCGATTCTAAAGAGTAAGCCATCTGTTCAAACGCTTCCTTGGCGTTTTCGATAAATTCTTCATTATTGGCTGTCACAAGGTGGAGCTTAACCTCGGCATCTCCTTCTTTTTTCTCGGATACGAGCTTCGCAAATTCCATAAAATTACGAAGCTGGTAAGGAAGGCGGACATACGGATCAACCAAAGTTATGTCAGTCGCCCCAATTAAGTAAGCTCCGAACAGATTGTCATAACTGACCCCAGTTTGATTATCCCGGATTATCTTCTGACCATCTGCCAGTTTTAGCGAGCCCGGTCCAGTCGGCTGAGGACTCTCCTCTTTCAGAACGGTCGAATCATCCCCATGCTTTAATTCCCGAAGCCCGCAGTATTCAATTACTTCAAGCGTTTCAACAGTTACCCGTTTACCGGAGCTTTTAACGGTATAGCTAAAATCGACCTCCTCGAAGGTCTCATCCATCTTTTGAAGCTGAAGCTTTACCCGTTTACGATTCTCGATAGCAAAATCCAGCAGTTCCCGGGCATCCTCTTCGCTCATCTCCCCTGCTGGGAAAATTACTTTTGCCAATCCCCCAAAGGTCTTCGCAATAGCGGTTTTATCCCTTGTTGTTATCGAATCAGACAGCTCGAAGAATTTGGCGTATTCATGCGTCCTGTCTTCCCTGCGAAGTTCTCTCAGGATTTCAGCTAAATAGTCTACAATAAAGCCATAATCTTCCGTGAACATTTCGTTCCGAAGTTTCTGAATCTCCCAACCGGGCAAATAGGCGTGTATGCGGTCCAGGAAAGCAGTGTCATAGTAATCTTTAGGCAGCACATCGAATAAGTCAGCGTGTTTTAGCATGTAAGGAACAGGATGGTCGGTATTACCAACAAAGACCATCGAAGCTGAGGCACCATAAACCTCCGTCCCCCTGGAAAACGATTTATTAGCCATGTAGTTTTTCATGATATCAACCAGGCCACGATCAGCCTTTTTTGTTTTCCCGGCAAACTCATCATAGGCAACAATATCCCAATAGCCTACCAAGCCAATTTCACCATTGCTGTTATTTACAAACAACTTTGCTTTGGATACTTCACCTCCTGAAATTAATATCCCGTGAGGTGACATCTCACTGTAAATATGTGACTTCCCGGTTCCTTTGGGGCCTAACTCAATCAAGTTGTAGTTATTCTCGACAAATGGGATCAGTCGTGCCAATTGCAGCAGCTTGGTTCTTCGGCTAAACTCATCCGGATTTAAACCGATTGACTGCATCAACACATCAATCCATTCATCCTTCGCGAAATTGTTTCGTGCTTCTTTATATTCACCCAAATCAACGTTTGAAACCTGGATGGGCTTAATACTTTCAATAATCCACGGTGAAGCATCTTTCTGGTCGGTTGAAAAGTAGGCCAGTGTAAGAATACACCAAACGCCGCTGGATAGAAGCTTTTGATGTTCTTTGATGACGATATCCGAAATCGGAATTTGCTTTAATCCCAGGTTGGCAAAACTGGCCTCGTATTGGTCTTTCCGATCATTCAATTTCACCGAAATCTTATCGATAATCCGATGTGAACCTTTTTCCCGTACCGTTGATTTAATGATTTGGGCTTCATCCCGATGCACAAAATGTTTGGCGATAATGCTTTTTACGGTCTCAACTCCCTGATTGATGGTTTCTTCATCGTCCGTGGCACAGTATTGTCCCAAAAGGTACTCCAGCACATAAGTGGGAACGATAGCATTTCCTTTAACCAGCTTGGTCAGGTCTTTTCGCACTACTTTACCAGAGAAATGTTGATTTAGCTTGATATCGAGTTGTTTCATAGTCTAAAAATCATCAAAATCGTTCGTAAATGAAATATTCAACGTATAGAGATAACTTTTATATTCTCTCCATTTCGTAGTGCCTTCAACAGGCTCTTCCAGAACTAATTTCACCTGTTGATTTTTATATTTTCCGCTTGCTTTGCTCATTAACTGGAAACGGTGCTTCACTTCCCGTTGTCGCTCGCTTCCTTCTTCAATATCGAAAATGTACTTGAATTGATCGCTTAACAGCTCACCGCCCGAAGAATAGATTGCGGCTCGTATTGTTCGGGCCAGCACCTGTTCTGTGACGAGTTCCTGCTGGATAAATGAAACGGCAAGAATATTGGTCGTGATTTTGTCGGTTGACTTAATGATATCGATTTCAACCTGGGCGGTCGTATCCTGGCGTTTCTTATTCACCTTAACCAATGGAACCACGATTTCCTGCAGCGAAGCTCCACCGTGAATAAATCTGGAGCCAGCGCCCTTCACCCGCAGCCGGTTGATTGATTTCGGGATCAACACATCGACCGGCGACTGAATATTCAGCGCGGGTGCTTTGAACAGAATCGTAGAATCATCATGCGTCAGATTTTTGCCAATGACAAAACGTCTGTTGTCTTTCCAGACCTCGCCTGAATGCGTTGACCCACTGAAATCACTTTCATCCAGCGGTTGATGTTGGTAGATGAAGCCGTGATCTGAAGTAATCATCATGTTCGTGCCATTCATATTCGCTATCTTCTTCATCATGGCCATCAGAAAGTCGATTTCCGTTTCGACAGCTTCCAACACTTTTTCTTCAGAATCTTTGTCATCTCCCGCTTTGTCGATCCGGTTGTGATAGATGTAGATTAAGTCGTACTGTTTCACAAACTCCCGTCCGTCCGTGTTCGCATTCAGCGTCATGAAATCCTCAGCTTTAACGGCTGTTGCCCGTACACCTGAATTCTCGGAAAGGATTTTAGTCCGACCCTGAACACCTGAGCTTAACATCCCATCCACAACAATCGAATCAGTACCTTCATGAAACTCGATTTGCTTATGCGGCAATAAGGAAGCCATGCCAAGCTGCGTGTAGGAAGGAAGGCTGGCCACCATGTGCGTCAGCGAGGATTCGTATCGGTTTTCGGAAAGTAATCTACGGCTTAGCTCTTCTCCGCATTCATAGCGGAAAGCATCTGTAATAATAACAAATAACCGGTTCCCTTTCTCCGTATAGGGCTTCACATGTTGTTTGAAGAACCTTTGTTGGCTGATCGTCTCAGTGGTTGGCCACGATGTCAGTTCGTTAATAACCTTTTGCCAATTGTTGTTAAAGACCAGCAACCAGTCGTTTGAATACACTTTTTCAACTTTCTCAGACAATCGATGCAGGATTCTGTTTTGATTGGACTGACGATGGTAGTAGGTAAATTTCCGATAAGCCTGGTCAATCTCATAAAGCTTAGAAGTATAATGTTCTACCCCTTCGTTGAACCGGGTGTACTTGGTTGATGCATATTTTCGGACCAGGGAAATCAACAACGAGCCTTGCTCCAGGCTGCGATAAAAATATTCGGAATAAGCGTACCAAAATTTGTTCTCACGCTTCTTAACGAGTTGAATGAGTTTGTCATGAGAAATCGCCTCATCTGCGACCAGCTCAACCAAGTCATGCACAATTTTCTGGTCAACAACTTTGAACAGGTCGTCATTGACAATTTCTTCCAGGTTTGCACCCGACAATTGATCCTCAACCTCCAGATCGTTAGCGATCTTCTCAGCTATAACGCCAAAGCTTTCCCGATACTGGATCGTGTCCTTCCATAGTGCAAGCAGCAATCTGGATTCTTTATCGATGGTCGATTTTTTGCCTAACACAAAATTGGTGTTAAAGACTTCCAGCAGAAAATCGTAAATCGATGGTTGCTCGCTTTGATAGTTAAACTGGTACTTGATTTTTCCCCAATAATACTTCGTGAGGTTGAACCGCTCCAATTCTTTATCCAACCGCTCATTGCCGTCGACAAATGCAGCACCGTGGGCATGAATAAAGGTGATCAGGTTCACATAGTCCGTATTAAAGGTGACAGCCAACAGTTTCCCTCTGATATCTTCGTGTTCATCGCCTTCACCCAATAACTCTTTTAGCTTCAGCCTGCGTTCTTTCGCTTTAAAGAATTCTAGATGCTCGGTCACCAGTTCTTTCAGATGATACCCAAGACCGATCTCCTGGAGGAACATCGCTTCCTGATCGGTGTGAAACAGATGGTGGGCCAACTCCAGATCCAGCAGCCAGTTCTCGTCATCAGACGGTTTAGCACCTTTAAAGTACAGCAAGAATTTTGTGTCGGGTTTGAGCTTATTGATCATGTACTTTAGTTCAAACTCATTGCCCTCTACGACAATTTTCTCAACACCATCAATCGAAAGCTCTTCATATTGCTCGGTCAATTCCTGCTTTTCATCGTACCAAAAGATGACCCGATGATTTTGAAAACGCTTTATTAGTGCTTCTTGTATTTTATTCATTCTTTTTTAGTTTCATGTTCCAGCTTACCCCCCTTCGACTCCCGACCAAAGGTGCGGGAAAGGTTCGCTCAGGCTGACGGCTGCCGGTTGTCTGAAAACGGTGTCCCGCCTGATCTAAATAACATGTGGAGGGATTTGGCTTAAGCCGATTTTTAATTCGCCTCCCTCAAACTGCGATTTTTTCTTTCAGCGGGCATCTGCTCCATCAGTGTTATCTGCGTCCTATTCATCGTATCTCCTCCACATCTATCCAATCAAATTTCCGAACCTTATCCTTCGTCTTCTTATCATTCAGGCCAGGTACAGGCTTTATGGCCTTGCCGAATTTGTTGTAGTTGACCAACACGCCATCATCCAGGTCAATGGCGATGCGTTCGGTGGCGAGCGGGTAGAGGACATCCCGTTCGTATTCCTGCAATTCGAGTAGAACGAGTTTGAGCTTGTCTTTTTGTTTGGAAGCACGGGCTTGCTCGGTTGACGAACCTGTTACCATCAGGTGGTCGAGATGCTCCTGATGTGTTTGCAGCTTTTCCTTGTACTCCCTCAGGTAACCGTTGAGGATTTTGTTGAGGGTGTCTGGCGTGTAGCGGTGCATGTAGATGAGCACGTTGAACGAACCTTTGGGCGATGAGAACATCCAGTAAATGGGGCGCTTTTTATATCGGCGGATATGGTCGGTATAAAAATCTTTCATAAAGTATTTGCGGATGTCTTTGCCCAGGCAATCTTCCACAAAAGCCAGGTTTTTATCGAAGTTCTCCTTGCCAAAGCTCACCTTCAGGAACTCGTAGAAACGGCCTACAATATCATCTTCGAACCATTCGTCATCCAATACGGGGATGATGTTATCATCATCAGGGACAAAGGAAAGGTCGTTGATGGTTTGGAATTTGGAATTTGAATTTTGGATTTTCTGGAGGTAATCTTCCAGTGTTTCACCTTGGTTGGCCAAAATCAGCCCTTCTTTATCCAGCGAGTAGCGGCCAAATAGACAGC
This sequence comes from Mangrovibacterium marinum, assembly GCF_003046625.1. Classification (GTDB taxonomy): domain Bacteria; phylum Bacteroidota; class Bacteroidia; order Bacteroidales; family Prolixibacteraceae; genus Mangrovibacterium; species Mangrovibacterium marinum. The sequence goes on from NZ_QAAD01000035.1 coordinate 7,092, forward strand.
CTACAGCATAGCTAACGAATTGTGCAAACACTTCATCGGCATGGAATACCAGTTGCCCGTTTTTAATGCTGGTCTCTTCTTTTAAGATGGTAATATCTTCCAGCGGTACATCTGGGGTTAATTCGTCCTGTAAGCCATAAATCTCAATAAACTGGCGGTTGAGCTCTTCTTCGTTCTGATGCAATTGGAAGAACTTGTTTTTCCAGTACTGTTCGTAAAGGTCGTAGGATTCTTCTATGTCTTGAGCATTGATTCGAGTAAGCTCATTTTTCTGAAAATTCCATGATGTTTCCCAAATACTCCATTCTTGAGTTGATATGTCGATTGAACTATTAACTAAGTCTTCGATTTCAGAAGAATCGGAATCTTTAATTGGAATCTTTTTCACATCTCCAACTTGTGCGTTTAACGTGGGAGCAAAAAGTGCTAATAAAGGATTTATTACTTTACTGTTTAGGAATCCGAGTATAAATGTCAAATTGTCGCCCTTGTTTAAGAAAAAGGCTGGGCTTGCATCTCCTGGTATAATGCCATGCTCTTGAATTCTAAAACCAAGCGTTCCTGATATTATTTTATTCCAGACAATTGCTCTTTGAAAATACAGATGTTCACTTGGGATAATCGCTTTTCCTGTCGATTTTATTTCTTCTCCTCTCCTATACCAGTTAACTACGGTATTTAGGTTTCCATACCACCGTCTGAAGCTTCCACCGCTATTGAGAACGACCCATTTCTTGTATTGAGTATCGTTTAAGGCACTCAACGAAGGAAAAACAAAATTATTTATCTCTGTTTCATGCCAAATTCGGATAAATCTTTCAGAACTACCAGACTGTAACCCCCTTCTTGTATTTCCCAAAACCTCCAAAGAATTGTCATTTTCAATGGATGTAATCTGTGTTTCATTCAACCAATATCCTAATCGACAATCAGGGAGCCTTTGAAAGTCCTTTTGATACGCTGTGTAAAACCAATTACTTTGTGGATTCCTGATGGCTTCAAGGGTTTTGGGAGCCTGATTTGCTGCTCCCTTGAAATCACTTAAACGAATATAACTTCCTTTTGCGTTTGGCAGATTTTTATTGCGTAAGGTGAATGTACATATTGGAACAGTTGCTCCATCGAAACCTGAATATTCCAATTGAATGAGGTTATTAATGAAATGCTGGTCAATCATTATTTCACGAAGTTTCTCATAACTTGAAATAAACATCCAAACAAAGGGTGTCATGTAGCCCGTCAGACCCCCTTCGTCACAAAGTTCGAGGCAGCGTAAAACGAAAGTCGAAAACAAGTCTGATTTTGTATCGGGATACGTAGCTTCCACATATTGCTTCAAACTGCCTTCCATTCTAGAAGAGCTGATATAGGGCGGGTTGGTTACTACTACATCGTATCGTTGCCCTAATAGTTGGTAAAGCCTCTTCAACTCTTTTTGCTGTCCTCCGAACAATGAGCTCTCATCTACCTGTACGCTATTCATTTCATTCTGCTCAATCCGAATTAGAGAACCTAAAGCAGAGGCATTACTGAATTTACTATCCGTTGCAAAATCTTGATAATAAGCAATGTTTGGTTGGATGCTGCTACGCTCAACGTTTCTTAAAAACCTTCGGTGTTTCTCACGTCCTTTCATCAACAAAACAAAAGCGGCTAATTGTGCAGCACGTTGGTCGATATCTACTCCAAAGAGGTTTTTCGTAATAATCAATTCTGGAATTTCAGTCGGATTATAACCTTGTTCCTCATACATCTTGTAGAACACATCAAAAGCGTAAGAGAGGATGTGTCCAGAACCGACACAGGGTTCGAAAAACTTAATTTCCTCAATGTTTTTCGGCTTTCTTGGCTCTAACTGGTCTTTGTATGCAGGTTTAATGTAGAATTCCAATGATGCAAGAATCTTTGTCGTTGGATTAATTTCACTCCACAGTTGCCCCAAGGTATTGTCAACCATGTATTGCACCACCCATTTGGGTGTAAATAGCTGTGAAGCTGGAGCCAATTCGTTTTTCTCGTACTTCTTTTTCGAGCTGATTAAGTCCTCATTCAATTCCGAAATATAAAACTGGTAGAGCCAACCAATAATTTCCACCTGCTGGCAATCTTCGGTTGTCATGCCATCACGCATGTCCTGCACAAACGAGAATTCCGAGATTAAATCATCGGGCAGAAGCAGCTCGGTGTAGTCCTCAATCCGTTCGAACAGGAAAGGAAACACCTTATTCAAGTGGTTACAGGCACCAATCAGCAACTCTTTGTAGGCTTCGTTTTGCGGGTTGGTGCTTGGTATTTTTCCATCCAATAAATCGTAAATGTGTTGCTTTTTTACAGGCAAATCATCAGGAATGTGGCCTTGTTTGGCTTCATCCAACAGCTCAGGTAGGGTATAGCCATCTTTGGGGGTAACCACCCGCAAACCAATGGGCTGGTAGTCGTTGGCATCCATAAAACGTAGGGCCATCAGTCGGTTAAACCAGGTGTAGGCCACCTTGTCAATGACCTGTGCTTTGCTGCTGCTGTTAATGGCTTCCTGCAACTTTCTAAGCTGTTCGGCTTTTTCACGCAAAGCAGCCGAGTCGGTACTCAGCACCAATGCCAAACGGGCGCCCACCTGTTCCATTAACTTTCTGCGGGCTTCCTGTGCAAATTTCTTGAGTTTATTGGTGTTCATGGTATTTTAGTTGTTGTCGTTGGTTCGTTTGTATTTACAGTATCACCTAAAGTATCACCCGTGTTGGGCAATTTTATTTCAACCTGTTCTGTAATTATTTATGTTGCTTTTTCAAGTATCATTTGCAGTATCATTTACAGTATCATTTGCAGTATCACAATTGTTTTATTTGCCAGTAGCCTTCCTTTCGGGAACCTATTCTTTCAATAATCTGGTTTTCCTTTAATTTGTTGAAATCGGTTTCAATAGTGCGGTCTGATACTTTTAAAAACCTGGATGCCTTTTCAGCGGTTAATGAGTCTTCTAAAATAATCAGTATCAAAAGGAGGAATATCCGCTCTTTACTGGTCATCTTTGTCTCGGAACTGTCTCGGAACTGTCTCCGAAGCTTTTCCGAAGTTATTCCGAAGTTATTCCGAAGCTTTTCCGAAGCTTTTCCGAAGTTATTATCCAGATAGTGGAAGAATGCTTCATAACTATCACGCAATGTGACTCTTACTAACTCCTCATAAATATTGCTATTTTGCATCCAATTCCGAAGCTTTTCCGAAAGCTCTCCGAAGTCTTTCCGAAGTCTTTCCGAAGGTTTCGTCTCTTTCCCCTCGGTGTAGAGTTTCACGATGGTTGAGTCGAAGGCAATATCATAAACGGGAGTCGTACCGTTAAACTGTTTCCAGTTGGTGTCTATCTTTTCGAAACCATAACCAGCATTCTCCGCCAATCGAACCATCCGAAACAGCTTCGAGATTAACGGATTTCGGGGTAGTGAAATATCCTTTTCTTTTAGCTCTTCCAATGGTTTTGGCAGACCGCCAGGATTGAAAAACTCGATGTGATTGGTAAAAATCCGAATTCGGGAATGGGCAGGCGAAAAGTAATCAGCGTGCATGAGCATGTTCACCAGTGCTTCACGCATCGCTTTCAGCCCAGTCGATAACTCTTCACCAAAGCCTTCACTAGTTAGTTTAAACTCCACATCCACCTGTGGTTTCAGTCGCCTGAAACATTCAAAATAATAATCCCACAGGTTTTCGTATTCATCCAGGCGGAAGGTGTAATTGGTTGCCGCATCCGAAATGGACGTTCCTGGTATTTCCAGTAAATCGATTCGGAAATCGGGAAAATGCTTTTCTATCCGTTCCCGCTTACCTAAGAACAGTAATCCTGCATAGGTGCAAATCCCGTTGTCCAGAATCCGCAGTTTCCGCAGAAATTCATCTTCATCGTAGCGGTTATAGCTGACATCGGGATTGAAACGCCCCATGTAATCGCGGTACTGTTTCAGCGATTTTTCGTGAATATCGTCTCGGGTGGTACCTGGAGCCAATTCCGAAGTTTTGGTGCCAAAAGTCTGGTCCCGAAACATGGCATCAATTTCCTCGTTTGTTGCCCGCTGGTCCGAACTACCCCGCCTGATAAATGTATTCTGAAGACTGTTGTAATAAACAGGCTTTTCTTTCGATACAGGAACGTAAAAGGCGATGACCGTCTTCCCGTCAATGGTATGCTTCGCCTGCTTGGTTGGCACAAATACATTGAATTTACCGCCCCGAATGGTATTCAAAAAGTCCTGTTCAATCTTCTCCGGCTTGCTGACACCCTGGATCTCGAACGTTTTGCCGCTTTGTCGAACACCGAACAGCAGCCATCCGCCCGAAGTGTTGGAAAAGGCACTGACTGTTTCCCAGGTAGCTTTGGGCAGCTCACCTTGGGCTGCCTTAACCTCAAAGTCTTCCCATTCCAGGTCGGTCAACTTATGAATCAATTCGTCCCTGTTCATCTACAGTTGAATTCTTCGGTTGTTCTTAATTTGTTCCTTCAATGCTTTTTCAAAAGCTTTCAGGTATTCATCAACATCCTGGTCTGTTTGCAGCTCCGATTTGGCAAACTCAATTTTCACGTTGTTGCGGTTGATGTAGTGAACGACTGGTTGATCCTGGGCATCTCCATCTTCTGTTTTTTTAGCAGGACGGGCCAGCGCAGCCATTGCATTCAACTGCTTGGTAAACAAACTATCGGTTGCCCGGTACTTGATATCCCGAATGACGGCGATATATCGTTGATCCTTCAACTTCTTCAGCTCCAGCTCAAACGGTTGGATGATTTGCTTTTTCTGAACATCGGTCAATTTCTTAAAATCGTATTTGGATTTTAAATCACGGATCGCTTTTTCGATCCCCTCATTTGCTTTCGCTTTTTCGGCCTCAATCTTTTCCAACACTTTTGCCGAAAGCGAATCCTTCGCCAGCTTGGCCTCCCGAATTAAACTGCCTGTATAAGGTTTGGGGTGGTCCATCAAACTTTTCAGAACTTCCAGTTCGTCACCATCTACATAGTCCAGGTTGGAAGTATCGCCCGAAAGGATGGCCTGGATGGAATTGTAAATGTTCACCTGGTCGCCATTCATGAACCGTTTAATCGGGTCGAGCAAACCCTCCTTGTCATCCAACAATTCATCTTCAATATCGCTTAAATTGGTCAGGTAGTAACTGTATTCTTTGGCCGACCATCGCCCCAGCTGTTCGCCCAAAGGCTCCAAACTTTGCAGGAACGAATATTGCTTTTTCTGAACCAGAAGCTTATTGACCTCGATCAACATTTCCTTGAGTTTTGCTTTAAAGGCATTGGCTACATCCCGGGCTTCCTTCAGCGAGCATGGCTCATCGAAGGCATCAGCATAGGCTTGCTTCAATTTCTTAATGGCCTCAGGTGACACTTCAGTCGGTGCTTCGAGCAACGTATTCCCATAGTTGGCGCTGTTCAACAAAGCATTCAATACATCTTCGTCTTCCAACAGGTTCGAGTCGCGCTTAAACTCAATTTTACCCCGTTTATACAATTTTGCCGTGATTGTCCAAATGGCATTCGGGTACCAACCATAAGGTTTTCGGGTGAAATGGATCCTTAAATCGGCCAGCGAAGTTCTGTCCGATTGTCGCTTTCGTCTGTTTATCAGGTTAACGATTTCCGATTCGGCTTCCGATACGGTATTTTCGTCCAGGCCAAACAACTCGCTCTGGCGGCTTCGAACGGTTGTCCTGATGCTATCCTCATTATACTGTGTGGTACCCAACATGCGCAGGCTCGGATAAACCATCTTGATTAAATCCTGAAAGGCATTGACCACCCTTGTTCTTCCGTCGGACGCCTGCCCCATTTCGTGTTTGCTACCGTTCATATAAACCGTAGCATTCGCCAGCGATTTATTGGCCAGCAAAACAAGATTGCGTTTTCGTTCCGCATTTTGCTGGGCCTTATCCTGAAGGATTCGCTTAAACTCGGACCGGTTGGATGTTGACTGGTTTTGTTTCACGTACTTATTGGTCCGCAAATACATTTTCAAATCCTTAATGAAGACAGCATCGGGAGCGAGTACTACTTTCATTCCGGGACTACCCATGGTTTGCGATTTCAGAAATGACTCGTTACCATAATCGGTACAGTTTTGCGTAACGATTTCAATTTCCAGTTCTTTCTCCCGACCAAGTGTGGCACCGTCAATCTTACTGGTAAAATCGTAATCCTGCTTATTATCAGCGTATCTTATTTTATTGTCTTTGATAATTTCATCGAAAAACATCTCCTTCAATTGCTGTGTAATAGCCTGATCATCAATATCCGTATTTTTAATTTCCTCTTCTACATCTTTTTCATCATCGGTCAAAAACTCGTATAAATCGCCATTACGCTGCACATAGTTTTGATTCTCCAAAACGTTCAGGGCCTCTTCTACTTTGCGCTCATGTTCCTTCAGCTCAAGGTTGATATCGTCAATCATGAGAACCGACACATTCCGCCGGGTCGTTTTGAAGTTTCCGAAGTATTTTACCAGAAATAAAGCTTTCAGCACCTTCACCGCAAAACGATCCTCCAGGTTTCTTTCTGCGAGAATGATAAACTGCTGGATTTCGCCTCTCAATTCGTTGCGAATCCCTTCAAACATCAAATCGAAGCTAACCAGTGCATTACCTTCCCTGTTCTCTATTTCCTTCACAACCTGTTGAAATACGCCAAGCATGGATCGTTCACCAACCGAGGCGTGCTTTCCCTGGAATGCGTTGTGCGTAGACAGCGCCCTCCGACAACTCTGGAAAAGGTCGAACTGATAGGGTACAAAAGGGTATTTGTTTCCATAGTCCGTAGCACTGGAGTATCCTTTAAATTGAACACCTGCTTCGGAAAAGGAAAGCAAGGATTCCAAATAAGCGCTTTCCCGTTTAAAATCGTCAGCCAATAGCTTTTGTGGTGCATCTTTCTTTTTGAGCAAACGCTTTTCAATCACCTCGTCGACGTTAGCTGATGTCAATGGTATTTTTATTTTGAAGCGCGCCTGAATGCGGGAAAAGTCGTTTTGCTGTTGCTTATTCATATCACCAACCACCTTTTCCATATCTTCCTGCGAGGTCACCAGTATCCAGGACGATCCGCTCGTTTTGGTAGCCAACGTTTCGGCAATGGTTTGCAGGTTCAACATCAACTTGGTGTTGTCGCTGATATACTGTCCAACCTCATCCACAAAGAAATTCAAGCGAAATCCGGCAGGTTTTGATTTGATGTATGCATTCACCCGCTCGCAAAAATCTTCAATGGACTGTTTGTTTTTGTCTTCCAGGTCATCCAGGATCGATTCATACTTCGTTGCATCATGTCCGTTAAGCTCACTCAACACCTCTGCAATATCATCGGTCACCAGTGGGTCGAAATAGTCGATACGGGCTTCCTGCCAGCTCTTCCCATGCCTGGCGGCAAACTTGGTTTTAAAGTCATCATACTTGCCCTGTTTATCGACCCAAGCCTCGAACTCGGCCACATGGGGTTGAAAACCGTAATACCCCAAATGGTCAAAAAAGACCTTGTAAAAGACGGAAAGAATGGCTTTCGCATCTGCTTTACTCGTAATCTGGGCTTGCTGGTCAATATTAAAAAGGATCGATTCTGACGGAATTCGGGTTGCCTGGATAATGTCTCCCTTCAACATCTCATCATCTTCAATTTTCTCGGCAAATAGTTTCCCGCATTTATAATCATCATGCACTTTGTTTGCCAGAACGTAAGACAGAATTTTCAACAAGTGAGATTTACCACTCCCAAAAAAGCCTGATATCCAGACTCCGTTTGCGCCCCCATAGTTATTGTAGGCGTAGAAGAAATCACGAATTTTTTTGGCGATCTCATTGGTAATAACGTACTCTGTTACTTCTTCTGAAATGTTATTCTGATCATCGGCTTTAATGACCGTTTCGATGTATCTGTCAATCGGTTTGTCGAAAAGTTCTTTGATTATCATTTGGGTTGTATTTTTTCAATGTTGAAGGCTCTGTAGTAGTTATCGTCTTTTAGTTTCCCGAACAGGTTTAGCGAAATCCCATCGTATTTACCCGGAAAGAAGCAAACCGTAGGCGCTTCTTTAGCAATACTTTGAAGATTATTCAAGACGTTGTGTGACCTGATGAATGGAAAAACCAGGCCAACACCTGTCAGAAAATAAACCGGAGCATCACTTTCTTCAATTTTGCCTGCGATCCGGGGCATCAAAACTTCGTGGATATTGAGGGTTGATTGCAATGCTTTCAAGAACTTCTCTTTGCCCTTTGCTTTCTCGACACGAAACATGCGTTCCATACCACCTTTCTCTTCCAAAATTTCGCAAACGGTGTCGTACAGGTTAATTTCCAACACATTGACACCTGCGGTACTCAGTTTATTTTTTAGCATTTTGATGCCATCACGCACCCCAAGTTCCTGCTCTGCCTCGTATGGTGAAATAAAAAAAGGGATCTCCCCACCAAGAGATTCTTTGCTCAGGAAGCTCTCCATCGAAATCACCTGATAAAGGCGATTGAATTTTTGTGATAAATCTTCCATTTCAGTTTTGATTTTCAATATCCAGGTCACTCATTAGCAAAACCTTTAACCACTCTTTGTTATCTTCAGCTATCGCCCGAATAACGTTTTCGTCCGGCAGTTGCGGTTGAATCATCTTACTTTTTACATTATCGATAATTCCCGCCTGTTCCAGCATTTTGAATGTAACCTGTTTTATTTTTTTTTGAGTCGTTTCGGTTAGCTTTTCCATCTCAGGGTGCAACTCAGCTTTGCTTCTGACGAAGGATATGTATTCACCTTCTGTAAGCTCATGGTCATACAAAAACAACTTCTCCCGTATGACTTCAACCGTGAAATCACGAACAAACAAATGAGCCTTGCAAGCAGCCAAAAATGCAATATGGCGCTGCTCTGCTAAACTTCCACTTGCCAGAATATCCACTTGTCTTCGGCTGAGTGTCGCTAGCCGCTTTTTGATTACATGATATCTGCGTTTACCGGTAGCCGCTTTTCCATCACCCAACTCCTGAAAGTCAATATCTTTCCCTCCACTTACTGTGTTTGCAAGCTTAGCCATGTCATTCACCCGAAGCGAAAAACCGGTATAGGAAAAATCATATTTGCCAATTCGATCCATCAATGCACTAACTCCTTTTCCGGCACATTCAACAACTCACTCAGTTTCCGCAAGTGTTTATCTTTAGGAGCACTTTTCCCCTGCACCCAGTTGCTCACGGTAACAACACTCACCCCAATTTTCTGAGCAATAAATGTTTGCTTCATCCCCTTCGATTTGATAATATCTTTCAGCATGTCTTTAATAAAAATTAAAGTTTGTCTTCACCAAATTTAAACTTTTGCCGGAAACTTATTGCTACTCCAAGTCGAAAAAGAGTTAGTTCTGAATGAAATTTGTGAATGTTGCCCATTCCGAACTGGCAGGAAGAAGTGATTTTCCGCCAACAACAAAAAACCTTCATAATTACAGGGGAATCACCAACAGGGATGAAAATTCACTATTTCTCGACCATACTGTTGTCGTTGTTGTCACAAGTTGTCTTGTTGTCATCCTATACAGCATCAACCAGTAAGGAAGCGTTTTGATCAATGCCCAAAAGTCGGGAACCCGTTGGCCTGGTTTTATCGAGGCCGAAATCAAACGGAAAGCTTCCTGCAATCCCGGAGGGATGCTATTTGGCTAGCTTAACGGCGACAGGGGCGAAATTCCGTCCCGTACGGGACAAGGTTCCTATTTGATCAAAAGTCGAAGTGGAAAACAGCAGGTTCTGAAATGCCGTGGAAGAAACTTCCAAAGTGCATACCTGTAGCCCTCTGTAACTCTCCCCTGAAATGAACCAATTCTGGCGGATTGATTCAATTCTGTCCCCTCTCTGCGGGCAGAGCGGGGGAATCCCGAAGCTAACGGTAGATTGCAAGAAACACCATCAACGAGTATGAATGACGTTCGATCAATGCCAAAAGTCGGGAGGAGGTTGGCCTGGTTTTATCGAGTGTTCACATTCGAAAATGCTATAAAGAAAAGAAACAGAGTAATGTTTCTTAAGAGACCAGAATCAAACGGAAAGCTTCCTGCTATCCCGATGATATCGGGAAGAACTTAGCTTTTCGGCAGATGGCGGTTGCAGATAAAAATCAGCCATGACCTTTTTGTTTCGTTTTTGTGTCCCCGTCTGACCGGCCGGGCAGGACTACAAAAATGAAAACCCGTCCGGTAGGACAAGGTTCCTCTTTGATCAAAAGTAAAATAGAAAACGTTCTCCGGCATGTCCGGAAAACGACCCGAAGGCGGTTTAAAAAGTCTCCGGCTAAAATGTTTAATCCCGATTAGCATCAACGTCTCCCCTTCCATTTTGTCGATTAGTGACAAAAAAGTTTCCCATTTTATCGGATTAGGAGCGGCCGTTTTGCCCGCTTCCGGCGGCTGAAAACGCGAAGGTATTTTCACCGGTTTTGGGCCGGGCAAAATCCGGACTTTCTGTAAGGTTTCTGTATGCTTACTGTATGCTTTCTGTATCTAAGCATACAGTAAGCTAGTTGTAAGCTTACCGAAAGCATGTCGCAAATAAGGACTTGTACAGGAGCAAATCCGGACCGAAACCGAGGGCTTCAAATTTGTAACCGGAGAAACGAGCGGGAACATCGCCACTTACGGCTTGGCCTGTCTGCGGACAAGCCGGGGGATATCAATTTGAATCTGAAACCCAGTAAAAAGCGAAGTGAATTTATTGGGTCGTTTCAAATACAGATCATTATTGTCGGCTTGTCGTCGAAAGTAGCGTCAAAGTCTCCTGATGATCCGGCAGAGTGGCGTCTTGACGTTCATCGACTGTCACCGGGAAACACAAAGGCGCCCTGTTTACTCTCCCCTGAATTGCTCCAATCCTTACGGATGGGTTCAATTCAGTCCCCGCTCTGCCAACTGAGCGGAGGAACGCAGGAAACGCTCCTCTTCGCCTGGTGACTCGGGCTCACCTGGTGAATACACTCGAAAGAATCAGCAGCAGGAAGAAAAGGCACTATTTTTCGGTTGTCGGGTTGCAGGGCAAGCCCTGCGGAAACGGCAAACAGCGTTGCCGGCTAAACGATATGGAGGCTAAAAATAAACAGAGTCCCCTTCTCGGAGAGCTCTGTTTGATTGAAATTTTAAAAGGAAGCCGGACACTCTTGCCCGGCTTCGGATCGTGATTACTGAAATACTACTCTCTACCTCGCTTCCAAGTAGTCATTAACCACACAAACTAAGAGTTATCGTCTATCTTTCGTGTAGGACACGATACCCTTCAGGCTTTCGCCGCCCAAAGTGGCCCGATAGATGTATTGACCCGCTGCATGGGTATCGGAGCTAAACCGGTGCGTTGCGCGAACAAGCTGTCCTTTTACAACTTGTTGTTTCAGCACGGTTGCTACTTTTTGTCCCTGCATTGAGTACAGTTCAATTTCAGCTTCTCCGTCGCGGTCAGCCGTAAACTCGAAGTTCACTTCCTGAGTCGTCGGGTTCGGATAAGCCAGCATCTCCATCGATGTTACTAAGGAACTTTCGGTTGTCATGATCGACGGTGAAATCGGTTCCAGAGTACATGAGCCAGGCAACGGTGTATTGTCGGTACATCCGGCAACGGCATCAATAGATCCCCAACTTCCGGCAATTGGACCACTACCAAAATCAGCAACGAAATCGTAAGTAGAAACATCTCCGCTACGACTTGCACCCTGGATCGACTTGGTATTGTATTTCACACCCAGTACGTAAGTTGCGCCAGGAGTTGCTCCCGTAACTACGGCATGAGCGTTTTCACCATCATCACCATCGGCATATACTTCGATAGATATGCTGTTACAGTTCTCGTCGAATAATTTAATATCCTTACCTCCGTGAACGGCAAACAGTCTATCGATTACTCCATCATTGGTTTGAAGGACACTAATTGTAAAGTTAGCTGAAGGTGCTTCAAAATCGGTATAGTAGAAGAATACACCCGGAGTTGCAACACCTACATAGCCATTTTCAGCCTTGAAACAAACATTTTCCAACTCGTAAGCTGTTCCTGTCAGATAATGACAGCAAGTAGTCTGAGTCGGGAAGATATGTTCGCATGGACATGGTGCAACTTTATAGGTTGCAGGACATTCCTTGGTTTCGCAAACATTACCTTCAGCATCATAGCTCTTGGCGATAAATAATACACTCACCTCGGTACCTTCACAGTAATTGTATTCAGGCAACTCTTTCGGAGTAACCTCTACATCTGCTTTACAACCACCACTGGCTATTGAATTGTCTGCAATCCACTTCGCGAAATCTGCTTTTACTTCCTCCAATGACATGCATTGTGCAACGCCTCCGTCATCAGGACATGTGTAAACCAAAGCTGGTGTAGCCGGTACTACAAAGTCGACAATACAACCGTCTTCATCGCAAACCATTCCGTCGGCATCGTAGCTTGTTGCATGAATGGTTACAGGAATTGTTTCACCGTCACACAAATTAGCTCCCGGGTATGTTTCAGGACTTACAGTTACCACAACTTCACATTCTCCGGTTGCTGAACCTGTAATAATTCCCTGAACCCAGTCATTATAAGTAGACGCGATCACTGAAGAAGGTGTACATTCGGCGATTACCGGAGCTGTCGGGCAGGTAAATGCCAGTGGTTCCGGTGCAGCAACTGTAAAAGTAGCTGTACACTCGTCCGTATGATCACAGTAGTCTGTTACAACATAAGTATACTCAAGATATACTCCATCGCATAAGTTAGTCGGTAATTCCGGGATTGGATCATAATTATCTGATTCCGGATCTGTACTCTCATCAAAAGGTTCAATTCCGCCTTCAAAGCCAAATCCATCAACCCAAGCTTGGTAGGCTGTTTCAATCTCTTCCAAGTCACAAGCAGGGAGGTCTGGATCGTCAGGACAATGAGCGACAGGTGGGTCAGCAACAATATTCAACTGTATTGGTGCGACAAAGTCCTTTAACTCAGAACTTGTTGATTGACTTGATGTACGAGTACTAATAAAGCAAGTGCTTACTGTTAAGCAGGGATCCTCATCCAAATCGAACAAGGCGCTAACATTTATAGCTCCCTCACACCACTGGTTGACTTCATAATAAGGTAAAGTATACCACTCACCATTTATCTCAAAGTCGTCGTATTGCCCAAAGGCCGGGAAATGAACAGGGGTTACTTCGGTATTCACCGTCGCCAGAATGGAGCCATAAGGATAACCATGCACCGGATCATTCAAACTGGACAAAATTTCGACGTACTGGAATTTGCCTTCGCTTTCAACCCATTCCCAACGGTTAACCTTCACGTCGGCTTGATCGCCACCATTAAAAAGTCCTACAAACACGATGATGTCGCCAACAGTGCGGCCACCATCCGGTCCATCTGTAATAAAACCGCCTTCTTCTTCGCCTTTTGAATTTGTTCCGGTAACCGTCATCTCCATTGAAGCCTGAAGGAACTCAAAAGAAATCCAGCTTACCCCATGAACGGACTTGCGGTCGGCGGCAAAGGCACACCATAATTCCGTGGGATCACCATACTCGCCATCAATTCCCATTATTTTAGGATCACCCCAGGTAAAAATAGCCCCGCAATTCTGCATGTCATCTTTTTGAGGTGAACTCACAGGCCCCCAGGTCCATTCCAATTCAGGATCATCATTCATCTTGGTGGATGATGAAAAACCGGTAAGGTCGTCATTGCCAATTCCATCAGCATAAACGATTGTCGTATCATCTACTACATCAGGGAAGTTATGGATCACCGCATCAAAATTTTCAGGTCCATTCCCCATGCCATCCCAGATTACATCGAGTACTCCGGCTTCAGGATCATTAGGATAAACTTCATTACCATCTGGAGGATATACTTCTCCCCAATAGAAAATATCACCGAGATTATTAAAATTAAATTCCAGTGAATCATCTTCAGCAGGAGTTGCAAGATTCGGGACCTTGTATATTAGATCCTTGTGGTAAGCATAAGCATCACCATCGATGGAAGTACCATTATGTGGTGATTGTACAGGAACAGGCCCAAGGATATTCCCGGTGATCGTCTCTTTATCCTTCTGGGCCATTGCCGTATTCGGTAAAATCATCGCCGTCAGCATGGCTACAGCCAAAAGCATGGTATAGCGCCAACATCGATGATAACCGGTAAGAGTAGAGTTAGAGTAAAAATTCTCCATAATTCGATGAATTAAGGTTTCATTGTTTTTGCAGAAGCCTTCCTTCTCTTCTAATTGACTGATATAGCGGACACTGCAAAAACTCGCGTTCACATACATAAATTCCCTTTCTCACAGGGAATCGCAACAGAGAGTACCGGGTTTCCCGCCCGGAAAAATCATACAAAAAGATAGTGCAAAATGAAGCGGAGATCAATCAGGAATGTTACGGATATTTGCGTTTAACAGTCCGTTTTACTCTTACAAAAAGACAGAAAGAGCACCGGATATCCCCAATTTATCATCATATAAGACGAACAAAGCAGGAAGCAAATGCGCTCGATTTGGGTCGAAGTCATCCGGGGGATACATTTCCAAAGAAAATGCATGACTCCTGTGGATGTCCAACTGGGATGAAAGTTTAGGATTTTTCGACGATACTGTTGTCGTTGTTTCAAAAGTTATCGGGTTGTCGTTCCACATCTAATCAGAACCAGTTATTGACATTGCTCCTTAGCGCCTTTGCGTGGTCGACTTTCAGCAAAAAGCTTCATGCTTCCCGAGCGAATCACCAGCAGGGATGAAAGTCACGGATTTGGGATTGTCGGGAGTTGTCGGGTTTCCTCGAAAGTAGCATCAAAGTCCTCTGATGATCCGCCGGCTTGCCATTCTTCTACATTCACAAAAAAACATCCGTGCCATCTAACTCTCCCCTGAAATGAACCAATCCTGGCGGATCGATTCAATTCTGTCCCCTCTCTCGGGCAGAGCGGGGGAAACTCAAAAGCCACTCCTCTTCGCCTGGTGAATACACCCCAAAATC
Source organism: Mangrovibacterium marinum (assembly GCF_003046625.1). GTDB lineage: Bacteria > Bacteroidota > Bacteroidia > Bacteroidales > Prolixibacteraceae > Mangrovibacterium > Mangrovibacterium marinum. Next base: position 22,115 of record NZ_QAAD01000035.1, read on the forward strand.
CGGTTTCGAAGGAATCACCAACTGGGATGAAAGTTTACTATTTTTCAACGATGCTGTTGTCGTTGTTTTCAAAAGTTGCCGGGTTGTCGTTCCACATCTAATCAGAACCAGTTATTGACATTGCAACTTAGCGCCTTTCCGTGGTCGACTTTCAGCCAAAAAGAAGCCGGGCACCCCGGCCCGGCTTCATCATTGTGATTACTGAAATTGAACTTTCAGCTTGTGATCATTGAGATAGAAATACATCTGTTTTTTTTGCATAGGCAAACTATTTGGATTCCTGATAGATCAATTGACCCGTAATAACCGTACCTCCCAGCATGTAACGATAAACGTAAGTTCCTGTTACAATTCCGTGGGGAACATACTGAACCTGAACAGCCTGCCCTTTGACAACTTTCTGTTTCATAATCGTAGCGACCTTTTGGCCGGTTAGATTGAACAGTTCAATTTTGGCAACACCGTCTTTTTCAGCTGTGAATACAAAATCAACATACTCATGGAACGGATTCGGTTTAACAACGACCGACTCATCTTTCTGATCAATCTGAATCGTTGGTTCATCCGGTTCATCTGCAGACAACTGACAGTCAATGCCTAAATCCATCGGTTCATAGCCATCGGCAATTACCGGATCCAAAGACTGAGTGCAGCTACAAATTACTTCGCAGGTAACGGCATGAGCAATGATGTAGAATCCGCCATGAACGTTATCAAACTCAGCAGTCAGACCATTGACATGTTCCAGGCTTCCGCCATTGAATGTAAATTGTCCCGGTGCAACTGTTGGCTTACCATTTTTCGTTGGATACGGTTCGCATCCCACATAAATGTGTGCTTCGCTCAGGGCATAACCTTCATCAATTTGATACTCGACATTAACCGTACTACCGTCATAGTCAACAACTACCTGACCAACCAGAGTGCCTTTAGCAACGATACATTGTGCAGCACCGGCATACAGCGGTAAGGTATATTGGCCTTCTTCGGTAATCAGATTAGTCCATCCCCAGCGAGAGAATCCATCCTCGCGGAAACAGCGGGCATCTGACTCATAGTCACCATCCAGTTTGGCAATTGCTGTTTCACAATAACCATACTTCGTAGTTTCCTTAGTCACGTAGATGATTTTCTCAGCAGGATTACCACAGTCGTCAACCACCTGGAAGGTGTAAGCATAGACGGTCGTACATTCGTCGGAGCTATACGGCACGCCTGCTGCTGTTACGGTTCCACCTTCAGAACAATTGTCGGTCCACTCAACAGTCAGTGATGGAGGCAGCTCTTCGTTGCAGATTGCGTAGTCTTCACCCATGATTGTTGGCGGAGTCTCATCGTAGACAGTAATCAGCTGTACTCCTGTCGTCGTATTACCGGCACAGTCAGATACGGTCCATGTGCGAGTAATTACACCACAATGTTCTAAAACAACATCATCACTGTAAGTCGGAACTAACTCTCCGTCGCAGTTGTCCATGGCGGTTGCCATTCCCGCATCGCCCATTTCACATTCGAAGCGGATATCGGCTGGTAAGGTCAATACCGGTGCGGTATCATCATAGATTGTGATGGTCTGTACATCGCTGCTGGTGTTACCCGCGCAGTCTGTCACGGTCCAGGTTCTCAGGATATCGCCAAAGCCGCAGTTATCCAATCCCGACAGATCGTCGCTGTAGCTTGGTTCAAGCATGCCGTCGCAGTTATCCTCGGCGGTTGCCATTCCCGCATCGCCCATTTCACATTCGAAGCGGATATCGGCTGGTAAACTCAATACCGGTGCGGTATCATCATAGATTGTGATGGTCTGTACATCGCTGCTGGTGTTACCCGCGCAGTCTGTCACGGTCCAGGTTCTCAGGATA
>NZ_QAAD01000036.1 GCF_003046625.1 Mangrovibacterium marinum
CGCTCAATGATTCTTGGGAATTCTTCGACAGGATTCATAGTAGAAAATTTTATTGGTACGTAGATACCGCAAGTTAATTCACTTTCATTCCTGTTGGTGATTCCCGGGAATCATGTAGGTTTTTTCTGAAAGTCTCTCCGGGTGATGCGGTTTCCAACCGCATCGGGAATGTATTGAACAGGAGTTCAGCTTCAACCGGTAGCCAGGCTTCTTATGTAGCAAACCAGCGCTGATGAGAGTCACCCCAAAACTGGCTGTTTTTCACTCCTACTTTTACTAAATTCGGATCTTTTGTCCTACCGGACGGGTTTTCATTTTTGTAGTTCACGAGTCAGAGCGGTCATTTCACGAGTCGGAGCAGGCATTTCACGAGTCAGAGCAGACATTTCACGGGTCTGAGCAGGCATTTCACGGGTCTGAGCAGGCATTTCACGGGGCGGAGCAGGCATTTCACGGGTCAGAGCAGGCATTTCACGAGTCAGAGAAGTCATTTCACGAGTCAGAGCAGACATTTCACGAGGTAAAGTGGTCATTGTTTGAATTGAAGCAGGCATTGCAAACCGAACAGCCCCCAATATTACGCTCCAAAAAACTCTTTATTGAAGTTGACCAGGTAAAGTTCCTTCACCGGGCGGGTAAAAGCGGTGTACAACCAACGCAGGAATTCCTTATTCAACATGTCCTCCACTAAATAGCCCTGATCGATAAACACAGCATCCCACTGTCCCCCCTGCGCTTTGTGGCAGGTAACCGCATAAGCAAACTTAACCTGCAAAGCATTGAAATGCGGGTTCTCGCGAATTTTCTCCCAACGCTTTTTCTTACTGGCAATATCCATGTAATCTTCCGCCACGGCATGAAACAGCTTCTGATTATCGGCACTCGAAAGGCTGGCGGTTTCAATATTTAAGGTATCCAAAAAGATCTTGCAATCGACCTCCAGGTTGTCGTAATCCAGAAACTGCAAACTCACATCTGCAAAACGATAGCCATATAGTTCCTCGTAACGGCGAATCTGCTTAATCTCCACAATATCGCCATTAGCAATAAAATCGAGCCGCTCATCTTCCCCAATCCAATAATAGTTATTCTTCACCACCATCAGCAAATCGCCCACGGTAATCTCCGAATCCTTGTATAAAATAGTAGATCGAATTCCCTGGTTAAATTTGTTCGCCCGTTTGTTCGATCGGGTGATCACCATGGTGTGCTGCTCGCCGTAGCGATCGTAACATTCCGAGATTTTCTCTATCAAATCGCCCCCACCAATGCGGTGGATATCCGGAAAGCCCTCCGCTTCAATCGGGAAGTAATCGCCCCAAAAGTCATCTTCAGCAATCAGCTCGCGAAGCATGGTGGCATTGTGCAATATGCCCGAGTCCAGCTGCTGACGAACCACCTCGGTCAGTTCAATCTCTTCCACTTCGGCTCCGTACATTTCCAGCTCCGAAGCATCGAGCGCCGGACTAATGTCCATCCCCACGGGAGGCAACTGAGCCGTGTCGCCAACCAGAATCAGTTTACAATTCTGGCCCGCGTAAATGTATTCATACAAGTCGTCGAGCAAACGCCCGCTACCAAAAACCGAGGCTTCATAACTGTTGTTGGCAATCATCGAAGCTTCATCGACAATAAAAAAGCAGTTTTTACACATATTCCGATCCAGCGCAAACTTCCCCATCCCGTCCGACGAGGATTTTTGCCGGTAAATCCGTTTATGAATAGTAAAGGCACTTTTACCGGTGTAGGTTGACAGCACTTTGGCGGCCCGCCCGGTAGGTGCCAGCAGCACGGTTGGAATCTTAAACCCATCGAGTGTCTTCACCAATGCGCTGACCATGCTGGTTTTACCGGTTCCGGCATAGCCCTTCAAAAGAAAGATTATGTCTTGCGATTGGGCTGTGATGAATTGTGCCAACTTTTCAGCCAGATGCATTTGTCCATCTGTTGGGGGAAAACCTAAGTTCTCGACCAATTGAGCTTCTATGTGTTTTTTTAACATCACAACGAATTTAAAAGTATTGGTCGAATTGTAATTTAATTTTTTTTATAAATTTGCATGCAAACAAAAACTAATCTTAAATATTCAAAGATGAAGACAGCAATTCAGATTGTACTTATAGCGATCGCCATCCTGCTTGGGTATTTGATTTTCAATAGCGTAAAACGCCCTATTGAATTTGAAAAAGCAAAAAAAGAGAGATATGAAAAAGTCGTTGAACGACTAAAGGATATCAGGAAGGCTGAGCTGGCATACAAAGATGTTCATGGTGAATTTACCGGAAGTTGGGATACCTTGATTGATTTTGTGAAAACAGGAGAACTTCCGTTAGTGAAAAAAATTGGTATGCTTACCGACAGTATGGTCGCTTTAGGTTGGACTGAAGAAACAGCTATCAAAAAGGGAGCAATCATTCGTGATACAATCTTTATTAGCGTACAAGACACCTTGTACGGAAAAACATTTAACGCTGAAAACCTGAAAGTAGTTCCGGGAACAGATCCTGTTGCTGAGTTCCACCTTGGTGCAACAATTATTACAACCGGTTCTGGAATCCAGGTACCTATTTTCGAAGCAAAAGTTCACAACAACACCGTTCTTGACGGTTTGGATCGTCAATTGGTGATCAACCTGAACGACAAAGCACGTACCAATGAAAAATACCCTGGCTTGAAAGTTGGTTCGTTAACTGAAGCCAATAACAACGCCGGTAACTGGGAATAATGATGTATTATGCAACGAATTTCGCTTATTGACGAAACATTCGACATTAATTTTACATTCGAATATAATTTATCCATCCAGCTCAGTCTGGATGGATTTTCTTTTTCTATACTGGACCAAATTCAAAACAAGGTCATCTACCTTTACCACCAGGAGTTGTTCGAGGCCGAGCCCGAGTTTCTGCTCAAGCGCATTAAAGCCATTTACGACGAATCGGATTTGCTGCAACTACCCTTTAAAAAAACACGAATTATAATTGTTGCACCAAACCGGACCACCCTTGTGCCTTCGGTGTTTTTTCAGGAGGAAAACAAGGCCGATTATTTGAAAACAGCCCTGTTGGCCACGGAGAACAGAAGTGTGCAAAGCTCACCAATTCGCGATGCTGGTTATTGTGCTGTGTTCGACCTTCCGCAAATTATCTTCGACTTTTTCCGGGAGAAGCATCCATCAGCAGAACTTCAAAGTAATCTATCGATCGTTTATCCGCAATTTGCCGGCGACCGGAATTTACTCAAAGTAACGATCTATAAGAAGCAGATCGTCATCACTGCCGTTGGCTCGGAGGGACTTCAGTTTCACAACTGCTTTTTTTACGACGGCGAACAAGATATGCTTTATTACATTTTGGGAGCAGTAAAGTACTTAGCATTCGAGCCTGAGAAAATCGTACTCGATGGAATCGTTAATAAACATGAAACGATCTATCACCGGTTGCGGCAATATTTTAAAGAAGTTGAAATTGCGACCAACCCAAGCACGGTTCATTTTAGCTACCTGTTGGAAAAATTGCCTGACGCCCGTTTTATTAATTTATTCAATAGCCTTGCATGAGAATAGTTGGAGGAGAATACAAAGGACGATTATTTAACCCCGGAAAGAGCTTTAAAGCCCGTCCCACAACCGATATGGCCAAAGAGAGCCTATTTAACATTCTTCAGAATCAAGTCGATTTTGAAGCAATCAAAGTGTTGGACTTATTCTCGGGAACAGGCAGTATATCGTTTGAGTTTGCATCCCGCGGTTGTCTCGATATCACCTCGGTGGAGCTCAATTTTCAACATCATCGGTTTATCAAGGATGTGATTGCCAAACTAGGCGAGAAAAACATCAAAGCCATTAAGGCCAATGCTTTTCAATATTGCAGCAAAACCGACCAGTCCTTCGATCTCATTTTCGCCGATCCGCCATACGACCATAAGCAGTTTGCCGAAGTACCCGAACTGGTATTGAATGGAGATCTGTTGAAGCCCAATGGCCTGTTTATCCTGGAGCACGGCAAGAATTACGATTTCTCATCATTGCCCGGCTTTGTTGAGCTAAGAAACTACGGAAGCGTTCATTTTTCGTTCTTCAAAAAATAGTATACGTTAATTTTAGCTTTCAAAAAAGTCATTTTGAAGGCTAATTTACGCTGGACAGCTCTACCATGTCGGCTTTTTCCTATCTTTAACTGATTTAATTTATCAATTAAACAGACAAGCAGAAATGATCAGATGGGGAATCCTCAGTACCGCTAAAATCGGACTAACAAAAGTAATTCCGGCATTACAAAATTCGCGTTTAGGGGAAGTCACGGCGATTAGTTCGCGCGTGGGTGAACAGGCCGAAAAGGCTGCCCGACAGCTGGGAATAGCCAAAGCCTACTCCTCCTACGAGGAGCTACTGTCTGACCCCGATATTGATGCCATTTACAACCCACTGCCCAATCATTTGCACGTAGAATGGACTTTAAAAGCCCTTAGGGCCGGTAAACACGTGCTTTGTGAAAAACCGATCGGAATGAACCGGAGCGAAGCGATCCGACTTGAAGCTGAGAGCCGGAAATTTCCGACACTTAAGGTGATGGAAGCTTTTATGTATCGCTTTCATCCGCAATGGGTAAAAGCAAAACAATTGATTGATGCCGGAACAATCGGACAAGTCAAAACAGTTCAGTCCTTTTTCTCGTACTTCAATGCCGATCCGAATAATATTCGTAATAAACCGGAAGTTGGTGGTGGCGCACTAATGGATATCGGTTGCTACTGCATTTCTTTTCCGCGTTTCTTGTTTGCCGAAGAACCCAGCGCTGTCATGGGCTTTATGGATGTTGATCCGCAAATGAGAACTGATCGCTTAACCTCTGGCATTTTGAAATTCGCTGCAGGCAAATCGTCGAGCTTTACCTGCTCTACCCAACTCTGTCCATTCCAGCAAGTTCATATTCTTGGCGATCAGGGACGAATAACCGTTGAGATTCCGGTAAACGCTCCACCGACCCAAAAATGCAAAATCATACTTATGGTAGCCAACGGCAGAAAGGAAATTGAGTTCGATGCCGTAGACCAATACAGCTTACAGGCCGATGCATTTGCCGAAGCTATTTTAAACAACACGCCGGCACCTACCCCACTAACCGATGCAATAGCCAATATGGCGGTTATTGATGCTATACGGGCAAGCGCCGAGCAAAACACCTGGATTAATATCGAATAGTGCTTCGACCCGGGGGTGTCATGCATGAGTTTTACACTTTTGGCCACAAACACTCATTATGATAATGTAGAACAAAGCGTGTTCACTTTCAACTAAAAACACATTAGGATAAAACCCGAAACGATTACAAACATGAAAAATATCAGCTTTTTTTTGATATATTCATGCGGTCAGAAAAAACCTTTAACGCGCGATTTTGTTTACACAGTTGAATTATATCACCGCAATTAACAGATTTAAAAACCATTTATATGTTTGATCTTGATTTAATCAAAAAAACCTACGGGAATTTCGGCCCCCGTATAGAATTGGCCCGGGAAGTTTTAAAAAAACCATTAACCCTCGCTGAGAAAATTTTGTATGCTCACCTGTATGAGCCCGAGAAAGTGAAAGACTTCAAGCGAGGTGCCGACTATGTCGATTTTGCGCCCGACCGCGTAGCCATGCAGGACGCCACGGCACAAATGGCTTTACTGCAATTTATGAATGCCGGAAAAACAAAAACAGCAGTTCCCTCTACGGTGCACTGCGACCACCTGATCCAGGCAAGTGTGAGCGGCAGAACCGACCTTCAATATGCAATTGAATCAAACAAAGAGGTTTACGACTTCCTGGAATCAGTATCAAACAAGTATGGAATCGGCTTCTGGAAACCGGGAGCCGGAATTATTCATCAGGTTGTGCTGGAAAACTACGCATTTCCGGGAGGCATGATGATCGGAACTGATTCTCACACCGTGAATGCCGGAGGTTTGGGAATGATCGCCATTGGCGTTGGTGGTGCCGATGCTGTGGATGTCATGTCAGGTATGGCGTGGGAATTAAAATTTCCGAAGCTAATCGGTGTTAAGCTCACCGGAAAATTGAGCGGATGGACAGCTCCCAAAGATATCATCCTGAAAGTAGCTGGCCTGTTGACTGTAAAAGGCGGTACCGGCCACATTATTGAATATTTCGGCGAAGGAGCAAAATCATTGTCGGCAACCGGCAAAGGCACCATCTGTAATATGGGGGCTGAAGTTGGTGCTACAACATCAACATTCGGTTACGACGAGTCGATGGAACGCTACCTGCGTGCCACAGAGCGTGCCGAAGTTGCTGAACTGGCCAACAGCATTAAGGAACATCTGACTGCCGACCCGGAAGTTTATGCTGAACCTGAAAAATATTTCGACCAGCTGATTGAAATCAACCTGGACGAACTGGAGCCGCATTTGAACGGGCCATTCACGCCCGACCGCGCCACTCCCATTTCCAAAATGGCCGAAGAAGCCAAGGCCAATGGCTGGCCAACAAAGGTTGAAGTTGGCTTGATTGGTTCATGTACCAACTCATCGTATGAAGATATTTCCAGAGCAGCCTCGCTGGCCCAACAAGCCGTTGATAAGCAGCTGAAAACCAAAGCTCAGTTCACCATTACTCCGGGATCCGAGCTTGTTCGCTACACCATCGAGCGCGATGGCTTCATCAATATTTTCGACAAGATAGGCGCCAGCGTTTTTGCCAATGCTTGCGGCCCCTGTATTGGTCAGTGGAACCGTCCGGGAGCCGATAAAGGTGAAAAGAATACAATCGTACATTCTTTCAACCGGAACTTCTCGAAACGTGCCGACGGAAACCCCAATACCTATGCCTTTGTTGGATCACCCGAATTGGTGACTGCCTTGGCGATTGCCGGTGACTTAACCTTCAATCCGCTCACCGACAAACTGACGAATGAAAAAGGCGAACAGGTGAAACTCGATCCACCCACTGGTCAGGAACTTCCGGGCAAAGGCTTTGCCGTTGAAGATGCAGGCTACCAGGCTCCGGCTGAAGATGGTTCGGGAGTGAATGTGGTTGTTTCGCCCGAGTCGAAACGCTTGCAGCTGCTAAGTGCATTCCAGCCTTGGGACGGGAACAATATTACCGGTGCCAAACTGCTGATTAAAGCCGAAGGAAAATGTACCACCGATCATATTTCGATGGCCGGTCCGTGGTTACGCTTCCGGGGCCACCTGGATAACATCTCCAACAACATGCTGATTGGTGCTGTCAATGCCTTCAATGGCGAGACGAATAAGGTGAAAAGTCAGCTCGATGGTCAATACGACGAAGTACCCAAAGTACAACGAGCATATAAAGCTTCTGGTATTCCAACCCTTGTTGTGGGCGATCAAAACTACGGCGAAGGCTCTTCGCGCGAGCACGCGGCCATGGAGCCCCGCCACCTGGGAGTAAAAGCTGTTCTAGTGAAGTCCTTTGCCCGCATTCACGAAACAAACCTGAAAAAACAGGGGATGCTGGCCTTAACATTTGCCAACGAGGCCGATTATGAAAAAATCAAAGAGGACGACACCTTCAATTTCCTTGATCTGGTAAACTTTGCCCCTGGCAAACCATTGAAAATTGAACTGGTACATGCCGATGGATCCAAAGACCAAATTTTGGTTAACCATACTTACAACGAACAGCAAATTCAGTGGTTTAAAGCAGGTTCAGCACTAAACCTGATCGCGCAACAAAATCAATAACAAAGAAGAAAAACGCACTCGTCAATGAGCAAAATAAAAGTTACTAATCCGGTTGTTGAACTGGACGGAGACGAAATGACCCGCGTAATATGGTCATTCATAAAAGAAAAGCTAATCTTCCCCTACCTCGATCTGGATATTAAATACTACGATCTGGGCATGGAAAACCGCGATGCGACCGATGATCAGGTCACCGTTGATGCAGCCAATGCCATCAAAAAATATGGAGTCGGTGTTAAGTGTGCAACAATTACTCCGGACGAAGCCCGGGTCGACGAATTTGGATTGAAGAAGATGTGGAAGTCGCCCAACGGAACCATCCGCAACATCCTGGATGGCACCGTATTTCGCGAACCAATTATTATAAGTAATATACCTCGATTGGTTCCCGGATGGAAAAAGCCGATCTGCATTGGCCGTCATGCATTTGGCGACCAATACCGGGCAACCGATTTTGTAACCAAAGGAAAAGGAAAACTTACCATCACCTTCACTCCCGAAGACGGAAGCGAAGCACAAAGCTTCGAAGTTTACGACTTCCAGGGAGACGGGGTGGCCATGGCCATGTACAACACCGATGCATCAATCATCGGTTTTGCCCGTGCCTGCATGAACCAGGCTCTGGATAAAGGCTGGCCCTTGTATATGTCGACTAAAAACACCATCCTGAAAAAGTACGACGGTCGCTTTAAAGACCTTTTCCAAAAAGTGTACGAAGAAGAGTTTAAAAACAAGTTTGAAGCTGCCGGAATCACTTACGAACATCGTTTGATTGACGACATGGTGGCAGCAGCCATGAAATGGGAAGGTGGCTTTGTTTGGGCTTGTAAAAACTACGACGGCGACGTTCAGTCCGATACGGTTGCTCAAGGCTTCGGCTCTCTGGGATTGATGACTTCAACCCTGATTACTCCGGATGGCAAAACCATGGAGGCTGAAGCAGCACACGGTACAGTAACCCGCCATTACCGCCAACACCAGCAAGGCAACCCAACATCGACCAATCCAATTGCATCAATTTTTGCCTGGACACGAGGCTTGGCTTTCCGCGGTAAACTGGACAACAACCAATCCTTAATTGATTTTGCCAAAAACCTGGAGGACGTTTGCATCGAAACGGTTGAAAGTGGTAAAATGACCAAAGACCTGGCGCTGATTATCCACGAAAAAGATCTGAAGCCGGAGCATTATCTGACAACCGAACAATTTTTGAGTGCAATCGATCAAAACTTACGACAAAAACTTTCTGCAAATTAATATGGGAGAAGCAATTACAAGAAAAAACGGAACCTTGGTTGTTCCCAACAATCCGATAATTCCTTTTATTGAAGGTGATGGCATTGGTAAAGACATTTCCAGCCCGACTCATCAGGTGATTGATGCCGCTGTTGAAAAAGCTTATGGTGGCAAACGTAAAATAGAATGGCAAGAGGTGTTGGCCGGGAAAAAAGCTTTCGAGCAAACAGGAACTTACCTGCCGGATGAAACAATGGAGGTTTTTAAAAAATACCTGGTCGGTATTAAAGGACCCCTGGAAACTCCCGTAGGTGGCGGAATACGCTCGCTAAATGTAGCCCTGCGGCAGACCCTCGACCTGTACGTGTGTCTTCGTCCGGTGCGCTGGTTTAAAGGTGTGCCCTCGCCGGTACGCTACCCCTCGATGGTTGACATGCATATTTTCCGGGAAAACACCGAAGATATTTACGCCGGAATTGAATTTATGGCCGGCGAAGAGAAAACGCAAAAGTTCCTGGAGTTCCTCCAAAACGAAATGGGCATAAAAAGCCAGATTCGTTTTCCGGAATCTTCATCCTTCGGTGTAAAACCGGTTTCCAAAGACGGTTCGGAGCGTTTGATCCGGGCAGCCATCCAGTATGCAATCGATCGCAAATTGCCCTCGGTAACCCTGGTTCACAAAGGCAACATCATGAAATTTACAGAAGGGGCCTTTAAAAACTATGGTTACGATTTAGCGGAAAGCGAATTTGGCAATCAGGTATTCACCTGGCGTCAATACCAAAAAATTGAGCAGGGCAAGGGACAGCTCGATGCTAAGAAAGCCCTGGATCAGGCAAAATCGGCAGGAAAGGTAATTATCAAAGATGTCATTACCGATGCCTTTTTGCAGGAGAGTTTATTACATCCCTTCGACCATTCGGTAATTGCAACACTGAATTTGAACGGAGACTATGTTTCTGACCAACTGGCAGCAATGGTGGGCGGCATCGGAATATCACCCGGTGCAAACATCAACTACGATACCGGCTTTGCCATATTTGAAGCTACCCACGGGACAGCCCCCAATATTGCAGGAACCGGCAAAGCGAATCCCAGCTCCTTGTTACTCTCCGGCGTAATGATGCTGGAATATATGGGCTGGACTGAGGCTGCCGAGCATGTACTCGATGCCATGGAACACTCGTTTGCTAAACGCCGTGTTACCTCCGATTTGCACGCAATGATGGAAGGAGCAACGCTGCTCTCGACAACCGAGTTCACGGAAGAGGTAATCAGAAACATACATTAAACTAATCTTTTAACTAATTAAATCATGGAATACATTAAGAATAGGTTTTATGAAAAAACCAGTAAGTGCATTTCGGAATACCAAAAGTTGAGAAAAGAACATGGCGACAAAGTTCTTACCGAAGTAACGATTGGGCAAGTTTTAACCGGAATGAAAGGAATTCCGGCTTTAATTACTGACACCTCAAAACTTGATGCCAACGAAGGGATCCGGTTCAGAGGTTTCTCCATACCGGAACTTCGGAAGCAATTGCCGCGCCTCAACCCCGAAGGTGAACCGCTGCCTGAAGGGCTTTTTTACCTCATGCTTGTCGGTGAAATCCCCGAAGAGGAAGATGTTATTAATATCTCGAAAGATTGGGCCACCAGAGCACACGTCCCGCAACATGTATTTGATGTGATTGACGCCATGCCCAAAACTGCGCGGCCAATGACACAGTTCAGCGCCGCCATCGTTGCAATGGCCACGGAGTCTGTATTCCAGAAAGCCTACCGCTCCGGTATTCACAAAAAGTACTACTGGGACTTTATGTACGACGATGTGATGAACCTGATTGCGCGTTTACCGCGCATTGCAGCTTATATCTATCGCCGGGTTTATTTTAAGGACAAACATATTGAGCCGGATCCCCGTCTGGACTGGGCCGGTAACCTGGCGCACATGATGGGACACGATTCCGACGAAGTGAAACGTCTGATGCGCTTGTACATGATGATACATGCCGACCACGAGGGGGGCAATGTATCGGCACATACAACCCACCTGGTGGGCTCGGCACTAAGTAACCCCTACTATGCTCTGGGTGCTGGAATGCTGGGCCTGGCCGGTCCGTTGCACGGCTACGCCAACCAGGATGTAATCAACTGGATTTTCGAGATGCTGGAGGATTTGAACACCAACGAACCAACAAAAGAGCAAATTGAAGGTTATGTGCAGCGTACGCTTCAGGCCGGACGAGTAGTTCCCGGATACGGCCATGCCGTGTTGCGCGTGACCGACCCGCGCTTTACCGCACAGAAAGAATTTGCCGACAAATACATCAAAGAGGACAAGTTGGTCAATATCGTCAACACGTTGTATGAAGTTGTACCGCCAATCCTCGGATCTGTTGGAAAAATCAGCAATCCATGGCCCAATGTTGATGCTTACTCAGGCGCCCTGCTTTACCACTACGGAATAAAAGAACACCCGTTCTATACCGTATTGTTCGGCGTATCCCGCTCAATGGGCGTACTCGCTTCACTCATTATGGATCGGCTGTACGGTCTGCCAATCGAACGTCCATCATCGTATCCACTCGAATGGTTCAAAGAGCAGGCTAACACGAAATAACAGCAAATTCAAACCAGTCAGATACAAAGGTCGACTACAGCGTAGTTGGCCTTTTTTTTCGCTGAGCGCAAACAAATGCAGCCATCGTTGTTAATAACCTAGTCGATATAAGGCTTTAATACACCCCATAACACTGACTGTCTGTTAATTTCAACTTATCAACAATTGTTAAATTCTGTTGTGAATAATGTGTTCACTTTTATCTATCGGCCAAAGAGCATCTTTTTCGGCAATGCTTACGTAAAAGAATTCATCAGGTAAGCGATAAAAGGCCGCTCCGACAGATGAGGATGAGAGGAAGCTTTTAGTTAAGCCGTAATCGATTCGAACAAGATGATGAACTTGCCGTCTGAAAGAGCCGAAGTTTGATGAAACAAGAAGAAATTCAAGGACTAGTCAATCAAGCTGATCGCCAGGCGTTCAATTTAAGTTTGACCAAAACCAGAAACTTCCGGTTCATTTATTTACAAAGGAAGTTGCAGTAGGAAGAAATTCCCTGGACTGCGTTTGAGAAATGCACGGTATCGAAAGACACCACACTCATTAATTTCTGTGAGGACTTCGTTTGCGAAGGCTTTGTTTCGAAGCCGAACAAACATCCGGAAGGTTAGGCTGTAGCAAGCTTAACCCGAAAGACAAGGGCACGGGAGCCGAACTTCGGTGAAGCTCGATGCCAGCCGCAATAACAGTAGCCTGACACCGAAACAGCTTTAAGCTGCGAAAGTGAATGGGAGCTATTCATCATGAGTAACTCCCATTGCGTTTTTATAGACCTCAGTTCAGTGAGCCGATTGTATCAACTTCCATTTATCCCCCCAAAGACTCCACTTTCTTGTTAACCCACTCCAATATTTGATGCAACATCGCCGTAATTGGTATTTTCAGAATGTCGCCCTCCCCGCCCCCAAAAGTGAATATCTCGTACAGTCGACACCCCGAAAATGCCCTCCATTCAAACTGAGCTTTCAACGCCTGCGGCAGTGCCAATCGGCGATTTACGACTTTTTCAGAAAAGCAAAACGCAACATTTTTGTGAAAACAACGCCATTTTATCCGACAAAAATGTAGGAACCACACTTCTCAACACATCACAAACAAATACAGATCAACCAACTATAGCTTTTGGCATTGTTTTTATGAAACTACTAAACATGACAAGACCATTTTATGTTACCGGCTCGCTCGAAATATATAAAAACGGCGAGTGCTTTTTAGATAGCAGACGGATTGCCTTGTTGAAGCTCGTTAAAGAGACAGGATCGATAAACTCGGCTTCGAAACAGTTGAAGATGTCGTACCAGCAAGCTTGGCATTACATCAAATCGATGAATGAACTTTCTCCGCTTCCGGTCATCGTGAAACAGCGGGGAGGTTCAAATGGCGGTGGAACTATTGTAACCCGCTACGGGGAACATGTCATCAGCGAGTTTGAGGCTCTGGCCGTGAAGCATGCAATCTTTAAAAACGAGCTCGAGGAGTCGTTGTGGCTATGTAAGTTTTAATAAGTTGAAGTCAAGCGAATTGACTTTTTATTTCGAACCCGTTATTCACTCAAATGAACAATGAATATCGTCCAAACAGATCAACAAACATTCAAACAGCATCGCTGTAAGGCAGATGGATAAGCTGCTCATACCGATGGATTGCGTTTTTTTTGCCCATCGTTATTCACCAAATAGATATCGAAATACAAACAACCAAAATCAGATTACCATGAAAAAATCAGTTCGCAATTTAATTGGAATTACAGTAGCTTTCCTGTCAGTCAACACCCCTGTGACATCGAAAGCTCAAGAGGCCAAAAACGAAACATTTGGTTTCGCCAAATTCCAAAAGGAAAAAGCTTTCACCCCCATTGTTGGCATCGAAAGCTGGTTTACCTACTCCATGAACGAAGTTAAAAACGACGTGGAGTATGCCAACCGCCCCGATGCCTCCTTCCGCCGACTGCGTTTTGGTGCAAAAGGCACACCTTACAGTTGGCTCAGTTATGAAATTGAGTTTAACATGGATCGCCTCGGAGAGGATTCTTACGCCTCAACAAAGGGATCATATAATGGCTTTGATATCTGGAAAGCTTTTATTTCGGCTAGGCTTTCCAATGATGATTTACTCCACCTGCAAGCCGGATATTATTGGGCTGCCATCTCGTTGGACTATATGGCCAGCCCCTGGTCGGTATCCTCTTTCGACAAAACCCGGTCCGACTGGCACCTGCGTAACTTCATGACCGGCAGAGGAAGTGGCATTGAAAGCGGTGTTGGCCTAGGCGGTTTGAAAAACTTCAACGGATTCGGGATCAACTACCAAATAGGAGCCTTCTCCCCGGCTGCATATAATGGCCCGGAACATGCCAATCCCTTGTTCACCGGTCGGGTGATGTTTTCGGTTGGCGATCCGGAACAGAAAAGCTACAAAATCCGCCATGCCGGAAACCACTGGAATGCCCGGAATGGCGTAACTATTGGGCTTGGGGGAGCTACAATGGGCAAAGCAGACAATAGTAGCGGAACAGCCTATAACAATTCAAAAGCTTACGGAGCCGATATTTCAGCCACAACTGGAGGTTTAAAGGTAGAAGGTGAATACTATAAAATGCAACGTGAAGCAAGCGGAATGAATGACTATGAAGGTACCGAATGGTTTGTACGTTGCGGATACAACATTTTGGTGAAAGGAACTTTTGTTGAACCAACTTTCACCTACGACAGCTATAAAGGTGAAGGCGAAAAAGCACTTTATAAGTATATTGGTGACGATAAGTCCTTCGACCTGGGTGTAAACTGGTACCTCAACAAGGACAAATTGAAATTATCGCTTCACTATGTCAATCAAAAAGGATCATGCTCGTCAAATGTTGGCGACTACCTGGGAATGGCATTGCAAGTAAGGCTATAGTTGATTATTCATAAATTAGAAACTCAAAATTCAACCCAATATGAAAACGAAATTAATTACCCGGATGGCAATCTGGAGCCTGCTTTTTGCAACAATCGTGCTGAGCTCGTGCAGTGGACGCTCGAAAAAAGCAAGCAGCGAAGCCCCTGCCAAAATCACGGTGTTTGCTGCTGCCAGCCTCACCAATGTACTGAGCGAGTTGATCGATTCGTTCGAAATAGCCGAAAATGTCAAAGTAATCACCAATATGGCATCGAGCGGGACCTTGGCGCGCCAGATTGAGCAAGGCGGAACACCCGAAGTCTTCATCTCGGCCAGTAAAAAGTGGGCCGACTATGTCGATAGTCTGGGCTTCATTCAACAGCCGCTCAAAGATAAAATTGCACAGAACGACCTGGTTTTTGTTGCCCCTAAAGAAAGCGAGCTGGAAACCTTTACGGTAGACAGTACATTGGACGTAGCGTCGATGTTGAAAGACGGACGACTTTCGATAGGAAATCCGGCGCACGTTCCCGCCGGCAAATATGCCAAACAAGCGCTATTGTATTACGGCTGGTACGACCAGCTTGCCGACAGGTATCTCCCGGCCAAAGATGTGCGCTCGGCTTTGATGGTTGTTGAAATGGGTGAAGCACCACTTGGAATTGTGTACCGCACCGATGCCGAAGAATCAAGCAAGGTGCGGATTGTTGGAACGTTTCCGGATCATTCGCACAAACCAATCGTTTATATCGCTTGTGTATTAAAAGATAATGACCGTTCAAAAGCCTTTTACAAGTACATCAAATCCGAGGCTAGTGCCCCCATCTGGGCGAAGTACGGTTTCAACCAATAACGAATCTTTTTTTCTTCCATAACGAAGGTTCTACCTGTTTGCTTATAAAACGTAAGATTAGTTGATTCCGGCTAATCACCGGCTTAATACTAATTTTACGTTTTTGGCTTTCACTTTCGAAATTCCTCAAAAGCAAGCGATAAATCTTATCTTGAAAAACAAACAACAGTCCAATGAGCATATTCAGTTTCACCGCTTCCGAACTGGAAGCCATCAAACTATCGGTAGGGGTTGCGGTCTACTCGTCCGTGATCTCCTTGCCCTTTGCGCTTTTTATTGGGTATTACCTGGCACGCAAACAGTTTCCGGGCAAGGCCCTCGTTGAAAGCATCATCCACCTCCCGCTGGTAATGCCTCCGGTTACAACCGGTTATCTGTTGCTTTTGATCCTGGGCACCCGCGGTTTTATTGGACAATGGCTGTACGCAGCTTTTGGCCTAAAACTGGCCTTCACTTTCGAGGCTGCCGTTATTGCTTCGGTCTTTGTCTCCTTTCCGCTGATTGTTCGCTCCATCCGCACGGCTATTGAAATGGTTGACCCGGGGTTGGAAGATGCCTCGCGCATTTTGGGAGCCGGACGCCTGAAGACCTTTTTCCGAATTACCGTTCCGCTGGCTGCTCCGGGCATTGTCTCCGGAACAATTTTAGCCTTTGCCCGCTCCCTGGGCGAGTTTGGTGCCACCATCACCTTTGCCGGAAATATTGCCGGCGAAACGCAAACACTACCCTTGGCTGTTTTTGCCTATATGCAAGTGCCGGGTAAGGAAATGGAAACGCTTCGCCTGGTGCTGATCTCCGTACTGATTTCACTGGTAGCCATGGCTCTTTCCGAATTATACATCCGTAAAATGAAACACGCATGATCCAGGTCGACATTCAACTCAAACGCGATAATTTCGATGTTGTCGTACAGGAAACCTTCGGCACAGGCATCACTGGTATCTTTGGCCCCAGCGGTTCGGGCAAAACATCCCTCTTAAATGCCATTTGCGGATTAGCAAAGCCCGAGCGGGGATCCATCTGCATCAGCGGAAAGAAAGTCTTCAGCATCGAGGAGAAGATTAACATCCCCGTGCAACAGCGCCGCATCGGCTATGTATTTCAGGAAGGGCGCCTCTTCCCGCACCTAAGCGTTGAGAAGAACCTTCGCTACGGCATGAAAGCCCCCGATGGCAACGGCATGTTCAACAAAGTGGTGGAACTGCTAAAACTCGGACATATCCTGCAAAGTAAGCCGGCTAAGATATCGGGGGGCGAACGGCAGCGAACAGCCATCGGTCGCGCATTGCTTTCGTCGCCCGAATTGCTGCTGCTCGACGAACCATTTTCGGCTCTGGATGTAAGCCTTCGGCAACAAATTTTGCCCTTTATTCTGAAGATTCAGCAAACCATCAGGATACCCATTTTAGTGGTCAGCCACGACATTTCCGACCTACTCAAACTAACCAACCGCCTGTGCCTGCTTAAACAGGGGCGGGTAATCGGCCACGACGACTATCATGTACTGCTGCGTCGGCCTGAACTTCAAACATCGTTCAGCAGCCATAGCCTGATTAATGCCGTCACCATGACCGTTGCCCGGGTTGACGAGGAAAGTGGTATTACCACCCTCAGCTATGGCGAAAAAGAAAACTGGATTAAGGTGGTGTGCGAAAAAAGTCGTTTGACCTACCGCAAGGGAGACCAGATTAAGATTTTTATCTCGAGTGACGACATTGCGCTATCGGCACGCCGGCTGCCTTATGTAACCATTCAAAATCAACTGGAAGGGGTGATTCAGGATGTGATTGAACGCGGCAATATCCGAATCTGTATCGTTAATGTTGGCTTTCCGCTGTTGGTTGAAATTACCGCCGAATCGTTGAAGCGAATGGACATCGGCATTGGCTACCCCGTGTGGTGTCTGTTTAAATCGGTCGCGATTGATGTAGCAGGATAGTGGAAAAATCCCAAACTCTGAAATTCCAAATTCCAAAGCGTTGCACTGAACAGGACATCAAAGCTTTTTGATCATTCTTGAAATTTGAGTTTTGGATTTTGGAATTTGGATTTTGGGCTTTGGATTTTGGGCTTTGGGCTTTGGAATTTGGAATTTGAAATTTGAATCTTGAAGTTTTAAAACTCAATGGTCAGTTGTACCGGGCCCGATTCTTCGTGGGGAAAGTTCGACAGAGTGAGGCCCAACAAACGAACGCCCTTCACATACGGCGCTTCGTTAGCCAGCAGCTCATCGGCCATGGCATGAATAGCTTCCTTGGTGCGATACAAATCCAGCTGAGTGCGGCTACGGGTGATCTGCTCAAAGTCGGCAAACTTGATTTTCAGCGTCAACGTGCGGCCAAAGATTTGCGCGCGCTGCAAACGCCGCCACAGTTCATCTTCAATCTTCACTAACTGTTCGCGCAGCTCATCCAGTTCAATATAGTCGGTTGCAAAGGTATTCTCGGCCCCCAGCGATTTCCGTTCGCGCGACGAGATCACCGGCCGATCATCAATTCCCCGAACAATTTTATAGTAGTAAGCCCCCGCCTTTCCAAACTGCCGGATCAGCTCGGCCTGTTCCAGCTTCTTCAAATCCGAGCCTTTATAAATGCCTTGCTTATTCAGTTTTTCAGCGGTCTTCTTTCCAATCCCGAAAAACTTACCGATTTCCAGTTGTTCCAGAAAAGCCTCGGCCCGATCGGGCGTAATCACAAACAAGCCATCGGGCTTCTTCACATCCGATGCCACCTTGGCCAGGAACTTACAGTACGACACACCAGCCGAGGCCGTCAAGCCGGTAACTTCCTTAATCCGGGCTTTAATCTCGCGGGCAATCAGCGTAGCCGAAGGTTTGCCCTTTTTGGCGTGGGTAACATCCAGGAAAGCCTCATCGAGCGAAAGTGGTTCTACCAAGTCGGTATATTCAAAAAAGATCTCCCGAATTTGCTGACTCACCGTTTTGTATTGGTCGAAATGAGGCCGCACAAAAATCAGATGCGGGCATTTACGCTTGGCCAACACCGACGACATGGCCGAACGAACCCCATATTTACGGGCTTCGTAGCTGGCCGCAGCAATCACCCCCCGCTCGCGGTCGCCACCAACAACCACCGGTTTCCCTTGCAACAGCGGGTTATCGCGCTGCTCCACCGATGCGAAAAAAGCATCCATATCAACATGTATAATCTTTCGAAGCTCGGGCTGCATGCCGCAAAAATAGTATTTCGGAACAAAAAGAAAGCCCCGATCTACCGCACATTTGCAAACAAGAAGCACCACGATACTGAAGGCAGCGCCTATTTCCAGAAAAGGTGCAGCGCACCGGTAATATTTATAGCCACAGCACCGCACGCAAATAATGAGGTGCAGAGCACCGATAACCTGCCGCCATCTGCCCCCCTTGATGATTAACGGTGCGCTGCACCTCTACACATACACCACATTCCTAGCTATAAATATCTTCGCAGCGCTGCTGCTCTCAATGATTCGGTTTGATGGAGCGAAATATAACCATGAGGTGCGGAGCACCGCTAATATTTATAGCCTGGATACCATACACATCCCTAAACCGCTAGGTGCAGCGCACCGAAAATATTTGTAGCTTTACAACACCATATTGAAACCACGAGGTGCAGCGCACCGATAATAGAGATATATACAGAGCGGATACGTCCAATCTGTGCTCGAAGGCAAATGTTACCGGCATTTGCCTTTTGTATTTTACCCCATTGGCGCCGTAACGGGGCACAAGCCAATTCGACCAACCTTCTGCGTAAAAAAATAGCTACAAATATTCTAGCAGTAGCCATAAATATCTTCGCAGCGCTGCTGCTCTCAATGATTCGGTTTGATGGAGCGAAACATAGCCACAGGTGCAGCGCACCGCCAATATTTATAGCCACAGCACCGCACACAAACCATGAGGTGCAGCGCACCGATAAAATTTATAGCATAGATACCGCACACATCCCTACCCCCTAGGTGCAGCGCACCGGTAACACCTGTAGCCTGTCAACACCCGCACATTAATCCATTTTCAAAATAAAGGTATATTTGCAAGAAGCTTTCAAGCGTTTGCAGCGGGGGACAATCCTTCGGCATCCCCTTCGAGATCACAAGATCCTTAACCGGACTTCGCGGACACGCTTGACTGCTTAACGTTTGAGAGAGTAGAGAACTCCCTGCGGGTTGGGTTAATGCGTCAGCAACCTGGGTTCGAGTGCGCTATCTACTGGGTACGCCACTTTCAAACGTTTACAAAAATGAAACACCGGGGAGCTTAACAACAGCGGTTAATGCTTTTGCAACCGCTGTTAAGACCGGATGGCTGCGGCTTATGGCGCTTCCAGGTGTTTCTGTTTACTGCACAGCAATACAGCCTCCAATGGCTTCGTCTCCGCTAAGCAGCCTGAAATCACCCAATAAATCCGCAACGACTCCATATAGTAATCATATAAAAAAGCCCGTTCATACAACGAAAGTGCACTTTCGTCACGAATTTTCATTCATTCATATAAAAGATGTGTTTTGTTTATCATTATCTTGCCATACAAAGCCTACCGCGAAATGCAAAAACACCCCTTCCCCCTGCACCGGCAACACCATCAGGTGCAGCGCACCGCACATATTTATAGTCTGAGCACCGCACACAAACCAACCAGGTGCAGAGCACCGGTCATATTTATAGCCACAGAACCGAACGCAAACCATGAGGTGCAGAGCACCGATAAGATTTATAGCATAAATACCGCACAAACCACTAAACCATCAGGTGCAGAGCACCGGTAACCTGCCGCCATCTGTTCCCCTTGATGATTAACGGTGCGCTGCACCTCAACGCATACACCACATCCCTAGCTATAAATATCTTCGCAGTTGCTATAAATATTCTCGCAGCGCTGCTGCTCTTGCTGGTTGGCTTTGATGGAGCAAAACGTAGGTGCAGAGCACCGAAAACATTTATAACATGGATACCACACACATCCCTAAACCGCTAGGTGCAGCGCACCGAAAATATTTGTAGCTTTATAGAACAATCGTGAGACCACAGGTGCAGCGCACCGGTAACATCTGTAGCTCGCAGATAACGTTTAAAATAATCTCAACATGGCCAATACCTACGCACAAGCCTATTTTCACCTGGTGTTTTCGCCCAAAAACCGGGATGCCCTGATTGGCAAAACCTGGGCTGCTGATCTGGAGAGATACATGACCGGCATCATACAAAACAACAATCATAAATTACTGGCAATTCGCGCCATGCACGACCATATTCATATTTTCATTGGATATAACCTGAACCAACTCATCCCCGATTTGGTGGAAAGCATTAAAACCTCGAGTAACGCGTGGATAAAATACAACCACTTGTCGAAATGTAAATTTGATTGGCAGAAAGGCTACGGGGCATTTACACATTCGCATTCACAACTGGACGCAGTCGTGAACTATGTGCTAAACCAGGACAAACACCACCAGAAGAAATCGTTTAAGGAGGAATATTTAGAAATCCTGCATAAAAACGACATCAAATTTAACGACAACTATTTGTTTGATTTTTTTGATGATTAACGGTGCGCTGCACCTCTACACCCACAACGATTGGCTACAAATATTCTCGCAGTAGCTATAAATATCTTCGCAGCGCTGCTGCTCTGTAATCAGCAACTTTGAAGTGTCAACTTTTCGCAATTGAAAAGTACCAGTTATGGAAGAAAAAAACCTTCATCTTAAAGGTGACAAAACCGATA
>NZ_QAAD01000037.1 GCF_003046625.1 Mangrovibacterium marinum
ATAGTTCGGCCAGGGACTATGCCGGGGAAAAGGGATTTGTGCATGTTCACACCACCACCTGAAGTGAGTTATAAACTCAAAGACAACTAGCCCCTCGTTACCGCTAGCGCTCAAACGAGGGGCAGAGGGATTGATTGTCTTTTCTCTGCTGTTTTCTACTAAGGTTGAGTTCTGGAATAAGGTTTCTTAGCGCTTTGTGGGGACGAAAAAGGATCCGATCTGTTGATATAGATCGGATCCTTTTCTCGGGAATGCCCTACTGCTGAGTTACAAACTCAAAGACAACTCACCCCTCGTTACCGCTAGCGCTCAAACGAGGGGCAGAGGGGCGCGAAGGCTTTCGGCTTTGTTTGATGGGCACCGGATCAGCGAGCAAGAGATCCTGATCTGCATTAGGATGACGGTTCGAGGGGGACAGTATTAAATGTCGTTATAAACGACTACCAACTAGCCCCTCGTTTCCGCTTTGCTCAAACGAGGGGCAGCGGGGGCAGAGGGAGCCCCCTTCAGTTACCAGCTCGCTAGTTGCCCCGTACTTATGCACTCATGTACTATGGTACTCATGCACTTAATTTCCCAGTTTCCTAAAATGCAAAATATCGAATAATCAATAAGAAATGTAGAAGTGAGAAGTCGCCGGTTGTACCCGTACTTATGTACTTATGGACTCACGGACTTATGCACTCTTGTCCCTCTTATTGAGCCGGTGAACTGAGAGTCACCAGCTCAACAGCAGCAGAACTGGAAGTCGCCAGCTCAACCCACCATCGCTTCCAATTGCTCGTCATTGCTTCTCCGGCGTTTCGAGGTGAAAGCTGGCTTCGCTTTGCGCGCCATAACGATGCCGGAAGGGGGGCGCTCAGACCCGCGCCAGCGTGGGAGGGCCTAAATAGAGCTTAATTCTTCAATGCATTTCTCCAAGCTCTCTTTCCAGTGGGGAATCGTTATGCCAAAAGTCTGTTTGATTTTGGCTTTATTCATCACACTAAAGGCCGGGCGTTTGGCCGGAGTCGGATAATCTTTGGTTTCGATTGGCAGAACCCGGCATTGGAGACCCGATTGTTGCATGATTTCTAGCGCAAAGTCATACCAGGATGCTATGCCTTCGTTGGAAAAATGATAGATGCCTGTTTTCGACTTTCCTGTTTCCGGATCAGCCAAAACTTGCAGACACGTTTGTGCTAAGTCTGCAGCCCAGGTTGGGGTGCCAATTTGATCAAAAATAACCGTTAATTGCTCCCGGTCGGCTCCAAGTCGTTGCATGGTTTTTACAAAGTTGTTACCATGAGCCGAGTAAAGCCAGGAAGTGCGGATAATCACAGCTTGAGGATTATATTCCAGTACAAGTTGTTCCCCTTTTAATTTGGTACTTCCGTAAACACAGATCGGATTGGTTGGTTGATCTTCGGTGTAAGGCAAACAGCTTTTCCCATCAAAAACGAAGTCGGTGGAAATATGAATGAACAGCAACTGATGCTTTGCGGCCAATTGTGCTAAAATAGCCGGGCCAGTTGCGTTGACTGCTTCTGCAGTTTCGATGTCGCTTTCGGCTTTGTCAACAGCTGTATAGGCAGCACAATTGATGATAGCTGTGATTTTGTCCGACTGGATTCTGCCTTCAAGCTGTTCTTGATTGGTAATGTCTAATTCGGGGAGATCGGCAAAGCTAAATTGCCAATCAGGGTATTGGGTTACTAATTTTTTGATCTCAGTGCCGAGTTGTCCGTTGGAACCGGTTATGAGGATATGCATGGGATTCTTAAAATCGTTTGTACTATTAAGATCAAAATGGCTTGGTTCTTTGAACTTAATTCTGGTTTCTATTGTGTCTATTGTCTTATCAGACGGATTTCACTTTTTGACTTGACTCAAAAAGTAAACAAAAAGGTCAAGGCTGATTTTTATCTTCAACCTCCATCGTTCTAAAAGCTAAGTTCAACGGGTGATTTCCTCCTCGCGTCGGAACTTCCCGTTTGCACTAAGCTTTCAGTTTGATTCCGGTTTTGATAAAAATAGGCCGCACTCATTCTATTCGCATTCGAGCCTTTTTCAGCCTCGTTTTATTTCGCTTTTGGATAAATCGCTGCTTGTTTGAATTGCTCGTAGCTAAAATCCTTGATGACGTACATGGCCGGATGTTGCTGGTCTTTACCGGAAAGTTGAATGTCTTTTTCAGGGATTAGCCAGTCGATGCCAATTGACGGATCATTCCAGGCAATACCGCCATCGTATTCGGGCGCGTAGTAGTTGTCGCATTTGTAGGCGAAAATGGCTGTTTCGCTCAGTACGATAAAGCCGTGGGCAAAACCTTGCGGCACCCATAACTGGCGTTGGTTTTCAGCAGACAACCTTACTGCTGCATATTGTCCGTAAGTAGGAGAACCGATCCGGATGTCTACGGCAACGTCCAATACTTCGCCTTCAATGCACCGAACCAACTTGGATTGGGTGTAGGGTGGACGCTGAAAATGTAGTCCGCGCAAAACGCCGTACGACGACTTGGACTGATTGTCCTGCACAAAGTGGATTTTTCCGACAGCTTGTTCAAAAACGTCTTGCCGGAATGACTCAAAAAAGTAACCGCGTGAATCACCGAACACTTTGGGTTCGAAGATCAGCACGTCGGGTATGTTTGTTTGGATGATGTTCATGTTTTGTTGTTGAATTGTTGAATGGATTTGCGAGCGTAGCGAGCTCTTATCCCGGTTCTTGATTCGTCATTGCGATCCGGCAGTTGCCGGAGTGGCAATCTGTTGTTTATCTCCCGTCATTGCGAGCGCAGCGTGGCAATCTTTACCTGGTTTCGGGTGAGATTGCTTCGTCGTGCCTCCTCGCAATGACGCGCTCCGTAAGGGGCAGATTGCTTCGTCGTTCCTCCTCGCAATGACGAGGTCGTAGGGGGAGATTGCTTCGTCGTGCCTCCTCGCAATGACGTGGTCGTAGGGGGAGATTGCTTCGTCGTACCTCCTCGCAATGACGTGGTCGTAGGGGGAGATTGCTTCGTCGTACCTCCTCGCAATGACGCGGTTGGTGTGAGGGACAGATTGCTTCGTCGTGCCTCCTCGCAATGACGTGGTCGTAGGGTGAGATTGCTTCGTCGTGCCTCCTCGCAATGACGTGGTCGTAGGGGGAGATTGCTTCGTCGTGCCTCCTCGCAATGACGTGGTCGTAAGGGAGAGATTGCTTCGTCGTTCCTCCTCGCAATGACGGCGAAAATTACTTAACCAACTTTAGCAAATACTGACCATAAGCATTTTTGCTCAATGGTTCGGCTAGTTTTACGAGCTGCTCTTTGTTGATGTAGCCCATTTTATAGGCGATTTCTTCGATGCAGGCGATCTTTAGCCCTTGGCGGGTTTCAACGGTTTCGATAAAGGTGCTGGCATCCAGGAAGGACTTATGCGTACCGGTATCGAGCCAGGCATAACCACGCCCCATCAATTCAACCTTCAAACGACCTTCGTCGAGGTATTGTTGGTTAACCGTTGTGATTTCATATTCACCACGGGCTGATGGCTGAATTTCATTAGCCACTTTTACCACATCGTTCGTATAGAAGTATAAGCCAACAACAGCGTAGTTTGATGCCGGTTTTTCCGGCTTTTCCTCAATGGATGTGACATTGCCGTTTTCATCGAAAGTTGCCACACCATAGCGTTCCGGGTCGTTTACGTAGTACCCGAAAACGGTTGGCTTCTTCTCGACTTCCACGTTTTTACGGGCATCTTGTAACAATTGTGTAAAACCATGACCATAGAAGATATTATCGCCCAGTACCATGCAAACATCGTCATCGCCGATAAAATTTGCTCCTAAGGTGAAAGCCTGCGCAAGACCATCCGGGCTGGGTTGTACTTTATAGCTGAATTTTAAACCCAATTCTTCGCCGGTTCCCAATAACTTTTCAAAGTTGGGTAGATCCTCCGGGGTTGAGATAATCAGGATTTCCCGGATCCCTGCCAGCATGAGTACCGACAGCGGGTAATAGATCATCGGTTTATCGTAGATGGGCAACAGTTGTTTGGATATTCCCCGGGTAATGGGGTAGAGGCGTGTTCCGGAGCCTCCTGCTAATATGATTCCTTTCATGGTGTTGTTGAATTGATGATGGATGTTGATTCGTTGATTCATCATTGCGAGGTAATTAAGAAAACCAAAGGCGATCTATTCAGTAACAGTTCCTGACAAATCTTTCCATTCGGGATTAAATCGATTAATCAGATCCAACTTCTTTTTTCTTGATCCTGCCTTGATCTGCTTTTCCCGAATAATCGCTTCTTCGATACTTGTAAAACACTCGTAATAGACCAGTTTGGATACATTGTACCTTGAGGTAAATGAATCTTTATAAAATCCGGTTTTATGTTCGTATAGCCGTTTGGTCAGCGCGCTTGTTACACCGGTATAAAGTACCGTATTGTTTTTATTCGTCAGAATGTAAATGTAGCCGCCTCGTTCCATTGTTTTTATTTTATTCGTCATTGCGATCTGCCGAAACCGTCATTGCGATCCGGCTGTTGCCGGAGTGGCAATCTGCTGTTGACGATGACCGTCATTGCGAGTGTAGCGAAGCAATCTTTACCTGGTTTCGGGACAGTTTGCTTCGTCGTTTCTCCTCGCAATGACGAGGTTGGTTTTCCGTCATTGCGAGCGCAGCGAAGCAATCTCTGGCTGGTTGCGGGGAGATTGCTTCGTCGTTCGTACCTCACTCCTCGCAATGACGCGCTCCGTAAGGGGCAGATTGCTTCGTCGTGCCTCCTCGCAATGACGTGGTTGGGTTTCCGTCATTGCGAGCGCAGCGCGGCAATCTGTTGTTTAATGACGAAGGGATTGCTTCGTCGTACCTCCTCGCAATGACGTGGTCGTGAGGGACAGTTTGCTTCGGTCGTTCCTCCCTCGCAATGACGGCGTGGTAGGGGGGGATGGTTCGCTCCCTTCGGTCGCTCACCCCGCAAGTCACGTCATTGCGATCCGGCAGCTGCCGGAGAAGCAATCTTTACCTGGTTGCGGGGAGATTGCTTCGTCGTTCGTACCTCACTCCTCGCAATGACGTTACCGTTGGGCATACTGCACCTCATAATACTTCTGGTAATCCCCACTGGTCACATTCTCCATCCATTCCTCATTAACAAGGTACCAGTCAATGGTCTTTTCCAGTCCTTCTTCAAATTGCAGGCTGGGAACCCAGTTGAGTTCTTTTTGAAGTTTGGTGGAGTCGATGGCATAGCGAAGATCGTGACCGGCACGGTCTTTTACGTAGGTGATTAATTTTTCGGATGTTCCCGGTTCGCGGTTTAATTTGCGATCCATGATGGAGCACATCAATTTGATCAGGCTAATGTTAGTCCATTCGTTGTGACCACCAATGTTATAAGTTTCACCAACCTTCCCGTTATGGAAAATGACATCAATGGCACGAGCGTGATCTTCGACCCACAGCCAGTCGCGGATGTTTTCCCCTTTGCCGTAAACGGGTAGGGGTTTGTTATGCTTGATGTTATTAATAAAAAGCGGAATCAGCTTTTCCGGGAACTGGAAGGAACCGTAGTTGTTGGAACAGTTGGAAACCAAGGTTGGTAAGCCAAAGGTATCGCAGTAAGCCCGGACAAAATGGTCGGAACTGGCTTTGGATGCTGAGTAAGGGCTATGTGGATCATATTTGGTCGTTTCCTCAAATAGACCCTCTTTACCCAAGGAGCCATATACCTCGTCGGTTGAAATATGATAAAACAATTTATCTTCTGTATTATCCGTCCAAATCGAGCGTGCTGCATTCAACAGGTTAACGGTACCGATCACATTAGTCATCACAAACTCCATCGGGTTAGCAATTGAACGGTCCACGTGACTTTCGGCAGCCAGGTGAATGACACCATCAAACTGTTTCTCCCGAAACAGCTCAAACATCGCTTCGCTGTCTACAATATCTGCTTTTACAAACTCGTAATTGGGCTTGTTTTCCAGATCCTTCAAGTTGGCTAAGTTGCCGGCATAAGTCAGCTTGTCGAGGTTGACAATTTTATAATCCGGGTAATTGTTCACAAATAAGCGAACAACATGGGAGCCGATAAAACCAGCGCCACCGGTGATTAGGATTGTTTTCATTTATACTTTGCTTTATTCAGAAAAGAAGTTCTATTTATTTAATAATGTCGAGTATTCTCTGATATTTTGTTCATCATCCTTGTTGCAGATAAGTAGTGTATTGTCTTTTTCTGCAACGATAAAATTGTTTAATCCTTGAATCACGACTTTTTTATCTGAGGGGATGTTTACAACACAATTTTCCGAATCAATTATTTTTACTTGGTTGCCGATCACTGCATTACTCCCCACATTTTTAGGCAATAGGTCATATAGAGAGCCCCATGTTCCCAAATCACTCCACCCAAAGTCAGCAGGATAGACATAAATGTTATCTGCTTGCTCCATGATCCCGTAATCGACAGATATCTTTTCGCAGTTAGGAAAGTTGGTATTAATAAAGCTTTGTTCATCCAATGTAAACCAATGGGGATCTCCAGTATCGAAAAGGGAAGCCATTGTCGGGAGATAGGTTCTATAGGCATTTTCGATAGAAGATATATTCCATACAAATATCCCGGCATTCCAGAAATAGTTGCCTGCTTCAATGTATTTTTGTGCTTTCTCAAGATTTGGCTTTTCACGAAAAGCCTGGACGGGGGAAAGAGCGGAGGTTAATGAATCTTTAAATTCTGATGCCTGAATATAGCCATAACCGGTTTCCGGTCGGTGAGGCTTTATTCCCAGTGTAATAATTTTATTATGCTTTGCAGTAAACTCAAGACTTTCCTTTATAACGCGTTTAAATTCTTCCGTATTGGCTACGATGTGATCTGCAGGCGATACAATTAAATTTGCTTGAGGATTACGACTCTTTATTTTCCAGCTTGCATAAGCGATACAGGGAGCTGTATTGCGCATGCATGGTTCTAAAAGAACTTGCTCAGAGGTTAGCTCCGGTAGCTGGGATAGTGTCAGATTCTTATAACTTTCCGATGTTACGACCCAAATATTTTCAGGAGGACAGATATCTTTAAAGCGATCAAATGTTAGTTGTAAGAGTGTTCTTCCCACACCCAATATGTCAATAAATTGCTTTGGTGTTTCGGTGGTACTCATGGGCCAAAAACGACTTCCGACACCTCCGGCCATGATCACCAGATTATTGTTGTTCATAAATGGTTTGGCTTAAAGTTTAATTATTTAAAAAATTAGACTATAACGGATTCCCGCTATAGCCTAACTTAAAAACAGGAATGTATTTTGTTTATTTTATCTCTTCATAAAAGACAAAATAGACTATTATGAATTATACATATCAAGCAGGGTACCTTCTATTGTCATTCTACACTCATAATCAATAGCTGAGTATAGCTTTTTTGTGCAACCTGTCAGAACCGGGATTTCATTCTTGCGAACAAAGGCTTCATTTACTTTAACTGAGATCTCATATCCGGCGAGGCTGTTTAGGTGTTTGATAATATCCAATAGATAAACAGGCTTTCCGGAACAAAGATTTACAATGCTTCCAGTTGTATCACATTTCATTAAGCTTAAATAGATATTTGAAATATCTGAAATATGGTTGAATTCACGTGCTACATTGATATTACCCAGCTCAATTACGCTCTCCTTACGTTTAAAATGGCTAACAATCTTAGGAATAAGGAATTTCTCATCTTGCAAAGGGCCTGTATAGTTGAATGGACGCGTAATGATTAGGTTCAATTTGTCAAAGTAAGTAGTAGCCAGATGTTCCATGATTAATTTACTGTAACCATAATGGTTAACAGGTTTTGGACACATCGATTCATCCAAAATTGCTGAGTCTTGGTTCCCGTATACAGTGGCACTACTGGCAAGTATTACTTTAGTCGGCTCTAATCCTGCAATCAAAATTGCGTTTAACAGGTTTTCGGTTCCAATTACATTTACGTCGTAGATCAGAGACTTATTCATTTCGCCAACATACGAAATACCGGCAAAGTGAAGAATGTAGTTGGGGTTGATGGCATTTAAGGCATTATAAATTTCGTCAAAGTTCCTTAAATCACAAGTGATGTGGTTTTGGGATGCGTTGACTTTATTTACAGTTGTTCCAAATACCTCATAGCCCAGACCCAGCAATTGCTGTTCTACATACTTCCCGGTAAAACCATCTATCCCGGTTATGAAAACTTTGTTAGAAGCTGGTTCCCGCTGTAATTCCTGCGTTAATTGCTTTTTCATTTCTTTCAATATCTTTTTCAACCATCATCTTACATAACTCCTCAAGGGTAGTTTTTGGAGCCCAACCAAGCATCGTTTTTGCTTTCGAAGGGTCTCCAATCAAAAGTTCTACTTCGGCTGGTCTGTAAAATTCAGGGTTTACTTTCACTAAGGTTTCTCCGTTAGCTTTGTTGATACCAATTTCATTCTCGCCGGTTCCTTCCCATGCGATATTGATATCAATTGCTTTGAAGGCCATGGTTACAAAATCCCTTACGGTTTCTGTTCTGTTCGTTGCTATAACGAAGGTATCCGGAGTTTCTTGCTGCATCATGCGGTACATACATTCAACATACTCTTCAGCGTAACCCCAGTCTCTTTTGGCATCCAGGTTACCCAGTTCAAGAATATCAGCGGTTCCGAGCTTAATTCCAGCAACGGCATCGGTGATTTTCCGCGTAACAAATTCTTTCCCTCTCAGAGGTGATTCATGATTAAAAAGAATTCCACAAACACCAAAAATATCATAAGATTCCCGGTAGTTGATTGTAGCCCAGTGTGCAAAAAGTTTAGCTACCCCATAAGGGCTCCTCGGGTGAAAGAATGTCGTTTCTTTTTGAGGAATTTCGTGTACTTTTCCAAACATCTCGGAAGTAGATGCCTGGTAGAATTTTATTTTGGGATTGACGATGCGGATTGCTTCAAGTAAATGTAAGGCACCAATTCCTGTTACTGAAGCTGTCGTTAACGGTTGTTTAAAAGATACACCCACGAAGCTTTGTGCTGCCAGGTTGTAAACTTCGTCCGGTTGGATTTCGGAAATTAAATGAATACAATTGGCCTGATCTGTTAAATCAAATTCAACCAACTTTAAGTTTGGATGGTTGTGCATCCCCAATTCTTGCAATCTCCAAAAATTAACAGATGAATTCCTTCTAAATGTCCCGAATACTTTATATCCTTCAGATATTAGAAGTTTAGTCAGATAGGCACCATCTTGTCCGGTTACTCCTGTAATTAACGCTTTTTTCATTTTTTATCTGTTATTTTTCCAGTTATTATGTAATGTTTCTATTGTGGTTCTGAACTCTTCTTCAAATCGCTGTTTGCTAAACCTTTCCGCATTTTTGCGAATTTCGACTGGTTTGAATAGTTTCTCATTTTTTTCAAAATAATCAACAGCCTGGTTTAGTGACTCAGTGGTCTGTTGTTCGAAAAATACGCCTGTTGTTTCGGACTTAAAGTCTTGCTTATTGGGAAAGATTCCTTTTATGGTCTCTAAGGCACCGCCTTTGCCATAGGCAATAACAGGCACGCCACAGGCTTGAGCTTCAATCGGGGCAATACCAAAGTCTTCTTCTGCGGCGAAAATAAATGCACGTGCTTTTTGCGTTAGCTTCAGCATTTCATCCCTTCCGACATATCCCTTTAGAATTACATTTGGTTTGGCTAGTTTTTTTATCTTTTGAAAATCCGGCCCATCTCCAATAACGATCAATTTTCTTCCGCTTTCTGAAAATGCCTCTACAATGAGGTCCATTTTTTTATAGGGTACCATGCGGGAGCTTGTGATAAAATAATCGTCCCTTTCTGTCGTTAAGGTGTATAAATCGGTATCAACGGGGGGATAAATGACGATTGAATCTTTGTTATATATCTTCTTGATTCGGTTGGCTACATATTGCGAGATTGCGATATAGTAATCCGGGCGATTAGCTGTAGAATAATCCCATAATCGAAGTTTATACAAGAAATATTTTGCAATCAGACCTTTAAGGCCCTTTTCCAGTTTTGACTCTTTCAGGTACTGATGGTACAGATCCCATGCATATCTAACCGGTGAATAAACATACGATATATGTAGCTGGTCGGGTCTGGTTAAAACGCCTTTTGCAACACATGAAGATGACGATAGAATTAGTTCATAATCCGACAGATCGAATTGTTCAATTGCCAAGGGGAATAGCGGTAAGTACTGTCGGTATTTCGTTTTCCCCCATGGAAGTTTTTGTATAAAGGAGTTTTTTGTTGATTTACCTTTTAACATGATTTCCCGATGCTCAGCAGATAGGTCGTCGATTAAGGAATAATGGTCAAAATCATCCCATATATTCGTAAAACACTCTACGCATCTTTCAGCACCGCCATAGACCGTGTACCAATCGTGGATTAATGCTTTTTTCATAGTGTATTTGTCTTTTATTAAATCTTTTGAGAGATTCGGATCTTAACAGTAATGGGTAATAATTTTTTCAATTATTGCTGCAGATTCACCCCAGGAAAATCGTTCTACATTTCTTCTGCCTTTTTCTATCATGCTGTTTCTTTCCTCTCCTGTTTGGTTGCAGATTAAATTTATTTTGTTCGCAATATCGCTTGGATCATTTTGATTGCAGTAGGTAGCAGAATCTTTTAGGATTTCTCTGAAAACTGGGATGTCAGAGACTACTACCGGGCAGCTCAATGCTTGTGCTTCTAAAGGAGGCAATCCGAATCCTTCATAATGAGATGGGTATACAAATGCATTTGCGTCTTTATATAATCGATTAAGCTCTTTATCGGGAAGGTAACCAGTAAGATGAATTCTGTGTCGAATTTCTTTAGGTATTTCATTTAATTGTTCATTAAAGCTATCTGCTTTCCCTCCAACTAGCTTCAAGTGGATTTCAGGGGGCAAGTACTTCATCGCTTGAATGATACTTTGGATATTCTTCCGAGGATCTTGTGAACCTACAAAAAGAATAAAATTTGATTTTGAAGAACATTTCTTTGATTCGATTAAATTATCGGAAACAGCATTGTGTACTATTGAAATTTTATTTTCAGGGGTGCTTAATCTTTTTATAATCTCATCTTTAGAAAATTGGCTTACGGTAATAACTTTTTTTGCATGGTCTATAATTTTGGGGATTAAAAACTTATAAAATAGCCTAAATTTCCATGAGAACCATTTGGGATGAGCCAGAAAAGCTAAATCATGAACAGTTACAATATTGTTCGAATAATTTATTGGTGCAGTGTTACACAGGTTTAAAAGTAAGGGCGATTTCTGCTTTTTCAAATAAAGAGGAAGTGTAACCTGCTCCCACTGGTGGCCTCGAGTTTTTCCTACGATACTTACATTTAATTTCTGTGCGATCTCCTCATGTAATATATTTTTAGGAGCGACAAATTGTATTTCGTCTTTCAGTGAGTTTTTGAGCCTTATGGAAATTTCAATAGCAAAGCGTTGAACTCCAGTGATCTTTTGAGTTAAAAATCGAGCATTAACAAATATCATGTTTGTATTTATGAGAATGGTTTCTTAATTATTTAGATATTGCTATTTTTTGATAAATACTTTTATAGTTTTTAACCGCGGTATCTAATGAAAACTTAGAAGAGTTTTTTAATCCGTTTTCAATTAAATTATCTCTTAAGCTTTGATCTTTAATAAGATCTACAATCGCCTTTCTTACTTCTTCTGGATCTTTGGGATTTTTCACTAAAAATGCACCTAATCCTGCTATTTCATTCATCGGCGCCATGTTGGATGTAATTACGACTCTGCCAGTAGCTTGACCTTCTATAATGGGGAGGCCAAAACCTTCAAAAGAAGAGGGAAAACTAATAATATCAGCATTTCTATATTCCTGAATTAATTCTTCATTACTAATGTCTACTGGATTATGATAATTGATATTGTTAGATTCTGCTAGTCGTTTTTGTTTATCAGACATAGGTTTTAATATTCTCAAAATGCAATTAAGTCCAGTTAATGATTGTATTACAGTTTCTAAATTTTTATGGGGTTCTGTACCTACATGTAGAATAGTTGGTTTTTGAGCATTAAAGTCTTTTGGCGAATACTTAAATTCAGTATCTATTTGATCATATATGACTTGCATTTTATCCGTATTGTCCCATTTTTTCAACGAGTTTTTTGTGTGTTGAGAAATACAGATAATTTTTGTAGCATACTTAATTGGTAATTTAAACCATAGTAATTCTTTAAACTTTAGATATATATGGATACTGAGAGTGTCTTTTCTTGGTCGTGAAATTGCTGAATCGTCATGTACTGTTAGTACGGTTTTGCATCCTACCAGAGCTAAGATACAATAATGTATATCACCTGTAATATGGTTAATCCCTGTTTTGCTTCTATGTTTATATACAAACCAGAGGTTTTTCAAAATGCCCAAAGGAGTAGAACGCGGAGAAGGAACATCGTAACTAATAACCTCTTCCTCTTTAGCAATTGCATTTATAATTGGAGTGAATACTTTGTGAATACTAATGCCTACTTTAGGAGAGCGTTGGAAATAAGTAATATTCATGATTTAGTGCATGTTTCGATGAAAATCGGTATTAATAAAGAGCCCTTTATAAGGTCTAAAGATATCATCATATCCAGGTCGTACATACCCGTTTATCCCCTTAATCTGAGTGATGATCCCATAGATCAAAATTAATCCGAATAGTGCTATTCTATTCAATTTTTTTTTGAATAGGGAGAGAAGTAAGGGAATTAAAAATATTTCGACAATATTATAATAAAGAAGTCCCCGTTCAACGATTATCTGGAAAATTGTATTGTTGAATATTAAATAAATCATTGAACTTACGACATACATGTTTAACAGCAAATTGAAATATTTATTCTCTATTTCAAGTTTAGACCGGAATTTGATCAAAAAAATGAGCCAGAATATCCTTTTCAC
Organism: Mangrovibacterium marinum; assembly: GCF_003046625.1. GTDB lineage: Bacteria > Bacteroidota > Bacteroidia > Bacteroidales > Prolixibacteraceae > Mangrovibacterium > Mangrovibacterium marinum. The sequence goes on from NZ_QAAD01000037.1 coordinate 12,936, forward strand.
TATTGCTAAAAAAGTAAATAATGGGTTTGCCGTTATTTTATGGGCAATACCAGACATGTAGTATTCTGCTTTTGAGCTTACAGAAGAGCCAAGTAGCACAAATACAGAGGAGGGAATTTTGTTAATTAATCCAGACAACGCAATTACTATTGATAAGGAAAGTGCAATTAAAATTGTTTTGGTTGAAAAACGTCTATTTAAAAATAATGCAGGGATAAACAGTAAAATAGAAGTATGAAAAAGAAAACAAACAACAATAATGGTTATAACCTTAAAATAATCCTGTCTCTGAATATATTGTATAAGAAAAACGGCGATAACTAGGGTTAAGTATTGGCGGTTCATGCCCAGAAATGGTATCATCAGGCTGTACAACAAAAATATAGAGACAAATTTGTACGGTGAATATTTGTTTATCGAAAGGAAAAGAAACGTATAAACAAAAATCGCGTGAAATATCAAGAATAAAGTATATTCACCAGTTATGCCTCGTATTAATTTATTAATGAATTGGTAACCTGGATCAAATCGATAAACAGAATCTAAGTTTCCGGAAAGGCAGCCCGTGAAATATCTGTAATAGTTGTTCCAATCAGTACCTGTTTCCCATCTCAAACCGTCGTGGATTACCAAAAAAGCAAAAAGCACTAAAAGTAGCGAGAAAGTTGTCTTTGGGGAAAATCTTTTTATTACTGATAATCCAGCGACCAAAATCAAAAGTAAATTTGCAAAGATATACATTCGTATTTTTGCTTGATGAAATTAATTAAAGGTAAGAAATGTAAGGTAAGACAACCTTTCTTTTATCTTTATCCGATTATCAAAAAGTATTGGTGTTCTTGCTAATAAGTATAATACCCTAAAAAAGATATAAGTAGCTATATTGGAATGTTTTCTGAAATAAGTGAACATACTTTTTGTGACCATCTTTCTTTTTTGCAAATTAAAGCTTGGTTTTTTATTACTCTTACCCTCCAAATGGATGATTTGCGGACCATTGATAATATATGATTTGTAGCCTAAATCGTTTGTTCTTTTTTGCAAATCAGAATCTTCATAGTACATAAAATAATCGCGATCAAATCCATTGATTCGGTTGAATAAATCCTTCCGAATGAAAAGATCAGCTCCAGTTATGTAATCGACTATAAAATGGTTTTTATTGGTAAAGTTTAGTCGCTCAATATTGTTGTTATTCTCAAAGTAATTTCGGTCAAGGTATCCACCTAATACTAATCTCAGTATTTTCCGTTTAGACGGAAAATTTCCGGAAGAATGGATTGGCTTTTTATCAATATCTAGTAAGATTGAACCGGCCAAGGATATATCTGGATTGTGCTCTTGCTCACAATAGTCAAAGAATATCTTGACAGCGTTGTTTAGTAAGATGGTGTCTGAGTTCAGTAGAAACAGATATTTCCCTTTTGCTTGTTTGGCTCCAAGATTGTTGGCTTTCCCAAATCCTAGGTTCTTATTTGATTCAATTAATACGATTTGAGGGTATTGCTCTCTAATAGAAACAACTGAATTATCTTTTGAGCCATTATCAACTACGATAACTTCGAAACTTACTCCTCCTTTGGTTTGTTTATATATTGATTTAAGACATTGGAGAGTTAGTTCTTTCGTATTGTAATTTACAATGATTATGGAAGCGTCAATTCTCATTTATTTGATGAAATATTTTTTAATAAACTCGATGAGTCTTTTGGTAATTGTTCCAGCTCGTTTTTCGTGTTGGGTGTATTGAAATGAAGAAGATTCTCGAACATTAAAACTACCCCTAAACAAAGGGGTACATTCAATCCCGTTTTGCCAAAGTAAGTAAGCTAAACTTAATTGGTCTCTTTTACTGTAGTTTAAATACAAATTCCACCACTCATTTCCCAAGGTAACTATCTGGGGATCGTTGTGTTGCCGGAATATAATATTGTTCTCGTATAAACCAAAGTGCTTAGGGAACTTTTGCTCGTTTAAATACCGTAATTGTTTTGTTATGGTTCTTTTTCTATCTAGGCGCTCTCTGATACAAACTTCTCCCTCTTTATATATGCAGTTACGCTCAGGATGCTTGGCTATCGATATTTTAGAATTCAACTTAAGAAGTTGATCTATTCTTTCTTCTAACTTGTTGTCTAGTATTGTAATGTTTGAGTCAATATAAACGGAAATATTATATTCTTGTAAGACTTCGTGGGGCTTTAATTTTACATAGCGAGATCGTCTTAGGTTATCCTTCACTTTACTGGGAATCTGTCTGTATTGCCAGATATTATTGCTCGTATGCTTATCTGGTGTATCTGTAAAACAAATATAATCCCAGCCTTCCATGATGTATTTAGGATTTTGGAGTGCATCATAGTTGCCAGTTAGGCATGTGTAGATTACTTTTTTCATTTTTAGAAGGAATGTTAAACATTATACATTAAACTTTTATAAGGATGCCCTTTTTCGAATTGTAATAAACGTAAATAAGAACCATCCAAAGATCAACAAAAACAGAGGTCCAAGATAAAAATATAATGTTAATTTGATTAGAGGTTCCCGCTATAAGTACTAAGATAAAATATATGAGCAAGGTACTCGTCGTTGCATATGCATATAGTTTATTATAGCCGTAAGGAATAAGTCGCATAGATCCTAAATATTGACTTATACCGACTAAAACAAATGATATACATAAAATTCTAACAATACTGACTGCTTCTAGCATATCTGAACCTGCAAATATGGTAACTGCATAAGGGCTAAATATCCACAAACTGAAGTATGATATTGTTGTGAAAATTGTTGTAAATATTATCAATCTGTTGAGAAGATTTATGTCTTTAGTTTTACTGATATGTGGAAATAATACCTGGGTAACTATTGCGAGGGGAACTTTTAATAGGTTCAGAATTTTCTGTCCTAGATCATAATATGCTACTTCTTTCAATCCCAAAAATGTACCGATAATTATTTTATTTGCGTTTAAAACGATCTGTATAGATGAAGTTGACAGAAATAAATAAAAACTGTCTGAACAATATTGTTTTAAATGGCTTAATAATGGTTTTTTTAGCTTTATTTTGTGTATTTTGAATATGATGTAAAGAGATGCACTCCCAGCTATTATGGCTCCAACTCCATTTATTATTGGTACAAATAAATAGTCTGATGGTTCATGAATTAGTACAAAGATTAATGCGAAAAAGGTTATTCTACTAACTAATGTAATGTAAGTGATATATTTCATTTGTTCTATTCCTTGAAAATACCAAATCGGAAATATTACCTCATAAAGACACATCCACATGGTCAGGTAGAATAGAACTTTTGAATCCCGTGCTTGGGGAATAAAGTTTAACGCTACAAAAAGAATAGCAAGTGCAAAAACAAATAATACGCTTTTAATAATTAATACACTGCTTACAATCTCATTTAGCTTTTCTTTATTATGTCTATTAACGCTTATGTCTTTTGTTGCTGAAATGTTAAAACCAAAACTCACTAAAATTAATAGGTAGCCAACGATTGCCTGTGCATATACAATAAGTCCATAGGTTTCCTTACCCAATACCCGAATGAGATATGGATAGGTGATCAATGGGATTAGCATATTGAATACCTGAAGGGCGGATAGATATGAAAAATTTTGGATGAGGGTCTTATGATTGACCAGAGCCTGTTTTATCTTTTCAACCATAAGTGCTAATTAAAGGCTTTAAACCAACTGGCAAAATTACCGATACCCTCTTGGAGTTTTATCGATGGTGTGTATTGGGTTGCTTGTTGAAGTTCATTGGTATCAGCCCAGGTGCGTTTTACATCGCCATCCTGCATTGGCATCATTATCTTTTCAGCTTTTTTACCCAAAGCGTTTTCCATTGTGGAGATGAACTCCATTAAGTTAACCGGACTGCCGTTACCGATGTTGAATACCCGATATAAATCAGATTTATCGATGTCTTGATTTATTAGTCTGGTAATCCCTTCTACGATATCATCGACGTAGGTGAAGTCGCGTTCCATTTCGCCGTTGTTAAAAACCTTAATCAGCTCATCTTTGGTAATAGCATTGGCAAAGAGCATTGGCGCCATATCGGGACGTCCCCAAGGTCCGTATACGGTGAAAAACCGAAGTCCGGTTGTTGGGATTTTATACAAATGGCTATAGGTATGTGCCATCAATTCATTACTTTTTTTCGTCGCTGCATATAAACTTACGGGTTGGTCTACCTGGTCATTTTCAGAAAAAGGAATTTTAGCGTTTGCTCCATACACAGAAGAAGATGAAGCATATATAAGGTGTTTGACCGGATTATGACGACAAGCTTCCAGTATATTCAAAAATCCAACAATGTTGCTTTGGATATAGGCATCCGGGTTTTCAATACTGTAACGTACCCCTGCTTGTGCTGCCAGGTTAACAACGATGTTAAACTTTTCCTGCTCAAAAAGTTGATTAAGGGCTGATTTATCTTCCAGGTTTAAACGGATAAACCGGTATCGGTTATTTGTTACCGACGAGATAGTACTACCAAAGGCAATTTCGTTATAGGTCCTGTTTTTGCCTCCGGAATGGTCAGTTTCTTCGGGGGCATAAATACCTGTTTCAGCCAAACGGGCATATTTAAGATTGATATCGTAATAGTCGTTGATGTTGTCGAGACCAACTACATCATACTTTTCGTTTAATAATCTCTTTACGAGATGAAAACCAATGAATCCGGCAGCACCGGTAACTAGAACCTTCATCGTTTTAAATTGTCTTTTTTAGTTGTTTTTCCAGAGAAGCAAGCTGTTATTTGCTTTCTTTAATTGGTTATCCTCGTCTTCAATTTTAGAAGTAGAAATAAGGACCTTTCTATTAATTAATGCTTCCGCTTTCTTAACTAATTCACTTAAATACACCTTATCAATCTCTTCCCCCACCAAAACGATCTCTAGCACTTGGCTATTTTTCCCCGCCGCCATATCGCCCACCAGCCAGGCCCGTTCGAGTTTCCCCAGTTTGAGGATGACATCGTTAATAATCCGGTCAATACCCACGTGCTTTAATAATAAGCCGTGGAGATTATCGAATAAAGGGTGTTGGCGGTTGGCGGTGTATATCTTTTTGTTTTGGTCTTTGCTGGAAGTTAAAAGCCCTGCTTCTTCGAAACGATTGAGCTCTACCCGGATTGCGTTGGAAGATTCCTTGAATTCGGCTTCCAGCCCCCGCAAATAAGCAGTGGTCTCCGCGTTCAGGAAGAACTTTAGGAGGAGCTTAATGCGGGTTTGGGATGTAATGAGGGACTCGAGCAAGATTAGAATATTAGAATGTCAGAATATTAGAATGTGACTTTGTGCACGGTGAGCGGGAGACTAGTGTTCAGTTGCAGTCGCGGTGATCAGGTTCTCCGTGCGTTTCGTTACTGTTTTAAGTTGTTTCTTTCTTGTGGCTTGAAGCTTGAGGCTTGCGGCTTGCGGCTTGTTTCTTGCGGCTTTTCACGGCTCCGCCTCCTCAGTCCCATGGTGATGGGTGAGTCGGCTGTTGGTTTGCCAGGCTGCGGCAGTGGTATGGCTACCGGCCGGAGCTTTTGCAAACGCAGGCGCAAATATAGACTAGTTGGGTAAAAAAACTACTCATTTCGGAAAGTTTTTTTGTTAAGCTTTTGTTACCTGAAGAGGGAACCGCAGAGGACGCAGAGGTTTTCGCCAAGGGCGCAGAGAGAATGTGTTCAGTGATCAGTCGCAGTGTTCAGGTTCCAGGTTAGCGGCCTTTGCGTCTTCTTTGCGTTCTTTGCGGTTTCGTATTTAACCGCTAAGGACGCAGAGGTTTCGCAGAGAGAGCCCCCTTCTTATTCCCCCGGAGGGGGAAAGACTGGAAGCCCCCTCTAACTCCCCCAAAGGGGGAGGACTGAACACAGTGACTGCGACTGCGACTAATTTCTCTGCGTCTTTTGCGTCATCTCTGCGCCCTTCCGAGGTGAACTCGGAACACGTTCGCGGTTTAATTCTGCTGATGTTTATGATGGGTTATGATTTCAACCTGTCAGCGTCCGCAGGTCCTGACAGCGTTAATGCCATACAACCGATTTGTATAATTCGTGGTCAACCAATTCGTGTAATTCGTGGACCGCCTTTCTCCGCGTCTTCTTTGCGTCCTTTGCGGTTTGATTCCGCTGATGGTTATGATGGGTTATGATTTCAACCTGTCAGCGTCCGCAGGTCCTGATGGAGCCCCCTCTAACTCCCCCAAAGGGGGAGGACTGAACACTGCGACTGTGACTGCGACTGTGACTAATTTCTCTGCGTCTTTTGCGTCTTCTCAGCGCCCTCCGCGGTTAAATGCCTCCGCGGTTAAATTCCGCTGCGGTTCGCAGGCACAGCACCCGGATGGTGCTCTGTTTATTTTCGATTTTTTTGTAAGTTTGTTGTAAACAACGAGGTTTATGGCAACTGTAATTATCAATGAAAAAACAAAAGCGGGCAAGGCATTGCTGGAATATCTTCGGGCAAGCGGACAGGCAATCGTTATTGAAAAATCTGTCGCGGTAAACAGTGTTTCGAAAGGGTTAGCAGAACTGGATCAGGTTAAAAAGGGGAAAAAGCAAGGAACTCCGGCCCGTAAATTTCTATCCGACTTATGAACGAAGTTATTTTGCTCGACAATTTTATGCACGATGTTAAGCGCTTGCTTAAGAAATATCGTAGCTTAAAATCTGAGCTGGAAGTCTTTATATCGGAGACGGAGAAGAATGGCGCGCAAGGCACATCCCTTGGTGGTGGCTTGTTTAAAGCCCGCTTAGCGGTAAAATCGAAGGGAAAGGGCAAGAGTGGTGGTATGCGGATTATCTCTTATCAGGACATTATTCTGGCCAGCGATAACAACACCGTTTTCCTGGTGTCGATCTACGATAAAAGTGAAGCCTCGTCGGTGGAAATCAAACAAATTAATCAGATTCTGAAAAATTACGGGTTGTAGCAGTTCTTGTAGCTTGCAGCCAGCGGATGATTGACCCTCGTTCCGGAGCGATTGCATCGCGGGGTTCTGTGGTTCTGCGGTTTCTTATTTCTTGTTTTTTATTCGATATTGAATATTGATTATTGGAAATTAAGGCGAGTTTCAAGTTCCAGGTTTGCGACTGTGACTAATTCCTCCGCGTCTTCTCAGCGTTCTCTGCGGTTTCATCGCTTTTGCCAACATCGCGGGGTGGAGGGGACGCCTTTTATCCCGGGGTGCCGCTACGCTCTGCCCCGGGCTATAAATATATCCGCCCCTCTGGGGCTCTTCAATTTGTGTAATTAGTGGACCGCCTTTTCATTCGTGTCATTTGTGGCCAAATCAATTTGCGAAAATTTGTGGACTGCCTTTCTCCGCGTCTTCTGCGGTTTTATCGCTTTTGCCAACATCGCGGGGTGGGAGGGGCGTTTCTTTTCTATAAATATCTCCGCCCCTCCCGAAGCAAGTTCGGGACAAGGCCTGGGGCTCTTCAATTTGTGTAATTCGTGAAATTTGTGGACTATCTTTCTCCGCGCTCTCCGCGTCTTCTTTGCGTCCTCCGCGGTTTGATGACGCTGATGTTTATGATGGATTATGATTTCAACCTGTCAGCGTCCGCAGGTCCTGACAGCGTTAATGCTCCCTTCTTATTCCCCCGGAGGGGGAAAGACTGAACACTGTGACTGTGACTGTGACTAATTCCTCCGCGTCTTCTCAGCGTTCTCTGCGGTTTCATCGCTTTTGCCAACATCGCGGGGTGGGAGGGGCGTTTCTTTTCTATAAATATCTCCGCTCCTCTGGGGCTCTTTAATTCGAGTAATTCGTGTAATTTGTGAACTATGTATCTCCGCGCTCTCCGCGTCTTCTTTGCGCCCTCCGCGGTTTGATGACGCTG
>NZ_QAAD01000038.1 GCF_003046625.1 Mangrovibacterium marinum
GTGGTCTGCTCAATAAAATAACTTAAACAGCCCGTCAATTCCATTTGAAAATTGACGGGCTGTTTTTTGGGCTGCGTCATCGCCGAGACGCTTACGAGAAAAGAGAAGCGGGCAGATTTGATCACCGAAGTGAAAGAGAAATCCCTCAAAGTATAATCCTGGGGAAAAACTTTGAGGGATTCAGCTTGATGTGTCCTGTGTTTTTAGAGGATAATCATTTTCTGAGTCGATCGTTGACCATTGGCTTCAAGTATGTAGAAATAGAGTCCCGGAACGAGCTCTTCAACCGAAATGGTTTCCTGATGAACTCCGGGGTATGCTTGATAGGCCGATAACACTTGCTTGACAAGGATACCCGAACTGTTGAAGATCGCCAGATTAACTGTCGCTGCTTCTTCCAGCGTGAACCCGATGGTTGTTGACACCCGTGCCGGGTTCGGATAGTTTTGAAGCGATGTTGCTGTCGCCAGTTCCTCCAGATCATCGCTGGCCGTGATAATATAGGCCGGTATCCAGTCGTAAGCAAAGCTGGGATCCGATGTTTTCGCGAAAATATTTTCCATACTGTATTCTTCAGCTTGTTCTGTTGTCAGAATTACACCCTGGTTACCCCGGGAAGTGGTACTTGCTCCGTCGCCATAGCAATTATATTCGGCGAATACCGGACTTAGGTTGTCCGTCATTGTAGTCCAGCCGATTGCAGCTAAATTGGCTGGTTCCTCGCAGTGTATGTACGCCGATTTGGGCTCCTGTTGCCAGGGGCGACCCAAATAGATGGTCGAAATGGTATTGCCCATAAAGTCGGTTTGGTCGCTTGTGATTTCACAGTCGAAAAAGACAAAGCCGAAGGCCGTTGTACTATTTGTGTTTGGAGCCGTAATAACACTATTATTCCGGTTGCAGTGCAGCTCACAATTATCGAAGATGACAATTTGACGACCAAAAATGAAATCGACAGAGCCTTCAATGTAACAATTCTTTATGTATACACGGCCAATTTTTCGACCTCCCCAGGCATAGTAAGTATCCTGGTAGCCGGTTATTCGGCAGTTATAGAATTGTTGCCGGTCGCCGTTTGTTCGCAGGGCAACCGCTTGCTCGCTACTTCTGCTGCCATCGTTTTGGATGGTGTTTTCGAAGGTGATATTCTCGGCTACAAAATCATCGGCTTCAATGGCAACGCTGTACGAACCGGATGTGCCCAGGGTACCACCTGCCCCGTCCGACTTACCGGCATAGTCATCATAGGTTAAGATGGTCGTTAACGCATCCTCACCTTTCAGAACAACATTCACCTTATTTTTAGTCAGGATTAACTTTTCGTAATAGGTTCCCGGACGAACCTCGATGGTTGTGGTGCCGGTATAGTTTTCCTGTACCGCGTCGAAAGCGGCCTGTACGGTTGTATAGTCACCCGAGCCATCGGCGGCAACAACAATGGTAATATCCGGCGATTTGGCCTGGGTTTCGAACGTAATGACCTCGCCGTATCCGGTTCCTGTTGCGTTTTTAGCATAAGCCCGAACGTAATACAAGCTTGCTTCGGTTAGCGGATACAGTTCGCTCGAGTAGCTGCCCAGGTCGCCGTCCACCGCCAGGTATGAATCAGCAATGGTGGGTTGATCGTTAGTTGAACTCCAGCAGAATCCCCGTTCAGTAACTTCGCTACCGCCCCAGGCCGAAACGTTCCCTTTAGCCAAAGCGGTAATCGCTAATATGTTGCTGACTGAAGAGGTGCTGACTTCCGGGGCGGTGAGCTCGCTTAGTGTGGTGAAGCTTAGCTCGCTACCGTAGGCGGTGCCGGCCGAGTTTGTAGCGTAGGCGCGGGCATAGTAGGTTGTGCCAGCCGTTAGCTCAGTTACTGTTGCCGCGAATGTTCCGGATGTGGTCCCGTCGATCAGTTTCTGACCAGAAATAGTGGGGGTTGGGCTTGTGCTGTATGCAATACCACTTTCGGTTACCGGTGCGCCGCCATCGGAGCTGATGGTTGCCGAAATTTTAGCGCTGGTGGTGCTTATTTCGTTGACCTGGTCGGTTGATACGCTTGGCATATCGGCTTCAACACCACTAACCATTCCTGCAATTTGCGCCTGATAAATGGTCATCAGCTTCCATTGTCCTTCATCGGCCAGGTTCCACGGATAAATCCGCACATAGAGCGTTTCGCCATCATTAACGGTGACTGGTGTATCAAGTGTCCCGCCGAATAGATTGAGTACGGCGCTGGTCAGGCTGATATCTTCAGCCAGCGGAGTGCCTGTTGCGGGGGTGAAATTTTCATCGGTTGAATAATAGATTGAAGCTTTGAAATTTTGCGTAAACCAGGCACCAAGGTACATCGAAATTTCGTTCACTTCGAGTGTGCCCCCTGTTTTGGGTGAAGCTTTCAGCTCCAGGTACCGGTTGTCGGCAGGGCCTGTTTCAGCCGTCCAGTTTGCTCCAATGTAGTACGAGGCAATTTTTACAACATCGCTGGTTCCGTCAATGGTAAAATCGTCGTGTGTTTGAGCGTAATACCGTAGGTTTGAGCCATCGGTTGCCGGCTCGTAGCCTACGATATTCCCGGTGGTAATATAGCTGGTAGCATCGGTATCGAAAGGCCAGCTGACTGACGAATTATTGTTGGAGGGGCTGCCGCCGTTTTGCTTGTCGGTGATTTCACTCACGACCTCAGCAAGGTATACCTCGAGGTTGGTATACGAGCCGTCCAGGCTGGTTTGATTGCCGTCGGAGGCATCCGATTTATTTAAGTCGTTGGCATCTTCCCAGTCGTCGGGCATTCCGTCCAGGTCCGAGTCTGCCGGGGCAGCAGTTGCCGAGAGGCTAGGCCATCCACCTACGGCATCTTGTGTATCAATAAGACCATCGGTACTTCCGTTGCCACCATCGGTATAGGTGGGAGTTCCGCTGCTAACATCATCCGTGATTCGGGTGTCAACCTCGTCGCGCGATAAGCTTGCTCCGGCATATTTCAGCACTTGAGTATAGGCTTCTTCTGCTGTTTGCGTTGTAATTTCGGGGGGCGATACGGGCTCGTCGAGCTTCAGATCATCGATCGTTACGCCGGGGGCGTAGGTGGCGAAAGAACTACTATGCATTTGCACACCGTTCCAGTTATCGGCTGTTGTGCTACTCGATGCTGTCGAAATGTTGCCATCAACATAAAACTGCCCGTAAGTGCCGGCAGGCTGGTTGTTTCCGCCATTGTCGGCGTAAGGTTGAACCAGACGGCTGGTGTTGGAGCTGGCCGGACCGGCTTTATAATAATTATTGATCAGGTTGTAGCGGCCTCCTTCAGCAGCATAAGCGTTGTTCGATCCCCAGTTCCAGAGCACGTTGTTGCGGAAATCAACGACTTCCAAATCCGGTTCGTTGGAATAGCGGCTACCACAGAAACGCGGATTGCGGCTGTCGTGGTCGGCCAGCAGGTTGTGGTGAAAGGATGCTTGTTGACCGCCCCAGATTCCTCCGTAGCCATGCGCTCCTTTGGGGTGTCCCGAGTTACGAAGGCTCTCGGAAAGAATACACCATTGGAGCGTAAAATTTTCATTATCGTAAAAGGAGGCACATTCGTCAATACTCCAGCTCATACTACAGTGGTCAATGATAATATCCGACTGTCGGCGTCCCCAAATTGCATCTTCCTGAGGTGTCGTGTCGCTGATGGAGCTGTCGCCCAGACGGAAGCGCAGGTAGCGTATGATAATGTTGCTGGCGTTGATTTGCACGGTATAATCGCGCAGGCAAATACCGTCGCCGGGAGCGGAATGACCGGCAATGGTCAGGTCGCCGTTGTTAATGTTCAATGGAGCGGTGAGCTGGATCGTCCCCGATACCTGAAAAAGAATTGTTCGCGGTCCCGATTGGTTGATGGCATATCGCAGCGAGCCCGGATTGTTGTTGTCATCCAGAGTGGTCACGTAAAAAACTTGTCCGCCACGCCCCCCGGTTGTGTATTTCCCGTAGCCTTCGGCCCCCGGAAAGGCGGGGATATTCTGGGCCCCGGCAGTTGTACATGTTAAGCAGAAGCATATCAGAATGTATATTGTGCTGAGTATTTTATTTTTTCTTTTCATTCGTTCGAAAATTGACAGTTCGATTTTATTTGCAGCAGCGCTTTTTGCGGGTTACTGCAGTTTTTTTAGATGATAAAACGGAATGATCCAGGCTTTTGCGACAGATTAAACTGTGATAGCCGAAACGTTGACCTGTGAAAAATCTCACCGACTTGTTGGTCCCTCTTTTTTAGTCGCATTTAATCAATAAGAGGCTGCCGCAAGGGCAACCTCTTTGTTGATTTTTACAGCTCATCATTATCTCCAGCGGGCAGCACCCACCGCGTTGTCAATCAAGCTTTGGTTGCTGATTGTAAAGTCGCCGTTTGCAGCATCTGCAAAGCCCGGATCAAGCGTGGTGTAGTTACTTGAATTGTCGTAAACATTCACACTTGAGTCCAGATAGCCAGCTGCATTGAAGTAGTTGTTTTTACTATAGGTTCCCATGTCGGTATCGCCTTGGTTTGAGTAAACCGACGCTCCCATTTCAGCAAAAATGTTATTTTCCGAAATTAGTTCTTCAACACTATTCTGCCACCTTACGTAGTAGAAACGTTTTGTTGACGAAGAGCTGTTCATCACGTTGTAGAAGGTATTATTGCGGGCAACGATTCGGGGAGTATGCGCACCGTCATCAAACGAATTACCCTTGGCTGCACCATCCAAACGGAAGAAGTCGCGTGCATTAACTGTTGCACAGTTGGCAAAAGTTGAATTGCTGAGTGTGATGGACTGTGGGAATGATTTCCGGAAGTCAATAAAGTCTCCGCCATCATTGTAAATCTCGGTCACCAGACAGTTTTCAAACAAAATATCGCCGGTTGTGAATTCGCCGCTACCGGCTGCTATCAACGATTTTGTATATTCATGGATGTAACAGCCCGTCAGGCTCAAGTTACCAACAGCGGTAGCATTGCTGGAGTATTGAATGGCATGATCTAATACTGTTGGTCCTAACAACTCGTCGGTGTAACTTCCTTTTAGTTCCAGACTCTCCAGTTCAACGTTTTCAGCGCCATCAGCCAAAACAAACTGAACATTCAAAATTGGCATATTGTCGGATGACAGACCTTTCAGCTTGATCGATTTGTCTATGGTGACTGTTCCCTGGTAAGCGGTGAACTCGCCGCCTTCGAGTAAGAAAATCTCGCCATCAGCGGCATTGGTAATCATCTCGTTGATATCATCGGCAGGGGTCAGGGTAATACCTTCGGGTAAGGTGGTGAAGGTAACATTGCCTCGTTGTTTCGGATTTGTTCCGTTGAGCATAATAACGGTGTACTGGGTTGCAAAGTCCAGATCTGTAATTGTTGCTTCGCCGGCAGCAATTTCATCGGCTGTCAGGTCGCGGCGTACATCTCCGGGAGTGATCATGAAGTGGGTTACTTCGCTACCGGCCGGCCAATTTAAAGTAACAGCCTGTTTGCCAATGTTGGCGTCGGGAAGTGGTGAAAAGATATTTTCTTTATCGGTTTTAAAAGCATAGGTTCCCCATTTGCTTTCATCTCTGGATTCGTTGAGGCTGATTGCCTTGATGCGAACCGAGTATTGCTCTTCACTTTCCAGCGTAATGGTAAGTGGCACTTCAGCCGGCAAAACATCCTGAGAGAGAACAAGACTCTCGAAGAGCAGACTGTCGTTATGAATTTCCAGCACGTAGTGGTCAATGGTTTGAGCGATCGTCCAGCTGATTTCAGCATTGATCTGGTTTCGTACTTTTACGTCAACGTTGAGCGGGGTAAATGCCCGTTCAAAATCAATACTTTCCACAATCGGATCAACATCTTCGCAGGCAGGCATAAAAACGGCCATCAGCAAGACAAGAATTAATCCGTACTTTTTATATAATGTGTTCATACTTTTCATGTTTATCAGTTTACTACTAATATCCGTAATCGTTGGTCAAGGTTCCGTTGCTGGAATCAATAAAGACTTGCCAGATGGGCCAGAACTGCTTGGTGTCGGGATCGTTAAAATACATAGTCTCGATTCGTTCGTCCGACAATTCTTCGGCACTGATCCAAGTGGTACTTTCGTCGTACTCATTGGATTTATCGTCGGTCTCGCCACGGTTCAGTCCGTAAATTTCAAGAGTCTCGCCGTCGTCAGCCAGGCTATAGTACAATTTTTCAGGAACATCGGCATACGCTCCGGTGCGGTCTCTCAAGTCGTACATTTTTTGTTTGGCCTCGTCAATTTTTGTTTTCAACAAATTCCAGCGGATCAACGTTTGCTTGCGAAGCATTTCGCCGCAGAACTCAAAGGCATGCTCGTCAACAATGGCGTTAAACATGGCTTCTTTGCTTGTTAAGGCATTCACGTAGTCGTCTACTTTTTCGGACCAGTCGGCCTGGTCGAATGCCCGTTGACGGATTTTTTTCAGATAGGGAGCAGCAGCGGTGGGGCCGTTCAGTTCGTTTTGCAATTCGGCAGCCATCAAAATAATTTCGGCATAGCGCATATAGTTTTTGTTGATACCGTCATCACTCGATGTTGTTTGACGGGTCATCCACTCGTAGCGTAATTTTCCAAAGTACAACGTTTCAATGTCACTTAACTCCTGTGGAGCGAAGCCATCAACTGCTTTGGCCCATCTGTAAGGAACGATGGTTACATCGCGGCGTTTGTCTTTTACATCATAGTCGTAGAATAATTGTGGGTTTGGTCCGGCCGATCCGCCACGACCTGTGCCGGTGTATTGGTCGGAGCTGGTGTGGCGCACACCAAATGAGGATACGTAGCGGCCCCGGCTGTTGGCCCAGGGAATTTCCCAAAGCGATTCGCCACCGGCATTGATATTGTCTTCGCAGTTTTTGCGGAATACGGTTTCAAATTCGTCTTCCAATTCCACCGAAAAGCCTTCCTGGTCAATTACGTCCAGGCATTCCTGAAGGGCGATGGGGTACATTTTGGCAACGGTAAGCTCGGGGTCTTCGCTTCGGCGAACACCGTCGGGGTACTGAGAATAACCGGAGGCGGCCATACACATGCGGGCGCGAAGACCTTTTATGAAGGCTTTATTTACGGTTTCCACTGTTGCTGTTGCTGATGTTTCTTTCGGCCATGGAACGTATTTGGCTGCTTCTTCCAAATCCGCGATGATGACTTTGTAAATGGAGTCGCGGCTTACTTTGGGAACATAAATAGTCTCTGATGTAATGGGGTCGAATCGGGGAATCACATCACCCCAGGCCCTGAGTAGGTCGCTGTAATAAATGGCTCTCAAGGTTAACGATTCACCCAGCAAACGAGCCAGTTCGTCGTTGTTCTCAATATCGCCGTAGGTGCGTAAGCCGCGGATACAAATGTTGGCCCGCTCGATCCCCTGGTACATCATTGCCCAGGCATTATTGGATTGGTTCATGCGGCCGTTTTGTGCGGTGGCGCTGTATCCTGACAGTGCTCCGTCGTCGTCAAATTCGCCATCCAGCGATTTGTAATGATACTCGATGTCGGTGTTAAATCCAAAGTAGGGTGTGTAGCGTGAGCGGTGTGCGTTTGTTTCGGAAAAAGCAAACTTAATTCCGTCAACAGCTCCTTGGGCTAAATCGGGTGTTGAGAACAGAACTGATTCATCAATGGTCGATTTTGCCGGAGTATCCAGGTAGTCTTTACATGATACCAGGGGCATCACCAAGGCTAAGCAAAATATATATATTAAATTCTTCATTTTCCTTTGTTTAGAATTAGAAATTAAGGTTCAGACCAAATGTAATTTGGCGGCTTTTGGGGTATGGTGAGTAGTCAACTCCCGGAGTAAGGGCTGTTTTTCTACGCGTAGAAACTTCGGGGTCGAATCCGGAGTAGTCGGTAATAATGAATACATTGTAGCATGTGGCGTAGAAACGAAGGTTGTTCAGTTTTACTTTTTGCAACAGTGCTTTGGGGATGGTATAGCCCAAGGTTAGTGTGTTCAGTCTTAAGAAAGAACCATCTTCGACAGCCCAGTCCGAGAATACGTGTCTTGCCATATAGGGCGACCACATCGTTGTGTTGGCATTCATTTGCTCCAGCGCTTGCGGGTCGTTAATCAATTCACCCGTATCGAAATTCACATTCACCCATCTGTTTCCTTCACCCATCATATCAATCATGTTGCGATATTGGTATTTACTGGTTGAGGTGTATTGAATTTTATTGGCATTGTAGATGTCGTTACCGATACTGTAACTGAATACAGCAGATAAGTCGAAGCCAAAGGCTCGTGCTCCCAGGTTAAAACCACCGGTACACAGGGGGTTGGCGTCGCCAATAATCTGAAGGTCTTTTTCCAGGGTTACAAAGCCGTCTCCATCGATATCTTTCAGCTTCATCGATCCCGGGCGAACTTCGCCGATAACAGCCGAGTTATCGGCAACGTCTTGTTTCAGGATCCATTGCTCAGCTTCTTCGTCATATCCCTGGAAATCGGAAACTTCGTATCGTCCATCCGACAGGTAGCCTTGCATTTTACCAACCGAACCACCTTTGTAGATCCAGAAGTCGTTGTTGATTTCCGTAGAAGCCCAGCTGGAGCTGGCTCCGAAGTCCTGCATAATTCCAAGTGATTTAATTTTGTTTTTGTTGAAGCCAATGTTGAAACCGAAGTTTAAGCCCCAATCTTTTTTATCGACAGCAATCCAGTTGATGGCAACTTCGATACCTTTATTTTCAGTTTCACCCATATTGCGATACTGGCTGGAGTAGCCGATACCAGAAACCGGGAATTCGATCAGCAAGTCTTTTGTGGTATTGAAATAAGCTTCGACACTACCGGATAGGCGAGATCCTAAAAGCGCATAGTCAAGTCCGACGTTGCGGGTGTAGGTGGTCTCCCATTTCAAATCGGGGTTGGCTAAATTGCTCGATGGACTCCAGTAATTGGAGACATTATTGATACGTCCTTCCTGCGATGACGATTGGAATGACTGTACAATTTGGTTCGAAGGGATGTTGTTGTTACCTGCCGAACCGTAGCTTAAGCGGACTTTCAGGTCGTCGAGCCAATTTTCGGTTCCCGACATAAAATCTTCGCCCGATACACGCCATGCAAAAGCTGCTGAAGGGAAATAACCCCAGCGGTTACCTTTGGCAAACTTGCTGGATCCATCGGCTCGGAATGTTGCCGACAGAATATACTTACTTTGAAAGTTGTAGTTTACACGACCAAAGAACGACAGCAAGGTGCGATCCGGCTTAAAGAAATTGTCGACCGTTGCGGCAGAGCCTTGCGATGTTAGCTTAAAAGCTTGGTCGGAAGTAAACAAGGTTGGAAAACCAACCACCTCAGATGTGGTTTCGATTTCTTCGGTTTTAATAGTTTCCTGCCCCATAAGAACCGATAGGCTGTGATCCTCATTATTCAGCAGGTCTTTGAAATCGTAGTTGATGGTGTTGGTGTTTCTGATCGTTTGTGTTTTGCGGTCAACTAACCGAACAGCCGGCTGACCGGTATACTCACCTGCTTGCTCGCGGGAAAAATAGGTTGACAAGCCATAGAAACGTGAATCGTTATAATAGTAGTTCCGTAAGCCAAATTCTGATTTTATACGCAGGTTGTCGATAATTTCCCATGCAGCACTTGCGCCCATATCCAGTGACCGGCGGCTTTGTGTGCGGTCGTTGTCGGCAGTGGCTACTAAGGGGTCAACCAATTCGCTGGATGCAATCTCCTCGTCGATGTCCGACTCTAATCCGTTTAAGGGGATTGGCGTGTAGATCACGCTGTGACGCAAACGCGCATCGGCCGATGATGTTTCGTTTTGCTCGTTGGCACCACTACCGTTAATATCGGTATCCGAGTAGCGTACGGAATAATTCAGATCGATCTTCTCGTTTGGTTTGTGGTTTAATTTGAGCGAAAAGTTGTCGCGTTCAAAACCGGACCTGAGCATGATTGATTTTTCATCCAGGTGGGCATAGCTGAAAGAATACTTCATTTTATCAGACCCGCCGGTGATGGTTAAATCATTGCTGAAGATGTTGCCGGTTCTGCCATAAATTTGCTTCTGCCAGTTGTTGCCGGGAACTCCTTTGTAAAGATCGATATCCTGGAATTCGCCAAAATAGTCTGTGTATGAAGTAAGATCGTCGGCACCTTTGTCGAGTAAGGCATATTCGTACTGCCATTTTGCGTAGTCTTCGGGCTCTAAAACATCCATCGTTTTAGCGATCTTTTTTAAACCGTAATAGGCATTGTACGATACCGATACTTTACCTTCTTTTCCCGATTTGGTGGTTACAATAATAACCCCATTTGCACCACGAGCACCGTAGATCGCTGTTGAAGAAGCATCCTTCAGTACGTCAATTGATTCAATATCGGAAGGTGGGATGTCCGAAATGGTCGATACCGGAAAACCGTCTACAATAAAAAGCGGTGTGTTGTCCTGTGTAATTGAACCACCACCACGAACGCGTATTCTGATTTCGGCGTCGGGCGCACCATCGGTTGCGGTAACCTGTACACCTGCCATGCGGCCGGTAATGGCTTCTGCGGCTGTAGCAACGGGGATCGCCTGAAGGTCGTCTCCTTTAACCGAGGCAACTGATCCGGTGATGTCTCTTTTTTTCACTGTTCCGTAACCAATGGCAACAACTTCATCCAGACCGATTGTTTCTTCTTCCATGGTGACATTGATCACGCCTCTGGAAACCAGTACTTCCTGAGGTTTCATACCAACGAACGAAAAAACAAGGGTTGCATTGGCCGGCAGGTTGCCCAGCGAGTATTTGCCGTCGAAATCGGTGATCGTACCGTTTGTTGTTCCTTTAACGGCGACGGTTACTCCAGGTAGTGGACCTCCCGAAGCGTCGGTAACCGTTCCATTAACGCTCTTGATGGCTTGTTGGAAGGCTTCCGGCTTCTTGTTCGGCTTTGGCTGGTTCTGTTTGTTGTACAGAACAATCTGTCGCTCTTTGATGGTGTAATTGACGTCCGAGGACTCAAAAAGTTCCTCTAACACGCTTTCGATACTCTTGTTGGTGACCTCTAAATCAACTTTCCGTTGTACATCAACCTGTTGATCGTTATACAGGAAGAAGTAGTCGCTTTGATCTTCAATTTCACGAAGGATATCTTTTACCGTTGTATCCGAAACCTTAATGTTCAGACTGCCGGTTTGCGAAAAGACCTTCGCGTGGACACTGATCAATGAAATCAGTATGAGAAAGGTTGTTAGTTTCATAATGCGAAATAATCGGGACAGAGCATATAATAGCCTGTCATCGTTACACAACAATTTTTTTTTCATAAGTTTGTCATACTAAGTTTTACATGACCCTTTGCGAGAGGGTTTTTTAATTTTAGGAGAGGGGAGTGTTGCGAGCACTTTCCTCTCGTTTTTTTCAGCGTGTTGTTAAATGTTTGCTTTGGTTATCGTGACTTTATTTCCATTGATTTGATAGTTAAAAGGTGTTGTTAATTTCAGAAGCTGAAGCATCTCCCGAAGACTTTCGGTTTTGATTGTCAGCGTGTAATTTTGCGATTGTTTGAGTTCCGGTGCAAGCTCAATGTTTACTCCATACCAGCGCTCCATCAGCTTTACCACTTTTTCAAAAGAGGTGTTGTCGATCCGTAGTACGTCTTTACGCCACGAAGTATAAAGTTGAGTTTCAACCTGCCGGGTAGTCATGAGGCCCGAGGAGTTGCGAATGACATTTTGTTCTCCGGGGCTTAAAAGTTCGGTGCTTCCTTGTTTCTTATTGTATATCTGTACCTGCCCCTCTTCCAGGGTCGTTAGAATGTCCTCGGCTTCGGGATAGGCACAAACATCGAATTTGGTGCCCAAAACCCGGATGTCGGCACTTGTTGTTTTTACGGTAAAAGGATGTTGTTTATCCTTGGCAACCTCGAAATAGGCTTCTCCGGTTAGTTGGATGTTCCGATTTTTTACAAAGTCGGCGGTGTAGCTTAAATTAGAACCGCCATTGAGAACACCCGCGGAGCCATCGGGAAGTTTGAAATGCACCCGCGAGCCCATAGGCGACTCGATCTCGGTAATGCTATTGGCATAGGATACGTTTTGACGGACAACATACAAGCCGGCAATTAGCAGTGGAACCAGCATAACTGCTGCCACTTTGCTGTAAAAATTGAAGATTATAGTTGTGGTTTTCGGCTTGCGTGGCTGTGTGTGTACGATGGTTTGGTGAAGCTTTTTTAGCAAATGCTGCAAGCTTACTTTCTCCTCCGATGATTCGTTCCACTGCTCTTGGGCTAATTTTCGGAGTATATCGGTATTTTTATTGTTCGAAAAGCTCTCAATCACAAAGTCTTCGTCGTTTTTTGACGATGATTTGTAATAGGCATCTATTCGGTTGATCTCTTTCTTGTGCATGGTGTTTTGTTAGATCGTACATCATTAATATCCGTAAGTAGTAGATTACACCTAGTGCAGTTCCCGTTTTTTTTCAAAAAAAATGAATGTAGAAGAAAAGCAAGCCAAGCAGATACTCGTTACTGAGTTCTTGTTTGAGGAATTTTAGCGCTGCATGAAGATGATTTTCAGCCGTTTTAGGGCTTATCTGCATTTCAGCTGCAATTTGCTTGGTGTTTTTTCCTTCCAGCCGACTTTTTATAAATACCATTCGTCTTTTTTCGGGCATGTCAGCAACGAGTTGGTCAACAAGCTTCGCCAACTCGCGGTAGCTTACATCTGAGGAGCTAACGGATACATGTTCGGGCAACTGTTCGGCATACTCCATGTATTTACGCAACATTCCCTTGGAGCGAAAGTGTTTTTTGATCTCGTTGTAAGCAATTGTAAACAGGAAAGATTGAAAATCATACAAGGGATTAATCTCCCCGCGTTTTTCCCAGATCCGGGCAAATACGTCCTGGATCAGTTCTTCGGTATCTTCCCGCGATTTTAGGTATCCTAACGCAAAATGGTAAAGCTTTGAGCTGTATAAGTTGAATATCGCATCGAAGGCAGTGATGTCATCATTCCGCAATTTTTCAATAAGTGGCTTGATATCTGCTTTCCTTTTCACGCGATGAGATAATTTAGGTTCAATTCAAATATAGTAAGAGCATAACAATTTGTGAACAATGATTACGCTTTATTTCATATTATTTCGACATTTTGTGATCATTGCAATGGCCAATGCTGAGCCTGCAGTCTGACATTGATGTAGTCATTCTCCTTATAATCATTATAAATTGCGGTCGCTGAAGCAGGCATCGAGCGTGAGCTTTCGAAAAATAGATAGAATGGTAAGGCGTTGTGCCTCAAAATAATCATTCTGTTTTTTAATGTTTTATGGTTCCAAAGTATGTTGGTATGCTGGTTTGCTTTTGAGGTCTGGCAGTTGCAGTTGCAGGATATCCTTGAAAACTTTAGCCTCTTTGGCTATATTTGTTAGCCTTGCTTCAAAACCAATAGAATCCCGATAAATCGACGCTGAAACGCAGTGGTTAGCGGGGTTACGATATAAAACCGATAAACTAAATTGAAATGAAAGCTTTTAAAGTGATTGTTCTTGCCAAGCAGGTTCCGGATACCCGGAATGTTGGCAAAGACGCCATGAAAGCAGACGGCACCATTAACCGGGCTGCTTTATCGGCGATCTTTAATCCCGAGGACTTGAACGCCCTCGAACAAGCGCTGCGAATCAAAGAAAACTTTCCCGGAACAACCGTTACCATTTTAACAATGGGACCCGGACGTGCTGCTGAGATTATTCGCGAGGGAATGTTTCGTGGTGCCGACGATGGAATTTTGTTAACCGACCGTGCTTTTGCCGGTTCAGATACCCTGGCTACTTCTTATGCCATTTCTCAGGCGCTGAAAAAAGTGAAAGACTACGACATCATCATTGCCGGCCGTCAGGCTATCGATGGTGACACCGCCCAGGTAGGGCCGCAGGTGGCCGAAAAGCTGGCTTTGCCGCAGGTGACTTATGTTGAGGAAGTACAAAAAATAGAAAAGGGTAAAATCTTCGTGAAACGTCGTTTGGAAAGGGGAGTAGAACTGGTTAGTTGTCCGCTGCCCATGGTGATGACTGTAAACGGTTCAGCGCCGAACTGTCGCGCCCGCAACGCGAAACTGATCATGAAGTACAAGCACGCCAAGACGGTTACCGAATTGCAGAATTCAAACGAAGACTACCTGCATTTATACAACGACCGGCCGTACCTGAATATTCCGGAATGGACTGTTAGCGACATTGAAGTTGACCATGCAGAGCTGGGGCTCAGTGGTTCGCCAACGAAGGTGAAAGCTGTAGAGAATGTTGTGCTTCAGGCCAAAGAAGCCAAAGTACTCAGCCCGTCAGATGACGACATGGACACGCTGATGCGTGAGTTAATTGAAAGTCATACCATTGGTTAACCGCTAACACGAAAAATCATGAACAACGTAATTGTATATTGCGAAATTGAAGACGGTCACGTGGCTGAAGTGAGCCAGGAACTGATGACCAAAGGACGCGGCCTGGCCAATGAGCTGGGCGTAAAACTCGAAGCTGTGGCTATCGGTCACGAGCTGGAAGGAGTCGAAAATCAAATTTTCCCTTATGGAGTGGACACGGTTTATGTTGCCGATGATGCACGTCTGGCTCCTTACACAACCCTCCCTCACACAACTATCATTGTAAAACTGTTCCGGGAGCAAAAGCCGCAAATTGCTTTGATGGGCGCTTCGTCCATTGGCCGCGATTTGGGCCCCCGCGTTTCTTCAGCCTTGCATAGTGGGTTAACGGCCGACTGTACCAGTTTGGTTATCGGTAATCACGAAGACAAAAAGCAAGGAAAAACTTACGAGAATTTGCTTTACCAGATTCGCCCCGCTTTTGGTGGTAATATTATTGCAACCATCATCAACCCGGATTGCCGCCCGCAAATGGCGACTGTGCGCGAGGGGGTGATGAAAAAGGAAATTCTTGATCCGAAATATAAAGGAAAAGTAGTTAAACTTGAAGTTGCCAAATATGTCAGCGATGCTGACTTTGCCGTAGAAATCATTGAGCGTCATATCGAGAAGAGTAAAGTGAATATGAAAGCTGCTCCGATTGTGATTGCGGGTGGTTATGGCATGGGCTCCAAGGAAAATTTCCAACTGCTTTTCGAATTAGCTGAAGTTTTAGGTGGCGAAGTTGGTGCGTCGCGTGCAGCAGTTGATGCCGGTTACGTTGATCACGAGCGCCAGATCGGACAAACCGGGGTGACGGTTCGTCCGAAGCTTTATATTGCCTGCGGAATTTCCGGGCAAATTCAGCACCGTGCCGGTATGGAAGAATCGGCACAGATTATCGCCATTAATACCGATCCGGAAGCGCCCATCAATGCAATTGCCGACTATGTAATTACCGGCGACATTGCGGAAGTGCTTCCGAAAATGATCAAGTATTATAAGAAGAACACCAAGTAATTCAACCTAAAACTGTTTGTAATGGCTAACTATTATAATGATAATAAAGAACTGAAATTCCACTTGTTTCATCCTTTAATGGAGAAAATCGTCAAGTTGAAGGAACGGAATTTCACCGATAAAGGAGATTTTGATTTTGCCCCGATGGATCATGAAGATGCCATGGACAACTTCGACAAAGTTCTGGAAGTTGTGGGCGAAATTTGTGGCGACATTGTTGGACCAAATGCTGAGTCGATTGACGCGGAAGGGCCACAGGTTGTTGACGGACACGTGGTTTATGCCCGAGGGACCGCTGAAAATATCGATGCGCTGAATAAAGCCGGACTAATGGGAATGTCGTTGCCACGTAAATACGGCGGCTTGAACTTCCCGATTGTACCTTATATCATGGCTGCCGACATTGTTTCGCGCGCCGATGCCGGCTTTGTCAATATTTGGGGGTTGCAGGATTGTGCCGAAACGATCAACGAATTTGCTTCGGAAGAGCAAAAGGAAAAATACCTGACTCGTGTTTGCCAGGGCGAAACCATGGCGATGGACCTGACTGAGCCCGACGCTGGTTCCGATTTGCAGGCTGTTCAGCTGAAAGCCACTTTCGACGAAAAGTCGGGCAAGTGGATTTTGAACGGTGTGAAGCGTTTCATTACGAATGGTGATGGTCATATTTCGCTGGTATTGGCTCGTTCGGAACCCGGAACCAAAGATGGCCGTGGTCTGTCGATGTTTATTTACGACAAGAATGACGGCGGTGTAACAGTTCGCCGCATCGAGCATAAAATGGGGATCATCGGTTCGCCAACCTGCGAGCTGGTATTTAAGGATGCCCCGGCCGAATTGGTTGGCTCCCGTAAAATGGGCTTGATTAAATATGTGATGGCCCTAATGAATGGTGCCCGTCTGGGGATTGCTGCCCAATCGGTTGGTGTGGCTGAGGCTGCTTATCGTGAGTCAATTGACTATGCCCGCGAACGAATGCAGTTCGGAAAGGCAATTGTGCGTTTCCCGGCCGTGTACGAAATGCTGGCAACGATGAAGGCCAAGCTGGATGCTTCGCGCACTTTGTTATATGAAACTGCTCGTTTTGTGGATGTATATAAAACCTACATGCATATTGCCGAAGAGCGTAAGCTTGAAAAAGAAGAGCGCGACGAAATGAAGAAGTACCAGAAGTTGGCAGACTTTTATACGCCCCTGGCCAAGGGACTTTCTTCTGAATTTTGTAACCAGCTGGCTTACGACGCGGTGCAGATTCATGGTGGTTCCGGTTTCATGAAAGATTACCCGGTTGAGCGGATATACCGCGATGCACGGATCACGTCAATTTACGAAGGAACAACCCAGTTGCAGGTGGTGGCTGCCATCCGCGGGGTAACAACCGGCGCCTACCTGGAACAAATCCGGGTGTACGAATCAGAAAAGGTTTCGCCCGAACTGGAGCACCTGCGCCGTCAGCTCATTATCTTAACAGATGAGTATGAGCATGCTGTGAACAAAGTGATGGCTGTTGACGACAATGAGTTTGTTGACTTCCACGCCCGGCGGATGGTGGAAATGGCCGGTTATATTATTATGAGTTACTTACTGTTGCTCGATAGTAACCGAGACCAGATGTTTGTGAAGTCGGCTAAAAACTTCCTGCGACTGGCGAAAGCACAAGTTAAAGCACATGCCGAATTTATCCGGACATCGGAACTGGCAGATTTGGGAACCTATAAGTATGAAATGGAATAATCGAATTATGGATATAAACAAAGAAGGCTCGCTTTACGACGAGCCTTTTTTGTTTATATGATTGAAAATTGATATTTCTCTAATTGGTTTTAGCTGTTTGATTTGTTTTTGAGCTTGACATCCATTAGCTCTCTCGCTAATTTTTGCTCACGAACTAAGGCATTTTTTCGGTGGTTTTCCAGGTCGGTTTGTACTTCTTCCAGTCTTTTTTTCGTCGCCTTCACGACTGTGTGTCCTTTTTTAAACAAGGAGAACAGCACTCCGGCTAAAACAAGCAGGCATAGGACGATTCCCCACATAATGCTATTGTAAGCTTCCTTTGAAACCAGCAGACCTAACAAACTCATGCTGTCTTGTTTCAGTTTCGTTTCATTCAGCTCGGTTGTTAACCGATCAACTTCTGCGCTTTGGCTTTCAATTTTAGTGTTCAGGTTGCTAATTTCCTGATTTAACACGGAGATTTGCTGACTGTATACTTTAATACTGTCGAGCGAGTTCTGCTTTAAGGCTGCGTAGCTCGACATCCGCATTACTTTATATTCTTCGTATTTGTTCGACTTGTTGAATAAATAGTCAAATTGCCCTTCAACAGTTAAGGTGTCATAAGCCGATTCGATTGCTCCACTTTGGGCAAATATTGAGAGTGGAAGCGCAGCTACTAGTAATGTGATAAACGTCTTTCTAAATCTTCTTTTCATTGCTCGATTTTTATTGAATTATTTGCGATCAATCCCTTACTCGAAATAATTCGGGGCGCAAAATAGCCATTTTACATCAAAAAGGTAACGTATCTGAGTGAATTTTATTATCTGCTAACTTATTAAGTGACTTTTGGTTCGATCGTGTTTGTTGAATTGTAGTGCCGAACGGTTTGATTCAACGAAATTTGTACCGAAACGCTAAAATCGCTGCTGATCTAAGATGATTGTGTGTGGATGCCTTTTTTGGGGGCATTTTATTGACAGATGTTTGGGGGTAGCTTACAGCCAGTGTCGGGAGTTATTTTATATATGTGAACGTTGTTCGTTGCCGCGGGGCTTGAAGGAACGCATGAACAGCGTGAAGGGATGCATGCGCAAGTCGAAGGCAAATTTGGGTGCCCGCTGCTTTTTATTGACGGCTTTCAAAATAAATAAACCAAATTTTGGGGCCCTTGGCGACCCGATATTGGCCAATTAATCAATTCTACTTTTGCTCTCCCACTCCCCCCGAAATTGGGAAATCCATAAATCCAGGTACTAGTCGCGAAAAAAGATCAGAATATAATATGGAAGCTTAATGGGCAGGTATACAGATCATAAGTCGTAAGTCGGAAGATTCTCCCGAAAAATAAATTGCAGCAGGTGTTGCAAAGCAGAAAATAGTCTCTATATTTGCATCCGCTTTTGAGAAACACCGGCACACAAGCCGAAGCAATCGGAAGCCGCGTTCTGTGAGGGTTTTAGAGGATTTGAGAGTTTTGAAAAAATCTTTAAAAAGAATTTGGAAAAG
>NZ_QAAD01000039.1 GCF_003046625.1 Mangrovibacterium marinum
CGCTCAATGATTCTTGGGAATTCTTCGACAGGATTCATAGTAGAAAATTTTATTGGTACGTAGATACCGCAAGTTAATTCACTTTCATTCCTGTTAGTGATTCCCCGGAGTCATGTAGTTTTTTCTGAATGTCTTACAACGCAGAGGTGCTAAGCTGTAATGCCAATAACTGTTTTTGACTAGATGTGGAACGACAACCCGACAACTTTTGAAAACAACGACAATAGCATAGTCGAAAACTACTACACTTTCATTCCAGTTAGTGATTCCGGGGAATCATCTGTGTTTTTTATGGCTATGTTGTGCAGGGCTGTCTCAAAATTGCTAATTCAGAGTGGGGGATTATCCCAGTTTTTGGAGATCCTGAATAAACAGAAGCAGCTCGCTCTTGTATCCTTGAAAATAGCCGTTCAGTTTCTTTGTCCGCTTCTCCAGGAACTTGTTCAATGCCTCCTGGCTGCCGATTGTCTTCAGTTCGTCGATGAACTCCCATCGTTGCTGTTCAAACCAATTTTCTGATCGTAATACACGACGACCGCCATAAGTTTGTTCGTAGTAGGCATATACCTTGGCAGCGTGTTCAACCGTTTTTTCCTGCATCAGTCTTTTTAATGCTCCGGAGTATGCACGGATCAGATACCAGTTTTTATTCAGTTCATCGGAGTATTCAATCAGGTACTTCAGACTTTCGATCTGCTCGTAGAACGCTTGGATAGCTCCGCTGTCGAGTTTTTGCTGAAGGTTCGATAGTGTGTCGGTGACTGATGCCGTGAATTCGCGCAACGATTGGTCGTCTGTCTGTTTGGGTGAATTGCCCTGGCTAGTCCAGGTCCTGAGCTGGTTTAAAATACGATCTTCTGATGCCATATTATCGTTTGTTTTTATGAGCAATTTAGCCGGAAGCATCAGATTTACCAACGGCGAGCGATACGTATTTACTAAATGCTTCTTCCCGTTGATCAATTCAAAGATTCTGACGAGCAAAGTAACGGTTGCAGCTTATTCGTCCTTTTTCGGAATAGCAGATTGCAGAACGATCGTCGAGATGGTGAGTCTAAATATGTCGAAAGGACTCCCAAATCAACTTGCCGCTATATGAAGGATGAGCATATTGTGAACTGTTGCGTTTTTACAGACTAATTTACAGACTGAGCCATTCAGGTATAATCTCGTCCCGATAAATTGGGGTTGGAACTCCGTAAAAAAGCAAAGTGGGTTTATTGGGTAACTTCAAGCATAACAGTGTGTTGTGTTGTTGTGCTGATCTGGGGGAGTGCTTTGCATGCTTGGTGCATGATTTGCGAAAGCACGTTAATTTGAGACAATACGAATGTCTGATAGTCAGAAATCTGAAGATCTAACGATCTATTGAAATACACATCGCTATTGCTTTGTTTTCAGCAGGTGCGACTCGATATTGTCAATAAACATTTGGCGTGTCTGATCTTTGGTTCGGCCAATGCCGGCGGTCATCATCGGTTTTCCTTCAAGCGGAATGTACAGAAAAGCCGGTATGCTTGAAATGCCGAATACACCTGCTAACTCCCGTTCTTTCTGAGTGTCAATTTTATACACGACTATTTTGCCTTTGTACTCTCGGGCAACATCTTCCAGTATGGGGCCGGCAATCTTGCAGGGGCCACACCAGTCGGCATAAAAATCGATAATGGCTGGTTTCTCACCCAAAAACTTCCATTCGTTTGGCGATTGTTCGTAGTTCCAAACCTGTTTCAGGAATTGATCCTTCGAAATTAATGACACTGCTTGGTCTGCGGTTCTTTTATCTCCTTGTTCAGCTTTGTTTGAATTGTTATCGGCGCTGCAACTTCCCATGGTGATCCAGCTGGTTAGCAGTATTGCAAATAAATGTTTCATTGCTTTTGTTTTTATGTCATAATCCTACTGATCAAATATAACGGTTTGAAAATGAATTTGAGTACATAAATATGTGAAAATTCAACTATGTATATTTAATGCTCAAATGCTTGTTTTTAATTTGAATGACGCAACGGTCTTGTTTTACCTGAATCTATTTGGTATAAACGAAATATTTTAGGCCATGAAGAGATTAATGAAATGGACATTCTTGCTTTCTGTTGTATTTTTATTGACCGCTTGCGACTGGGATGATGATGGGTATTCGCTGAACAACTATTGGGTTGATTTTGGTTTGGTCCAGGCAGGCGAGAATGGCGAAGATTTCAGAATCGCCGTCGATCCGGGATATGCGATTATTCCGATTAATCTGCATGAAATTAACCTGGAAAAGTATAAAAACGATGTGCGTGTAATCGTCAATTATACGATTGTGGGTGATCGAACGGTGGGGGAGGAATCCGAGTATTATGCCCGAATTAATTTACTGCGTACGGTTTTGTACAAGGAACCCATTGACATTACACCGGAAGTGGAGGACAGCATTGGCAACGATCCGATCGATGTGAAGGACGTTTGGACGACCAAGCAGATGTTGAATTTTGAGCTTCACTATTGGGGGGCGAATCAGGTTCATTACATCAACCTGGTAAAACAGCCGGGAGAAATAACAGCCGAAGATCTTCCGCTGGAACTGGAGCTCCGCCACAATGCCAACGGCGATCAAAATGCCTATCGGATGTCGGCTTTTGTAACCTTCGACTTAAGCCAATTGCAGGTCGAAGGTCGCGATTCGGTGAATTATATCGTTCGCAGTACTGATTACGATGGTGCTGAGTATACCTACGAAGGCGTTTATAAGTATTAATTTATTGCTACAAACCAGTTCGGGCCTTTTGTCGGTGAGATAAGGGGCCTTTTTATTCCTTCAAAATAGAGAAACAAAAATGTCCTTTTATATCTTTTCCTAAAAGCGTATTTTTCGGGTCGCGAAAATTTTAAGTTGGATATGAAGAAAATTTACACAATCGTATTATCGGCACTTCTGCTAAGTGCCTGTACAAATCCAAAATCAATGAGTGAGAAAAGCAAGACTTATGTCCCGGAGACTCCGCAGCTAAGCTCCGATGTGATGACGCCTGAAGTGTTATGGTCTTTTGGGCGGGTAGGAAACGCCAGCCTGTCGCCCGACGGCAAGACGGTGTTGTTTGCAATTACCTACTATAACATCGAAGAAAATAAGGGCTACCGCGAGTTGTATACAGTACCGGTGGACGGAGGCGACCCCGTACAGTTAACCAATACGGCCTCCAATGAGTCGAATGCTGCCTGGTGCCCGGATGGTGAAAAAATTGGTTACATCTCCTCCGCTTCCGGAACACCGCAGTTGTGGGAGATGAACACTGATGGATCTTCGGCACAGCAAATATCAGATATCGAAGGGGGCATCACCGGCTTTTGCTATTCTCCCGACTCCAAAAAAATTGCTTACATCAAGCAAGTGAAACTGGACGATGATATTCATGATTTGTTTCCCGATTTGCCCAAAGCAAATGCCCGCCTGGAATCGGACCTGATGTACCGCCATTGGGATCAGTGGCACGATTATACCTACAACCACATTTTTGTAGCCGAATTGAATGGTGGCCAAATTAAAGGGGGAACAGACTTGCTGGAAGGAGAGAAGTTTGATGCTCCCGATCGTCCGTTCGACGGCATTGAGCAGCTATGCTGGAGTCCCGATTCGAAGACAATCGTTTATTCCAGCAAGAAGCTTCGGGGAAAAGCTTATGCCGAAAGCACCAACACCGATCTTTACGAGTATGATCTGCAAACTGGCCAAACCCGCAATCTGACCGAAGCCCATAAAGGATACGATAAAAATCCGGTTTTCTCGCCCGATGGAAAATACCTGGCCTGGACAAGTATGAAACGCGATGGTTACGAGTCGGATCAAACACGTTTATTTGTGCTGAACCGGGAAACCGGCGAAGAGAAAAACTATTCAGCCAACTGGGAGCAAAATGCCGAACATTTAAGTTGGAGCAAGGATGGACAGGCTATTTTCTTCATCAGCGACATTCATGCCACCGACGAGATTTATCGCCTAAGTCTGGCAGATGGTCACATTCAGCGGCTCACCGAGGGCGTGCATAATTACCAGACGGTTGAAGAAACAGCTACCGGAAAGCTATTAGCAACAAAAGTCTCTATGTCGCAGCCTGCTGAACTGTATGTGGTTGATCCGGCTAACGGTAGCGATCAGCCATTGACTGCGGTGAATAAAGGTTTAATGGATCAACTGACAATGGGAAAGGTCGAAAGTCGCTGGGTGAAAACGGTCGATAACAAGGATATGTTGGTTTGGGTTATCTATCCGCCGCACTTCGATCCAAATAAAAAGTATCCCGCCATTTTGTATTGCCAGGGTGGCCCGCAGGGTACCGTCAGCCAGTTTTGGTCCTATCGCTGGAACTTCCAGATGATGGCTGCCAACGATTATATCATCGTTGCCCCGAATCGGCGCGGTTTGCCGGGCTTTGGAATGGAATGGCTGGAGCAAATCAGTAAAGATTACGGCGGCCTGAATATTCAGGATTATTTGGCAGCAATAGATGATGTTGCTCAGGAACCTTATGTCGATGAAAACCGGTTGGGAGCCGTTGGAGCCAGCTATGGTGGCTTCTCGGTCAATTACCTGGCGGGGCATAACGAAAGCAAGCGTTTTAAGGCTTTCATCTCGCATTGCGGCATTTTCAACTTCGAACAGATGTATGTTACAACCGAGGAAATGTGGTTTGAAAACTGGGATATTGGTGGTCCCTATTGGGATAAATCGAACGCTGCAGCACAACGGTCATACAGCTTCTCTCCGCATTTGTTTGTTGAAAAGTGGAATACTCCAATCTTGGTGATTACCGGCGAGAAGGATTTCCGAATCCCGTTTACCCAGGGAATGGGGGCGTTCAATGCAGCAGTTTTGCAGGATATACCAGCTCAGTTTTTGTGCTTCCCCGAAGAAAGCCATTGGGTAACAACTGCCCAAAACGGAATATTGTGGCAGCGCGTATTTAAAAATTGGCTGGATAAATGGCTGAAATAGAATTCTTAATAAAACCAGATCAAAAAGCATTGCCGGTTGGCGATGCTTTTTTTATGCGCCGGCGGGATTTATCGGCATAATATCCTAAGATCTTGGGATTGACCGGGCAGGCTGTGCTCCTTATTTTTGTTGCATCGCCCGTTAACAGGGATTGATTGCGAATAACTTGTTCCGAAAATAACGGAAACGCTCAACCAATAGGGGCTGAACTTGTTTAAATGCCTCAGTGAAGCGACGCCGGGGGAGCGTATAACTTTTGAAAAATTGAAAATCATGTTTGCAGGTATCCGAAAGCTTTGGGGAGGCGACAATGTGGCTCCCGCAAAAGACACCATAACTATACTGTACGGAAGTAAATCGGGCAATGCTGAATTTGTTGCCAGTGAAACTTTCCGGCACCTCAAAGATTTGGGGCAAAAAGCCCGGCTGAAGAATTTGTCGTCCTATAAGGCGGCATCGTTAGCCGATGAATCTACAGTGCTCTTTGTGGTCAGCACGCATGGCGAAGGAGATCCTCCTCCCTCATCGCTTCGCTTCTTTAAGCAGTTGAACCGGATGCAGGAAGAACTTGCTGAATTGAACTTTTCAGTTTGTGCATTGGGCGATTCCGATTACGATCATTTTTGCCAGGCCGGGCGTAAGCTGGAAAAACGCCTGCTGGAGCTTGGCGCCCGGGTGTTTTCGGAGCGTGTTGATTGCGACGAAGCATTCGAAGTGGCTGCTTCGGGATGGATATCCACGGTGGTCAAAAAATTGACCAACGCTGACAATCCGGAAACTCTGAGTCTGCAGAAGCAGGACCGAACCTGGCATGTTGGACTAATTCGCGATAAGCAGAAACTGAATGAGCGTGCGGCAGATTCGGTGTATCATATTTGTTTGTCGATCGATGCCTCGACCGTCTTTTATCGGCCGGGCGACTCCATCGGCATCATCCCACAGAATCCGGTAGCTTTGGTCGATCAAATCTTGTTGCGGTTGAATTTGAAGCCCGACGAGTTGGTCGATGTACAGGAAGAACTTTCGGTTCGGGAGTTTTTGTTGACAAAAGCCGAACTTACCAGACTGAGCAGGGCTTTGTTGGAGCGATATCGGGAGTTGACCAGTGATGAAAATCTGACTGATTTGTTGACGGAGGAACAAGCATGTCGTCATTATTGCGAGGCACACGATTTTCTTGATTTGTTGCAAGACTTTCCCTATCCGCTAAAAGCGGGAGAGTTCCCCGGTCTGCTCGATCAGCTAAAAGTACGGTATTATTCCATCGCTTCTTTTCAACCCAATACACCATCCGAAATTCACCTGACGGTTAAACAGCTGTCATTCAGTCGTCGAAATCGGTTGCGGCAAGGAGCTTGCTCCAATTACCTGAGTGAATGGCTTGCACCAGGAACAGCAGTTTCGTTTTTTGTAGCCCCCGACGATGGATTCCGATTGCCCGCAGATCCCACAGTTCCGGTGATCTTTATAGCTGCCGGAACCGGTATTGCTCCTGTGCGTGCATTTCTGACCGAGCGGGAACAGCATGCCTGTTCTCGTAATTGGTTAATCTTTGGGGCCAAAAGTCGGGCGGACGACTTTCTATATCAGCAGCAGCTCGAACAATGGAAGCATAGTGGCACACTTGAGTATCTGGATCTGGCCTTCTCGCGCGACCAATCCGTAAAGGTGTATGTGCAGGACTTAATGCTGCGAAGGGGCGAGGAGCTCTTGAAATGGATCGACGCCGGTGCTCATATCTATGTTTGCGGATCGATAGCCATGGGGCGCGATGTGCGCGCTGCAATTGATGCGATGCTAAGTGCTTCTGTAGACCAATGCTCTCTCAATCAATTGATCGAGGATAAGCGCTATTGCGAAGATGTGTATTGACGCGAGGCCGGCCGCGATCGGACGAAATATCCCAATATATAGGGATTGGACGACGATAATAACCACACTTGTCGAATAGCCCTGAACCCGCCATGCGAAATCTTATACCGCCCTATAGACTAATTTGTACACTAAAATAGAACGGTATAATCGGGAAAGCTATGTCCGGTCGCCAAAACCGCCTGCCCGGAGGGGCCCCTTGTTGCCGAAAACAGAGGCAAAGCAGGAGCTATTTGGCGGGCATAGTCGGTTTTGCAACAAAAACAGGGCTTGCTAGGCCAACAATACCACCCCAAACGCCTTCCGGAAGGGAAACAAAAAACCGATTGAAAACACTATCCGAGAATAGTTAATTAACAGTCGGTTAAGCCAGGAACAGTGTTTAGTTCAACAAAGCCTCCAATGCCAAGCGTATGCAACAACGTTTGAGTAGAGGCTAAGTGTTTTAGCTGTAGTTTGTTTTTAGTCAATGTAAGTTTCTTTCAGTACAGCTTTCAATTCCTTAATTTCTGGTTTACTCAACCGGCCAAGTTCCTTCAATACCCTTTGTTTGTCAACCGTTCTGATTTGATCTAATACAATCCATCCAATTTTATTGTCATGCTTTATTTCAATTCTCGTTGGATAGTTTTTTGAACTTGTAGTCATGGGAACGATTACAATCGTGTTCAAATATTTATTCATTTCGTTGGGGGAAATAACAACACAAGGTCTGGTCTTTTTTATTTCACTACCAATTGTTGGGTCTAGGTTGACTAATATAATTTGATACTGATTTATTTCCATTCTTCAAGGTTTTCGTCTTCAAAAACATCATTGAATAATAATCGATCATCGCCATTTTTATTCATTTCTTTAAATGCTTTTTCCCAACCTTTTCTTGGCTTAGACAATGGTTTAATTACAATTTGTCCTTTCTCTAAGACTAAATCAACTGAATCTTTAATGTTATACCTTTTAAGCAATGTTTTACTTAGCCGTATTCCTCTCGAATTTCCGATTTTAACTACTGAAACTTCCATGATTATCTTTTGAAATGTAATTACAAAGTTATCACTTTTAGCTTGTTTTCCAAATTAAGTCTGAAGGGCTTGGTCTAAGTTGTCGATGCGGGATTTGGGGCGAGTCGGTGTCCGTGTGTACACGCAACGGCAATGCGGGAACCCGCAGTTGGTGCACTTACTTTTTCATGACCACGCGATGCGCAATCGCGCGGTAGCGGGTAGAAACAAAAAACCGATTGAAAACACTATCCGAAAATAGTTAATTGACAGTCGGTTAAGCTGGAGTGAGTGTTTAGTTCAACAAAGCCTCCAATGTCAAGCGTATGCAAGCAACGCTTGATTAGAGGCTAAGTGTTAGCCGCAAGTGGTTTATCTTTTTGTCAATAGGTTAAATAATTTTTCGTTTATATAATAGTTTCCGGTTCCAATTCTTTCTTTTTTCAAAATTCCATCCTCTGCCAGTTTATTCAAATAGTTTGCGGCTGTAATTCTTGAAACATTCAAGTCGTTTACAATGAATTCAATTTTCGTATATGGATGTTTAAAAAGGTTGTTTAACAAATCCTGGCTGTAAAATTTATAATTGTCCCGGAGTTTATGTTTGTACTCCATCATCATCTCTCTGATTTGGATAATTAATTTAATGGTTTCACGCGAAGTTTTTTCAATTCCATGAATCATAAATAACAACCATTCTTCCCAGTTTTCATTGTCTCGAAGTTCTTGTAAAAGCCTGTAATAGTCTGCTTTATTTTGAATGATGTAATTACTTAAATACAGAATAGGAAGATTCTGCAGTTTTTCAATAATTAAATAGAGGATATTTATTATTCTTCCTGTTCGGCCGTTTCCGTCGTAGAATGGGTGAATACTTTCGAATTGATAATGGATTATCGCCATTTTTATAATGGGGTCATAATCACTCATTGAAGGGTCATTAATGAACTTTTCGAGGTTCGTCATCAATTTATTTATATCATTGATATCTTGTGGAGGAGTGTAAATTGTTTCTCCTGTCGAAGAATTTTTTAAAGCAGTTCCGGGAAGTTTTCGAAAACCAGCACTGTTTCCTTCCAGTTCTCTATGAATTTCAATGATTATGTTTTTTGTAATTAAACCGTTTGTTTTTATTAATTCAAATCCTTTTTTGAGAGCAGAAATATAATTCTGAACTTCTTTAGCTTCAAGTGATTTAAATGAGTCAAGTTTTAATTCTGATTTATATAAATCATCATGTGTTGTAATAATATTTTCGATTGCTGAACTGTCTTTTGCTTCTTGCAGTCCAAGTGTATTGACCAAAATGATTTGATTGGGAATTGTCGATGCAATGCCTTTTAATTCAGCCAAAGCTGCATGAGCAGCAGGTAAACTTTTAAGTACAGCTTTCGTCTCAACGTCAACAGTCACTGGCAGTTCTTTTAATTTCCAATTTTCATCTTGACTCATTGTGTAAAGATTTTTAGATTTTCTTTACGAAAATAGTTTATTCTGTAAAGAAAAATTGAATTTCTTTACAAAGAATGTCTGATTTGTTAATATTTTTCAATTTTCTATACATTGCACATCCTTTCTCACCATTTGCGGTAACGGTTGGTAGTCGAGTAGTCAAAGGGAGTTTCACCCTAAGCCTCTCACAGAACCGCATCCCGATTAATCGGGACAAGCTTTGACAGTTTCCCGTCATCCGGCTCTTGTTATACAAATATAAATGTTTTAGCCAGTTACAGGCCCGGAAAATTGTTCCCGAACGCGGTTATACCACTGCCATGCCCGGCGCAGACTGGTTTTGTAACCTTTGCACCTTCGGCGTGCCCAGCGGATCTGGCGGCGGCTTAATAAATGAAAGATCGGGTGTATCGCGCTTTTCCAGAACCTTCCGTAGTAGTTGATCCAACCGCAGATGTACGGGGTCAGGAATTGGGCTACCCCTACAAGGCTTTTGTGGGTTAGCCCAACAATGTTCAGTTCTTCCAGTTTATCGGCAATTTGCTTCTTCGAGCTCGTACTGATGGCACTGTCAAGTCCGAGGAATAAAACCGGACTTGAAAGTCCAACAATACCACCCCAAACGCCTTCCGAAATGGAAACAAAAAACCGATTGAAAACACTATCCGAAAATAGTTAATTGACAGTCGGTTAAGCCAGGAGCAGTGTTTAGTTCAACAAAGCCTCCAATGCCAAGCGTATGCAAGCAACGCTTGATTAGAGGCTAAGTGTTAGCGCGTCGTTGTTTATTTTTTTCTGTCTAACCACCATTTTTCATTTTCTAATTCTCTCGCCTTTTCAACAGTTAAATCACCAACTTTTATTCCAAAAGCTGATAAATAACTTTCCCAGCCATTTGCTTGATATTCATCTACAACACCAAATTCTCCTGCACCACAATCTAACTCACTGCTATCTGGAATGCGAAAGTCTCCCCAATTACATTTTTTTGAATCTTTCGATTTGTAGCTTGTCCAGATGCCTTCAAACTGATTATTTTCAAAACCGTCTGCAATGAACTCTAATGCATCATATCGTATTTTGCCGGAATTGTCAATATAAAAGTTGGTTATAAAAGTTCCACTGAGAGTTCCAGTTCCTTTAAAGTCTGAATCCTCAAAGAACTCATATTCTCCTGTTACAAATCCTTGTTTGGTGTCTGTATAACTGTTTACATATGCTTTTGCCTCTTTTATTTTAATCATTCCTTGGAACGGACATATATTTGTCTTGACACGTGTTTTTCCGTAAATAAAATATTCGATTCTGTTTGTTGGATTCTGAATTGCAGAAATAAAATGAATGTAAAATCTTTGGTAATTATCTCCAATGTATCCAAGTGGTTCTGCTCTTTCAATTATGGTCGTATCTCCTTCAAATTCATAGTTGATTTCTTTGATTGTCCACAAATCTGAAATATCATAGTTCTTTATCTCTTGGGAAAAATCATATGTTTCTTCCTCTTGTCCTTTAACGGTAAATACTGCGAAAAATGCGATTATAATTAGTAGATGTTTCATTCTTGATTTTTTCAATGCGCGCTAACGGTTGGTACATGTTGTCGGGGCGGATTTCGGAGAGCGTTCCTGTCCGAAGGACACGGAACTGCGATGCGAGAATCCGCAGTTGGCGTACCACCGAATCCCGCCCTGCAATATGTACTGTGTGTGTGCCCAGCATGAGCATGTGCACACTTACTGTAAATTCTGGATAAAATTGAAAAATACAATTTTTCCGGGGTTAAACAATAAAGTGTAGCATGAAATTATTCCAGAGGGTGTAAGTCCCTTCCCGATAAATCGGGACAAGTCGCGGGTCCCGAGACATCGGGGAACCGTTAGCAAGTGGCAAGCTGGTTTACCGTGAGGTATGCAGTGAAGGTTATTTGCGCTTGATTAATGAGCAAATAAATTCAACCGGCAAATCCCGGTACTGACGAACAGTGAATGGAAT
This sequence comes from Mangrovibacterium marinum, assembly GCF_003046625.1. Lineage (GTDB taxonomy): Bacteria > Bacteroidota > Bacteroidia > Bacteroidales > Prolixibacteraceae > Mangrovibacterium > Mangrovibacterium marinum. The sequence goes on from NZ_QAAD01000039.1 coordinate 11,296, forward strand.
GCAGTTTTACGATCGTAAAACCAAATGTCCGGTGGACATTTGATGACATGAAAAGCGAAGCCCTGATATGAGGCCATGAGGTCGGATGAGCAAGCACAGGGCCGACTGGTTAAAATTTGTCCGGTGGACAAATTTAAGGAGGAGCCAGCTTGCAGGGGAGGTGACGTCCCAAACATTCAGCAATGAATGAGCACCGAAGTGGTAGATCAGGCAGCGATTGGGAGAAGGAAGATGCTCTTACCTGGGGAGGTCTCAGAGGCTAAAAGCCTTTAAGAAGTCATCCGGCAGCTGCCGGACTTCGTAGGCTTTGGAAACGAGCCGTCACCGAAAAGGCGGAGGTCTCACAGATAAGCTGAAGGGCTGAACATTAAGATGTTCCAAATTCGTTTGGGATCGACCATTTACGGTTGTAGCCTTGACTTAGGCGGAACAGGGTAACAAAGAAGTAAGTATGATTGAGGCAATTTTGAACCGACGAAACATGATGCACGCATACCGCCAGGTAGTATCCAACAAGGGAGCTGCCGGAGTGGATGGTATGAACGTGAAGGAACTCTATCAGCACCTGCGTAATAACAGGGAGCAGCTGGAGTCCGACATTCGTCAGGGGAACTATCTGCCTCAGGCTATTCTCGGGGTCGAAATCCCGAAATCGAACGGAAAGAAACGCCTGTTAGGCATTCCTACCGTAATTGATCGCCTGCTGCAACAAGCAGTCGGGCAGGTTCTGGCTGTCCGGTTTGAAGTAGAGTTTGAAGATCAAAGCTATGGCTTCCGGCCCAACCGGAATGCACAGCAAGCGGTGTTAAAAGCTCAAGAGTATATCAATTCCGGCTTTCAAAACATTGTCGACATTGATCTGAAAAGCTTCTTCGACGAAGTAGATCACAGCATTCTATTGCAACTGATCTACCGAAAGGTGAAATGTCCGCTAACCATGCGGCTCATCCGCAAATGGCTTCGGTCACCGATTTTAATCGACGGTAAACTGAGGAAAAGGCGCAAAGGCGTTCCGCAGGGAAGTCCGCTCAGTCCGCTACTGTCCAACATCATGTTGCATGAGCTGGACAAGGAGCTGAAACGACAGAACCTTCGTTTTGTGCGCTATGCCGACGACTTTAGCATTTACCTGAAAACAAAGTCGACAGCCCGGAGAGTTGGTAACGACATCTTCCGCTTTTTGCGCGACAAGCTTAAACTACCGATCAACCGGGAAAAGAGCGGCATTCGTCGTCCTGTCAACTTCAAGGTGTTGGGATATGGTTTTGTGCCGACTTACCGCAAAGGCGAGAAAGGCAAATACCAGCTGGTTGCGTCGGACAAGAGTTGGAAGAACCTGAAATACAAACTAAAGGTAATCACCCGTAAAACCACGCCAATGAGATTCGACGAGCGCATTCAAAAGCTCGGTGAAGTTTCGCGGGGCTGGCTTAATTACTTCCGCTTGGCAAGTTTACAAGTCAAACTGAAAGATATTGACGGGTGGATTCGGAATCGACTGCGATACTGTATCTGGTCCGGCAGCTGCCGGATCAAAGCCCGATTCTGGGAACAACTATTACCTTGGAACGCTTGCGAAAACGAGGGTACGAAGCGATGCTTACCTATTACGAGAAAGTTACCCCATCCGGCAGTAGCCGGAAACCGCCGTATACGAGACCCGAGATTTGAATGTCCGGTGGACATTTGAAGCGAAGGGGAGGAGCGAAGCTCGCGTACGTACGGTGGTCCCGAAAACCGGGATAAATCGTGAGAGGCTCTCCCCGTCAGTTCTTACTGGCGGGGCAGTCTACTCGATGTGTGCTGTGAGTTGCAAAGTCAACGCAACTGTGATAGAGATGGAAGAAGGCCTTCCGGCAAGGATTTTCAGGAATACTTGTCAAACCACTACTATGATGTTATGATGGCAACTGAGTAGCATGAAGCGATAGTAGAAAAGGCAGGACTACCTGTCAGGTATGAATAAAGGAGATGAGCGAAAGCGAACTTACCGATGAAGTGACGAAATGGTGAGTTGTTGTCAAAACCTGAAAGATATCGAGCTATCAGGGATGAGCACAGAAGATACCTGATTACTGGCTGTGCGGCAACCGTCATAAAGGGAGCATGACCTTTATTCAGGCTTTATTGCGGAAACACAGGAAGCCTGGTCAGGATGAAAAAGGGAAAGTGCAAGCAGAACATGTCTGTGAGTCGATTACCAATGTCTGGTCAGGTGGCGGATGGAACTGTAGTAGTTAGGAAACCACTGTAATGGAGGTGGAGCGAAGAGTTCCAATTATGTAGTTTATCGTTTAATGACAACTTAAATTATTTTAAGGATGATTTTTGAAGGACAAACAAAGTCAATTCCTATCACCAAAACCATGGTATGGGAAGCTTATCTAAAGGTAAGGAGCAATCGAGGAGGAGCAGGGGTAGACGGCCAGTGTTGGGAGTCTTACGATGCGAACCGATCCAAAGAATTGTATAAACTATGGAATAGGTTGGCCTCAGGGAGTTACTTTCCACCACCGGTAAAAAGGGTCGAAATCCCGAAAGCGGATGGAAAGAAACGACCATTAGGCATTCCAACGGTCAGTGATCGTGTCGCCCAACAGGTAATTAAAGCCTATTTGGAGCCGAGACTGGAGAAGGAGTTTCTGGATGTTTCTTATGGTTATCGGCCAAACAGAGGAGCATTGGAAGCAGTAGCCGAGGTACGGAAGAATGTGAAGAAGTATCCTTGGGTAATCGATTTAGATATCCAATCCTTTTTCGACAACGTCAGTCACGATTTAATTTTTAAATCACTGGACAGACATGTAACTGAAAAGTGGGTACTGATGTATATCCGGCGATGGCTTGAGTCTCCCATAATGCTGCCTGATGGAAAATCCCAACAACCCAATGGCAAAGGGACTCCTCAGGGCGGGGTGGTCAGTCCGTTGCTAGCCAACCTGTTTCTGCATTATTGTTTGGACAAATGGCTAGCCCGATACTATCCGGAAACAAGGATGGTGCGGCATGCCGATGACTTGATCCTGCATTGCCGCACAGAGAGAGAATCGAAAGTTGTTTTAACAGCCGTCAAGCAAAGACTGACTAGCTGTGGGCTTACAGCACACCCGGAAAAGACTAAGATTGCTTACTGCATGAAAGCAGGCCGAAGAAAGCAATCTGCTTATTCGGTTCAATTCGATTTTCTGGGTTTCAGTTTTCGTCCAATTATGATGCGTATGAGAAGGGGAGGCTGTTTTCTACAATACGATTGTATGATGAGCCGTCGCACCAAGGTAAGGATTACCGGCGAACTGCGCGCTCTGGAATTCCATAACAAGAGCCACTGGACAATACAGGATTTGTCAGAACTGCTGAATCCAAAAATCCGCGGCTGGATTAATTATTATGGGAAGGTCCATCATCGCTGTGTGAAAACGATCCTCTACTATCTGCACCATCGGATGCTCAAGTGGGTTATGAATAAGTACAAACGGTTTAAGCGAAGTAAAGTGAAAGCAGCCGACTGGTTACGTCGAGTATGTAACCACTATCCGTACTTGTTCTACCACTGGACGCTCGGCTGGCAACTTACCTAAAGTTAGCAGACTGCATAATAAGAGCCGTATGACGGGAGACTGTCACGTACGGTTCTGTGAGAAGTTAGGGGTGAAATTCCCCTAGCTTACTCGACTATGGGCTGGGCTTTTTTTAGTTTTTCTTATTTTTCTTTCCTAGCATTTTTATTGCTCTATCGAAATCAGATTCAATTTTTTGTGTCTTATTAAATCGATCATATTCCGAAAATGCTTTTTGCTCTGCCTGTTTCGCAGAAATTTGTCCTTTCCCCTCAAGCACTTTATACTCGTTAAAATCAAGAAATTTATTTACGCTCTCAGAGAATTGTGCCATTGTAAATGCGTTCCTATTTTCAATAATCCTCTCAATGTAATCAAAGTAGCTACTTATTGTCCGCTCTAAACTTCTTATTTGAGGTTCTGTTAAATAGTTTTTTGCGACATTAGTGTCTGATTTTAAAATCCTTCCATCAGGTGAATTTTTCCAAGTTTTTAATCCCATAAACTCTTTGTCAGCATCTGCATTATCATAAATTATTTCTGCTGCGGTATGTCCGTGAATTGCAAAATGAAATTTATTCTGAACTGTTGCGTAAAATTTCTGGGTTATTTCAGATTTTGGATCATAGTCAATGCTACATTCTGCGAATATATCTGTAATCTGTTGATAGATTCTTCGCTCACTTGCTCGAATTGACCTAACTCTCTCTAATAACTCTTTGAAATAATCTTTACCAAAGTAACGACCATTTTTTAATCGTTCATCATCCATCACAAAACCTTTGATAATGTACTCTTTAAGAGTATTAGTTGCCCATATTCTAAATTTAGTTGCCTGTCTTGAATTTACTCTATAACCTACAGAAATTATAGCATCGAGATTGAAGTATTTAACTTGATATGTCTTATTGTCTGCAGCAGTTGTTTCCAAAATGGAAATAACTGAATTTTCATCAAGCTCTCCTGTTTCAAATATATTTTTTAAATGTTTACTAATTGCCGGTACTTGTACTCCAAATAACTGTGCTATAGATTTTTGAGAAAGCCAAACTGTTTCTTCATTTAAAATAACTTCTACTTTTACATTTCCATCTGGTGCAGAGTAAAGTAAAAAATCGGTCAATTCATCTTTTATCGAAAGCTTTTTCATATCAAATTTTAAAAATCAATCTACGTAAAAGTACTACTTTTCAATTGAAATGTAGTTTTTCGACATCTGAGATGTGCCAATTTTGCCTTGCCCATAACGGTTGGTACATGTTGTCGGGGCGGATTTCGGAGAGCGTTCCTGTCCGAAGGACACGGAACTGCGAAGCGAGAATCCGCAGTTGGCGTACCACCGAACCCCGCCCTGCAATATGTACTGTGTTGAACTAAACCCGCTTTGCGGGAGCTTATTGCACAGCTAAAAATAGGAATAGTTGGCGGGATGTTGCGACTTTCGTGCTTTTAAATTTTAAACAAATTGATTATGAGCAGAAAGTCCTACCTGGAGCAGGCCTGCGAGGCTGTTCCCGAGTTCAA
>NZ_QAAD01000040.1 GCF_003046625.1 Mangrovibacterium marinum
AATTTGTGTAATTAGTGGACCGCCTTTTCATTCGTGTCATTTGTGGCCAAATCAATTTGCGAAAATTTGTGGACTGCCTTTCTCCGCGTCTTCTGCGGTTTCATCGCTTTTGCCAACATCGCGGGGGTGGGAGGGGCGTTTCTTTTCTACAAATATCTCCGCCCCTCCCGAGGTAAACTCGGGACAAGGCCCAGGGCTCTTTAATTCGAGTAATTCGTGTAATTTGTGGACCATCGTATAATTCGTGAAAATTTGTGGACCATCTTTCTCCGCGTTCTCCCGAGGTTAAATTTCTTTGCGGTTCGGAGAGGGTTTGGCTTTCCTTTGCCGATGACATTCGGAAATGGATTAAGAGTTCATCGTATCGGGGTCTTGTCGCGAATCGAAGATGTCGGTAATATAGATCCATTCGCCTTCTATGCGATAGATTATTTTATAATGTCTGCTAATGATGCGTCGATGTCCCAATTGCAGGTGCTTTAAAAATGGTTCTTCCTGCCCCTGTAGCGGTTGTATTAATAAGGAGTCGGCAGCGTCGAGAATTTTATTCCGGATTTCGAGAAGCTTTCGCGGGCTGACCTTGGCTGAAAGAAACGTTAAGGTCTCTTCAAGACTGAGGAGAGCTTGCTCGGTGTAAACAAGCTTCATGACTGGCCTATATGGTCTGTGTTTTCTTCTATTTCAGCCCTTGAAAGAACTTTCCCGGAGCGGATATCCTTTTCGGATTTAATAGCCCGGGCCTTCAATTTTGCTTTTAAAACTTCAGTTTTTCGCAGTTTCTCATAAAACTCATTGATCGTATTTTCATCGGCCTGGTGCAAGTGGCTATGTATAAAATCTCTTTTTTCAATTACATTCATCGGTGTCAAGATTAATTTCCAACAAATTTAACGAATAGTTTGATGGATTGGTTCTCTATGAAGGTTAATCCCTGCTTCTGTGGTTTTGCGGTTCCTTATTTCTTGTTCCTTATTCGATATTGAATATTGGTTATTGAAAATTCAAAGTTAGCAGCCCTGGTGCTTTTGCCAACATCGCGGGGTGGAGGGGCGTTTCTTTTCTATAAATATCTCCGCCCCTCTGGGGCTCTTCAATTCGAGTAATTTGTGTAATTAGTGGACCGCCTTTTCATTCGTGTCATTTGTGGCCAAATCAATTTGCGAAAATTTGTGGACTGCCTTTCTCCGCGTCTTCTGCGGTTTCATCGCTTTTGCTAACATCGCGGGGTGGAGGGGGCGTTTCTTTTCTATAAATATCTCCGCCCCTCTGGGGCTCTTCTCCGCGTATTCTTTGCGTTCTCTGCGGTTAAATGCCTCCGCGGTTAAATTTCTTTGCGGTTTGGTTTCCAGTTGCGAGCGGCAATAAACTGGTTGGTTTGGTTGATGTTTGCCATTAAATCGGGCTGTTTTTGGATGACTTCGGGGATGAGTTCTGTAATGGCTTCGGGGATGTATTCGTGGGCGATCTGATTTCTCAGGTCTCTGATTTCCAGGAGTAGGTCGGCCGATTGGATTAGCGCCATCTTTTCGGCTTTATTGAGTAGATCGATAAAGGGAACAAATGGCTCGTGCAGCAGCATCCAGGTAGTTCGCAGGACTTTTTGGGTATAGATGTCTGATGTTCGCCCGAATTTGGAAGTCAGGGAATCGAAGGATTCGAGTTCTTCGAAGGAGTATTGCTCCTTCCTGCCAATTTGGGTACATTTTTCCACGGAGCGTTGAAGGGTTTGTACCGACTTTTCGAGCAAGTCCAGTTCTTCGTTTAGCAGTTGTATCTTCAGCAGGTCCTTGGAGGTCATATCAAATTGCTTGGGCGTTGGTTAGTACTAAGTTTTTAAAGGTCGATCGTTCTTCCCGGGTGAAATTGACCAGGTCGATTTTTTGCCAGCCAAAAGATTTGAAGAAGCGGATCCGGAATTTTCGGATTTGTTTGGTGTCAATCTTTTTATCCGATAGCAACAGAAGGTCAATGTCGCCCCCTTTTTCGTGGTCGTTAAGCCGGGATCCGAACAGGTATATCTCGGCCTCGGGAAACAGTTCCCGGCCGTTTTGTTTAATGAATGCTTTGATGTCGGGCTTTAGTCGCATACGACAAATTTATAAAAAGTTCGTTTTAGATTTGACAAAAGGGAGGGAAAAGGATTTGGGTTTTCTTTGCGTCTTTGTATTTAACCGCAGAGAGCGCAGAGGTTTTCGCCAAGGGCGCGGAGAGGATGGGGACACTGATTTCTATGATGTTTATGATGGGGTATGATTTCAACCTGTCAGCGTCCGCCGTTCCTGACAGCGTTAATGCCATACAACCGATTTGTATAATTCGTGGTCAACCAATTCGAGTAATTTGTGAAAATTCGTGGACCATCGTTTAATTTCGTGCAATTTGTGGACAAATCAATTTGTGAAAATTTGTGGACCGCCTTTCTCCGCGTCTTCTTTGCGTTCTCCGCGGTTTTATCGCTTTTGCCAACATAGCGGGGCTGGGGGGGCGCTTTTTATCCCGGGGTGCCGCTACGCTCTGCCCCGGGCTATAAATATCTCCGCCCCTCTGGGGCTTTTCTCTATTTGTATAATTTGTGAAAATTCGTGGACCATCGTTTAATTTCGCGCAATTTGTGGACAAATCAATTTGTGAAAATTTGTGGACCGCCTTTCTCCGCGTCTTCTTTGCGTTCTCCGCGGTTTTATCGCTTTTGCCAACATAGCGGGGCTGGGGGGGCGCTTTTTATCCCGGGGTGCCGCTTCTTACGTCGCTCTGCCCCGGGCTATAAATATCTCCGCCCCGCTGGGGCTTTTCTCCGCGTCTTCTTTGCGCCCTTCCGAGGTGAACTCGGAACACGTTCGCGGTTTAATTCCGCTGATGTTTATGATGGGTTATGATTTCAACCTGTCAGCGTCCGCCGTTCCTGACAGCGTTAAAGCCCCCTTCTTATTCCCCCGGAGGGGGAAAGACTGAACACTGTGACTGTGACTATAATTCGTGTAATTTGGTGGCAGTCTTTTAATTCGAGTAATTCGTGCAATTTGTGGACCATCGTTAAATTCGTGCAAATTTGTGGACAAATCAATTTGTGAAAATTTGTGGACCGCCTTTCTCCGCGTCTTCTTTGCGTTCTCCGCGGTTAAATGCCTCTGCGGTTTGATTGCTGGTTTGTTCGTTAAAATGAGATAACATAAGCCAATAAATTTGAATCTTTACGCGCAAAGGTGTAAACTTGCAGGTTTAAAATTCGCCAGACTAAAAGAATACAAATGATACCTTCAAAAATCACAAAAATTGCCTGCATCGGAGCGGGTTATGTTGGTGGGCCAACGATGGCTGTTATTGCACAGCAGTGCCCCCATATTCAGGTTACGGTTGTCGATATTAACGAAAAGCGCATTGCCGATTGGAATGCGGACGATTTGAGTCAGCTGCCGGTTTACGAACCCGGCTTACCCGAAGTGGTGGCTGCCGCACGTGGGCGAAACCTCTTTTTCTCGACTGATGTGGAAGGGGCTATTCGCGATGCCCAGATGATTTTTATGGCGGTGAACACGCCGACCAAAACCTTTGGTGTGGGCAAGGGCATGGCTGCCGATCTGAAGTTTGTGGAGCTGTGTGCCCGCCAGATTGCCAAGGTGGCTACGGAAGATAAAATTGTGGTGGAGAAATCGACCTTGCCGGTTCGTACGGCCGAGTCGATCAAAACCATCCTGGAGTCGGAAGGAAACGGGCTGACCTTCAGGGTGCTGTCGAACCCGGAGTTTTTGGCCGAGGGTACAGCCATTGAAGATTTATACAAGTCGGATCGGGTGCTGATTGGTGGCGATGAAGATGCCGACGGACAAACGGCTATTCAGGCGTTGGTGGATGTTTATGCCAACTGGATTCCCCGCGAGAAGATTATCACTACGCGTTTGTGGTCGTCGGAGTTGTCGAAGTTGACAGCCAATGCCTTTTTGGCGCAGCGGATTTCGAGCATCAACGCTATTTCGGCTTTGTGCGAGCAAACCGGCGCCGATGTTGACGAGGTGGCCCGCGCCATTGGAATGGACAGCCGCATTGGGGCGAAGTTCCTGAAATCGTCGGTCGGCTTTGGCGGTTCCTGCTTCCAGAAAGATATCCTGAACCTGGTGTATCTCTGTCATCATTTCAACTTACCGCAGGTGGCCGATTACTGGGAGCAGGTGGTGATGTTGAATGATTATCAGAAGCATCGTTTTGCCAAGCGCATTATCGACTCCCTCTTCAATACTGTTTCGGGTAAAAAGATTGCCTTCCTGGGCTGGGCCTTTAAGAAGGATACCAACGATACCCGCGAGAGTGCTGCCATTTATGTGGCGGACGAGTTGTTGCACGACCGGGCCGAGATTCATGTTTATGATCCGCAGGTGAAGGCCGAGCAGATTTATGCCGACCTGGAATACCTGCAAAAGCACCGCCGTACCAATTCGCACAGCTGCAGTGAGCAAGAGCCGATTACTGTGGACGAAATCCGTTCGTTGGTGCACGTTCACAACGATGCCTACACGGCGATGGACAATGCACACGCCATTGCGCTGTTAACCGAGTGGGACGAGTTTAAACACTACGACTGGGCGGCAGTTTACCAGGCCATGAAGAAGCCGGCCTTCGTGTTCGACGGACGAAATATCCTGGATCGAAAACAGCTGACAGAGCTGGGCTTCAACCTGCACAGCATCGGTAAGGGATAGACAAGGCATTAGACACCAGGTACTGGATTTCAGACATTAGATACTGGACACCAGCTATTAGAAAGCAGCTTTCTGAATTTTTCAGGAGGCTGCTTTTTGTGTTTCTAACGGTCTGAGATCGATTTATCGTTGAAGCCCAATAAATTCACTCCGTTTCTTATTGGGCTTCAACGATTGACCGGCAGCATCGCTGAATCGTTCGGTAGGCAGACTTACAGCGTTTGGCTTAAGGCTTAGGCTGAAAGACGATTGTTTATTCGCGGATTAATTTGCCGGTTATTGTTTCGGTATTGAACGTTATTCGGTAAATAAGCATTCCTTCAACCAGGTTGCCGGTTGCATAGTTGAAGGTATAATTCAGCTGTGCTTTGATTTCCTGATCAGCGACAAACCGGATGAGCTTGCCATTCAGATCGAATAGTTCGATGCGGACGTGATCATCCATCGGTCTGCTAATCTCGAAGAAAACCTGATCGGTAAACGGGTTTGGATAAATGTTGACTCCGGCTTCAGGAGCAGCTATCAGGCTTGTACTTTTTAGCTTGCTCTCGCATACCTGGCCGGTAGGGGGGTATTCATATCCCTCTTTGGTGACTGAAGTGATGTCGAGACACCATTCGCCTACCGGGTTTCGGGTTGAACGGGAGCTAAATTCAACCATGCCCGAGGCATCCGTTGTTCCACTGACACTGCTTGACGTCGGACCTGTAAAGACTCCCGAAACATCGGCGCCGGCAACGGTCCCGTTTTGGTCGCTAATCAGAACCGAAGCAGTAACATAGACTTTGCTTCCCTTGGCGCTAAGTCTGGTTAGGCTTTGGATTTCGGCGTAAATCGGATCGAGGGTCGGGCTAGGACTGTTGCCCCATTCTGCTTCCTGCATAACAACTGGTGCCGATCGGCCATTGGCATCCCACAAACGATACAGCATGTTTCCCGCATCGTTGGTTGTGTTCTCCGCTTGCAGGAACTCGACGTATTCTTTCGATACGGTTTGATACAGCAATTGTGCTTTCACGTAAGCCGGTGTGGTTGGAAAGCTATAGCTTGTGTTGTCCCAGTTTTGACCATCCGGATAGGTGTAGGCAACGACCGGGGAGCCAATTGCCTCGAAATTCGCATTGGTGAAACCGAGCGGCGGGATGCGGTTGTCTTTCTCAACCTGGTTGTTCAGGACAAAGTGGAAAGACTCGCCGGGGGGTAAGCCAACGAGGCCGCTGAGCTCGTCGCTGATTCCCAGTTTAATTTCATAAATCTTCGTTCCTTCTTTTTCCAGAACAGCCGTTTGGCTATCGTAAGCGCCCGATTCGTATAGCAATGCTCCGGTGGCATCGTATGCTTGCAAATTAATCCACATTCGGCGGCCCTCGGGATAGCCCGAAGGTAGTTTGTGCCCGGTGTTGTTGGTTACTTTAACGGTTGCCGTAGTTCCCGTTACGGCCAATTCCATGGATGCTGCATTTTGGAGCATGAACAAGGCTCTTTGTTTACCTGCATCGAGCGCTGCCGGGTTTATTTCGTCGGGATACAGCTGGGCAACGAGATCGGGGATGAAAGTATTGCCACCGGTCATGTCGTGTAAGGGAAGATCGTTCCGGAAGGGGATTCCGCGTTTGTTGGCTCCATAGCCGGAAACATCGGGGAGATGGCAATCCTGGCAGGTTGATACATCTGTTTTGTTGCCGCCGAAGACGTCGGATGGAACTCCCTCCGCCGTGTTGAAGGCACTCATCGTCCACTCGCTGAAAGTACGCTCAACGGGGAGCATGTTGTAGGTGGCAAAATCGCTTGCTGTTTTAGCGGCTAAGCCGCCCAAGGTTGGATTTCCAGCCGCATCGAAAGCCGGGCTGCTAACATCGTGACAGGTGCCGCATAAATCCGACTGGCTGTGGAAGGGGGAATAAAACATCTGGTGTTTGGCTGCTGCGTCCACAAACGGACCACGCTTGGCATTGGCCGAATGAGCGACATACATGCCGTTTCCCGATTGCAGCGGTATCATGGTTATTGTACCCAGGTATTCCTGATCCGACGGATAGGTTGAGGCCGTATAGTCGGGGTCGCCGGGGAACGGATTTGTGCCTAAAGGAGTCGGTTTTACCAGTTTGTGGCAGAAGTCGCATTGGACGCCTTCCCGGTCGTTGTTATTCAGGGCCGAGCCATCGGTGGGCGTGGATCGTCCGGCCAGCCAGCCATCCGGAGCGTGGCAGCGGATGCATAAATCTCCGGAGCCCGGAGCATCTTGTTCGGCGATTGCCAGGCAGGCATAAAACAGCGGATCACGGGCAGCCTGTGCCATCATGCTTCCCCGCCAGTTGAAGGCTGGCTCCACAGCCTGATCGTAGCCCCCGTGACAGTTGTCGCATTTATTCGGGTGTTCAATATTTCCGGAGTCACCCGGTTGAGATCCGGGCATGAAGAAGTCGTCCAGGGTGGTTGATATCGCAGCGACTACCACAATCGCTAAAAATATCGGTAGTAAGCCGAGTAAACGTTTTTTCATAAGTCGGTGGTTTTTAGTATAGCGTACGAAAAAACGATGGCTGGGGATGTGTCTCCGACATGGAGTTTAATAGTTTGAATTTGTTCTAAATAAAAACGTTCCGGATTGTCGGACTTGCCCTGCTGAGGCTGACTAAAAAGTCTGAAGCGTTTTTCCTAAACGATCAAATTGTAAGCCTGAATTTCTCCTTGTCGACTTTTTGATTAGTAGCTTGTTGCGTTCGATTATAAATCAGAACGAGCGGGGTGTAGCCGGGAACTGAGGATGCCAAGAAAAGAGTGACCATCATCATCCGGGTCGCTCTTTTTCTGAAAGTCTACCACGCAAAGACACTGAGGCGCGATGCCAATAACTGGTTTTAATTAGATGTGGGATGACAACCCGACAACTGTTGAAAACAACGACAACAGCCTGGTCACCAGGTAGTAAACCTTCATATCTGTTGGTGATTCCCGGGGATCATGAAGGTTTTTTCTGAAAGTCTCTTTTTCGACGCTTAAGCGAGTGTTCCGTCAATTCTAATTTGTATAAAAGAGGATATTTTGTCCTACCGGACGGGTTTTTACTCTTTCAGCAACGGCTTTAGCCATTCAATACCGATTAGCTTCAAAAGTGTCGCATCGTATCACTTCGTTCCAATGCTCCTTTTTTCAGTCTATCGGCATTATACTGTCCTATTTCATAGCATAAATTAGCCTGTAAAACGGTATAATTTGGGTAGCACGAAAGGCAACACGCGAAGATTCTCCCGTCCCGTACGGGACGGAATTTTACCCACGGAAACGCCAAAGCTACCCAAATGTCATCCCTCTGGGATTGCAGGAAGCTTCCGGTTCGCCTCTCACCAAATTAAACTGAGCCCGGTTTCGGCTTCCCCCGCTCTGCGCGCAGAGAGGAGACAGATTTGACGCGATCCGCCAGGATTGGTTCAAATCAGGGGAGAGTTACACAAGGACGTTCGCTTTCACTAAACGTTCCTCCACGGCCACTTCATAGCCTATTCTTTTCATTCCAACATTTAACTCAATTCGAATCTTTTGTCCTACCGGACGGGTTTTCATTTTTGTAGTCCTGCCCGGCCGGTCTGACGGGGACACAAAAACGAAACAAAAAGGTCATGGCTGATTTTTATCTGCAACCGCCATCTGCCGAAAAGCTAAGTTCAACCGGGTGATCTCCAGTCCGGCAGCTGCCGGAGCGGAGCTTCCCGGATTCACTAAGCTTTTCGTTTGATTTCGGCCTAGATAAAACCAGGCCAACCGACTCCCAACTTTCTGGCATTGAGCGAACGTCATGCTTATGCGTTGAAGTGTTCTTTGCAATCTACCAGCTGCTTTGGGATTTCCCCGCTCTGCCCGCAGAGAGGGGACAGAATTGAATTAATCCGTCAGGATTGGTTCAATTCAGGGGAGAGTAAAAGGGCGTTTGTTTTCTGAAAGTCTCTTCGGGTGATGTACCTGCCTGCGGTAGGCAGGGGGTGCAAACCGCATCGGGGATGCCTTGAGAGGTGTAATGACAACCCGATAACTGTTGGAAACAACGACAACAGCCTGGTCCCCAAATAGTAAACCTTCATATCTGTTGGTGATTCCCATGCATCATGAAGGTTTTTTGTGTGTCATCGGATTCACCGGGCGACTGCGAGTCACCCGGTGAATGGCAAAATTTGTTTATTGCTGCGGGCAGCTGTATTGGTAGTTGGGGGTTTGCTCGTTCTTTTTCGAGCTGTCATCAACTTTGAAATCCGTCCAGCCGTTTGCCGTTGCATTGGCGGCGGTGCAGTCAACCAGTTGTACCGTCCAGCTATACTCGGTGCAGGCATCGAAGCTGAGTGTAGCCTGCATATTCTGGGCATTTCCTTTTCCGGGGCGGGCGAATGATTCATATTCGTAACCACTCAAAAAGGTGATGTATTCAACCTGCGGGAAGGTGAACACCACCGAAACGTCGCTCATGGCCTCGGCCGGGGTATAGTAGAAGGTGAGTGTTCCATCCTGGTTGTCGGTATAGCTAAAGCTTTCGTCGCAGCCTTGTTCGCAGATTTCGCTTAAGAGGTAGGAGATTGGTATAGGCACATTGTCGCAAACTCCTGTTATTGTTCTATTTCCTTGTTCGTACGAATAGTCCTCCGAGGCATCCGCTTCCTGATAATAAACCGGGTTGCCGTCGATGCCGTTTACGCGCAGGGCAAATTGCTGGATGCTGCACTGCCAGTCGCCGGTTAGCGGGAAGCTAAAGAGGTGCGAGTGGAAGGGTTCAGCCTCCGAGTAGTCGATGTTGTAGTTGATTTTGTAATTGCAGTTTTTGGGGGCTCCGTCAAGTTCATAGTCGAAGGGATACGAAAGTGCGATGCTCTCGATGGTGTTCTGGTCGTTCGCCGTCACCTGAATGTAGAAGTTTTCATTGTCGTTCCAATAGTCCACCTGGGCGTAGTTCTCCTTGTTGTTCACGGTGGTGGGCCCGGACATGAACAGCGGTTCGTCCACACAGTCGCAGGGAGATGGCAGCAGGGCTTCCTTGAGTGCGGCTTGCGCATCGTTATGCATGGTTTCGTCTTGCTGACAGCTCCAGAACAGGGCAGTGGCTAGCGTAAGCACTAAGCTCATTGCGATCGTAATTTTTCTCATAATCATCAAATTAAAGATTGAAATTGTTTAGTCTAACTTGTTATCGTGTTCGGTGAAAAACAGGAACAGGAACATTGCTGTTCGGTCTTGGGGAGGGCAAATGCTTGTAATGGTGCTGACTCCACAAAAGCCTGTTCCTTTTTTTGCAACTAAATTTAGAATGTAATTTAATGAAAGTCAATGGGAAAATGGCGGACTGAGGGCTGTATGCGGTTTTGAGAAGTCACTGATTATCAAAAACAATATTTCAGCGATTAAACAGGCGATTCTGCTTACCGGATTGAAGGAGGTGGATGCAGCGTTTCTGAGTCCAGTAGTCTGCTGGGTTGAGGATTGGGCAAGCCGGCAAGCTGACTACAGACTATCCGACTGGCAGCAGAGCGCTTTGTTGACAATATAAGCCGGGCATCTGCCAGCAGCCAACAACAACAAAGGCACCCTGTTGGATGCCTTTGTTTCTTTCATGTTGAATACGAAATAGTTCGTTAGATTCCTGTAATTACCCGGTATTTCGTGTTTTGTTGACTTTTAACGTTTTTTTGCCCAAACAATCTAATTTAAGGCATTACCAATGTATGATAGTCTGAAAATCTAACAATCTATTGTTAATTTGCTTATCTGTTGTAAATTAACTTGCCGTTAAAGACTTCGTTGCCGATTGTTATTCGGTAAATATAGGTACTGCCTACTTGTCCTTGCGGGATAAAGTCAGCCTGGTAGCTGACCTTACTTTCAACCTGTTGGTCAAATACCGTTCTTACCAGCTTTCCATTCATATCGAAGATCTCAATTCGGGCTTGAGTCGCTTCCGGCGAAGCAAACTCAAAGCGTGCTTTGTCGGTAAACGGGTTCGGGTAAACCGTAAGGGTCGAAGATTCAACTGTTGCCATTTGTGGCTCAATATAGGCGGCTTTGTTTTTCCCTTTTACTTCGTGAATGACAATTGATCCTCCTCCCAGTTCAGTGGCATCATCCGAATTTTCATCAGCATCTAAACCATTATCATAAACGATTCCATTGTCGCCCCACATTTTAATACGGAAACGGTCGGGATCAGTACCATCGTTCCAATCACCATCAAAGGCCACCAGGGTGAATTTGTAAGAACCTTCTCCATTAATGGTTCCCTCGCCACGATAGGTGGCTTTTCCTCCAGAAATGACCAGTGAACCCGATTCATGGAACTGGCTTTTGAATTTAAAACCTGCTGCATTAAAATGGAATTCGGTATTACCGTCTACATCCGATTTTCCTTTTTTGTATTTGGCCACAAAACCAAAGTTGGCTTTTCCTTCCAGTGATTCATCAGCCGTATAAGCTCCGGCAGGTGACCATATCCAACCACCGCCGGTTACAAAACCGGCAGATGGGTCGTAAACCGGGAGGTAGGCAACTGATGGCTCACTGCAATCGGAGCCTGCGATAGCGGTTACTTTATAGACTTTTACTTCCGGTACCGAAACGCCCGATATTGAAGCGATGCCATTGATGTCGGTACTTGTTGAACCGGTGAATTGTGTTTGTTCAACATTGTTGTTGTCATAATATGTTACGACAAATGTAACGGCAACATTTCCAACAGGAACCAGGCTTTCATTAGCTACCGTTGCGGTTAATGTCGCTGGATTTCCAATTGCCACAGGTGTACTGGAAGCACTTGCGTCAATTGAGACAGACTCGATTATGAGATTAGCCCCAATATAAGTAATCGCGTAATTCGAATTGTCCAGAGTTCCTTGAAGGATAGCATGTGGTCCGACATCTTCGCCAGACTCTCGAGTGAGGCCTCCTGTAAACCCAATCACCTCTCCATTGGTTAGCACAGTGCCAACTATTGGGCTTGAGATAAAGGTCAACAATGGATCGACTTGTCCACAATATTTGCTTTGAGCATCTGCAGTGACAGATACAGCCAGTTGACCGATTGTCAAATCAGCGCCGGTGTATGAAATGTCGTAGTTGGAGTTGTCAACCGAGTTCTGGTTGATTGCATACGCTCCGACATCTTCGCCGGCCACGCGAGAAAGCGCACCGGTAAATGCAATCACTTCACCGTTAGCCAATGATGTGCCGACAGCAGGGACCGAAACAAAAGTGAGAACCGGGTCAAGCTGACCGTAAGTTTTGCTTTGAGCATCTGCAGTGACAGTTACAGCCAGTTGGCCGATTGTCAAATCAGCGCTGGTGTATGTAATATCGTAGTTGGAGTTGTCAACCGTGTTTTGGTTGATTGCATACGCGCCGACATCTTCACCAGCCACGCGAGAAAGCGCACCGGTAAATGCAATTACTTCACCGTTAGCCAGTGTTGTACCGACAGCAGGAACCGAAACGAACGTTAGAGCCGGGTCAAGCTGACCGTAAGTTTTTGATTTAGCCTCTGCGTTGACGGCCACCGCCAGTTTGCCGATTGTCAAATCAGCGCTGGTGTATGTAATATCGTAGTTGGTGTTGTCAACCGTGTTTTGGTTGATTGCATACGCTCCGACATCTTCGCCGGCCACGCGAGAAAGCGCACCGGTAAATGCAATCACTTCACCGTTAGCCAATGATGTGCCGACAGCAGGGACCGAAACAAAAGTGAGAACCGGGTCAAGCTGACCGTAAGTTTTGCTTTGAGCATCTGCAGTGACAGTTACAGCCAGTTGGCCGATTGTCAAATCAGCGCTGGTGTATGTAATATCGTAGTTGGAGTTGTCAACCGTGTTTTGGTTGATTGCATACGCGCCGACATCTTCACCAGCCACGCGAGAAAGTGCACCAGTAAATTCAATCACTTCACCATTTGCCAGTGTTGTACCGACAGCAGGAACCGAAACGAACGTTAGAGCCGGGTCAACCTGACCGTAAGTTTTTGATTTAGCCTCAGCGTTGACGGCCACCGCCAGTTTGCCGATTGTCAAATCAGCGCTGGTATATGTGATATCGTAGTTGGTGTTGTCAACTGTGTTCTGGTTGATTGCATAAGCTCCGACATCTTCACCCGGGTCGCGGTCAAGCGCACCGGTAAATGAAATTACTTCACCGTTAGCCAGTGTTGTACCGACAGCAGGAACCGAAACGAACGTTAGAGCCGGGTCAACCTGACCGTAAGTTTTTGATTTAGCCTCTGCGTTTACGGCCACCACCAGTTGACCGATTGTCAGATCAGCGCTGGTATATGTGATATCGTAGTTGGTGTTGTCAACCGTATTCTGGTTGATTGCATACGCGCCGACATCTTCACCAGCCACGCGAGAAAGCGCACCAGTAAATGCAATCACTTCACCATTTGCCAGAACAGTTCCCACAGCTGGGCTTGCAACGAAAGTCAGTTCCGGGTCAAGATCACCGTAAGTTTTGCTTTGAGCATCAGCGGTGACTGTAACAGCGAGTTGGT
>NZ_QAAD01000041.1 GCF_003046625.1 Mangrovibacterium marinum
AAATCATAGTACATCCTTTTTTTTGTGAAACATCAAGGATGTGAAAATCGAAAGAATAATCCCGAAAGCCTATACGTTATCGTGGAGACGGATACGTTTTAATTTTCTCCCGGAAACCTTCTTTTCGAATAAATTCATTGGTGATTGGCACTACGTTCGGCAAGTCGAATACGGTTGCGCTGATCTCCGGCTTTTTCCGGATAAGTTCCATGGAATAAGCACCCGAGCCGCCGCCAACATCCAATACTGTTTTGACGTCGGCCAGGTCAAGATGGGCCAATTGCTGCGGAGCTTGTTTGATTGCCCGGTCGTGCATGGCGGTGATAAAGGCCGAAAGCCAATCCTGCCCACGGACATTGATCTGCGTGCTATGCGCCGGAACGCCTGATTCGACGACCGTTGTCAGCTGGCTCCAGCTGTCCCACAGATGATTCGAGTGCATCAGCCCTCCCTGGTATTGGGACCCTTTTCGCGATAGCAAGTTGAAACTGTCAGCTGTGTTAAAAAATCGCTGGTTGTGTTTCTCCAGAAAACCTAATGAGGCTAACGCATTTAGTAAACGGTCGCAAGCATGATGGTCTACTTGCAATTTTACAGCGAGCTGTTCGCTTGTGGCTCCCGACTCGTCAATTTGCGTGAAAATATCAAGCTCGAAACCGGTCAGTAAAATTCGGCTCTTTTGAAATGCGTAAACAAGCTCTTTGAGTGATGATGGATCCATTGTTCAGATTTTAAGTTGTCATCGATGCGTTGCCTGCCAGGAGCGTGTTCCCTAAATTTCTCAAATTAAATTGAAAGTAAAGCTGTTTGGAGAAGAAATTTTAGCAGAAAAGCCTTCTGCTTCCGACGGAATTTTCACCCGGGATGAAGGTCGAAGGTTTTTGGAGCTTCGGTTGTCCGGCTTTCTTGGTTGTCGGGATATCGTCCCAACCATAACGACGTCTTTTGATGAACGGGCTTGGAGTTACTGAAAATGGCGGCTTCGGGAGTCTCCCAAAACCGCCATTTTTAGCTTGCCGTATTTCTATCGGTAGAACTTTGCCTGGTAGGTACTTTGGTTGCCTGCACCATCGTTAACCCTTAGCTTTAGCTGGTGGCTTTTGCCAAGCTGAAGGCGTGTTTCATCAAAATAATACTCAATCAGGTTATTTTTACCATCGTACTCAAATAGCACCCACTGTCCGTCAATTTCGCCTTGGTAGCTGTCCACACCCGAGAGGTCATCCATGATTTTGAAACTCACTTTGCGGCGATCGGTCAGCGAACTGTGGTTTTTAATATTGAGCGGAGTTATGCTTGGTGCTTCGGTGTCGGTTGCAATGGC
Organism: Mangrovibacterium marinum; assembly: GCF_003046625.1. Lineage (GTDB taxonomy): Bacteria > Bacteroidota > Bacteroidia > Bacteroidales > Prolixibacteraceae > Mangrovibacterium > Mangrovibacterium marinum. The sequence continues at coordinate 1,325 of NZ_QAAD01000041.1, forward strand.
AAAAGTCCCCAGCTGCCGAACCTGACTTTCAACCCAGCCGTTGCTGTATTGTCCGCCCATGCTGGATTTCTTTCCGGTTTTGGGGTCGATAGCCACCAGCAAAGCCTTCGATTTAAGTTGATCCGGGAGACTTTCAGCCTTGATGCGGAGCTTGTAGGCCTGATGTACCGGAACATCCGGCTCGTGCAGTTGTATGCGTTTGCTGAACAGATCCTTCGCCGACGGCAATTCTTTATAGTCCAGTTGAAAGTCGGAATAGAAGGTGCCCGCTTTCATGATGGCCTGCACGTTGGGCTGTTGAAGCTTAAACTCGGTGGCATGGTACACCGGAATGCCCCGCGGACTCGCTGCCGGTGCAATAGGCGCCTGGCCGTGCACGGTAAATTGTAGTCGGCTCGTATTCCCGTAAACGTCCTTCACCAGGTAGCTGATTTCGTAATCCTTACCCGCTTCAATGGCAAGCTTGCCCTCGTTTTCGCGCACCAGGTAGTTGTTGAGTTGGTTGCCCTCTTCAATCCAGTTCTTTTGGTAGCGCCGGCGATTATTTTTCAGATAAGTATAGTCGATGTAACTATTAATGTAGCGGCTTTGGCTGAAGCTAATCTCATTCAGCTTGAAGTTATAAATCAGTTTTCCGTTAACCGAGAGGCTGATTTCATAAATACCACATTTGCTCCAGCTCCCGTCCAGATAGTCGAGCCCCATGATGCCAAAACCGATTTCGCCACCGGCCGTAATTGTAGGATTGCTTTTTAAATGGTAGGCACCATCGAACATCACCAGATCGATGGGCTTTTGGCTGCTGCTGCCATTGATGTGCGCACCCTTTGACAGGGGGTACAGCATTACCGACATCAGCTTGGGGGCTTTCGAGTCGCGGATGGCAAAGTTGAACAGCAGTGGGTTGATCGGATTTTGGGTTTTGCTGTCGCGAATCTCGAAGTGCAGATGCGGGCCGCCGGAGCTGCCACTGTTCCCGCTGTAAGCAATTAATTCACCCTGTTTAAACCGAAATTTGCCTGCTGGTACCGACTGATCCAGTTCGAACGATCGGTTGCGGTATTGAAGGTCACGTGCGTATTTGGCCAGATCGTCCCGCAGCGCACTCAGGTGCCCGTAAACAGTGGTGTAGCCGTTTGGGTGGTCGATGTAAAGTGCTGTGCCGAATCCCCAGGGGGATATTTTTATGCGCGAGAGCGTTCCTTCGGCGGGTGCATAAACCGGTATGCCCGTTTTTCCTTGTGTTTTGATGTCGATGCCCGAGTGGAAGTGATTGCTGCGAAGCTCGCCGAAATTACCGGCCAGCAGCATCGGAATTTTCACCGGAGCTGCAAAATAATCGGCCTTTATGGTTGGTGTATAAGGGCGGTTGATTAGAAAAAGCAGTAATGTAAAAAGGAAACATTTCATAAAATGTAATATTGTAATTGTTGTTCTTTATGGATGTCAAGATCGCTAAGTACGCCTAACCAATTGATCCTTTTAATGTTTTTGCAGGTCTTGCGCCGGCTGCTGACAAGGACTGTTGATAACATTTTTTTCAGGCTCTATGCTATTCAACAAATAAACTTATCTTCGTAGAACGAATTGGGCAAAAATATTATTTTTGTCCGGGAAAGTTTACTAAAATGACCGGGGAAGACCAACTTTTACTGGACGATTTTAAGGCAAAGTTAAGGCTTCTGATCAAACGCCATACCAGCCTGAAGGAAGAACGGCAGGTGATGGCAGCGAAAATAGCTGAAATGGAGCAAACAATTGCCGGCTTGAAAAGTGAAAATGAGGAACTGGTTAAAAAGTATAACGATCTGAAGATCGCGAAAGCTTTGTCAGTGGGCGACGAAGATAGCAAACTGGTAAAGCAACGCATCAATAAAATAGTGCGGGAAATTGATAAGTGTATTGCTCAGTTGAATGTGTAGTCGATACATGGAAAGATGACAGATAAGCTTTCAATAAATATTAATATCAACGGACGAATTTATCCGTTGAAAATAGACCGAAACGAGGACGAAGAGGCGAGAATTCGGAAAGCTGCAAAGATGATTAACGACATCATTCTGGAGTACAAAAAGAAGTATGTCAATCAGGATTCGCAGGATTTTTTGGCCATGACCGCCTTTCAGTTTGTTCTGAAAAACCTGGAACTGGAAGAGCAAGGCGATGAATCGCCGATCGTTGAGGAAATTCGATTATTGGACGAGCAACTGAGCGACTTTTTGTCATTAAACGAATAAAAACAATATATCGATAGCCCGCTATTGGTTTATTTTCAGCTATATTTCGTAGCTGAAAGTAAATCGATTAGTGGGCTTTCATTTTAATTATCTGTAATATTTAGAAAAATGGGAATACTATACGCAATTTCTGGTTTCTTACTCGGTGCTGTTTTATCCTACTTCTTGTGGGATAAAGCCATTAATGGTAAGAAACGTAAAATACTCAGCGAAGCCGAAGCTGAAGGTGAGGTAATCAAGAAGGATAAAATCCTTCAGGCAAAAGAGAAATTTTTGCAACTGAAAGCGGAACACGAAAAGTACATCAACGAGAAAAACAGCAAGATTGCGAATCTCGAGAATAAGATGAAGCAGAAAGAAGCAACCTTTCTGCAAGGTAAAAACGAATTTCAGCGTACGGTCAAAGAGTTTGAGAGCGAAAAGCGCAACGTGGAAACCATCCGCGAGAACCTGACCGCTCAGATTAATCTGGTGCAGCAAAAGGAAGAAGAGTTGGACAAAGTGCACCGCCAAAAGGTGGAGCAACTGGAAGCCATTTCCGGTTTGTCGGCCGAAGAAGCCAAGTCGCAGTTGGTGGAGTCGTTGAAAAACGAAGCCCAGACCGAAGCCATGTCGTACATTAACGAGATCATGGAAGAGGCTAAGCAAACGGCTAACAAGGAAGCTAAAAAGGTGGTGGTGAAAACCATTCAACGGGTTGCTACCGAAACAGCCATCGAGAATGCAGTGACTATTTTTCACATCGAAAGTGATGAAATCAAAGGGCGGATTATTGGTCGCGAAGGACGTAACATTCGTGCTTTGGAAGCTGCAACAGGGGTCGAAATTATCGTTGATGATACCCCGGAAGCCATTGTACTTTCAGGTTTCGATCCGGTACGTCGCGAAATTGCCCGTCTGGCACTTCACCAACTGGTAACCGATGGCCGTATTCACCCGGCCCGTATCGAAGAGGTTGTTGGTAAGGTGAGAAAGCAAATTGAAGAAGAAATCATCGAAACCGGTAAACGCACAACCATCGACCTGGGAATTCACGGCTTGCATCCCGAGTTGATTCGCCTGATCGGTAAAATGAAATACCGTTCATCGTATGGTCAAAACCTGCTGCAACACTCGCGCGAGGTGGCTAATCTTTGTGCCATCATGGCGTCCGAGTTAGGCTTGAATCCCAAGTGGGCAAAACGGGCCGGTCTGTTGCACGATATTGGTAAAGTGCCCGATGATGAGCCGGAATTGCCACACGCAGTGCTGGGTATGAAACTTGCCGAGAAGTTCAAAGAAAAACCCGATATCTGCAACGCCATTGGTGCTCACCACGACGAAGTGGAAATGCAATCGTTGCTGGCGCCCATCGTACAGGTTTGTGATGCGATTTCAGGAGCCCGCCCCGGTGCCCGTCGCGAGGTGGTTGAATCGTACATTAAGCGTTTGAAAGCTCTGGAAGATTTGGCGCTTTCTTATCCTGGTGTATTGAAAACCTATGCAATCCAGGCCGGTCGCGAGTTGCGCGTTATTGTTGGTAGCGATAAAATTTCGGATAAGGAAACCGAACAGCTGTCGTACGATATTGCCAAGCACATTCAGGATGAGATGACTTATCCGGGACAGATCAAGATTACAGTGATCCGCGAAACGCGTGCGGTGAACTATGCAAAATAAGTCAACTTGAAAATCAAAATAGAAAGCTCGCTTCGGCGGGCTTTTTTTATGAACGTCTTACTATGCAGAGGCACTAAGTTGCAATGCCAATAACTGTTTTTGACTACAGGTGGAACGACAACCCGACAACTTGTGAAAACAATAACAACGGGATGGCTGCTACGCATTCTGCTTTTTATCTTCGTGCTGTTGCCCTTTTATAACACGTGTTTTTGTTTCGTTGGAGCCCTATTTATCGATTTGCTAAAGTACAGATTACTGAGCAACGCTGACCTGGAAGCTGTTTCTAGCTCTCTGGGAGGGTAGTCTTTGCAGGGGTAAGCCCTCCTTGCCGCTACAGGTAAGCAAAGGGGGAGTGGTGCATTAATTCGACTTGCGTCTTTCGGGAATCCGAAGAATCACGAAATTCAACACAAAGGCTCCTACAATCATCCAGTTGGCCCAGCTGTTGTGGTAGTTCGAAACCAGTATTTTACCGCTTAGCGCCATCAACCCACCGCCAAGCATGGCTACAATGCTCAGGCTTTTGTTCACCTTCAGATTGGCCAGGGCGGCAATAATCGGTACAATGAAAGCCCCCGAGTAAAAGGCCAGCGCCAGCAGCAAGGTTCCAATAATCGACGTGATTTGAAGCGCAATCAGCATGCTCGCCATCCCGATCAAGACGATGAACAGCCGCGTGGTGTTGAGCGATCTGCGGTTGTCGATGTCCTCATGAAACAATTCGCTGACCATCATCGAGGCTGTCAGCAAGGTGGTGTCGGCCGAGGAGAGCACAGCTGACAACAGGGCGGCCGCCATCAATCCAAGCACCCATTCGGGCAGAAATTGGGCGATTAAATCAACTAAAACAACCGAGTGGCTAAGCTGTTCGGTCGAGAGGTTGTCAACCGCGAAAACACCCAGATAGGTCAATCCGAAGGCGAAGGGAATAAGAATCCCGGCTACAACAGCGATACTTCGCCGGGCAGTCCGCTCATCGCGGGCGCAGAACACCCGGGAATAAATATCGGGGCCAACCACAAAGGTGGTCGAAAAGGTGAGGAATAAGATCAGCAGATCAGTTGCCTGGAAGCCCGAATTAAACGGGAAGCTTTCGGCTATCGGACTGGTATGCGTACCAGCGGTAAACGATAGAAAGATGGCCGAGCAAATTATGCCAGCCAGGATAATAATAGCCTGTATAAAGTCGGTTTTCAGAATGGAAATCTGACCTCCGATTAAGGTGTAGATGATGAAAACTGCTGAGGAGATAATCACTCCGTCGGTGTAGGGCAGGGCAAACAGGCTGAACAGGATTTTGGCAGCCGCAATAATCTGTGCCGCAACAATGCCGGTCCAGGCCAAGGGAATGATAACCGACGCTGATTTGCGGGCCGTATTGCCGTAAAACCGCCCAAGCATGTCGGTGAGCGTGAATTTACCGTATTGGCTCACTTTGCGAACCAGTGGAAACAGGATCCAGAGCCCTGCAGAAGCCGCCAGCAAGTACCAGGCAGCAGCCCACATTTGGTGTATGGCCAGGTTTACCGAGCCCAGAATAGCTGAACCACCAAGGATGGAAGCCAGCAAGCTTCCTGAGATCTGAAATACTCCATTTCGCTTTCCACCAACAAAATAGTCCGATGGGCTTTTTATTTTCAGAGCCGATAAAACGCCGATGATCAGGAGAACAAGTCCGTAAACGATGAGTATGGTTACTTTCATGATGCTATTGCTTAAGCCAACAAGGGGCGAGGCACAAAAATAACAATAGAATTGTTTTTGTCGCTCATTACCGCTCATTGTTGCACGGCTGATAAAAGGCATTGTATAAGGCCGCAATTCTTCGTAAGTTTAATGGAACCTAACCGCAACGCTTATGAAACGCCATCTGTTCCTTGGAAATGAAGCAGTAGCGCAGGCTGCTATCGACGCGGGTATTTCCGGAGCTTATGCCTATCCGGGAACCCCCTCAACCGAAATTATGGAGTATATACAGCACAGTCCAACGGCTGAAGAACGGGCCGTTCACCGACAGTGGTCAGCAAACGAGAAGACAGCTTACGAAACGGCACTGGGCATGAGCTATGCCGGGCGCCGGGCATTGGTTTGCATGAAACAGGTTGGGCTGAATGTGGCTGCCGATGCTTTTATCAACTCGGCCATTACCGGGGTGAACGGCGGTTTGGTGCTGGCCGTAGCCGATGACCCCGGAATGCATTCGTCGCAAAATGAACAGGATTCACGCTACTACGGGCGTTTTGCCATGATTCCGGTTTTGGAACCCTCGAATCAGCAGGAAGCCTACGATATGTGTTACACCGCCTTCAAGCTATCGGAACAATTGCAGCTGCCGGTGATGTTGCGGCTGACAACCCGCCTGTCGCATTCGCGTGCTGCGGTTAGCCTTCGCCAGTCGGTGCACCCCCACGAATTACATTTGCCGCAAAACCTGAAGCAATTCTTGTTGCTGCCCATCTTCGCCCGGAAGAACTATGTGGGTTTGCTCGAAAAGCAGCATCGTATGGAGGCGCTTTCCGAACAATCATCTTATAATTTTCAGGAAGCAGGCGTTCATCGACATCTGGGAATCGTGTGTTGCGGTTTGGGCTGGAACTATTTCCGCGAAGTGTTCGTCGGCCGGGAGATTCCCTGGCCGCGGGTGAAAATTGGTCAGTATCCGCTCCCGCGAAACTTACTGGAAAAGCTGGAAGCCGAATGCGACGAGCTGCTGGTCATTGAAGAAGGCTACCCGATGGTGGAAGAGCAGCTTCGCGGATTCTTTGCTGCCGGGAAACCGGTGCACGGAAAACTCGATGGCTGGTTGCCGCGTTATGGCGAGCTGACCAGCGACCAGGTGGGGCGAGCCCTCCAAATAACCTACCCGGCACCTTATCCGGTGCCCGAGGTGGTTGTTCCCCGGCCACCCTCGTTTTGCCGGGGCTGTGGGCACGTAGATGCTTTTGAGGCTTTGCAGGAGGTTGTTGCCGGATACGGTGCTGGTCATATTTTCTCCGATATTGGTTGCTACGCGCTGGCCGCTCTGCCTCCTTACCAGGGAATCTACTCCTGTGTCGATATGGGGGCGTCGATCACCATGGCCAAAGGAGCTGCCGATGCCGGTTTTTTCCCGGCGGTAGCTTTCATCGGCGATTCAACCTTCACCCACTCGGGCATGACGGGCCTGCTGGATGCGGTGAATGAACATACCAATATGGTGGTGGTAATTTCTGACAATCAATGTGTGGCGATGACCGGAGGACAACAGCCCGCAGGACTGGGCAAACTTGAGGCGATATGCGAAGGGCTTGGTGTTGATCCGGCACACATTCGGGTGTTTACACCGCTACATAAAAATCAGGAAGACATGATTCGAATTTATCAGGAAGAAATTGAATACGACGGCCTGTCAGTGGTTATTCCACGACGCGAGTGTTTGCAGAAAGCTACCCGTCGTCGGCGGCAGGAGAAACAAAAACAAGCAAAAAACTGAAACGATGAAAAAGGATATCATTTTAGCTGGTGTCGGCGGTCAGGGAATTTTGTCGGTTGCGGCCATATTGAGTAATGCAGCTATGCTCGAAGGCTTGTGGGTTAAGCAAGCCGAGACGCATGGCATGAGCCAGCGAGGCGGGGCAGTGGTTGCCCACTTGCGTCTGGCCGACCACGAGGTATGTGCCGATCTGATTCATCACGGACAGGCCGACATCCTGCTCGGGCTGGAACCCATGGAAGCGCTGCGCCAACTGCCGTTCCTGCATACTTATGGTGTGCTGATCAGTAATATGGAACCTTATTTGAACCTGCCGAACTACCCGCCGGTCGAGGAATTGTGGACCGAAATAAAGCGACTGCCACGCCACATCCTGGTCGATGGCGGAGTGATCACCCATCAACTTTGCAACCCGAAAGCACTGAATATGATTATGCTTGGTGCTTTGTCCGATTACATTCCCCTGCAAGCCGATTCGTTGAAAACAGGAATATGCGAACTGTTTCGCACAAAAGGCGAACAGCTGGTTCAGCAAAACCTGGAGGCCTTCGATGCAGGCCGGGCTTTCGTTGCAAAACAACCGGCTGTATAGTGTATTTCAGACTGAAAAATGGGGTAAGTGCCGATATCTTTTCTACTTTTACGGTACTACTCAATTCAAACTAAAATGAAAACACACTATCTCGCCGGACTGGCAGCCTTAGCGGCGCTTGCTGCGTGCCAAAACACGGCTACAAAAGAAAAAGCAGCTCAAAAGCCCAACATCATCTACATCCTGGCCGATGATTTAGGCTACGGAGACCTGAGTTGCTACGGCCAGCAGAAATTTCAAACTCCACATATCGATCAGCTAGCCCGGGAGGGAATGCGTTTTACCAACCACTATGCGGGTTGTGCGGTTTGTGCTCCTTCGCGTTCGACCTTGTTGACCGGGCAGACCACCGGATTTACGCCCATCCGTGGCAATATCGGCGTGAAGCCGGAAGGCCAGATTCCGCTGCCGGCCGAGTCGTTTACCGTGGCCGAGCTGTTGAAACAAAGCGGCTATGTAACCGGCGCTTTCGGAAAGTGGGGCCTGGGTTTTATCGATACCGACGGAGATCCCAACAAGCAGGGCTTCGATCAGTTTTATGGCTACAACTGCCAAACGCTGGCTCATAACTACTTTCCGGGCCACCTTTGGGATAACCAGACCAAGGTGGAATTGGCCGGTAATATCGACAATCAGTTTGGCGATTATGCTCCGGAGTTGATTCACCAGCAAGCGATGCAGTTTTTGGAGGCCAATAAGGATACCAGTTTCTTTTTGTTCTATCCCTCGGTGATTCCGCATGCCGAGTTGAAGCTGCCGGAAGCAGATTTAGCTCAGTTTCGTGGTAAATACGATCCCGAGAAATCGTATGAAGGTGCCGACTACGGACACCCGCGATTTCGCAAAGGTGGCTATGGCTCGCAAGCTGAATGTCATGCCGCTTTTGCCGCCATGGTTGCTGTACTCGACAATCAGGTGGGCGAGCTTATGGCTAAGTTGAAGGAGCTCGACATCGATGAGAATACGATTGTCATCTTTTCGTCCGACAATGGGCCGCACCGCGAGGGAGGAGCTGATCCGGATTATTTCGACAGTAATGGCCCTTTGCGCGGATACAAGCGCGATTTGTACGAAGGGGGCATTCGCGAGCCGATGCTTGTTCGTTGGCCGGGACATGTTGCCGCAGGCACGACAAGCGACCTGATTTCGGCTTTCTGGGATGTGATGCCAACAGTAGCCGATTTGGTTGGCGCCGAAAAGCCGACTAATATTCAGGGAATTTCTTTTCTTCCAACTTTATTGAGCCAGCCCGGTCAAAAGAAACATGACTATCTGTATTGGGAGTTTCACGAGAATGACGGTCGACAGGCCATCCGCCAGGGCGACTGGAAATACGTGTCGTACAAGGTTTCTGACCCCGAGCAGCAAACGCACGAGTTGTACGATTTGGCAAACGATCCCGGCGAGGAGCACAACCTGGCCGATCAGTACCCGGAGATCGTCGAGGAGATGACTCAAATTCTGTGGGCTGCCCGCACCGAATCGGCTGAATTTCCTTTTGGTATGGCGGGACATTCAACAACTGAATAGCTTGCTGGTTAACCGGATCTCCGGATAGTTGTATTGCCGGATGATTGGTCCAGTGAGCATACAGAGGCAACTGTATACGGCGACTGATGACTTTGTCAGTCGCTTATTTTTTAGTTTCTTTCGACTATGGAAAGCCGATCAATCAAAGAAATCCGGGAAGAATTGAAGAACTACCCGCCGCAACAATTGCAGGAGCTCTGTTTGCGGATGGCCCGCTTCAAAAAAGACAACAAGGAGCTGCTGACTTACCTGTTGTTCGAGTCGGAAGATGAGGCTGCTTTTATTGAAAGCGTGAAGGCGGAGATTGATGCCGGCTTCAAGGCGATGAACCGGCGCAGTGGTTACCTCATCAAAAAGAGCTTGCGAAAAATACTGAAAGATACCACGCAGGCCATTCGCTACTCGGGCGTGAAAACGACCGAAGTGGAATTGCTGATCTACTTTTGCCGCATGATGCGAACCGAAAAAATTCCGATGAGTACCAGTCCCATCATCCGCAATATGTTTGCCCGCCAGGTGAAGAAGATTGAAACAACCATCTCCAAATTGCACGAAGACCTTCAATTCGACTATCAGGACGACATGGAATACTTAAAAAGTTGAAAGCGAACGGCAACCTGCCAGTTGCTTCGGGGCAGCTCAGCCATTCGCACGAACGGCCTTAGGCGGCACTGTGGACGGTTCCCCCGGCCGGTTGAAGCCGAAATCCGGCCAATGGGACGGCTTCCGCAGCCAATTAATTCAGAAATCCGGCCAATGGGAGGCTTCCCGATGCCAATTAACTCAAAAACCTGCCCGATGGACAGCATTACCAGCCCGATGGGATCAAAACTCTGCCCGATGGGAGGGGGCCGGTAGCTCGTGGAGGGGGCAACATGCCTCGGGGACACGCCAGCCGGGCGTTTCAGCGTTTGGACTAAGAAAAAAAAACACAGATGATTCCGGGGAATCACCAACAGGGATGAAAGTGGTGGAAGACAGCAGAAGGCATTTAAGAGAAGACGGAAGCTCGCTCGGAGCGGGATCGGCCTACTTTTTATCGATGGTGAGAGGTGAACCGGAAGCTTAGTGAATCCGGGAAGCTCCGCCGACAGAAGGAGATCACCCGGCTGAACTTAGCTTTCGGGAGCTGACACCTGAAGATAAAAATAAGCCTTGCGTTTTCTGTTTCGTCTTTGGGGCAAGCCAAAGATGAAAACCCGTCCGGTAGGACAAAATATCCTCTTTTATACAAATTAGAATTGACGGAACACTCGTTTAAGCGTCGAAAAAGAGACTTTCAGAAAAAACCTACATGATTCCCGGAAATCACCAACAGGGATGAAAGTTTCGGATTTTTTCAACGATGCTGTTGTCGTTGTTTTCAATAGTTGTCGGGTTGTCGGTCTACATCTAATCAAAACCAGTTATTGCCAATGCGGCTTAGTGCCTCTGGGGGGTAAGACTTTCATAAAAAACTTCATGATTCCGGGGAATCAGCAAAAGGGATGAAAGTGGTGGAAGACAGTAGAAGGCATTTAAGAGAAGACGGAAGCTCGCTCGGAGCGGGACCGGCCTACTTTTTATCGATGGTGAGAGGCGAACCGGAAGCTTAGTGAATCCGGGAAGCTCCGCCGACAGAAGGAGATCACCCGGCTGAACTTAGCTTTCGGGAGCTGACACCTGAAGATAAAAATAAGCCTTGCGTTTTCTGTTTCGTCTTTGGGGCAAGCCAAAGATGAAAACCCGTCCGGTAGGACAAAATATCCTCTTTTATACAAATTAGAATTGACGGAACACTCGTTTAAGCGTCGAAAAAGAGACTTTCAGAAAAAACCTACATGATTCCCGGGAATCACCAACAGGAATGAAAGTGTAGTAGTTTTCGATTATGCTGTTGTCGTTGTTTTCATAAGTTTTCGGGTTGTTGTCCCACATCTATTCAAAACCTTGATCGACATTGTGGCTTAGCTCCTTTGGGTGGTAAGACTTTCAGAAAAAACCTACATGATTCCCGGGAATCACCAACAGGAATGAAAGTGAATTAACTTGCGGTATCTACGTACCAATAAAATTTTCTACTATGAATCCTGTCGAAGAATTCCCAAGAATCATTGAGCG
>NZ_QAAD01000042.1 GCF_003046625.1 Mangrovibacterium marinum
CAGATCCTGGAGCTGCGCTTTGGAGAGCGCTCGGTGCTGAAGTGTAAGGATTGTGGCGGCGAACTACTGCTGCTGGAAACTTATCCCGGAAAGCGTGCACCGCCTGTAAATCCATTGGCCGGAATGGGCCAATGACGGTGTTTTGTGGATCTTTTCGAAATACGCCCCGGAGCGTAAATGGGAAAGCTATGTCCGGTCGCCAAAACCGCCTGCCCAGAGGAGCCCCTTGCTGCCGAAAACAGGGTCAAAGCAGAAGCTATTTGGCCGGCATAGTCGGTTTTGCAGCCAAAACCGGGCTTGAAAGGCCAACAATACCACCCCAAACGCCTTCCGAAAGGGAAACAAAAAACCGATTGAAAACACTATCCGAAAATAGTTAATTAACAGTCGGTTAAGCCAGGGGCAGTGTTTAGTTCAACAAAGCCTCCAATACCAAGCGTATGCAAGCAACGCTTGATTAGAGGCTAAGTGTTGTGTTTTCGTGCTTTATTCTTCTGTCAGCCCGTGCGATTGGGTTGGCAAGCTCTTTGGCTGGTTTTGGTTGTGGGTCGGCTTTTTGAGCGACCTGCCAATGTGCTTGACTACAAAGGGTTGGCATCAAATACATCTCTCAATTTTATTTTCAATTCTTCTTTCTGTTTCTTAAACAATTCCGATAGTTCAATATTTCTAAAATCGGATTCAGTATCAAATAGTTCATAATTTATTATTGGTAATTGATGAGACGAAATATTAATCTCTTTATCTGTTGCCAGTTTATCTATTATCTGCATTCCTGACATTCCATTCTGTCTTGTTTTTAACATGTTAGGATAAAGTAAAACAATATCCTGAATATTAAAACGAATTGCATAAGCTACCATTTGATACAAATCATTTTGCGAAACACCATTTTTTGGGTCATTCTTGTCGGAATATGCAATTTTATATTTTGTGTCCGCTATAAATCTTTTTGTTACCGTTGAAATACACAAATCAGGTTTTAATCCGAATATCTTTCCTTCATCCAAATGAGTAGAACTTACTTGTGACTTGACATTTATCTCTTTCAACTCTCTATTTATAAAACCAAACACGAAATCTTCAAATAGATATTCCATCGGTAATAGAAAAGCAAAAAGCTTCAAATCATTTTTATAATCAATAGAAATACTGTTGCTTAGAAAAAGAGTACAATAATCTCTAATGGTTTCAAACTCCTTATACATTGGATTAAAAACTATACTTGAACACTCAATAGCAGAAGCCTTTTCGTCACTAACATCATCAAGTATAAAGAGAATTTCTCTTAGATATTTTCTGTTCTCAAAATTTGAACTGACATTGAAGAGTAGCTGTGTAACGTACTTAACAATCCTGTTAAATTTATTGTCCATTACAAATGAATCATAAGTACAGCTAACTTTATGCCAATGAGCTTTTGAAAGGTTTTCAGTAATATAAGCCGAAGTATTTAAACGTCCTTTAATATTGTGAACCTCTCTTTCTACTTCTTCATACTGTTGAAATATAGAGTTTGAAAGTAACTCTCTTGTATATTTTGCAAAGAGGTAAATTAAGATTTCAAAAAAATCGTTCTTTAAACTACCCAAGGAAGATTTAAAATTTGGGAATTTTAGTTTCCGACAATAACTCAAATACCACAATATGTGCTGTTGGATTGCATTTATTTCTTTAGTGTCATATATTTTTTCTGAATCATAGAATATTTTTGGAAGCAGATTTACTTTTTGACCTTCAAAATGAATTACTCCTACATATTTATTTGATTTAATCTCTTTAGTCTTATGAATAAATTGAACAAATCGCTGAACTTCAACTTTTTCTGAATCATCTATTTCATAAAAGTTGTTTCGCTCTCTTTTATTCCATATTTCATCCAAGAAATTTTCAAGCCCTGAGTAATTGCCCTTGAATGATACTTTATTCTGATATTCAAAAAGATTTATCATAAAGTCTATTTACCTATTATTTGTAAAGGCCATCCATTTTCTTTAACAACAAGACCTGCATGAGACAAAATGTTTTTTACTTCATTTTCGTCATTTAAAAAGTACTCAAGCAATAAAGGAATTACCTTATTGTTAATGCAATCAACTAAATCAAAATCATCTGTCATAAAATAGGCGTGACCAATTTGAAAATCATAACCTTTCAACTCGACAATTCTTTCATTAATTAGTTGAAGTGTTTCTTTCTCCTCAAATTCTAATTCATAGTCTGGGTACATTGGTACAAATTCAAAACGACGACGCAAAGCAATATCCAGTAAAGCAATTGATTTGTCTGCTGTATTCATTGTTCCTACAATATGAAGGTTTGAAGGAACAATAAATTGCTCGCCTGACGGTAAAGTACATGAAAGTGGAATTTTACCATGTGAACGTTTATCTCCTTCAATCAAAGTGATAAGCTCACCAAAAACCCTTGAAATATTGGCTCTATTAATCTCATCGATTATTATTACATAGTTTGGCACATCGTTATGAGAAACTTCTCTTAAAATATTCAGGTCAAAAGTAGCAAGAAGCTTCTTTTTTGATTCGTAGCCAACCTCTTCAAAAACTTCTTCTTTTTCTTCGTCAGTGGTCTTCTCGTATTTATTGTAGAATGAAATGAATTCTTTTAAAGCAACCCAATATACTGTTGTATTACAACCACCAATTGCATCCCTAATGTCAGTATGAACGTTCTTAATTTGTTTAATATCAGGAAATACCTCAAAAAGCTTTAGAAGTCTATTACCTGAAACTAAATATGTTCTACTGCTATTAGCATGCTTAAACTCAACATTGTCATTTTTTGTAAAAGATGTAATTGAAATTGTAGAACCTGTTGCAGACTTAAAATCTTTTGATTCTAAATTCTTCAAATGCTCAATGAAATCTAAATATACTTCGTTCTCATCCTTTTTCTCGTGGCTTTCCTTTTTTTCTGCCTTTAGCTTTTTTGACCTTTTGTAGTATTCAAAAAGTGCCTCCGTTGCAATTCTTGTAAATACTCCATCTTTTTTATCAAAACTGAGCTGTTTGTTTTCTACATCGGGTCTTAAGCCTTGAATAAAGTCCTCATAACTATAGCTTTGATGAAATGTTATAAATTCAATTCTACCACCAAGATTATCATTGAAAATTTGTAATGCTTCGTTATAATCAGTTATTTCTCTTTCTGGAGTAATTATTTGTGCCGATTTCAAAACAGTATTATATGTTTTTCCAGTTCCTGGAGGGCCGTATAATATTTGGTTTAGTGGAAAATTCATTTGTTCAAGATTTTCAATTTTAACAGTATTGTCAGGGTTTTCATTCCAAATAGCATCGATATGGTTTCTTTTCTTCACTTCTTTTATTGTAGCCCAATAACCTCCCGAAAAATCTACTTCAAATGGATTAAAATCATCTTCCCATTCAACATCTAATGTTCGACCATCATCATAATTTTTAATCACGATACCTCGTGCTTTGATAGCCATAACAGATTTTGTTTTTTCTCTCGTAAAAGCAGCTTTTATAGCAATATGGCTACCAACAGGAACTTTCTTAACATCATTAGTGAATTTATCCTCATATCCATTCTCCCAAATACTCTCATTTAAAAATCTATCTGTCTGGTCTGGCGGATTTGACCCATCCCAGTATGCCCCAACAAGATAATATTTCTCTTTTTCTGTGTATTCGCAAAACAAAGTATCATAAAGACTTCGCATTGAAATTTCGCTATTCGTAAATTCAGCTGATGGATTTAGCTTTTTGCTTTTTAATAGCTTAATTACATTGTCCTTTCTTACAGCACCTTTTCCTCCAAACTTTAAATTATCTCTAAAACTTTGAATAACGCTATTTTCAAAAAAGTCCGCTTCGTACAATTTTAGTTCACCGTTGTCATAGTATAGTTGAATATTGATGGAAGACTCATTTATTTCTGATTCATTTTCATGAACGACTATTTTCCGATAAATAGAATTGTCTTTGTATGTTTCAGAATTTTTGATGTAATCTACAGTTACGTCTTTCAGTGTTTCTAACTTGAAAAATGCGCGATTCCTTGCAGAACGTGATGTTAGTACAATTAATGCAGGAGTTAGCTTCAAAAATTCAAGAGCTGTAAACTTATTTAAGTTGATATTCAGGTTTTTATTTAGAATGTCAAAATTCAAACATTCCTTTCCATCTTTCTCGCCCCATTCCCTTGCTTTCCATAATTGAATTCTGTCACCACCAATTATATAAGCATAATTTCCTATTGCGATGTCTCCGAACCATGTAGAACCTTTTGCCGATAGGTAGTAACCTTCTTCTATTTGTTTAACATCAACTTTTTTTGAAATCTTTCCGAAAAATATATTCATTTTAAATCCTTTTATCTATTCGTATCAAACCCGTGTGTCGGCAAAAATTTGGCTCTTTTGCAAGCTGAAGCATCGGCTTGTGTGTCGGAGCTTGCAAATGTGCCAAATGTGCGTTGGCTTTTATTGTACGGGTCTCTCTTTGCATGAAACACAACGGATGGCGGTATGGTTAGTAAGGGATTGCGGGCTTTTTACCTGTCAAGTTACAGCAAAATTTGGAGCGGGTTACTGCACCTGAAAAACCACTATAACCCTTATTAACTATACCGCGTGTTGTAAGCTGGTGTTCATTATTCAAAGTCAATCCGTTACAAGTTTTTACAAAACTAATATTTTATCTTAATCAATCTGCACCGACCTTGATACGGAGCACGAATTTATTTTGTTTTTTGTGGGTGGACAAATCCCAAACCGCCCTTAAAGGCGGTAACAGGGCTGGCATTTGTTAGCTCTTTGGTAAGTTTTGGTTTGAGCCTAGCTCGTGCGACTTGCCAATGTGCTAACAAATAGGGTAGGTACTTCACTCAATATTAATATTCAACAACCTGTTCAGTCCATGTCGGGCCTTTAATATAGAACCTGCCATTTTCATAATATACAGGCTCGTAGCCCATTTGAGGAGTTTTTCCCCAATCCTGAAGTTCAGAGCAATAGGGATAAGGGCGTTTTTCATATCCCATATAATGACAGGAACTCCAGATATTACCGTCGGGACCTATGAACAAAGCATTATGGCCAGTTTCACAATAAGGGTCTTCTGTATCCTGAAATTTCAAATGGTCATATCCTCCCTCAATGGCTAGTTCAGGTCGATATCCCTTCTTTCTTGTGCCGAAAATTGGTTCATCTGATACCAGTTCCCATGGCCCCAATGGATTTTTTGATTTTAATAGCCCTACTTCATATCCGCGTGTCCAAGTTGAAAAGAACATAAAATACGTACCATCTCTTTTTATTACAAACGGGCCTTCGATGCCGCCAATCATCCATTCCGGCCAGCCAGGTTGTTTCTTATCCAGAAATTTTTCTGCAGGAGTAGTGAGTTTTCCTGTGGTTAAATCAATTTTAGCCTGAAACAATCCATTGCCACTACAGTAAAAATACACCTGACCGTCCTCGTCTTCAAAAAGGGTTGCATCGTTGTTGTATTGTGGGGTAAGTGGACCATTTACCAATACGTATGGCCCAGTTACCTCATCTGACGAAAACAGCCATACGCTGTGTGTACTCATTCCTTTTGGGTCTTCTTTGGTAACTTTCCCACTGTTTACGGTAAGCCAGTATTTTCCTTGAATATAATGAATTTCAGGAGCCCAAAATCTGCCGTTATATGGACAATCTTCAGGCAATTTACTGGCATCAATAAGCCATGAATGTTGTTTCCAGTGAATAAGGTCGTCGGAAACCAACAGCCGGACTCCCGGATTCGGGCCAGTCCATACCGGGTTTGACGTACCGGTACAATACCATTTGTTCTCAACTTTTATGATACAATGGTCACGCATAGAAAGCGCTGTATCCCTTGTGATGGGATTTGTATATCTGAACTCGTGCGTTTTACCGCCTGCAATTTTTTCAACTCCGGGTTGCTGTGCCAAACTGGTCATTGATATTCCCAAAAGACCAATAAACAAAAGTGTTTTCACTTTTTTCATTTCTATTATTTTTTAAATAATTTATTACTATCTGTTATAAGGGCTTTCCTGCATTTTTAAATAAGTAGGTTCGTAACCTCCATTATCAACTACCACCTTATATATTACTACGCCCGGTTCCAAAGGGCGAATGGTTAAATTATACACCCCAACTTTGTTTTCAGGGATTGAAAGAAAAGTTGATGTTTCTATCATCCTGGCCGCACCCGTAGGATACATTTTATTGTATTTGTTTTCCCAATTCAGGTCGTGGTTAATATTCCAAATCTTTTCTTTGCCTCCCTTAAATGATGCAGCAACGTTATGCCCTCCCTTTTTAAAAGGCAATGTACTGTCAAAGAAAATCCACACCTTGATACTGTCCGATTGGGGGCTCATGTTCATTTTATAACTTATAGCTGCATTTTTGGTTTTTTCCGTGTAAGGCAATAAAGCCATTCCCGAAAGGGTTCTTCCCAAGTCTGGAATCACCGTCCATTTTGTATTATCAGTATCATTGGCCTCAAAGAAATGTTCAGCCTCCATCACCACCACTTCGTTTTTCTCATTAAATACATACCCGCCTTGTTTTGCTTCATTAGGCGAAATACGGGTAACTTTTGGCATAATATTACCTTCCTTCGGCTCATCCCACGAGGTATATCCTATATGGGTCTGGTCCATAATATGGTTCCATTTACCACCGGAAACATTCTGATTATAATCCTTGGTAAATTCAGCATCCAATGCAAAACATTTTTCTACCCGGTCAGCCCAGTAATTGGCTTTAATGTCTTTTTCAGAAGCTAATTTCTTGTTCATAGCCAATGAATAATACATATCGTAAAGATTGGCCATAGCCCGCACTGGATGAAGCACCAATTGCATATAGGTATCCCTATATTTTTCAGGTAGTTTGTAATACTGGCGCATAGCCCTCGCTTCGAGCGCCATGTAGGCATCTTTTACCTGGAGAAACTCGCCATTTTGAAGGTTGTATGTTCTATCATCGAGCATCTCCGCTGAGATCCGGCTTGCATATTTACAATATAGACTAAGAATTTCTGCTGCTTCCTCTGCTTCTTTTTCGCCAAACTTATCTTTACAAAAGCTTATGGCATAATCGTGCAAATTATCCTGATTGTAAGTGGTAGGATTCCATGCCATGTGAAGAAAGAAATCCATAGGATATTCGTTTGGTTTTAAATCGCCCACATTTAATATCCAAACTTTATCGACACCATAGCTGTAAGTTAATTGCAGTTGTTCCCACATGTGAGGTATTTGGGTCATATTCAACCATTGATAGGCTCTTGGTGCTCCATGCAAATCCACGTGATAATAAATTCCATATCCACCTGGATGTGGCTTGTCTCCCAGTTCCGGTAGCCGACGAACGTTACCCCAGTTATCATCACAAAAAAGAACGGTCATATCTTCAGGTATTTTAATGCCCTGGTCATAATATTCCAATACCTCGCTGTACAATGCCCAAATCTGAGGTGTTTCTTTGGCAGGTGAGCCTGTTACTTTTTCAATGATATCCCGTTGGTCGGCAAATATTTTTTCCAACAACCTGAAATTCTCTTCTGCACTGCCGGCATCTGTCATTGGAAGGTCTCCATCACCACGCATGGCCATTGTGATTACCTGTTCGTAGTTTTTATTGCGTTCCAGGCCATCTTCCCAGAATTTTTTCAATCCTTCTTCATTTGTCCTGTAATTCCATTCGCCATTTCCATACTCTGCCCGATGATTTCCCCATTCTTTCTGTGAACGCATCATGGGCTCGTGATGTGAGGTCCCCATAACAATGCCATATTCGTCAGCAAGGCGTGGATTCTCAGGGTCGTCCTCATTAAATGCATTTCCCCACATGGCTGGCCAAAGGTAGTTTGCCCTTAAACGTAGCAGTAGTTCGAACATATGGGTGTACATTTTGCTGTTTACACCACCAAATTTCTCGTTCGTCCATCCTGTGAAACAGGGTGCTTCATCATTGATAAAAATACCACGGTATTTTACTTTTGGTTCGCCTGAAGCATAACGACCCGACTTGATATAAGCCGATGTGCGTTTTTTTACAGGAACATCAGCCCACCAATACCACGGCGATACGCCCAATTGCCTAGCTAATTCATATATCCCGTATATTGTTCCCCGCTTATCGCTCCCAACTATTACAAGGCTATTCTTGGTTTTTTTATTCGGATTCGGGATGGTGGTAATAACAAAACTTTCCCATTTTCCTTCAAGGTCTTTTACATCCAGTTTTTTTGAAGAAACCAGTTTATCAATTTGCCTGTTTTTACCCAGCGTACCAATGATAATTTCATATTCAGAAGCTTTGTTTTCCGCAACAAGCAATGGTCTTTTACCTGTAACACTGTCAATGTCGTTTTGTAAATCGTGTATGGCACGAATTACGCCCGGATAATCAGTAGCATCATAACTTATTACAGAAGTTTCCCCATCCGCTGATACCACAGGAAAGTCATTATTTGTTAAAGGCTTTTCAATAACAAAATCCAGTTCGAATGGATTATTGGTTTGGGCATTTGAAGCCCCTGAAATAAAAATTCCAAGTAAAATTATTTGAAATAATTTTTTGTTTCCACTTATCAATTTTCTACAACATTGCATATTGATGGATGTTTTAACTTTCCTATGAATCATATTATTTAAATTTTATTACAACAAAGCTTTTAAAAACCAAAGATAAAATTTTAAAACCAAAGGGTGCGTAAGCAAAATTGCACTCTTTGGCGAAGCTTCGGTTCTAGCATGGGCTCGTGGGGCTTTGCCAATGTGTGCAAGGTGCTGTGGGGTTTCTTTCTTTGCGCGGGGGAGGGAGAAAAAACAAAATAAATTCCCCTCAAACTGCACCGCCCTATCAACAGAGTACAAATCCAGTCCGTCCGTTTTTGTAATTATTTCAATCAAGTTTCAATGTGTCGTGTCGGTTCTTCACACTTGCTTACAACGGTTGGTACATGTTGTCGGGGCGGATTTCGGAGAGCGTTCCTGTCCGAAGGACACGGAACTGCGAAGCGAGAATCCGCAGTTGGCGTACCAC
>NZ_QAAD01000043.1 GCF_003046625.1 Mangrovibacterium marinum
GTGGCACATGGCTACGGAACGATCCGCATAACGGAATTGAATCACGAGTTTACAGCCATTGGCCCGGATTCGCTCGTCTTTACCGGCGATATTCGGGGTGGGCTTGAAGGCATGCACGTTTACAAAATCAACGATTTTTATTATCTGTACGGAACCTACGGCGGCGTTGACGGGATTCAGGTGACCCTGCGGTCGAAAAATATTTATGGCCCCTACGAGCAAAAAGTGGTGTTGGAAGAACGAACACCAGGCGTGAACTTTGGCGTTCATCAGGGAGCGCTCATCGAAACGCAAAGCGGCGAGTGGTGGACCATGCTTTTTGTTGATAGCGGCCCGTTTGGGCGCATGCCAAACCTGCAGCCGGTGAGCTGGGTTGACGGCTGGCCGATGGTTGGGCTTGACGGAAAGGCTGTTGTTACTTACCGCAAACCCAATGTCGGTAAAGAATATCCAGTGAAGGATTTCCCTCGTTCCGATGAGTTTGAAGGGAACACGCTCGGGATGCAATGGGGCTGGAACCATAATCCGAATCCGACCAAATGGTCTTTAACTGAGCATTCTGGATATCTGCGATTGAAAACAGCTAAAGTTGTTGCCGACCTGCTGGAAGCCAGAAACACGTTGACGCAACGTCCTTTTGCGCATTATAATCAGGCAATTCCGTCTGTAGCGACGACTCAAATAGATGTAACAAAAATGAAGAATGGTGATATCGCAGGTCTCGGTATTTTCCAGGAAGCTTATGCCTTTATTGCCGTGAAACAAGTTGCAGATGAGAAACAGCTCGTTATGGTAAATAAAGGTGATACAATTGCTTCAATCTCTTTGAAAAAAGCAAATAGCATTTACCTCCGGACAACGGCTTCGAACAAAAGCCGTTTGGCAACTTTCGAGTATAGTTACGATAATCAGAAGTTTGATAAGCTGGGTAATGAGTTGAGAATGAGTTTCAGCCTGAAAATGTTTACAGGGAACAAGTTCTGCCTGTTCAACTATGCAACTAAAGAAATTGGTGGGTATGTTGATTTCGACTGGTTCCGGGTGGAATAGTGCTTTGTTGTGAGTGACAGAGGATACGATGGATGAAAGAATTCCAAAATATTTGGGAAAAAGTATGTGATCCCGGGGAAAGCTCTCTGCTCTTTAAATCAATGTAACAGAAAATCTAACCAAACCAAAAAATAAACTTATGTACAAAAAACTAGAGGCAATTGCATTTGTAGCAATGTTATTTTTTTCCTGTTCTACGAACCTATTTGGGCAAAATCTGAAAATAAACGATCAGGAATACTTCGAAACGCAAGGGCTTAATGTCCTGGTGTTCAGTAATCAGTACAACGGGATGTTTTTTGACGAAAAAACTGCCGGGATTGAGCTGATCCATCATGGTGTCAGAACTGCTACCGGCGGGGCAATAAGACTTCAGAACACGCCTGAACAATGGGATTTGGTCCCCGTGCTTGTCAACAGGACGGTTGACCAGGAACACGGTACCATAGAAGTTGAACTGAGATACGAAGAGTTTGACTTTAATTCGAAAATTCGCGTCAGTGCAAAAGATAAAGGAGTCGAAATTGACGTTTATCTCGACAAACCGGTTCCTGAACAGTTGGAAGGTGCCGCCGGGCTGAACTTTGAATTTTTACCGGCTTCTTACTTCGAAAAAATGTATCTGGTTGATGGCAAGCCGGGCATATTTCCCCGTTATCCAGCGGGTCAAACCAAGATAGAACCTAAGTCTGAAAAAATTCCACAATTTGTCGGACACACCACCTTCGATGATCGCGGAAGGGACGAATTTATTGTGCCGTTTCCCTTGGCTTCAGGGAAAACCGTTGTGCTCGCTCCGGAAGATCCGGCCAATTATGTGAAAATTCAATCCGATACGCCGATCAGCCTTTTCGACGGGCGCAACCTGGCGCAAAACGGTTGGTTTATTGTCCGTAGTTTGCTTCCCGCAAACAAAACAGGCAAGGTGTTGAGCTGGTACCTCGAGCCCAACGCAATAGACGGTTGGGTTCGCAAGCCCGTTGTGGAATTTTCGCAGGTAGGTTATGTGCCGCAGCAGCAAAAAGTGGCCGTTATTGAACTGGATGCAAACGATAAGCCTTTGCCGACAGCTTCGATTTACCGAGTTACCGGGGATGGCAAATACCAAAAGGTGCTTGATGGAAAAGTGACTCTCTGGGGACAATACCTGCGCTACAATTATGCGAAATTTGATTTTAGCGAAGTGAAGGAACCCGGAATTTACTGCATTCAGTACGGCGATCAGCGAACCAATACTTTTCCGATTGATCCCGGCGTTTTTCAGGACGTCTGGCACCCGACACTCGATGTTTGGTTCCCGGTACAAATGGATCACATGCAGGTGAACGAAGCCTACCGAACCTGGCACGGCGAACCTTATAAGGATGATTGCCTTCAGGCTCCGGTAAATCACGAACATTTTGACGGTTACAGGCAGGGACCGACAACCGAAACGAAATACAAACCGCTGGAACGTATTCCGGGAATGGCCGTTGGCGGCTGGTTCGATGCCGGTGATTTCGATATTCAAACGGGCTCGCATAACAGCGTCATTTCAAACTTCGTTGACCTGTGGGAAGAGTTTAAAGTTGACCGCGACGAAACGTATATCGACCAAAAGACCCGCTATGTGGATATTCATCGTCCCGACGGGAAGCCCGATATTTTGCAACAAATCGAGCACGGTACTTTAAACCTGGTGGCACAATGCGAAAATATAGGCCACCCGGTGCGGGGTATTATTGTACCCAATTTGCATCAGTACCACCATTTGGGTGATGCTTCTACCGAGACGGACAATTTGCCTTACAATCCAAATCTGAAACCTTACGAAACCGATGGCATGTCGAGTGGCACCCTGGACGACCGTTGGGCTTTTACCAACCGGAGTTCATTCCTGGATTACCAGACCGCTGCAAGCCTGGCAGCAGCAGCCCGCGCGCTGAAGGGTTACAATGATGACCTTGCTGCAAGGAGCCTTTCCAGCGCTGTACG
Source organism: Mangrovibacterium marinum (assembly GCF_003046625.1). Taxonomy (GTDB): domain Bacteria; phylum Bacteroidota; class Bacteroidia; order Bacteroidales; family Prolixibacteraceae; genus Mangrovibacterium; species Mangrovibacterium marinum. Next base: position 3,025 of record NZ_QAAD01000043.1, read on the forward strand.
CTTGCTTGAGGAGGCTGACGAAGCAATGAAAAATGCCGCAGATAGTACCGATGAACCGTGGAGGCGGATGATGGCCCGCGGTGCTGACCTGAACACGGTTCTTCAACTGTACATTACAACAAAAGAAACGAAATACCTGGATCGGTTTGAAGCGAAAATATGGGATGCCCTTGAGCAACCTGCCGGCAACCGCGATTTTGGGCAAATGTTTTTTGCAGGCCGTAGCCTGGTTCCTGCCCTTAAAGCCATTCCTTATTTGGGTGACGCCTACAAAGAAAAATTGAAAGGCTACATCGTGAAATACAATGAATCGATAGTCGAAATGGAGAAAAGCAACCCGTACGGTCTGCCCATATCGCGCAGCGGCTGGGGAGGCAGCGGGATGATTGTGAATGCTGCTATTACAAGTTACTATGCACACGAAGCTTTCCCCGATATTATCAGCAAGGACGAAGTATTTAACGGCTTGAATTTTATTTTTGGTTGTCACCCGTATTCCAATATTTCGTTTGTGAATGCTGTCGGAACGCGTTCAAAAAAAGTGGCCTACGGAAACAACCGGGCTGATTTCACCACCATTGCAGGGGGCATTGTTCCCGGGCTGTTGTTACTGAAACCCGACTTCCTCGAAAATAAAGATGACTGGCCATTTCTGTGGGGCGAAAATGAAGTGACCATAGGCGGTTCTGCCGAATACATTTTCCTGTCAAACGCCGTGCAACATCTGGTTTCGGAGTAGTAAAGCGATCTTTTGTATTGTAAAATAAGAACATGATAACAATGAAAACAAAAGGTGAACTCAGAGCGAAACTGGCAGGGCTGGTCGTATTTTCAGGCTTGGTGATTGGCAATGTGTCAGCGCAAAACCCGATTATTCGTAACCAATTTTCGGCCGACCCTTCTGCTCGTATCTTCAATGGGAAGGTGTATGTTTTCCCGTCGCACGATATTCCGACGCCGTCTGAAAAGCCAGGTCGAAAGGATTGGTTTTGCATGGAGGACTATCACGTGTTTTCGTCGGAAAACCTGACCGATTGGACTGACCACGGTGTGATCGTCAGCCAGGAAAGTGTGCCGTGGGTCGATTCGGCCTCGTACAGCATGTGGGCTCCCGATTGCATTGAACGCAACGGAAAGTACTACTTCTATTTTCCCGCAAATACTAGGGTTGTTGATGCTAACGGACGCAAGGGTTTTGGAATTGGCGTAGCTGTTGCCGAGAACCCGGAAGGGCCTTACCTGCCGCAATCCACGCCGATTGAAGGGGTACACGGTATCGACCCCAACGTATTTATCGACAAGGACGGGCAAGCGTATTTGTACTGGTCGATGGGCAGAATTTTTGTGGCTAAACTGAAGGAAAACATGCTGGAGCTGGATTCTGAACCAATGGCAATTGCTAATCTGCCGGAAAAAGGATTAAAGGAAGGGCCTTACCTGTTTGAGCGTAGCGGAATTTATTACCTCACATTCCCGCATGTTGAAAACACCATTGAGCGGCTTGAATACGCAACGGCTGGCAATCCCATGGGGCCGTTTACCATGAAAGGAGTTATTATGGACGAGTCGCCGATGAATTGCTGGACGGTTCACCATTCTGTAGTTAACTTTCAGGGACAATGGTACTTGTTTTACCACCAGAATGAATATTCGCCGCAGTTCGATAAAAACCGTTCTATTTGTATGGATAGCTTGTCCTTCAATCCCGATGGCTCAATCTGTGAAGTAATCCCGACGCGCAGGGGGGTAGGACTAACCCCGGCCTCATCCCAGATTCAGCCCGACCGTTACAGTGCTAAAAGCGAAGGTGCATCTATTGCTTTTCTGGACACAGCCAACACCTTTGCCGGGTGGAAGACGGTTCTTCTGAGTGAGGGGGACTGGGTACAGTACAATGCGGTTGATTTTGGTGACGGAAAGTTAAAAGCCCTTCAACTAAGGGTGCAAAGTCAAAACAAAACCATGTTGAAAATCTGCCTGTATAATCCTAATGGAAAGGAGCTGATCCGTCGGCAAATCCCCGCTGAATCCGGGTGGCAACTGATTGATGTTTCAGGTCTTCCTGTGCTTGCCGGGGTTCACAACCTGGTGATATGCCTTGTTGGTGAAAATCCGGTTGAAATAGATTGGATTCAATTTAGGCCATAGAATAAACCAAACAAAAACAGTTATGAAAAAAATCTTACTCTCACTGGCTTTTGCGTTGCCGGTCATGCTGAATGCGCAAAACGCAACAATCCGTTTTGACGTTGACCGGACAGTGAGTAAAATCGACCCGAAAATATATGGTGTCTTCATGGAACCGATTCACTTTAACGGTGCCCGCATGGGACTGCCCGATACGGTTGAATTTAACACGCTTTACGGGACTTTGTACGACCCTTCGTCGCCGCTGGCTGATAATAATGGCTTCAGGAAGGATTACATAGATGCCATGAAGGAATTGAAAGTTACCAATATGCGCTGGCCCGGCGGTAACTTTTTGATGGGCTACAGCTGGCAGGATGGTATTGGACCTAAAGAGCAGCGTCCGGCGCGAATCAACCTGGCTTGGGGCGGGGTTGACAACAACCATGTTGGTACCGATGAATGGTTTGCCCTGAACAAAGCGATTGGTAGCGAGAATGTGGTCTGTGTCAATTTAGGGCTTGGCAATATTTTGGATGCCTGTTACTGGCTGGAGTATTGCAATTATCCCAAAGGGACTTATTACTCCGACCTGCGGGCAAAAAACGGACACCCCGAACCTTACGGCGTAAAAATATGGGATTTGGGAAACGAAGTTGACGGAGCTCCATGGGAGTTGGGACATAAAACAGCCGACGATTACGTAAAAATTGGCCGCGAAGCAGCTAAAGCTTTAAAGTCGGTTGACAGTTCGATAGACCTGGTAGCTTCGGGCTCGTCGTATTATGAAAGTACCGGGCAGTGGGTTGACTGGAACCGCAAAGTATTGCTCGGCATGGGCGATATGATTCATTACCTTTCCATTCACCGCTACTGGGAGAAGTCGGATGATTACTATTCGTACATGGGCGAAAGTGCCATGGATTTTGAAGAAAAAATCAATGTGGCAGCCAGCGAAATTGTGACGGCTAAAGCCATGAAAGGCTATACCAATCCCATTTATCTTTCGGTGGACGAGTGGGGTATCATGTCGCGCAACTTGCTGTCGGTACTGCCAATTGCCCAGTGTTTCAATTCGTTTATTCGCCACGCCGATGTGGTTAAAATGGCCAATTTTACCATGTTGACATCACTGCTCAACAACGACCGGGAGAAAGGGACTTTTAAAAGCCCGTTGTTCTATATTTTCAAAGCTTATTCCAATAACTGCCTCGGAAATTCGGTCGATACCTGGGTGCAATGCAACACCTTTGACGGCGAAAAGTACAAAGGCATTCCGTACCTCGATGTCACAACGGTCTATTCTCCTGACGATAAAATCGTTTACATCAATGTCGTCAATCGCAACAAGAATGAGGCGATTGCGGCGGATATTATTCCAACAACAGGCGAACTGTCAGGTGTGGCGGAAGCGACTTTAATCGCCGGTGCTGACCTGAACGAACCATTCACCTTTGATAATCAGGTGAAATATGTTCCGGTGACAAAGAGTGTAAATACAAGAAAAGATGGAGTTAGCTATTCATTTCCGGCTCACTCATTCACCCAGATAAAATTGAAACTGAATAAATAAGACAACAGCTCCCCGAGAGACTGAAGTCAGTGTGCTTTCAGGTGTTGGCTGGGGTTACTAATTCAATGATTCTGTAAACTATTCATTCCCGAAATAGAACAAACAAAAACAAAAGAACATCTTATGAAAATCCGTTTATTAACCGCATTGTTCGTATCTGTATTTATTGCAGGAAATACGCATGCACAATCTCTGACTGAAGTTGTCGAAGATTTTAAGCCTTCGTCGGTCAACCAAGCCGGTAGAGAATACCCTCAGGTGAATTCGGAAGGTCGGGTTCGCGTCCAGGTTGAAGCTCCTGATGCCAAATATGTCCAGCTCGATATTGGCGGGGTGAAGTACGACTTGAAGAAAGACGACAATGGCCTCTGGACAGGCGAATCGGCTCAGCAGGACGAAGGTTTCCATTATTACCAGTTGAATATTGACGGCGCTTCGGTGCCCGATCCCGGAAGCCTTTACTTTTACGGTGCCGGCCGTTGGGGAAGTGGTATTGAAATTCCTGCAGGAGATCAAGACTTTTATGCTGTGAAGGATGTCCCGCACGGCCAAGTTCGCGAGCAGATCTATTTTTCGAAAACCACGAATGGCATGCGTCGCTGTTTCATCTACACACCTCCCGGTTACGGTAAGGATGCCTCAAAACGTTACCCGGTACTTTACCTGCAACATGGCGGCGGCGAAAACGAAACAGGATGGTCAAATCAAGGACATGCCAACCTGATTATGGACAATCTGATTGCCGAAGGGAAAGCAGTTCCTTTTATAATTGTAATGGACAACGGTGCCTGGACCATGCCGAGAGGGGAGCGCCCTGCAGCCGGAAACTGGCCGCCGAAAGGTTGGGCGGATGGCTTTATGAATACCTTGCTCAATGATATTATTCCGATGGTTGACGCCAATTATCTAACAATAGCCGACCCTGAACACCGTGCTATGGCTGGTCTTTCAATGGGCGGTATGCAAACACGGGTAATTACCCTGGCTCACCCTGAAAAATTTTCGTACGTCGGTATGTTTAGTGGTGGAAGTATTACGACCGACGATCTGAAAGACTCTCCGGACTTCAGTAAAAATATCAAACTGGTTTTTGTTAGCTACGGAAGCCGCGAGATTGAAAACGGGCGGACTGGTTTTGGTGGTGACCCGAAAGCAAATACCGAAGCGTTGAAAGAGGCAGGGATGAACACCCATTTCTATGTTTCACCCTTAACGGCTCACGAGTGGCAAAGCTGGCGGCGTGGTTTGCACGAGTTTGCCCCGCTTATTTTCAAAAACTAAAAACTGGAACTGCTACATTTGACTGGACGGTAGGTTAAGTATAATTTATTTACCTATATTATGAGTCCTATGAGAAAGAAGTTTGACAAAGAATTTAAG
>NZ_QAAD01000044.1 GCF_003046625.1 Mangrovibacterium marinum
CTTAAATTCTTTGTCAAACTTCTTTCTCATAGGACTCATAATATAGGTAAATAAATTATACTTAACCTACCGTCCAGTCAAATGTAGCAGTTCCAATCTGCACAATATTGAAATAGTAGTTCCTGATGAAAAGCAAATAGAGATTATTAACCAAAGATTATTTAACGAACTTGAATTAGGAATATTTAAAGAAGCAACTAGGTTGGAAATACTTGAAATAATCAACAAATTGAAGAGACAATATGAAGTTGACTCTGTAATTCTAGGCTGTACCGAATTTCCATTAATGTTTACCGAAGACAATTATCTGGAATTACCCTTTTTAAATACAACCAAGATACATGTAGATGCAATAATCAAAACCTGTTTAAATGGCAATTGATAAGGTATGGCGTGACGATGATATTAACACATGTGTAGCCTGTAAAATATGTCAATCTTTCGCCCCCCGAGTCTTTAAAGTATTCGATAAGATGATTGTGATGCCTGGTGTTGATTACGATAAATATGAAAATGAAATACGTGAGGCTGTTGAAAGTTGCCCCACAGGAATAATTAAAATTGAACATAAATGAAAGTAGCTGTTTGGGATACATATGTGCAACGTACCGATGGGAAAAAAATGCACTTTGATATTATTGTACCGGAGAATGTAAAGGATTCTAATGTGATATTTCACTATGGACATGAATACCTTAAATACAAAGATGTTAAATCGAAAAAAGTTACCACAAAAGAATGTGAGTTTTGCCATATTGAGAATGCTACGCAAGAAGTTATCTCAGATATAGAATCTAAGGGGTATCATATTGTTGAAATGGAAAATTGTATTTGAAATAAAAGGCGCATCTGTTTAACTCGAATAAACATGCACACTATTCTGTGCTGCCGGAAGGTAGTTTATGCCAAACCAACAAATTAGCAGAACAACAAAAGCTAACATTAAAATCAGAAAAACGCTTTTGTGGCTTAAATTACTTTTTATCCTGAAATGAATGTAAATAAGGTAAACAGCCCATGTGAGAAATGCCCATGTCTCTTTGGGATCCCATGTCCAATAATGCCCCCAAGCTTCTTTTGCCCATAAAGCTCCGAAAATAAGTCCTAACGTAAGAAAGCCAAAGCCTATATAAACGATGTTATCTGTTTTAAGTACAAAATCTTCTTTCAGGTTACCTTTTCTAATAGCATATAATCCTTGCAATCCGAAAAGTGCAGATAAGCCCAATAGAGCGTAGGCAATCATGTACACAATTACATGAGGAACAAACCAAATGCTTTGCAATGCAGGCATGAGTGTTTTACTGTGAATATCAGGATTCAGGTAGTTCAATAACAAAAACAGAATAGCCATACCAAGTGAATATATAAGCATTAACTTGATTTTCCATCGCTTAAATATTACATAGCCTGAAATTGCCAGGAAAAATGAATACCAAAGTCTTGTCTCTCCAAGAGTTCTTAATGGAGGGCGTTGAAGATTTGCCCAAAGCAAAATAATAAATACAGCCAAACTTAAAGTACCAAGGATTGCTGTCAGGTTGGCGATTTTGCCCGTCTTGTCTGAAAGTGATGCACCAATAGCCAAAATCCATGTCACTAACGAAATAATTGCGAATATCTCAAAATTATACCACATTACATGTCCTCCTTTCTTTTCCCTGTCCAGATTAGATAGAAAGTTCCTGCAATGAGTAAGAAAAATCCCCAATATACGGATGGCAACCAAGGGTCTTTAACCAGTTCCAAAATGCTTTTTGTTGACCAACGTCCCATTGTTTCATCATAACTTGTTTGATAGATCTTCCATCCGGCAATCTTGATTGGTTTATTTACTTCATTGATGGTATCATATACAGCTCCGGCTTTTTCATAAACCGTTATTTCAGATAGGAATCGTTTCGCTTCTGGTTTAGTCATAAGCATTATTGTGCTTGAATCAATCTGATGCATTTCCTGACGATACAGAATGCTTGGACTTGAAATCCAAATCGTATCAACTTTTTCATTATAGGACTTCAGAATCTTTAAGGATTGAGTTGCCCCCATACCCAGAACAGGTTCAAACCTATTCATAACAGGAGCTGAACTCATTAATAGTTTATCAATCTTAAAATCAAAATCCTTATAGTTGAATTGTAAGCCCTCGTGTGGGTCTATCATTAAGGGTTTGTTGTTTTGGTTGATTATTTCTCCTGTACTGCTTTCCACAAAAGCAATTTTTGCCGGGTATTCTTCAATGGAGAAGTCTCTTAGCTTTATAGCAAAATTTAATTCTTCTGTTCTATTTCCGTTTTCAATTCCGTACCAGGTAGTTTTACCTTCCTCAAGATACATATTCAGTTTTTGTATGTCTCCTGCACCTAAATGAGCTGACGCAATACACAACCACAAACCGAAATGGTTTAAAAAGAAACCGACATTCCTCTTGGAAAGCTTTGTGATGCGTTTAATGGTCACTGTTCCAAGTATGATTAAAAAGAAAACTACTCCAATTGTATAAGTCCAGCTCGATGTAACATCATACAGAAAGAATAAGGAATCTGATGGTTTTTGCGGAATTAAGGCTAGCAATAACGAAGGTACTACGAATGAAGTAATCCCGGCAATTGATGCCGGAACACTATAAAACCATTTGAAAACCGCTCTTTTTTTAGATAACAGATATAGCAATAACGATAAATTTGCTAATAGTGCTATTGAAACAAAGTTGGCTGGCCAAGATATTTTAGGCGCAGTAGTACCTGTTATAAATTCAATTCCTAATGATGCCAAAAATAAGGCAAAAGCTATTAAGAAGCTTTCGGGATACTTCCAGGGAAGCACCCATAAGCTCTTTTTTTCTTTAGTATTTTGCAAGGTAATTTATTCTAATATTTCGATTCTCTTTGACTGGCTTCTTCAAGCCATTGTGGAACTACAGTTCCTAAAAATTCTTCTTTGTCAGAATTTAGTTTAGCCATATCTAAACCAATATATTTCTGGGCTTTCGCTTTGGTCGAAATATCAGGCATTTCAACTTCTTTATTATGTCCAAGGTGTGCCAATAACCGAGTAAGCTTAATTCTTGCTTCTTGTGCAATATTGATACCCGATGAAACAATACGACCTGTTTCAACAGGTGAGTGGAATGATGCACCGTGAGCAGCGACAGAATAATCCCAACGCCATTGAGCATGTCGAATATCCATAAGTATTGCTTGCATTTGTTCTTCATTCGCACCTTTATCCCATGCTGCTTTAGCTTCTACGTGTGCTTTAACCAATAAATCTTCTAGAATATTTACATTTTCTTTAATCTTATCCTGACGAGAATATACATCGGCAATGAGTTTATGAGCCTCTTCACGGTGACAAACCTGACATGAATTGGCGACATTATTAAGAGGACTTTGAATGTGATGGTCTGTAAATTTCACACCACCTTGGCTTTTATATGGCATGTGACAATCAGCACAAGATACACCACGTTCTGCATGCACTCCTGTTAAGTAAGTTTCATAACCTGGGTGTTGGGCTTTTAACATAGGGGCTTTACTCAGTTTATGTGTCCAATCAGCAAATTCCATATCATCGTAATAAACCTCCATTTGTTCTACAGACATTCCATTATCCCAGGGGAAGGTTAAATATGGAACACCTTCAATTTTCTTTTTATTGAAATAATATTCCACATGGCATTGAGCACAAACCAGGCTTCTCATTTCCTGATGTGTAGCTTTTGTAATATCCTTTCCTTGTCGCTCAAACGCTTCAATTAATGCAGGGCGAGAAATGCGTAGTTGCATAGTATTTACATCGTGGCAATCGGCACAACCAATTGGATTCACAATTTCAGCTCCCCACTTTTCCCATGAACCTTTATAGAACTCTGCAATTCCAACTTCATTCATCATTCTTGGAACATCGGGGCTTTTACAAGTCCAACAAGTATTGGGCATAGGGCTTTTTACACTATCATTCGGTGCTCCTGTTCTAAGAATATTACGAACATCTTCTACTGCATAATAATGTCCTCTCCCTTGGTTATATTCTTTTGAAAAACCATATCCTGCCCAAAGAACAACCATTCTTGGGTCTTCCTCTAATTCATCAATTGTAGCAGAACCATTGTATTTACTTCTAAAGATGGTGTCAGAGGTTTGATAATAAGATTCAAACTCACGAGGAAAGTTAGCTCCCCATTTTTCGTTACGTGGTTCAAACTGAGAAAAATCGTTTTTGGGTGCATAGGCAAACACCGCTTCACTTCTTCTTTCTACAACACTCGATGCTAATAATCCTAAAAGGAATACAACTACAATAGTTCCAAGGAAAAGAACCCAACCTTTCCAAGGTTTTTCTTTGATTTGTTCGCTGAATGATTTCATATCTTTAGTTCTATGTTATTATTCTGTTTCTTCTAATGCTTCTTTTAACCAATCGGGCACTGGACTTTCGGGTAACGGCACTTTAGCGTTAGGTGTACTCGAAAGGCTGTTGACTCTGCCATGAGGAACTTCACGATGGCATTCCCAACAAGTTCTGTCAGTTCTGTCAGAATGAAAATCGGCATGAATGGTATTCATTTTTGCATCGGTAATAAGGTTACTATGGCAACGAATACAATTTTGTTGCACTACATGATGACCTTCTTCTTTTATTTGTATAACCTGTGGCTCGGCACGCATTGTAAAGATTGAAGCGTGTCGCATTCCATCTTTTCCTTTGAAATAATATTTATTGAATACATTATTGTGAGGTACATGGCAATCGTTACAGTTTGCCCATTCACGATGAGAACTGTGCATCCATGTAGCATATTGCGGAGCCATGATGTGGCAATTTACACAGGTTTTTGGGTCATCGGAAAGGTAAGATGATGCATTGGAGACATAGAATAGAAAGAAAAAAAGACCTAAGAGAATTGCTGAAACGATAATGACAGGTATCTTCCATTTATCAGGAGGTAAAATCTTTTTCAATATGCTCATAGCCTCAAATTTCGTTTTTACATTAAACAATCCTCCCCACAAATTCATTATTTCAAAACAATGAATACTCAACCTTCTAATGCAAATATATGTTACCAAGAACAAAGAAGCTGTACCATATGTTACAGCTTGCAATTTTTCTGTTTTTTAATATTGCATTAGATAAATTTAAGAAATTTTCAAGAAACAGAAATAACAATATTTATCTTTTAAGGCATATAAGCAATTGTTATTTAGATAAAAACAAACTCTCAGATAGATTACTTTATGGGAAAACTTTATAAGAAACTACATAAATGGCCAGGGCTAATCATTGCCTTTCTGCTACTATATTTCTCGGTTACAGGCATCATTATGAATCATCGTGAATTCTTCTCAGGTTTTGATATTTCACGTAACAACCTTCCAAAAGAATTCCGTTATCAGAATTGGAATAATAGTGCAGTAAAAGGTAATATTATTTTAAATGGCGATAGCATTTTAGTATATGGTAATATCGGGGTATGGCTTACCGATTCAAATTTTACTGATTATAGTTCATTCAATAATGGTTTCCCAAATGGAAGCGATAACCGTAAGATTTTTGACCTGCATCAATCAAATGACGGAAATCTATATACAGCAACGCAATTTGGTTTGTTTGCTTTTAGTAAGGAGAAAAAGCAATGGATAAAGTTTGAATTGGATGTTGACATTAAACGCTTTGTGGCTATTGAATGTGTCAACGATACGCTCTTTGTTTTAAATCGTTCCTATTTATTTAAAGGTAAGTCGGAAGGAATAAATACCCAATTTGAGAAAATTGAACTCAAAAAACCACGAGATTACAAAAATGAAGTTTCGCTTTTTGAAACCATGTGGCAGATTCATTCAGGAGAGATTTTTGGGATTCCCGGAAAGCTATTTGTTGATGCTTTGGGGATAATAACCATTTTCTTATCGCTGACAGGAATTATTTATTTCTTTTTCCCCGGATGGATAAAGAGAAGAAAGAAGAAAACGAAATCAGTCACATCAATCGTAAAGACTAACCGATGGTCATTAAAGTGGCACAATAAAACAGGAGCCTGGTTATTTGCGTGTTTGATAGTCTTGTTTTTTACAGGTATGTTCTTGCGCCCTCCGCTACTTATTGCAATTGCGTATTCAAAAGTAAGCCCTGTAAAATATTCTCATCTCGACCAGCCTAATCCCTGGTACGATAAATTAAGGGATATAAAATTTGATAGTGAACGAAATGAATTCCTATTAGCAACCTCGGAAGGAATCTTTTATATGGATAAAGACAATCTTGCACCAATTGCTTTTAAAATTCAGCCTCCTATAAGTGTTATGGGAATTAATGTTCTTGAACCTTTTAATGATGGAGCGTATATTATTGGTTCGTTTAACGGTTTGTTTTTATGGCATCCGGCTCATCCTGAAATTTATAATTATGCCCAGGGTAAATTACATGTTGGCAATACAACAGGCAGACCTATTGGTGATTTTAAAGTTACAGGATTAGTAACGGATTTGGGAGGTAAGCAATATATGATAGACTACGATAAAGGTGCAGTTCCTTTATATCATGAAATGAAATTTCCTGAAATGCCTAAGAATGTTCTTGAAGAATCAAAAATGTCACTTTGGAATTTTTCGCTCGAAATTCATACAGGACGTTTCTTTCGTTTTCTTCTTGGTGATTTTTATATCCTCTTAGTTCCTTTATCAGGATTGGTAAGTGTTCTGGTTGTATTGAGCGGTTATTTGCTTTGGAGAAAGAAGTTCAGGAAACCTAAAACCCGGTAAATTGTTGTAACTTTTATAAACATTAAAAATATATAAAAATGATTTCAAGAAGCTATAAAACAGAAGAATCGAAAGAGAATCCACATAAGGTTGATGTAAAGCAGTTGTACAATAAGGAATCTGCTCAAGTAATGCACATTACCTTACAACCAGGCGAAACTTTAAAGCCTCACAAAACACCAGTTGATGTAACCTTTTATGTGTTGGAGGGAACTCCAACGGTACATGTAGGTGATGAATCGGTGGTGTTTGAAAAAGATACCTTGATTGAAAGTCCTGCTGATATTGTTCATTATTTGAGCAATGAAGGAACAAGCCAAGCCAGAATATTGGTTACAAAAGCACCAAGACCAACTTCTCAAACCAAGCTTTTATAAACTAAAATCCAATTGTCATGAGCGAATTAATCAATAACTCAAAGTATCGCAAAGAGCGATTAAAAGAACTTATTCTAAAACTACACGAAGGAGAATCGGCAGAAGCTGTAAAAAAAGAACTGGTTGAAACACTTAGCCTCTAATCAAGCGTTGCTTGCATACGCTTGGTATTGGAGGCTTTGTTGAACTAAACACTGCCCCTGGCTTAACCGACTGTTAATTAACTATTTTCGGATAGTGTTTTCAATCGGTTTTTTGTTTCCCTTTCGGAAGGCGTTTGGGGTGGTATTGTTGGCCTTTCAAGCCCGGTTTTGGCTGCAAAACCGACTATGCCGGCCAAATAGCTTCTGCTTTGACCCTGTTTTCGGCAGCAAGGGGCTCCTCTGGGCAGGCGGTTTTGGCGACCGGACATAGCTTTCCCATTTACGCTCCGGGGCGTATTTCGAAAAGATCCACAAAACACCGTCATTGGCCCATTCCGGCCAATGGATTTACAGGCGGCGCCCGCTTTCCGGGATAAGTTTCCAGCAGCAGTAGTTCGCCGCCACAATCCTTACACTTCAGCACCGAGCGCTCTCCAAAGCGCAGCTCCAGGATCTG
>NZ_QAAD01000045.1:0-2404 GCF_003046625.1 Mangrovibacterium marinum
CGGCACACAAGCCGAAGCAATCGGAAGCCGCGTTCTGTGAGGGTTTTAGAGGATTCGAGAGCTTTGAAAAAATCTTTAAAAAGAATTTGGAAAAGCGAAAAAAAGCCATTTACTTTGCAGCCGCAAAACGAGAAAGCGTTCTTTGTTGAAACGATGAGATTTTTGAAACCTTACAAAAGCGAAAGTACGTAAGAGAAAAAGCGTCTCGACAAGTCAGCGGGCAACAGTTCAATAAAAAGATTGAAACACAACGATATCCAGTGGTGGTAGAGAGGTTCGGTTCGACTCCGGCATATCAACAAGAATGGTAGTAGCCTTAAAAAGCTGCAAGCCGCAAGTTCATTGAAAAAATTGAGAAGGTAGATTAGAAAAGGAAGAATTGCTAATCTGCGAATTAAACAACGATAGACGTTAAATTCCAAAGAGCAGGAAAAGATTAAAATTTTTTATACAACGAAGAGTTTGATCCTGGCTCAGGATGAACGCTAGCGGGAGGCCTAACACATGCAAGTCGAGCGGGATTCTACTTTCGGGTAGATGAGAGCGGCGCACGGGTGCGTAACGCGTATGCAACCTGCCTCTAACAGGGGGATAGCCCGTTGAAAGACGGATTAATACCCCATAGTATAGTTGAGTGGCATCACTTAATTATTAAAGCTCCGGCGGTTAGAGATGGGCATGCGTGACATTAGTTAGTTGGTGAGGTAACGGCTCACCAAGACTACGATGTCTAGGGGTTCTGAGAGGATGATCCCCCACACTGGTACTGAGACACGGACCAGACTCCTACGGGAGGCAGCAGTGAGGAATATTGGTCAATGGGCGCAAGCCTGAACCAGCCATCCCGCGTGAAGGATGACTGCCCTATGGGTTGTAAACTTCTTTTGTGTACCAAGAATTGTTTCTACGTGTAGAGATTTGACGGTAGTACACGAATAAGCATCGGCTAACTCCGTGCCAGCAGCCGCGGTAATACGGAGGATGCAAGCGTTATCCGGATTTATTGGGTTTAAAGGGTACGTAGGTGGCCAATTAAGTCAGTGGTGAAAGTTTGCGGCTCAACCGTAAAATTGCCATTGATACTGACTGGCTTGAGTGCAGTTGAGGTAGGCGGAATGTGTAGTGTAGCGGTGAAATGCTTAGATATTACACAGAACTCCGATTGCGAAGGCAGCTTACTAAACTGTAACTGACGCTGAGGTACGAAAGCGTGGGGAGCGAACAGGATTAGATACCCTGGTAGTCCACGCCGTAAACGATGTTCACTCGCTGTATGCGATATATAGTATGCGGCCAAGCGAAAGCATTAAGTGAACCACCTGGGGAGTACGCCGGCAACGGTGAAACTCAAAGGAATTGACGGGGGCCCGCACAAGCGGAGGAACATGTGGTTTAATTCGATGATACGCGAGGAACCTTACCTGGGCTTAAATGGGGAACGACAGGCGTGGAAACATGCTTTTCTTCGGACGTTCTTCAAGGTGCTGCATGGTTGTCGTCAGCTCGTGCCGTGAGGTGTCGGGTTAAGTCCCATAACGAGCGCAACCCTTACCGTTAGTTACCATCAGGTCATGCTGGGGACTCTAGCGGGACTGCCACCGTAAGGTGAGAGGAAGGTGGGGATGACGTCAAATCAGCACGGCCCTTATGTCCAGGGCTACACACGTGTTACAATGGCCAGTACAAAGGGCAGCTACCTGGTGACAGGATGCTAATCTCTAAAGCTGGTCTCAGTTCGGATCGAAGTCTGCAACCCGACTTCGTGAAGCTGGATTCGCTAGTAATCGCGCATCAGCCATGGCGCGGTGAATACGTTCCCGGGCCTTGTACACACCGCCCGTCAAACCATGGAAGTTGGGGGTACCTGAAGTCTGTAACCGCAAGGAGCGGCCTAGGGTAAAACTAATGACTGGGGTTAAGTCGTAACAAGGTAGCCGTACCGGAAGGTGTGGCTGGAACACCTCCTTTCTGGAGCTGTTTGGAATAATACACGATGTTTAATGACCGGAAGAAGTAATCTTTCTTTTTCTACCTTTTTAAAAAAACAACAAAGAAGAGCAAGTGCGGAAAAGCTGTCAGCTAATGCTTATAGCTCGAAGCTAAAAGCTTGAAGCAACAAACAAAGACAGTCCCGTAGCTCAGCTGGTTAGAGCGCTACACTGATAATGTAGAGGTCCCCAGTTCAAGTCTGGGCGGGACTACAAAAAGTCAAAGCCCAAAATCCAAATAATCAAATACCAAACATTTGGGATTTGTAATTTGAAGTTTGGAATTTGAAAACTTGGGGGATTAGCTCAGTTGGCTAGAGCGCTAGATTTGCATTCTAGAGGTCAAGGGTTCGACTCCCTTATTCTCCACAAGATGAGTCGTGAGTTATGAATCGCGAGTCAAAAAGAGAAAAAAT
>NZ_QAAD01000045.1:2644-5862 GCF_003046625.1 Mangrovibacterium marinum
AATAATATATGACGACTAAGTAAGGAGAAAGTTATTAAGGGCGTACGGGGGATGCCTTGGCTCTCATAGGCGATGAAGGACGTGATAAGCTGCGAAAAGTTGCGGGGATTGGCAAATACGAATTGATCCGCAAATATCCGAATGGGACAACCCACTCCGCAAGGGGTATCCGACTATGTCGGAAGCTAACCCAGGGAACTGAAACATCTAAGTACCTGGAGGAAAAGAAAACAAAAGTGATTCCGTAAGTAGTGGCGAGCGAACGCGGAATAGCCCAAACCATCAGTGTTTCGGCATTGGTGGGGTTGTAGGACCACGACATTCGAGTTAACATTAAGTGGAAGCATCTGGAAAGTTGCACGACAGAGGTGATAGTCCTGTACATGTACCGTGTTAACAAGATAGTGGTATCCTGAGTAGGGCGGGACACGAGAAATCCTGTCTGAATCAGCCGGGACCATCCGGTAAGGCTAAATACTCATGAGAGACCGATAGTGAACAAGTACCGTGAGGGAAAGGTGAAAAGCACCGTGAATAACGGAGTGAAATAGTACCTGAAACCGTACGCTTACAAGCGGTCGGAGCTGTAATTTATTGCAGTGACGGCGTGCCTTTTGCATAATGAGCCTACGAGTTAGTCGTCACTGGCAAGGTTAAGTGGTTCAGCCACGGAGCCGAAGCGAAAGCGAGTCTGAACAGGGCGAATATAGTCAGTGGCGCTAGACGCGAAACCTTTGTGATCTACCCATGGTCAGGTTGAAGTTTTGGTAACACAAAATGGAGGACCGAACCAGGAGACGTTGAAAAGTCTTTGGATGAACTGTGGGTAGGGGTGAAAGGCCAATCAAACTGGGAAATAGCTCGTACTCCCCGAAATGCATTTAGGTGCAGCGTCGTGACTGAGTCTTATAGAGGTAGAGCTACTGATTGGACGCGAGGGCTTCACCGCCTATCAAATCCAGACAAACTCCGAATGCTATAAGATGCTTCACGGCAGTGAGGGCATGGGTGCTAAGGTCCGTGTCCGAGAGGGAAAGAACCCAGACCATCAGCTAAGGTCCCCAAGTGTATATTAAGTTGGTTAAACGAGGTCTGATTGCATAGACAGCTAGGATGTTGGCTTGGAAGCAGCCATTCATTTAAAGAGTGCGTAACAGCTCACTAGTCGAGCGATCGGGCGTGGATAATAATCGGGCATCAAATATACCACCGAAGCTATGGATTTATGGTAGGGGAGCATTCCAATCATGCGTTGAAGGTGTACTGTGAGGTATGCTGGAGCGTTTGGAAAAGCAAATGTAGGCATAAGTAACGACAAAGCAGGCGAGAAACCTGCTCGCCGATAGACTAAGGTTTCCTGATCAACGCTAATCGGATCAGGGTTAGTCGGGACCTAAGGGGTAGCCGAGAGGCGAACTCGATGGATGATCGGTTAATATTCCGATACTTTCTTATACTGCGATGGGGTAACGAAGTGATGAAAGATCCGCGTACTGACGGAATAGTACGTTAAAGGGCGTAACTGATGATAAGTGTAGGCAAATCCGCACTTAGAGGTGAAACCTGACAGTACCGAGAGCCTTCGGGCAATCGGATAGTGATCCTAAGGGCTTCCGAGAAAAACCTCTAAGCATCAGGTATAAGAAACCCGTACCGCAAACCGACACAGGTAGTCAAGGAGAGAATCCTGAGGCGCTCGAGTGATTCATGGCTAAGGAACTAGGCAAAATCGACCCGTAACTTCGGGAGAAGGGTCGCTCTACTCCGGTAGAGCCGCAGTAAAAAGGTCCATGCGACTGTTTATCAAAAACACATGGCTTTGCTAAATCGAAAGATGATGTATAAGGCCTGACACCTGCCCGGTGCCGGAAGGTTAAGTGGGGGCGTTATCGCAAGAGAAGCGCTGAAATGAAGCCCCGGTAAACGGCGGCCGTAACTATAACGGTCCTAAGGTAGCGAAATTCCTTGTCGGGTAAGTTCCGACCTGCACGAATGGTGTAACGATGTGGACACTGTCTCGGCCATGAGCTCGGTGAAATTGTAGTATCGGTGAAGATGCCGATTACCCGCAACGGGACGGAAAGACCCCGTGAACCTTTACTGCAACTTCACATTGATTCTGGGTAAGTGATGTGTAGGATAGGACGGAGGCTATGAAGCAGGCTCGCCAGGGTTTGTGGAGCCATCCTTGAAATACGTCCCTTTGCTTACTCGGGACCTAACTCTCCTTAGAGAGGACAGTGTGTGGTGGGTAGTTTGACTGGGGTGGTCGCCTCCAAAAGAGTAACGGAGGCTCCCAAAGGTGCCCTCATGACGATTGGTAACCGTCAGCAGAGTGTAATGGTATAAGGGTGCTTGACTGTGAGACCGACAAGTCGATCAGGTAGGAAACTAGGGCATAGTGATCCGGTGGTTCCGTATGGAAGGGCCATCGCTCAAAGGATAAAAGGTACTCCGGGGATAACAGGCTGATCGCTCCCAAGAGCTCATATCGACGGAGCGGTTTGGCACCTCGATGTCGGCTCGTCACATCCTGGGGCTGGAGAAGGTCCCAAGGGTTGGGCTGTTCGCCCATTAAAGTGGCACGCGAGCTGGGTTCAGAACGTCGTGAGACAGTTCGGTCCCTATCTGTTGTGGGCGTTGGAAATTTGAGAGGACCTGCTGCTAGTACGAGAGGACCGCGGTGGACATACCTCTAGTGTATCAGTTGTCTCGCCAGG
The DNA here is from genome assembly GCF_003046625.1 of Mangrovibacterium marinum. Taxonomy (GTDB): domain Bacteria; phylum Bacteroidota; class Bacteroidia; order Bacteroidales; family Prolixibacteraceae; genus Mangrovibacterium; species Mangrovibacterium marinum. The sequence continues at coordinate 5,365 of NZ_QAAD01000045.1, forward strand.
GGCATTGCTGAGTAGCTATGTATGGAAGGGATAAGTGCTGAAAGCATCTAAGCACGAAGCCTCCCTCAAGATAAGATTTCCTTTAAGGGTCGTTGGAGACGACAACGTTGATAGGCTGTAGGTGTAAATGCGGTGACGTATGTAGCCGAGCAGTACTAATTACCCGAAGACTTTCCCTTAGGTTTTTTAAGGCAGGATATAAAAAAATAGAAGTATTCTTATTTTCCCGATATGTTTAAAATATTGGCTGAAAGCCGTAAGCTTCAAGCTACAAGCAAGAAGTAAAGAAACGGCTGCAAAGCAAAAGATATTTAAGTGTTGTGTAAAAGCTTGAAGCTTCGTGCTTAAAGCTTGCCGCTAAAGAATTTAGGTGATTATAGCGGCGGGGTTCCACCTCTTCCCATTCCGAACAGAGAAGTTAAGCCCGCCAGCGCCGATGGTACTGCCTTATGGTGGGAGAGTAGGTCGTCGCCATCTTTACCAAACCCGTTGTTCCTG
>NZ_QAAD01000046.1 GCF_003046625.1 Mangrovibacterium marinum
TTGAACTCGGGAACAGCCTCGCAGGCCTGCTCCAGGTAGGACTTTCTGCTCATAATCAATTTGTTTAAAATTTAAAAGCACGAAAGTCGCAACATCCCGCCAACTATTCCTATTTTTAGCTGAGCAATAAGCTCCCGCAAAGCGGGTTTAGTTCAACATTTTGTATAGTTAACTGTGGGCGCAGTGGTAGTTTCAGCGTCCTACACACGCCCCAAAACGGTGTGTATGCGGAAAGGAAACCGCCCGGAAAACCACAGCTAACCATACAATTTTCCGTTGTATGCAAGTGTAAAAAGACAAAACTCGATGCTTTGAAATAAAAGATTAATTAATAGAAAGAAAAATTTATTGATTTGGTGCTTCGTAAAAAGGTCAGTGCATATTGAGGGTAATTTATTTTGTTTTTTCTCTCCCCCCCACAAAGACAAAAGAAACCCAACCGCACAAAACAACACATTTGCAAACCGCTGCAAGCCAGCCCTGCAATCCAAAGTTTGCAAAAGAGTTGTTTTTTTGCCTGCGCTACATTAGCTTAATCATTGTACATTTACATTTATGAAAGGTAAAACAGATAAAAAATTAGAACAAAAGAATATCAAACCAACCGCTATGCGCCAATTGGTTTACGAGATTTTAGAAAAACAAAAGAAAGCATTAAGCCTTTATGAAATAGAACAGCAGTTTGACAATGTTGAAAGGTCAACTATATTTCGTACGCTCAAGACGTTTCAGGACAACTACCTTATTCACAGCATTGACGATGGTACGGGAGCGGTAAAATATGCCTTGTGCGATGATGATTGTACCTGCAAACCCGATGACCTTCATATTCATTTTTTATGCAATAAATGCGGTCAAACTCACTGTATGAAAGACATGCCAGTTCCAAAGATGGATTTAGCAGAAGGCTTCTCGTTTGAAAATGCCAATTTTGTGGTAAAAGGAATTTGCCCTAATTGCCGATAAAACTTTGCAATACTGTTGCACGTACTCATTCAGTAGTTTTGTTACATAATTTTTAAAAGTTATGCTATGAAACAAACATTCACTATTCTATTACTTCTTTTTTCAACAGGTTTATTATTCGCACAAAACAAAATAACTTTTGAGGTAAAAGAAGAATCTGGCGAATCCTTAATTGGAGCAAGTGTAATTATTGAAGGAACGACGACAGGTACAATTACAAATAATGAGGGTTTTGCAAGATTGGAGAATTTACCCAATGGCGAAATAGAGTTTGTAATTTCTTTTGTCGGCTTTGAAGAAAAGGAAATTACTTTATCTTTTCCAGATGACAACAACAAAACGATTGAAGTTGAGCTGGAAGAAGGAGAAGAACTTGAAGAAGTTGTAATTGCAGCAACAAGGTCTTCCCGAACAATTCAGGATATTCCAACAAGAATTGAAGCAATTACAGGCGAAGAATTAGGCGAAAAAGCAGCTATGAACTCAACAAATATTGGCATGCTTTTAAGAGAAACCACAGGTGTGCATATGCAGCAAACCTCACTTAGTTCTGGAAATATGAGTATTCGCATTCAGGGTTTGGATGGTCGATACACACAAATATTAAAAGATGGAATGCCACTTTATGGTGGTTTCGCCGGTGGGTTATCTATTATGCAAATACCACCGCTTGACTTAAAGCAAGTTGAGCTAATTAAAGGGAGTAATTCTACTTTGTACGGTGGTGGAGCAATTGCAGGTTTGGTAAACCTTGTAACCATACGACCAGAAGAGGAAGCAAAGCTTGATGTTATGCTAAATCAAACAAGTGCTTTGGGTACAACTGGCAATTTGTTTTATGCGCAGAAATACGGAAAAGTTGGTCTTTCAGTTTATGGCTCAGCTAATAATCAAATCGCATTCGACCCCGACGAAGATGGTTTTTCAAATATGCCCAAAGCGCAAACTTTTAGTCTAAATCCAAAATTCTACTACTACTTCAATCCTAACACTGAATTAAGTTTAGGGTTAAACACTACCATCGATAATAGAACGGGTGGAGACATGGAAGTGATAAAGGGAAACACAAGTACTGAGCATATTTTTTCCGAAGAAAATAAATCGGAACGTTATGCTACGCAATTAAGTTTTCGGAATACAACCGATGACAGAACATTCTCTTTTAAAAATAGTGTTTCCTATTTTGACAGAAAACTAAGTATTCCAGACTACCGATTCAGTGGAAATCAATTATCCAGTTTTACCGAAGCCATATACAATTTGCATAAAAACGATAATACAGAATGGCAATTGGGATTAAACCATTATCTCGAACAGTTTACAGAGACAGACGCTGACTCATATTCTGCAAGAGATTATACACATAACACCTTTGGTGGCTTTATTCAAAACACTACCGATTTTAGTAAAAAACTTGGGTTAGAAACTGGCTTACGAACCGACTACAATGCTGACTATGGGACATTTGTGCTGCCACGTTTTTCATTGTTATTTAAACCTAACAATAAATTAAGTTCACGACTTGGCGGTGCTATGGGTTACAAGCTTCCTACAATTTTCACCGAAGATGCTGAGAGAATTTATTATCGGGATATTCAACCATTATCAAAAGACCTGGTAGATGCAGAAACTTCAATAGGAGGAAATTTCGATATAAATTACAAAACCGCATTGGGCGATGAAATGACTTTCTCAATCAACCAACTCTTCTTTTTGACTCAGCTAAAAAATGCATTGGTTTTACGGGAAGACGAAACAATGGGCATGGCTTATTTTGAAAGCGCTGATGGTAACATTTTAAGTTCAGGCTTTGAAACCAATATAAAACTAACATACGACGATTTTAAACTCTATTTAAACTACGCCTTTGTTAATACCGAATTACAATACGATAATATCAATAACCAGAAACCACTTACACCAAAGCACAATGCGGGTGCAGTATTATTCTATGAAATTGAAGAAAAATGGTCTGCTGGATATGAGGTTTATTACACTGGGAAACAGTTCGATAATTTATACAATCAAAAAACAGATTATTGGACAATGGGAATAATGATTATGCGACATTGGGAACGTTTATCTTTATTCGTGAATTTCGAGAACTTTACAAACGTTATGCAATCTGATTTTGAACCTTTGGTTTTGCCGCCAACAAATAATCCTACTTTCCCTGATATTTGGGCACCGGCTGATGGATTTGTATTTAATGGAGGAATAAAACTTAGATTATCAGGCGACAATGATTAAATCAGAATACCACATATCGAAAATGGATTGTCCATCCGAAGAAAACATGATTCGTATGAAGTTGGATGGAATAGAGGTTATCAGGAAATTGGAATTCGATATTGAAAATCGCAATCTTACTGTTTTTCATTCTCGGGAAGATGAAGAAATATTATCGCGTCTGGAATCATTAAACTTTGGAGCAAAACATACATATTCAAGTTCTATTGATGAAAAGGAAGTAACAATAGAAAGTTCCGATGTACAATCAAAACTGTTATGGACGATACTCATAATTAATTTTGGATTTTTCATAATTGAAATGACTACCGGACTTATTTCAAAGTCAATGGGTTTGGTGGCAGATTCTTTAGACATGTTAGCTGATTCTTTTGTATATGGATTAAGTCTTTGGGCAGTTGGTTCAACAGTTCTGAGAAAAAAGAAAGTTGCACGTTGGAGTGGTTATTTTCAATTATCCTTAGCCTTTTTAGGTATTATAGAAGTGGTAAGACGATTTATAGGTTCTGAAGAAATGCCAGACTACAGAATTATGATTGGAGTTTCAGTTTTAGCATTAACTGCCAATGCCATCTGTTTGTACCTACTCCAGAAATCGAAAAGTAAAGAAGCACACATGAAAGCCAGTATGATTTTTACTTCCAACGATGTAATAATAAATTCAGGAGTTATTTTAGCTGGTGTATTGGTGTTGCTGACCCAATCAAAATATCCTGATTTGATTGTTGGTTCTATTGTTTTTTTGATTGTATCTCAGGGTGCATTTAGAATATTGAAACTTGGGAAATGATAGCCATCCCTTTTTGTAAGCACATTGTCAAGTCGCACGAGCCACTCTAAACCTAAACTTGCCAAAGAGCTTACAAAGCCAACCCTAATTACCGCCTTTAAGGGCGGTTTGGGGATTTACCCACCCACAAAAACAAAATAAATTTGTACTCCGAATCAACGTCTGTGCAGATTGATAAGAAAACTGTTAAATTTGTTAAAACTTGAGACGGATTGACTTTGAAGGATAAACACCAGCATACAACAAAGTGTATAAATCATTGGGCGGTTTGTGCTGATTTCAAGTGTGTTACATTTAATAAACTGCGTAGCGGTTTGACAGGAAAGTGCTTCGAAATGCCCAACGCTTCATACACCAACCGTTGGCAGCAAGTGTAAAAACTGCAGTGCACATTGATAATCACATTAAAAGAATTAAAATATGGGATACTATATAGACTTGGAAAGAATAACAATTGATGATTATCAGATAAAACTGGAATCAGCTTATTTACCACCGAGTAGAATGATTCTTAAGGACAAATTGGATGAGCGATTTGGATACTTTAAAAGTATTGGAATTAAAAATGTTAAAGAATTGATTCAGATACTCAAAAAAAAGGACAATTTAGCTGAACTATCAAAAGTTGATTGTTTATCGGGTGATTATTTGACAATATTGCGTAGAGAATTAAATAGTACACTACCAAAACCAAATAAAATTGCCGATTTTACTGGGATTTCTCAAGAAACAGTTGATAAATTGGAAAATATTGGCATAAAAAATACTGAGAAATTGTATGATAAAGTTTTAACAAAATCTGACAGGCAAAAGCTTGCTGATTCCACTGGCATAGGCAACAAAGACATTTTAGAATTGACTAAATTGACAGACTTATCAAGAATTAAATGGGTTGGGGTGACATTTGCCAGAATGCTTTACGATTTGAATATAGATACAGCGGAGAAAGCATCAAAATCTGACCCAGCCGATTTACATTCAAGGATAAACCAATTAAATAAAGAGAAAAGCATTTATAAAGCACAAATTGGATTGAATGACATTAAAATATTCGTTAATGCTGCAAAAGAAATACCTTTTGAGATAGAATATTGAAAAATGAATAAACACCAGCTGCCAACACTTAGCCTCTAATCAAGCGTTGCTTGCATACGCTTGGCATTGGAGGCTTTGTTGAACTAAACACTGCCCCTGGCTTAACCGACTGTTAATTAACTATTTTCGAATAGTGTTTTCAATCGGTTTTTTGTTTCCATTTCGGAAGGCGTTTGGGGTGGTGCTGTTGGACTTTCAAGCCCGGTTTTGGCTGCAAAACCGACTATGCCGGCCAAATAGCTTCTGCTTTGACCCTGTTTTCGGCAGCAAGGGGCTCCTCTGGGCAGGCGGTTTTGGCGACCGGACATAGCTTTCCCATTTACGCTCCGGGGCGTATTTCGAAAAGATCCACAAAACACCGTCATTGGCCCATTCCGGCCAATGGATTTACAGGCGGCGCCCGCTTTCCGGGATAAGTTTCCAGCAGCAGTAGTTCGCCGCCACAATCCTTACACTTCAGCACCGAGCGCTCTCCAAAGCGCAGCTCCAGGATCTG
>NZ_QAAD01000047.1 GCF_003046625.1 Mangrovibacterium marinum
ACGGCCAGTGCTACGGGAATCGCCAGAAAGGCCATATCGTGCCCCAGGTTACCATCGTCGGTTGATTTACCCAGCCAACTGGTGATGAAGGCGCCGGCAAACACGCCGGTCATGTTCATCAGTCCGTAGCCGGCAGCACGGTGGCGCGGCGATACAAACTGACAAAGGATGGGCATATTGTTGGCATCGAACATACCATAGCCCACGCCAAACAGCACACCACCACCAACAACGTTAACGAAGCTGGTACCAAAGCCCAGCAACAGCAGTGCGGGAATCATCAGCGACAAGCCGATGGCACCGGTATAAATCCGTCCGCGCACGTTGGTGTTAATCCAGCGGTCGGCGAGCAAGCCACCACCAATCACACCAATAAACGACGATAACGCAATGGTAAAGGTACTCAGCGGTCCGGCCATCGACATATCAATGTTCAGGCTATCGCTGAATAAGGTGGGCAGCCAGTTTTTTGTTGCCCAACCCGGGAAGCTGGGAGCTGCAAAATAGAACAGAATCACCCAGAAGCTGAGGGTTCCGAAGAGCATCCCCAAGCTATGGCGAACCGACTTCAACCCACTAAACAGGTCGAATGATTTTTCGGCGGCAGGTGCTTTTTCTGTTTTTTCATCGGAGCGTTTTTCGTAGAGGAACACCATCAGCACAACACTGTAAGCCACGCCCACCAGCCCAAAGCTGTGGAAGGCGGTTTGCCAACTCCAGGTATGCGCCACGGTTGCCCCAAAGCCACCCAGGGCTTGCCCGATGTACAGACCAGTCATGTGGATACCAACGGCCAGCGAGCGGGTATTTCCGCGGTGATAATCGGCAATCAGCGCCAGACCGGCCGGAATGTAGAGGGCTTCGCTAACCCCCATAACAGCCCGCAACACATACAACTGATCAAAGGTGGTTGCATAGCCCATGGTCAGGGTTACGCCCGACCAAACGCCGAGGCTCCCTACAATCAGCCATTTGCGGTTAATGCGGTCGGCAATCAGGCCGGCCATGGGGCTCATCAGCCCATAAATCCACAGGAAAACAGCCATCAGATAACCAAAGTTTTCGGCTGTCTGTAATTCTTGAATATCACCCTCCATGGCCACCTTCATGGTCGATAGCATTTGCCGGTCCATATAGTTCAGCAGAGCGACCACCCACAGCAAGCCAACCACAAACCAGGGATACCATTTTTTTTGAGAAATTTGTTTCATAATTAGGTTTTTAAAACGAGCGTCAACTGTCGCTCTCTATTTTCACTTTAATTTTCGAATCTTTTTTCATCGTCCTATTGTTTGCACCGGAGCTTGAATTTCTCCGGCTACAACCCGTTTTTTCCAAACGGCAAACATTCTTATTCATACATCTCGTTCAAATCGGATGCGGCAAGTTCCACCACGAAGCCTGCAATCTGCTTTGTTACAGCGGCCAAAAACTGCTTGCCTTTTTCGGCACTTGCTTTTTGGGGATTTCCAACGCCTGTACTGTCCGTAATCGACGTCCATTGGCGCTGGGCCCAGACCCAACGTTTCTTTAGGGCTTCAATTTTAAATGATTTTGAAGCACCGTCGCCCGCAAGCTCAAGCGGCAATACCAGGTCGGGAACCAAGTGCATCATCACGCTTGTTTCCAGTTCGCCGGCATGATCGCCCGGCTCGTCGAACCAGGCTGCTGCATCGCATGCCTTCCACCAGTCCAGGCAACAGATAAATAGCTCGGGATGAGTCACCGAAAGCTCCCGGATCATTGTTGTGAAACTGTTGCCTCCGTGACTATTTACAATAACCAACTTCCGAATGCCGTGCCGAATAAGATTTTCAACCAGATCTTTCAAAATAACCATCTGGGTTGAAGGCATCATGTTCAAACACAGCTTCAGGTCCAGCTGCCCGGTGTTGACCCCCCAGGGGATAGTTGGCAGCACAACCGGCCGCGCCCCATGTTCCCAGGCCTGGCGGGCACTTTCCAGCGCCACAGCCTCGGCCTCGAAAACATCAGTCGCATAAGGCAAATGATAGTTATGCGGCTCAACAGCTCCCCAGGGAAGGACGGCAAGATCGTAGGTCTGATCTTTCACATCAGCCCAACAGCTCTCGGCTAAATGATACAATTGCTTACTCACGTTTCGGGGATTTGGCATCAATTTTTTCGAGTGTCTGCCATACCTGATACAGCCCGCGGGGAACATGGAAACAGCCTTTCCACTTACCACCTTTGAGCGGCAACAACACTTCACCGCGGCGGTTCAGGTAGCCATACCATTCGGCATATTCTGCATCGGCAAAATGGGCCCAGGTATATTCGTGCACTTTCTGAAACCAGGTCAAACATTCTTCGTTGCCGGTATGGTAATAAGCTTTGCTCAGGCTGATGAGCGTTTCAATGTGCACCCACCAAAGCTTTTGGTCCCACTCGAGCTGTTGCGGTGGGTTGCCTTTGATATCGAGGAAGTAGAAGATGCCGCCAAACTCGTCATCCCAGCCATATTTGAGGGTGTCGAGCATGATTTTCACGGCTTTCTGCATCAGTTCCGAATCATTTTTGCGCTCGGCCAGGTCCATGATAAACCACATGGCCTCGATGGTGTGCCCGGGGTTCATCAGGCGTCCTTCAAACGAATCGGAAAATTCGCCTTCGGGTGTTACATTTTCCAGGATCAATCCGGTTTCGGGTTGATAGAAGATGTCCATCACTTCGTGGATGGCCTCGTCAATGGTTTGGTTCACCAGCTCTTTGGGCAACAGGTGCTCAATCTCGAGCGAAAGGTTACACAAAATCATGGGTAAGGAGAAGCCTTTCAAGGGGCGTGTTCCCGATACCAGCTTGTTATATTGTCCCTTGGGGTTATCCTGGCGTTTCAGAATATTGTCGAAGGTTTGCTTAGCAATGCGGCCGTACTCTTCGTTGCCGGTAGCCTGGTACAACTGGCCAAAAGCCATGGTTGCAAAACAATCGGAGAAGATGTTGTAGGGTTGCACCAGAGGCTCCCCTTCGCGGGTCAGCGAGAAATACCAGTTCAGCTGACCGTCGTGTCCGTGTTGCATCAGGAAACGAGCGCCATGCTCAGCCATCTCCAGCCATTGTGCTTTTTGCTCAACCCGGTTGTACAAGGACGCGAACATCCAGACTTCGCGGGCCTGCAACCAAATAAACTTATCGGTATCGAACACCTTTCCCTGGCGATCGAGGCAGGTAAAATACCCGCCACATTGCTCGTCTTTGGAATTGTTTTCCCAAAAGGGAATTACTTTTTCAAGCAATTCCTTTTGGTACTTTTCTGCTGTTAAT
>NZ_QAAD01000048.1 GCF_003046625.1 Mangrovibacterium marinum
TGTAATCAGCAACTTTGAAGTGTCAACTTTTCGCAATTGAAAAGTACCAGTTATGGAAGAAAAAAACCTTCATCTTAAAGGTGACAAAACCGATAAAAAGATGAAGGCATATAAACACCTAAAGAAGGCACTTATGTGGCACAAAGTTAAAGAATTATGGTCGAAAGGGTTAAACAAGAGCCAAATTTCTCAAGAAGTTGGTATTCACCGAAAGACCGTTCGTCATTACCTGGAAATGGACGAAAAAGAGTTTTATAACTGGATCGGCAAGAGAAAAAATCTTCCCCCCAAGTTGCATGGATACTATGATTTTGTGAAAGAACATTTAGAAAATCATCCCTATTTATCGGCCTCTCAGATAGAAGACCGGCTAAAGGAACGCTATCCAGATTTTCCGGAGGTCCACTCCAAAACGGTTTATAATTTTGTGCAATCAATACGATCGGCACATCAAATAGCCAAACCGAAAAACAAGCATGTCCGCGTGTTCGAAAAACGTGAAGAAACAGCTTATGGCGAAGAGGCTCAGGTTGATTTTGGCGTTTACAACCTAGCCAAACAAGGAGGAGGCCAGCAAAAGGTATGGGTATTTGCGATGGTTTTAAGCCGTTCGCGCCAAAAGTTTGTACATCTTCAAACCAGCCCTTTTACAACGGCTACCTCTATTTATGCCCATCAGCTAGCCTTCGAATATTTTCAGGGAGTTCCCCGTCATATCGTTTACGACCAGGACAGGGTGTTTATGGTCGATGAAAACTATGGCGATCTGATCTTAACCAGTGATTTTCAACATTACGTACAAAATGAAAGTTTTGAAGTGGTATTTTGCCGCAAGGCCGATCCCCAAACGAAAGGCAAAATAGAGAATGTGATCAAATATGTGAAGTATAATTTTTTACGGGGTCGTGAATTTACCAACATCGCAGGGTTGAACCAATCCGCATCAGACTGGCTAAAACGTACCGGCAACAGGAAGAAACACTCAACCACGCGCCTTGTTCCCCATCATGAATGGCTTAAAGAAAAGGAATATTTGTTACCGATCAAAAACCTATTGAAAGAACCAGAGGTTGCATCCAGTAAACCCTATACCGTTTTAAAAGACCACACCATTTCCTACAAAGGCAATTTTTACAGCCTTCCAGTTGGAACCTACAAGGGTGAAAACACCCAAGTACTTGTCAGCCATGAAGACGGAAAGCTGGTGGTCCGAAGCCTTGAAAAAGCGCATATTGCCTCACATACCATCAGCATCTTGAAAGGGAAATACATTCGGAATAGGGACCATGCAAGGGATAAGGCTTCGGGCATTGAAGAAAAGATGGTGCTGGCCATCGACAAATTAGGCAATACCGATAAAGCGAAAGAATTTATCGAAGGCATACGCAATGACAAGCCCCGTTACCTGAACGATAACCTGAGGCTAATCCTGTCCAAAACAGGAAATCAGGATACCGAAGTTGTTTCAAAGGCAATCGATTATTGCCTTGAAAACAGTTATTACAATGCCCTAAAATTTACCGAGCTGATTGCCTACTTTAAAAAGGAAAAGGAACCGGCATTAGTTATCAGTCACAGGAAACCACAAGTTCCACAACAAGCCAACACGACACCGGCAACCAGTAAAATCAATACTTACGAAAAAATCATACAACAATGAAAGAGATTGAAAAAATACGTCAATACGCCGATTCATTGCGGTTGACTCTTTTAAAGAACCACCCCGAATCACTGATCCATGAAGCCCAGATCGATAATCCGGGCTACCTGGGGTTTACATTGAACCTGCTTGAACGGGAAATCAAACAACGCCAGAAAACAGACCTTGAACGCCGTTTAACACTGGCCCGCCTGCCAAAGGACAACGACCTTGCACAATACGACTTCAACCACTCCAACGGCATCAGCAAGCCACAACTAAAGGAGCTTCGAGAGCTGCTGTGGCTGGACCAAAACTACAACCTGATCCTGATGGGGCCATCGGGAACGGGAAAAACATACATCGCATCCGGGCTGGTCCACGATGCGGTTAAAGCCGGGTACAAAGCCTATTTTAAAACCATGGAGGAACTGTTGACAATACTGCGCATGAAAGAGATGACCGGATCGGCCATGAATGCTTACAACCGCCTGCTCAAAGCAAACCTGATCGCCATCGACGACATCATGCTCTTCCCGATGAAGAAGAATGAAGCGGTAGCGTTTTTTAACATGGTCAACCATCTGCACGAGAAATGTTCCATCATTGTTACCACCAACAAATCACCCAAACAATGGGCCGAAACACTCGATGATGAAGTCCTGGCAACGGCTCTCTTGGATCGTCTGCTTTATCGTTGTGAGGTAATTAAATTAGATGGGAACAGCTACCGGATGGAAAACAGAAAGTCAATATTTAATCAATAAATTTTTCACCCTAAACTGGCACTTTATCGTTGCGAAAAAATGGTACTTTTTTATTTGCTATTTACAT
>NZ_QAAD01000049.1 GCF_003046625.1 Mangrovibacterium marinum
GTATCCGTCTCCACGATAACGTATAGGCTTTCGGGATTATTCTTTCGATTTTCACATCCTTGATGTTTCACAAAAAAAAGGATGTACTATGATTTTTAATTTTAATGACACCACTCGTTTTTATTTCTATCGGGAGCCGGTTGATATGCGAAAAGGGATTCATTCTCTTTATCATCTGATAAAAACCACAGGCAATTTGGATGCACTAAATGGCGATGGCTATGTTTTTATTGGCCGAACACGTAAATCCCTCAAGGTACTACGATGGCAAAAAGAAGGTTTTGTACTTTATAATAAAAAGTTGGAACTGGGACGTTATTCCCTGCCACGGCAGGTGGGCAATACGTCTTTCTTTGAGATTGAAAATGCCATTCTTGACCAGATCGTTAACTCGATAAAGCAAAAAAGCAATTCGAACGAACTGCACTTAAAAGTCATGCTAAACAGCTGATAAAGAGAGAAAAAGGATACAAAACAATGCGGTTTTTTCATGGTAAAACCACATTGTTTTTGTATCTTTAGGCTATGACAGACAGAGAGTTAGTGATATTATTGCAACGACAAAATGCCAAATTAGCTGCCGCTTTAGAATCCTTAACTAAAGAGGTAGCATCTTTAAAGGCGGCACTCCTGGAGAAAGATAAAGACGCTGCAAAGTTGAAACGCTTTGCAGACGTTAACCTCCCTAAAAAGACCGAGAAATGCAAGAATACAGCTTCTGTCGCAAAGGATAAATCTCCGGCTCCTACACCCAAAGAACGGGGAAACAATGGTGCAAAAAGAAAGGTCTATGACAATATTGAAGAGGTTGTTGAAGACATTTTGCCTTCGGATGCCAACTTTGACCAAAAGGCTGCTGTTTTTCTGTTCCAAAAAGATGTGATAAGGTATGAGTACATTCCTCCTCGCTTGATTAAACACATTTACCGTTGTAAAAAATATAGGATAGGCGATGACGTTTTTGAAGGAAAAGCTCCGGTCGCCCCATTCCTGAACTCGAACTTTGATGCTTCATTTCTAGCTTACCTGATTCAACAAAGATATGTTTATGGCATGCCTGTTGAACGGATCATGAAATATCTAAACGAGATAGGGATCGACATCCCCAAAGCAACCATCCATGGCTTGATCGAAAAATCGGCGGGATTGCTCGATCGATTGACGCCAGGTCTTAAGGATGCCATCCTGCAGGATTCCTATATTCATTTCGATGAAACTTATCATACCATATTGGGGGGCAACAACGGCAGTCGCAAAGGCTACTTCTGGGGCGTATTGTCGCATCAAAACAACCTGATTCAACTTATTTACAAGAATGGCTCACGCAGCAAAACTGTGTTTACAGACTATCTGCCTAATAATTACAATGGTGTTGTTCAAACTGATGGATATAGCTCATACAAAGTATTGGAAGGATGGGATTATCCCAAAGCAACACGCTTAGGGTGTGTGCAACATTGCAAACGAAAATTTATTGAAATTAAGGAGCAAGCCCAAGCCCAAGTGATTATCGATTTATACAACCAGTTTTACATGATCCGAAAGCAGAGGCCAAAAGAAAAATGGAAAGAAGAATCGCTGAAAGTTTACAACACTTTAGAAAAAGAACTCAGAAAAATAGAACGAAATCCCGAAACCTTGGGCAACAATATTCTGAGTAAAGCAACAGCATATTGTCTCAATGAATTGGAATCAATTTACAACATTATAACATCTACCGATTACGACCTGGATAATAATGAAATTGAACGTCCCATGCGTTACATTAGTATCAGTCGTCGCAACTCGCTTTTCTGTGGCTCAAATAGTGGTGCAGAGAGGACTGCTACGCTGTATTCTCTAGCCATTTCTTGTCGGCTGAACGATGTAAATACTTTCTTATACTTCAAAGACGTCATACAACGCTTAGCCCAAAGTCAGCAGATGACCGACGAGCAAATGAGAGATATACTCCCCGACAGGTGGTCTGCTCAATAAAATAACTTAAACAGCCCGTCAATTCCATTTGAAAATTGACGGGCTGTTTTTTGGGCTGCGTCATCGCCGAGACGCTTAC
>NZ_QAAD01000050.1 GCF_003046625.1 Mangrovibacterium marinum
GCTTCAATCGCTTCATATTCGGTCAGACCAAGTTGATCGTAGATTTGCGCTGTTGTGCGGTTACGCTCTTCGGCACGTTGCCAAAATTCGCGTTTGTCCTCACCCGGGAAAACGGGTTCGTCCTTCTGCGACTGGTGTTTGAAGATGGCTTTGCGTTTGCGGTGCAGCTCGTCGGGGCTGATCGGTACGGCCATCTCGATGTCTTCAACATCCCACTCCTGCCATGCGCCGCGGTACAACCACATATAGCAATCGTCCAGCCACTTGTCGCCTTCGGCACGCATCTGGCGGATGGCCTTGAAGATAATCTGCAAACAAACTTCATGTGTTCCGTGAGGGTCCTGCAAGTCGCCTGCTGCAAAAATCTGGTGAGGCTTAACGCTTCTCAGCAGGTCGATCACAATTTGCAAGTCGGCTTCCGAGGCGGGGCTTTTCTCCACCTGCCCGGTTTCGTAGAAGGGCAAATTCAGGAAGTGCACATTTTCTTCTTTCACGCCGCTAAAACGACATCCCGCAGCTGCTTCACCCACGCGAATCAAACCTTTCACCGCCTTCACATAAGGGGTATCCGGTTGACCGGCTTTCTTGTTTTTCAGAAAATCGCGCAATTCGGCATTGGCTTTTTCCAGCTCGGGGCTTTTCACGCCCTGGTTATTTAATAAATCAACGGCGAATTGCGAGAAGCGCAATGCATCATCGTCGAACACAGCAATGTTGCCCGATGTTTGGTAGGCTACATGCACATCGTGTCCCTGGTCGGCCAAACGGATCAGCGTTCCACCCATCGAGATCACATCGTCGTCGGGGTGCGGGCTGAAAACAATCGAACGTTTAATCGCCGGTTCGGGGCGCTCGGGGCGTGTTTTCTCGTAAGCTCCGGGCTTACCTCCCGGCCAACCGGTGATGGTATCGCGAAGCTCGCTGAATATCTTGATATTTAAATCGTAAGCACCACCATATTCTACCAACAAATCGCGCAAGCCGTTTTGCTTGTAGTCATCGTCGGTGAGTTTCAAAATTGGTTTTTCCATTTTCTGGCTCAACCAAACCACGGCACGCTTCACCATGCGCGGTGTCCAGTCGACCACACCAACCAGCCAGGGCTCTTTGGTGCGCGTAAATTCGCTGGTCGCCGGAGCATCCAAAAATACCGTAACATCTTTATGCAGCTGCAGAAACGAGGCCGGAATTTCGGGTGTAACCGGGCCTTCGATCATCTTTTTCAGGATGGCCGATTTGCCTTTTCCCCAGCCTGCGAGAATAATTTTTTTCGCACCAAGAATGGTTGCAACACCCATGGTAATAGCACGGTGAGGCACCGATTTCTCATCGCCAAAATCCTTAATGGCATCCGAAATAGTGATGGAATCCAACTTCACCAGGCGCGTTGTTGAGTTCACCGTTGAGCCCGGCTCGTTAAAGCCGATGTGGCCCGAACGACCGATGCCCAGCACCTGAATGTCGATTCCGCCGGCTGCTTCAATCTTGGCTTCGTAAGCGCTGCAGAACGATGAAACATCTTCAATTTTCAGCGATCCGTCCGGAATGTTCACATTCTCCGGCAAAATGTCGATATGGTTAAACAGATGCTTGTGCATGAAATACACATAGCTTTGCGCATCCTCCGGACTCATCGGATAGTATTCGTCCAGGTTGAAGGTGATCACATTTTTGAAGCTCAAACCTTCTTCCTTGTGCAAACGAACAAGCTCCTGATAAATCTTAATAGGCGACGAACCCGTAGCCAGCCCCAGCACAGCCATCTTTCCTTCGGCTTGCTTTTGCTTGATAATACCGGCTATAATTTCCGCCATCATTTTGGCGCCAACTGACTGATCCTCCACAACATTGATCGGGAGTTTCTCAACTGATCTTTCGATGTAACTTA
>NZ_QAAD01000051.1 GCF_003046625.1 Mangrovibacterium marinum
CAGATCCTGGAGCTGCGCTTTGGAGAGCGCTCGGTGCTGAAGTGTAAGGATTGTGGCGGCGAACTACTGCTGCTGGAAACTTATCCCGGAAAGCGGGCGCCGCCTGTAAATCCATTGGCCGGAATGGGCCAATGACGGTGTTTTGTGGATCTTTTCGAAATACGCCCCTGAGCGTAAATGGGAAAGCTATGTCCGGTCGCCAAAACCGCCTGCCCAGAGGAGCCCCTTGCTGCCGAAAACAGGGTCAAAGCAGAAGCTATTTGGCCGGCATAGTCGGTTTTGCAGCCAAAACCGGGCTTGAAAGGCCAACAATACCACCCCAAACGCCTTCCGAAAGGGAAACAAAAAACCGATTGAAAACACTATCCGAAAATAGTTAATTAACAGTCGGTTAAGCCAGGGGCAGTGTTTAGTTCAACAAAGCCTCCAATACCAAGCGTATGCAAGCAACGCTTGATTAGAGGCTAAGTGTTAGCATTAGTTATTTAAATTTCAATCTGTCAATACTAATGAAATAGCTGGACTGGATTTACTTGAAGACCAAATCTCTTTCGAAAACCATTTTCCCATATAAAGAAATCTATTGTTTTCAGTTTCATTCGTAACTAAAAAATCAGGTCCATATTTTTTCTCTTTATACGTGAAGTTACCTTCAAAACTCGTCTCGTCGTAACTGTTTTCTTTTGTCATTATCCATTCTAATCCAATAATTAAACCGTTTTGAGGAAATTGTAACTTAAATCGGGAAATATCAATTACGTTTTCGGTAAACCCGAATCCAAATTTTGACTCTGTCGTTACAAGAATATTTTCCTTAATTAAATCGTTTCCAGGTCTGTGGTTTAATGTATCATATTCATAAAGATGCAAGTTAAAGTCATATTTTCTGAGACTCTTCTTTGAGTACACGATTATTTTGCCAATAAAGGATGTTGTGTCAAATGAGTCCTGATATTTAAAATACCGACCTATTATGGAAGGAGTATTTGAACAAATCCAATATGATTTGTCTGTTTTTTTACTTATTGGATTTACTATCAATGAATTTCTCATTTGAGGGAAAATTGTAATTTCTTCAATGTTATACTCTCTTGGCTTTAGGAAAATTGTGTCTCGTATCTCAGAAATATCAATGATGGTATCAAAATATCCGATTGCTGTAATTTTTAATTTTTTCAAAGATTTGAACTCATTGTCAATTTTAAGGATGAAATCTCCATTTACAGAAGAACTTGTTCCTCTGTCTGTATTTAGAACCCAAATATTTGCATATGGTATTGGTTTGCCCGAATGCGAATCGACTACATTATTCTCTAAATAACTTGCTTGTCCATATGCACAAGACACTAAAAGCACTGAAAATATGAATAGTAACTGCTTCATTTTTTAATTAATGCTAACGGTCACTTGTATGTGGTCGGGCGGGATTTCTGGAAGAAATCGTGTCAGACCCGCAGGAAAGTGGGCGCAAGGTCTGACTTGTCAGACCGCTGACCCCCCCCGCCTGCCATATACAATTTGTTGAACTAAACCCGCTTTGCGGGAGCTTATTGCACAGCTAAAAATAGGAATAGTTGGCGGGATGTTGCGACTTTCGTGCTTTTAAATTTTAAACAAATTGATTATGAGCAGAAAGTCCTACCTGGAGCAGGCCTGCGAGGCTGTTCCCGAGTTCAA
>NZ_QAAD01000052.1 GCF_003046625.1 Mangrovibacterium marinum
TTGAACTCGGGAACAGCCTCGCAGGCCTGCTCCAGGTAGGACTTT
Organism: Mangrovibacterium marinum; assembly: GCF_003046625.1. Lineage (GTDB taxonomy): Bacteria > Bacteroidota > Bacteroidia > Bacteroidales > Prolixibacteraceae > Mangrovibacterium > Mangrovibacterium marinum. Next base: position 46 of record NZ_QAAD01000052.1, read on the forward strand.
CTGCTCATAATCAATTTGTTTAAAATTTAAAAGCACGAAAGTCGCAACATCCCGCCAACTATTCCTATTTTTAGCTGTGCAATAAGCTCCCGCAAAGCGGGTTTAGTTCAACACTGTATATAAAACATTTGGCGGAAAGTGCTAATTTTAAGGGCTGTACATTTAATAAACATCGTAACGGCTTGATAAGAAATTGCTTTGAAGTGCCAAACGTTTCATATACTTGTCCGTTGGCAACAATAATAACACACAAAACAACCTGATAGATATGAGAATTTTTTTTGGACTATTAGTGATTTTAATAGTTGGATTGACAGCATGTTCACAGACAACTAATAAGTCGCATTTTCAATCTGATAAATCTGAAGTTAGTTCGAAAATCACATTTAAGAAAATTAATGGGAAAGCAATTTTAATGGGAAAGTCAGTTAAGATTTTCAATAATAGACTCAATGAAATTGAAGAAATTTCTAACATTCCACCCCAGATTGTTGATATAGTTGAAATTTCAGACAGTTTGTTTAACGATACAAAAGAGATTTGTAAATCATTTTGGTATGTAAAAGTGCAAGGTGAGAAAATTAACGGGATAGTAAATGGCAGACAAGTTTTTGAAATTCAAAACTCGAATCAAGATACAAGTTTTACGGTTGAAGGCAATCAAATCGAAATCTTAACAACAGATTTCTTAGGCATGGGCGTGGATTATAATGGAGACCTTATGGGGTGCCCTGTTGACCAGCCAATCCTAATAAAAGACAAAAAGAATAATTATTTTGGACTTGTTGATTTAATTCAAAATGAATATTCAAAAAAAGCAAGTTGGGACAATGAATATCCGTATTTTGAAATCCGTAGTGATGACGGTTGCCATGACAAGATAAAATCAATAATTGTTGACGGAACCAACATTACACTAAAAATACACAGAGAATTTCAGGAAGGCGAAAATGATTATGAAGTAATGTTGAGATATGAGAATAATAGATATATAGCGGAATATCTTAATTTCGGAGAGATAAAATATGAATAAATTACTGTTGCCAACACTTAGCCTCTAATCAAGCGTTGCTTGCATACGCTTGGCATTGGAGGCTTTGTTGAACTAAACACTGCCCCTGGCTTAACCGACTGTTAATTAACTATTTTCGGATAGTGTTTTCAATCGGTTTTTTGTTTCCCTTTCGGAAGGCGTTTGGGGTGGTATTGTTGGCCTTTCAAGCCCGGGTTTGGCTGCAAAACCGACTATGCCCGCCAAATAGCTCCTGCTTTGACCCTGTTTTCGGCAGCAAGGGGCTCCTCTGGGCAGGCGGTTTTGGCGACCGGACATAGCTTTCCCATTTACGCTCCGGGGCGTATTTCGAAAAGATCCACAAAACACCGTCATTGGCCCATTCCGGCCAATGGATTTACAGGCGGCGCCCGCTTTCCGGGATAAGTTTCCAGCAGCAGTAGTTCGCCGCCACAATCCTTACACTTCAGCACCGAGCGCTCTCCAAAGCGCAGCTCCAGGATCTG
>NZ_QAAD01000053.1 GCF_003046625.1 Mangrovibacterium marinum
TTGAACTCGGGAACAGCCTCGCAGGCCTGCTCCAGGTAGGACTTTCTGCTCATAATCAATTTGTTTAAAATTTAAAAGCACGAAAGTCGCAACATCCCGCCAACTATTCCTATTTTTAGCTGTGCAATAAGCTCCCGCAAAGCGGGTTTAGTTCAACACGGTACATATTGCAGGGCGGGGTTCGGTGGTACGCCAACTGCGGATTCTCGTTTCGCAGTTTCGTGTCCTTCGGACAGGAACGCTCTCCGAAATCCGCCCCGACAACATGTACCAACCGTTGTAAGCAAGCTGAAAAGAAACATTCTGCACAATGACAGGGACATTTAAAATACAAAAGGATAAAGTTAAATCGATAGTGTATCAGGACTTAAAACGAGTTTCGTTGATTGCTTTTTTCTCAATGATTTTTCCTCTGATTATGATTGCAATCATGATTCCAAAGGAAGATTTGGAAATTTACTTATTGGTTATTCCTTTGATTTTTTCTTTGTTAATTCTTACTGCGATTGTTGCATACATGTATAACTTCAAGATTGTCTATTATGAGGCATTTGAATTGACTATATTAGAAAATGGATTACACAAGAAAATTGATATTGAAAATAATAAAAAGGTAACTGGATTAAGAGCATGGGCATGGCACAGACAAAAATTATTATCAAAGCAACACGATACTTTAGTAGATTGGGATAAAATAAAATCTGTAAAAAGACTCAAACATGGATTATTGATTAAAGCAAGATATTCAGATTTCTATGGATATGGTTTGATAGCAATTCCTGATGTTCTTGAAGATTTTGAACAGATTGTAATATATATTGAAAACAAAATAAAAGCAAATTGAATAACAGCCAGCTTACAACACTTAGCCTCTAATCAAGCGTTGCTTGCATACGCTTGGTATTGGAGGCTTTGTTGAACTAAACACTGCTCCTGGCTTAACCGACTGTTAATTAACTATTTTCGAATAGTGTTTTCAATCGGTTTTTTGTTTCCCTTTCGGAAGGCGTTTGGGGTGGTATTGTTGGCCTTTCAAGCCCGGTTTTGGCTGCAAAACCGACTATGCCGGCCAAATAGCTTCTGCTTTGACCCTGTTTTCGGCAGCAAGGGGCTCCTCTGGGCAGGCGGTTTTGGCGACCGGACATAGCTTTCCCATTTACGCTCAGGGGCGTATTTCGAAAAGATCCACAAAACACCGTCATTGGCCCATTCCGGCCAATGGATTTACAGGCGGTGCACGCTTTCCGGGATAAGTTTCCAGCAGCAGTAGTTCGCCGCCACAATCCTTACACTTCAGCACCGAGCGCTCTCCAAAGCGCAGCTCCAGGATCTG
>NZ_QAAD01000054.1 GCF_003046625.1 Mangrovibacterium marinum
CAGATCCTGGAGCTGCGCTTTGGAGAGCGCTCGGTGCTGAAGTGTAAGGATTGTGGGGGCGAGCTTCTGCTGCTGGAAACTTATCCCGGAAAGCGGGCGCCGCCTGTAAATCCATTGGCCGGAATGGGCCAATGACGGTGTTTTGTGGATCTTTTCGAAATACGCCCCGGAGCGTAAATGGGAAAGCTATGTCCGGTCGCCAAAACCGCCTGCCCAGAGGAGCCCCTTGCTGCCGAAAACAGGGTCAAAGCAGAAGCTATTTGGCCGGCATAGTCGGTTTTGCAGCCAAAACCGGGCTTGAAAGTCCAACAGCACCACCCCAAACGCCTTCCGAAATGGAAACAAAAAACCGATTGAAAACACTATTCGAAAATAGTTAATTAACAGTCGGTTAAGCCAGGAGCAGTGTTTAGTTCAACAAAGCCTCCAATGCCAAGCGTATGCAAGCAACGCTTGATTAGAGGCTAAGTGTTAGCACCTGGTGTTTCAATTCATCCTATTGTACTTAATTTTCATTTCAATTGAGTCAAGTAAGTTTTTCTTTGCGAAAATCACAATCTCTTCCTCTGTTATTTTCATTCTAATGTTCTCCCTGAAAAAGTAATTGAAAAATCTTGCCCATTTTGTCTTTTTCATATACTCAAAATTTCCAGTTTCTGAATCGAGTCTAATATATCTTTTCCTCACCAATAACTCAATCTTTTCAATCAATGCGGTAGCGTTATTAAATGATGTGATTTTTAAAACACCATTTCGATTAATTGAGGTCATAATTATTGAGTAAAGAATTGGAAATACAAATTGTAGAATCCAAGATGAATCATAAATCAATAATCGGGGATTTCCTGTTATTAGTGTGTATGTAAAAATCAATCCGTTAAACAGAATGAGCATTAATCCCAATAGTAGAAATGTTTCCTGAAGTGAAATTTTATAAAAAGTCTTTTCTATTTTCATAAATCGTTGTTTTTAATTGCATAAGTTCTGTTAATGTTCAAGGATGTCGTTTTTCCACACTTGGTGCTAACGGTCAGTGTATGTTGCGTACCGGTTTTCAATGTGGTTTTCCGTCCGATAGGACTGGGAAAACGATTGTAAAACCGGGGACCGGGAACCACAGGCCCCGGTATGCAATATACATATTGTTGAACTAAACCCGCTTTGCGGGAGCTTATTGCACAGCTAAAAATAGGAATAGTTGGCGGTATGTTGCGACTTTCGTGCTTTTAAATTTTAAACAAATTGATTATGAGCAGAAAGTCCTACCTGGAGCAGGCCTGCGAGGCTGTTCCCGAGTTCAA
>NZ_QAAD01000055.1 GCF_003046625.1 Mangrovibacterium marinum
TGGATATGCAACAAAAAACTGTACGGCTAGTTAAGCGCTACGCTGCTATTCTTTGATTATTATTTAGTTGTTCAAATTCGATTATTGTTTTGTACCCTAAAGCCGAGTGCCTTCTTCGTTTGTTGTACCAGGTTTCGATCCATCGAAACAAGGTTAACTTGGCTTGTTCCTGATCGAGGAAGCTCCGTTGATAGACCAACTCAACTTTTATCGTTTTAAAGAAGCTTTCGGCCACAGCATTGTCCCAGCAGTTGCCTTTTCTGCTCATACTTCGGCTAAGCAACTTCTCACGTTCCAGAAGATTGGTAAAAGCATTGCAGGCATACTGGACACCACGGTCTGAGTGAAAGATTAGTTCATTGGTAATCGGACGATTCTTTACGGCCATCCTCCATGCTGGAATACTCGTTTCTTCCGCACTTAAGCCTTTGCTCATGGCCCAGCCAATCACCTTACGATCAAATAAATCAATAATGACAGTCAGGTACATCCAACCTTTATTTGTTCTGATATAGGTGATATCGGAAACCCAAACTTTTGCCGGAGCCGCAACCGAAAAATCCTGATTTAACAGGTTGGGAGCAATTGGGTATTTGTGTCTGGAGTCGGTTGTCGCTTTGAACTTTCGTTTCCGCTTGGCTTGTAGCCCTGCTGCGGTCATAATTCGAGCCGTGCGCGGACGTGAAACTGTGTACCCTAAAGAACGGAGTTCCTCGGTCATCCGTGGGCTTCCATAGCTTTGACCACTATCCTGAAAGATCCGTTTAATTTCCACCAATAATTTTTGGTTTTCATTCCAACGGTTTGACTCTCCGTTCTGAAGCCAGTGGTAATAACCGCTTTTGCTTATTTTGAATACTTTACACATCATCTCAATAGAAAATCGATTGCGGTGATCACTTATAAATTGGTAGATTTCCCATCGTTCACGGAGAAGATGCTGATTGCCTTTTTTAAAATATCCCGTTCCATTTTGGCTTCTCGAAGCTCTTTTTGCAAGCGAGCATTTTCGCGTTCCAGATCCGTCATCTTTGGGATTCCGTGTCCCGGAAAACTATTGTCTTTGTACTGACTAAATTCCTTCCGCCACCGGTAAAGCAACCCTCGATCGATTCCGAGTTCATCAGCGATCTCACTCGCGTTCCCTCGGGCATACGATAATTCGACTGCCTTTCTCTTAAATTCTTTGTCAAACTTCTTTCTCATAGGACTCATAATATAGGTAAATAAATTATACTTAACCTACCGTCCAGTCAAATGTAGCAGTTCCA
>NZ_QAAD01000056.1 GCF_003046625.1 Mangrovibacterium marinum
CTTTTTAATCTTCGTTGTTCTTCAATTGCCTTGTTCTGGCTACTTAATAAGTAAGGTGTTTTTTCCCAGAGAACAAAGTAAGCAGCCGTCAGGATCTTATGTCCTATTGCTATATTTGCTTTCTTACTTCCTCTACGTGCGGCAATTGCCTTATATTTTGCAGCCATTAAACAATTTTTAGAATGTGATGCTGCCCATGCAGCCTCGACTAATGTGGTTTTCAGGTATTTATTGCCGTGTGTAATTCTTGTAGAATATTTCTTTCCGGCACTTTCGTTGTTCCCTGGACACACGCCTGCCCATGAGGCAAGATGTTTTGCTGACGGAAAGGATACCATGTCATTTCCAATTTCAGCAAGTATCCCAGCAGCTATTTGTTCCGACACTCCAGGAATAGTCAGTAATAATTCAACATCATTTCTCATGGAGTTAAGATATTTGTCAATTCTTTTTTCAATGCAGTCAATTTGATTATTGATATGTTCTATTGATGCAAGAATCAGTTGAAGCATAAAGATATGATGCTCGGTAATCCTTCCGTATAAAGCCTTCTTTAGTTCGGCTTTTTTTCTCACCAAAGATCCTTTTGCCAGTTCTGACAATTTCCCCGGGTCTTTTTCTCCCGATGCGATTGCCAAAACAATTGCTGTTCCTGTTTTGCCAAAAACATCACTAACTACGCTACCTAGCTTAATGTTGGCATCTTCAAGGATGTTCTGTAAACGGTTCTTTTCAGCAGTACGCTGATGTGTCAGTTTTCTTCGGTGGCGGTGCAAAACCCGAAGTTCTCTTATGTCTTGACGTGGAACAAAACTTCCTTTGAGCAAGCCACTCAACAGAAGTTTGGCAATCCATTCACTGTCCTTTTTGTCAGTTTTTTGTCCCGGAACATTTTTTATATGCCTGGCATTGACCAGTAAAATCTCAAAATATTCTTCAAGTACATAGTAAACAGGTTTCCAATAAACACCTGTGCTCTCCATAGCAATATGGCTTACTCCTTCATTCTGGAGAAAACCAATCAGCTTTTCAAGTTCTTCGGTAAATGTGCCAAAAGTTTCAGTTCGTTCAACAATATCTTTACCTTTGATACTGGCGACTACTGTGTCCTTGTGAACATCAAGGCCACAACCTCGCTCAATGATTCTTGGGAATTCTTCGACAGGATTCATAGTAGAAAATTTTATTGGTACGTAGATACCGCAAGTTAATTCACTTTCATTCCTGTT
>NZ_QAAD01000057.1 GCF_003046625.1 Mangrovibacterium marinum
TGCTAAAAATGTCTGCCGATAACTATTTTATTACCGATCAAAATGCCGTTTACTTTTTAACATTCACAGTTGAAGATTGGATTGATGTGTTTACGCGAAAGGAATATAAAGTTGTCATAGCCGATTCTCTTAACTACTGCATCGAACATAAGGGCTTGGAGGTATTTGCCTGGTGTCTGATGTCGAATCATATCCACTTGGTTTGTCGGGCAAAGGGAGGTTCCGGAATTAGTGACATCATTCGTGATTTTAAGAAGTTTACGGCAAAAACCATTTTAAAAATGATCGAGAAGGAACCGGAAAGCAGAAAGGAGTGGATGTTGTACCGCTTCCGGTATGCCGGGAAATTTGATAACCGGATGAAAACCTATAAATTTTGGCAGGAAGCAAATCACGCCATTTTGTTGGATGATTCAATATTGATTGACCAACGGATTAATTATACGCATCAAAACCCGGTCAGGGCAATGATCGTTTACCGAGCAGAAGAGTATCTTTATAGTTCGGCCAGGGACTATGCCGGGGAAAAAGGATTTGTGCATGTTCACACCACCACCTGAAGTGAGTTATAAACTCAAAGACAACTAGCCCCTCGTTACCGCTAGCGCTCAAACGAGGGGCAGAGGGATTGATTGTCTTTTCTCTGCTGTTTTCTACGAAGGTTGAGTTATGGAATAAGGTTTCTTTGCGCTTTGTTGGTACGAAAAAGGATCCGATCTGTTGATATAGATCGGATCCTTTTCTCGGGAATGCCCTACTGCTGAGTTACAAACTCAAAGACAACTCACCCCTCGTTACCGCTAGCGCTCAAACGAGGGGCAGAGGGATCGTTTACCGAGCAGAAGAGTATCTTTATAGTTCGGCCAGGGACTATGCCGGGGAAAAGGGATTTGTGCATGTTCACACCTCCATCTGAAGTGAGTTACAAACTCAAAGACAACTAGCCCCTTCCCGAAAGTCATCGGGACAAGCTGTTACCGCTAGCGCTCAAACGAGGGGCAGAGGAGAATAAGGTCGATTGTCTTTTCTCTGCTGTTTTCTACGAAGGTTGAGTTATGGAATAAGGTTTCTTTGCGCTTTGTTGGTACGAAAAAGGATCCGATCTGTTGATATAGATGGATCCTTTTCTCGGGAATGCCCTACTGCTGAGTTACAAACTCAAAGACAACTCACCCCTCGTT
>NZ_QAAD01000058.1 GCF_003046625.1 Mangrovibacterium marinum
GCCTGCCAGGATTATCTGCTGGTGGGTGGCGGCTCCAACTTCGAGGATGCCATGCCCTGGAATGGTGGCACCAAACGCTACCACGACCGCATTTATCGCCTTAGCCGTAAGGACGGACAGCTTAGCTGGGCTCAGCCGGGCTGGAAACTGCCCCTGGCAATGGCCTACAGCGCTTGTTTATCCACCGAACAGGGCATTTACAGCCTGGGAGGTGAGACAGCCGACGGCCCGGTTGCCAATGCTTTCCGCTTGCGTGTTGACGGAGATTCGCTTCAGCTGGACGAACTGCCCGACCTGCCGGTGGCCGTAACTAGCGGCGGAGCTGCACTGATTGGTTCCACCATCTATGTGGTTGGAGGAATTGATGTGGACGGCGCAAGCAAGCACTGCTTTGCGCTGGATACGGAAGCCCCGGATGCCGGTTGGCAAATCTTGCCGAGCCTGCCCGTTCCCTTGTCGCACGCGGTGGTGGCAGCCCAGTCGGATGGCGACGAAACCTGTATTTACGTCCTTGGCGGACGCAACAAGTCGGGCATCACTTCTACCTTTTTAAGCGACATCTGGAAGTATTCGCCTTCGAAACAGCAATGGAGCAAAGCCGGCGAGCTGAAGCTGGACGGACAAGCGCCATTTGGCCTTTCAGCAGGAACAGGATTGCCTTATGGCGATCAGGACATCCTGGTGTTTGGCGGCGACAAAGGCAACATTTTCAACGAAACCGAACGCTTAATCGACGCGGCTGCCAAAGCCGAAACAGATGAAGAGCGCGCGAAGTACCAGGCACAAAAGATTAAGAACCTGACCAGCCATCCCGGATTTTGCAAGGATGTTTACCTGTTCAACTGCCTGACCGGTGAGCTGACGCTGGCCGGCGAGATTGGCGGCGATACGCAGGTAACCACCACCGCCTTTTGGTGGAACGGGCAGATTATTATTCCCGGTGGTGAAGTGCGCCCCGGTGTGCGTTCGAAACTGGTTACCCAGGGAACGCTTGAATAGCCAGGCATTCCTCGTTTTTATCGATCAAATTACAACAACGCTTACGAGCATAAGAGATGGATTTTAATTTTAGATTAACAGCAGAAAAGTACCAAAAGGAATTGCTTGAAAAAGTAATTCCCTTTTGGGAAAACAATTCCAAAGACGAGCAATGTGGCGGGTATTTTA
>NZ_QAAD01000059.1 GCF_003046625.1 Mangrovibacterium marinum
GCCTGCCAAGATTATCTGCTGGTGGGTGGCGGCTCCAACTTCGAGGATGCCATGCCCTGGAATGGTGGCACCAAACGCTACCACGACCGCATTTACCGCCTTAGCCGTAAGGACGGGCAGCTTAGCTGGGCTCAGCCGGGATGGAAACTGCCCCTGGCAATGGCCTACAGCGCTTGTTTATCCACCGAACAGGGCATTTACAGCCTGGGGGGTGAGACAGCCGACGGCCCGGTTGCCAATGCCTTTAAACTTCGTGTTGAAGGCGATTCGCTTCAGATGAACGAACTGCCCGATCTGCCGGTGGCTGTTACCAGCGGCGGAGCAGCACAGATTGGTTCCACCATCTATGTGGTTGGAGGAATTGATGCGGAAGGTGCAAGCAAGCACTGCTTTGCGCTGGATGCAGCCAATCAGGATGCCGGTTGGCAAATCTTGCCGAGCCTGCCCGTGCCTTTGTCGCACGCGGTGGTGGCAGCCCAGTCGGATGGCGACGAAACCTGCATTTACGTGTTGGGCGGACGCAACAAGTCGGGTATCACTTCTACCTTTTTAAGCGACATCTGGAAGTATTCGCCTTCGCAACAGCAATGGAGCAAAGCCGGCGAGCTGAAGTTGGACGGACAAGCGCCATTTGGCCTTTCAGCAGGAACAGGATTGCCTTACGGCGATCAGTACATCCTGGTGTTTGGTGGCGACAAAGGCAACATTTTCAACGAAACCGAACGCTTAATCGACGCGGCTGCCAAAGCCGAAACAGCCGAAGAGCGCGAGAAGTACCAGGCACAAAAGATTAAGAACCTGACCAGCCATCCCGGTTTTTGCAAGGAGGTGTACCTGTTCAACTGCCAGACCGCTGAGCTGACGCTGGCCGGCGAGATTGGCGGCGACACGCAGGTTACCACCACCGCCTTTTGGTGGAACGGACAGATTATTATTCCCGGAGGTGAAGTGCGCCCCGGAGTGCGTTCGAAACTGGTTACCCGGGGAACGCTTGAATAGCCAGGCATTCCTCGTTTTTATCGATCAAATTACAACAACGCTTACGAGCATAAAAGATGGATTTTAATTTCAAATTAACAGCAGAAAAGTACCAAAAGGAATTGCTTGAAAAAGTAATTCCCTTTTGGGAAAACAATTCCAAAGACGAGCAATGTGGCGGGTATTTTA
>NZ_QAAD01000060.1 GCF_003046625.1 Mangrovibacterium marinum
ATTTTCCGCTTCGGGATAAGCCATTATTCCTGCATATAAGGCGTCGACGTTGGCTGGTTGAATCAACCGAACTGGTAGTTAGCCGTAATTGGAACACGGTTGCTCAGGGAACTCGCATGACCTCCGGTTTTGCGACTTTTTTAAAAGGAATACTTGGATTCATTCCCGATCAGCAGTAATAGTCTGGAAAAGTTTTATGCCATCAACGGCAACCAGTTCTCAACCCAATACAAAGACCATTTAAGCGACTACAACCATTGGGACCAAAAAGATCATGCACCGGATTGGCTTCTTTTCCCCGACAATATAGGACCACATTTGAGCATCGACGAGACAGCACTTTCGCAGGGCGAACTTTACACAATCATTACCAATAAGGCAGCCAAAGGTCGTAAAGGCGCACTGGTGGCCATGATTAAAGGAACAAAAGCAGAAGATGTTACCCGGATTTTAATGAAAATACCTCATCGATTACGACGAAAAGTTGAAGAAATTACCTTGGATATGGCTGCGAGTATGAACCAGATTGTCAGCAAATGCTTTACGCGGGCAGTAAAAGTCATCGATCGGTTCCATGTTCAAAAACTGGCCTATGATGCCCTCCAGGAGATGCGTATTGCCCATCGCTGGGATGCAATCAATGAAGAAACCAATGCTTTAGATAATGCCCGCTGGGAAAAGAAAACATACTGCCCGTTTCGTTTTGCCAATGGCGATACTAAAAAGCAATTATTGGCTCGAAGCAGGTACCTCCTATTTAAATCAGCGGAAAAGTGGACCAGCGAGCAGAAGCAGCGCGCAACAATCTTGTTTGCTCAATATCCAGACATCAAAGAAGCTTATGACCTAACACACAGATTGCGGCTAATCTTTTCAAAAACACAAGAAAAAGGTGTAGCTCTAACCAAACTGGCACACTGGTATGACCAAGTAACAGAATCAGGGTTCAAATCCTTCAACACCATCTCTGCAACAATCTATACCCATTACACCGAAATCCTGAACTTCTTCGAAAACAGAAGCACCAATGCTTCAGCAGAATCTTTCAATGCCAAACTCAAATCTTTCAGGGCGTGTTTGAGAGGGGTAAATGATACCGCTTTCTTCCTGTATCGAATCTCTAAAATTTATGCCTAAAAAATGAAGCTCCACAACTTTT
>NZ_QAAD01000061.1 GCF_003046625.1 Mangrovibacterium marinum
CGCTTTCCGGGATAAGTTTCCAGCAGCAGTAGTTCGCCGCCACAATCCTTACACTTCAGCACCGAGCGCTCTCCAAAGCGCAGCTCCAGGATCTGTGCCCTGGAGAGCGGCGCCACCCGTGGCTGTTCGTCGCCAAGGCTTTTGCGGATCGCTTCAAGGCTTTGCTTTTTATTGCGCGAACTTAAAAACCCCAGGTGGCGGATCCGCCGAAAACGGGGCGGCACAATGTGGTCGAGAAAACGCGTCAGAAACGCTACCCCGCTTAGGGTCTCGGTTTTCTTTTGGTAGCCGTTTTCCCGGTCGCACCAGCTAAACGTTACCTGGCTGTCGGTCACCTCCAGTATCCGGGCATTGGAGATGGCCACCCGGTGGGTGTACCGCCCCAGGTATTCGACCACACTTTCGGGCGAGCCAAAAGCCTGCTTGGCATAGACTACCCAGGGCTTTTTAATCAAATCGCGCGGCACATACTTCTGAACTTTCCCCTGTCGCTTGAGCCGGCGCAGCTTCCGAACGAAACGGGCGCTGAACACGGCAGACATCTGCTTGACGTCGAACAAAAAGTCACCATCCTGCTTGCTGCTTTTCCAGTGGCCGTTTTCATCAATCCCCCCGGCCGGAACAATCAGGTGCAGATGCGGGTGGAAGTTTAATCGCTGGTCCCAGGTATGCAGAATGGCGATGGCCCCGGCTTGTGCACCCAGCAGCTTGGGGTCTCTGGCAAACAGGCTGAGGGTTTCCCACGATTTCTCGAACAGCAGGTTGTACATCAGCTCACGATTGAAACGGAACAGCTCCAGCAACTCGTGCGGAACGGTAAACACCACATGGAAATATTTTACCGGCAACAGTTCCTGTTTGCGGGCTTCAATCCACAACTCTTTGTCGATGCCCTGGCAACGCGGGCAATGGCGGTTGCGGCAACTGTGCAACACGTAATGTACCGAGCCGCAATCGTGGCAGGCTATGACCGAACCTCCCAGCTCGGGGGTACGGCACCTGCCCAAAGCCCACAGTGCCTTGAGCTGGTCGCCCGAGACGCCCCGTTTCT